>NZ_VJYZ01000033.1 GCF_007018965.1 Paracoccus marinus
CGGCCTGTTCCCGTTTCCCATAGAACACCTCCTGGTTCCTCAGTTGGTGCTCTCCACATTTTCCGGGCAAGTCCAGAGATCGGAGATTTCACCGGGATGTTCCGGCGCAGATCCGGTTGCATCGATGGTCTCAACCCCTTCGTGGTCGATGATTTCGAGCGCATCGAGCCGCGACGGCTTTTGGCCGGCCTGACCGGGGGAGACGTCAGATGACCATGCCCGGAGTCGTTGCGGCAAAACAGAACGACGCAGGTGCTGCATGAAACGCCTCGCCCTCACTGTCGCGCCCACTGCCTGCGAGGCCCCCACCAGCTTTCTGTCCCGGCTCGCCGCCCGAAACCTCAGTCCCGACATCGTCACCTTCGCAAAGGATGTCGGGCTGGACATCGGCGCCATCATTTGCGGGGATGACCGGGAAATCCACTCGCTCTGCCGGGTTGCAGGCTGCTCTCCGCTCAGCTTCAAACGGACCACGGTCGTCAGGACTTCTGCGAGGCGATACAGCATTGGCAATGAGGAGATCTATTCCGAAGTCATCTCCCGCAGCACGATCCGGTACTGCCCGTCCTGCCTTCGCGAAGAACTGCAGCGGGCGAGTAATGTCTGGGAAATCGTTCAACCGCTGCACTGGCAATTTCTCCCTGTCCGATACTGCACACGACATGGGGCGAGACTGCTGAGCCACTCGTTTCCCGTTGGTGGACGATCCGCTTACGACTTCACGGAATTCGTCCGGGACCGCCGCGCCGAACTTGCGTCATTCCAGTTTCAAAGCGATGGAATGGCGGACCGTTTTGATAATTACCTGACTGACCGCGCCTATGGCCGGCAAGCAGCCAACTGGTGCGACCGTTTGTCGATCTCGCCGCTCGTCAAGGCCTGTGAGGCATTCGGGGTTCTTATGCAGTACGGTCCCAAAGTGCGCCGGTTCAACCTGTCCGCTGAACAGCGTCGCGATGCGATGGAGGTCGGCTTCACGGCACTGGAGGGTGGGTCCGAGGGGATCATCGCAACGCTGGACCGCTTCAGAATGTCACAACGGACGCCGGGCGGCCGGCAGCCACATCCCCAGCTAGGAACGGTTCAGGCCTTGCTTGGATCGGATCGAAAGAACCGGCCGGACCTCGACCCCGTCCGCAATGTTGTGCGACAGCATTTACTGGACAACTACCCCTTCAAGGCAGCTCGATGGTGATGGGCGTCGTTCTGGACAAGCTGAGAATTTATTCGCTCTCCGCCGCCACAAAAGAGTTCGGCACCCGTCTCGCTACGTTAAAAAAGGATGCTGCTCCTGCGCGGTCTGGCGCACCGGGATATGCGGAACCAGTTCTACCTGGACACCCTGATCACGGCCGACCTGCTGGAAGACCTCCGTCGTGACCTCCGGGACTTTGTCGGCAAGGGGGAGGCAGCGCAGTTGCTTGGTTGCTCGGACATCATGTTCCGTTCGCTCCTGGCCAGGGGGCTTCCGCAGGGGTGGATCCAGGGCCTGAAACGCGGAAAGCTGTTTCGGCGCAGCGACCTCACCCGTCTGCTCGAACGGATCGGCAGCCTTGGCCGCACGGTCGAAGACACCCGCCTCCACGTCACCTTGCATAAGGCGGCGATCATCCTCGGCAGTTCCAGTCCGGCCGTGCTTAGCCTGATCCTCGAGCAGGAGCTGCCGGTCGCGGTCCGGCCCGGGGAACCTCTCCGGCTGGATTCTCTTCTCGTAGACAGGCGCGACGTGGCGGCGCTGCAGCGGGCGGGGCGGAGCCAGGAATTGTCCCGCCCGTCGCCGAGTCAAACTTGATGACTCGCCAGTAGTACCGACGCTCTCAACCCGGGCTTCGCTGCCCTGCTGGTTTAATGGAGATCGTGACCCGATCGCCTCAACCTTCGGCATCCGATCGCGTGCTGCATAGGCACACAGAGGCTCACAAAACCAGATCCTCGCCGATGAGGAGATCGGCGGCGTGACCGCCGACGGCGCCTGTGACAGCCGCCGCTGCCACACCGCGATCCTCGAACGGCAGGCAACCGCGATCATCCCGATCCACAGGAACGGCCGCCCATGGAGGGGGAACTGCCCCGCTGCCTCCGCGCGGAGTATCACGCATCGACGGGGTAGAAAGGCAGGATAGTGTCCAAAAAGGACAACTATCGTGGCAATCCACAGGAAAATACTGGTCGGAGCGAGAGGATTCGAACCTCCGACCCCCTGCTCCCGAAGCAGGTGCGCTACCAGGCTGCGCTACGCTCCGACCGTAGGTGGGGCAGGTAGCGCGGGGCGGGGGGGAATGCAAGGGGGATCAGGGGTGGTCGGGTGATTTGACGGCCGCGCCCGGCTCGGCGGGAAAGACGCGGGCGCCGAAGGTCGTGCGGGGGGAGATCTGGGCGTCGCCCGCCGCCTCGGACGTGGTGACGGGGGTCGAGCGGCTGCCGCCCCGGGTCTCGCGCCACAGGATGTAGATGCCAGACGCGGCGATCACGGCAAGGCCCAGCAGGGTGGCGCGGTCAGGGACCTCTCCGAACAGGGCCCAGCCGTAAAGCGCGGCCCAGGCGATCTGGCTGTACTGCATCGGCGCCACCACCGCCGCCTCGGCCGTGCGGTAGGACCAGACGTTGAGCGCGCCGGCGGTCAGGGCCAGCAGCGCCACCGCGCCGGCAAGCGCCAGGTCGGCGCCCGCCATCGGCCGATAGACGAAGGGCAGCGCCGCCCCCGTCACCACAACGTTCAGGACGATCGGCCACAGCACCAGGACGATCGCCTTTTCGCCCGAACCGACCCTGCGGGCGATCACGGCGGCAAGCGCCCCGCCCGCCGCCCCGGCAAGCGCCGCCGCATGGCCCCAGGACAAGGCCTCGCCACCCGGGCGCAGCACGATCAGGACGCCGGCGAGGCCCGCGGCGATGGCGGTCCAGCGGTGCGGGCCCACCCGCTCGCCCAGCAG
Source organism: Paracoccus marinus (assembly GCF_007018965.1). Lineage (GTDB taxonomy): Bacteria > Pseudomonadota > Alphaproteobacteria > Rhodobacterales > Rhodobacteraceae > Paracoccus > Paracoccus marinus. Next base: position 2,934 of record NZ_VJYZ01000033.1, read on the forward strand.
CGGGATCGCGATGACGGTGATCATCAGCGGCATGGTGAACAGCATTGCATAGACCTGCGCCAGCGGCAGGACCGCGAAGGCGGCGGTGCAGGCGACGGCGTTGAGGCACAGCGCGGCGCTGCGAAGCGCGACCCAGCCGGGGCTCGCGGGGCGCAGCGAGCCCGCGTCGCGGCGCGCGAGCAGAAGGATCGTCGCGGGCGGAAACGACATCACCGCCGCGAAGAACAGGATCTGGAACGGGGAATAGCCGCCGCCGAGCAGCTTCAGGATCGCGTCGTGCCCGGCATAGATCGCCATGCACAACAGGCCCAGACCCGCGCCGCGCAGGTTGCGGGCGCCCCGCGCGCTACCCGGCCCCGGCGCGCCGCCCGACCCCCGCGTGGCGCCTGTCCCGCGCAAGGGTCGCACCGCGCGTGGGCCGGGACGCGCCACGGCCTCAGCCCAGCTGGTCCAGCGCCGCCACGATGTGGTCGCCCATCTCGGACGTGCCGACCGGCGTTCCGCCATCGGCGGCCATCAGGTCGGCGGTGCGGACGCCGTCGGCCAGCACCTTTTCCACCGCGCGTTCCAGCAGGTCCGCGTCCTCGCCCCGGTCGAACGAATAGCGCAGCGCCATCGCGAACGACAGGATGCAGGCGATCGGGTTGGCGCGGCCCTGGCCCGCGATGTCGGGGGCCGAGCCGTGGACCGGCTCGTACAGCGCCTTGGGCCGCCCGTTCGCCATCGGCGCGCCCAGGCTGGCCGAGGGCAGCATGCCCAGGCTGCCGGTCAGCATCGCCGCCGCGTCGGACAGGATGTCGCCGAACAGGTTGTCGGTCACGATCACGTCGAACTGCGACGGCCGGCGCACCAGCTGCATCGCGCCGTTGTCGGCATACATGTGGGACAGCTCGACATCCGGGTATTCGTTGTCGTGGACCCACTGCACTTCCTCGCGCCACAGGATGCCCGATTCCATCACGTTGGCCTTTTCCATCGAGCAGACGCGGTTCTTGCGCTTCCTGGCCAGCTCGAAGGCCGAGCGCGCCACGCGCCGGATCTCTCCGCTCGTGTAGCGCTGGGTGTTGATGCCGACGCGGCCGCCTTCGTTGTCGGGGTTGTTGTCGTCGGAATGGATCCCGCGCGGCTCGCCGAAATAGATGCCCGAAGTCAGTTCGCGCACGATCAGGATGTCGAGTCCGGCCACCACCTCGCGCTTGAGGGACGAGAAATCGGCCAGCGCGTCGAAGCACTGGGCCGGTCGCAGGTTGGCGTACAGGTCCATTTCCTTGCGCAGACGCAGAAGCCCGCGTTCCGGTTTTACCGCGAAATCGAGGTTGTCGTAGGCCGGCCCGCCCACCGCGCCCAGCAGCACGGCGTCGACCGACTGCGCCCTGGCCATGGTCGCGTCCGACAGCGGCGTTCCGTGCGCGTCGTAGGCCGCGCCGCCGACCAGATCCTCGTCCACGTCGAACAGAAGCCCGCGGCGCTTGCCGAACCAGGCGATGACCTTGCGGACCTCGGCCATCACCTCGGGGCCGATGCCGTCGCCGGGCAGGATCAGAAGGGAGAAACGGTCGCTCATACTTGTCCCTTTCGTGCTGTCCCGACCCGCCTAGACGCGGGGTGGGGCAGGGTCAAGTCACGCCGATTTGGGTTGCCAGCCGGGGTGCGATGGGGCCCGATGCGGGCGCGCAGGCAGCACCGGACGCCAGCACCAGAAGACAACACGGGGGACCGTTCCATGAGGGCCAGGCTTGCAGCCGCGCGTGCGGCGGAGGGCGGGGCGGCGATGGCGGCAGCGGCGTTGCTGGCGGCCGCGGCCGTTCAGGGCACCGCCACGCCCGTCCGCGCCGACGGGGGCATGACCGTCCGCCTGCCCGATGTCTCGTCCCTGCCCGAGGGGCAGGCGCGGGCGCTGATCGCCGAACTGGCGCAGGTGAACGTCATCACCTCGAACTGTCCCGGCTACGCGGTGTCGGACGGGGAATGGACGCTCATCACCGGGACGGGCGACCGGCTGGCCGCGCGGCTGGGCCTTGGACCGCAGCGCTACGACAGCGAATTCTACGGCCCCGCGTTCAGGTTGCTGGACGATCCCGGCGCCTGCGACCGGATCGGGCCCACGGCAAAGCCGCTGATCGCGCGGCTGAAGGCGATGGGTGGGGACACCACGCCCATCGCGCAGTCGCAGTAGCCGGGGACGCCCGCGCGCGGCGCGCCCACCGAAAAGGCCGCTACAGCAGCAGGTCCGACGCGCCCAGCCCGTTCGCGCCCTGAAGCCAGATCTGGAAATCCGCCCGCGAGTCGCCGTTGACGTCGCCCGACAGCACCCACCCGCCGGTGCCCGCGACGGCCCAGACGGCATGCGCCGCCGCCCGCCCCCCGGTCCAGGCAAATGCCTGATCGCCGCCCGCGAACACGTTCGCGTCGATCCCGTTCAGCGAGATGAGGTCGGTGCCGCGATGGAAATCCGCGATGACGTCGGCATTGCCTGCAAGCCCGGTCTGGTTCGTCGCGGTAAAGACGAACACGTCCGACCGCGCGTCGGCCGCGCCGGTGAGGATGTCGCGCCCAAGTCCGCCCGCCAGGATGTCGGCGCCGTCGCCGCCCGCCAGCACGTCGTTCCCGGCCCCGCCGGTCAGCACGTCGTTGCCCGCGCCGCCTGCCAGCACGTTGGCCGCGCCGTTCCCGATCAGCACGTCGTTGCCCGCGCCCGAGGTCAGGTTCTCGATCTCGACCAGCCGGTCCAGGCCCTCGCCCGTGTTCTGCCATCCCGCCTGCGTCAGGTCGGCGCGGACTGGCGCGCCAAGCACGAACACGGCCGTGTCGATGCCGCCTCCGCCGTGGACCAGGTCGTTACCCGCCGCGCCGCTGAGCAGGTCGTTGCCGACGCCTGCCTGCATCTGGTCGTTGCTCGCGCCGCCCCAGAGCTGGTCGTTGCCGGCGAAGTCCACGATGATGTCGTCGCCCTGACCGCCATACAGCCGGTCCGCCCCGCCCCGCGTGTCGGCGATGCGGTCGTTGCCCGTGCCGCCGTCGATGACGTTGTTGCGCGTGTCGCCCGACAGGCTGTCGTTGCCCGCCAGCCCGAAGATGCTGCCGGTGGCGTCCACGACGAGCGCGTCGTTGCCCGCGGTCCCGCGCCCGAAGATCCGCGCGGCGACCCCGTCGCCGTCGGCGTCGATCGCCTCGGACGTGTAGGATATCACGAACCCGCCGCCCGCCAGCCCCGCGATCTCGACCTGGGTCTGGTCGGTGTATCTGTCGACGTCGAAGCCCACCTCGAACGCGCCCGTCAGGGGCTGGCCCGCGGCGTTGAAGATGCGGGCATAGACGTCGTGCCCGATCTCGCCCTGCGCCGGGCCGCGCTGGACCCAGGTCACCACGATCTCGCCCGAGGACAGCTGCGTGAGGTTCGCGTCGCTCACGACCTCACCGGTTTCGATCACGGGCAGGCGGGCGGTGGTGCGGTTGCCGTTGGCATCGAACATCGCCATCAGCACGAAGGTGCCAAGCTCGAGCTGGGCGCCGGGGACCGAATGGCTGTAGTCGAGCGCGCAGACCGCGAAGCCGCCGTTCGCAAGCGGCGTCACGTCGTAGCCGTAGTTCCCCTCGTACCCCGCCGAGCCGAGTTCCATCATCATGTGGACGTCCTGCCGGATCACCGCGCCGCCCGGCGCATAGATCGTGGCCCGGATGTCGCAATCGCCGCCGCCGCCGTTCGGGTAGGTGGCCTCGCTGCTCCACACCGTGACGCTGTTGCCGTTGTTGAGCGTGCAGGACCGCGGGTTCAGCTGATCGAACGCGGTGATGACGGTGTTCGTCTGCGTGTCGGCGGTGCGCGGCACGCCACCCGCGGTGAAGCTGCGGCTGTGAATGTCGTCGAAGGTCGCGCCCGCGTTCTCGTTGGCCCACGAGACGCGGAAGCCGCCGTCCCCCAGCGCCGCCACGTCGGGCATCGACGCCGCCGCCGAGGGCGCGGTATCGACCCGGATCGCGTCGGTGCGCGCGGTGCCGTTCGCGTTGTAGACGCGGGCGTAGATCATGGTGTCGACGGTCAGGATGTCGTCCTCGTCGTCGAAGGCCCAGACGACGACGTAGCCGCCGTCGCGCAGGGTGGTCACGCGGGCGTCGGCGGAACTGCAGCCGTCGATCCCGTCGATCAGCTGCTCGCCCCCCACGCGCTGGCCGGCCGCGTTGTAGCGCTGCGCCGCGACGTAGGTGGCGGACGGCGACCCCTCTTCGTAGTCGTTGAGGTAGCTTTCCCAGACGACCAGGAAGCCGCCATCCGCAAAGGTCGTGATATGAGGGTTTCGCTGCCAGTTGTCCTGGTAGCTGTTGACGCGGAACTCGGCACCCATCGCTGCTCTCCCCTGACCGGCGGTTCACGTTAGCGCGGCGCAGGCGATTCGATAGCCGCCCGCGTGGCTGTGGCCGGAAATGGCCGGTCACGACTGCGGGATCGGGGCTGGTCCCGCAGGCGGGGGCCCGTGCCGGCCGGTCAGGGCAGCGACACGTCCGCCCAGACCAGCCGGTGCCGCGACGCGGCCGCGACCGCCGCCGACAGCGGATCGCCCGGCGCGGGCCACAGGACGCCCGCACCGGTGGTGGCGACGTCCTTGCCCGGCAGGATGTGATCGACCCGCAGGTTGCCCGGCCCGTCGGCCGCCGCGAAACGCGCGGTGTCGAGCGCGGGATCGCCCTTGTGGGCGCTGTTCGCGCCGTCCTGCGGGGCGGCGCGCCCGCCCTCGCTTGCGGGGCCGAGGTCGCGGACCAGCGGCGCCAGCACGTCCCACGCCTCGCGCCGGCCGTCGCCGTCCACCGGGTCCAGGTTGAAGTCGCCCAGGATCACGAACGGCGCGTCGGGCAGGTGGCGGGCCCAGAAGGCGATCTCGTCGTGGTTGCGGCGCCCGTTGCGGTCGGTCGCCGCGTCGTCGAACACCGGCGGCGTGGCCGAGAACGCCAGCAGGTGCAGCGTGTCGTCGCCCACCCGGACGGGCACGTCCCAATGCGCGGTCGACGACAGGCGCTGGATGTCGGCAATGTCGGCCGGCGTTTCCGGCATCAGGTTGCCCGGCATGTCGCGCCACAGCGTCGCCGAATGATCCGTGACCTCGCCCAGCGGCAGGCGCGACAGCACCGCCATCCCGCCCGCGCCGCTGAAAAAGCCGAAGCCTTGCGCGTCGTCGGCGGTGCCGGTGCGGCCGTCGCCGTCAAGGTCCAGCCCGGTCGCCATGCCGCTGTTGGGGCGCGCGGCGAAGCGGTGCGGATAGGACGCGCCGCCCATGTCCAGAAGCGTGGAAAAGGCCTTCAGCGCCGCGCCGTCATGGTCCCAGTCGAAGCCGGTCAGCACCAGCACGTCGGCATCCGCCGCCGCGATCACGCGGACGGCGGCGGCGACCTGCGGGTCCTTGCCCGACATGATGTCGCGCAGCAGAAGCCCCGGCCCCTTGCGGGTCAGTTCGGGCGAAAACGTGGCGACGCGCACCGTCTCGGCGGCGGCAGGCATCGCGGCCGATCCGGCGGCGATCAGGCCAAGCGCCAGGGCCGCGCCCGCTCCGCCCGGCGGCCGCATCAGACCCACGGCTGGGACTGCGCGATCCGCTGCTCGTAGCCGCCGATCTCGGCCGACTTCGCCAGCGTCAGGCCGATGTCGTCCAGCCCTTCGAGCATGTTGTGGCGGCGGTGCGGGTCGATCTGGAACGGGTATTCGGTCCCGTCCGCCCCCGTCACGACCTGCCGCTCAAGGTCAACGGTGATCCGCGCGTTCGCGCCGTGGCCCGCGTCGCGCATCAGCGCATCCACCGCGTCCTGCGGCAGCACGACCGGCAGGATCCCGTTCTGGAAGCAGTTGTTGTAGAAGATGTCCGCGAAGCTGGTCGAGATCACCGACCTGATCCCGAAATCCTTCAGCGCCCAAGGCGCGTGCTCGCGCGACGACCCGCAGCCGAAGTTGTCGCCCGCAACGATGATCTCGGCCCCCCGCCAGGCGGGCTTGTTCAGCACGAAGTCGGGGTTTTCCGTCCCGTCGGCGTTGTAGCGCATCTCGTCGAACAGGTTCTTGCCCAGACCCGAGCGGTGGATCGTCTTCAGGAACTGCTTGGGGATGATCATGTCGGTGTCGATGTTGACCAGCGGCATCGGCGCGGCGATGCCGGTCAGCGTTGTGAACTTGTCCATGGCGTCCTTTCGGGTGACATTTTTCCTGCTCGGCCCGCGCGGGCCGAGTGTTGTGGTGTGAAGGTGGAGAACGGCTCATGTGGCCAGCAGGCTTGTGGACGTGCGTATCGCAGGATTGGACGCCGCAGATCGGCGACCCCGAGGCGACGGGATGGCTGACCGTGGCGGCCTACCTGATCTGCGCCGTGCTGGCCCTCGCGGTGTGGCGCGGCCAGCCGGATGGGCGCGGGCGCGGCTTCTGGGCGCTGGTCGCGGCGGTGACGCTGTTTCTCGCCGTGAACAAGCAGCTCGACCTTCAGACGGCGCTGACCGCCACCGCCCGTTGCCTCGCCCACGCGCAGGGCTGGTACGAACAGCGCCGCATCGTGCAGCTTGGCTTCATCGCGGCCTTCCTCGGCCTGACAGGCGCGGGGCTGTGGCTGGGGGGGCGCAGCCTGCGCGGCAACCTCCGCGAAAGCGGGGTTGCGCTCATCGGGCTGGTGGTGCTCGCCGGCTTCGTGATGGTGCGCGCGATCGGCTTTCACCACGTCGACGCCCTGATCGGCCAGCGCCAGCTGGGCGTGAGCGCGAACTTCGTGTTCGAGAACGCCGGCCTTCTGCTCATCGCGCTGAACGCGGCCGCGATCCTGCTGCGCCGGCCGGGGCGAACGGCGGAACTGCCCCGGCGCGGCTGACCGCGCCGGACGCCCTGCCGGATCGGTGAGGGACAGCATCGCCGTCAGGCCGACACGGCCTGCACGTCGCGCACGTCGACGAGGTGCCCCGCGATCCCCGCCGCCGCCGCCATGATCGGCGACATGAGGTGGGTGCGCCCGCCGCGCCCCATCCGCCCCTCGAAGTTGCGGTTCGATGTCGCGGCGCAGCGTTCGCCGGGCGCCAGCTGGTCGGGGTTCATGCCAAGGCACATCGAACAGCCCGCCAGCCGCCATTCGAAGCCGGCGTCCAGAAAGACCTGGTGCAGCCCTTCTTCCTCGGCCTGCGCGCGGACGAGGCCCGATCCGGGAACGACCATCCCGCGCACGTTGGGCGCAAGGCGCTTGCCGCGCAGCACCTGGGCCGCGGCGCGCAGATCCTCGATCCGGCCGTTGGTGCAGGACCCGATGAAGACCGCGTCGATGGCGATGTCCGTCAGCGGCGTGCCGGGGGTCAGCCCCATGTAGTCGAGCGACCGGCGCGCGGCCTCGACCTTGCCGCCGGCGAAGTCCTCGGGCGCGGGCACGCGGCCGGTGATCGGCAGCACGTCTTCGGGGCTGGTGCCCCAGGTCACCACGGGCGCGATGTCCTCGGCGCGGATCGTCACGACCTTGTCCCAGTGCGCGCCATCGTCCGACTGAAGCGTCCGCCACCAGGCCAGCGCCGATTCCCACGCCTCGCCCTTGGGCGCGTGCGCGCGGCCGTTGACATAGGCGAAGGTCGTTTCGTCCGGGGCGATCAGCCCGGCGCGGGCGCCGCCCTCGATCGCCATGTTGCAGACGGTCATGCGGCCTTCCATGGAAAGGCCGCGGATCGCCTCGCCGCAGTATTCGATGACGTGGCCGTTGCCGCCGGCGGTGCCGGTGCGGCCGATCACGGCAAGGGTGATGTCCTTGGCGGTGACGCCCGGGCGCAGGGTGCCCGTGATCTCCACCTTCATGTTCCTGGATTTCTTCTGGATCAGCGTCTGGGTGGCGAGGACGTGTTCGACCTCGGACGTGCCGATCCCGTGCGCCAGCGCGCCGAACGCGCCGTGGGTCGCGGTGTGGCTGTCGCCGCAGACGACCGTCATGCCCGGCAGGGTCCAGCCCTGTTCCGGCCCGACGATGTGGACGATGCCCTGCCGCACGTCGTTCATCGGGTAGTAGTTGACCCCGAACTCGCGCGCGTTCCTGTCCAGCTCGGCCACCTGAAGGCGGCCTTCGGGGTTTTCGATCCCCTGCGCGCGGTCGGGGGTGGTGGGCACGTTGTGGTCGGGAACGGCGATGGTGCGTTCGGGCGAATGGACCCGGCGCCCCGACATGCGAAGCCCCTCGAACGCCTGCGGGCTCGTCACCTCGTGGACGAGGTGGCGGTCGATATACAGCAGGCAGGTGCCGTCGGGCTGGCGATCGACGACATGGGCGTCGAAGATCTTGTCGTAAAGCGTGCGGGGGCCGGTGGGAGTGGCTGCGGAACTGGCTGACATGGCGTGGCTTCCGGTGAGTGGCAGGTGGACGGGCCGCCGAGGATCGGCGGCGGCGATCGGACGCGCGCCGTCAGCCCCGGGCCGTAACCCTCAGGCATTCGCCGAAGAAGCGGCCCGGCAGCCGCACCCGGTCGTGGATGTCGAAGTAGATGAAGCCCATCATGTCCCCAATCTAGCGCCCGGGCGGCCGCCGGGCAAGGTCGGCGTCGGGCGCGGGGCCAGGATGGCTGACGCGGCGCCGGAGCCGTGCGGGCAGGGCCCGAAACGCCCGGAAGCGCCCCCGCAGCGCAACCGTCGGCCATTTGCCGCGCCGTTCGCGCGCCCCTGTCGGCCGCTTCATTGAAAATCGGCGCGGGCGTGCTATGTTTCGGGTATCCCGGCGCCGGGGAATATCGGCGCGCTGTCCGGAGGAAGTCCCCTGTCCACCACCGTCCCGTCGGCCGCAATGCCGACCGCGACCGCCGCGGAAACCAGCGACCAGCTGCTGGCCCGCATCCTGTCCTCGCTCGAAGACGACAAGGCCGAGGATATCGTGACCATCGATCTTCGCGGCCGCTCGGCCATGGCGGACCACATGGTCATCGCCTCTGGCCGCAGCTCGCGCCAGGTCGGGTCCATCGCCCAGAAGCTCGCCGACCGGCTGAAGCAGGATCTGGGCCGGATCGTCCGCATCGAGGGCAAGGATACCGGCGACTGGGTGCTGATCGACACCGACGACGTCATCGTCCACGTGTTCCGCCCCGAAGTGCGTGAGTTCTATCAGCTCGAGAAGATGTGGATGCCGGTCGATGCGCTGGGCGCGCTGCGGGCCGAACATGGCATCAACCCGGCCTCGCTGCACGTGACGCAGTAAGGGCCGCGGGTTACCGCACCGGGGGACCGCGATGCTGCGGGTTCGCATCTGCGCGGTCGGGCGCCTGAACGCCCGCGCGCCCGAAGCGGCGCTGATCGACGACTATCTTTCGCGACTTGGACAGACCGGGCGGGCGCTGGGCCTTGGCCCGGCTTCCGTGACCGAGGTCGAGGACCGCAAGGCCGCCGGCGGGCCGGGCGCGATGGCGGCCGAGGCCGCGCTGCTGTCGCGCCAGATCCCCGATGGCGCCGCGGTCGTGGCGCTTGACGAACGGGGGCGGCTGCTGACGTCACCGGACCTCGCGGCGCAGCTTGGCCGCTGGCGCGACGACGCGCGCGGCGAGGCGGTGTTCCTGATCGGCGGCGCGGACGGGCTGGACCCGGCCCTGCGCGATCGCGCCGACCTTGTCCTGTCGTTCGGAAAGATGGTGTGGCCGCACATGCTGGCCCGCGTCATGCTGGCCGAACAGCTGTACCGCGCCGCCACGATCCTTGCCGGCAGCCCCTACCACCGGGCCTGACGCCCGCTTCCTTCCCGGCTAGCGCGTCTTGGGGGGCGGCGGGGCCTGCCAGGCGTCGATCGCCGCGATCGCCTCGTCCGAGGTTTCGACGAAGCGGATCAGGTCGAGGTCGCTTGCGCTGATGGTGCCCGCGTCGGCCAGCGCCTGCCAGTTGACGATCTGGTGCCAGAAGTCGCGGCCGAACAGCAGGAACGGCACCGGCTTCATCCGTTGGGTCTGGATCAGGGTCAGCGCCTCGAACAGTTCGTCCAGCGTGCCGAAGCCGCCCGGGAACACGGTGATGACCCGCGCCCGCATCAGGAAGTGCATCTTGCGGATCGCGAAGTAGTGAAAGTTGAACGACAGGTCGGGCGTCACGTATTCGTTGGGCGCCTGCTCGTGCGGCAGCACGATCCCCAGCCCGATCGACTTGCCGCCGGCGTCGTGGGCGCCCTTGTTCCCCGCCTCCATCACGCCGGGGCCACCGCCGGTGCACACGACCCATTCGCGCCCGCCGGTGTCGATGCTGCGCCGGGTCATGGCCTGCGCGAAACGCTCGGCCTCGGCGTAATAGCGCGACAGCGCCGCAAGCGCCGGCGTGCGCGCGCCCGCCGTGCGGCCCGGCGCGGGGATCCGGGCCCCGCCGAACATCACGACGGTGCTTTCCACCCCCTGCCTGTCCATGATCATCCCGGCCTTCAGCAGCTCAAGCTGCAACCGCACCGGGCGCAGTTCGTCCTGCAGCAGGAAATCGGTGTCGGTATAGGCCAGCCGATAGGACGGGGCGCGGGTCTGCGGCGTGTCGGGGTCGCGTTCCGTGATGCGCGCGTCCTGCCCGCTTTGGCGGAACACGTTGCGATGGTCGTCGTCGGCGGTCATCCAGAGCCCTTCGTTCACGCGGTCGCGGGCGCGGCGTTGCACGGGCCCCATGCCCCGCTTATAGCCCGAAGCAGTGAATTTCCACCTAATGCGACAGGAGCGACCATGACCGACGCCGCGCTGGAAACCGCCATCGAGGCGGCCTGGGACGCCCGCGACACGATCTCGCCCGCCACGGGCGGCGAGCCGCGCGAGGCGGTCGAGGCGACGCTGGCCGCGCTGGACGCGGGCCGCCTGCGGGTGGCGGAACGGCGCGGCGCGGACTGGCACGTGAACCAGTGGGCGAAAAAGGCGGTGCTGCTGAGCTTTCGCCTGAACGACATGGAAGCGATGCCGGGCGGGCCGCAGGGCAGCGCCTGGTGGGACAAGGTGGACAGCAAGTTCAAGGACTGGGGCGACAACCAGTGGCGCGCCGCGGGGTTTCGCGCGGTACCCGGCGCGATCGTCCGCCGCTCGGCCTTCATCGGCAAGGGGGCGGTCCTGATGCCCAGCTTCGTCAACCTTGGCGCGCATGTGGGCGAGGGGACGATGGTCGATACCTGGGCCAGCGTCGGCTCCTGCGCGCAGATCGGCGCGCGCGTCCACCTGTCGGGCGGCGTGGGCATCGGCGGGGTGCTGGAACCGATGCAGGCCGGCCCCACCATCATCGAGGACGACTGCTTCATCGGTGCCCGGTCCGAGGTGGTCGAGGGCGTGATCGTGCGCGAGGGGTCGGTACTGGGCATGGGGGTGTTCATCGGCCAGTCCACCAAGATCGTGGACCGCGCGACGGGCGCCGTCAGCTATGGCGAGGTGCCGGCGGGGTCGGTCGTAGTGGCCGGGTCGCTGCCCTCCGCGAACGGCGTCAACCTGTACTGCGCGGTCATCGTCAAGCGGGTGGACGCGGGGACGCGGGCCAAGACCTCGATCAACGAACTGCTGCGGGATTGATGGCAAGGCTGCAACAGTCGGGACGAAACCGAGCGCGGTGACGCAGAAAATCTCCTTTGTCTTTGAACCTAGGGCACTTTAGTGGCGTTGGCCCATCGAACATTCTTCAAAGGAGAGACTCGCATGGAAGGCTTGGGTTGGCTGTCGGCCATCATCGTCGGCGGCCTGGCTGGCTGGATCGCCAGCAGCATCATGAAGGCCGATACCGGCATCTTCCTGAACATCATCCTCGGCATCGTCGGTGCCGTCGTCGCTAACTTCCTGCTCAGCCTGTTCGGCGTGAACTTCCAGGCCGGCAGCTGGATTGCGCAGGGTGCCGCGGGCCTTATCGGTGCCGTGATCCTGATCTGGATCGTCCGCGCCGTCCGCGGCGTCTGACGCCAAAGCGCAAGGACCGCCAGCGCGGGCAACCGCACTGGTCAAACGACCCGGCAGATCCACGCTGATGCGCGGGTCTGCCGACTTCGTTTCAGGGCCAGCCGAACCGGCTTGACCCATCGCTATGACGGCCCGCGTGCCCCGTTCGGAAGGGTGGCGATACGGGCGTCCGCTCCGTCGCGCCTGGCGTGCTGATGGTGAATCCGGCGTCGCGCATCCAGCGCCGAGCCATCCAGAAAGCCCGGATCGCGGATCATGTCCAGCATCGACCAGAATCCGGCCACCCCCAGCGGCACGACCCCGACGACCCCGACGGGCAGCGTCCACAGCCCGACCAGCGTCAGCCCCAGAACCGCCATGGCGGTCGGAACCTGCCCGCGCCGGAACCGGTGAACGCCGAACATCCCCAGCACCAGCAACACGGCGTCGGCCAGCCACCGCGCATCCGCCCCGTCCTGCGGGTCGCCCGCGCGCTGCGGTGTCCGTCCTTGTGTTCCGATCCGCATCAATCCCCCGCTTTGAAACGCTTGGGAATCGATCCTAGGCGCCGCAGCTTTCGGGGCGATTAACGGGAACACATGTCGAACGAAAAAGGGGGCCAGCGGCCCCCTTTCTGCGTCGTTCAAGCCATGCCTAGCGCAGCTGGCCCAGCAGCACCGAGGTCGCGTAGCCGTCCGGCGGCTGCCCGATCGAGCGCTGGAACGCGGCGATCGATTCCATCGTGCCGGTGCCGATCTTGCCGTCGATCTCGTCGCGGTAGAAGCCGCGCCGGGTCAGCAGGCGCTGGATCTCGATCCGCTCGGCCTGCGTCAGCGGCCGGTCGCTGCGCGGCCAGGCCGCACGGATGCCGGGGCGGCCGGCGATCGCCTCGCCCAGGTACGACACGCCGAGGGCGTAGTTGTCCGAGTTGTTGTAGCGCAGGATCGACCGGAAGTTGTCGAGGATCAGGAACGCGGGCCCGCGCGCGCCGGCGGGGCGGATGATCGACCCCGTGCCGGGCGGCAGCGCGCCGCCGTTGATCGGGCGAACCCCGGCCGCCGCCCAATCGCCGGTCGAGCGGCGGGTTCCCTTGCCGACCGCGCTGAAGCCGTCGGGCAGTACAACCTCGGTCCCCCAGGCCTGACCGCCGCGCCAGCCGTTGCGCGCCAGATAGGCGGCGGTCGAGGCAAGGCTGTCGGTCGGGTCGTCCGACCAGATGTCGCGCCGCCCGTCGCCGGTGAAGTCGACCGCGTACTCCAGGAACGAGGTCGGCATGAACTGGGTGTGGCCCATCGCGCCCGCCCACGATCCCAGCAGGTGCGCCGGGTCGGTGTCGCCCGCCTGCAGGATGCGCAGCGCCGCGATCAGCTGGTTCTCGAACATCTCGGACCGGCGGCCGTCATAGGCGAGCGTGGTCAGCGACGGGATCAGCTGCATCTTGCCGCGGTTCGACCCGTAGTTCGATTCCATCCCCCAGACGGCCAGCACGATCTCGCGCGGGACGCCGTATTGCCGTTCAATCGCCGACAGCACCCCGGCATAACGCGCCGCCATCGCGCGCCCGGTGCGGACCCGTTCCTCGGACACCGCGCCGTCGAGATACAGCCACACGGGGCGCGAGAACTCGGCCTGTTTGCGGTCGAGGCGGATCACCTCGGGGTTGTAGCGGGCAAGGCGCATGGCGCGGTCAAAGGTGCCCGCGTCGATCCCGCGCGACAGGGCGCGGGGGCGGAAGTTCTGGACCCAGCGCTGCAGCCCGGCCTCGTCGCCAGGCGCGGCCGGCGGGATCGCGGCCGGTGTCACGCTGCTGCCAACCGGTCCGGCGGGGCCGTTCGCGACGCTCACGCCGCACGATCCCAGGACCGCGATCAGGGCCGCGGATGCGCCGATCCGGCTGATGGTGGATTTCATGTCACTGCCTCGCCAATTATCGTTGTTTTGCCTGAAAGCATAACCGCGCCGGGGCGAAGCTGACAAGGTAAACGACACTTGAAGGCCGCGTGAAAACGGATGGAGGGCGGACGCCCGGCTGTCTCCGCTCAGCCGCCGCCCTTCAGATCGACGACCTGCACCTGCAGCGCGCCCCCCGGCCGCCATGTGGCGGTGACGTCGGCAAGTCCCGCGGCGTCCGGCAGCAGCGCCAGGAAACGCACCACCTGCGCGCCGTTCTCGGTGACGCTGGTCGGAAGTTCGAAGGTGCGGTTCGCCTCGCGCAGTTGGCGGACCACGGTCATCAGCCTGGTGTCGAGAACCGGCGTCAGCCACGACGGCTGCGCCATGCCGCCCACCACCTGCGCGATGTCGGCGGGCTGGCTTGCGACCTCGGCGCAGGCGTTCAGCACCCGGGCTGCGGCATCCTCGCTTCCGCCGACGACCAGACCGTCGGGCGTGACCGCGACCATGCGGGCGGCGTTCGCGCCGCGCACGCGGTTGTCCAGCGCCGACAGCAGGGTGCAGTTGTGCAGGCTGGGCGCGGCGACCGGGGTCAGTTCCAGCGCCTGTTCGGGCAGGTCCAGCGCCCGCGCCACCTCCGCCGCGTCGGCAGTCGTCGCGTCAGCCATTGCGCCCCCGATCCCCACGGCCAGCCCCGCCATCACCGTCGCGGCCAGAACGCCGCGCCGCAAGTCCCGTCCGCCCCCGCCCCGCATCGCTCAGCCGTGGTTGTCGAGATTGTTCGGATCGTCGTCCTTGGCCGAACGCGGGACGGGCGCGGCGCCGTTCCAGTTGTTGAACTTGCCCGCGTCGCGCACGTCGGCGAGCGTGGCGGTCCTGGGGTCCAGCCCCATCGCCTCGGCCATCATGGCGCGGATATTGGCCGCGTCGGGCTCGCCCTCATCCTCGAGCGCCTTGCCGATGTTTCCGTAGCTGCCGCTGGTGGACGAGGTGAGATACTGCATCCGCTCATATGCCTCGCTGGCGGTCGGCGGCTTGCCGTTTTCGGCCTGATGGCCCACGTACCAGGCGCGGTATTCGTCCATGAAGTAGCCGTAGGACTTTTCGTTGCCGCCCGGCGTGCGGACGTGGTTCACCTCGTGGGCAAGCGTGTTCGCGGCGACGTGCAGGGCGTCGGTATCGGCCGGGTCGATCTTGCCTTCGCCCGCGTCGATCAGGTTGCGGTTCAGCGTGATCTCGGGGTGTTTCCACCACAGGACGCCGCGATCGCCCGCCTGCCCGTACGTGACCGAGCCGTCGTTCTTGTCGGGCGTCTTGAGATCGCCCCATTTCAGCTGCAGGTCCTTGTCGGACAGCACCATGTCCACGGTGTTCCGACGGGTCTGGTTGGCGTTCGGGGTCGTGGCCGAGCTGTTGAAGCCGATCACCTTGGCGCTGCGCTGCTGATCCTCGAACCCCTGGTCCTTGAACCAGTCGCGGCCGCCCAGGCGGTTCAGATTGTCGATGACGCCCGCCTCGGGATAGTTGCGGACCTGTTCCAAGAGCGCGACGCGCGCCTGCGTGGCCTTGCCCGGATCGTCGCTGAGGTAAGGCTGGAAGCCGGGCTTCTTGAACGTATCCGATTCCAGCAGCCGGTCGTAGGCCGCCGTCTCGGCCGGCTTGTTGGCGAGCGAGGCGCGGATCTCGCCGTCCAGCTGCTTTTCGCGGTCGGTGGACATCGGGTCCACGAAGCGGCCGAGCGTCAGCGGGTTGATGAAGTTCGTCTGCGGGCCGAACGCGGCATGGACGGTGCCGGCCTTCATCGCTCCGGCCGCCACCGGCGCGCCTTTGGGGATGCCCATCGCCATGTCCGCACGCGGCCCCATGTCCGCACTCGGCGCCGCGTCGGCCCGGGCGGCGGTGTCGTTTGCGGGCTGCGCGGCGGGGGCGGCGGGCTGCTTTTGCGCCGCTTCCGCCGCTTTGGCGGCCGCCTGCGCTGCGGCTTTTGCCGCCGCCTCGGCCGCCCGTGCCGCGGCCTGCGCGGCTGCGGCTTGCGCGCGTTGCGCGGCGTCGATCGCGGAATTGAGCATCTGGCTTTCCTTCGGCGGGCGCGGTTTGGGCGCGTGTCCAGGCTGTGCGTCGCGGCACAGCAGACACGCCGGGCGCGTCTCAGGCAAGTGTCATGAACACCGGCGGCAGCATGTCGCCGATCACGCGCGAGCCCCGCCCCTGCGCGGCGGGATCAGCCTTCGGGAAAGAACGGCTCCATCTGCGCCACCATCACCGCGTTCTCGTCGAGCGCGCGGGCCATCAGCGCCCGTTCCTCGTCGGGGATCTCGTGCCCCTCGGCCAGCCGCTCGTCCAGGGTGCCGTAGCCTTGCACTTCCAGCGGGGCGAGGTCGGCCTGCTTGAGGACCGCGACGGTCTCGCGGATCGCCTCGTCCAGGTCCACGCCCGAGGCGTAGCAGACCAGCCCCGCGCCGGTCGAGCCCTCGGGCAGGCCGTCGTCGGGCGCGCGGCCGACCTCGACCAGAAGGGTATAGACCTGTTGTGCCATGTTCCGCCCCCTGCGATGGTGCTGCGACCGGGTGGGGATGCGCGATGAGCCGCAGTTTGGCAAGGGTCGAGGAGGCGTTGGCGGCACTGGGCCTTGCCGCCAACATCGTCGAGGCGGGGGCCTGCCGCACGGCGGCCGAGGCCGCGGCGGCGGTCGGCTGCGAGGTGGACCAGATCGCGAAGTCGATCATCTTCCGGGGCGAGCGCAGCGGCCACGTCGTCCTGTTCGTGACCGCGGGCGGCAACCGGGTCGATCCGGCCCGTGCGGCGGCGGTCGCGGGCGAGCCGCTGGGCCGCGCCGACGCCGATCTGGTGCGGGCCGAGACGGGTTTCGCCATCGGCGGCGTCGCGCCCCTGGGCCACCTGCGCCCGCTGCGCGCATTCTGGGACCCGCGCCTGTCCGACTTCGCGGTGGTGTGGGCCGCCGCCGGAACGCCGCGCCACGTCTTTGCCGCCGCGCCCGCCGACCTTCTGCGGGCGAGCGGCGCCACGCCGGCGGCGTTCACGGCCTGACGCGCGTTTGCGGCCTGACGGCGACGGGCCTTTCGCCGAGCGTCAGTCGAGCAGCCCCGGCTCGCTGTCCTCGGCCAGGGCGGCCTGCGTCCAGTCGCGGTGGCCGCAGGTGCGGCAGGGCTTGTGCGGCAGCACCGCTTCGGCCCGGCGCAGTTCGCCGCAGGTGGTGCAGCAGGCGCGCCCTTCCGACGCGGTGCCGGTATCCTGCAACGGCTCGTCGGCCTGGATGTGCTGGGGCGGGACGATCCGCAGCCCCGGCAGCGGGTCGCGGCGGCGGAACACCGACAGGCCGCCGCCGGATTCGAGATATGCCGCCTCGATCTGGCCCAGGTTCGAGATGCCGGCGCGGCGCAGCATCGACTTGATCTCGGTCGGGCTGATGTCGCGCAGCGCGAGCCCGTCGGGCAGCAGCCGCCCCTGGCTCGCCACCGCGACCGCCTCGCCATCCACCACGCGGGCGGCGCTGTCCCAGCGTTCCGTGATCTGGTCGATCAGCTTGTTGATGCCGACGACCGTGGTGATGACGGTCATCGCCGCGAACAGCGGCACGTCGGGATAGAACGGCGCGTCGCCCACGGCCGACCCCAGCGCGATGACCAGGAGAAAGTCTATCATCGACAACTGCGCCACGCTGCGTCCGCCGACCCAGCGCAGCAGCACCAGCGTATACAGGTAGATGATCCCGACCCGGACGACGATCTCGAGGTAGAAAAGCGCCGGATGGTCGCCCATGAACATCCGCTGCAAGTCGAACGGGATGATCGGATCGTCCATGTCGGCCTCTTCGCGCGCCCGGCGGTCCCGCCGCCCCCCGGCGTCATGGCAAACGCGGGGCCACGCTGCAAGCGGCCCGGTAGGGGCGGGCGGTCAGCGTCGCTTCAGGCGGTCCGCGAACTCGGCGAAGACCTGCGTATAGACGTCGCGCTTGAAGGGGACGATGCGCGCGATCAGGTCCTCGGGCGTCATCCAGGCCCAGCGGTCGAACTCGGCATGTTCGGTCGCAAGGTTCACGTCGGCATCCCGCCCGGTGAAGCGCATCAGCACCCATTTCTGGCGCTGGCCGCAGTACTTTCCCTTCCACATCCGCCCCAGAAGCTCGGGCGGCAGGTCGTAGCTGATCCAGCCCGCCGTCTCGGCCTCGATCACGACCTTGTCGGGGGCAAGGCCGGTTTCCTCGCCCAGTTCGCGCAGCGCGGCCTCGCGCGGGGTCTCGCCCGGGTCGATGCCGCCCTGCGGCATTTGCCAGGCCTCGCCGGGGTTGTCGATCCGCTGGCCCCCGAACACCAGACCGGCGGAATTGACCAGCACCACGCCGGCGCAGGGGCGATAGGGCAGGCCGTTCGGACCCGTCCCATGCGCGTCGGCGCGGGCTTCCGGCGCGTCCGTCACGGGGTCCGTCACGGCCGGGCCGGCGCGGGCGCGCCTGCGGCGGGCGCGTCGGTCGGGTTCTGCACCGGGCGACCGCCGCCGGTCGCGCCCCCTGCGGGACCGCCCGCAGAACCGCCCGCAGCACCATCCGAAGCCCCGCCCGCGTCGGCGCCGGAACCCGTGCCGGTCTCGCCCTCGACCGCGTCCTCGCTGGTCGCGTCCTCGCCGGTGACGGCGGGCTTGGCCTCGGCCGGGACGTCCGACGCGCGGTAGTCCACGGCCGCCAGCCCCTTGAGGATGTCAATCGCATAGGCCAGCTGGTAATCCTCGTCGCGCAGCTTGGCGGTCGCCTCGACCTGCTTGGCCTCTTCCTCGATCTGGCGCTTCTGCTCGTCGCTGATCGAATCGTTGTTCAGCGCGCCCTGGAGATCGCTTTCCGAGGTCGAGAAGTTCGACGCGCTGCGCGGCTTGTCGGCGTCATCCTCGTCCGTGGGGGCGGGCTGGGGCTGCTGGACGATGATGTCGGGGTTGATCCCCAGCGCCTGGATCGAGCGGCCCGACGGGGTGTAGTAGCGCGCGGTGGTCAGGCGGATGGCGCTGTCGGGCGTCACGTTCATGACCGTCTGGACCGAGCCCTTGCCGAAGCTTTTCGTGCCCACGACGATCGCGCGGCGATGGTCCTGCAATGCGCCGGTGACGATTTCGGACGCGCTGGCCGAACCGCCGTTGATGAGGACGACCATCGGCTTGCCCTGGGCCAGATCGCCCGCTTCCGCGTTCCAGCGGTCGTTGTCCTGCGGATTTCGGCCGCGGGTGCTGACGATCTCGCCCGCATCCAGGAACGCGTCGCTGACATAGATCGCCTGGTCCAAAAGCCCGCCGGGGTTGTTGCGCAGGTCAAGGACGAAGCCCGTGACGTTGTCGATCCCGCCCGCGTCCGTGATCGCCTTGTTGATCTGCGTCTCGAGCGCCGAGAACGTCTCGTCGTTGAAGGTGGATACGCGCAGCACGACCGCGTCGCCTTCGGTGCGGGTCTTGACCGCCTGCAGCTTGATCGTGTCGCGGACGATCTTGACGTCGAACGGCTCGGTCTCGCCTTCGCGCAGCAGGGTGATCGTGATCTCGGACCCGACCGGGCCGCGCATCTTGTCCACCGCGTCGTCCAGCGTCAGGCCCATCAGGGATTCGCCGTTCACGTGGGTGATGAAGTCGCCCGCCTCGACGCCCGCCTGCGCGGCGGGGGTGTCGTCGATCGGCGAGATGACCTTGACGAGCCCGTCTTCCTGCCCGACCTCGATCCCCAGGCCGCCAAAGGTGCCGCGCGTCTGGGTCTGCAGGTCCTCGTAGTCGGTGGCGGCGACAAAGCCCGAATGCGGGTCGAGCGAGGTCAGCATCCCGTTGATCGCGGCCTCGATCAGGGTCTTGTCGTCCACCTCTTCGACATACTGGCGGCGGACCTGTTCAAAGACGCTGCCGAACAGGTCGAGCTCCTCGTAAAGCGAGGGGTTCTGCGCCCCGCCGCCGTCCGCCGCTTCCTGCGCGATCAGGGGTCCGGCCAGCTGCGTCGTGACGAGAAGTCCGGCCAGCGTGCCGCCGAACCCTGCAATCAGATATTTCTTCATTCGGATGTCCTGACCTGCTCTGCCTGACCCACGACCGGATTCATCACGAACCAGTTCGCAGGGTCCAGTGTTTCCTTGCCGCGACGCAATTCCAGATACAGCGTCTCGGTCTGGCCCGCGGTGTCGCCGGTTGCGGCATCGGCGACGAAGGCGGGGCCGAATTCCGTCGCGGCGCCTTCCTGGCCGCCCATCAGTCCCAGCGGCTCGCCTGCGGACAGCACGTCGCCGACCTCGCCGAAGACCGTTTCTAGTCCCGCGACCACCAGAAGATAGTCGCGCGAGGGTTCAAGGATCATCACGTTGCCGTAATCCAGCAGCGGCCCGCGATAGCGGATCGTGGCGGGCCACGGCGTCGTCACCAGCGCGGCGGGCGCGGCCGCGATCGTCAGGCCGGGGCGCGCGACGCCCGCCGGGTCGGGTTCGTCGTAGCCGCGCAGCACGGTGCCGATCACCGGCAGGGCAAGGCTGCCCTCGGCCGCCTCGAAGTCGGCCATGGGCGCGCCCACGTCCTGTTCCATCCCCACGATCCCGTCGGCGAAGGCGTCGAGCGTGTCGGCCGATTGCACCAGCACCCGCAGCTCCTCGGGGTTTTCGCCGAAGCGCACCGGCACGGACGAGCGGTCGGTCACCGCCGAAGCGAGCAGGCGGCGCGCCTCCTGCACCTGGCCCAGCCCTTGCGCGAGGGTGTTGGCGGCGCTGGTTTCCAGCGCGCGGACGGTTGCGATCTCGTCCAGCCCGGCTTTCAGCTGGTCTGCCTCGGCCTGCAGGGCGGGGACGACGGCGTTCAGGATCATGCCCGACCGCGCGGTGCTGCCCGGCCCGGCCGGGTGCAGCAGCAGCGCGGTTTCGGGCGACCGCTGCATCGTCGTCATCACCCCCAGCACGCGGCCCAGCCGATCGCGGCGGGCGTCGAACTCGGCCCGGATCTCGGCGTCGCGCAGGCTGGCGCGGCGCAGGCCGTCGCGCAGCGCGGCAAGGCCGATCTCGTAAGCGCGGATGATCTCGGTCAGGGCTATGACCTGGTCGTCCTTGGTCAGCGCCTGATCCATGCGCCCCAGCGCCGCGCGCAGCTGGTCGGCCGCAAGGGACGCGTCGCGCGCCGCCGCCTCTGCGGGGGTTTGCGCCTGCGCCGGGGCTGCGTCCTGCGCGGTGGCGGTCGTGGTGACGGCGTCGGCGGGGGTCTGGGCGTGGGTGGCCCACGGCAAGGCCACGGCCAGCGCGAGCGCGCCCGCCAGACACGTCGAAAGGGGCTTCAGCGTCATGCGCGGCGGATCAGCGACGCGCCGGTCATCTGCGGCGGCTGGTCAAGGCCCATGAGGTCCAGGACCGTCGGCGCCACGTCGGCCAGCCGCCCGGGCGCTACGGTCGCGCCCGCGGGGCCGTTCCAGACGATCACCGGCACCGGGTTCGTGGTGTGGGCGGTGTGGGGGCCGCCGGTCACGGGGTCGATCATCGTCTCGCAATTGCCGTGGTCGGCGATGATGACCGCTGCCCCGCCCGCCCGTTCCAGCGCCGCGATCATCTCGCCCACGCCCCGGTCCACCGCCTCGCAGGCGCGGGTCGCGGCGGGCAGGCTGCCGGTGTGGCCGACCATGTCGGGGTTGGCGAAGTTCACGACGATCAGGTCGTAGCCCTGGCCGAT
The DNA here is from genome assembly GCF_007018965.1 of Paracoccus marinus. Classification (GTDB taxonomy): domain Bacteria; phylum Pseudomonadota; class Alphaproteobacteria; order Rhodobacterales; family Rhodobacteraceae; genus Paracoccus; species Paracoccus marinus. The sequence goes on from NZ_VJYZ01000033.1 coordinate 24,348, forward strand.
CGCCTCGACGAGCCGCGCCGCCACCTCGGGTTCCGCCATTTCGGGGGCAAGATCGTAGGTCGCGACCTTGGGGCTTGCGGGCATGAAGCGGTCCTCGCCCGGCTCGGGCTCCTCGCGACCGCCGTTCAGGAAGAAGGTGACGTGCGGGTATTTCTCGGTCTCGGCGATGTGGAACTGGCGCAGGCCCTTGGACGCGACCCAGTGGGCGAGCGTGTTTTCGACCTGTTTCTTGGGATAGGCGGATTGCATGAAGGCGTCGTGGCGCGCGGAGTAATCGACCATGCCCAAGACGCCCGACCACTGCGGGCGCCCCTCGACCGGGAAATCGGCGAAGTCGGGCTGGGCGATGGCGGCCATGATCTCGCGCGCGCGGTCGGCGCGGAAGTTGAGGCAGAAGAACCCGTCGCCGTCGCGCGCGCCTTCGTAGCCCGCGATGACGGTGGGCTGGATGAACTCGTCCGTCTCGCCGCGCGCATAGGCGTCCACGACCGCGATGTCGGCGCTGTCGGCGGGCAGGCCGTCGCCCCGGACCATCGCGTGCCATGCCCGGCCGACCCGGTCCCAGCGGTTGTCGCGGTCCATGGCGAAATAGCGCCCTATGACGGTGCCGACCCGCGCGCCATCCCCCAGCGCGCCCTGAAGCTCGGTCACGAAACCCTGCGCCGATTGTGGCGGCACGTCGCGCCCGTCGGTCACGGCGTGGATCACCACCCGCAGCCCCTGTTCGGTCATCGCGCGGGCGGCCGCCACGACATGCTGGATGTGGCCGTGGACGCCGCCGTTCGACACCACGCCCATCAGGTGCGCGACCCCGCCCGCCGCCTTGATCCGGTCCACGAAGGCGCGGATGCCCGGATGCCGGAAGAAGCTGCCATCCTCGATCGCGAGGTCGATCTGGCCGAGGTCCATCGCCACGACGCGGCCCGCGCCGATGTTCATGTGACCGACCTCGGAATTGCCCATCTGCCCGCGCGGCAGCCCCACGTCGGGGCCATAGGTCACCAGCGTCGCGTTCGGACATTCCCGGCGCAGGCGGTCCATGTTGGGGGTGGCGGCGCAATCCGGCGCGCTTTGTTCCGGCCGGTCCGAGATGCCCCAGCCATCAAGGATGCACAGAACGACGGGTTTGGGAGGGGTCATCTGGCGGCACCTATGCTGGACCCGTCCGGCGGGACCCTTCGGACGGGGTTTCTACGCGCCGGGCGGGCAGGGGGCAAGCGACGCGGCCCCGGATCGGCGGCGCGCCCCCATGGCGGTCGGCGCGGGTCGTGGACGCCGCGACCGCCGCGTTCTAAGGTCGCGGCCATGAAGATACTGTTCCTTGGCGACGTCATGGGCCGCAGCGGCCGCCGCGCAATCACCGAACGGCTGGGGGCGCTGAAATCGCGCCTCAGGGCCGACTTCGCGATCGTGAACGGCGAGAATGCGAGCGGCGGCACCGGGCTGACCGCCGGCCACGCGAAGCTTCTGCTGGATGCGGGCGCCGACTGCGTGACGCTGGGCGACCACGCCTTCGACCAGAAGGACATGCTGGCCTTCATCGACGGCGAGCCCCGCGTGCTGCGTCCCCTCAACTTCGCGCGCGAGGCGCCGGGGCGCGGCCACCGCGTCTTTCAGGACGCGCGCGGGCGCAAGATCCTCGTCCTGCAGGCGCTCGGGCAGGTGTTCATGAAGCGGCCCTTCGACGATCCGTTCAGCGCGGTGGATGCGGTTCTGCGCGCCCACCCGCCCGGCGGCATGGTGCAGGCCGCCGTCCTCGACATCCACGCCGAGGCGACGAGCGAGAAGATGGCGATGGGCCATTACTGCGACGGCCGCGCGAGCCTTGTCGTCGGCACCCACACCCACGTCCCCACCGCCGACGCGCAGGTGCTGCCGCGCGGCACCGCCTATCAAAGCGACGCGGGCATGTGCGGCGACTACGACAGCGTCATCGGCATGGACAAGGCCGAGCCGCTGCGCCGGTTCCTGACCGGCATGGGCCGCGACCGCTTCACCCCCGCCGAAGGGGAGGCGACGCTGTCGGGCGTGCTGGTCGTCACCGACGACCGCACCGGGCTTGCCACCACGATCGAGATGGTGCGCGACGGCGGCCGGCTGGCGCAGACCCATCCCGAGGGCTGACGGCGCGGCTGTGCCATCTGCGGCTGCGGGCCCAAGGCACGCCCCCGCCCATCTCCGGGGTTCACGCGAACTTGTCCCTCGCGGCATTTTCCGGCAAGGCAGCGCGGTCGCCCAAGACACACGCGGAAATTGAAACGGATCGCTGATGTTCGGAATCGCATTGCCCGGCGAATGGGGGGCGATCGCCTCGCTCGCCATCGTCGCGGTCACCTTCGTGCTGTTCGTACGCGAACGCCAGCCGCCCGAGGTGATCGCCATGGGCGCGGCCGCGCTGATGATGCTGCTGGGCCTGCTGCCCTATGACGAGGCGGTGGGGGCGCTGTCGAACTCGGCCCCGTGGACCATCGCGTTCATGTTCATCATCATGGGCGGGCTGCTGCGGACCGGCGCGCTGGACGTGCTGTCGCGCAAGGTCGCGGACCACGCGGAAGAACGGCCGATCCTCACCATCTGCGCGCTGTTCGTCGTGGTGGCGGTCGCGTCGGGGGTGATGAACAACACGCCCGTGGTGGCCGTGATGATCCCGATCGTGATCCAGGTCGCGGGCCGCGCCGGCATCTCGCCCAGCAAGCTGCTGATCCCGCTAAGCTATTTCACCATCATGGGCGGGATGCTGACGCTGATCGGGACCTCGACCAACCTTCTGGTGGACGGCGTCGTCCAGAAGCAGGGGCTGGAACCGTTCGGCATCTTCGACATCCTGCCCGTGGGGCTTGCCGTCACGGTGGCCGGGGCCGCGTTCATGGCGCTGGTCGGCCATCGGCTGCTGCCCGACCGGACGAACATGTCGGGGTTCCTGACCAACCGGGCCGAGATGAAATACTTCACCGAGGTCGCGATCCCCGAGGACAGCGGCATCGTCGGCATGAACGTAGGCGACGTGAAGATGTTCAAGCGCGACGCCGTGCGGGTCATCGACGTGCTGCGCGGCGACGCCTCGCTTCGCCGCGACATGGACCGCGTCGTGCTTGAGCCGGGCGACCGCGTGGTCCTGCGGTCGGAACTGGCCGACCTCCTGGAGATGCAGGAAAACAAGGACCTGCGCGCGCTGGACAAGCTGTCCTCGGTTGAAACGCAGCTGGTCGAGGTGCTGATCTCGCCCGGCGCGCGGATGATCGGGCGGCGGCTGGGCGACCTGCGGCTACGGCGGCGCTATGGCGTGTATCCGATCGCCGCGCATCGCCGGAACCAGAACATCGGCCGCCAGCTGGACGACCTGGAAATCCGCGTCGGCGACACGCTGCTCCTGGAAGGCGCGCCGCAGGACATCGCCCGCCTGGTGTCCGACATGGACCTCACGGGCGTGACCCACCCCTCGGCCAAGCCGTTCCGCCGCCGCCACGCGCCCATCGCGGCGGTGGCGCTGCTGGCGGTCGTGGTGCTGGCGGCGTTCGACGTGGCCCCGATTCTCGCGCGGTCGTTCATGGCCTCGGCGGTGATCCTGCTCACGGGCTGCGTCGATACCGACGAGGCGTTCGACTTTGTCGAGGCGCGGCTGCTGGCCATGATCTTCGCGATGCTGGCGATCGGGGGCGCGCTGGAACATACCGGGGCGGTCCAGCTGGTCGTGGACGTGATCGCGCCCTACCTGCAGGGCCTGTCGCCGTTCTGGACGTTGTTCTGCGTCTATTTTCTGGGCCTGTTTCTGACCGAGGTGCTGTCGAACAACGCCGTCGCGGTGATCCTGACGCCGATCGCGATCCAGCTGGCGATCCAGCTTGGCCACGATCCCCGGCCCTTCATCGTCGCGGTGATGTTCTCGGCCTCGGTCGCGTTTGCGACGCCCATCGGCTACCAGACGCACATGATGGTCTATGGCCCGGGCGGTTACCGCTTCAGCGATTTCCTGCGGGTGGGGATCCCGCTCGACATCGTGACGGGCGTGGTGGCTTGCCTCGCGATCCCGCTGTTCTGGCCGCTCTGAGCGGTCAGGCGTCCAGCGCGCCGCGCACCGCCGCTTCGGACCGGGCCGACAGCGTCTTGCGGCTTTCGCCCGCGACCGGGATCGGCGGGTGCAGCGTCACCGCGACGCGCCCCGGCCAAGGCTCGGCCAGCACCGCCAGCAGATGCGGCCCCAGCGCCATGTCGTTCCACCAGCCGTAGAAGCTTTCGTCGCGCCCGCGCGGCGCGTGGTAGCTGGCGGTCACCGGCTGGATCGCCAGCCCCTGCGGCAGGCCGGGGTCGAGGAACGCCTGAAACAGCGTCGGCTTGAACGGCAGCACGCGGCGGCCGTCGGTGCTGGTGCCTTCGGGAAAGAACAGCAGCCGGTGGCCCGCGCGGGTACGGGCGGCGAACTCGTCCGCCTGTTGCCGCGCGAGACGCGGGTCGCGGGTGACGAAGTGGGTGTTCGTGACCCGCGTCAGGATGTTGATGCCGGGCCAGCCCGCGACCTCGGCCTTGCTGACGAAGAACACGGGCATCGCGGCATTGAGGACGAGGATGTCGAGCCAGCTGGAATGGTTCGCCACCGCCGCGCCCGGCCCCGTCATCGGCGTGCCGCGGCGTCGCCAGCCGATGCCCATGCACCACAGGCTGAGCCGGCAGACTCCCTGCACCCACGGTCCCGTCACCGGGCGGCGGGGGCCGCTGAACACCCGCTCGACCGCGCGCAGCGGCAGGATCAGAAGGACGCCGATCAGCAGGACCGACACCACGGCCGCGCCGCGCGTGGCGATTAGCACCCAGCCCAGCGGCCCGATCCGCGGCAGCGGCGGCGGCACCCGGCCGCGCCAGGGGCCGCCCTGGCGGCCGGGCGCGGGGGCCGCGGCATGGGGCGCGGGTTCCGCCGCGCCCGCCCCCGTCCGGGAGGTGGCTTGCGGCCCGGTGTCGCGGACGCTCATGGCTCGGTCCCGCGCACCTCGTAGAAGCGGCGATGACGGTCCGACATCGCTTGCGTGTCCATCAGCAGCAGCACGTCGGTGGTGTTGAACGCCTGGTCAAGGAACGCGCCCTCGCCCACGACGCCCCCCAGCCGCAGATAGGCCTTGATGAGCGCGGGCATCGACCGCAGCGCCTGCCGGCGGTCCAGATCGGCGTCGGGGATCAGGTCCATCGCCCGATAGCCCTGCGGCAGCGCCGTGGGGCGGATGGCCGCCGGGGCAAGGTGGTTGTGATGCAGAAGCGACAGCGCGGGCGCCAGCGGCGCAAGGTCGGTGCCGTGGAAGCTTGCGACGCCGAACAGGATCTCGATCCGGTTCACCTGGACATAGTCGGCCAGCGCGTTCCAAAGCAGATACATCCCCGACCCGCCGCGATGGGTCGGATCGACGCAGGACCGGCCCAGTTCCAGCAGGCTGCGCCCGCATGCCTTGAGGCGCGATAGGTCGTATTCGGAATCGCAGTAGAATCGGCCGAAGGCGCGCGCCCGGTCGCCCGGCATCAGGCGATAGACGCCCACGACATGATCGAGCGTGGCCGGGTCGCGGCGCCGGTCCACGAGGACGAGGTGGTCCACCACCTCGTCGAACTCGTCGCGTTCCAGACCGGCCTGATGATCGACCATCGCCCCGTCGCCGCCCAGCTCGCTGACGAACACGCGATACCGCAGCCGCTGCGCCGACAGCAGATCCTCGGCCGTGGTCGCAAGGCGGATGTCGTACCACGAGCTGTCTGGCGTCATCAGCGCATCCCCTGGGCGTGGAACCCGGCGCGCGTGACGGGCGGCCGGACCCTCGTTCCGGCGTTCCTAGGGTCACAGCGCCGGCATTGCAACATCGCAGGGGTAGGGCGGTCGCGGCCGCTGCCTGCGCCGACAGCCCGCCCGGCGCGCAGGCTGCATAGGCCAGACAGGCGAGTCACGGATGCTTGACGCCCGCAGGGGTTGAATTAAGGTCAGGCTCCATGTCCGTTCCCCCGACCACCAGCTGCAGTTGCACCCGCGATCCTTCGACGACCTGCTTCCCCGCCTCGGCGAAGTTGACGACGACGCGGTTGCCGGTCCGCAACTGCACCTGGCCCACGCCCCAATCGGGCGCACCGGGGTGACGGACCCACATCCCAGGCTCCAGGATCTCGTTCATGACCGTCTCCGCTTCCGTGACCTTCGGCCGCTTCGGCCGGAAGGCTAGTTCGCCATGAACGCGCCGGCCAGCCCCCGTCATCCGTGCATCCCTGCGGAACGGATGGCGGCGCTTGTCGCGTCGCGCCTGTGCCACGACCTCGTCTCGCCGCTGGGCGCGATCGGCAACGGCGTCGAACTGATCGAGATGGGCGGCCAGCCGACGCCCGCGCAGTCGCCCGAAATGCAGCTGATCGCGGACAGCGTCGCCTCGGCCCGCGCGCGCATCCGGGTGTTCCGGGTGGCGTTCGGCGCGACCGCGCCGGACCAGCGGATGTCGGTGGCCGATCTGGCCGCTCTGGTCCGCGACATGGGCCAGGACAGCCGGCTGCACCTGCAGCTGGACGCCACCGGCGACCTGCCCCGGACCGAGGCGCGGATGATCCTGCTGGCGGTGATGTGCCTTGACACGGCGCTGCCCTGGGGCGGGCGGGTGCTGATCTGCCGCGGCGCGCAGGGCTGGCGGCTGGTGGCCGAGGCCGACCGAACCCGCCCCGCCCCCGACCTGTGGGCGTGGCTGACCCCCCAGTGCCAAGGCGTGGGCCCCCTGGAGGAGCCGCAGCCGTCGGCGGTGCAGTTCGCGCTGCTCAACGCCCATGCGGCGGCCGCGCGCCGCCCACTGGCGGGCGAGATGGACGAGAACGGGGCCGAAATCTCGTTCTGAACGGGTGGCCGGGCGGGCGCGGCTAGGGCCGGATCGTGCCGTCGCCGGTGACGAGATACTTGAAGCTCGTCAGCTGCTCGGCGCCGACCGGGCCGCGCGCGTGGATCTTGCCTGTGGCGATCCCGATCTCGGCCCCCATCCCGAACTCGCCGCCATCGGCGAACTGGGTCGAGGCGTTGCGGATCAGGATCGCCGAATCGAGCTGGCGGAAGAAATGATCGGCCGCCGCGTCATCCTCGGTCAGGATCGCCTCGGTGTGGCCCGAGCCGTGGCGGCGGATATGGGCGATCGCCTCGTCCACGCCGTCCACCAGCCTGACCGCGATGATCCGGTCCAGGAACTCGCGCCCGAAATCGTCGGGGGTCGCGGGCACGGTGCCTGGGATGCGGGCCAATTCGCCGTCCGCCCGCACCTCGACGCCCGCGTCCAGAAGGTCGCGCACCAGCACGTCGCCGTGCTGCGTGTAGAAGCGCCAGTCGATCAGCAGGCATTCGGCCGCGCCGCAGACGCCGGTGCGGCGGGTCTTGGCGTTGACGACGACGCGGCGGGCTTTCTCCAGGTCGGCGGTGGCGCCCGCATAGACGTGGCAGATGCCTTCGAGATGAGCGAAGACCGGCACCCGCGCCTCGGACTGGACGAGGCTCACAAGGCTTTTGCCGCCGCGCGGGATGATGACGTCGATCAGCCCCTGCGCGCGCAGCATCGCCCCCACGGCGGCGCGGTCGCCGATCGGCACCATCTGGATCGCCGCCTCGGGCAGGCCCGCCTGCCGCAGCCCCGCGACCATGCAGTCGTGGATCAGCGCCGAGGAATGGATCGAATCCGACCCGCCGCGCAGAATGACGGCGTTCCCCGACTTCACCGCCAGCGCGCCCGCATCGGCGGTCACGTTGGGACGGCTTTCGTAGATCACGCCCAGCACCCCCAGCGGCGTCGCCACGCGCTGGATGTGCAGCCCGTTCGGCCGGTCCCATTCGGCCAGCACCCGGCCCACCGGATCGGGCTGTTCGGCAACCGTCCGCAACCCCTCGGCAATGGCGCGGATGCGCGAGGGGTCCAGCGTCAGTCGGTCGATCATCGCGGCGGACAGGCCCTTCGCCCCGGCATTCACCAGATCCTCGGCGTTGGCGTCGAGGATGGCGTTCTCGCGCGCCGCGATCTCGTGCGCGGCGCCGATCAGGGCGGCGTATTTGCGTTCGGACCCGGCGGTGGCCAGCACCTGCGCCGCCTCGCGCGCGGCGGCGCCCATGCGGGCGATCAGGTCGTCGGCGGTCTCGGGCGACTTGTCGAGCATGGACGCGGCCTTTCGAATGTCACGCCCGATCGGCGTCTGCGGGGAAGGTTCCGTGGTCGCATATGGGGGACGGAAACGAAAGAGGAAGCCCGATGATCCGCTTTATCCCCTTGCAGACGGCGCTGGTCGAACGCTGGCGCGCAGGCGGGGCCGACGATTACGGCCTTGCCCCCGAACGCGCGGTGTCGGACGGCGACGGGATCCCGTGCCGGCATTGCCTCAAGGTCACGCCGGCGGGGGCGGGCTACCTGATCGTCGGGCACCGGCCTTTTGCGGGGCTGAACCCCTATACCGAAACCGGGCCGATCTTCGTCTGCGCCGCCTGTGAACGGGCCGGGGAAACCGGCGCGCTGCCCCCGATGCTCACATCGCCCGGCTACATCGTGCGCGGCTATTCGGATGCCGAGCGGATCGTCTATGGCACCGGCGGCGTCGTTCCCACGCAGGACGTGCCTGCGCGGTGCGAGGAACTGCTGGCGCGCGCCGACATCGCGTTCGTCCACGTCCGGTCCGCCAGCAACAACTGCTTCCAGGTCCGGGTGGACCGCGCCTAGCTCGCCGTCGCGCCGCTGAAATCCGCGCCGCCCGCCGTCAGGGCGCGCTGATAGGCCGGGCGGGCGTGGATGCGGGAAAGCCAGTCGGCGGTCGCCGGGCGGCTGGTGCTGCCGCGCAGGTGCGCCATCTCGACCGGATAGCTCATCATCACGTCGGCGGCGGTGAAGCGGTCGCCGGCGAACCAGCCGCCTTGCGCCAGCGTATCCTCCCAGAACGCCAGCAGGCGTTTCATGTCGGGGTCGAGCCATGCCTTGTTCAGCCCGCCCACGATCATCCGCGCGATCGGGCGGACGAACATCGGAACCTGCGACGGCACGACCGACAGCGCGAACTTGGTCACCAGCGGCGGCATCGCCGAGCCTTCGGCGAACTGCAGCCAGTAGCGGACGCGGTCGCCGGTATCCGTCCCCTCGGGCGGCAGCAGGTCGGTGCCGCGCGCCAGCTGCTCGATGATGAAGCCGGTTTCCGCCAGCACCTTGCCGTCGCGTTCCACCAGCGGCGCCTTGCCCAGCGGGTGCAGGCGCTTCAGGCTTTCGGGCGCCAGCTTGGTCCCGGGATTGCGGGCGTGATGTTCGATCCGGTAGGGCAGGCCAAGCTCCTCGGCCAGCCAGATGACCCGCTGCGAGCGGCTTTCGTTCAGGTGGTGGATGGTCAGCATCTCGGCCCTCCGCGCTGTGCAGGCGATGCGTGGCACGGCGCGCCCGCGATGGAAAGCGCGGCGTTGCGGCACATTGGCAAAGGGGAAGAAGTGCAGGCTTCTGTTGCCAGGTGCCTGCGAACCCCGCCTTACGCGGCTAAGCGCAAGGACTTAGGTTTCGATAACTCGAACTGCTTACGCAGCCAGAGCCACCGGAGCACGGTTGTCGTTGGCAACTGTACTTTTTGCACCGATAACGGTGGTAGCTCACCGAGACAAAGCAAACAGCTTTAGGCGTTCGTCGATCCTGTTTCGACCCCATTCGCCCCCAACGAGGGATGTCTGGTGGAGTCGCCGGGTACCGCCCCCGGGTCCGATCCGATTATTACCTGCGCGTTTATGTCCATAGTCGGGGCGAACCCCGACAGCGCAGATGTAGGACGCCGCGCGGGCGCTGACAAGGGCGGCGCGCGGGCCGCGAACCCGCAAGCGCGGCCGGGCGTTGATCCGGACCAGCAGCAAAGGATTCTCGGCATGGTCAAGCGGTTCACGGTCGCCGACGCGGCGTTCGAGCGATCCCCCGGGCAGGACGGCGAGGTGTTCGCGGCGAACATGGTCGATCAGCGCCACGGCGGCCCGATCACGATCGGCTATGGCCGTTACGGGCCCGATCAGGAACTGGCAGAAACGATGGCCGTGGACGACGTGATTGTGGTGCTGGAAGGGCGGCTGTCGGTCACCGGCAGCGCGGGCACGGTGACGGTCGGGCCGGGTGAGATCATCTACATGCCCAAGGGCGAGAAGGTCACGATCCGCTCGCACGAGCAGGGCGCGGTCACGGCCTATGTCACCTATCCCCACTGGCAGGAAGCGCGGGACTGACGGTGCGCGCGCGCGGGCGCGCCACCGTCTTTGGTCAGCCGGGCTTCACCGCCGAGTAGATCACGATGCCCGCCGGCACCCGGATCCCGTCGGCGGTCGCAAAAGGGGCGAGCGCGTCGCTCAGGTCTTTCGCTATCGCCTCGCGGTCCGCGTCGGTGCCGCGGTCCCGCAGCATCCGCGACACGGGCCCAATGCGGGTCATTAGGTCCGTGACCGCCCGCACCCCGCCGGGGTGATGCATGTCCACTTGCAGGGGCGTGGCCCGTTCGTCCCGGAACCCGGCGGCCGCGAACATCGGCAGGACCCGGCCCGGATCGCGAAGCGCCATCGGGCCGGGCGCGTCCGGGTCGCCCGGCGGGTCCGCGCCCAGCCGCGCCTCGGCCACGCGCTTGGGCAGCGCGAACCACGGGTTCGAGGCGACGCCCTGCCAGACCGCGAACGCGGCCCGCCCGCCCGGCCGCAGGGCCGCGTGGATGTTGCGGAAAGCGGCCACCGTGTCGTCGAAGAACATGACCCCGAAGCGCGACACCGCAAGGTCGAACCGCCCGGGCGGAAAGTCCTGCACCTGCGCGTCGCCCAGCTCGAACCTGACCTGCCCGCCCCCGCCGGCAGGGTCGGCATTGGCGCCTGCGCCTACGGCGGCGCGCGCCCGCGCGATCAGCGGCGCGGATATGTCGAGGCCCAGCACCTGTCCGCCCGGCCCGACGGCGCGCGCCAGCGCAAGGGTCGATGCGCCCGCGCCGCAGCCGATGTCCAGCACCACCTCGCCCGGCTGCGGGTCCGCCGCCTCAAGCAGGCGCTGGCCCGCTTGCGCGCCGACCTGGTCGAGATCGGGCTGGAAATCCACCCAGACCTGCCCGCCGCCGCCGTTCCAGAACTCTGCCTGTTCGCCGTTGGGTGCGGTCATCGCCCGGTTCCCTTCAGTCCGTGGCCTTTCAGCCCGCCGCAGCCTGCGCCGAGGTGAAGTAGTCGTAGGGAAGCTCGGCCACCCGCAGCCATTGCTGCTGCCGGGTCCAGTAGGCCGACCAGTGGTCGTAGATGCGGCGGAAGTTCTCGTTCGACGCGGCGTATTCGGCGTAAAGCTTGCGCGATTCCGCGAAGGCGGCCGTCAGCACCTCGTCCGGGAACGCGCGCAGCTGTGCGCCCGCGCCGATCAGCCGCAGCAGCGCGTCGGGGTTGCCGTTGTCGTACTTGGCCACCGAATGCAGCAGCGTTTCCGCGCAGGCGGCTTCCAGCGCGGCCTGAAAATGCGGCGGCAGCGCGTTCCAGCGGTCGAGGTTGATGTAAAGGCCGACGTTCGCGCACCCCTCCCACCAGCCGGGATAATAGTAGTAGGGGGCGACGCGCTGGAACCCCAGCTTCTCGTCGTCGAGCGGGCCCGAGAATTCGGCCGCGTCGATGGTGCCGCGTTCCAGCGCCGCGTAGATGTCGCCGCCCGCGATCTGCTGCGGGACGACGCTCAGCCGCGACAGGATCGTGCCGCCCAGGCCCGCGATACGCAGCTTGAGGCCGTTCAGGTCGGCGAGCGACCCGATCTCGCGCCGGTACCAGCCGCCCATCTGCGCGCCGGTGTTGCCCGACGGGATGGTGCGGACGTTGGACGAGGCGATGAAATCGTTCAGCAGGTCCAGCCCGCCGCCGTACATCAGCCAGGCGTTCTGCTGGCGCGTGTTCATCCCGAAGGGCAGGGCGGTGTCGAAGCCCCAGGTCGGGTCCTTGCCGATGTTGTAGCTGCCCAGCGTGTGCGCGCATTCGACCGTGCCGTCGCTGACCGCGTCGAGCGCCTGCAGGCCCGGCACCAGCTCTCCGGCCGCGAAGGGCTGGATGGTGAAGCCGCCGTCCGTCATCTCGGCGATGCGGCGGGAAAGCTGCTCGGAGATGCCGAACAGCGTCTCGAGGCTTTTGGGATAGCTCGACGTCAGCCGCCAGCTGACGGTCGGCTGTGCTTGCGCCAGCGCGGGCGCGGCCAACATCGTCGTGGCCACCGAGGCGGCGATCGTGGCGGCGGAACCGACCCCGGCGGTTGACAGGAAATCGCGGCGCTTCATCTGTTCGCTCCCTCGGGCCTGGGCCCGCGCGGCGGCAGATGGCCCGCGCGGGCGGCGGTCGTGGTGATGGCGCGCGGCGATGTGTCCGCCGCGCGCCGCGGGCGTCGGGTCAGAAGCCCGCCTTGATCTTTTCGAACTCGGCCAGCTGGCGTTCGCGCTGGGCCGGGTCGTTCGGGGTCTGCGCCAGCAGCGGCACGCTGACCGGGCCAAGGCCCGCGACGACGCGCGGGTCGTCCTTGACCAGCTCCATCCCCGCCTTGGTCGTGTGGCCGTAGCCCACCACGTCCAGCACGCCTTGCGCCGCCGACGGGTCGAGCCAGGCGTTGATGAAGTCATAGACCTTGTCGTCGCTGCCCGGGCCGTCCTTCAGGTTCACGAAGCCGCAGAAGAAGGTCGAGCTGCCCTCGGCCGGGGCGCGCTGGAAGCCGACCGGGAAGTTCTCGGCCGCGAGCTGGGTCGGGCTGTCGTTCCACGACCACGCCACGTCCACGCCGCCCTGCGCCATCATCTGGTTCAGCGACGCGGGATCGGTCCAGTAGGCCTGCACGTTCTGGTGCGCCTTGCGCAGCCAGTCGGCGGCGGCCTTGAACTGGTCGTCCGTGACGGTGGTCCAGTCGGTCGTCCCGGTGGCCAGATACCCCAGCGCCCACACGTCGTCGGCGGAATCGGGCAGGCTGGTGCGGCCCTGATAGGCGGGGTTCACGAAGACCTGGAGGTTGGCCACGTCCTCGGCCGGGACGTTTTCGGTGTTGTAGGCGATGGCCGTCGCGCCCCAGTCGGTCGGGATGTACCAGACGCCCGCATCGTCCTTGAAGATCTGCGAGTCCAGGAACTGCGCGTCGATGTCGGCGAAGTTGGTGATTTTCGCGGTGTCCCACGGCTCGATCAGGCCGGCGTCGCGGTATTTCGACACCATCTGGCTGCACGGGTGCGCCACGTCGGCTTTGAAGCCCGAGGCGAGCTTCTGATAGGCCTCGTCGTCGTCGCCGTAGAACGCGAAGGTCGGCGCGTCGCCGTTCTTGTCGACATAGGTCTGGAAGATGCGCGGGTCCTCGAACCCGGACCAGTCGAACACGGTCAGGCCGGCGTCGGCGGCAAGGGCCGAGGTCGCCGTGATGGCGGGTGCGGCGGTCAGCAGGGCCAGCAGCATGGCCGTCGAACGAAGATGCGTCATGAAGTTTCCCTTGGATACGGCGGAAAAGGCGGCAGGCGAACGCTAACCGCCGCGGCGGCCGAACGACAAGATCGGAATCGCCGTGAAGCTTGCTGCGGCGGCCCCTGCGGACCGGCGGGCGGGGGCGCGTCCACGGACCAGACGCTACGGGATGTCAACCGATTTTCTTTGTTTCAGGCGCCGATTCGTGTTACAAGAATCGCACACAAGCCCGGTCCGACATGGCGGCTAGCCATTTCGGATCGGTCGGACTGCCCGGTCCTGCCGTCTGCCCGGCCGGACCTTTGCGACAAGATCAACAAGACCCGGGGCGGGGTGACCCGTCCGGGGCTTTTTGCGCCCGCTCCCCACGGGTGCCACCTGGAAGGATGACTGATGACGAAGACCAAGAAGAACGAATTCCGCCCCGATGATTTCGTCGTCTACCCGGCGCATGGCGTCGGTCGTATCGTGTCGATCGAGGAACAGGAAGTGGCCGGGCTGCGGCTGGAGATGTTCGTGATCTCGTTCGAAAAGGACAAGATGACCCTTCGCGTGCCGACCGCCCGCGCGACCGAGATCGGGATGCGCAGCCTCGCCTCGCCCGACATGGTGAACCGCGCGCTGGAAACGCTGAAGGGCAAGGCCCGCGTCAAGCGGGCGATGTGGTCGCGCCGCGCGCAGGAATACGAACAGAAGATCAACTCGGGCGACCTGCTGTCGATCGCCGAGGTCGTGCGCGACCTGCACCGCAGCGACGACCAGCGCGAGCAAAGCTATTCCGAGCGCCAGCTGTACGAAGCCGCGCTGGACCGCCTGACCCGCGAGGTCGCCGTGGTTAGCGGCATGGACGAGGGCGGCGCGCAGAAGAAGGTCGAGCTGGTCCTGACGTCCCGCGCGGCCTGATCGTCCCGTTCGATGAATGACGCGAAGGGTCGCCCACGGCGGCCCTTCAGCGTTTCAGGGCGCTGGCTCGGCTTGGGTCTGCGTTGCGGGCAGCAAAGGCCGCGACAGCGCGTCGCCCAGCCGCCGCCAGCTCGCCACCGTCAGCAGCGCGACGCCCGCCGCCGCGATCCAGAACGGCGCGGTCAGGGCAGTTTCGCGCGCGACCACAACCTCGAGCGCTCGCACCACCAGACCCGACAGCAGCAGCACGACCGGCATCATGCCCAACGCGAGCAGCCGGTAGGCGCTGTTGACGCGGCCCAGAAGCCCATTCGGCACGATCCGCTGCCGGCCTGTCACCGCCACGGTGTTCCAGACCATTCCGGCCGCCTCGAAGAACGCGAGCGTCAGCCCCAGTCGCCACGCATCGGGCGAAAGCGCGACCGCGGCGCAGGCCGGCGCAGTCGCGAGCAGCGACCATTGCGCCGCCCGGGCCGGGCCGATCGCACGCACCACCCGTTCGCCCGCCAGCGCGCCTGCGATCCCCCCGACCGCGCCCGCGCCAAGCACGAGCCCGTAGACCGACGAGGGCAGGCGCAGATTGTCCTGCACGTGCAGGACCAGCGCGATCGACAGCATCTGGAACAGCAGGTTCCACAGCCCCGTCACCCAGGCCAGCAGCATCAGCAGCGGCGATCCGCGCAGGAACGCGATCCCCTCGGCCAGTTCGGCCCGCCAGTCGTTCGCCTTGCGTGCAGGCGGTGCGGCGGGCGCCATGCCGCCCACGATCACCGCCGCCAGTGCATAGGCACCCACGTTGAAGGCGAACGGCAACGGCAGCGACGCGGCGACCAGCAGTGCCCCCAACGGTGGACCGGCAAGGGAATTGCCGATCATCTCGACGCTCCAAAGCCGTCCATTCGCCGATTCGAGCCGGGCGTCGGGAACGAGCGAGGGCAGCATCGTCTGGGCGGCGTTGTCGCGAAAAACCTCGGCCATCCCGACGACCGCCGCCGCAACCAGCAGCGCTGCGTAAGCCCACGGCGCAGACACGCCGTCCCGTGGTGGCGGCGCTAGCGGCATCGCCGACCAGAGCGCCGCCGCAACGGCCGCGAACGCCAGTGCGCGCAGAACGTCCATGCGGACGATCAGCACGCGCCGGTCCATCCGGTCCGCGACGATCCCCGCAGGCAGCGAAAACAGCACCCAGGGCATGCGGAGGGCCACGGCCGTCAGCGCGATCAGCAGCGGGTCGCGGGTCAGCAGCGACGCGGTCCACGACCAGGCAAGGACCGCCACCCCGTCGCCGAGGTTGGTCATTCCGCTTGCCGTGATGAAGCGCGCGACCGGCGGCATGCCGCGCCCGACTTCGCCCGACCGCATCACCCCGCCCGCATCATGCCGGAAACGTCACGCCAGCCGGGCCATGATCCGCGCCCAGCTGCGGGCGCCCTTGGCGAAGCTTTCGACGTTGTATTTCTCGTTCGGCGAATGGATCCGGTCGTCGTCGCGGCCAAAGCCGATCAGCATCGAATCCATCCCCAGGATCTCCTGGAAGTCGCCGCCGATCGGGATCGACCCGCCCGCGCCGATATAGGCGGCCTCGCGGCCCCATTCCTCGGACAGGGCCGCGCGGGCCGCTTGGAACGCGGGGTCCGACACGTCCATCCGGCTCGCGCCCGAATTGCCGTGCCCGTGGAACTCGACCGTGCAGTCGGCGGGTACGAAGCGGCGGACGTGGTCGCGCAGCGCCTCTCGCACGCGGTCGGGGTTCTGCCCGGCGACGAGGCGGCAGCTGACCTTTGCCCGCGCCTCGGCTGGCAGCACTGTCTTGAAGCCTTCGCCCGCGTAGCCGCCCGAGATGCCGTTGATCTCGAACGTGGGGCGCGCCCACACCATCTCAAGCCCGGTGCGGCCCTTTTCGCCGACCGGGTCCTTCAGGCCGACGCGCGACAGGAACTCGCTTGCGTCGAAGCCCAGGTCGTCCCAGTCGGCGCGAAGCTGGTTCGACAGCTCCTCGACGCCGTCGTAAAAGCCCGGCAGGGTCACGCGGCCCTGATCGTCCTTCATCGCCGCAAGCGCGTTGGCGAGGATCTGGATCGGGTTCGCGGCAAGGCCCCCGAAGCTGCCCGAATGCAGGTCGCGGTCGGCGGCGCGGATCACGATCTCGTCGCCCATCAGGCCGCGCAGCTGGGTTGTGATGGCGGGGCGGCCGTCGGCGTAAAGCGAGGTGTCGCAGATCAGCGCGAGGCTGGCGCGCAGCTCGTCCGCGTTTTCCGTCAGGAACGGGCGCAGGCTGGGCGAACCCGATTCCTCCTCGCCCTCGAACAGCAGGATCAGACCGGCTGGCACGGCGCCGTGGACTTCCTTCCACGCGCGCATCGCCTCGACGAAGGTCATCAGCTGGCCCTTGTCGTCGCAGGCGCCGCGGCCGCGGATGACCTGTCCCTGCGGCGTGTCCTCGACCTGGGCATCGAAGGGATCGCGGTCCCACAGGTTCAGCGGATCGACCGGCTGCACGTCGTAGTGGCCGTAGAACAGGATCGAGCGCGCCCCGCCCGGGGCCGACCGACCCACCACCATCGGCTGCCCGGTGGTGTCGCGGACCGCCGCCTCGAACCCCAGGTCCTGCAGCTGCGCGCACAGCCATTCGGCGGCGCGGCGGGTGTCTGCGTCGTGGGCAGGATCGGTCCCGACCGAGGGGATCCGGACGAAATCCTTCAGCCGTTCCAGCGCCTCGGGCAGGTTCGCGTCGAGCCGTTGAAGGACGTGGTCCAGCGCTGCGCCATCGTTCATAGTCCCGCCTTTCCAAGTATTTTCATCAGGTTCTCGCTGCGCCCATTGGTCGCAGAAATGATCTTTAGGGGTGTCAAACGCGCGCGTCGGCGCGTATCTAATGCCACCACGTTGGCGGTCGGACGATGATCGCACCCAGCCAAAGACGCAAGGGGACGCAGATGGACTACGATGCCGCGCTGGACGACGCGCTGGGCAGGCTTCACGACGAGGGCCGCTACCGCACGTTCATCGACATCGAGCGGCGCAAGGGCCGGTTCCCGCAGGCGGTCTGGACCCGCCCCGACGGGACCGAGCAGGAAATCACCGTCTGGTGCGGCAACGACTATCTGGGCATGGGCCAGCACCCGGTCGTGCTTGCGGCCATGCACGAGGCGCTTGACGCCGCCGGCGCGGGTTCGGGCGGCACCCGCAACATCTCGGGCACCACGGTCTATCACAAGCGGCTGGAACGCGAGCTTGCGGACCTGCACGCCAAGGAAGCGGCGCTGGTGTTCTCGTCCGCCTACATCGCCAACGACGCGACGCTGTCGACGCTGCAAAAGCTGCTGCCCGGCCTCGTGATCTATTCGGACGAGCTGAACCACGCCTCGATGATCGAGGGGATCAAGCGCGGGGGCGGGGCGAAGCGCGTTTTCCGCCACAACGACGTGGCCCACCTGCGCGAGCTTCTGGCCGCCGATGACCCGGACGCGCCGAAGCTGATCGCGTTCGAATCGATCTATTCCATGGACGGCGACGAGGGCCCGATCGGGGCGATCTGCGATCTCGCGGCCGAGTTCGGGGCGCTGACCTACCTGGACGAGGTTCATGCGGTCGGGATGTACGGCCCGCGCGGCGGCGGCGTGGCGGAACGCGACGGGCTGGCCGACCGGATCGACATCGTGAACGGCACGCTCGGCAAGGCGTTCGGCGTGTTCGGCGGCTACATCGCCGCGTCGGCGCGGATGTGCGACGCGATCCGCAGCTATGCGCCCGGCTTCATCTTCACCACCTCGATCCCGCCCGCGGTGGCGGCGGGGGCGGCGGCGTCGATCGCGTTCCTCAAGACGGCCGAAGGGCAGAAGCTGCGCGACGCGCAGCAGCTGCACGCGCGGATCCTCAAGATGCGGCTGCGGGGGCTTGGCCTGCCGATCGACGACCGGGGCACGCATATCGTGCCGGTGCATGTCGGCAACCCGGTGCACTGCAAGATGCTGTCGGACATGCTGCTGGCCGAGTTCGGCGTCTATGTGCAGCCGATCAACTTCCCCACCGTCCCGCGCGGGACCGAGCGGCTGCGCTTCACGCCGTCGCCGGTTCACGATGCGGCCCAGATCGACCGGCTGGTGCGGGCGATGGATGCGCTTTGGTCACGTTGTGCGCTGAATCGCGCCCACGCGGTCGCCTGATGCAATCAGCGGGTGTTCCGCTCTCGGCTGCGTGATAAGAATCCCTTAATGAAAATGTGTCAGATTCGCCGTTGGGGCGTTACTGGCTGACAGGTGTTATGGGACAGGCGCAGATGATCGGGATGCGGACAGAACGTCCGGCGAACGACAATTCCAGTGCGGTGCCTTCGGCCCCGCGCTTCGACGACTTTGAAATGCGCCTTGGCGACATGATGCGGGGCGAACGCGCCACGCTGGGCAAGTCGCTGCTGGACGTGCAGCGGGAACTGCGGATCCGCGCCAGCTACGTCGCCGCGATCGAGAATTGCGACATCTCGGCCTTCGACGCGCCCAGCTTCATCTCCGGCTACGTTCGGTCCTATGCCCGCTATCTTGGCATGGACACGGACTGGACCTTCCGCCGCTTCTGCGAGGAATCGGGGTTCCAGCCGACCCACGGCATGGCGCCGGCCGCGTCTGGCCCGCGTCCGCAGCGCCGCCCCTCGGACCCGGTCGAGGCGCTGGCGAACCCAAAGGCGCTGTTCATCCCGCAGCCCGAAAGCTTCTGGTCCAGCATCGAGCCGCGGGCCGTCGGATCGCTGATGGTCATGATTGCGCTGGCCGCGGCGCTGGGCTTTGGCGGCTGGTCGGTGCTGCAGGAAGTGCAGAAGGTCCGCCTGACCCCGTCCGACCAGTCGCCCGGCATCGTCGCGGCGCTGGACCCGGTGCAGGAAGTGCGCTCGCCGGAACTGGCGCAGGACACCGCCGCGGTGAGCCTGTCCCAGCCCGAGGCGCTGGACCGGCTGTACCGCCCGCAGGCGCTGGAAGCGCCGGTGATGACGCCGCGCGACGGCCCGATCGCCGCGATCGACCCGGGCCTGCCCGACCCGGCCGCCCCCGTCATCCAGACGGCGCAGGCGCCGGTCGAGGCGGTGCCCGCGCCGGGCGGGACGACAGGTGCCGGACCCGCCGCCGGCCAAGTCGCGGCGCTGCCGGGCAGCGTCGCGATGGCTTACGGGCCGCAGCTGCCGGCCTCGCCCGAGCAGGGCGTGCGCACGGTCGCGCTGGATACCGCGCAGCTGGAACTGCTGGCGGTGCGCCCGGCCTGGGTCCGGGTCAGCTCGACCGACGGCACCGTGATCCTGGAAAAGACGCTGGACGCGGGCGAACGCTTCCCCCTGCCCAAGCTGGAACAGGCGCCGGTGCTGCGCACGGGCAATTCCGGCGCGATCTACTTCGCGGTGAACGGCAAGACCTACGGGCCCGCCGCGCCGGGCCCGCAGGTGGTCAAGAACGTCGAGCTGTCGCCGTCGGCGCTGACCGCGCGCTATGCCGCGGCCGACCCGGCGCAGGACCCCGAACTGGCGCAGATGTTCGCCGTCGCCTCGGCCGCGCCGATGATGGGCGCGTCCGTCGACGAGGCGGTGGACGGTGCGGCCGACGCGGCGCAGCCGGGCGACACCGCGCGGCAGGACGCCGCCGGACTCAGGGAACCCTGAACGGCGGCGCCGCGCCCGCCACGGGCGGCGCCCTTGCGATCAGTCTTGCGCACGAATGGCCCCGTCGCGGTTGCTGCGCGGCGCCCGCGCGCCTATCTCTGGCGCGACACAGCAAAGGCTTCAGGCGCATGAGTCTCAACCCGATCCGTCCCTGGCGCAACATCGAGCGGCGGAAGTCGCGCCGGATCATGGTCGGCAACGTACCGGTGGGCGGCGACGCCCCGATCAGCGTGCAGACGATGACCAACACTGATTCGTCGGACGTGCGGGCGACGCTGGCGCAGATCATCTCGGCCGCCGACGCGGGCGCCGACATCGTCCGCGTCTCGACCCCGGACGAGGCGGCGACCCGGGCGCTGCGCGAGATCACGCGCGAAAGCCCGGTGCCGATCGTGGCCGACATCCATTTCCACTACCGCCGCGCGATCGAGGCGGCCGAGGCGGGGGCCGCCTGCCTGCGGATCAACCCCGGCAACATCGGCGACGCGTCGCGGGTCCGCGAGGTGGTGCAGGCCGCGCGCGATCACGGCTGTTCGATCCGCATCGGCGTGAACGCGGGCAGCCTGGAACGGCATCTGCTGGAAAAATACGGCGAGCCGTGCCCCGACGCGATGGTGGAAAGCGGTCTCGACCACATCAAGCTTCTGCAAGACAACGATTTTCACGAGTTCAAGATCAGCGTGAAGGCGTCGGACGTGTTCCTTGCCGCCGCCGCCTACCAGATGCTGGGCGAGGCGACGGACGCGCCGATTCACCTTGGCATCACCGAGGCCGGCGGCCTTCGCGGCGGCACCGTCAAGTCCGCCGTGGGCATGGGCAACCTGCTGTGGATGGGGATCGGCGACACGATCCGGGTCAGCCTGTCGGCCGATCCGGTCGAAGAGGTGAAGGTCGGCTACGAGATCCTGAAGTCGCTCGGCCTGCGCACCCGCGGCGTCCAGATCATCAGCTGCCCCAGCTGCGCGCGGCAGGGCTTCGACGTCATCAAGACCGTCGAGGCGCTGGAACAGCGGCTGGAACACATCAAGACGCCGATGAGCCTGTCGATCATCGGCTGCGTCGTGAACGGGCCGGGCGAGGCGCTGATGACCGATCTGGGCTTCACCGGCGGCGGCGCGGGCAGCGGCATGGTCTACATGGCCGGCAAGCAAAGCCACAAGCTGTCGAACGCGCAGATGATCGACCACATCGTCGGTCTGGTGGAACAGCGGGCCGAGGCGCTGGCCGCCGGTCAGGGCGACGCGCTAGCCGCCGACGCCAGCCCGCAGGTCCCGGTTCCGGGCATGCACCGCGCGAAAGGCTGACAGCGTGTAAAGCGCGAGCGCCGACCAGATCATCGCATAGGCGATGGCGTGCCAGCGCGTGAAGGCTTCGCCGAACAGCAGCACCGCGCACAGGAACTGCAGCGTCGGGTTCAGGTAGCCGATCAGCCCCACCGTCGCCATGTCCACCGACCGCGACGCGCGCGCGAACAGCATCAGCGGGATTGCCGTGATCGGCCCGGCGAGGATCAGCAGGATCGTCGTTTTCAGGTCCGACCCGAAGGCGGCGGGCTGGCCCTGCCCCGGCAGCAGGTGCAGATGCGCCACCGCAAGCCACCCCAGCGCGAACGGGGCGAGCAGCACCACCTCGGCCGTGACCGACTGCACCGGGGCAAGCGGCAGCGCCTTTTTCACCACGCCGTAAAGCCCGAAGCTCAGCGCCAGCGCCAGGCTGATCCACGGCGCGGCGCCCAGGCCCACCGCCAGCGTCACCACCGCCGCCGCCGCCAGCAGCACCGCCGCCTGCTGCAAGGGACGCAGGCGTTCGCGGAACAGCACGACCCCGCAGGCGACCGCAACCAGCGGATAGGTGTAATACCCGATCGAGCTTTCCACGACGTGCCCGTTCTGGACCGACCAGATGAACACGCCCCAGTTCACCGAAATCATCAGCGCCGCCACTGCCACCCGGCCGACATGGGGCGGGCGCAGCGCCTCGCGCAGGGTGCCGAGCTGCCCCTGCCAGGCCAGCACGCCCGCGAACAGCGCCAGCGACCAGATCGTGCGGTGGGCCAGCACCTCGGGCGGGGGGACGTGCGCCAGAAGGCGGTAGAAGATCGCCGAGGTGCCCCAGATCGTGCAGACGCCGATCATCGACAGGATCCCCTTGGTCCGGTCCTGCATCGCGATCCCCCCTGCCGTGCGCCTCTCGCCCCGCTTGGATGGGGCGCTTCGCGGGCGGCCGCAAGGGCGATCGGCAGCGCGCATGTGGAAAGGCCCGCCCGCGGTCTGCGGACGGGCCCTTGGTCGGCCGGAAGGGCGTGGCCTCACATGCGCGAGGCGACGTTTTCCCAGTTCACCAGCTTGTCGAGGAAGTTCTCGATGTATTTCGGGCGCACGTTGCGGAAGTCGATGTAGTACGAATGCTCCCACACGTCGCAGCCCAGAAGCGCGGTCTGGCCCTTGCAAAGCGGGTTTACGCCGTTCTCGGTCTTGGTGACCTCGAGCTTGCCGTCGGCGGTCTTGACGAGCCACACCCAGCCCGACCCGAATTGGCCAACGCCCGCCTCCGAGAACTTCTTCTTGAAGTCCTCGACCGAGCCGAAGCTGTCCTTGATCGCGGATTCCAGCTGCGACGGCATCGCGCCGCCGTTGGGCGACATCATTTCCCAGAACTGGCTGTGGTTCCAGTGCTGGCTGGCGTTGTTGAAGATGCCGTTCTGCGCGACGGCGCCGTCCTGGTAGGTGCCGCGCACGATGTCCTCGAGCGAGGCGTTTTCCCACTCGGTGCCCTTGGTCAGCTCGTTCAGCTTGTCGACATAGGCCTTGTGGTGCTTGTCGTGGTGATACTCGAGCGTTTCCTTCGACATGCCGTTCGCGGCGAGCGCGTCGTGCGAATAGGGAAGATCGGGAAGCGTGAAGGCCATGTCGTGTCCTTTCGGAGGGGTGAGGGATGGTTTCGCTGGCGCAACGGTTGGCGCGGCTTCCGGTCGAACGCAACCCCCGGACGGGGGGTTCCCCGCGGCAGGGAAGGCGGGGGCCGAGGCGGGGCCGCGCCCATCCCACTGCGCGGATTGGCAAACCGGGCGGGCGGTGTGTAGAAGGGGCGAAACTGCACGCCGGGGACTGAATGGCCAACCAGAACGACCGCTTCATCGACGAGGTCACGGACGAGCTTCGCCGCGACCGGCTGTTTTCGGCGATGCGCCGCTATGGCTGGATCGCGATCGCGCTGATCGTGGCGATGGTGGGCGCGTCGGCGTGGTTCGAGTTCGCGCGCAACCGGACCGATACCAAGGCGCAGCTGTTCGGCGATGCGGTCGTGGCCGCGCAGGCGCTGCCCGATCCGGCCGAACGCGCCAAGGCCCTGGCCGCGATCGACCCGCAGGGCGCGGATCGCGCGATCCTGCGCGATCTTCTCGCCGCCGGGGCCGAGGTCGAGGCCGGCGCGGTCGCCCCTGCGGGTGAGCGGCTGGCGGCGGCCGCCAGCATGGCGGGCGAGGCGGCGGGCGACGACCGGCTGCTGCAGCACCTCGCGCTGCTGAAATCGGTGCTGGCGCAGGGCGCGGCGATGAACCCCGCCGACCGCGACGCGGCGCTGGCGACGTTGAGCGCGACGGGCGCGCCGTTCGAGCTGATGGCGCTGGAACTCAAGGCCGTGGCGCTGGTCGGCGCGGACCGGCCCGACGACGCCGTGGCGCTGATCCGGCAGGTGCAGGAAAAGGACGGTCTGACCGAGCCGATGCGCCGTCGCCTGGCCGAGATGATGATCACGCTGGGGGTCGATCCCGAGCCCCGCACCGACCTGCCGGACGCCGACCTGTCCGCCGCCGATCTGTCCCAAGCCGACCTGCCCGCCGCCGACCTGCCCGCCGCCAACCCTCCCGGCGCGGGAACGGACCCGGCGCCCGCCTCGCCTTTGCCCGCGCCTGCCGGCTGATCCTTCCTTCGTCCCGCCGGTGCCCGCGCGCCGGCTCTCCCTTGCATCGTGCCCGCGGCCGGGCCGTCGACCGAAAGGATGCCGCGATGACCAAGCTGAATGTGACCGTCGCCACGGTCTGCGCGCTTCTGGCGGTCGCGGGCTGCGTGAACCGCGACCCCAAGCTGCCCGGCACCCGCCTTGACCCACGCGAGGTTCTGTCGCCCGACGGCCCGCGCGTCGTCGGCGGCAACGCGGTCTCCTCGACCGCGCTGTCCCTGGCCGCGCCGCAGTCGTTCGAATGGCCGCAGCGCGCCGCGAACGCGAGCCACCTGATGGCGCACGCGACCCTGTCGGACGGCACACGTCGGATCTGGTCGGCGCGGATCGGCCAGCCCGCCGCGCGCCGTCACCGCATCACCGCCGATCCCGTGGTCGCGGGCGGGCGCGTCTTTACGCTCGACAGCCGCGCGCGGGTGACCGCGACGGCGCTGTCGGGCGGCACCGCCTGGACCGCGGACCTGACCCCGCCCGCGGAAACCGGCGACAGCGTGTCGGGCGGCGGCCTCGCCCATGACGCGGGCACCGTCTATGCGACCACCGGCTACGGCGAACTCGTCGCGGTCGATGCCGCGACCGGCGGCGTGCGCTGGCGCCAGCGGGTCGATGCGCCGATCGGCGGCGCGCCGACGGTCGCGAACGGCGTCGTATATGTCGTCGGCCGCGACGCGACCGGCTGGGCGGTGCGCGCCAGCGACGGGCGCGTGCTGTGGACCGTGTCGGGCATCCCCGGCCAGTCGGGCGTGACCGGCGTGTCGGCGCCTGCGGTGCGCGGCGACACGGTCGTGTTCCCCTTCGCCTCGGGGCAGTTGCTGGCCGCGAACACCGAAACCGGCGTGCAGCTGTGGACCGCGCAGGTCGCGGGCAACCGCGGCGGCCGCGCCATCGCCTTTATCCGCGACCTGACCGGCGATCCGGTCATCGCGGGCAACCGGGTGATCGCCGGGTCGTCGTCGGGCCGCATCTCGGCCTTCGACCTCGCCACCGGCCTGCCGGAATGGAGCGACGAGGACGGCGCCAACAGCCCCGTGCTGGTCGCGGGCGGGTCCGTGTTCGCGGTGAACGACCAGGCGCAGCTGGTCCGCGTTGACGCCGCGACCGGCGGGCGCATCTTTGCCGTGCAGCTGCCCTACTACACCGACAAGAGGGTGCGACGGCAGGACAGCATCGTGTCCCATTACGGCCCCGTCCTTGCCGGCGGCCGCCTGTTCGTGGCGTCGAGCGACGGGCTTTTGCGCGTCTTCGATCCCCGCACCGGCGCCCCCGTCGGGCAGGGCGCGATCCCGGGCGGGGCGGCTACCGCGCCGGTCGTGTCGGGCGGCACGCTTTACGTCACCGGCCGCGACGGCCAGCTGCACGCGTTCCGGTAAGGTCGGATGAGCTTTACCCTCGCCATCGTCGGGCGGCCGAATGTCGGCAAGTCCACGCTGTTCAACCGGCTCGTCGGCAAGCGGCTGGCGCTCGTGGACAACCAGCCCGGCGTGACCCGCGACCTGCGCGAGGGCGACGCGCGCCTGGGCGACCTGCGCTTCATCGTGATCGACAGCGCGGGCCTGGAGATGGCCGAGGATGACAGCCTGCAAGGCCGCATGCGCCGCCTGACCGAGCGCGCGGTGGACGAGGCCGACATCTGCCTCTTCGTGATCGACGCGCGCGCGGGCGTGACGGCGGCCGACGAATACTTCGCCGACATCCTGCGCCGCCGCGCGCGCCACGTGATCCTTGCCGCCAACAAGGCCGAGGGGCGGGCGGGCGAGTCCGGCGTCCTTGACGCCTATGCGCTGGGTCTGGGCGAGCCGCTGAGGATCTCGGCCGAGCATGGCGAGGGGTTCGACGACCTTTACGGCATCCTCGCCCCGCTTTCCGACGAGATCGAGGCCTCGCGGCCTGCGCCGATCGCGCCTGAAACCGACGTCGTGCTGACCGACGAGCAGGCCGAAAGCGGCGAGGGCGCCGAGGACTGGCGCCCGTCCGCCACCCGTCCGCTGCAACTGGCGGTCATCGGCCGCCCGAACGCCGGCAAGTCCACGCTCATCAACAAGATCATCGGCGAGGACCGCCTGCTGACCGGCCCCGAGGCCGGGATCACCCGCGATTCCATCAGCGTGACGACCGAGTTCTTCGACACGCCGATGCGGATCTTCGACACCGCCGGCATGCGGCGGAAGGCGAAGATCACTGACAAGCTGGAAAAGCTGTCGGTGGCCGACGGCCTGCGCGCGGTGCGCTTCGCCGAGGTTGTCGTCGTCCTTCTGGACGTGGCGATCCCGTTCGAGCAGCAGGACCTGCGGATCGCCGACTTCGCGGAAACCGAGGGCCGCGCGGTGGTCGTCGCCGCCAACAAGTGGGACCTCGAGGACGACAAGCCCCACAAGCTGAACGAGCTGCGCGAGGCGTTCGAGCGGCTGCTGCCGCAGCTAAAAGGCGCGCTGCTGGTGACCGTCAGCGCCCGGACCGGCAAGGGGCTGGACCGCCTGCACGCCGCGATCCTGAAGGCGCACGAGGTCTGGAACCGCCGCGTCTCCACCGCGCGGCTGAACCAGTGGCTGAGCGCGATGACCGAGGCGCATCCGCCGCCCGCGCCCGGCGGCCGCCGCATCCGCCTGCGCTACATGACGCAGATCAAGACCCGGCCGCCCGCTTTCGTGGTGATGGCGACGCACGTGGACCAGATCCCCGACAGCTACCAGCGTTACCTCGTGAACGGGCTCAGGGTCGATTTCGACATGCCGGGGACGCCGATCCGGCTGACGTTCCGCGACCAGGGGGCCAAGAACCCCTACAAGGACCGCTCGAACAAGCGCCAGACCGGGGCGCTGGCCAAGCACAAGGACCGGCAGAAGCCGAAGGAAGGCTGAAGCGGCGCTAGGGCCAGGGTCGGGCGGTGGTATTCAGGTCGTGACCCGCACCACCACCACGGCCATCGTCGCGATCCCCAGCACGCAGGCGGTGGATACCGTCATGCTCAGGCTCATGCTGGCGGCCGCGATCCCCAGCATCGCCCAGATGATCGCCACGGCATAGCTCACGTTCTTGCCCATCGAGAACTGCACCTGCGCCCCGATCAGCGACAACGCCAGCAACCCCACGAGCGAGGCGAGCTCGCTCGACACGTTCAGTTTCATGAACACCAGCGCGGTCGCCGCGCCGATCCCGCTGACGGTCAGCCAGCCGGCGATCAGCCCCATCGGCCAGTGCGAATGGTCAGGCGGGCGCGGCTCGTACAGCAGCGCGCCCACCACCCCCACGGGCGCCAGCGCCGCAAGCACCAAGGCCGCCTCGGGGCGAACGGTCCCGAGCCAGGGCCAGATCGCCCCGGCGAGCAGGCCCAGCATCGCCGCCAGCTGGATCGGCGGGGCGAAGCGCACGCGCGAACGAAAGAAAAGATAGGCCGCGCAGCTGGCGATCACCGTGGCCACCAGTCCCCACAGCGCGATGTTGGGCGGGTTCTGGATGATGCCGACCAGGTCGTCCTCGGCCCGAAGCGGGCTTTGCGCGGCGAGATAGGCATAGTCGTCCAGA
Source organism: Paracoccus marinus (assembly GCF_007018965.1). Lineage (GTDB taxonomy): Bacteria > Pseudomonadota > Alphaproteobacteria > Rhodobacterales > Rhodobacteraceae > Paracoccus > Paracoccus marinus. The sequence goes on from NZ_VJYZ01000033.1 coordinate 51,794, forward strand.
AGCGTCGGGCGGACGGCCATGTCGGTCAGGCGCATCAGGTCCGGCCGCAGGGCGACCAGCAGGCAGCTGACCGCGAAGCCCGCGATCACGCCACATTCCAGTACTATGCGTGCTACCCGGACCATGCACGTGAACGCGGCCCGCGCGACGGCGGTTGCCTTGAAAAGCGGGGCGGCGGCGGGTTAGCGGTCCAGATGCCCGTCCGCCCGCAGCTGCGTCGCCCCGCCCAGATAGGGGTGCAGCACCGGTGGCAGCACGACCGATCCGTCGGCCTGCTGGCCGTTTTCCAGGACCGCGATCAGCGTCCGCCCGACGGCCAGGCCCGAGCCGTTCAGCGTGTGGACGAACTCGGGCTTGCCGCCGCCTTCGGGGCGGTAGCGGGCGTTCATGCGCCGGCCCTGGAAATCGCCGACATAGCTGACGCTGGAAATCTCGCGGAAGGTGTTCTGGCCGGGCAGCCAGACCTCGAGGTCGTGGGTAATGCGGGCCGAAAAGCCCATGTCGCCCGCGCACAGGACCACGGTGCGATAGGGAAGCCCCAGCGATTCCAGCACCGCCTCGGCGCAGCGGGTCATGCGGTCGTGTTCCGCCTCGCCGGTTTCAGCGTCGGTAATCGACACCATCTCGACCTTCTCGAACTGGTGCTGGCGCAGCATGCCCGCGGTGTCGCGCCCGGCGCTGCCGGCTTCCGACCGGAAACACTGCGAGTGGGCGACCATGCGGCGCGGAAGGGTGGCGTGTTCGACCAGATCGCCGTGGACGGTGTTCGTCAGCGTCACTTCCGAGGTCGGGATCAGCCACGAGCCGTCGGTCGTCTGGTAGCTGTCGTCGCCGAACTTGGGCAGCTGCCCGGTCCCCAGCATCATGTCGGTGTGGACGAGGACGGGGGTCCACGTCTCGGTCAGGTCGTGACGGTCCACGTGCAGGTCGATCATGAAATGCGCCAGCGCCCGGTGGACGCGCGCGACCGCGCCGGTCAGGACGACATAGCGCGACCCCGACAGCTTCGCCGCCGTGGCGAAGTCCATGCCGGGCCTCACGGCCGGGATCTGGTAATGCTCGAGCGCCGCGAAGTTCAGCGCGCGCGGCTCGCCCCAGCGGCGGATCTCGACGTTGCCGGTTTCGTCCACGCCGTCGGGCACGCGGTCCAGCGGCAGGTTCGGGATCGTCATCAGCAGGTCCGACAGCTGGCGGTCCAGCGCCTCGGCCTCGTCGTTCAGTGCGGCGATGCGGGCCTTGCTGTCGCCGATGAGCGCGCGCAGCCGCTCGAACTCGGCGTCGTCGCCGCGCGCCTTGGCGGCGCCGGTTTCCTTGCTGGCGCGGTTCTGTTCGGCCTTGGCCTCTTCGGCCGCGTTGATCCGGGCGCGGCGGTCGGCGTCGAGCGCAAGGATGCCCGCCGACATCGGCTCGATCCCGCGACGGGCAAGGCCCGCATCGAAGGCGTCCGGGTTGTCGCGGATGGCGCGGATGTCGTGCATGGCGGTCCCCTTGATCGGTCAGCGCCCGATTAGCCGATGGCGCGGCCCGGCAAAAGGGGGCCGCTCAGCGGTGTCCGCGCTGCTGCAGCATGTCGCCCAGCATCGGCCAGAAGCCGTCGCGGCCCGGATACCCCTCGATCCGCGCGACCTCGCGGCCGTCGTCCAGCAGGATGAAGGTCGGCGTGACCTGCGGCCTGCGGTCCAGCGCCAGCCCGTTGGGCCACGGACCGTCGATGTCCACCCGGGTCAGCGGCGCGGCGCGGCCCTGCGGGTGCCTGGCATACCCCGGCAGGATCTCGGCCCGGAACTGGCGGCAGAACGGGCAGCCCTGATCCTCGACCATCAGAAGGCGGGTATCGGCAAGGGCGCCGCCGCCTGCGGTCAGCGCAAGGACAAGGGTCAAAAGGCGCAGCATGGCGCGAAGCTAAGGCGCGGCGCACGCGGCGGCAACCTTGCCTTCACATCGGCCCGCGTCCCGACTACGACTTGCCGACCTGCCCCGACAGGCCCGATCAGGACGCGCGATGGTCAACGATCCTCAAGAGCTTGCATCCGCCCTTGTCGCCGGCGACCGCCGCGCGCTCGCCCGCGCGATCACGCTCGTCGAAAGCACCCGCGCCGATCACCGCGCGGCGGCCGTGCAGCTGCTCGGCGCGCTGCCCGGGCGCGAGGCGCTGCGGATCGGCCTCTCGGGCACGCCGGGCGTCGGCAAGTCCACCCTGATCGAGACCTTCGGCCTGATGCTGACCGGGCAGGGCCTGCGCGTCGCGGTGCTGGCGGTCGATCCCAGCTCGACACGGACCGGCGGCTCGATCCTGGGCGACAAGACCCGGATGGAACAGCTGTCGCGCGACCCCCGCGCCTTTATCCGCCCGTCGCCCAACCGGACCGAACTGGGCGGCGTCGCGCGCCGCACGCGCGAGGTCGTGCGGCTGTGCGAGGGGGCGGGGTTCGACGTGGTGCTGGTGGAAACGGTGGGCGTCGGCCAGTCCGAAACGCTGGTCGCCGACATGACCGACCTGTTCGTGCTGCTGCTGGCGCCCGCCGGCGGCGACGAGTTGCAGGGCGTCAAGCGCGGCATCATGGAGATCGCGGATCTGATCCTGGTGAACAAGGCAGACGGCGACCTGCGCGCGGCGGCGACGCGGACGGTGGCGGACTATACCGGCGCGCTGCGGCTGTTGCGCAAGCGCCCGCAGGACCCGCGCGGCTTTCCCAAGGCGCTGCCCGTGTCGGCGCTTGAGGCGCAGGGGCTGGATGCCGCCTGGACCGAGATGCAGGCGCTCGCCGACTGGCGGGCGCAGAACGGGCACCTGCGCGCGCGCCGGGCCGAACAGGCGCAAGGCTGGTTTCTGGCCGAGGTGCGGGCCGGGCTGCTGGAGCGGCTGGCCCGGCCCGATGCAGCGCAGCGGATGGCGGCGCTTGGCGCCGATGTCGCCGCGGGCCGGGCCGATCCGGTCGCGGCGGCGGCGGCGATGCTGGACAGCCTGCGGTGAACCGCCGGGGATCGCACCGCGCGGGGATTAAACGCCCGATATCCGGCCACGCGGCCGCCCGAATCGGGTAGGGTCCACGGCATGGACACGCTGTTTTCACTTCCCGAGCCCGAGACGCTCTATCGCGCGCTGCTCGCCCGCGATCCCGCCTTCGAGGGCCGCGCGCTGGTCGGCGTCACGACCACGGGCATCTTCTGCCGGCTGACCTGCCCGGCGCGAAAGCCCAAGCCGGAAAACTGCCGCTGGTTCGACGCGCCGGCGGCCGCGCTGGGGGCGGGCTTTCGCCCCTGCCGCCGCTGCCATCCGCTGGGGGCCGAGGCTGCGGGGGACCCCATGGTCGCGCCCCTGCTGGCCGAGCTGCGCGCCGACCCCGGCCGCCGCTGGACCGAGGCCGACGTGGTGCGCGCGGGCTACGATCCTTCCACCGTGCGCCGCGCCTTCCGGCGGCATTTCGGGATGACCTTCCTCGACCTCGCCCGCCAGATGCGGGTGCGCGAAGGGGTGGCGGCCCTTGCCAGCGGCGAGCCGGTGATCCAGGCGCAGCTGGACGCGGGGTTCGACAGCGCGTCGGGGTTCCGCGACGCCTTTGCGCGGCTCTTCGGCCATCCGCCGCAGGCGCTGCGCAGCGATGCGCCGGGACTGTCGGCCGACTGGATCGACACGCCGATGGGCGGCATGATCGCGGTCGCCGACGCACGCAGCCTGCACCTGCTGGAGTTCGTGGGCCGAAAGGGCCTGCCGGCCGAGCTGAAGCGCCTGTCCAAGGGCGCGGGCGGCCGCATCGGGCTGGGCCGCACCGCCGTGATCGACCAGGTCGAGGCCGAGCTTGCGCGGTTTTTCGCGGGCGAGCCGGGCGGTTTTTCGGTGCCGCTGACGTTTCACGGCACCCCGTTCCAGCGCCGCGTGTGGGAGGAGCTGCGCCGCATCCGCCCCGGCGAGACGATGAGCTACGGCGCCTTGGCGCTGCGGCTGGGCCAGCCCACCGCGACCCGGGCGGTGGCGCGCGCGAACGGCGCCAACCAGATCGCGATCGTGGTGCCCTGCCACCGGGTGATCGGCGCGGACGGCAGCTTGACCGGCTATGCGGGCGGGCTGTGGCGCAAGCAGGCGCTGATCGAGGTCGAGCGCAAGCTGGCGCTGGCGCAGGCCGGGGCGGCCGAGGCCGGGGCACCTAAGGCAGGCGCGATTCGGGCTTGACGCGCGGAACCCGCGCCACTAATCACGCGCAACGGATTTCCGGGCGCTGCCTTGCGTGGCGCCCTTTCAATTTCGGCGTCTCGCGGCTCAAGCCCGTGGCCGTCGCCGCTGCAACGAAGGATAAGACCATGTCGCGCGTGTGCGAACTGACCGGCAAGGGGCCGATGACCGGCAACAACGTGTCCCACGCCAACAACAAGACCCGTCGCCGGTTCCTGCCGAACCTGAACGACGTCACGCTGATCTCGGACAAGCTGGGTCAGTCGTATTCGCTGCGGATCTCGGCGCACGCGCTGCGCTCGGTCGATCACCGCGGCGGTCTGGACGCCTTCCTGGCAAAGTCCAAGGACGACGAGCTGTCGCCCCGCGTCCTGAAGATCAAGCGCGAGCTGGCCAAGGCCTGACCGCCGCTTCGTTCCGCATTGCAGCGGCCCTGCCCTGAAACGGGGGCGGGGTCGTTTGGCGTTTTGCAGGGTGTCTGGCTGCGGTGCGGAACCTGCGGGCGCCGGGCGTGCGACATCGTGACCGCGCGCGCGCCTTTGCCTTTACGCGCCCGCCGTCCTAAGCGTCCGACAGCCTCAACACGGGACGACCCCATGAAAACCCTGATCCTCGCCGCTGCCCTGACGGCCGCACCCACGCTCGCCGCGCTCGCCGACGCCCCCGGCATCACCGTCACCGACGCTTATGCGCGCTCGACCAACCCGCGTTCGGGCGCGGTGTTCATGACGGTCGCGAACGCGAACGCCGCCGATTGCCGGATCACCGCCGCCACCGCCGACGTGACCCCCAGGGCGGAGCTTCACACCCATGCCGAGGAAAACGGCATGATGAAGATGACGCCGGTTGAGGCGGTGACGATCCCGGCGGGCGGGACCCACGCGCTGGAACGCGGCGGCGACCACGTCATGCTGATGGCGCTGGAAACGCCGCTGAAGGATGGCGACAAGGTCGCGCTGACGCTGGACCTTGGCGCCTGCGGCACGCTGCCGGTCGAGGCGGTGGTGGACAACAAGCGCCCTGCTTCCGGCCACGCGGGCGGCCATGCGGGCGGTCACGCGGGCGGCCATGCGGGCCATACGATGCCCATGCCCGCCAACTGACGCCGCGCCGTCCGTCGCGGATCAGTTCGCGGCGGCCGGCTGTCGCGCCGCCGCCTGCGCGGCGAGCGTGGCGACCTCTGGTCCCAGCCTCTCGACCAGCAGCGCCACCCCCTTGGCCGAGGGGTGGATGCCGTCGCCCAGCAGATAGGGCGCGCGTTCGGCGCGCGGGATCGCGGCCAAGGGCGCATAGAAGTCCTGCAGCAGCAGCGTTCCGTGGGTGTTGGCGAGGCGCGGCCAGATCGCGGCCCAGCGTCGGCGCAGCGCCCGGTCGCGACCCGGGGCGTGGATGCCGACCAGAAGCGCCGGTCGCCCACCCGCCGTCGCGGTGGCCAGCATCGGCCCCAGGTTTGCCTCGGCCCGTTCGGGCGACCAGCCCAGCAGCATGTCGTTGCCACCCAGTTCGACGATCACCGCGTCGGGCGCGTGGCGCCGGATCGACACCGGCAACCGGACGCGCCCGCCATAGGTCGTGTCGCCCGACAGGCCGCCGTCGATCACCTCGGCCGCGATCCCCCGCGCATCCAGCCAGGCCTGCAACTGCGGCACCAGCCCCTGACCGGCGGGCAGCCCATAGCCCGCCGTCAGGCTGTCGCCGAAGGCGAGGATGCGCGGCCCCTCGGCCTGCGCGGGCAGCGCGCCGAGCATCACGGCCAGCGCGATCCCGGCAAGGCTGCGGCGGATCTGAACACTCATGGGCCCGTCCTTCGGTTCATGTCGTACCACCATGATGTAGGCGCGCGGGCCCCGGGCCTCAATCGCGTGGCGATGCAACGTGCCGCCGACACGGCCGGCGTCACGCCGCTTTGAATTGAACTGCCGGGGCGAAGCCGCTAGTCGCCGGACAAGAAGAACGAAACAGAACCGGAGGGACGGACATGCTTCGCCGAAATCTTCTGACGCTTGGCCTCGCGCTGCCGCTGCTCGCCGTGCCGGGTGTGACGCTGGCGCAGGCCGCCCCGCCGGCCAAGGCGGCCACGGCGGCCACGGCGGCCGCCGACCCCTACGCACCCGTCGAGGTGCCGATCCGCGAGGGTTTCGAGGTCGGCTCGATCGTCGTCGTGTCGGACGACTATTTCCTCTACCACGTCATCGCGCCGGGCCGCGCGATCCGCTACGGCGTGGCCGTCGGGTCGGCCGAGCTGGTCTGGCGCGGCCGCGCGCTGGTCGGCCGCAAGACCGAATGGCCCAGCTGGACCCCCACTCCCGACATGATCAAGCGCAAGCCCGAACAATACGCCAAGTACAAGGACGGGATGCCGGGCGGGCCGAAGAACCCGCTGGGGGCGCGCGCGCTGTATTTGCACACCGAAAGCGGCAACGACACCGCGATCCGCATCCACGGGACCACCGATCCGGGCTCGATCGGCAAGTCGGTGTCGAACGGCTGCATCCGGATGCGGAACGAGGCCGTGATGGACCTGTTCGACGAAGTGCCGATCGGCACCCCGGTCTACGTGTACTGACGCGTCCGGGCGGGGCGATCTTGCCCGGTCCGCGCGTCTTTCGCCTGACGTCACTGACGGACCCCGCGCTTGCGGGGTTCGACGACGTGATCGACGTGCGCTCGCCGTCGGAATACGCCGACGACCACATGCCCGGGGCGCTGAACCTGCCGGTTCTCGACGATGCCGAGCGGGCGCGGGTCGGCACGATCTACAAGCAGGTTTCGCCATTCGACGCGCGGCGCGTGGGGGGTGCGCTGGTCGCGGCGAACGCGGCCGCGCATATCGCGGGCCCGCTGTCGCAGCGCGACGGATCGTGGCAGCCGTTGCTTTACTGCTGGCGCGGCGGGCAGCGTTCGGGGTCGTTCGCGACGATCCTGGCCCAGATCGGCTGGCGCGCCGCGTTCATCGAGGGCGGGTGGAAGACGTGGCGGCGGCTGGTCCTCGATATGGTCGAGGCGCGGGGGCCGGCGTCTCCGCTGCTGGTGCTGGACGGGAACACGGGATCGGCCAAGACGCGGATCCTTGGCCGTCTTGCGGGGCGCGGGGTGCAGGTGATCGACCTCGAGGCGCTGGCCAACCATCGCGGCAGCCTGTTCGGCGCGATGCCGGGCGGGCAGCCGCCGCAGAAGCTGTTCGAAAGCAGGCTGGCCGTGGCGCTTGCCCGGCTGGACCCCGCCCGGCCCGTGGTGGTCGAGGCCGAAAGCTCGCGGATCGGCGAGATCGTGGTGCCGCGCGCGATGTGGCGCGCGCTGTGCGCGGCCCCGCGCGTCCGGCTGGCGGTGCCGGTCGCGGCCCGCGCGGCCTTCAGCGTGGCCGACTACGCCGACATGCTGGTGGACCCCGCGCGGATCGACGCGACCGTGACGCGGCTTTCGCCGCTGCACCCGGCGACGCGGATCGCCGCGTGGCGGGCGCTGGCCGCGGCGGGCGACTGGACCACGCTTGCGGCGCAGCTGATGCGCGACCACTACGACCCGCGCTACCTGAGCCACCGCGCGCGCCACGCCGGGATGGAAATCGCGGAGATCACGCTCGGCAGCCTGGACGACGCGGCGCAGGACGTCGCCGCGGCGCGTGTCGAGGCGGTGCTGGCGAGCCCGCGGTTTACGGGCTGGGCGGCGCCTGCGGGTCCTGACCGGGGCCCATGACCTCATCGACCCAGGTCGGGACGGTGACGGTCGCCGGGCCGGCGATGTGGCGGTGGAACAGGCGCGAGGTGGGGCGGGCGTCGAGGTTGATCTCGATGCAGTCGGCGCCCGCGTCGTGCGCGATCTCGACGAATCCCGCCGCCGGATAGACCTGCCCGGACGTGCCGATCGCGGCGAAGATCCGCGCCGACTGCAGCGCGCCCAGGATCAGGTCCATCCGCTGCGGCATCTCGCCGAACCAGACGATGTCGGGGCGCAGCGCCGCCTGACCGCAGGCGCGGCACGGGTCGGCCGGATCGAGATCGCCGGTCACGTCGAGCCGGTCCCCGCAGGCGGCGCAGACCCCGCGGTTCAGCGCCCCGTGCATGTGGACGACGCCACGCGCGCCGGCGCGGTCGAGCAGGTCGTCCACGTTTTGCGTAACCAGAAGCACGCCCGGTCGCTCTGACAGCCGCGCGAGCGCCCGATGCGCGGCGTTGGGCTGCGCCAGACGCGCCTGCCTGCGCCGTTCGTTGTAGAAGCGGTGAACCAGCGCGGGGTTGCGCCGGAACGCGCCCGGGGTCGCCACGTCCTCGACCGCGTGATCTTCCCACAGGCCGCCGCCATCGCGAAATGTCTTTAGCCCGCTTTCCGCCGACAGCCCCGCGCCGGTCAGGACGACGATGTCGATGTTCGGGTCGGTGTCGGGGTTGGGGTCGTGCTGCGCCACGTCGTCAGCCATCGGGTTTGTCACGTTTGCGAACGCTGCGCGCCACGACTGCGTGCGAGCCCGCACCGATTGCGCGGGCGGCGTGGTTTCACCGCGGCCACCGTCAGCGCGAGCAGTAAGCCTGCGCGGTCGTTGCAAAGGTCTTGTAGCGCGCCCAGAACGCGTTGTCGGCGTCGCGCTTGGACATCCGCACCTCCTGCGCCCTTTCCGCGTCGCGGAAGAACCCGGCCGCGCGGCGCTGGTCGGCCCGCGACAGGGTCGCGTCGGCCACCTGCTGGATACAGCCGCACAGGCGCGCCGATCCGCTGCGTTCCGACCCGTGGCAGGCCGAATCGATGGGTCCGGCGACCGCAAGCGGCGCGGTCAGCACCACGGCGGCAACGATGACTGCGGGTTTGAGCATCATCCCTCTCCTTCAAAGGCCGCCGTTTTCCCGGCGATCCGTGTGATCCCGTGCGTGCGGGACATGCCGAGCATAGCAGATCGGCAAGGGCCTCTCAACGATCGGGATGGGGCGCGGCGCGCGTCAAATGACAAGCCGAGGTGCCCGGCGGACCGGTGCGGCGGCCGTCGCGGCAGGCTGTTGCGGTGAACCACGCGGGCGGCACGCCGCCCCGAACGGCGCGGTGAACCCGATCGCGGACGAGCGGTCCTGCCTCGGCCCCCGCCCTCACCGCAAAAGCTGCAGCGCCGTCGCGTAGCTTCCCTGCAGCCCCTGCAGCCCTTGCGCCGCCTGCGACCGGATCAGGAATCGCTGGATCAGCTTTTCCATGTTCTGCGGCTCGGCCAGTCCCTTCGGGTCGGACGTGCCGAACATCTTGTCCGCGGCCGCCTTGAACTCATCAAGCTGGCGGTCGAGCGGCAGCTTGCTGTAGGACGTCCCGAACCCGAAGGCGCCGGCAACGACCTTGCGCAGCGGCGACGAGCCGAGAATCTGGTACCATTTGGTGTTCTCGGTCGACGGCGCGGCCGCGATCGCGCCCAGCTCGCGGCGCGTGTAAAGCGCGACCCGCAGGTCGGGATCGACCGCGCCGACCCGCGCCTCCAGCTCGGCCTGCCGGTGATTGCCGACGATCCTGTCGACCGCCGGCTGGCCCTTGCTGCCCATCGCGGCGGTGACCGACCGGGCAAGCGCGGCATAGCGCTTGTCGCTCAGGCGGTTGGCGAAGCTTTTCGGATCGGCCAGGTCGGATTCCAGCACCTTGCGGATGAAGAAGCGGTTCCTGACGTCGGTTTCCAGCCCCGCCGCCGTCAACGCCGTCCGCATCAGCCGGAAGTCCGACACGAACTCCTCGGCCGAGGCGACAGAGGTCATCTTCTCGCGGAAATACGCGTGGTCGCGGTTCAGCGCCGGGTCGCGGGCGATGACGGCCTGCTGCGCCGCCATCGTGCGGTTCAGAACCCGCCACCCGGCGTAACCCGGCAGGCCGACCGCGACCCCGGTCATTGCCGCGTGACGGCCAGCAGCCGCGCTTCCCGGGGCAAGAGCCCGCGCAGACGCCGCAGCGCCTGGTAGTAGTTCGCCTGCAGCACCGCCGCGGTGGCGTCGTCCAGAATCGTTCGGCTGTCCGGGTCCGAAAACACCTGCGACAGCTGTTCCAGTCCCAGCAGCAACTGCGCATGCCCTTCCTGCAGGTCCGCGTCGCCCGACAGCATCAGCTGCGCGACATAGCAGACCCGCGCGACCGGCGTTTTCGCCTGATCGGGATGCAGCGCATCCTTGAGCCGCAGGACGTTCGCCTGCGGGCTGCGGATCGAGATCTTCGTGCGCCTGTCGCCGTTCTCGATGATCGCGCCGTTGATCAGCAGCCGCTCGTTCGGCGCCAGCTTGATGACGAGGCCGGTCATTCGGCCGCCCGCCCGCGAAGCCCGGCCATGATGCTGGTGTTGACCTCGATCAGCGCCGAAAGATCGGCGTCGCCCGCTGCCACCCGAAAGCCGTGCCGCACCGAAAACAGCGCAAGCGACAGCAGTTGCGCCTTGAGCGCATCGGGCAGGGCATTGTCGGGCAGCGCAAGGTCGGTCGCGAGCGCCGACCAGAGCTGGGTGTTCATGTGGACGGCCTCACCGGCCGCGGCGCCGCGGCCCGCAACGTCGGCGGCCTTGAGCCGCCGCGTAACGCGCGCGAACGCGTCGTATTCGTTGTCGCGGTCGGTGCGGATCTGGGTCGTGGAAAAGGGGCTGCCGGCGCGGGCAAAGGCGGGCGCATTCATCTATTCGATCCTTCGTCAGGGTGCGCGAGAGCCGGGGCGCCGTCCTGGCGCCCCGGTCGGTTCAGATCAGCGGAACAGCGACAGGATCGACTGCGGCGCCTGGTTGGCGATCGACAGCGACTGGATGCCCAGCTGCTGCTGTGTTTGCAGCGCCTGCAGGCGGGCAGAGGCCTCTTCCATGTCGGCGTCCACCAGCGCGCCGATACCGGTCTTGAGCGAGTCGGTCAGCTTCGAGACGAAGCTGGCCTGATTCTCGATCCGGCTGCCGGCCGAGCCGAAGGCGGCGGCGGCATCGGTCGCGGTCTTCATCAGCGTTTCGATCGACGCCATGGCCGCGGTCGCGCCCGCCGCCGTCGACACGTCGATCGCACCCAGCGCGCCCAGGCCGCCCGAACCGGCGTTCTGGAACTGGGCCGAGATCGCCAGGTCGTTGGCGGTTGCCGTGGCGCCCGACTTGATCGTCAGTTCGCCCGCGTTGGCCGAGTCGTAGTCGACGGCGAGGCCGGGAACGCCCAGCTTCTCGATCGCGGACTTCAGCCCGATCGCCACCACGTCGTTGGGCGTGGTGGATGCGGCGTCGGAGTCGGTGACAGTGTAGGTCGCTTCCTTGTCGCCGACGCGGATCGAGATGCTGTCGCCAGCGGCAAGGGTGCCGCCGCCGCCGCCGATGGTCAGCGTGACCCCGGTGGTGTCGCCCGCTTCAAGGGACATCACCGCGCTGTCGCCTGAAGCCGACGCGGTGCCCGAGGTGGTGAAGATGTTCTTCGCCGCGTAGTTGCCCACCGAAAGGTCCTGGCTGGCCACCGAGATGGTCGAGGTGGTCGTGCCGGTCGCCGAGCGGTCGATGGAGGCGAGGAAGTTCACCGTGCCCGCGCTGCCGTCGAGCAGGTTCAGGCCGTTCACCTGCGAGCCCTTGACGATGTTGTCGATCTGGCCGCGCAGGTTTTCCACGTCGTTCTGCAGCTTGGTGCGATCGTCGTCCGACGTCGCGTTCTGCGCCGAGATGATCGTGTCGCGGATCTTGCCCAGCGTCGCGCGGATGTCTTCCGCGCCGTTCCGGGCGGTTCCGACCGACGCGCCGGCAATCGACAGGCCCGACGAGATCGCCTTGAAGCCGCTCACGTCCGCCTCCATCGTCTTCGAGATCGCCCAGACGGCCGCGTTGTCCTTGGCCGTCGACACGGCCTTGCCGGTCGAGATCTGGTCCTGGGTCTTCGCCAGGTTCGCGTTGACGCCCTTCAGGGTCTGTAGCGCGACCATTGCGCCATTGTTGGTCAGAATGCTGGACATTTTGTCCTCCGTTCATGGGCGTGATGCGCCCGGGTTTGACGAAAAGGCCTTCTGACCTGGGGGCTTCCATTTGCCCCGCACCGCCTTGGTGCGATCACCGTTCTAGACGCGACAGCTTAATGGCTAGTGAATTGGGGCGCGCCTATCAAACGCGGAACTCGGCGAAATCGATTCAAAAACGATGCGTCTGCCGCGACGCAATCACGTCGATCTGGCGGCGGCCGCAGTTGTCGTAGGTCTGCAGGCTGCGGGCGGCGCGCTGCGCAGCCCTAACCCCGTCGATGGCCGCCGCCAGCCCCTGACTTCGCGCGGCCGTCAGCGCCATCATGCGCGCGACGACCTGACGGGATTGCAACGCCCGGGCCGGATCGACGCCGGCCGCTTCCACTTCGCCGAGCAGGGCTTCGGCCTTGTCAAGGTCGCCGTGGTCGAGAGCCGTCTGTGCATCGTTCAGGATTTCCAGCAGTTCGGTCATCATGCCACCATGAACTGCGAAAAGCCGAGGTCGACGCGCCGCGACAGGGCATCGGCCCGCTGTTCGGTCAGCCAGCTTGCGAACTGCGACTCGCCGACGCCGCCCGAAAACGACGATTCGGACGATTCGATGCCGGTATACTTCAGCATTTCGGCAAGAAAGGCCGATTCGAGCCGGTCTGCCTGTAAGGCGGAAGGCTTGCCGGGCGCGGCAGGCTGAAAACTGGCTTCAATCTTCACGAGTTATTCCTTTCCGTGTTGATGCCGCTGCAATAGCACCTAGCGGTAAATAATTTGGTAATTCGCGGGTGGTAGAAGCAGCCAAACGACGGGAATCAGATGCACCTAGCCCCGATCCAGATCGCGCTCTTTGCCGGCCAGCCGAAAACGCTGATCGAACCGCCCATTTCTTTTGGGGGTGGTTTCGAGGCGGTGCTGCAAATGCTGACGCCAGGCGCGCCGCCGGTTGCCGGTCCGCAGGTGGGGACGCTTGCCGACGGGCCGGGCGAGAATGAAAGTCTCGAAGGCGAGGAGCTCGCCGATGTTGGCTCGACTGACCGTCCGACGGTGCAGCCGAATGGCATGGAAATGCTTGTGGGCGTTCAGATCGCTGAAGCCCCGCCGATCGACAGGGCTGCCGGCAGGGCTGCGACTAGTTCTTCTTGCGAGCGGATGGTGGACGGTCGGGACGATAATCCGGCCAGCCCGGCGGAGCTGGGGTCAGCCACTCAGCCGCTGCCCTTTGGTGCGGGCGTTCAGCTTGCGTTTGCTGAGGAAAGCAGGGTTGTGCCGGCCGAGAGCTTTGCCACGAAGATCGGGGGATCGCCCGCTTCCAGCGTCAGTGAGGGCGATGTCGCGCTGGCCCGGGTTACTGCGGCAAGCGGGCCGGCGAACGTTGACGGGGACGTCGAACCCTCAGCGGCGCTGACCCTGTCACCTGCTGCCGTATCGGCGCAATCGTCTCAGGACCTGCCGAATGCGGCGGCTGATGCTTCGATATCCGTGCTGATGGAGAACCGCGACCCCGCTTCGCACGTGCAAGCCTCGTTGAGTGCCGCGCCGAAGGGCGAGGCTGTGCAAGCCGACCCCGACTTGGTGTCCGTGGGCACTTCGCAAGGTCGCGAGGCGGCGGATGCGAAGGGGAAAATAACGAGCGCGGCAAAGGCGACGATGGGCGGCGTTACACGGGTGCAGACCGACGCGCTTGAGGGTCGATCAGGTAACACCGGCACGGTCGCGCCGGCCCCGCTGATCGGCTCGACGGAGGCGGGCGCGGACGTCCAGACGCTTCGTTCTATGGCGGACCGCGGCCAATTGCTGCCTTCAGTCCAATCTGACGCGGAGGCCGAAAACTACACGCGCCCGACGCGATCGGCGGAAGCCACAGCTTCAGACGCTGCTCAGGCCGAGGCTCCACATCTCTTTAAGATGAAGTTACCCGAGTCCGCGCCCGGAGCCGCCTTTGTTAGGAACACCATTTCGACCGCAGAACATGGCTCCGAGAAGGCTGTGGTGGTCGCGCCGCTCACCTGGGAAAACGCCTTGGCCTGGCAGCCCCCGCTCGTCGCCGCCGCGCCTGATGCCAACGTTGCAGCGCCTCTCACGCAAGGCGGCACCCGCCCGATTTCCGTTCCCGCCACCATGGCGCAGATCGCGGACGTGATCGTGGCGCAGCGCGACGGCACGACCGAGATCACCCTGAACCCGCACGAACTCGGGCGCGTGAAGGTCACGATCTCGGGCGACAGTTCGGATCTGCAAGTCGGCCTGATCGTCGAGCGGCCGGAAACCCTGGATCTCGTCCGCCGCCATGCCGACCTGCTGGTGCGCGAGCTGCGCGACAACGGCGTTGCCCAGAGCCGCATCGACTTCACGGCGCAGGACGACGCGCCCCGCGGCAGTCCGGCCCAAGGCGGTGCGGATCGCGGTGGGCATGGCTCGGCTCAGCGCGACCCGCCGCGCGCGGGTTCTGGTCTGGGCGACGCTCTTCACGTGGATACAGCGAACGACTCGGGCTTGCCGATAAAGCATGCGCCGGGTGCGGCGCGGGGCGGGCAGGCGGGCAGCGGCCGCCTCGACATCAGGATATGAGGGATTTGATGGTCAATTCGGTTGCAGCAGCCAGCGCGGGCACGCCCCCGGCCGGTTCAGGCGCGGGTGCGGGCGCGCCAGCCGCGTCGTTCTCGGGTGGCGATTTTCAGACGTTTCTGAAGATGCTCACGACGCAGATCAAGAACCAGGACCCGCTGAACCCCATGGAAGGTTCGGACTTCGCGGTGCAACTCGCGACCTTTTCGGGCGTCGAGCAGCAGGTGCGGACAAACGACCTGCTGGCGCAGATCGCCGCGCACTCTGCAGGCAGTCTTTCCGCTGTGTCGCAGTGGATCGGGAAGGAGGTCCGCACGACCGACCCGGTTGCCTTCGACGGCAGCCCGCTCACGCTGACGATCGACCATGCGCCGGATGCAGACGGGGTGACGCTGGTCACCTATGACGCGGCCGGAACCGTGGTCTCGCGCGAGGAGGTCGGCCCGGGCGACGGCGAGGTCGACTGGGTCGGGCGCAGCGAGAACGGGACCACGCTGCCGGCGGGGCTATACAGTTTCCGGGTCGAAAGCACCAAGGCGGGGACGGTGATCGAAACCAGGGATGTGGGCGTCTATTCGCGGGTGATCGGCGGCGAGGTGACGGCGACCGGCATCAAGCTGTCGCTTGAAGGCGGGGCGAGCACGATGGAGGCGGACGTTACCGGCTTGCGCGAACCGGCCGACTGACGTGCGATCGCCGCGTTATCCTGCCGAAAGGGGTCGTGACGGGCTGGCGCGCGGCTGGTTCGTTCGCGTCTGTCGGGCCGTGACCACTTTGATCGGCCGGTGGTTGCTGTGGGGTGCCGCCGCAGCAGGATCTCGCCTGAACCGTTCGGGCGTTTGCCGGCAGGTCGCGTCCGCCTTGCTCTCAGCCGAGCGCGTATCCCAGCACCAGGCCCGCCGCCAGCATCGCCACCGGCACGATCCATCCGGTCGCGATCCGCGGCTGCGCGCGACGCGCCGGTTCGGGCTTGCGCGCCAGTTCGCCCAGCCGTGTCTCGATCAGGTCGGGCAGCACGGGGCCGAAGCGGAACACGGTCTGCGCGATCCGCAGCCCGTCGCGCAGCGCCGCGCGGGGGCCGAGATTGTCGCGGACATAATCCTGAACCACAGGGCGCGCGGCTTCCCACATGTTGATCTGCGGGTCGAGCGAGCGGGCGACGCCCTCGA
This sequence comes from Paracoccus marinus, assembly GCF_007018965.1. Lineage (GTDB taxonomy): Bacteria > Pseudomonadota > Alphaproteobacteria > Rhodobacterales > Rhodobacteraceae > Paracoccus > Paracoccus marinus. Next base: position 67,604 of record NZ_VJYZ01000033.1, read on the forward strand.
CCACGACCATCGTGCGCTGCAGCAGGATCAACTCGGTCCGGGTCTGCATGCCGAAGCGATCGGTCACGTCGAAAAGGTAGGACAGCAGGTTCGCCATCGAGATGCGGCTGGCATCCGCGCCGAAGATCGGCTCGCCGACCGCGCGAAGCGCCCTGGCGAATTCGGCCATGTTCTGGTCGCGGGGCACGTAGCCCGCTTCGAAATGGACGCGCGCGACGCGGGTATAATCGCGCTGGATGAAGCCGAGGATGATCTCGGCATAGGTGCGGCGGGTGTATTCGTCGATCTCGCCCATGATGCCGAAATCGAACGCGACGATGTCGCCGTTCGGCCCCACGCGCAGGTTCCCTTGGTGCATGTCGGCGTGGAAGAACCCGTCGCGCAGCGCATGGCTGAGAAAGAGCTGGATCATCCGCGAGGCGAGCGCGCCGGTGTCGTGCCCGGCCGCCCGGATCGCGTCCACGTCGGACATCGGCGTGCCGTGGACCCAGTCGCTGGTCATGACCCGGCGCGACGACAGCGCCCAGTGCGGATGCGGAACGGTGAAGCCCGCATCCTTCCCGATGTTTTCCGCGAAAAGCGACGCGGACGCGGCTTCAAGCCGCAGGTCCAGCTCGCCCAGCACCACCGACTGGAAATGGGACACCACGTCGCGCGGGCGAAGGCGGCGGCTTGCCGGCGACAGCCGCTCGATCAGGTTCGCGGCCAGGTGGAAGGCGTCGAGGTCGCGGCGGAACGCGGCCTCGATCCCAGGCCGCAGCACCTTGACCGCGACCTCGGCCCCGTCGTCGGCGCGCCGCGCGTAATGGACCTGCGCGATCGAGGCCGCGGCGACCGGTTCGGAGAACTCGGTGAAAAGCGCCTCGACCGGCTGGCCGAGCTCGGCCACGACCATGGCGCGGGCGGTGCTTGTGGGGAACGGGGGCAAGCGGTCCTGCAGCACGCGCAACTGTTCGGCCATCTGGGCGCCGACCACGTCGGGACGGGTGGACAGGATCTGCCCGAACTTGATGTAGGCGGGCCCCAGCGCCGTGATCGCCCGGGTGACCGGGGGCAGGGTGGGATCGCCCCGGTAGCCCAGCCACGCGAAGGGCCAGCCGAGGATCCGCGCGGCCAGCCGGACGCGCGCAGGCGCGGCCATCGCGTCAAGCGCGGCCCCCATCGCGCCGGTGCGTTCAAACGTGGCGCCGGTGCGGATCAGCCGCCAGATGTTGTGCGGTCCGCGCAACGGTCAGAGCTTCCAGCCGGAATGCAGCGCGGCGATCCCCATCGACAGGTTGCGGAACTGCACCCGGTCGAAGCCCGCGTCGCGGATCATGCCCGCGAAGGTTTCCTGGTCGGGGAAGCGACGGATCGATTCCACGAGATACTGGTAGCTGTCGCGATCGCCCGCGACGAGCTGGCCCAGGGGCGGGATCACGTTGAACGAATAGCGGTCATAGGCCCACTGCATCGCCGGCACCGGCAGCTGCGAGAACTCCAGCACCATCAGCCGCCCGCCGGGCTTGAGCACGCGAAACGCCTCGGACAGGGCCTGGGGGATGCGGGTCACGTTGCGGATGCCGAAGCTGATCGTGTAGCGGTCGAAGCTCGCATCCGCGAAGGGCAGCGCCATGGCGTCACCCGTGACCCAGTCGAGACGCCCTTCCAGACGCCCGGCCTCGGCGCGCTGACGCCCCTCGACCAGCATCGATTCGGTCATGTCGCAGACGGTGACGTGCCCGCCCGGCGCGCGGTCGAGGAACCGGAACGCGATGTCGCCGGTGCCGCCCGCCACGTCCAGCAGGCGCTGACTGTTCCGGGGCGCGAGCCAGTCCATCATCGCGGTCTTCCACAGCCGGTGGACGCCGACGCTCATCAGGTCGTTCATCACGTCGTATTTCGACGCGACGCGGGAAAAGACGCCGTGGACCAGCCCCGCCTTTTCGTCCTCGGCCACGTCGCGGAAGCCGAAATGGGTTTGCCTGCGCTCGTCGTCGTTCATAGGTCTGGGTCCGGTCGCCTGTTTCGGGCGGCACCATGCGACGAACGGGGCCCGAATGCCAGAACTGCCAGAGGTCGAGACGGTGCGCCGCGGCCTTGCACCGCATCTCGAGGGGCGCGTGATCGCGCGGGTGGACCAGCGCCGCCCCGACCTGCGCTGGCCGATGCCCGAGGATCTGGTGCAGGTGCTGACCGGGGCGCGGGTGACGGCGCTCAGGCGGCGGTCGAAATACATCCTGGCGGACCTCGACCGGGGCGGCAGCCTGCTTCTGCATCTCGGCATGTCGGGGCGGGTGCGGATCGAAGGCGCGCAGCTGGGCGAGTTCCACCACGACTCCACGAGCCTGCCCCAGCACGACCACCTGGTCCTGACCACCGACGCGGGGACGACCGTCACGCTGAACGACGCGCGGCGGTTCGGGGCGGTGGACCTGGTGCGCGACGGGCAGGATCATCCCCTGCTGGCCGCGCTGGGGCCCGAGCCGATCGATCCCGACTTCACGCCCGCGCGGCTTGCGGCGGCGCTGGCCGGCCGGCGCAGCTCGGTCAAGGCCGCGCTGCTCGATCAGCGGATCGTGGCGGGTCTGGGCAACATCTACGTGTGCGAGGCGCTGCACCGGGCGCGCATCCACCCGGCGCGCGCGGCGGGGCGGATCGGGCGCGACCGGATCGCGCTGCTGCACGGCCTCATCCGCGAGGTGCTGGCCGAGGCGATCGATGCCGGCGGATCGAGCCTGCGCGATCACCGCCAGGCGTCGGGCGAGCTGGGTTATTTCCAGCACAGCTTCCGCGTCTATGGACGCGAGGGGCAGCCGTGCCCGCGTCCCGGCTGCGCCGGCACCGTCCGCCGGATCGTGCAGGGCGGCCGCTCGACCTGGTACTGCCCCGTCTGCCAGCGCTGACTTTGGCCCGGCGTCTTACCCCGGGACCGCCACACGCCGGCGCCTTCGGGGTTCCGCGCCGCGCCGGGGTTTGCTAACGAAAGCCGATCCATGAGGGAGGGATGCCATGGCCTACCAGACGCTCATCGTTGAGGTCGAGGACAAGATCGCGCTGGTGCGCCTGAACCGGCCCGAGGCGATGAACGCGCTGAACGGCCAGCTGCTGGGCGAACTTGCCGACGCGCTGGACGCGCTGGACGCCGACGACAAGGTCCGCTGCATCGTCCTGACCGGCAGCGAAAAGGCCTTTGCGGCCGGCGCCGACATCAAGGAGATGGCGCAAAAGACCTTCGTGGACGTGTCGACCCAGGATCTGTTCGGCGCCGACATCGACCGGATCGCGCGCATCCGCAAGCCGCTGATCGCGGCCGTGTCGGGTTATGCGCTGGGCGGGGGGTGCGAGCTGGCGATGATGTGCGACTTCATCATCGCGGCCGAGAACGCGAAGTTTGGCCAGCCCGAGATCAACCTTGGCGTGGTCGCGGGCATCGGCGGCACCCAGCGCCTGACCCGCTTCGTGGGCAAGTCCAAGGCGATGGACATGAACCTGACCGGCCGCTTCATGGACGCGGCCGAGGCGGAGCGGTCGGGCCTCGTGAGCCGGGTCGTGCCCACCGACAAGCTCATGGACGAGGCGCGGGCCGCGGCCGGCAAGATCGCCGACAAGTCGCTGATCGCCGCTCGCGTCGCCAAGGAGGCCGTGAACCGCGCCTACGAGACCACCCTGCGCGAAGGGCTGCTGTTCGAGCGGCGGACGTTCCATTCGCTGTTCGCGACCGAGGACCAGAAGGAAGGGATGAGCGCCTTTCTTGAAAAGCGCGAGGCGCAGTTCCGCGACCGCTGAGCCGCGAACGCCGGGCAGTCCGCCGCCCCGCGGCGGATTGTGTGGCCGATGCCGCATCGCGGCGCTTGACTACAACGGCGCGCGCCCATAAAAGCACGTCTTCAAGAATTACCCAGTCGCTACGGAATCGCACAAGACATGGCCAACTCGCCCCAGTCCAAGAAGCGCGCACGCCAGATCGAGCGCCGCACCGCCGTCAACAAGGCGCGTCGTTCGCGCATCCGCACCTTCCTGCGCAAGGTCGAGGAAGCGATCGCCGGCGGCAACGCCCAGGTCGCGGCCGACGCGCTGAAGACCGCGCAGCCCGAACTGATGCGCGGCGTGTCGAAGGGCGTCGTTCACAAGAACACGGCGGCGCGCAAGATCTCGCGCCTGTCGTCGCGCGTGAAGGCGCTGGCGGCCGCCTGATTCCAGGCGGATCGGGCGGGATTTCCTGCCCTTCCACAACGTTCAGGACTGACCCGGGCGCGCCGCAAGGCGCGCCTTTGCTCGTTTCAAGCTACTGATTTTCCGACATTTTCTTTCAACTGTGGCGTGCAGGGGATTCGGCGCGGCAAAGAAGCTGTCAAGCGCGAAGATACGTTGCGGGGTCTTGGAGCTTGGGCGTAGCTTGACCGGAGCGATTCACGTCGCGCTGCTTTCAGGGGACCATATCGCCCGCACCCGGTTCTGCCGCCGGGACGGGGCGACCGGCAGACAAGGTCGAACGACCGCTGCCGGGAACGTCGAAGCGGATCGCCTGCCAGCGATCGGCCAGCGTTCTGTCAGGGTAAAAGTCATCGGTCGCACCGCGACCCGTCCGTAACCGGCGTTTTGCCGGGCGAACGAACTTTGCCCCGTGATCCCCTGGGCTGTGCGTGATTCGCCACCCGCCGGGCCTGCCGGCGGAAATCGGGGACAAGGAACTGACGACGATGGATAGAGTCTGGGGCCAGGCAAAGACCGAACTGGAACGCCTGGTCGGTGCGAACAACTATGCCAACTGGATCCAGCCCCTGCGGCTCGCCTCGCTTCGCGACGGGACGGCCGATCTGGTCGGGCCGACCAAGTTCCTGTCGGACTGGGTCGCGCGCCATTATGCCGAGCCGATCCTGAACGTGCTGGTGCGCCACGGCTGCGAGGTCGAGCGCCTGACCTTCCGCGTCGATCCGGCCGTCGCCCGCGGGTCCGCCGCGCCGCTCGCTTCCCCCGGTTCGACCGACGCGAGCCCCGCCAGCGCAGCCATGCCGCAGGTCCAGGCGCCGTCGCCGAAACCCGTCGGCCGCCCCGAGGAAGAACTGACCTCGACCCTCGACGCGCGCTTCACCTTCGACAACTTCGTTGTCGGCAAACCGAACGAGCTTGCCCACGCAGCCGCGCGCCGCGTGGCCGAAGGCGGCCCGGTGTCCTTCAACCCGCTGTTCCTTTACGGCGGCGTGGGCCTGGGCAAGACCCACCTCATGCACGCGATCGCGCGCGAGCGTCAGGCGCGCGACCCGCAGGCGCGGATCCTATATCTTTCGGCCGAGCAGTTCATGTACCGCTTCGTCCAGGCGCTGCGCGAGCGCACCGTCATGGACTTCAAGGAGCTGTTCCGCACCGTCGATCTGCTGATGGTGGACGACGTCCAGTTCATCGCCGGAAAGGATTCCACGCAGGAAGAATTCTTCCACACGTTCAACGCGCTGGTCGATCAGGGCAAGCAGATCGTCATCTCGGCCGACCGCGCGCCGGGCGAGATCAAGGACATGGAGGAACGGATCAAGTCGCGCCTGTCCTGCGGCCTGATCGTGGACCTGCACCCGACCGATTACGAGCTGCGCCTGTCAATCCTGCAGTCCAAGACCGACCTGTTCCGCCGCACCTATCCCGGCCTCGTCCTGAAGGACGGCGTGCTGGAGTTCCTTGCCCACCGCATCACCTCGAACGTGCGGGTGCTGGAAGGCGCGCTGCAGCGCCTGTTCGCCTTCGCGAGCCTGATGGGGCGCGAGATCGACCTGGACATGACACAGGAATGCCTGGCCGACATCCTGCGCGCGTCGGACCGCAAGGTCTCGATCGAGGAGATCCAGCGCAAGGTGGCCGAGCATTACAACATCCGCCTGTCCGACATGATCGGGCCCAAGCGGGTCCGCACGCTGGCCCGGCCGCGGCAGATCGCGATGTACCTGGCCAAGCAGATGACCAGCCGCAGCCTGCCGGAAATCGGCCGCCGTTTCGGCGGGCGCGACCACACCACGATCATGCACGGCGTCCGCAAGATCGAGGAGCTGCGCGCGCAGGATCGGGGCCTTGCCGAGGATATCGACCTGCTGCGCCGCACGCTCGAGGCGTGAGCGCGGGCGACAGCGCACATGCGTCGGGCTTGACCGCCGCAACCTATTGATCAAACTGTCCCCCGTCGCGCCGGCGCGGCGCGCGTGCGACGACAGCGAAGGGCTTAACCCATGAAATTCTCGATCGAACGGGCGGTGCTCGTGAAAGCCGTGGCGCAGGCGCAATCGGTGGTCGAACGTCGCAACACGATCCCGATCTTGTCGAACGTCCTGATCGAGGCGCAGGGCGACGGCGTCAGCTTCCGCGCCACCGACCTGGACACCGAGGTGGTGGACAAGGCCCCCGCGATGGTCGAACGCCCCGGCGCCACGACCGTGTCGGCCGCGCTTTTGAACGAGATCGCGCGCAAGCTGCCCGACGGGGCGCTGGTGTCGATCTCGACCGAAGCCGAGGGGCGGTTGACCGTGCAGGCGGGGCGGTCGAACTTCAGCCTCGCGACGCTGCCGCGCGAGGATTTCCCGGTGATGGCGTCCAGCGAATACAGCGCGAACTTCTCGGCGCCGTCGCAGCTGCTGCGGCGGCTGTTCGACAAGTCGCGCTTCGCGATTTCCACGGAGGAAACCCGCTATTACCTCAACGGCGTCTACATGCACGTGGCGGATGGGGAGGGCGGCCGCGTCCTGCGCTGCGTGGCGACCGACGGCCACCGGCTCGCGCGGATCGACGCGGCCCTGCCCGAAGGCGCGGACGAGATGCCGGGCGTGATCGTCCCGCGCAAGACCGTGGCGGAACTGAAGAAACTGCTGGACGGCGACGACGCCGAGATCGCGGTGTCGGTCAGCGAGACCAAGGTGCGGTTCGCCACGCCGACGATCATGCTGACCTCGAAGGTCATCGACGGCACCTTCCCCGACTACACCCGCGTGATCCCCCAATCGAACGCCCGCAAGCTGGAAGTTGACGCGAGCGACTTCGCCCGCGCCGTGGACAGGGTGGCGACCGTCAGTTCGGAACGGTCGCGCGCGGTCAAGCTGGCGCTGGACGACGACCGGCTGGTCCTGTCGGTGAACGCCCCCGACGCGGGCGCGGCGGACGAGGAGCTGGCGGTCGCCTATGCCGACGAGCCGCTGGAGATCGGGTTCAACGCCAAGTACCTGCAGGAAATCGCCCAGCAGGTGGACCGCGAGAACGCGGTGTTCCTGTTCAACGGCTCGGGCGACGCGGCGCTGATCCGCGAGGGCGGGGACGAATCCGCCGTCTATGTCGTCATGCCGATGCGCGTGTGACGCTGACGCGGCTGTCGCTGGCGCAGTTCCGGTCGTGGCCGCGACTTGACCTGGACCTTGGCGCGCGGCCGCTGGCGATCCACGGCGCGAACGGCGCGGGCAAGACCAACATCCTCGAGGCGGTGTCGATGCTGTCGCCTGGGCGCGGGCTTCGCGGCGCCGCGCCCGGCGAGCAGGCGCGGCAGGGACCGGACGCGGGCTGGCGCATCCGCGCGACTGTGGACGGGCGGCCGGTGGAGACGGGGGCGGCGCCGGGCGAGTCGCGGAACGTCCTGATCGACGACAAGGCCGCGCCGCAGGTGGCGCTAGGGTCGCTGATGCGGGTGGTGTGGATCGTGCCCGCGATGGACCGCCTGTGGACCGACGCGCCCGAGACGCGCAGGCGGTTCCTCGACCGGATCGCGCTGTCGTTCCACCCCGAACATGCCGACGAAACGCTTGCCTACGACAAGGCGATGCGGGAACGGAACCGTCTGCTGCGCGATCAGGTCGGCGACGCGGGCTGGTATCGCGCCCTGGAATCGCGGATGGCGCAGGCCGGCGCGGCGATCACCCGGCACCGGTTGGACGCGATCGACCGGATCGCGCAGGCGCAGCAGGGGGCGGAGACGGCGTTTCCCGCCGCGACGCTGACGCTGCTCGCGGGCGACGGACAGGCCGACGACGCGGATGCGGGCTCGATCGCGGATCGGCTGGCGGCGATGCGGCCCCGCGACATGGCCGCAGGCCGCACGCTGACCGGGCCGCACCGCGCCGACCTTGGCGCGCACTGGGGTCCGCAGGACATGCCCGCCGCGCTGAGTTCCACGGGCGAGCAAAAGGCGCTGCTGCTCTCGGTGCTCCTGTCGAACGCCCGCGCGCTGGCCCATGCGCGACCCGTGCTGCTGCTGGACGAGGTCGCGGCCCATCTCGACGCCGACCGCCGCGCCGCGCTTTACGACGAGATCGCGGCCCTGCCCGCGCAGGCGCTGCTGACCGGGACGGGGCGCGAGTTGTTCACCGCGCTGGACGGGCGGGCGGACTTCATCCACGTTCGGCGTGACGGCGGCGCGTCCTTCGCCGCGATCGAGTGAAAGGGGCCGACCATGCTGCCGAGCAACCGGGTCACGCTGATTACGCTGGGCGTCGCCGACCTCGACCGGGCGGCGCGGTTCTATGCCGAATGGGGCTGGGTCCCGCACCCGGGCTCGCCCGACGGGCTGCACCTTTTCCAGATGCACGGCGCGGCGCTGGCGCTGTTCTCGCGCGCCGAGCTTGCCGCCGACCAGAACCGCGCGGCGGGCGATCTTGGCACCGGCGCGATGACGCTGGCGCAGAATTGCGAGGATGTGGCGCAGGTGGACGCCGTGTTCCGGGCGGCGCTGGATGCGGGCGCGACCGAACTGAAGCGGCCCGAAAAGGTGTTCTGGGGCGGCTATTCGGGTTACTTCGCCGATCCCGACGGGCATGTCTGGGAAATCGCGCACAACCCGGGCTGGCCGCTCGCGCCGAACGGGACGCTGACCCTGCCGTGACCGGCTGATGCTCGACTGGCAGGGCGACGCGACCGTTCTGGCCCGGCGCAAGCATGGCGAAACGGCGGTGATCCTGACCGTGTTCGCGCGCGACGCGGGCGTCATCAACGGGGTGGTGCCGGGCGGGGCGGGGGCGCGGCGGGGGCCGATGCTGCAACCCGGCAACCGGCTGTCGCTGCGCTGGCGGGCGCGGCTTGCCGACCAGCTTGGCACCTTTACGGCCGAGCCGCTCGCATCGCGGGCGGGGCTGATGGACGATCCGGCGACGCTCGCCGGGTTGAACGCCGTGACCGCGCTTCTGGCCTATGCGCTGCCAGAGCGCGATCCGCACCCGCATCTGTGGGACCGGACCGAGGATCTGCTGGATGCCATGCAGGCGGGCGGCGACTGGGCCGGGCGGTACCTGCGTTGGGAACTGACGCTTCTGGACGAGCTGGGCTTCGGGCTGGTGCTGGACCGCTGCGCGGTGACCGGCGCGACCGAGGGGCTGGCCTATGTCAGCCCGCGCACCGGCCATGCGGTCAGCGCGGCGGGGGCAGGGGAATGGGCGCCGCGCCTGCTGCCGCTGCCGGCGTTGCTGGGCGGCCCGGACAGCAGCGCCGGCAGCGGCTCAGTCCACGGCTCGGGCGGCGGCTCAGGCGGCGGGATCGCCCAGGCGCTTGCCGTCACCGGCCATTTCCTGAACGCCAACCTCGCCGAGGCGCAGATCGGCCGTCCGCTGCCCGCCGCGCGGGACCGGCTGGTGCGGCGCCTGTCGCAGCGAAATGCGACGCCGGGTCCGTCGGCGCATGGGTCATCCGGGGCGTGACCCCGCGCCGATCGGTCCTGCGTCCGCGTCAGTCGCCGGTGCGTTCCAGCGTGATGTAGGTCGGGCCGATGATCTTCAGCACGCCCCCCTGCCACTGCGCCTGCTCGGCCTGGGTCAGGGCCTGGAACAGACGCCCCTCGAACCCCTTGTGGCCGCAGGGAATGTCGGTCCAGTTCATGGTCGAGATGTGGATCTGCGGCAGGGTCGCGGTGTTGGTCGCGGTGAAGGTGTTGCAGGGCCCGCTGCCGGCGATGGTGCCCGGCCCCAGGCGGATGCTGCCGTCGCGCGTGGGCACGGCCTCGCGCCCGAAGCCGACGACGGTGTAGGTGCCGTAGGGAACGCCCCCTTCCCAGCCGGAAGCGGCGGCGGTCGCGGCAGGATCCTCGCACGCGGAAAGGGCCGCGACGGCGGCAGCGGCCGCGGCAAGGCGAATGGCAGTCTTCATGACGGATTTTCCCCGGTGAAACATCGTGTTGGCCGAACGCTTGGTGAAGGCGTGCGTTCCCGATCTTGTCAAGGGGATGCGGCGCCGTGGCAGAAGGGTCACGGGCGCGCCTTGCCGATCCAGCCACAGGACGGTCCCGCGCGATACCCGTCGCCCCTTGCCGCGCCCCGCCCACGGGGGCAGATTCGGGTGGCGGGCGGCCCGGCCCCGCCATGCAGGATGATCCGATGACCGACGCCGCCGACCTGACCGCCCGCCTGATCCGCTGCCCTTCGGTCACCCCGGAGGAGGGTGGCGCGCTGACGCTGATCCAGTCCCTGCTGGAGCCTGCGGGCTTCGCCTGCACCCGCGTCGATCGCAACGGCACCCCGAACCTCTTTGCCCGCTGGGGCGCCAAGGGTGCGCGGACCTTCGGCTTCAACGGTCATACCGACGTGGTGCCGCCGGGCGATCCGGACAACTGGACCCACCCGCCGTTTTCCGGCGCGGTCATCGACGGCACGATCTGGGGGCGCGGCGCGACCGACATGAAATCCGGCGTCGCGGCCTTTGTCGCCGCCGCAATCGACTTCGTGACCCGCACCCCGCCGGACGGCGCCGTGATCCTGACCGTCACCGGCGACGAGGAAGGGCCGTCGCGCGACGGCACCCCCGCGCTGCTGGACTGGATGGACGCCAACGGCGAGCGGATGGACGTCTGCATCGTGGGCGAGCCCTCCAACCCCGAGGTGATGGGCGAGATGATCAAGATCGGCCGCCGCGGCAGCCTGACCGTCCACGTCACCGCCATCGGCAAGCAGGGTCACGCGGCCTATCCGCACAAGGCGCTGAACCCGCTGCATCCGCTGCTGATGCTGCTGGCCGACCTGACCGCCGCCCCGCTTGACGAAGGGACCGAGCATTTCCAGCCGAGCGGCCTTCAGGTCACGACCATCGACGTGGGGAACCCCGCGTCCAACGTGATCCCCGAACGGGGCCGCGCGACGGTCAACATCCGCTTCAACGACCTTCATTCCGGCGACAGCCTGACCGCGATGCTGCGCGAACGCGCGGCGGCGGTCGAGGAACGCACCGGCGTCCGGTTCGAGCTGGATTTCCACGTCTCGGGCGAAAGCTTCCTGACCGCGCCGGGACCGTTCGTGGACCTGGTCCGCGACGTGGTGGCCGAGGCGTGCGGCCGGGTGCCGGTGCTGTCCACCTCGGGCGGGACATCGGATGCGCGCTACGTCAAGAACCACTGCCCGGTGCTTGAATTCGGCCTTGTCGGCGCTTTCATGCACCAGGTGGACGAGCGCGTGCCTCAGGCGCAGGTGCGGCAGTTGCAGGACATCTATCACACCATCCTCGCCCGGTATTTCGCATGACCTCGGCCCCTTCCATCTCGCGCACCGACGATCTTGCCGCCTGCCACGCGATCCGCCGCGCGGTGTTCATCGAGGAACAGGCGGTCCCCGAGGACCTCGAGATCGACGATCTGGACGGCGAGGCGATCCACCTACTGGCCGTGACCGGGGGGCGGGCGGTGGGAACCGCGCGGATCCTGTTGGCGGGCGAGACGGGCAAGATCGGGCGCGTGGCGGTGTTGGCCGATCAGCGCGGGACCGGCCTTGGCGCGGCGCTGATCCGGGCTGCGCTGGACGAGCTGCGCGCGCAGCCCGGCGTCACCACCGCGAAGCTCGGCGCGCAGACCCACGCGCTGGGGTTCTATGAACGGCTGGGGTTCGTCGCCTTCGGTCCGGTCTACGACGACGCGGGCATCCCGCACCGCGACATGTCGCGGCCGCTCTGACATGCGGCGATGGCGCTGATCCGGCCCGAACTCGCGCTGCGGCTGCACGACTGGCGCGAGGTGATCGCGGCCGGGTTGCTGGGCCTTGCCGGCGCGTGGGTGTTTTCGCTGGGCGGGCTGGTCTTTCGTCCGCTGGGCCTTGCGGCCATGGTGGTGGCGGTCGCCTGGGGGATTGACGCGCGCCGCCGGATGCGGTTCCGGCGCGAGATCGCGGCACCGGGCGTCGTGGAACTGATCGAGGGCGCGATCCGCTACTACGGCGCGCGGGCGCTGGGCGGCGAGATCGCGCTGCGCGACCTGGTCGAGGTGCGGCTTCTGACCCTGCGCGGGCATCCGCACTGGCGGCTGCGCAGCGATGCGGGCGAGGCGCTGCTGATCCCGGTCGAAGCGGCGGGCGCATCGGCGCTGGCCGATGCCTTTGCCACGCTGCCGGGGTTCGACATGGCGGCTGCCGCGCGGGCGCTGCAGGCGCGGGCGGACGTCGCGGCGGTGCAGACGGTCTGGCGGCGGCGCTGAAAGGATAGATACCCAGATGAACGAAGGGCCGCAGGATCACCTGCGGCCCTTTGCCTGTCGTGGGTGGGCGGCGCTTATTCCTGTTGCGCCAGCAGGTCCGTGATCCGGCGGATCGAGGCGCGGCGGTTTTCGCGCACATCGCCTTCGGCCGGCACCCGCAGGATCTGCTCGCCATAGCCCTGCACGACCATGTTCTCGGGCGGAACCTGGAAGTATTCCGTCAGCGCGAGCGCCACCGACTCGGCCCGCCGGTCGGACAAGGCGAGGTTCGCGGCATCCGAGCCGACCGTGTCGGTGTGACCCTCGACGATGAAGATTTCCTTCGGATTGTCGCGCACCGCGTCGGCGATCACGTTGCCCAGCACCGACAGCTGCTGCGCCTGTTCGGGCACGATCGCGGCCGATCCGGTGTCGAAGGTGATCGCCTGGATGTCCACCGGCGCGACCAGCGCCCGCACCGCCGGGATGTTGCGGATCTGGCTTAGCGTGAAGCGGCGGTCCACGCCGACCTCGCGCTGAAGCGCCTGGCGCAGTTCATCCTCGGTGAAGGGGCGGCTCGTGTCGAGGACCGGGCGCGCGGGCGGCGGCAGGTCGGCCACGTCCACGGGTTCCACCTCGACCGTGTCGTCGATCAGGGTGGTGACGGTGCCGTCCGCGCGTACGAGCGAGCGGCGCAGCACCCGCAGGTCGGCATCGCGGATCGTGACGACGCGGCTGCCATCCTCGCGCAGCACGCTGGTCCGGGTCGAGCCGTCCTGGAAGTTTTCCGTCTGGACGGTCGCACCAGGCCGCAGCAGCAGCGCGTTGTCGTTCTTGATGACTTCCTGGCTGCCGTCGGGCCGGGTGACGATCACCCGGTCGCCCGTGTTCAGCGCGACCTGCCGGTTGTTCGACAGCATCTGCCCGACGACCAGCCCGGCGACGCCCGCCAGCGCGATCTTGGCCAGGTCGCTGTTGTCGTTGTCGTCATCGTCGTTTTCCGCCCCGTCTTGCGCCCGGCGGGCCGCGTCCTTGGCGGTCGCGCCGGTCGCCCCTGCGGTCAGGGCGTCGCGCACGCTGGTCTCGAAGTCCTCGCTCGACGAGCGGGCGTTTTCCTTGGTGACGAGCGTTTCGATGATGTCGCCCGCGGCCGCCTCGTCCGCGCTGAGCGCGGCGGCGCTCGGCGGGGCGGTTTCGGTTGCGGCCTGCTTGGCGGCCTCGGTCACGGCCGCCCGCGTTTCGGGGACCGCGTCGGCGGCTCCGGCGGCACCGGCGGCACCCGCCGCACCGGCGGCACCGGTCTTGCCAAGCGCGTCACGCAGCTGGTCGGCGGTGGGGGTCGAGGCGCCGGGGGCGCCGGGCGCGGTTGCCCCGGCTCCGGCAACGTTTGGCTGCGGGGCGCCCGGGACTGGCGGGGTCTGTCCGCCCGGCACAGGGGCACCGGGGGCACCGGGCGCGGCAGGGTTCGTCGGCGTGGCCGTCGCCCCGCCGGCGGTGGCGCCCGGTGCCGTCGCGCCGGGGGCCGTGGCGTTGGTCCCGGGCGCGGCAGGCGCACCGGGCGCACCGGGCGCGGGCGGCGTCGCCGTTTTCCCTTGCTGAATTTCCTTCAGCTTCCGCTCAAGCTCGGCCGCATCGGGACGAGCGGGATCGGCCGCCGCAGGGGCGGCTTTCGCATCGGGCGCGGGCGTCGCCGGCGCGGTTGCTGCGGGGTCCGGCACCGGGACCGCAGGTTTCTGGTCGATGGGCGCGACCGCATCGGCGTCCCCTGCCGACGGGGCCGCGGGCGGGATCGCAACAGGGGTCGGCGGCGTGTCCGTCGCCGAACCGGGCGCGGGGGCGTCTGGCGTCGCCTCGGTTACCGCGTCGGCGGTGGTCGAGTCGTCGTTGGCCGCGTCGTCATTCTGATCGGCCTGCAACGCGCGTTCCAGCGCGGCCGGGTCGGGCCGGTCGGCGGCGGGCGCATCGGGGTTGGGGGCGTCCGCTGCGGGGGCGGCGTCGGCCGGTGCCGGTTCGGGCGAGGCTTCGGCAGCAGGCTCGGTCGCGGCGGCGGGTTCAGGCTCGGCCGCGGGTTCGGGCGCGGCGGCGGGTTCGGGGGTGGGTTCGGGCGCTGGCGCAGCCTCAGGTTCCGGTGCGGGGGTGGCGGGTTCGGCTGCCGCCGCCGGTTCGGCGGCGGGTTCCGGGGCCGGTTCGGGCTCTGCCGCCGGCGCCGGCGCGGCTTCGGCCGCAGGCTCAGGCGCAGCCTCAGGCTCTGGCGCAGCGGGGGCCTCGGCCGATGGCTGCGGGTCGGCCGCCGGGGGGATCGGCGGGACGGCGGCGGGCGCGGCGTCGGTCTGGGTTGCGGGCGGGGTCGCGTCATTCTGCGCGGTCCGCGCGACCGGCGCGAATGTCGTGAGCGCGCCGTAGGTCGCAGCCCCGGTCTTGTCCGTTTCGGGAATGGGCGGCGACATCATCACCGCGTTCGGATCGAGCGTCAGGTTCCCCTCGGCATCGGCCCGGTGCGTCTGCATCAGCCGCGGCGCAAGGAAGATCGTGCCATCCTGCGCCACCTCGACCGCGACCCCGCGCGGGGTGAAGCGCAGCGTGGTCGGGCACGCCACCGGCGCGTTGCCGGGGCACGACAGCTGGTCGGCGGTCAGGCCCGCGTCCAGTTCCATCCGCAGCGCCTTGTGCAGTTCCGGCATCTCGGTCGCGCGGTCGGTGGCGGCGCTTGCCGCCTTGGCGTCCGGGACAGGGGTGATCGCGGCCTGGGCCACGCCTGTCTGGGGCAGCATCAGCGCCACGCCCACGGCGATCGCCGTCGAGTTGTTGAAGATCCGACGCATGTTATCCTCCGGGTGAAAGGCAGGTGTAAGGCGGGATCCGCCCATCGGCTTGCGACCGTAACGACCAAAATCCCGCCGCGTTCCCGACAACTGCGTGACAGCCCCCGACAACTGCGTGACGGGGGCGTGATGCGGGTCCCGGATGCGTCCCGATCCGGGTCCGGCGTGCGGCACCCGCCATTGATCCCCGCACGCGGAGGCTTTATCCCGATGGCGTCACGCAGGAGGAAACGATGGCCCTCAAGCCCAAGGATGCGCCCGACCTGAACCGGTTCGACTGGGAAGATCCGTTTCGCCTGAGCGACCAGCTGGCCGAGGACGAGCGGATGCTGCGCGACGCGGCCCGCGCCTATGCGCAGGAAAAGCTGCAGCCCCGCGTGATCCATGCCTACCGCGAGGAACACACCGATCCGGCGATCTTCCGCGAGATGGGCGAAATGGGCCTTTTGGGCGTCACCATCCCCGAGGAATACGGCGGTCTCGGCGCGTCCTACGTCGCCTATGGCCTTGTCGCGCGCGAGGTCGAGCGGGTGGATTCGGGCTACCGGTCCATGATGTCGGTGCAGTCGAGCCTCGTGATGTATCCGATCTACGCCTACGGGTCGGAAGAACAACGCATGAAGTACCTGCCGAAGCTCGCCAGCGGCGAGTTCATCGGCTGCTTCGGCCTGACCGAACCCGACGCAGGCTCCGACCCCGGCGGGATGAAGACGACCGCGCGCAAGACCGCCGGCGGCTACGTGCTCAACGGCGCGAAGATGTGGATCTCCAACTCGCCCATCGCCGACGTGTTCGTCGTCTGGGCCAAGTCCGACGCGCATGGCGGCAAGATCCGCGGCTTCGTGCTGGACAAGGGCATGAAGGGCCTGTCCGCGCCCAAGATCCAGGGCAAGCTGAGCTTGCGCGCATCGATCACCGGCGAGATCGTGATGCAGGACGTCGAGGTGGGTGAGGACGCGCTGCTGCCCAATGTCGAGGGGCTGAAGGGCCCGTTCGGCTGTCTCAACCGCGCCCGCTACGGGATCAGCTGGGGCGTGATGGGCGCGGCCGAGTTCTGCATGCACGCCGCGCGCCAGTACGGGCTGGACCGCAAGCAGTTCAACCGCCCGCTGGCCAACACCCAGCTGTTCCAGCTGAAGCTCGCCAACATGCTGACGGAAATCAGCCTTGGCCTGCAGGCATCGTTGCAGGTGGGGCGGCTGCTCGACGCGGCGCAGGCGGCGCCCGAGATGATCTCGGTCGTCAAGCGCAACAACTGCGGCAAGGCGCTGGAAATCGCGCGGACGGCGCGCGACATGCACGGCGGCAACGGGATCTCGGAGGAGTTCCAGGTGATGCGCCACGCGGCGAACCTGGAAACGGTGAACACCTACGAGGGGACGCACGACGTCCACGCGCTGATCCTGGGCCGGGCGATCACCGGGCTGCAGGCCTTCGGCTGAAACGCCCCTCCCGGGGGCTTCGCGCCCCCGGACCCCCGCGGGATATTTCCGCCCGCCCGAGAGGGCGCGGGGGTGCCCGGTCGAATCAGCTTGAAAAAACCTTGGTCCGGCCGCATATCGCAGCGGCCCGCAACTGAGCGGGGCGCTTTCAGGAGAGATCATGGCCAAGGAAGAGATGCTCGAATTCCCCGGCGTCGTGACGGAACTCCTGCCCAACGCGACATTCCGGGTCGAGCTCGAAAACGGCCATGAGATCATCGCGCATATGGCAGGCAAGATGCGCAAGAACCGCATCCGCGTTCTGGCCGGCGACAAGGTGCAGGTCGAGATGAACACCTACGACCTGTCCAAGGGGCGGATCAATTACCGCTTCAAGTGACGTGGCGCAGGGTTCGGACCGGCCGCGTCTGGTGCTGGCGTCGGCCAGCCCGCGGCGTCTGGACCTGCTCGCCCAGATCGGCATCGTCCCCGACGCCGTGACCCCCGCCGACATCGACGAGACGCCCCTGAAGGGCGAGCCGCCGCGCGATTACGTGCGGCGCATGTCGTCTGAAAAGGCGGCGGCGGTGCCGTGCGCGGACGACGCGGCGGTGCTGGCGGCCGACACCGTGGTGACTGCGGGGCGGCGCATCCTGGGCAAGCCCGCCGATGCGGACGAGGCGGCAGGGTTCCTGCGGCTTTTGTCCGGGCGGCGGCACAAGGTGATGACATCGGTGACGCTGGTCCATGCGGGCCGCGCGCGCGACCGGCTGGTCGAGACGACGGTGCGCTTTCGGCCGCTGACAGCTGCGGAAATCGCGGCCTACGTCGCTGGCGGCGACTGGCACGGCAAGGCGGGCGGTTACGGGATCCAGGGGCCCGCCGCGGCCTTCGCGCCGTGGATACAGGGGTCGTTCACGGCCGTCGTCGGGCTGCCGCTGGCGGAGACCGCGGCGCTGCTGGCCTCGGTCGGGATCAGGGGGCGCGCATGAAGGGCACGCAGGTCGTTCTGGGGCATCTCTGGGGGCGCGAGGCCGCCGCGCTGATGGTGGACGGGCGGGTCGAGGATCTGGCGCTGGACGCATCCGCCCTGACGCCGCTGCCGCCGGGCGCGATCTGCCGCGCCGTCGTGGACCGGCTGGTGAAAGGGCAGGGCGGCGTGTTCCTGCGCCTGCCCGACGGCCAGCGCGGCTTTCTGCGCGAGGCCAAGGGCATGGCCGAGGGGCAGTCGCTGATCGTGCAGGTGACGGGTGTGGTCGAGGACGGCAAGGCCGTTCCGGTGACGCAGCGCGTTCTTTTCCGCGGCCGCAGCGCCATCGCGACGCCGGGCGCGCCGGGCGTCAACGTCTCGCGCCGCATCCGTGACGAGGGCGAGCGGGCGCGCCTCGTCGCCCTGGGCGAGGCCGCGCTGGCCGATGCGGGCGCGCCCGAGGGCTTGGGCTTCGTTGTCCGCACCGCCGCCGCGCTGGCCGACGACGACCAGATCGCGGCCGAGCTGTCCGACCTTGCCGGGCTTGCCATGCAGGTCACCGCCGACGCGCAGGGCGGGCCCGAACTGCTGCTGGACGCCGAGCAGCCGTGGCGCGCGGCGTGGATCGACTGGGCAGACCCGGTGCCCGACGCGATCGACGATGCCCCTGGCGCGTTCGACGACCACGGCGTCAGCGAGGCGGTCGAGGCGCTGCTGTCCGCCGACGTGCCCCTGCCCAATGGCGGCCGCGCGGTGATCGAGCCGACCCGCGCGCTGGTCGCCGTGGACGTGAACACCGGCCCGGACAATTCGCCCGCCGCCGCGCTCAAGGCCAACATCGCGCTGGCCCGCGACCTGCCGCGGCAGCTGCGGCTGCGCGGCCTGGGCGGGCAGGTGGTGATCGACTTCGCCCCGATTTCCAAGCGCGACCGGGGCACGCTGGACCAGGCATTGCGCGCGGCTTTCCGCGCCGAGGGGACCGAAACGACGCTGATCGGCTGGACCGCGATGGGGCTTTACGAACTCAGCCGCAAGCGCGACCGGGTGCCGCTGGCGGCGTTGGCCGCCGTTGGAAGGGGGCGCTGATGGCCTGTCCGATCTGCGGCAAGGAGGCGGACCCGAAATACCGCCCGTTCTGCTCGCGCCGCTGCGCCGACGTGGACCTGGCGAAGTGGCTGCGCGGCGACTATGCCATCCCGGGCGAGCCGGTCCCGCCGTCCACGCGGGACGACTGACAGGGCCCCGGGCGGCGCGTCGATTCGGGCTGGACAGCGGCCACGGCGTTGTCTAGTTACGCCCCACTTCGGGCGGCATGGCCCGACCCCGAACGGGGCCCGGATAGCTCAGTTGGTAGAGCAGCGGATTGAAAATCCGCGTGTCGGCGGTTCAAATCCGTCTCCGGGCACCACAATCTCTGGATTTTGCTGGTATCTGGTCACTCACCGCGCAGACGGCCATCGCTTATTGGCGGCGCTGACTACGTGAACCGGCTGTCACCCGCGTCAGAACCGCGATAAGCCGTCGTCATGAGCGGGATGGGGTCAAACGCATGCTAAGACAGAGCGACTTTTCACTTTTCTTCGTCATCGATCCGCCTGCGCTGCTTCTGGACAGCGTGATCCTCGCCAGCACGGCCAGGTATCACCTGCCCGACGTGGAACTCGTCGCCTACTGCCCCGACGCCAAGCGCGAGTTTGTCCCCGAATTTCTGAAGGAACTGTATTCCTCTCTGAATGTCGATCTTTCACGTGGGGAAAACCGCAAAGCCTCTGGTCGCGTGTCTACGCAATGTTCGACATGGACGTGCCTGATGAACGTGTGACCCTGAGCCGCTCGAACCTGCAGAGCATTCCGTACTTCAACGCTGGTGTCGTAAGTTTTCCGTCGAACTCTTCGTTTGCAGAAATGTGGATGGAAACCGCCAAGGCGATCGACGGAAATGACGAGATACGTCATCGCCGTCCATGGCTCGACCAGATTGCGTTGCCCCTTGCCATAACACGGTCGGGCATGAGCGCACACGTGATGGAACCCGGTTTCAACCTTTCACTCAGCCGTAATCTGGACAAGCCGCATCTGGCGGCGCGTGACGTTTCAAAAATGAACGCCACAGACGGGAGAGTTATCCATTACCATGATCCCGTCTATATCGAGGGCACCCGTTATGCCGCGGATATCGACAAGGCGATCAGCACCTTCACGAAGTATCCAGGCGCCGCCGCACTGACCCAGCAGACGCGAGACCGTCGCGCGGAGGCCGCAAGGGTCTGGAGGGTTTTCGACTCGCTGAAGAAAAAGAAGCGCACGGAAGAAGAAGACGTTCTTTTCCGTGAAGCGCGGCAGAGAAAAAGCGAGATCAAGGCATCCCGCATCAATACCGTTGCCAGCCTGTCGCGCTATCCCGGGACAATTTTGCCCTCGGGCTAAGACGAGGGCATGCTGGCTGCCAAGCAGCGGCTGAAATCCGCAACGTCTGGCTGAGGGTGTCCCGCGCTCAGCCTGGCGCAGCCGATCCGCATGCCCATGCGCGTGGCTGCCCCCATTCCGCTTTCGCGCGCAGGCTGATACTCGACCCTCGCGCCACCTCGCCAGCGTCGGAGTCTGCATGAAGTCGGGTCTTTCATCGAAATCTTCGCCCACGCGGGCCATCGCGGACGTTCCGGCGATCGTGGGTGTCGTCGTCGCGATCGCGTTCTTCGTCGTCAGCGGCGCGGTGGTCGCCACGAACATCCGGACGATGCGCGATCACAACCGCGAAATCATGCACTCGCACGAGGTCATCAAGGGCCTGGGCGACCTGCAGTCGTCGATGCTGGATGCCGAGACCGGGCAGCGCGGGTTCCTGCTGACCGGCGATCAAAGCTATCTCGAGCCCTACGTCGCCGCCATGACCGACATCGAGCAAAGCCTCGACACGCTCGGCGTGCTGACCGCCGGGGACGAGGTGCAGCGCGCCAACCTCGAGCCGCTGCGCCGCCACGTCGCGGCGAAGATGGAGGAACTGCGGGAGACCATCGACCTGTACCGCACGGGCGGGATTTCGGCCGCGCTTCCGCTGGTCACGACCGACCGCGGCAAGGCCGAGATGGACGCGATCCGCGGGCTTCTGGACAGCATGCGGCAGGAAATGACGCGCCAGCGCGAGCAGCGGGTGCTTGAACTGGCCGACGCCTATCAGCGGGCTTGGGTCAGCGGCGTCATGTCGGCGCTTCTGGGGATCGCGCTGGCGCTGGTGATCGGGTACCTGACGCGGCGCGCGGCGACCGCGCGGGCGCGGCAGGACTGGTTGCAGCAGGGGCAGGTCGGGCTTGCGGGCGTCTTGCAGGGCGACAAGTCAACCACGCAGCTGGGCGACGGCGTGCTGAGCTTCCTTGCCGATTATGCCGGCGCGCAGGCGGGCGCGCTGTTCGCGGGCGAGCGCGGTTATTTCCAGCGCAGCGCGACGCTGGGCGTCGCCGCCGGCGGCAGGGTCGCCGACAGCTTCACCCTGGGTGACGGGCTTCTGGGACGGGTGGCAAGGGACGGCAAGCCGGTCCTGATCGAGAACGTGCCCGACGGTTACCTGACCATCGGCTCGGCACTGGGCGAGGACCGGCCACGCCACCTCGTCATCGCGCCGCTGGTCGCGGACGAGGTCGTCAACGGCGTGATCGAGCTTGGCTTCCTGCAGGCCGTCGATCCGGCGACGCTGGACCTTTTGCAGGAAGGCGCGGGTGCCATCGGGGTCGCGCTGCGGTCCGCCAACTTCCGCACCGAACTGAAGGACCTGCTGGAGGAGACGCAGCGCCAGTCCGAGGAACTGCAAGTGCAGAGCGAGGAGCTGCGCGTTTCCAACGAGGAACTCGAGGAACACGGCCGCGCGCTCAGGGAATCGCAGGTGCGGCTGGAACAGCAGCAGGTCGAGCTGGAGCAGACGAACGTCCAGCTCGAGGAACAGGCGCAGCGGCTGGAGGCGCAGGCCGAAGGGCTTGGCCGCGCCAAGGCCGCGACCGAACTGAAGGCGCGCGAGCTTGAGCAGGCGAGCCGCTACAAGACCGATTTCCTCGCCAACATGTCCCATGAATTGCGCACGCCGCTCAATTCGCTGCTGATCCTGTCGAAGCTGCTGGGCGACAACGCCGACGCCAACCTGACCGACGAGCAGGTGCGATTCGCGCGCACGATCCAGGCGTCGGGCAACGACCTTCTGACGCTCATCAACGACATCCTCGACCTGTCCAAGATCGAGGCGGGCCACCTTCAGGTGCAGGCCGATCCGCTGCCGCTGCATGTGCTGGCGGCCGATCTTGAACGCATGTTCCGGCCCGTGGCCGACGACCGCGGGATCGGGTTCAGGATCGAGATCGCACCCGATTGCCCGGCGTCCATCACCTCGGACCGGCAACGGCTGGAACAGGTGCTGAAGAACCTTCTGTCGAACGCCTTCAAGTTCACGGAAGCGGGCAGCGTCACGCTGGCGGTCCGTCCGGCGGATGGCGAGCGCGTCGCGTTCGCGGTGACCGATACCGGGATCGGGATTTCCGAGGACCAGCAGGCAAGCATCTTCAACGCGTTCCACCAGGCCGACGGCGCGATCAGCCGCAAGTACGGGGGGACGGGCCTCGGGTTGTCGATCTCGCGCGAGCTGGCGCGGCTGCTTGGCGGGGCGATCACGCTCGACAGCACGCCGGGCGAGGGCAGCACCTTCACCGTGACGCTGCCCGTGACCTACGACCCCGCCGGCGTCGCGCCGCGCGATGCCCGGCAGGCGCCGGCCCCGGCCGCGATGCCGCGATCCGTGCCGCGCATGTCGGCGACCACGCCTTCGCAGGTCCGCGCGCCCGTGCGGGTCGAGGATGACCGCGACAACCTGACCGGCGGCCGCCGCGTCCTGCTGATCATCGAGGATGACGGCACATTCGCCGAAATCGTCCGCGACCTGTCGCGCGAGATGGATTTCCAGTGCCTCGTCGCCGGCACCGCGGAAGAGGCGCTGCGCCTTGCCCGCCAGTACAGGCCCAACGCCATCGTCATGGACGTGGGCCTGCCCGACCATTCCGGGCTGACCGTCCTTGACCAGCTGAAACGCGACGACGCGACCCGGCACATCCCCGTCCACGTGGTCTCGGCCGCCGATCACAGCCAGACGGCGCTGTCGCTGGGCGCCGTCGGCTACCGCGTCAAGCCGGTCCCGCGCGAGGAATTGGCCGAGGTGCTGCAGACGCTCGCGTCCAAGCTGACGCACAGCCTGCGCCGGGTGCTGATCGTCGAGGACGATCCGGTGCAGCGCGACGCGGTGGGGGCGCTTCTCGCCTCGCGCGATGTGGAAACGGTGGGGGTCGGCACGGCCGCCGAGTGCCTGGAACGGCTGCGGCACGAGACGTTCGACTGCATGGTCCTTGACCTGTCGCTGCCCGACGCCTCGGGCTATTCGCTGCTGGAAACGCTCAGCGGCGACGACGGCCAGGCGTTCCCGCCGGTGATCGTCTATACCGGCCACGACCTGTCGCCCGACGACGAACAGCGCCTGCGCCGGTATTCGAACTCGATCATCATCAAGGGCGCGAAGTCGCCCGAGCGGCTGCTGGAGGAAGTGTCGCTGTTCCTGCACCAGGTCGTGTCGGACCTGCCGCCCGAGCAGCAGAAGATGATCCGCAGCGCCCGCAACCGCGACGCCGTGCTGGAGGGCCGCCGGATCCTCATCGTCGAGGACGACATCCGCAACGTCTATTCGCTGTCGAACGTACTGGAACCGCGCGGCGCCAAGGTCGAGATCGCGCGGAACGGGCAAGAGGCGATCGCCGCGCTCGACGCCTCGGCAAAGGACCCGGACAAGGCGATCGACCTTGTGCTGATGGACGTGATGATGCCGGTCATGGACGGCCTGACCGCCACGCGGGAAATCCGCGGCGATCCGCGGTGGGCGTCGCTGCCGGTCATCGCGCTGACCGCCAAGGCGATGCCGGACGATCAGGCGCGCTGCATCAGCGCGGGCGCGAACGACTACATGGCCAAGCCCCTCGACGTGGACAAGCTGCTCTCGCTGGTCCGCGTCTGGATGCCGAGATAGGCGCGCGGGCATGGACGACAGGGTCGAGGACATCGAAATCCAGCTGCTGCTGGAGGCGCTGTTCCAGCGCTATCACTACGACTTTCGCAACTACGCCCGCGCCTCGATCAAGCGGCGGCTGCGGCAGGCGCGCGATCAGATGGGGTTCGCCAGCTTCTCGGCCCTGCAGGAAGGGCTGCTGCACGACCCCGCGCGGCTGCCCCGGCTGCTCGACTACCTGACCGTCCAGGTCAGCGAGATGTTCCGCGACCCGTCCTATTACCGCGCGATCCGCGAAAAGGTGATCCCGCACCTGCGAACCTACCCCTCGCTCAAGGTGTGGATCGCCGGCTGCAGCGAGGGGGAGGAGCTTTATTCCTTCGTCATCATGTTCCGCGAGGAAGGGCTGGAAAAGCGGACGCTGTTCTACGCGACCGACATCAACCCCGATGCGCTGGACGCGGCGGCGCGCGGGATCTATCCGCTTGACCGGATCAGCGCCTTCACATCCAATCACCGGCACTCGGGGGGCAAGTCGTCCCTGTCGGACTATTACCGCGCGGATTACGGCCGCGCCGTGTTCGACAAGTCGCTGCGGGATCGTGTGGTCTTTTCCGACCACAGCCTCGTCACGGATGCCGTTTTCGCGGAGATGCACCTGATTTCCTGCCGCAACGTCCTGATCTATTTCGACCGCAAGTTCCAGGACCGCGCCATCGGCCTGTTCCGGGGATCGCTGGCGCGCAAGGGGTTCCTGGGGCTGGGGTCCAAGGAAAGCCTGCACTTTTCCGAACACGCCGACGCCTTTGCGCCGTTCGTGCGGGATGAAAAGATTTATCAAAGGCACGAGCAATGATCGCGTCCGCGCAAGCGAATGGGGCCAGTCCCACGCCCGTCACCGAGGCGGTCGTGATCGGCGCGTCGGCGGGCGCGGTGCAGGCGCTCGCGCGCATACTGCCTGCGCTGCCCGCCGATTATCCGCTGCCGGTGCTGGTCGTGGTCCATGTGCCCGCCGACCGCGACAACATGCTGGTGCCCCATTTCGCCGCGACCTGCCGGATCGCCGTGCGCGAGGCCGAGGACAAGGAAGCGATCCGCGCGGGCACCGTCTATTTCGCGCCGTCCGACTATCACATGCTGGTGGAACCGGACCGCACGATCTCGCTGTCGCTCGATCCGCTGGTGCATTACTCGCGCCCCTCGATCGACGTCCTGTTCGACAGCGCGGCCGACGCCTATGGACCGGCGCTTGCCGGGGTCGTGCTGACCGGCGCGAACGACGACGGCGCGGCGGGGCTGAAGGCCGTGGCCGACGCGGGCGGCGTCGCGCTGGCCGAGGATCCGGCGACCGCCTATTCCCCCGCGATGCCACGCGCGGCCCTTGACGCCTGCCCGGCGGCAAGGTCCATGTCGCTGGACCAGATCGCCTCATTCCTGGCCGCCTTGGGCGGTGCGAGACCGTCATGACCGAACCCGTGAACATCCTGCTGGTCGACGACCTCGAGGAAAACCTGCTGTCGCTCGAGGCGCTGTTGCGCCGGGACGGGCTGACGCTGCTCAAGGCGCGGTCGGGCGAGCAGGCGCTGGAACTGCTGCTGCGCCACGACATGGCGCTGGCGCTGCTGGACGTGCAGATGCCGGGGATGGACGGGTTCGAACTGGCCGAGCTGATGCGCGGGAACGAACGCGCGCGGCATATCCCGATCATCTTCCTGACCGCCGGCACCACCGACGAACGCCGCCGCTTCCGGGGTTACGAGGCGGGGGCGGTGGATTTCCTGCAAAAGCCGATCGAGCCCGACATCCTGCGCAGCAAGGCCAACGTGTTCCTCGATCTCTACCGCCAGCGCCAGCAGCTCGCCGCGCAGCGCGACGCGCTGGAAGCGCAGGCCGAGACGCTGAAGCGGTTCGAGGCGCTGACCCGCCAGCAGCTGGCGCAGGAACAGGAAACCGCGCGCCTGCGCGAGCAGTTCATCGCCGTTCTGGGCCACGACCTTCGCAACCCGGTCGCCGCGGTCGGCGGCGCGGCCCGGATCCTGCGCCGCCAGCCGCAGGACGAACAGTCGCTTGAGGTCATCTCGCTGATGGAGGAAAGCGTCGGGCGCATGTCGCGCCTGATCGACGACGTGATGGACTTCGCCCGCGCGCGCATGGGCAGCGGCATCGCCCTGAACCGGCGGCCCGCGGCGCTGGAACAGGTGCTGCGCCACGTCGTGGCCGAACTCGAGGCCGGCAATCCCGGCCGTCGGATCGACAGCGAGATTGCGCTGCCCGAGCGGATCTGGGTCGATGACGGGCGGATCGGCCAGCTTGTGTCGAACCTGCTTGCCAACGCGCTGGCCCACGGCGACCCCGAAAAGCCCGTGGAACTGGACGCGGCGTTCGACGGGGGCGAGTTGACGATCTGCGTGACGAACACCGGCCCCACCATCCCTGACCCGGTGATGGAGCGGCTGTTCCAGCCCTTCGTGCGCGGCGAGGTCGGGACCAACCAGGCGGGGCTTGGCCTGGGCCTGCACATCGCGTCCGAGATCGCCAAGGCGCATGAGGGCACGCTGTCCGCCACGTCGGCGTCGGAGCGCACCTGCTTTACGCTGACCATCCCTGCCGAGGTCGAGGCAAAGGCGCTGCTGAACCGCGCCTGACGACGGCGCGGGCCGCCGCGCCCGCGCCACGGACCTGTCACCTCATTCCGCCAGCAGTGTCGCGTTGCCGCCTGCGGCGGTGGTGTCCACGCACAGGTGGCGTTCGTGCGCGACATGGGCCAGGTCCGGGATCGCGGTCACAAGCTGCACGATCTCGCCCTCGCGTTCCGCCAGCGCCCTTGCGCGGGCGCGGCCCTGCGCCTCGTCGCCCCACCACAGCACGGCCGCCATGGCGGGCAGGCGGGTCAGCGCGCCCGGCGCAAGGTCGCCGTCCACGCCCACGGCGTCGCCGCCCAGCGCGGTGACGGCCGCGACCTGCGCCGCGACCGCCTGCGGCCCGGGGCCGAGGCACAGGACCGGCGGGCGGGTGTGGGCGGTCAGGCGATTCATCTCTCCGGTCGGGCCGGGCATCAGGCGCTCGTCGATCTTTCTGGACCGGAAGGCGGCAAGCTGGCGGGCGATCCGGTTCTCGTCGGCCTGCGCCTGCCACCCGGTCCCGGTCGCCTTCGGGGCTTCTGGCGCGAAGAACCGGCGCACGTATTGCGGCCCGCCCGCCTTGGGGCCGGTGCCCGACAGCCCCTCGCCGCCGAACGGCTGGCTGCCGACGACCGCGCCGATCTGGTTGCGGTTGACGTAGATGTTGCCGACCCGGACCGCGTCGCTGACCGCCTGGACGCGGCTGTCGATGCGGGTGTGCAGCCCGAAGGTCAGGCCGTAGCCGCGCGCGTTGATGTCGTCCACCACCCGGTCCAGCCCGTCCCCCTTGAAGGTCGCAACATGCAGGACCGGGCCGAAGATCTCGCGTTCAAGATCCGCGATGCCGTCCACCCGCAGCATGGTGGGGGGAACGAAGGTGCCGTGGGCCGGAACGCCAAGCCCGTGGATCACGCGGTTTCCGTTGGCGGCAAGGTAGCCCGCGATGTCGTCCCGCGCGGCTTCGTCGATCACCGGACCCACGTCGGTCGCAAGGTCGCGCGGATCGCCCACCACCAGCTCGTCCATGGCGCCCCGGATCATCTCGATCACGTGCGGGGCGATGTCTTCCTGCACGTAAAGGCAGCGCAGCGCCGAGCAGCGTTGCCCGGCCGAGCGGAAGGCGCCGTTCACCACGTCGCGCACCGCCTGTTCCGGCAGCGCCGTGCTGTCCACGACCATCGCGTTCAGCCCGCCGGTTTCCGCGATCAGCGGCGTGCCGGGGCGCAGGTTCGCGGCCATCGTCGCGGCGATGGTGCGCGCCGTGTCGGTCGATCCGGTGAACACCACGCCCGCGATGCGCGGGTCCGAGGTGATGGCGGTGCCCACCACGCCGCCGCGCCCCGGCAGCAGTTGCAGCGCGCTCGCAGGCACACCCGCCTCGTGCAGCAGCCGGACGGCCAGCGCGGCGATGGCGGGCGTCGCCTCGGCGGGCTTTGCCAGCACCGCGTTCCCCGCCATCAGCGCCGCCGCGATCTGGCCGGTGAAGATCGCCAGCGGAAAGTTCCACGGGCTGATCGCGCCGACGATGCCACGCGGGGCGGCCGTGACCTGTTCCCCTTCGGCGGCGTAGTAGCGCAGGAAATCCACCGCCTCGCGCAGTTCGGCCACGGCGTCGGCCAGCGTCTTGCCCCCTTCGCGGGCGAGGATGCCGAAGATCGGGCCGAAGTTTTGTTCGTAAAGGTCAGCGGCCCGGCGCAGGACGGCGGCGCGTTCCGGGGCCGGCGCAACCCAGACGCGGGCGTCGTCGATGGCGCGGGCGGCGGTTTCGGCGTCGGTCATCGTCACCGTGGCGATCCGCTCGCCCGTGGCGGGGTCCACCACGTCCCGCACCTCGCCCGAGGGCGGGGACACCGTCAGCGGCACCACGTCCGGGATCGCCGCGTCGCGCGCGGCCATGATCGCCGCAAGCGTTTGCTCGTCGGCAAGGTCGAACCCGGCCGAGTTGCGGCGCGCGGGCGCGAACAGGTCGGCGGGCGGGCGCAGCGATGCAGGCGGCCGGGCCGTGGCCAGCGCGTCGAAGGGGTCCCTGGCGATATCCTCGGGGGTGACCTCCTCGTCCACGATCTGGTTCACGAAGCTGCTGTTGGCGCCGTTTTCCAGCAGGCGGCGCACCAGATAGGCCAGCAGGTCGCGATGCGGCCCGACCGGCGCATAGATGCGGCACCGGCCGCCGGTCTCGTCCATGACGATGCCGTGCAGGCGCTCGCCCATGCCGTGCAGGCGCTGGAACTCGAACGGCGCGTCGCCCGCCATGTGCAGGATCGCGGCGACGGTATGGGCGTTGTGGGTCGCGAACTGCGGATAGATGCGGTCGGCCATGCCGATCAGCTTGCGGGCGTTGGCGATGTAGCTCACGTCGGTCGCGGCCTTGGCCGTGAACAGCGGAAAGCCCGGATGCCCCTCGACCTGGGCGCGCTTCATCTCGGTGTCCCAGTAGGCGCCCTTGACCAGCCGCACCATGATCCGCCGGTCCAGCCGCGTTGCGGTCTCGTAAAGCCAGTCGATGGTCTGGGCCGCGCGCTTGCCATAGGCCTGGACCACCACGCCGAACCCGTCCCAGCCGGCGAGCGAGGGGTCCGACAGCACCGCCTCGATTACCTTGAGCGAGATCACCAGCCGGTCCTGTTCCTCGGCGTCGATGTTCATGCCCATGTTCGCGGCCGCGGCCTGCCGCGCGAGCCGCAGCACCACCGGCACCAGGTCGCGCATGACCCGCGCCTCTTGCGCGACCTCGTAGCGCGGGTGCAGCGCCGACAGCTTGATCGAGATGCCGGGGTTCCGTTCGACCGATCCCTTGCCGCAGGACCGCGCGATCGCCGCAATCGCGTCGGCATAGGCGCGGGCGTAGCGCGCCGCGTCGGCCGCCGTCATCGCCGCCTCGCCCAGCATGTCGTAGCTGTAGGTGTAGCCCTGCTTTTCCAGCACCCGGGCGCGGTCCAGCGCGTCGCCGATGGTCTGGCCCAGTACGAACTGGCGCCCCATCTCCTTCATCGCCCGGCCGACTGCGGTGCGGATCACCGGCTCGCCCAGCCTTCGGACCAGTCGGCGCAGCGTTCCGGTGTAATCGTCGTCCAGCACCTTGCCGGTCAGCATCAGCGCCCAGGTCGAGGCGTTGACGAGGCTGGACGACGCCTCGCCCAGGTGACGGCCCCAGTCCGAGGGGGCGATCTTGTCCTCGATCAGCGCGTCGATGGTGGTGCGGTCGGGCACGCGCAGCATCGCCTCGGCCAGGCACATCAGCGCCACCCCCTCGCGGGTGGACAGGCCGTATTCGGCCAGGAAATGTTCCATCAGCGACGGGCGCGCCTTGGCCCGGATGCCGCGCACCAGACCGGCGGCCCGCGCGCCGATGGCCGCGCGGGCGTCGGGCGGCAGCGCCGCCCCGGCGGTCAGGCGTTCCAGCAGCCGCGTCTCGTCCGCGAACTTTGCATCCGTGGAAAACACGCTGGACGGGACAGAGGTCATGCCGATCTCCTTGACTGATCGAAGCCTTCTACCATAGATCGCGCAGTCCGTTCGCCTGAAGACAGGCACGGCGGTGGTCCGATGGACCAATTTCGGGGACGGAAACATGGTCATCAAGCTGGACGCGCAGGACCACAAGATCCTGGCCGAACTGACCCGCAACGCCCGCGTCCCGATTGCCGAGCTGGCGCGGCGGGTCGGCCTGTCCAAGACGCCCGTGGCCCAGCGGATCAGGCATCTGGAACAGATCGGCCTGATCACCGGCTATCGCGCCGTCCTGTCGCCGCTGAAGCTGGGGCTGACGCACGTCACCTATGTCGAGGTCAGCATGAGCGACACGCGCGAGGCCGCGTTGCAGCAGTTCAACACCGCCGTCCGCGCGATCCTGGAAATCGAGGAATGCTACATGATCGCGGGCGGCTTCGACTATCTGGTCAAGGTCCGCTCACGCGACATCGCCGACTTCCGCCGCATCATGGCCGAGAAGATCTCGACCCTGCCCCACATCAGCAACACGTCGAGCTACGTCTCGATGGAGGCGGTGGTGGAGCAGAACTTTCATCTGGGCTGAGCTGGCGCGTGGGCGGCCCGTCAGCGGCCCGCCACGGCCCGCCGCACCGCCAGCTCCAGCGCGTCCAGAAACCGCGACCGGTCCGCCTTGGTGAAGCCGCGTCCGCCGCCCTGCCGGAACGGATCGGCGGCGCGCAGGTCGGCCATCAGGTCGCGCGACGCCAGCACGTTGCCGATGTTGTCCGGGCCAAGCCGGGTGCCGTCGTGCTTGAGCACCTGCGCCCCCGCCCCGACCGCGCGGGCGGCAAGGGGGATGTCGCCGGTCACGACGATGTCGCCCGCACCCGCGCGTTCGGCGATCCACTTGTCGGCCTCGTCCGGGCCGTCGGGAACGATCACCGTCTCGATCAGCGGGTTGGGCGAGGGCCGGATGCCGCCGTTCGACACGACCAGCACCCGCAGGCGGTGGCGGGTCGCCACGCGCTCGATCTCGGCCTTGACCGGGCAGGCGTCGGCGTCGACGTAGATTGCCATGTGGGACCGCCTTTCGCCGCCGCATGGATCGCGGCCCGCCACCGCCTAGCGCCGGGCCCGGCCGCGATCAAGGTCGGGCGGCACGAACGCGCGATCCGTAGCGGCCGGCCCGGGGCGCGGTCAGGCGGCCGCGGTCGCCTCGATCTCGAACATCAGGCCGGGGATCGCCAGCCGCGCCATGCCCAGCAGGGTCATCGGCGGGGCCACCCCGGCTGCGCCGAAGCGCGATCCCAGCAGGTCGAAGTTCTTCAGGGCCTCGTCCACGTCGGTAGTATAGACCCCCAGCCGCACGACGTCGCCAAGCCCCATCCCGGCACCCGCCAGCACCGCCTGAAGGTTGTCGAGCGCAAGCGCGATCTGCGCCCGCATGTCGCCGTCATGCTGCGGCGCGCCGGTGCCGTCCACGGCGGTCTGCCCCGCGCAGATCAGCTGCCTCGTCGCGCCCTCGATCACTTCGGCCTGGTTGTAGCCATACGCCAGCGACCACGGCCACGGATTCACGGGGGTTCTGTTCATCTCGGGCATCCTTCGTCGGGGTTTGCATGGCCCAAGCATGCACGGCGATGCTGACAGAACGCGTCAGGACGGAGCGCGGCCGCCGGGTCGCCGGGTCGGCGGTGCGCTGATCGGTGCGGTGACGCCGGCTACTCCGCCGCGACGGCGCCGGGGTTGTTGGGGTGCGTCGTCCAGTCGGCGTGGTCGAACGACACCACCCGGCCGGTGCGGGGGTCCACGTCCCCTTCGGCCATCCGTTCCATGGTGATGCAGTCCTCGACCGGGCAGACGTTGACGCAGAGGTTGCAGGCGACGCACTCGTCGTCCTTCACCGCGAACACGCGGCCGGGCAGCATCGCGATGGCCTGGTGGCTCGTGTCCTCGCAGGCCGCATAGCAGCGCCCGCACTTGATGCAGAGGTCCTGGTGGATGCGCGCCTTGCTGACCGCGTTCAGGTTCAGGTCCTTCCAGTCGCAGACGTTCGGGACCGCGCGCCCGGTCAGGTCCGACAGCGCCATCCCGCGCTCGTCGAGATATTCCGACAGGCCCGAGATCATCTCCTGCACGATGCGGAAGCCGTAGGTCATGGCGGCGGTGCAGACCTGCACGTTGCCCGCGCCCAGCGCCATGAACTCGGCCGCGTCGCGCCAGGTGGTGATGCCGCCGATCCCGCTGATCGGCAGGCCGTGCAGGTCGGGGTTGCGCGCGATCTCGGCCACCATGTTCAGCGCGATGGGCTTGACCGCCGGGCCGCAATAGCCGCCATGCGCGCCGCGCCCGTCGATCGTGGGTTCGGGCGCGAACAGGTCCAGATCGACCGAGGTGATCGAGTTGATGGTGTTGATAAGGCTGACCGCGTCTGCGCCCCCCGCCTTCGCCGCGCCGGCGGGTTTCCTGATATCGGTGATGTTCGGCGTCAGCTTCACGATCACCGGCATCCGGGTGTTCGCCTTGACCCAGCGCGTCACCATCTCGATGTATTCGGGGACCTGCCCCACGGCCGACCCCATGCCGCGTTCCGACATGCCGTGCGGGCAGCCGAAGTTCAGTTCGACCCCGTCGGCGCCGGTCGCCTCGACCTGCGGCAGGATGAGCTTCCACGGTTCTTCCTCGCAGGGGACCATCAGGCTGACGACCACCGCCCGGTCGGGGTAGTCGCGCTTGACCGCCAGGATCTCGTCCAGGTTCACCTGCAACGGCCGGTCGGTAATCAGCTCGATGTTGTTGAGGCCCAGAAGCCTGCGGTCCGCGCCCCAGATCGCGCCGTAGCGGGGGCCGTTCACGTTGACGACATGCGGGTCGAGGCCAAGGGTCTTCCAGACGACCCCGCCCCAGCCCGCCTCGAACGCGCGGCGGACGTTGTATTCCTTGTCGGTGGGCGGGGCCGAAGCGAGCCAGAACGGGTTCGGCGACCGGATACCGGCAAAGGTCGATGCCAGGTTTGCCATGGCGTTTCTCCTCAGCTCATCAGGCTGGTGTGGATGTCGAGCGCGGCGTCGCGTCCCTGCGCCACCGCCGTGACGGTCAGGTCGTCGCCGCCCGTCGCGCAGTCGCCGCCCGCCCACACGCGGGCGGTGCGGGTGCGGCCGGGGCCTTCGGTGACGATCTTGCCGCCTTGCGTCGCGGGCAGGGCGTCGGGGTCGAGCCGCTGGCCGATCGCGAGCAGCATCTGGTCGGCGGGGATGCTCACCCGCTCGCCCAGCCGGTCGAAGACGACCGCCGCGACGTGGCCCTGGCCCTCCACCGCGATGGGCATCGCCTCGTGGATCACGTGCACCCCGCGCGCGGCGGCGAGGTCCTGTTCGTATTGGCTCGCCTTCATCCGCACCTGCGGGCCGCGATAGGCGAGGGTGACGTTGGTCGCCCCCAGCAGCTTCGCCTGCACCGCGGCGTCCACCGCGGTCATGCCGCCGCCGATCACGACCACGTCGCGCCCGATCGGCACCGCGCCCGGGTCGGACTGGCGCAGCGCGGCGATGAAATCGACCGCGTCGTCCACGCCGGGCAGGTCGATCCCTGGGATGTCGAGTCCGTTCGTCGCGGCGAGGCCGACGCCCAGAAACACCGCGTCGAACTGAGAAAGCAGGCTCTCGACGGTGAAGTCGCGTCCAAAAGCGACCCCGTTCGACAGGGCGATGCCGCCGATGCCCAGCAGCCATTCGACCTCGGCCTGGGCGAAGCCGCCGGTGGTTTTGTAGGTGGCGATCCCGAACTCGTTCAGGCCGCCCGGCTTGGGGCGCGCGTCCAGCAGCGCCACCCCGTGCCCCAGCATCGAGAGCCGGTGCGCGCAGGCAAGGCCCGCGGGCCCCGCGCCGACGACGGCGATGCGCTTGCCGGTTTCCGCCGCGCGCGCGAAGGGGTGCGCCCCCTGCCGCTGCAGGTGGTCGGTGGCGTAGCGTTGCAGGCGGCCGATCTGAACCGGCTTGCCCTCGGCCGCCTCGCGGACGCAGGCCTGTTCGCACAGCGTCTCGGTCGGGCAGACGCGGGCGCACATGCCGCCGAGGATGTTCTGCGTCAGGATCGTCCTGGCCGAGGCGTCGGGCGTCCCGGTCGCGATCTGCCGGATGAACAGCGGGATGTCGATCGAGGTGGGGCAGGCCGTGACGCAGGGCGCGTCGTGGCAGAAATAGCAGCGATCCGCGGCGACTTGCGCCTCGTGCGGGTCGAGGGCCGGGTGCAGGTCGGCGAAGTTCGCGGCGTAGGCGTCGGGCGTCAGGCGGCCGGCGGTGATCCCACCCCGTGTGCCGCTGCTCGCCCC
The DNA here is from genome assembly GCF_007018965.1 of Paracoccus marinus. Taxonomy (GTDB): domain Bacteria; phylum Pseudomonadota; class Alphaproteobacteria; order Rhodobacterales; family Rhodobacteraceae; genus Paracoccus; species Paracoccus marinus. The sequence goes on from NZ_VJYZ01000033.1 coordinate 101,589, forward strand.
CGTGATCGGGGTGTCCATCGTGGTCTCCTGCTGGCGAGGCACGAATCGACGCTACGTCCGGTCCGGTTTTTATCAAAAGGTAAAATGCACGCGGCGACGTTTTCGCATCCCGCGCCTAGGGCGTGAGCAGCCTGCGATACAGCTGGTCAAGGAACGCGCCCGCGTCGCCCGCGCGGTCCCCCGGCGCCACGATCTCGATCTGCGCGGCGAAGTCGGCATGGTGCTGGGTCAGCGCCCAGATCGAAAAGATCAGCTGCACCGGATCGACCGGCGAGATCCTCCCCTGCGCGATCCAGCCGCGGATCAGCCCCACCGTCTCGTCCACCAGCGGCCGCAGCCCGTCCGCGAGAAAGCCGGAAATCCGCGGCGCGCCCGCGATGATCTCGCCCGCGAACAGGCGGCTTTCGCGCGGATAGTCGCGCGACATGGCGAGCTTGCGGCGGACGTAGCGCAGGATTTCCTCGACCGGCTCGCCCGCAGGGTCGATGCCGCGCAAGGGGGCGAGCCAGTGGTCCAGAAGGTCGCCCAGCAGGCGCGCGTGCACGTCGTCCTTGCTGGCAAAGTAGTAAAGCAGGTTCGGCTTCGACATGCCCGCGCGCTCGGCGATCCGGTCCAGCGTCGCGCCGCGAAAGCCGTCAACCGCGAACACGTCGAGCGCGGCTTCGAGGATCGCCGATTCGGTCTGCTGCCTGCGGGCGCTGCGGACGGGGCCGGCGGCTGGCTGATCGTCGGCCGGGGGCATCGATGCTCCTTTCCCGGGCAATCCGGGGATGGTTGCGGGCGGCCTTGCGAAATCGTTGACAGCGGGAATGGCCGCTCCCTACGCTGATCCTGACCGGGTGGTCAAATCAAGTCACGGGAGCCGCGATGCCCTCAGCCACCGACGACGAGCCAGCCACCGAAGCCGACAGCACTGCCGCCACCCACGTCACCGCCAACCTGCGGATCGACGGCGGACGGCTGTGGGACAGCCTGATGGAGATGGCGAAGATCGGCCCCGGCGTCGCGGGCGGCAACAACCGCCAGACCCTGACCGACGCCGACGGCGAGGGCCGCGCCCTGTTCCGCCGCTGGTGCGAGGATGCCGGGATGACCGTCGCCGTGGACCGCCTGGGCACCATGTTCGCCCGCCGCGAGGGGACCGACCCGGATGCCGCACCGGTCTGGATGGGCAGCCACCTCGACACCCAGCCCACGGGCGGCAAGTACGACGGCGTGCTGGGCGTCCTCGGCGCGCTGGAAGTCGTGCGGACGCTCGACGACATGGGCGTCCGCACCCACCGCCCGATCGTCGTGGTGAACTGGACCAACGAGGAAGGCACCCGCTTTGCCCCCGCGATGCTCGCCTCGGGCGTCTATGCGGGCATCCACGACCTCGACTGGGCGCTGGACCGCACCGACGCCGAGGGCAAGCGTTTCGGCGACGAGCTGGAACGGATCGGCTGGGCCGGGGACGAGCCGGTCGGCGGCCGCCCGATCCACGCGCTGTTCGAGCTGCACATCGAGCAGGGCCCGATCCTTGAAGCCGAGGGGCGTGAGATCGGCGTCGTCACCCACGGCCAGGGGCTGTGGTGGCTGCAGGTCACGCTGACGGGGAAAGAGGCGCATACCGGATCGACCCCCATGGACATGCGGGTGAACGCGGGCCTCGGCATGGCGCGGATCATCGAGGCGGTGCATCGCATCGCGATGGACAACCAGCCGGGCGCGGTCGGCGCGGTAGGCCACGCCAACGTCTACCCCAACAGCCGCAACGTGATCCCGGGCCGCGCGGTCTTCACGATCGACTTCCGCAGCCCCGACCGCGAGAAGCTGGACACGATGCGGACGCGGCTTGAGGCCGAGGCGCCCCGGATCGCCGCCGAGCTGGGGCTGGGGATCGAGATCGAGTCCACCGGCCACTTCGACCCGGTGACGTTCGATCCCGGCTGCGTCGAGGCGGTCCGGGGGGCGGCGGAGCGGCTGGGCCTCTCGCACCGCGACATCGTCTCGGGCGCGGGCCACGACGCCTGCTGGATCAACCGCATCGCGCCCACGGCGATGATCATGTGCCCGTGCGTGGACGGCCTGAGCCACAACGAGGCCGAGGAAATCACGGAAAGCTGGGCCCGGAACGGGACCGACGTGCTACTGCACGCGGTGCTGGATGCGGCGGAGGTGGAGGGGTGAATCCTTTTGATGCCGAGGACGGTATCGTTGTTGCTCCGGTAGGTGATACGCGGGACGACAATTTACGCTCGCGTATTTTCTTTGATGTTAACGCTTTTCAGGCCCGTTTCATCGGCCTTTACGATGATAAGGAAGTATTCGCGATTGGGCTAATCCAATCTGTAGTTCTAAGATACGGGCACGGACGTTTAGAAACACTAGGTGCTGCCCGCCTGTACCCAACGAGCATCGAAAAGATGGCGTTGCGGTACCTCGAATTCGGGCCGGAGTCGGACTTGGAACCGTGGTACTTTTACATAGTGAAGGAATTTTTCCCGACCTCGCTCAAGAAGAGTACTAAATTTGGCGTGCCAAGAACCCGCGTATTTTCCGTTCGCGATTTGACGGGTCAAGACGCAATGTTCGAGGACGCAGAGACGCTCAGCGCCGCTCTCAAGGACATAACCCATCCGCTAGGGGGCAGACAACAATGACCACCGTCATCCGCAACGGCACCATCGTCACCGCCGACCTCACCTACAAGGCCGACGTGCTGATCGAAAACGGCCGTATCGCCGCAATCGGGCAGGGCCTCACCGGCGACACGACGCTCGACGCGACCGGGTGCCTCGTCATGCCGGGCGGGATCGACCCGCACACGCATCTGGAAATGCCGTTCATGGGCACCTATTCCGCCGACGACTTCGACAGCGGCACCCGCGCCGCGCTCGCGGGCGGGACGACCATGGTCGTCGATTTCGCGCTGCCCGCGCCGGGGCAGGGGTTGCTGGACGCGCTCAAGATCTGGGACAACAAGACCGCCCGCGCGCATTGCGATTACAGCTTCCACATGGCCGTGACCTGGTGGGGCGAGCAGGTGTTCGACGAGATGGCCGACATCGTCGATCGCGGCATCACCAGCTTCAAGCACTTCATGGCCTACAAGGGCGCGCTTATGGTGAACGACGAGGAGATGTTCGCCAGCTTCACCCGGGTCGGCGATCTCGGCGGCGTGGCGCTGGTCCATGCCGAGAACGGCGACGTGGTGGCGGAACTGTCCGCGCGCCTGCTCGCGCATGGGAACACCGGCCCCGAGGCGCACGCCTATTCCCGCCCGCCGCAGGTCGAGGGCGAGGCGACCAACCGCGCGATCATGATCGCCGACACGGCGGGGGTGCCGCTTTATGTCGTCCACACCTCGTGCGAGGACGCGCACGAGGCGATCCGTCGCGCCCGCCAGGCCGGCAAGCGGGTGTGGGGCGAGCCGCTGATCCAGCACCTCGTGCTGGACGAAAGCGAATACGCGAACCCCGACTGGGACCATGCCGCGCGGCGGGTCATGTCGCCGCCGTTCCGCAACAGGCGCCACCAGGACAGCCTGTGGGCGGGGCTGGCGGCGGGCAGCCTGTCCTGCGTCGCGACCGACCACTGCGCCTTCACGACCGAACAGAAGCGCACCGGGATCGGCGACTTCACCAAGATCCCGAACGGCACCGGGGGATTGCAGGACCGGATGCCGGTGCTGTGGACCGAAGGGGTCGGTACGGGGCGGCTGACGCCGAACGAGTTCGTCGCCGTCACCTCGACCAACATCGCCAAGATCCTCGGAATGTATCCGCGGAAGGGGGCGGTGCTCGTCGGATCGGATGCCGACCTGGTGGTCTGGGACCCGGAGGCGGAGAAGACGATCTCCGCGCAAGACCAGCAATCCGCCATCGACTACAACGTGTTCGAGGGGCGGCACGTGAAGGGCCTGCCGCGCTACGTCCTGACGCGGGGCCATGTCGCGGTGACGGACGGCGCGATGTCGTCCCGCGAGGGGCACGGTGAGTTCGTCGCCCGCGAGCCGCGCGGCGAGGTGAACCGCGCGCTGTCCAGCTGGAAGGCGCTGACCGCCCCGCGTCCTGTCCCGCGCGGCGGCATTCCGGTGAGCGGGGTGTGATGAACCGCCCCCGGCCCGCGCTGCGCCCCGTGCCCGCCGCGGCCACCGCCGCCCCGGTGATCGAGGCAAGGGGCGTCTCGCTTACCTTCCCCACCGCCGACGGGCCGGTCCACGCGCTGAAGGACGTGAACCTGACCATCGGCCAGGGGGAGTTCGTCAGCTTCATCGGCCCCTCCGGCTGCGGCAAGACGACGTTCCTGCGCGCCATCGCGGCGCTGGAAAGCCCGACCTCGGGGCAGCTGACGGTCAACGGGATGACGCCCGACGCGGCGAGGCGCGCGCGGGCCTATGGCTATGTGTTCCAGGCGCCGGGGCTCTATCCATGGCGGACCATCGCCGGGAACGTCTCGCTGCCGCTGGAGATCATGGGCTTCGACCGCGCCGACCGGCAGCAGCGGATCGCCCGGGTGCTGGAGCTGGTGGAGCTGTCGCAGTTTGCCGGGCGCTATCCGTGGCAGCTGTCAGGCGGGATGCAGCAGCGGGCATCGATCGCGCGGGCGCTGGCGTTCGACGCCGACATCCTGCTGATGGACGAGCCCTTCGGCGCGCTGGACGAGATCGTGCGCGACCGCCTGAACGAAGCCCTGCGGGCGCTGTGGGCGCGGACCGGCAAGACCATCGGCTTCGTCACCCATTCCATCCCCGAGGCGGTCTACCTGTCCACCCGCATCGTCGTCATGTCGCCGCGCCCGGGCCGGATCACCGACGTGATCGAAAGCCCCTTGCCGCGCGACCGCCCGCTGGAGATCCGCGACAGCAAGGAGTTCGCGGAGATCTCGCACCGCGTCCGCGAGGGGCTGCGGGCCGGGCATTCGGATCACGGCGATGCATGATCCTGCGGTCCCGACCGGCATCGTCGCGGCGTCCGCCGCACGGCGCGGTCGGGGTTTGGGAAAGGCGGGGCGGGCGATTATGCCGGTCCTGGCCGTCCTCGGCGCGATCGTCGTGGCGTGGTATCTCGCCGCGGTCTGGATGAACGCGCCGTGGGTGCGCGACCAGGCCGCGCGGGCGGGCGAGACGGTGACCGCCGGGCAGGTGGTGCGCGCGACGATGGCGCAGGAACGCCCCGTGCTGCCTGCGCCGCATCAGGTCGCGGCAGGGCTGTGGGACGGCGTGACGGGGCAAAAGATCACGTCCAAGCGCAGCCTCGTCTGGCATGGCTGGATCACGCTGTCGGCGACGCTCGCGGGCTTCGCGCTGGGGTCGGCGGCGGGTATCCTGCTGGCCGTGGGGATCGTCCACAGCCGCGTCATGGACCTGTCGATCATGCCGTGGGCGGTCGCATCGCAGACCGTGCCGATCCTCGCCATCGCGCCCATGGTGATCGTGGTGCTGGCCAGCATGGGCGTCACGGGGCTGCTGCCCAAGGCGCTGATTTCCGCGTGGCTGTCGTTCTTTCCGGTGCTGGTCGGGATGGTGAAGGGCCTGCGCGCGCCCGATCCGATGCAGTTCGACCTGATGCGGTCGTGGAACGCGGGCGGGGGGCAGGTGCTGCGCCACCTGCGGCTGCCGTCGTCGCTGCCGTGGCTGTTCGCCTCGCTCAAGGTCGCGATCGCGGCGGCGCTGGTCGGGACGATCGTGGGCGAGTTGCCGGCGGGCGCGACGCAGGGCCTTGGCGCGCGGCTGCTGTCGGGCAGCTATTACGGACAGACGATCCAGATCTGGTCGGCGCTGTTCGCGGCCGCGATCCTCGCCGCCGCGCTGGTCTGGCTGATCGGCGCCATCGAGCGTGTGACGCTGCGCCGGATGGGGCTGGCGCGATGACGGCGGCCGCCCCGCGCCTGGGCATCGTTGCGCTGGCGGCGCTGGTCGTGGCGGCGACGCTGTGGGACGCGCGGCTGGGGTTGCTGGGCGCGGTCTGGGCGGCGGGGTGGATCGTCAACGGGTTCCTCGCGCGGGCGGGCGGAGCGGCGGCGCGCGCGGCGATCCCGCTCGTGTTCGGGGTGACGATCCTGGCGCTGTGGGAGATCGGGGTGCGGCTTTACGCCGTTCCCTCGGTCATCCTTCCGGCGCCCTCGGACATCGGCGCGCGCTTTGCGGGCAGCCTGCCGATGATCCTGTCGGACCTGTGGCAGACGCTGGTCAAGGGCGCGCTGACCGGCTGGCTGACCGGCGCGGCGCTTGCGGTCGCCACCGCCATCGCCATCGACCGGGTGCCGTTCCTGCAACGCGGGCTCTTGCCGGTCGGGAACTTCGTCGCCGCCCTGCCCATCGTGGGGATCGCGCCGATCCTGGTGATGTGGTTCGGGTTCGACTGGCAGTCCAAGGCGGCGGTCGTGGTGGTGATGGTGTTCTTCCCGATCCTCGTGAACATGGTCGCGGGGCTTGCCGCGACCGACGCGATGCAGCGCGACCAGATGGCGACGTGGAGCGCGGGCTACTGGGAAAGCCTCGCGAAACTGCGCCTGCCCGCGGCGATGCCGTTCCTGTTCAACGGGCTCAAGATCACCACAACGCTCGCCCTGATCGGCGCCATCGTGGCCGAGTTCTTCGGCAGCCCGACCCGCGGCATGGGGTTCCGCATCTCGACCGCGGTGGGGCAGATGGACCTCGCGCTGGTCTGGGCCGAGATCCTGATGGCCGCGCTGGCGGGGTCGGCGCTTTACGGGGTCGTCGCGCTGGTCGAACGGCAGGCGACCTTCTGGCACCCGTCGCAACGAACATGACGGGCAAAGATCATAACGGGCGAAAACGCCCCCAACAGTGGAGTGGAGAATGACCAGACTGATGATCTCGTCCGCCGTGCTGGCGCTGCTCGCCGGTGCCGCGAACGCGGCCGACCCGCTGACCCTGCAACTGAAATGGGTCACGCAGGCCCAGTTCGCGGGCTACTACGTCGCCAAGGACAAGGGCTTCTATGACGAGGAAAACCTCGACGTCACGATCCAGCCCGGCGGCCCGGACATCGCGCCGACGCAGGTGCTGGCGGGCGGCGGTGCCGACGTGACGGTGGAATGGATGCCCGCCGCGCTCGCCGCGCGCGAGAAGGGGCTGCCGATCGTCAACATCGCGCAGCCGTTCAAGTCGTCGGGGATGATGCTGACCTGCCTCAAGGAAAGCGGCGTCACCGATCCCAAGGCCGACTTCAGGGGCAAGACGCTGGGGGTGTGGTTCTTCGGGAACGAGTATCCGTTCCTCAGCTGGATGGCGCATCTGGGCGTGCCGACGGCCGGCGGCGCGGACGGCGTCACCGTGCTGAAACAGGGCTTCAACGTCGATCCGCTGCTGCAGAAGCAGGCGGCCTGCATTTCCACCATGACCTACAACGAATACGGGCAGGTGCTGGACGCGGGGCTGAAACCCGAGGATCTCGTGACCTTCAAGTATGAGGATCAGGGGGTCGCCACGCTGGAGGACGGGCTTTACACGCTGCAGGCGACGCTCGACGATCCGGCGATGCAGGACCGGCTGGTCCGGTTTGTCCGCGCCTCGATGAAGGGCTGGAAATACGCCGAGGAAAACCCCGAGGAAGCCGCGGGGATCGTCCTCGACAACGACGAGACGGGCGCCCAGACCGAGGCGCATCAGGTCCGCATGATGCAGGAAGTGGCCAAGCTCACCGCCGGATCGAACGGCGCGCTGGACGAGGCGGATTACCAGCGAACGGTCGACACGCTGCTGGCAGGCGGATCGGACCCGGTGATTTCCAAGGCGCCCGAAGGGGCGTGGAGCCACGCGATCACCGACAAGGCGCTGCAGTAAACGGGCCGGGGCGGGATCATGCCGCCCCGATCACCACCATGCCGCCCGCATCGACCGTCACCGGGATCGCGTCGAGCGCGCAGTCGAGGCCAAGCCCCTCGACCCCCACGCCGTCTTCCAGCCGGAAGGCGGCGTCGTGGTTGGTACAGCGCAGCAGCCGGCCGTCAGCGCTGATGACGTTCGGTCCGCGATGGTCCAGCGGCAGGTACTGGTGCGGGCAGGCGTTGACATAGGCGCGCAGCGTGGCTCCGTTCCGCGCCAGCAGCACCGGAAAGCGCCCGACCAGGACGCCGTGCGTACCCGGATCAGGGATCGCATCCAGGGAACACAGCGGCGTTCCGTCGGCGGGGGCGCCGCGATACTTGCGCCAGGCTTCGGTCATGGTTTTCCCCGCGTGGGCGGCCGCGGTGGGCCGCCCCGGAACGGATCAGGCCGTCAGCACGCCACGGCGGATCTGGTCTTCCTCGATCGATTCGAACAGGGCCTTGAAGTTGCCCTCGCCGAAGCCGTCGTCGCCCTTGCGCTGGATGAACTCGAAGAAGATCGGGCCGATCACGGTTTTCGAGAAGATCTGCAGCAGGATCCGCGTCTCGCCGCCCTCGACCACGCCTTCGCCGTCGATTAGGATGCCGTGCTTTTCCAGCCGCTCGACCGGCTCGTCGTGGCCTTTCACGCGGTCGAACGACTTGTCGTAGTAGATCGGGGGCGGGCCGGGCATGAACTCGAGCCCCTTGGCCGCGATCGCGTCGGTCGAGGCGTAGATGTCCTCGGTCCCGACCGCGATGTGCTGGATGCCCTCGCCCTTGTATTCGCGCAGATATTCCGCGATCTGGCTCTTGTCGTCGGAACTTTCGTTGATCGGGATACGGATCTTGCCGTCGGGCGAGGTCAGCGCGCGGCTGGTGAGGCCGGTCTGCTTGCCGGCGATGTCGAAATAGCGGATCTCGCGGAAACTGAACACGTCGGCGTAGAACCGGTACCACGTGCTCATGTTGCCGCGCTCGACGTTGTGGGTCAGGTGGTCGAGGTAGTAGAAGCCCACGCCCTGCGGCTTCGGGTCGGCCTCGCCCAGCCATTCGTAGTCGGCGGCGTAGGGCGAGCCCTTGTCGCCGTAGGTTTCCACCAGATACAGCAGCGAGCCGCCGATGCCGATCACGGCGGGCACGTCGAGGCTTTTGTCGGTCCCGGTGTATTCCTTGGCGCCGTAGTCGAGGCAGCGTTGCAGCGCGACCTTGGCATCGACCACGCGCCACGCCATCGCGGGGGCGCAGGGGCCGTGTTCCTGAACGAAGCGGGCGGCGTGGCTGCCCGGCTCGCGGTTCAGGACGTAGTTGATGTGGCCCTGCCGGTATAGCGAGATGTCGCGGGTCTTGTGACGCGCGACTTCGGTGTAGCCCATGCGCTGAAACAGCGTCTCAAGCTCGGCGGGGTTCGGGTGGGCGAATTCCACGAACTCGAAACCGTCGGTGCCGGCGGGGTTCGCCTCGCTGATGACGGCTCGGGGGGCGTCGTGCGGGAAGGGTCCCATGATGTTTCCTCACTCCTCGTTGTGGATGGACCATACCGCATCGAAAGGATGAGGAACACCGGATCGTTGCAAATGATGCGAATTGGCTGGCGACCTCAGTCGGGCGGTCTCAGGCCGGTGACGGCCGGGGGGCGTGGACCGCGCGGCTGTCGGCGGGGGCCTGCGCGCGGTCCGACATGCCGTAGTCGTGCACGACATGGGCGATGCGGATGCGATAGTCGCTGAAGATGCCCGCCCGGCCCCGCGCCTGCCCGTCGCGATGCGCGCCAAGATTGCGCCAGCGGGCCACCGCCGCCTCGTCGCGAAAAAACGACAGCGACAGGATCATTCCGGGGTCGGTCAGGCTCTGGAACCGCTCGACCGAGATGAAGCCGTCCACTGTCTCGAGGATCGGCCGCAGCTCCGCCGCGATGTCCAGATAGTCCTGCGCGCGGCCATCGGCGGGCAGGGTCTCGAAGATCACGGCCATCATGCGCGCGCCCCGTGCGGGGCCGAGGCGAGTTTCAGGAAGGTCCGGTCCTCGCGCAGGATGAACCGTTCGGACTGGGCGAAGGCGTAGTTTTCCCGGCCCAGCGGATCGGCGGACAGGCGGGCGCGATAGGCCTCGTACGCGGCGAGGTCGGGGATGTTGTAGATGCCGTAGGCGAGGGTCGACGATCCCTCGTGCGGGGCGAAGTAGCCGATCAGGTCGGCGCCGCAGCGCGGGATCGCCTCGCCCCAGTTGCGCGAATAACGTTCGAACTGGGGCTTCTTGGTCGGGTCGATGTGGTAGCGGATGATGCAGGTCAGCATGTCGTTTCTCCTTCGCTGCCTGGCTGTGCCACGTTGACCCGTGCGAATGTTTCGGTGAACATCGAAGCATGAAGGAAGGCCCCGACATCGCCCGCGTCGCCGCGCTGATCGGCGATCCCGCCCGCGCCAACATGCTGACCGCGCTGATGGCCGGAAAGGCGTTGACCGCGACCGAACTGGCGGGCGTCGCGGGCATCACCCCGCAGACCGCGACCTCGCATCTTGCCCGGCTGGTCGATGGCGGTCTGGCGATCACCCGCAAGCAGGGGCGCCACAAGTATCTCGCTCTGGCGGACGACCAGATCGCGGGCACGCTGGAATCGCTGATGGGCCTGGCCGCGCGGATCGGCCACAGCCGCACCCGTACCGGTCCGAAGGACGCGGCGATGCGCGAGGCGCTCGTCTGCTACAACCACCTCGCCGGGGCGATGGGCACGCGGATGTTCGACAGCATGGTCGGCCACGGCCTGCTGGAGCAATCGGGCGAGGCGCTGCGGCTGACCGACGCGGGCGCCCGCGCAGCCGCCGCGCTGGGGATCGACGTGGCGGCGCTGTCGCGCGGGCGCGCGCCCGTCTGCCGGTCGTGCCTGGATTGGAGCGAGCGGCGCACCCACCTGGCGGGCAGCCTGGGCCGCGCCCTGCTGGCGCGGTTCGAGGCCGAGGGCTGGGCCCGGCGCGATCCTGCCTCTCGCGCGGTGCGGTTCAGCCCCGACGGGCGGCGGCGGTTCGACGCGCTGTTTCCCGCGTAGCCCGTCTCGGGGTCCCGTGCCAAAGCCGCGCCGATGGGGTATGTCGCGGATGGAACGCGATCCGCCCGGCGCCACACCCGGACCTCGCGTCACGACACCGACCAAGCCTGCGCCGGGCACCACCCCCGCGCCTTCACCACACCGTCGAGGTATCCGCATGACCGCTCCGCGTTACGACACCATCCTGATCACCGGCGCCGCCGGCCGCCTGGGGACCGAACTGCGCCGGGGGCTCGCGCCGCTGGCCCGCAAGCTGCGGCTGGCGGACGTGACGCCGATCAAGGACGTGCGCTCGAACGAAGAGGCGCTGACCTTCGACCTGGCCGATCAGGCCGCGGTGGAAAAGGCGGCCCAAGGCGTGGACGTGATCGTCCATTTCGGCGGTCACGCAGCGGAAAAGGGCTGGGACGATATCCTGAACGCCAACATCCGCGGCAGCTATCACGTCTACGAGGCGGCGCGGAAAGCGGGGGTGAAGCGGGTCGTCTATGCCTCGTCGGTGCATGCGATCGGCTATCACAAGCTGGAAGACCAGATCGACGCCAACGCGCCGCACCGCCCGGACGGGCTTTACGGCGTGGCGAAATGCTTCGTCGAAGACCTGGGCCGGCTTTACTGGGACAAGTTCGGGATCGAATCCGTGATGCTGCGGATCTTCTCGTCTTTCCCGGAACCGGCCGATCGGCGGATGCTGTGGTCGTGGCTCAGCTTCGACGACTGCGTGCGGCTGGTCGCGGCATCGCTGACCGCGCCGCGGGTCGGCTATACGATCTCGTTCGGGATGTCGGACAACACGGTGAAGCCGGTGGACAACCGCTTGGCCGGGCACCTGGGCTATCACCCCAAGGACAGCGCCGAGCCGCATCGCGCCCGGGTCGAGGCCGACAAGACCGTGGGCGACCCCACCGCGCCCGCCGTCCAGTGCCTGGGCGGATGGTTCGTCGAACTGGGTCACCCGGACGACCCCACGAACGATTGAGGCGACGGTCGCGCATCGGGTGCGCGGCAGTCACGGCGCGGCGGCGGAACGACACCCTTGACGGGGTGGGCGTCCCGCCTGCTACGTTCCGGGACAGGACATCTGGGCGGTGCCGAGGGGGGGAAATTGCGTCGCCGCCCGGCTCTCTCTCGCGTGAACTAACAAATATTGTTCTTTTCAAACATGATATTATTCTGGTTTGATGCAGCTTCGCCCGCCTGACTGCCCGCATGACCGGTTGCGTCGGACCAGCCCGTGCCCTGCTTTTCCGATTTGACCATTTGTCCAACCCGACAGACCTCGCCATCCCGATGCCGCACGACAACTCAGCCCACCCCTCACACGCCGGCGCGCGGGACGCGATCGCTGGCCGGACCTTCTTTGCCGAGGGTGGGCAGACCGGGCGCGAACTTGCGGCCTTTGACTGGACGACCCACCCGCTGGGCCATCCGCAGGATTGGGATCCGCTGCTGCTGGCGATGGTCAATTCGCTTCTGTCGTCGGTCGAGGCCGAATACCTGCTGTGGGGCGACGAGCGGTGGTTCTTTTCCAACGACGCCTACCGCCCTGTGCTGGGGCCCCGCGTGGCCGATGCGATCGGCCGCACGCTGCCCGCGCTGTGGCCCGATGCGTGGCCCGCCGTGAAAGACATGGTCGAGCGCGGCTTTGCGGGCGTGCCGACAATGATGAAGGATTACCACATCCGCATGGCACGCTACGGCGTCCCCGAGGATACGTGGTGGACGTTTTCGTATTCGCCCGTCCGCGACGCTGCCGGACGGGTCCGCGGCCTGCGCTGCCTGACGCTGGAACAGACCGAGGCGGTGGCCACGGCCGCTCGACTGCAGGAATCCGAGGCGTGGTGGCAGGCGCTGTTCACCAAGCTGCAAGAGGCGCTGCTGGTGGGCGAGCTGGTGCGCGGCCCGGACGGGCGCGCCTTCGATGTTCGCATGATCGAATACAATCCCTCGTGGCGGCGGCTCGGCGGCTTTGACGACAAGGTCGCGGCCGGTGCGACCGTGCGCGAGGTCTTGGGCGACATCGACCATTACTGGATCGACCTCGCCGTCGAGGTGGTCGATACGCAGGCCCCCCTGTCATTCACCCGGCAGGTCGGCCGCGAGGGCGGCTGGTACGACGGCGTCGCGCAGCCGCTGGCGGGCGATCAGTTCGTGCTGGTCCTTTCCAACGTCTCGGACCGGGTCCGCGCGGAACAGCTGCGGGCCGAGCTTGAACAGCGCCGCCGCCTGGCCGTCGAGATCGGCGACGTGGGCCTGTGGGACATCGACCTTCGCACCGGGACGGTGGACTGGGACCGCAAGGTGCGGGCGCTTTTCGGCGCGGCCGAGGGGCGGGTCCCGGTCCTGCGCGACATGGTCGGCGCCATCCACCCCGACGACCGGGCCGAGTTCGAGCGCCGCTTTGCCGGGGCTTGCACCGGGACCGACGTGTTCGACATGAAGTTCCGCGTGTTCGGCTTGGACGACCGGATCGAACGCTGGGCCTCGATGAAGGGCGTGACGCTGCGCGAGGATGACGCGCCGACCAGCTTCGTCGGCGCGATGCGCGACATCACCCGGCGGGTCCGCAACGAACAGCGCCGCGCCACGCTGAACCACGAACTGGCGCACCGGCTCAAGAACACGCTGTCGGTGGTGTCGGCGATCGTGTCGCAGACCCTGCGCGACGCCGACGACATCGAGACCGGGCGGCAGTCCATGCTGGACCGGATCAGGGCGCTGTCGTCGGCGCATGACGTGGTGATGACGGGGCAAAGCAACGCCGCCGCGATCCGGTCGATCATCGAGGGCGCGGCGGCGGTCCACGGGCAGGGGCGGCGGATCGTGATCGACGGCCCGGACGTGACGATCGGGTCACGCTCGGCGCTGTCGCTGTCGCTGATCGTCCACGAGCTGGCGACGAACGCGGGCAAGTACGGCGCGCTGTCGGTGCCGGATGGCCGGGTGGACCTGACATGGTCGGTCCGGGACGGCGAGGGGGCGGCCGGTCCGGTCCTGGCGATGGACTGGGTCGAAAGTGGCGGTCCCGTGGTCGTGGCGCCCGAACACACGGGCTTCGGGACCCAGCTGCTCGAGATGGGGCTTGCCGATGCCGGCGCGGGCTGGGTCCGCATCGTCTATGACCCGGACGGGGTGAAATGCCACCTGACCGCGCCGCTGGCCGATGTCATGAACAACGACGACGGCTTGCCCGAGGCCGACGACACCCCGCTGGGCTAAGGCGGCGGGCGGCGTCGCCCGCGAAAGTCGCCACCGCGGAAAAGCGAAGCACCCGGCCGTGGCGACCGGGTGTTCCTTGTCGTCAGAACCGCGCCGTCACTCGCCGAGGTTCAGCGCCGAATAGGGGCCGGGATCCTCGTTCGTGACCGTCAGCGCCGCGTCGGTGCCGTGCGGTTCGGCGTCAAGCCCGATGATGAACACGGGCGGGCCCACCGGCACCTGCGCCACGACCGCGCCCGCGTTGGTAAAGACGAGGACCGAGGTGTCGTCCGTCAGGGTCTCGCCCAGCGGACCCATCTTGTAGTCGTCGCCCAGCCGGCTGCGGTACATCTGGATCGGCATGTTCGGGGCGAACCCGTACACCGTGTCCCATTCAAAGTCGGTCACGTCGGCCAGCTTCAGCCGCGCGCCCGAGGGGCCGGCGGCGGTAAAGGCCTGGATTTCGTCAAGCATTGCCGTATCGGTTCCCGTCGTTGCCCCCTGGGCCCAGAGCGCCGATCCGAGGATCGACGCGCCAAGCGCAAGTGCGGCGGCCTTGGCCGTGAGGTTCGGTAGCATAGGCTATCCAGTTCAGGTCGGTTCGGATCAGTTCGAGTTGTAGGCCGGCACCTTCTGCGTGCCGGGCAGGACCTGCGGCGCGGCGTATCCGGTTTCGCCCACCGCAACCCCGTCCGACCAGGTCAGCTTGCCGTCCTTGCCGACGACCAGCATGTCACCCTTCTTGACCGCCTCATAGGTTTTCTGGGCCAGGTCCTCGTCCGAGGCGTCCGGGTTCTCGCGTGCGATCTTGCGGCCGACCTCGTCGTTGTACAGGTCCATCGCCTCGCGGTCGGCAGGGTTGCCCGGAATACCTTCGTGCGCGGTCGAGAACGAGGTCGCGAAGTTCTCGCCGAAGCGCTTGCTCATCAGTCCGTTCCAGTAGGCGTGGCGGAAGGCGTCGTTGTGCCCGTCCTCGCCACCCTTCACGAAGGTGCCGTCGCCGTCCACCTGCGGGAAGCGTTCGTCGGCGACCTTGCCGGCAAGGCCCGGATCGTCCGGGTTGCGCGACGAGATCTTCTGGAACTCCTTGAGGTCGAAGACGTTGCCCGCGCCCAGCCGGTCCAGCAGGCTCGCCTCGGTCGAGGTCATGGACGTGCTGTCCACACCCGGCACCGTGATCGGCAGCGGCCCCAGCTTGGGCTTGTAGTCCGTCATCGTGTCGTCGCCGACCTGATAGCGCGACCGGATGTCGTCAATCGACGGACGGCCGTTGGCCGGGGCCGCGGGCGCGGCGGGCGCAGCTTTCGTCGAGCCGTTCGGTGCGGCGGGCGCGCCGGGGGTTGCGGGCTGGCCGTTGCTGGTCGTTCCGTTGCTAGAGGTGCCGCCGTTGCTTTTCGTCGGGTCGTTGCTGCCGGTCGTGCCCGGCTGGGTCGGGGCCTGCTGCGGCTCGACCCGAACCTCGACGGGCTTCGCGCCCTTGCCGGTCCCCGGCAGATAGACCTTGTCGCCCTGGAACACGAGCGACGGGTTGATGACGTGGTCCTTGTTCACCTCGACCATCTGCTTGGGATCGACGCCCAGCTTCTGCGCGAGATCGTAGAGGTTGTCGTCCTTTTCCACCTGAACGGTGTCAAAGCGTTCGTGATCGAGCGCCGGGTTGATCCGGCCGCGCTCGTCCATCGCGCCGGTCGCGCTGGAGTGTTTCTGCAACAGGTCCGACCGCACCCAGCCTTCGGCAAGCTTGTCCTTGTCGTCGGTGCCGGCCACGCGCGTCCATTCCTGGCCGTTGGCGTCGATTTGGCGGTCGCCCCGGTCGCGCACGAAGGTCCCGTTCTGCAGCGTGGCGCTTTCGGCACCCAGCGGCGCGTCGCGCACGATCGCGCCGTTGTACGGGGTCACGACCAGCGTCTTGCCGTCGTCGGTGGGGCCGGGCGGGACCACGGTCTTGGTTTTGGGATCGACCGGCGCGGGGGTGTCCACAACCTTGCCGGTGTCGGGCTGGATCGTCTTGGACGCGACATGGGTGATGTCGTTGACGCCCGTGGTCGCGATCAGCGACGCCTCGACGTCGCCCACGCCCAGGTCCACCTTCAGCCCGGTCTGGGTGTCGGTGCCGCTGCGCTTGATCTGCTCGGCCTTCAGGTCGACGCGCGCGCCCGTGTCGATCGCCGCCTGGCGGAAGTCGCCGTCGAGGAACTTGCCGACCGCGCCTTCGACGTTCTGCGGCTTGTCGAGCGTGAACGCCGCGCTCAGCCGCTTGCTGTCGCCGCGCGACGGGTCGCCAAACGGCTGGTCGCGATATTCGACCGTCGATTTCACCGACACCGACTGCAGCGGCATCCCGGCGCTGCCCGGCGTCGCGTCGAGTTCCGGGACAACCCGGCCGCCCGTCGATCTCGTCGGGTCGTTGCCGCCCTTGGGCAGCGTGAAGGTCATGCTGATCTTGGTGGCGCCCTGCGCGAGATCCAGCCGGTTCTCGAACTTCGGGTCGATCGGCAGGCCGTTGAGCTTGAAGCCCTTGTTCGCCTTTTCCTTTGCGGAAACGCGGGTGCCGCCTTCCATCGAATAGGTGACGCTGCCGTCCTTTTGGTCGGTCGGCAGCTCGACCCGGCGCGAGATGCGCGCGGTGCCGTCGATCCGGCCCTCGCCCGCGACCTTGAACAGCTTCAGGTCGCCCTTCAGCTCGCCCGCGAGCCGGTGGCGCGTGCCCAGCGTCTGCTCATAAGCGGACACGTGGCCCTTGAGGAACTTCATGTCGTCGTCCGACACGCCCGCGATCTTGCGGCCCAGCTTGCCGTCGGTGCCGTCCAGCAGCGGGTTCGACAGCGGGTTGTCGTTGCCGCCGTTGACATAGTCCTCGATCTTGTCGAGCGGCTTGGCCACCGGGCCGGCCGCGCTCAGCGACATGTCGATCGAGTTGTTGACGGCGTCTGCCATCGTGATCTTCTTCATCGTCTCGGCGGCGCGGACGGCGTCGTCCTTGCTGTCGAAGGTCATTTCGACCGCGTCGAAGGTCTGGCCGCCGACCTCGGCCTTGAGGTTCAGGTCGACTGCGCTCTTGTCGCCGCCGGGGGCCGCGCCGCCCGGGACCGCGCCGCCCTTGCCCTTGCCCTTGCCCAGAGAGTCCGACCCGATCTCGCCCGTGACCGCGGCAAGCGCCTGCTTGTCGTAGCGCACGACGTACTTGGCGTCCGGCCCCTCGCCCTTCTGGGTGACGGTCGTTTCCGAACCGAGCTGCCCTTTGGCGCCAAGCTTCCCAAGCCGCACGTTCGCCTGCGCCTTTCCCTCCGGCGTCAGGCGGAAGGTCGTGGAATCGCCGTCGCTGTTGAGCGCATTGATGCCGTCGCGCGGGTTCAGCCCCGCCTTGATGCCCTTGCCGGCTTCGGTGAAGCCCGAGGCGGTCGGGTCCTTGGCGGGTTGGCCCGCGGGCGGCTTGGCACCGGGAAGGCTGCTGGTCGCATCGTGCGGCTGCGCCGGGTTCTGGGGCTGCGACGCGGTTTGCGGCGGCTTGTGGGGCTGCGCGGGCGCGGTGGCGGGCGGCGTGAACGGCTTCGGCGTCGACTTGATGACGTTCGCGACGGCATTGGTCGCGGCGCGGCGGATACTGTCAAAGTTCATGGGCGTGTTCCTGGAAGAAGCCGGGCTTATGGCGGATGCAGGCTTTCGGACCCGCTGACCGAGCCCGAACGAATCACCGTTCCCCGCCATCACATCACCACGATGCAACGGTTTCTTGTCAGATGCTTAGGATACGATCTTTCCGCGCACCGCGGCGGATTGACGCTGACGGGGGCCGCGTCATGCGCGCCGAACCGCCGCCATTGGCCTGTGTTGGAAACGACGCGATTGCCCGATCCGCCGCTCGATGGCACCGTGCGCCGTTCTGCGCGCAGGCCCCGCTTACAGCCGCCCGTGACGCAGCCCCAGGGTGCGACGCACCAGTTACCCTGCCAGCCTGCCCGTCCCGGCCGTGCCCGACGACACGCTGACGACCGGATGCGCCGGACGGTCCGAACACAGGACCGTCAGCAGGTTCGCGGCCATCTGTGCCTTCTGTTCGTCGCTGAACTCGACCACATTGCGCGCGCTCAGCTCGCGCAGCGCGTCCTCGACCATGCCGACCGCGCCCGCCACGATCTGCTGGCGCGCCGCCACGACCGCCGTCGCCTGCTGGCGCTGCAGCATCGCCTGCGCGATCTCGGGCGAATAGGCGAGGTGGCTGATCCGCGCCCCGATGATCCGCAGGCCCGCCTGATCCACCTGGGCCGAGATGCTGGCCTGCAGCAGGTCCGAGATTTCGGCCGCGTTCGCGCGCAGCGACAACCGGCCCTCGGGCGCGTCATAGGCGTGCAGCGACGCGATTTCCCGCACCGCGGATTCGGACTGCACCCGCAGGAACGAGGGGTAGTCCTCGACGTTGAAGACCGCTTCGGCGGCGTCCGTCACCTGCCACACGACGATCGCCGCGATCTCGATCGGATTGCCGTCCAGATCGTTGACCTTGAGATTGCCGGTCTCGAAGTTCTGGACCCGGCGGCTGACATGGCGGCGCACGTGCAGCGGGTTGCTGAAGCGCAGGCCGGTGTGCCCGTCGGTGCCGACGTAGCGGCCGAAAAGGCTTGCGACCACCGCCTGGTTCGGCTGGTTGGTGTAGATGCCCTTGGCCACGATCAGAAGGAACAGGACGGCGATGACCCAGACGAGCGACAGGTCGTCGAACAGCATGCCCGCGGCCGAGCCGGCGACCCGTCCGTAAAGATAGCTGCCGCCCAGCACGAGCAGCAGGGTCAGGATCAGAAGCGCCGTCCACTGAAAGCGCAGCGGCCGGTCGGTGACGATCTGGCGCGGGTCGGGCTTCATGCCCCGGCACCGCGCGCGGGCGTCGGGTCCAGCTTGTCGATCATCATCCGCCCGGTCCCCACCTGTTGCCGCATCGCCCAACGCACGCGCCGCCTGCTTCGTTCAAGCACGAAACCCTTGCGATAGCGTAAACCTCGGGTCAAAACATTCGCAAGATCAGCCATCAAGCCGCGGCCGTTCGCTGGACTGTCACGGAAACTTCACGCGGTGGCCTTAACCGACAACGGCCGACCGAGGAGCCTTGATGACGTCCTTCACATCCTTCCCGCCCTCGCTGCGCCGGGCGCTCGTCGCGCTGCCCATGATCGGCGCGCTGGCCGCCTGCGATCCCGAATACGGGGTCGAGGAAACGCGCCAGACCACCGCCACCCAGCGCGTGGCGGAGCTTCGCCACGAACTCAGGACCGATCCGGGCGACGTGGACGCGCTGCGGCAGATGGGCAAGATCTATGCCGACCAGGGGCTGTGGGTGGAATCGATGGGCGCCTATCGCGAGGCGCTGATCGTCGCGCCCGGCGACCGGCTGCTGATGCTGGGCTATGGCCGCGGGCAGCTGGCGGTGGGCGACTACGCGGGCGCCTACAAGTCGGCGCAAAGCGCGGGCGGCGGCGATGTCGAGGTGATGCTGCTGCGGTCGGGCGCGCTGGCCGGCATGAACCGCCTGACCGAGGCGCGGACCGAACTGACGACGGCGCAGCAGATCGCGCCGCGCGACCTCGACGTGCGCAGCAACCTCGCGCTGGTCGCCGCGTTGCAGGGCGACGCGACCGCCTATGCGATCGGCCGCGCCGTGGCCTTCGCGCCCGACGCGGAATACAGCCACATCCGCAACATGGTGCTGGTCGGCGGGATCACGGGCAACGACGCGTCGGCGCGCAACGATGCCGAGCGGCGCGGCCTTGATCCGGCCGAGATCGGCGACATCCTGGCCGTGGGCCGCCGCGCCCGCACGCAGGGCATGCGCGCGTTCACGGTGCTGACCAACTGACATCGCAGCCGCCGCGAACCGAGAAACGAACGCCCGGACGATTGTCGTCCGGGCGTCTTGCGTTCAAGGGCAGGCGGGCAGGCGGGCCGTTAATCAGCCGCCATAGGGGTCCATCGGCACGCCCGGCGCGGTCACGACCGAGGGTTGGGCGCGCACGCCGCCCGACGACCCGGTAAGGATCAGCGGCCTGCCGCCCTGCAGATAGGTCTCGGCCGCGCGGCCGACCGGGCCCGCCGTCGGCGGCGCGGGGCGGCGCGGGGCCACCAGGTCGTCGGCGTTCGCCACCTGCCGCGCGAACACCACGTCGCGCTGGCAGCTGGACGGGGTGCCCGAATAGGTCGACGACCGCCCGGTCAGGCACGAGGTCGGGAAGATGCGCCCGCCCTGATCGTAGGTATAGGCGGGCTCCGACGCATAGCGGATCACGTCGCTGTCGGTGATCATCGGCTCGTTGCAGGCCGACAGCGCGATCAGCGGCAGCAGGGCGGCGAGGCCGCGTTTCAGCTTGCGTGTCATCGCGTGATGAACCCCACGGTTGATTGCGGTGCGGGACGGGCAGGGCGCGGCTGGGTCGCGTCCGATGCCTCGGCCAGGTAGGGCGTGATGAAGATCATCAGCTCGCGTTCGCGGCGCAGGCGGGTGTTCTGGCCCAGAACCTTGCTCATCCCCGGAACGCCGCGGCCCGAATCCTCGGACTGCTGCTCGTAAAGCCCGGCGATGGCGAAGCTTTGCCCGCTGCCGACCTCGACCATCGTATCGGCGCGGCGGACCGACAGGCCGGGCACGTTGAACCCTTCGACGGACGTCGAGTTCGACCGGTCCAGAAAGCTCACCTCGGGGGCGACGTGGATCGCGATGCGGTTGCCCGGCAGGATCGTGGGGGTGAAGTCGATCGAGACGCCGTATTCCTTGAACGCGGCCGAGATCACGCCGTCGCCCTGGTTGACCGGATAGGCGAACTCGCCGCCCGCGCGGAAGCTCGCGGTCTGGCCGCTCATGGTGGTCAGCGTGGGTTCGGACAGGATCTGCACCGCGCCCCGGCTTTCCAGCGCGTCGATCAGCGTGTCGATGGTGAACGACCCCGAGGTGATGCGCCCGCCCACGGCCGGGCTGCTGACGTCGGCCCCGCCCAGAAAGCCCGAGGGATCGCCAAGGCCCGTCACCACCCGGATCGGCCCGGCGGTCGACCGACCCAGCGCCGCAAGGTCCACGCCCAGGCGGCGCAGGTCGGTGCGCGACGCCTCGATGAACCGGACCCGCAGCGAGACGAGGTTCGGGCCGTTGTAGAAGCTGTTGTCCACGACCGTCTGGCCGTCGAGCGCCAGCGAGTTCTGCGCGGCCGAGACGCCGCGCGCGCCGGTCACGTCGTTGACGGAGCCGTTGATGACCGACACCTCGCCGCCCTGGCGGATGGTCAGCCCGTCCTCAAGCAGCGCCTGCGCGCCGCTGGTGTCGTTGCGCACGATCACCGTGTAGCTGGCGACCGTGGTGTCGGCCGCGTCGCGCACGACGATGTTGGTGCGGCCCGCGCCCATCCCGGTCACGAAGATCGAGGTGGGCGAGGTGCTTTGCACGTCCGCCACGCCCGGATCGGCCACGAGAACCGTCGATGCGCTGTCGGGCAGGTTCACGTCGCGCCCCTCGCCCTCGACCAGCGACAGGACGGACTGCGCGGACGCAGGCATCGCCAGCACGAAGGCCGCGCACAGCACGGCGGCAAGGGTCAGCGCGCAGCGGCGCAGAAGTTGCGGCAACGTCATCGGATCGACAGCATGGCGAGGGGTTGGACCTTGTACTGGGGCGCCACTTCCTTGTGCGACAGGACCGGCAGGTCCATGTCGTGGTTCGTGAGGAAGCGGCGCAGGAAACGGCGGACGTCCATCGCGGACAGGAACACCGGGGTGCGGGCGTGGTCGGACAGGTCGCCCACCGCGGACTTGAGAACCTCGAGCAGGCGGCGCGACTGCTGCGCCTCGAGCGCAAGGAACACGCCCGACGGGGCCTGCCGGATCGCGAGGCGGATGGTTTCCTCGATGTCGGATTCCAGCACGTAGGCCGGGATCATCCGGTCGCCGTCGGCGTATTTGTGGCTGATCTGGCGGGCAAGCGCGGCGCGGACGTATTCCGTCAGCAGGTCGCTGTCCTTTTCACGGGGCGCCCATTCGACGATCGTTTCCAGCAGGATCCGCAGGTTGCGAATGGGGATTTCCTCTTCCACGAGACGCCGCATGATTGCCGCGATCTTCTGCACGGGCAATGCCTTCTGCGCCTCGGCGACAAGGCTGTCATAGCGCGATTCCATCGCGCCCAAGAGCGCGCCGACCTCCTGCACGCCCAGGAACTCGGACGCGTGGCGGGGCAGGCGGGCGGTGGCGAGCGCGGCCAGCGCCTGTTCGGGCGACTGGAAGCGCAGACCGGCGCGACGCAGCGCGCTTTCGGACGAAGGTTCCAGCCACCAGCTGTGCTGTTCGGCCGCCGAAAGCGGCGCCTCGGTCAGCGTCAGGCCCAGGATGCGGGCGGCGTCGGGCTGGTCGGTCAGACGCAGCTTGCCGGGCGGGATCGCGCCTTCGGCCACGGGCACGTTTTCCACCCGAAGCTGCCAGCGGTCGCCGGGCAGCGTGGCGTCGGTGGACAGCTGAAGCCGCGGAAACGGCACGCCCAGATCGTCGAAAAGCCGGGTCCGCTCGCGCAGCGCCGCGCGGTCGAAGGTGCCGCGGTGCAGCCCTTCGGCGATGTCGTTGCCCACGGTCAGCTGCACCGGCGGCATCGGCACCAGCATCAGGTCGGTCTTGCCCACGGCGGTCGGCGCATCGGGGCCGAGGGGGTCGGATTCATCGGCCCGGCGGCGGACGTTGCGTTCGATCATCAGGCCGCCGCCGCCGATCAGCAGCGCCAGCAGGAAGAAGGTGAGTTTCGGAAAGCCGGGGATGAAGGCGAACCCCACCATGATGATGCCCGCGACCTGCATCGCGCGCGGGCTTTTGGCGATCTGGCCCGCGATGTCGCGGCCAAGGTCCGCGGAATCGGTGTGGCTGATGCGGGTGATGACGATGCCCGCCGCGATCGCCATCAGCAGCGCCGGGATCTGGCTGACCATGCCGTCGCCGACCGTCAGCACCGAATAGCGGTGCAGCGCCTCGCCGAACGGCATCCCCATCTGCCCCACGCCCACGCCGAGACCGCCGAGGATGTTGACGGCGATGATGATGAGGCCTGCGATGGCGTCGCCCTTCACGAACTTCATCGCGCCGTCCATCGAGCCGTAGAACTCGGATTCCAGCTGCAGCCCTTCGCGGCGGCGGCGCGCCTCGGCCATGTCGATCTCGCCCGCGCGCATGT
Organism: Paracoccus marinus; assembly: GCF_007018965.1. Lineage (GTDB taxonomy): Bacteria > Pseudomonadota > Alphaproteobacteria > Rhodobacterales > Rhodobacteraceae > Paracoccus > Paracoccus marinus. The sequence goes on from NZ_VJYZ01000033.1 coordinate 124,835, forward strand.
CGCTGTCGATCGACATCTGCCGCCCCGGCAGCGCGTCGAGCGAGAACCGCGCCGACACCTCGGCCACCCGTTCTGCGCCCTTGGTGATGACGATGAACTGGACGATCGTGATGATGAGGAACACCACGATCCCGACGACCAGGCTGCCGCCAAGGACGAACTTGCCGAAGGTTTCGACGATCTTGCCCGCGTCGGCCTGCAGCAGGATCATCCGGGTGGTGGAAATCCCGATCGCCAGCCGGAACAGCGTGGCGAACAGCAGGATCGCGGGCAGGGTGGTGAAGCTCGACGGCCTGACGAGATAGATCGAGACGATCAGGATCAGCAGCGACAGCGCCATGTTGGTGCCGATCATCATGTCCAGCAGCCACGTCGGCAGCGGCAGGATGATCATGAAGACGATCAGGATCAGCAGCAGGATCAGCGCGAGGTCCTGCCGCGCGGCGACCTTCCGCAGGAATCCCGTGATCGCGTTCATGCGCGTGCCTCCGCCGGGGTGTCCGTGTCGTCGTCGTCGATGTTCAGCGGCGGCAGCATCGACGCACGCTCGATCGCGCGGTCGAACGCCTCGCGGGCGCTGTCCACGTCGCCGCGGCGCATCAGCACCCGGGCGGTGAGAAAGTCGCGCGCGGCAAGGTGGTAGTCGGTGACCGGTCCCTCGACCTGCGGCTCGCCCGGCGCCGCCATGGCGTCGGGCAGCTGCGGGTCCGGCCGGTCCACGACCCCCGGCACGCCGTCAAGGTCCAGCCGTCCCAGCACGGTCAGCGCCTGTTCGGGGTCGCCCGCCTGCAACAGCGCCTCGGCCACCAGAAGGATCGTCTGCGGCCGCAGATCGCCCATCGCCATCGCGGCAAGCCCCAGCACCATCGCGCGCGGCGCGGCGGCATGGCGCAGGTACAGAAGCGCCAGCGCCGACAGGTGCCGCGCATGGCGCGCGACGACGCGCGGGTCGGTCGAATTGCCAGGCACCGCAAGGTCCTGCGGATCGACGATGTCGAAGGACCCGGCCCCGCCTTGCCCGGCAGTTTGCGCCCCGGTGCCCGGGGTCGGCGGGTCTAGGCGGGTGGGCTGGTTCACTATCGCCCCAGGTCCAGCATGCGGGCCAGCTTGAAGCGTTCGTCCTCGATCACCGCACTGACGAGCCTGCCGAGGCCCGGCACCGCGCGGTCGGCCAATGGCGCGAACTCCTGCGCGGCCTCAAGCGCGGCCATCAGTTCAAGGGGCGGCGGCAGATCCACGCGGCCCATGCTTTCGCGCAGGATCCGTTCGGGGCCGGGCGGGGTCGGGGCAAGCCCTTCGGGCCGCGCGGTTCCGGCATCGCGGGCGCGGTTGCCGTCGGGGCGCGCCGCGCCACGGGTGGCCGTGCCCCGCGCGGGGTCCATCCCGCGCAGCCCGGCCGTGCGTTCCGCCTGACGGATCGCGCCCGGCGATGTGCCGGGCCCGGTCGGCCCGGTTGGTCCAGTCGGCGCCGGGGGCAGCTTCATGTCCATCAGAAGCGCACCGTCACGTCCTGTTCGCCCCGGACGAGGTCGATCCGGCCCTGCGCGATGCCCTTGACGGTCCAGCCGTCCTTGGTGCTGTCGCCGATCCGCAGCACGTCGCCGGCCTTGGTGCGAAGTTCGGGCGTGCCGCCCAGCCAGATGGACGACACCGCGAGCGAGGGCGCGCTGGGGCCGGCCCCGGTATCGACCAGCAGCGGCAGGCTGCGGCTGTATTCCGTCTCGAAGCTGCGGCGCAGGTCGGTCCACGCGGCCTCGCGTCCCTCGGGCAGGGCGCCCGACACGCGCAGCACGTCGCCGTCCACGGTCAGCGTCAGCCCGTCGAGCCCGGCGTCCGCCATCCGCGCGCGCAGCATCTCGGCCGCCGCCGTCTGGCAGTCGCCCAGGCATTGCTCGATCCGGGGCGAGGCCTGGACCTTCTGCGGCTTCGCCTCGACCGCGGCGGGCAGGGGCGACGGGCGCGCGGCGTCGGGTGAAATCGCGGCCAGCGCGGGCGTTACCGGGGCGATGTGGGTGCCCGGCGGCAGTTGCAGGCCGATCAGCAGCCCGCCCAGCAGCATCAGCGCGCCGCCGATCCCGGCCGCCTTCAGGCTGACGCGGTTGCCGTTCGCGGCGCTGCGGCAGGCCAGGTTCACGGTCGTCTCGTCGTTCAGGCGCACCATGACCGGCAGGGTCGCGATATGCGCCTTGCCGCGCGGCAGGTCCACGACGTTGGGCGCGGCATCGCCCACGGCCACGCCGTCGGCGCCCGCGCCGATCCGGGCGCGCTGGCCGTCGAGCGTCAGGGAAAGATGTCCGGGCGCCATCCCGTCAAGGATCAGCGCGTCGTCCTGCCCGCAGCCGATCGACGTGCGGCCGGCGGACAGCGGCACGCTTGCACCAGCGTTCGGCCCGGTAAGGACCGTCAGCACGAAAGCGGAAGTCGACTGTGCCATCTCGATACTCCTTCGCGCCGGTCGGCCAGTGTGGCCCCGGCGCAGGTCCGCCCCGTCGGGCAGCGGGAGGAATGGGAAGGCGGGGCGATCCCGCCTTCCCAGTGCAGTCAAAAGATCAGCCGTGGATCTTTTCGAACGCTTTTTTCTCGGCGTCCTTGTTCGCCATCAGCGTGTTGAACACGGCCGACTGGTTGTTCATCTTCGTCTGAGCGCCAAGAACGGCGGCCTGGGTGGCGGCGCTGTCCTTGATCGACTGGTTCATCGAAGCGGCGACGTTGTTGTCCATGGTACTCTCCTAAAATCTACTGGTTTTCAGCTTGGTGAATGGATGCCCAAAGCTTCGGCAGCGCATCGATGCCAGCATCGTATGCCTGGGAGAGAAGGGAGAGCCGGGCATATTCGTCGGTGCTCGTCCCCCGGCCCAGTTCCTGGACCACACGCCCTTTACCTGCCATCAGCCGTTCAGTCAGTCGCCGAAGCTCGAGCCCGTCAGGATCGTTCGCCAGGCGCCGATCCAGTTCGACGATCTCGATCTTTTGGTCGGACAACTTAGCCTCCTTAATGCAGACACCTTGTCTGCCGAACGACATGTCTCAGCCGAACGAGGGGAAACATGGGTTCGACATGTGACAGGAACATGAAATACCCGGAAAAGTTTGGCGACATAGAACTTCTTCGCGGGGCACCTGCGAAAACTGGGCGGAAGTCTGCCAACGCCGGCGATATTCGGCCGGTTCCTGCCGTGCGTCACAAAATTGACTCGGTCCCCGACAATTTTAGGCATGCTGGCGACCACAGGTTATCAACTCGGGAATCTGGTTACATGAACAACGTACTGACGCAGCAGCCGCTGGGCGGCCTGCAAAATCTTTTCCGACCCCATTGCATCGTCGGCGGCGGCTGCGGGGGCATGGCGCCCTTCGGCGGGCTGATGGGTGGCTTTTCGCAGCTGCTGTCGGGCCTGTCCGACGCGCTCAAGAACCTTGCTGCGCTGATCGGCGACGACAAGGGTGGCCTGTCGCCTTTCGGCAGCGGCTTCTTCGACACCGGCTCCAGCTCGCCCTTCGGCCCGAGCATCGGCAATCCCTTCGGTCCTGCGACCGAGCCGAAGAAGATCGCGGGCACGGCCCGGATCTGGGGCGACCCCCACTTCATCGACCCCGACGGCGGCAAGTTCGACGTGCAGGGCGAAGCCGGCAAGACCTACAATCTGCTGTCCGACAAGGGCTTCCAGATGAACGGCCGCTTCGACAAGTGGGGCAGCGAGGGTGCGACCGTCGTGGGTGAGGTCGGCATCACCGCCACCGGCAACACGATCAGCGTGGACAAGTCGGGCAAGGCCGTGGTCAACGGCCAGGTCCTCAAGGACGGCCAGCGCGTCGGCCTCGCCAACGGTGGGTATGTCGAAAAGAACGGCAACGACATCACCGTGAAGAAAGGGGAATGGGAGGTCAACTTCCAGACCAAGGGCGACCACATCAACATGGACATCAAGACCGACAACGCGATCGCCGACGGCGTTCGTCCGCACGGTCTGATCGGCCAGACGTTCGACGGCGACGGCAAGGCCCGCAACGGCGACCAGGGTTCCGGGACCCAGGGCGGCGGCGCGATCGAGGACGCGTTCGGCAACATGACGAAGGCCGGCGACAAGTATGCCGTCCAGTCGTACGAAGTGCGCGGCCTCTACGACAACCGCTTCTACAGCCATAACGAGGACTTTGCCGGTCTGGGCATGGGGTCGACCAGCGACCACGTGAGCCGCCTGCAGATGATGTCGGGCTTCCAGTCGCTGGGCATGTCGCTGCTTTCGCTGGCCGGCCTGGGCTTCGGCAGCTTCAGCGGCATGGGCGCGTTCGGCGGCTCGAACGACTGGTCGAAGCCGAACTGGCTCTGATTTCAGGCGTCACGAACAGGAAGGGGGCTCCGCGTCGCGGGGCCCCATTTCGTTTTGGGGGGCCTCAGCGGCTCAGATGCGGCATGATCGCGGCGATCTGTTCGTCGGTGGTGATCCAGTCGCCGACGGCCACGCCGCGCAGTTCCTTGATCGCCACGGCCGAATCGCCCGGCGTCAGGTCGGTCCGGGACGCCAGCGCCCGGCGGATCGCGCCCGCGCCCTTGGCCCTGATCGTGAGGTAGGGCGCAGGGGTGTCGCCCTCGACGTAGCGCACGCCGACCAGTTCGCGGTTGCCGTCGCGGATGAAGGCGGTGGTCATCGCCCCGCCCACTGGCCGCTCCCCCATCTCGCGGCGCTGCGCCTGGATGTGGCCCTTGAGCAGCGGGTCGCCTTCCTGTTCCTTGTATTCGCGCTTCAGCTCGGAAATCGACATCTTCTGCTCGCGCATGAACTCGCTGCGCTGCACCAGATAGTCGAACAGGCCGGCGAGAATCAGGATCGCCGCGATGCCCGTCAGCAGCGGACCCAGGATCCCCTCGGTGATCCGCGACATGCATTCGACCCCGCACGGCGGGGCGGGCAGCAGCGCGCCGATCTGCCCGCGCAGCATCACCGCGACCAGCGACCCGATCGCCGCGATTCGCACCAGATGCATCAGCATGCGCATCCAGGCGGCGCGTCCGAACATCTTCTTGAACCCCTCGGCCGGGTTCAGCTTGTTGAAATCGGGCGTCAGCGGCTGGACGGAAAACAGCGGCCCGCCCGAAATCGCCATCGCCCCCATGACCGACAGCACGATCACCAGGACAAGGACGGGGACAAGAATCCCCATCCCCAGATCGAACGCGATTCGCGCGCGTTCCTGCAGGTCCTGCATCAGCGGCAGCCCCGGCGCGGGCTCGACCGAAAATAGCGTGCGAAAGTCGTTCCAGATCGAATCGCGCCGCGCATAGATGTAGATCAGCCCCGCCAGCGTCGAAACCGACGCCAGCGTCTCGCGCGAGGTGACGACCTGCCCCTTTTCGCGCGCCTTTTTCAGCTTCTGCTGGCTTGGCGGGTGGGTCTTTTCCTCGCTGTTGCCGCTCATCGCGTCACCTCAGCGCGTCGAGGAACGGGCGCAGCGCCCCGGCGCTCAGCGCCGCGTCGTCCAGCATGCCCATCGCGTAGCGTGCCAGAAGCGCCGCATAGGCCACCATCAGGATCACGAACAGCGCCTGCTTGATCGACATCGCCAGGAACATGGCGTTGAGCTGCGGGATGTACTTGGTGGCGACGACCAGCCCCATCTCGATCAGCAGCATCGGCACGATCATCGGCAGCGCCAGGATGATGCCCGCGCGCAGAAGCGTGTCCAGCAGCCCCAGCGCCAGCGCCCCCTGCGCGGGGTCGAGGGGCGGCAGCTTTTCCAGCAGCGGGATGACGTTGTAGCTTTCGTAAAGCGGCCCGAAGAGCGCCGGGATCAGCGTGCCCGTGACCGCCAGCACCATCACGCAGACCAGCAGCAGTAGCGTTCCGGTCAGCGATTCCTCGGTGCCCGCCCCGGGGTCGAACAGCAGCGCCATCGACGCGCCGCGCTGCGCGTCCACGAATTCGCCCGCCGCCATCGCGGCCCAGAACGGGATACCGGTCAGAAGGCCAAGGACGACCCCGATGATAAGCTCACGCCCGATCAGCGCGGGCAGACCGGCGGGGGTGACAAGGTCCGGGGTCGCGCCCACCTGCACGATCGCACCGGGCAGGATCGGCATGATCATCGACGCCAGCACCGCCCCGCGCAGGAACCCCACGGTCAGGTGAAAGCGCCCGAAAAGCGGCATCATCGCGATGAAGCCCAAGGGGCGCGCGGCCACCAGAACGAGAATGACGAGCATCTGCCCGGCCTGCACCGGGACGGGCGCGCGGATGCCGGCCCCGGCCAGCAGGTCGGGCAGCAGCCCCTCCACCCGTCAGATCCCGGCGATGCGGGAAAACACGTCGTCGGCGAACCGCACCAGCTGCGACGCAAGGCCGCCGCCGACCAGCAGCAGCACCGCGCCCGCCGCGACCAACTTGACGGCATGCGGCAGCGTCTGGTCCTGGATCTGGGTCAGCGCCTGCACCAGACCCACGATCAGCCCCACGGCCGTCGCGGCGATGATGACCGGCATCGACAGCGTCAGCACCAGCCACAGCGCCTGGTTGAGCGAATCGTAAAGCGGCATCAGGTCCCCGGCACGTAGCTCATGACCAGACCGTGCGTCAGCCGCGACCATCCGTCCACCGCCACGAACAGCAGCAGCTTGAACGGCAGCGAGATCACCATCGGCGACACCATCATCATCCCCATGGCGGTCAGAATGTTGGTGATGACGAGGTCGATCACGATGAACGGCAGGTACAGCAGCACGCCGATCTCGAACGCGCGGGTCAGTTCGGCCGTGACGAAGGACGGGGCGAGGATGAAGATGTCGTTCTCGGTCGGGTTCATCGCCGTGCCCGCGTGCATTTCCTGCGCCGCCTGCAGGAAGAAGGCGCGGTCGCCCGGCGTGGTGAAGCGCAGAAGGAACGCGCGGACGGGGGCCAGCCCCTGTTCGATCAAACCGGGCCACTGGCCGGGCTGGGTCAGCGATTCCATGCCGCCCGCCTGGTTCACGGCGGCGAAGGACTGCGCGATCACCGGCGACATGACATAGGCCGTCAGCACCAGCGTCACCCCGTAAAGGACGAGGTTCGGCGGCGTCTGCTGGATCCCCAGCGCGCTGCGGACCAGAAACAGGACCACGGCGATCTTCACGAAGGCGGTCAGGCTGACCACGATGAACGGGACCAGCATCAGCCCCGACACCGCGATCAGCATCGGAAAGGGACTATCCATCGCCGAACAGGGTACGGATCTCGCAGGCTTTCTGGCCGGCCACGGTGACGATCTGGCCGGTGCCCACGACCTGACCGTTGACGACGATGTCCACCGGCGCGCCGTCGGGGCGGTCCAGCGTCACGATGGTGCCCACGCCCGCGCGGCGCAGTTCGGCCAGCGGCATCAGCGCCTCGCCCACGCGGAACGACAGCCGCAGTTCCAGCGCGTCGATGGCGGCAAGCTGACCGTCGCCTTCGCGCGGCTGATCGCCGGGGGCGGGGTCGGGCCGGGGCTGAGCCGACGGCTGCGGTTGCCGGGGGTCCTGCGCGGCGGGGGCGGCGTCGGTCGTGGAAGCCGGGGCGGGATCGGTGCCCGGTTGCTGGCCCGGTTGCTGGTCGGCGTCGGTCATCGCGTCGGTCCTTGGAATAAACGTATTGGGCAATTGCGTTGGGGCGTGGGCGGGCCACACCGCGCCTTGCGGCGGGCGCGGCGCAAAGGGCGCGGCCAGCCGCCAGCCGCCGCCCGGCACCGGGGCAACGGCGGCCGCGAGCGCGCCCTCGACGATCGCCACCGCCTGGCGCTCGGTCACGTCGCCGGGCAGAAGCAGCGCGTCGCCGGGGGCAAGGCTTTCCAGTTCGGCCAGAGTGATGGGCGTGCCGTCGATCTCGATCCGCAGCCGCAGGGACAGCCCCGGCAGCGCGCCGCGCGGGCGGTCCCAGTGCGCCAGCGCGCGGGCCAGCGCGTCGGCGGCGGCGGGCGACAGCATCAGCCGCAGCCGGTGGCGCGACGGCTGCGACCCCGCGATCTCGATCCCCAGCGACAGCGCGACCGGGTCGGCGATCCGCGGCAGATCGCGCGTCACCTGCGCGAAGCGCAGCGACAGCCCAAGCGCATCCTCGGCCGCGTCGAGCCACGTGGTCAGCGCGTCCTCGACCAGCAGCGCCGCGTCGTCGGGCGTCGCCGCCTCAAGCGGCTGGCCCGCGATCCGGCGGATCAGCGACCACGGCAGGGCCACGGCGGCGGGCGCCCCGTCGAGCGACAGCGCCAGCCACGGCGCGTCGCCCGCGCCGCCCGCGCCCGGCAGCAGCACCATCTGCACCTGCCGGTTGCCAACCCGCAGCCCGAACGGCCGCCGCCGGATCAGCGCGGCGTTGCCGCAGCGCGCCTGCGCGGCCGACACCGCAAGGGCGGGCGCGGCAGGGGATGCGGTCGCGGGGGCAAGGGGCGCCCGCCCGACCGCATCGGGCGCCGGTTGCGCCGCACCTGCCTTGGCGGCGGGCAGGCCCGGCAGCGACGCGCCGCGCAGGTCCAGCCCGAGGTTGGTCGGAAAGCCGTCGCTCATGCCATCTGTCCTGCGTTCAGCCCTTCGAGCAGGCGCCGTTCCTCGGCCTCGAGCTCGTCGCTGCGGTCGATCGCGCGCATCCGCGCATCGGCCAGCGGCGCGCGCATCCTGCGGCGCTTGTCGATCATGCGTTCGGCGCGGGCGACGAGCTGGCGCGCCTCGGTCACCTTGTGGCGCGCCGCCTCGACCGCCTGGTCGGCGGCGACGATGGCGCGCTCGGCCTCGGCCTCGCGCTCGCGGTCGGCGGCGAACGTGTTCAGCACGCTGTCGAGCGCGCCGCGCAGCTGCGCGTTGCCCAGCATCGGGTGGCGCAGCACCTCGCGCCGCGCGGCCTGCTCGTCTGCCAGCGCCCGGGCGGCGGCGGCGGCCGCCTCGCGCGCGGCGACCGCGTCGGCAAGGCCCCGGCGCGCGCCGGCAAGCGCCTGCACGGCCACGTCGCGGCGCAGTTCGGCCAGCCGGATCAGCACGTCCGACTGGTGCAAACGGCGCTTGAGCAGCGCGGGCGCGATCGACTTCATCATGGCGCGACGCCCAGCCGCGCCAGCCGCGCCAGCGTGTCGTCGCGGCTGCTGCGGTCGGCGGTGGACTGCTGAAGGAAGCTCTCCATGTCGCCGCGCGTGGCCAGCGCCTCGTCCGCCATCGCGTCGCTGCCCTGCCGGTATTCGCCGACCTGCACCAGGATCTCGATCTCTTCCAGCTTGGCCATGCGGGCGAGGATGCGCTGGCTGGCCGCGATCTGGTCGCCGTCCGCGACCGAGGACATGACCCGGCTTTTCGACCGCAGCACGTCGATCGCGGGATAATGGCCGCGCCCGGCGAGGTCGCGCGACAGGATGATGTGGCCGTCGAGCAGGCTTCGCATCTCGTCCGCGACCGGGTCGGCGGCGTCGTCGTCGCCTTCCACGAGGACCGTGTAGATTGCGGTGATCGACCCGGTCCGGGTCCGGCCGGGGCGTTCGACCAGCCGGGGCAGCTGGGCGAAGGTCGATGGCGGAAAGCCGCGCCGCACCGGCGGCTCGCCCGCGGCAAGGCCGATCTCGCGCAGCGCGCGGGCGACGCGGGTGACGGAATCGATCAGCAGCAGGACCCGCATCCCCTGCGCGCGGAACGCCTCGGCCGCGGCGGTGGCGGTCAGGGCGGCGCGCAGCCGTTCGGTCGCTGGCCGGTCCGAGGTGGACACCACGACCGCCGCGCGCTTGCGCCCCTCGACGCCGAGGTCGCGTTCCAGGAACTCGGCCACCTCGCGGCCGCGTTCCCCGATCAGGCCCAGGACCACGACGTCGGCTTCGGCCCCGCGGATGATCTGGCTGAGCAGGGTGGACTTGCCGACACCCGCCGCGCCGAAGATGCCGATCCGCTGGCCCTCGCCCATCGTCAGCATCCCGTCGATGACCCGCAGCCCGGTCACGAAGGGGGTGTCGATCACCGGCCGGTCCAGCGGCGCGGGCGGATCGACGGTCAGGCGGGCGGTGCGCGGGATCGGCTGGCCGCCGTCCAGGGGGTTTCCGAACGCGTCCACGACCCGACCCATCAGCGCCATGCCGGCCGGGCCAAGCGGCTCGCTGCCGGTCGGGATCACCTCGGTCCGGCCCGACAGGCCGCGCATGTCGCCGGCCGGCGCAAGGATCGCCTGCTCGCCATCAAAGCCGATGATCTCGGCCGTCATCTCGACCCGGCTCACGGGGTCGCGCAGGATGCATTCCTCGCCCACCCGGCCGTCGGCCAGCTGGGCGTGAAGGACGCAGCCCGAGATGCGGGTGACGCGGCCGCGCAGGTCGAGGACGGACACCCGGCTTGCCCGCGCGCGCAGGCTTTCGCCAAGGACGTCCGCACCGGGCGCGACCGGGTCGAAGGGCGCGCGCCCGGCGAGCGCGGCGGGGTCCGTGTCGGCGGGCGCGGTCATGCGTCGTCGTCCGGCGCGCGGGAAAGGGGCGCGGCGGGTTCGGCGGTCAAGGGCGGCGCGACGACGGCGTGGCGATCCGTCGCCGCCGGCGCTTCCCACGCGCGCAGCGCCTGGTCGGTCAGCGCGCCAAGCCCGATTTCGGCGCTTCCCTGATCGCTCGTCAGCACCGCGCGGCCGGGTTCCAGCGCGTGGTCGGTGTGGACGTCGAGGATTTCGGGACCCGACGCGCCCGCATCCTCGACCGCGCGGTCGATCGGGGCGGCGATGTCGGGCGCGGCGAAGACGCGGCCGCGCCGGTGTTCGCGGAACTGGCGCAGCGCGGTCAGCGCGGCATGGTAGGTCGCCTCTTCCCTGGCGAAGTCGCCGACGATCTGGCGCACGGTGTGGGCGACCAGCCGCGCAAGCTCGGGCTCCAGCCCGACCAGCCGTTCCTGCGCCTTGGCCTCGGCCTGCGCGATCAGCCGCGCGGCGGTGCGGGCGCTGTCGCGCAGCGCCTTTTGCCGTGCCTCGGTCAGCACCGACTGGGCCTCGGCGGCGGCGGCGGTTTCGCTGTCGCGGCGCGCGGTCTCGGCGTCGCGCAGGATCGATTCCGCCTGGCGAAGCTGGCGCAGCTCGTCGCTGCGCAGGATGGTCGCGGGACGTTCCGGGGGGCGCTCGGGCGGGGTCATGGCTTAGCGTCCGGGGCAGCGTTCAGGGCGGCGTCGGGGGGGGGCGGCAAACAGCGCGAGCGCCTCGTCCAGCGCGCGGGCGGGGCGGTCGGCCGCTGGCACGGCGGCGGGGTTGGCGGGGACGACGACGGCGCTGCGGCGGAAGATGCGGCCGCGCAGGCCGCGCGCGGGGGACGGTGCGTTGGCGGGCGCGACTTGAGGGTCGGCGCCGGTTTCAGCGCGTTCATCGGCGGTTCCGGCAGGCACGGGCGTCACGTCGCGGACATGACCATGCGCCGCGGCATACTCCCCGGCCAGCGGCTCGGGCAGGCGGGCGATCCATTCGGCTTGGGCAAGCATCCGGGCGGCCGCGAGCGCCTGCGGCAGGTCGCCGCCGCCCAAGGGCAGCGACAGGTGCCGGCGACGCAGCGCGAAGTCGCGGGCAATGCGGTCCACCAGCGCGTCGGCTTCGGCCCGGTCGGGCGCGGTCACGGCGAGCGCCAGGCGGTGCGACGCCAGCGCGGCGGCGGCGGCGGCAAAGACCCGGTCCTCGGCCGCGGCGTCGATGGCGGGTGCCAGCAGCGGATCGCCGGCGTCGATGTCGGCGGCCAGCGGCGGCAGCGCGCGCGCGCGGCGGCCCAGGCCCCGGCCCTGCGCCGCGCGTCCCGCGGGCAGCCAGCCCGCGCGCCGGTTCGCCAGCGCCACCCGCGCCGCCGCCGCCCGGACCCGCGCCGGGTCGGTGCGGCCGCCTGCGGTGGCGCCGGTGGCGGTCACGATCCGCCGTCCTGGCGCAGCGGATCGGCGGCGCGGCGGCGGCGCAGCAGCATCGCCGCGTAGGGCCAGCCCGCGAACAGGAAGCCCGCGGTGGCCGTCGCCATCAGCGCCGTCAGCATCCCCCACAGCCGCGCCACGCTCGCCGGGTGGACCCACACCCCCGCGATGTTGGCAAGCTTCGGCATCGCCTCGGCCTGCGCGGCGGGCGTCGCCTCGTCGGCCGGGACCATCACGACGGTGATGTTGTCGTAAAGCAGCCCCTCGATCGAGTTCGCGACCAGCATCTTGATCTGGGTGCTGTAGCTTTCGACGTTCGAGGTCGGGACGTAGCGCACGAACACCGACGCCGACGACGGCTTCACGTCGCGGCCCAGCATGTCGGCTTCGGGCAGGACAACATGGATCCGGGCGGACAGGACGCCGTCGATTTCCGCGATGGTGCGCGACAGTTCCTGGCTCAGCGCATAGATCAGCCGGGCGCGTTCCTCGGTCGGGGACGAGACGAGCCCTTCCTTGGCGAACACGTCGCCCATGCTGTCGTACTTGCGCGACGGCAGGCCGCGCTGATCCAGAAGCGTCATCGCGTCGCCGAAGCGCGCGTCGTCCACCATCACCGTCAGCCCCTCGGCGCCCGGCGCCTTGGACGCGGGAATGCCGGACCCGATCAGGGCGGCGACGATCTCGTTCGCCTCGCGTTCGGTCAGGCCGGTGTAAAGCTCGGATTTGCAGGCGGTCAGCGCCAGCACGACGGAAAGCGCCGCCGCAAGTCTGGCCGCGCGGCGGCGCGCGGCCGTTGGGGGCAGGGAAATCATGATGTTCCGGGGTCCGCGTCCGAAAAGGGTCAGGCGCCCTTCAGGAAGCTGTTGAGGTTGTTGCCCAGGCTCGACGAGACCGAGGTGGCCAGCGTGAACTGCACGATCTGCTGCTGCACCTGGATCGCCATGCGGGATTGCGACCGCATCGCCTCGATCTGCTGGCTCAGCATCTCGGGGCCGGATCCGGTGATCGCCACGGGGCGGTCCATTTCCTGCCGGATCGCCATCGAGCCGGACTGGTAATCCGAATGCATCTGCCCCAGCCCGTCCAGCGCGCGCTGCGCGAAATCGCTGAGCTGCGGCTGGTTCTGGGTCGCGGGTTGCGCCAGCGCGGCGCTAGCGGCGGACAGGTCGGTGACGGCGGTGACCATGACGGGTTCCTTTCGCGTCGGGCTTTGCCGGGGTCTCAGGCCGCGCGGGCGGCCCTGTCGTTGAAACCGTGGCGAGGGTGTCGGCAGATCGTAAAAGCGGGGATTCGGGGACAGGCGCAGCTGTCTTTTACCGGAACGGAGTGACGCGTCACAGGGTTCCGCGAAGCGACCTGCCGGTTCGGACTTCCGCCGCCTCCACCCGCAAGGCCGGTGCCGAGCGTGCTGAGGGTGGGTCGTCCGTACGGCATGGCGACGGAACGGGGGGTGACTTGCGGGCGGTCACTCCGCAAATGACCGGCGGCCCGGAACGGGCGCGCCATCGCCGCGACGAGGCGGCGAAACGGGTTGGCACGGCGACCCAGCAGTTCGTCCCGACGCCGCAGCATCGCCCGCAGCGCCGCCGCGACATCGCGGCGCGCGGTCCGGGCAAGGCCGGGTGCGGCCTTTGCGTCTGCAGGGGTTCGGGTCGTGCTGGTCATCTGGCCGTGCCGGTCTTTCCAGGGTCGTTGGCAGTGGTGGTAGTAGTAGTCGTATCAAGGATCAGGGACGCAGGGTCGCGTCCCGTGGGGAAGGGGGTGCGGCGAGGTCGTTGCTGGCGACCAGGATACCGCATCCCCCTAGTGCGGGCGCGTCAGTACTGCGCGCCGCCGCCGATCGAATCGGCCAGGCTGCCGGCCATGCCGACGAAGTTCAGGATGCCACCGGCTGCCGCGAGGGGCGGGAAAGCCATTTTCAGCAGGTTGCCGAGCGGCGAGTTCAGGATGCCGCCGAGAGCTTTGGCGATGCCGCCCAGGCCGCTGACGATCTTGGTCAGGCCGCCGAGCGCCTTACCGATACCGGAAAAAAGTCCCATGTTCATGACTCCATGCAGTTGAACTTGCCCACTTAACCGTCGGTGCCGGGACGCGCGGGCGTCGCCTCGGCCTCTGCCGCAAGGCCTTCGTGGCCCTGGGTCAGATCTTCTGCGCCATTGACCAGGCCGTCCGCGAAGGCCTCGGCGTGACCGCCGGTTCCCTGCAGGTCGGCGGCCAGGCGGCGCGCATCTTCGTGCTGGTTCTGAAGGACGCGGCACATGGCAAGGATCGCCGTCGCCTCGTTCTTGCCTTCCAGGTTGGACGCGATGATCGTTTCAAGCAGCTCGTCGGCGCCCCGAAGATCGCCGGCCACCATGCGGACCAGCGCGGTGCCGATCGGGCCGGCGGCGTATTGCGGCATCCATTCGGAAATGGCCGCGAACACGGGGCCCATGTCGGTGTCGATGCCGCGCATGACGCCGGAATACCCGGCCTCGATCAGCAGTTTCATGTCGGCGCGGTCGATCTGCATCGAAGAAATACCTTAACGTGCGAGTTCGGGAAAATCGGAAACGAGGGAATCGAGCACGTCGCGCGCCTGGTCGGCGCGGGTGCGGGCGGTGCGGGCGGCGTCGGCGATGATCGCGATCCCGCCCTCGGCATTGCCGTTGCCGACCATGAACAGGCCGATCCCCAGACGGCCGAGCGCGTCTTCGGGGTAATGCAGGCTCCAGCATTCGAACACCGGCAGGACCGGGGTGTCGATGCCGCGCTGGCCGGTCAGCACCGCGACCGCCATCAGCAGGTGCAGGTCGTCGATCTGTTCGGGGGTGCCAGCCACGGCGGTCTGGTCGGGCGAGGTGTTCATGGCTGGTCCTTTCACTGTGACGCCCGGCCGGCCGCGGGGGCCGTGGCGGGCGCGAAATAGCCGGGCGCGGTGGCACCGGATGTGGCGGGCGCCGGCGCGGCGCCGAAGTTGCCGGCCCCGAAGTTGCCAGCCCCGAAATTTCCGGCCCCGAAACTACCGGCCCCGAAATTGCCGGCCGGGTAACCCGCGCCGTAATACCCGTTCGCGGGATAGCCGCGGCCCGCGTCGACTGGGGCCGCGTTGGTGTTGGAATATGCGCCCGCCGGATAGCCGGAGGGCTGGTAGCCCGCGCCCGGCTGCGCGCCGTAGCCCAGGTTCGCGGGGCGGCGCTGGCGGGCGGGGCCGCGGATGATGAGCGGCATGCCCGAACGCCCGCCATCGGCGCGGGCCGAACGCTCGGCCGCCATTGCGGCGATGACCTCGGCCAGTGCGTCGGTATAGCCGCGCGGGGCAACCACGCGGACCACGCTCGCGCGGTCGTTCGCGATCATGCGGTAGCTGGTATGGGCCATGCCCACCGCGTCGAGCTGCTCGCGCAGCGCGGGCATCGACACGCCCTGCAGGGGAAGAAGGCGGCTGGTCATCGCGGATGCCGGCTCGACATGGACCGCGGCCCCGTCGAACCACCACAACAGACCCGCGTCGCCCGAAACCTGATCCAGCGCGTCGCGCAGCGAACCCGACCCGTTGGCCACGCTGACCCGACCCGCCAGCCCCTGGGCCGCGATGACCGGCACGCCGGTCTTTATGGTCATCTGCTGCAGCATGTCGGTCAGTGCCACGTCCTTCGCTTCGTACGGGAACGGTTGATAGAGAACCGCCAGATCGTCGAGTGCCCAGCCCGGCTCGTCACCGGCCTGTGCCCATGCGGCCCCCGGAACGGACAGCTTCGCCGCCAGCGTCAATGCCAGCACAATCAAGGCCACCCGGCCCCGGTCACGCCAGTCATTCCGCGTGCAGGTCATCTGTCTTTCCGTTCACCTGCCGAGGACACAAGACGATTAAAGCGACAGAAGCGTGACAAATCATGTGAAATCGGTCCTCCCGGCGGGGTGCCGCCCCAAGCGGCGAGTTCTCGCCGATGGCGCCAGCCTTTCAGCGATCGGGTATCGGGCGCAATAGCGCGGCTTCGGTGGCGACGAGATTTCTGCCCGGCCGCGCCTCACGGTGACGGCGCGGCTTTCAGCCGCCGCGCGCGGCGACCGGCAAGTTTTCGCCCGTCCGCAAACTTCGTCATGCAGGTGTCACCGGAAAGGTTAACCTGCCTGCAATCCATTACCCGGATCTTGCAGCAAGGCCGTTCGATGCGTCGTTACCTTTTTCCCATTGCGATCACCTGCGCCGTTTCGGCGTCACCCGCCTTTGCCGGCGACAAGCACATTACCCCGGAAGACGCCGACATCGCCGTCACCGCCGTCCATGCCCTGATCGAGGCGCAGGGCGGGTCGATCGACAAGGAAACGGTGCGGACCGAGCTTGACGCCATGTTCAAGATCGCGGACGCCGGCGCGAACGGGCCCAACGACCTGCCCGAGGGGCTGATGCAGGCCGCGCGCCTGGCGATCGCCGCCGACAACCCGGCCTCGCGCGGCGTGGCGCTGGACTGCACCCGCGACATTCTCGTGGCGTTGACCATCGAAGCCAAGGCCGAACACAGCAAGACCCTTGCCGCGTGGAACGCAGCCGACCCGATGATCCGCGAGCGGGTGCCGGGGCAGGGGATGGCGCAAAGCGACATCGACGCGTTCGAGCGGCTGAAGGCCCGTATGCCCGGGGTGGCTCACGCCGACGCGGTCGAGTTCTGGGACACCCAGGACAAGGAGGTCAACCGCATGTTCCCCACCAAGCTGGCGGCGTGGGAAGCGGGCGTGGCCGAGGTGTGGGACGAACTGGACGACAGCGAGCGCCGGATCGTCGTCGGCGTCCTCGACAACAAGGAAGTCCCGCCCAAGGCGCTCATCAAGAAAGTGACGGGCGCGGACGACATCCTCGCCTGGATCGCGGTCGTGAACCTGCCGCTGACCAAGGACGAACGCAAGGCCAGCCCCGACCTCGTCGACTTCGCGGAATACACCGCCTTCGCCGGACCGCTGCAGAAGCGGTTCCAGGAAATCATCCTGGCGGCCGCCCGCAACGGCGGCGGTGGCGGCGGTGGCGGCATGAACGAGATGTTCTGGCAGCAGTACCGGCTGAACAACTGGTCGGCCATGACCGGCGAAATGTACAGCTGGGATTCCTATCGCTACATGACCCAGGGGTACTGACGGGATGCCTGGCGCCGCCCCAAAGGCCCGCGGGCCACGCCGCGTCGGCGCCCACCGCCCGGGCCCCGACCGCCGACCGGGCGGACACCCGCACAGCCAGGCTTCGCCAACCGCCTTCATCCTCACACATCCGGGCCGCTGAGCCCCGCCCATCCGAGCCGGAGAACCGCCATGTCCAACATCTTCAGCGCCATCCGTGCCGGAATCGAGCGTGCCACGCAGCCGCAGAAGCCGCCCGAGCCGATCAAGCCGCCGGCCCCTCCGCAGCCGAAGCCGCAGCCCAAGCCGCAACCCCAGCCGCAGGCCCAGCCGAAGCCGCAGGCGCAGGCGCCCGCCCCCGCGCAGGTCCCCGCGAAGCCCGCGACGGCCCCGGCTGGCCTGACGCCGCTGCTTCAGAACGTGACGAACCGCCAGCAGGGGCCCGTTCTGGGTCCCGTCGCCCCCGGCGCGCCCACCGCGCCGGTCGCGCCCGTCGATACGGTCACGCCCGAACGGCAGGCCAAGATCGACAGCTGGGTCAAGGACAACGCCACCCACGAAAAGGGCGGGATCTTCTGGGACAGCGAAGGCGGCACCCGCGCGTCGCAGGCGCTGCGCGGCGATTCCGACCTGGGCCGGCTGACCGATGCCGAGCGCGCGGCGCTTGCCGAAGGCTCGGTCAAGGCGTGGCAGGGCCAGTCCGACAACGGCCGCTTCAACGAGAACGTGCGCGAGGCGGTCGACGGCGTCCGCAACGATCCCGCCGCGCGCGAGGCGCTGGCGGCGGCGCTGGCCAGGCCCGAGATGAGCAACCAGGCGATCTATGCGAAAGGCGGCAGCGTCGCCTCGTCCCCGGAATGGGCGCAGCGGTCGGTGGGGATGCTGGAAACGGCGATGAACCTCGATCCGGCGGCGGTGGTGCGCGCCAATCCGGGGCTCGAGCCGCAGATCGCCAAGCAGACCCAGTGGATGGACGGCAGCGTCCGCGACAAGCTGTGGTCGGCGGCGGCGGACCGCAACAGCTTCTCGCCCGAGCAGCAGCAAAGCATCGCCACCTCGTTGTTTATGTTCGAGGACAAGAACGGCGCGCGGAACGGCCCGCAGCGGACCGACATCGCGAACGCGCTGGCCAACGCCCGCGCCCCCGGCAGCACCGACGCGGACCGCATCGCGCGCGAGCAGATGGCGCGCAACCTCGACGGCGTGATGGCCCATGAAGGCGCGCGCGAGATGCTGTTCGGCGAAAAGGTGACGCCGGAAATGCGGGTCTGGGCGCTGGACCAGGTCGCCGGCCGCGGCACCAGCATCAACGCGGACGCGTTCAAGGACGGCTGGGAATCCGAGGCGATCTCGAAAGCCTATGCCGCCAAGGTGACGGACGCCTATCAGACGCGCGGCACCGATCCGCAGTCCCTGGGCGGCGAGGCGCTTCGCAACACCGTGGGCCAGGCGATGGGCATCCGCCCGGACATGCTGCCCCAGGGCGAGCCGTCGGCCGAGTTCCTCGAACGGGGGATGAACAACCAGTTCTATTCCAACGGCGGCAACAACCAGGCGATCGACGACGTCCAGCGCAAGATCACCGAACTTGGCGGGCCGCAGGCCAGGGTCTCGGTCGTGCCGGTGACGATCACCAGCAAGGACGAGGGCGCGGCGACCGTTCCCGTGTTCCGGGTCGATGACAAGGCCACCGGCGAGGCGCGCTTCGTCGATCACACCGGCCGGACCTACACCGACCTCAAGGATTGGGAAGAAAACAACAAGCTGCCCGAAGGCAAGATGACCTACGCCAAGGGCATGGACCTGAAGTCCGAGGAACTGTCGCACGGGAACACGCCCGGCGTCGTGGACAGCTTCGGCGAGGGGTTCGGCAAGGTCATGGACGGCGTCGCGCTTGGCGCGGGGATCGTCGCGGGTGGCGCGCTGATCCTGGGCACCGGCGGCACCGCGGCGCCGCTGGTCGCGGGCGGGGCCGCCCTGTGGGCGACGGGCCGCGCCGCCTCGGACCTGCACGACAAGGCGACCCACGGCCAGGACATCACCGACCTGTCGGACCCGTCGGTGCGGTCGAACTGGCTCGAGGTGGCGGCGGGCGCGCTGTCGGTCGGCGCCGTGGGCGGCGCGCTGAAGCTGGGCGCGATGGGCGGCCGGGCGACGCCCGCGTTCGCGCGCGCGGTGTCGGGCACGGCCACCGCGGCCGAGGTCATGGACGGTGCGGCCGTCACCGACCAGTCGATCCAGCTTGCCCGGAACTGGGACAACATGTCGGGGCAGGACCGCGCCGCGGGCCTGCTGAACGTGGCCTTCTGGGGTGGCATGGCGGGCGCGTCGCGGATGTCGGGCGGGGTGGCCCGGAACGGGACCGACGGCATGTCCTTCGCAGGCCTGGACCAGCGCATCCGCGCGGGCGCAACCACGCCGCCGGCCAACGTGCCGGTTTCGCAGGTGCCGGGGATGGGCCCGGGCGAGGTGCGGGTCGCCTATGACACCCGGAACGGCCGCGCGACCAACATCCGCATCGAACACGGCGCGGGCACGCCGGACCCGGCGCAGCTTGCGCTGCACGAACACACCGCCGCGCAACTGTCGTCGGCGGGCGGGCTGCGGTCGAAACTCGACAACATCCTGCGCGGCAAGGCCGAGCCCGAGCCCGGATCCTCGGCGTTCGAGGCCAAGCTGGAGATCGACAAGATCACCCGCGAGGCCGACGCGCTGGCCAGGACCCAGACCGCCGGCCTGACCCAGACCCAGCGCAACGACATCGCCGTGCGCCAGCGCGAACTGGACCAGGCGCTGGTGCGCGAGACGAACCGGCTGAACAGCCCGATCGCGCAGGGGAACGGCTTCGTCGCGGCCCCGCGTTCGCTGACCGACATCATCAACGACCACGAGGCGAGCGGGGCGATCACGCGCGGGGTGCCCGCGAACATTGCCCCGCTCAGCGCGCCGGCCGCTACCGCGCCGTCGCGGATCGACTATGGCAGCCTGAACGCGTCGGGACAGGCGCAGGGGATCGAGGCGACGATCACCAGAGACATGCTGGGGACGGGCAGCCATGCCAAGCAGTCAATCAAGCCGCCGGGCTTCGTCAGCGGTGATGAAAACCACTCGCGCGGCCACCTGCTGGCGCGTTCGCTCGGGGGTTCTGGCACCGACGAGCGAAACTTGGTGATGCTCTATCAGCGTTTCACGAACTCGCCGGTGATGAGCGACTTCGAGCGGCAGGTCCACGACGCCGTGAGCGCGGGAGAGGTGGTGAATTACAAGGTGACGCCCCTTTACGCGGCGGGCCAGGACCACCCGGTCGGCGTCGCACTTCAGGCGCGCGGATCCCAGGGGCTGGACATCTCCATCACCATCAACAACATCGACAACTCGTAAGCGGCTCCGGTCGCGACAGAAGGAGCCGACATGGATTGGTCCGCCGAACTCGCCGCAGTCATGCCGCCGCCCGCGTTGGAGCAACGCCATCCGGTGCCGCAGCCAGCCGAGTGGACCACGGTCGAAGAGGCATTGGGGCGCGCAATCCCTGCCGACTACACGGCGTTCATGGCCGAGTGGGGACCGGGCGGCATCGGCGATTTCATCCGCCTGTTTGCGCCGAACGGAGCCCGTCCTGCCGTGCGGATGCCGGATGCAACGCTCGGTCCCGTTCGATCCTACGAGACGCTGAAGGCGCACCATCCCCAGACCTTCACGATGCCGGTCTTTCCGCAGGACGGCGGGCTGATGCCCTTTGCCGTTACTGACAACGGCGACTATCTCGGCTGGATCGTCGGACCGGGCGGTCCGGAAACCTGGCCGGTCGGCATCTGGGGCGAGGACGAGGGCGTGGCAGAGGTGTTCCCGATGAGCTTTGGTCCGTTCATTGTGGAATTGGTAAAGGGCGAGCTTCGCCCGCAAGCGTTTCCCGAAGACCTGTGGGACAACCTTCCCCTTAGCTTCGAGCCCCGCGCGCAGAGCCGCTGAGCGGCGACGCGGTACTGCGGGCCGACTGGATCGCCGACCTCGCCGCGGTCATGCAAACCTGCCCGTGGCGGCGCTGTGGCCTGCGCTGGCCCGCCGCGGCCTACGCCACCCGCTTGCCGCCGACCCACGTCTCGCGCAGGACCGGGGTTCCGTCCAGCATGGCAAACCGGATCAGGTCGGCGCGGCGGCCGGGCTCGATCCGGCCGCGATCGGGCAGGCCCGCGGCCTCGGCCGGGTTCGCCGTCACGGTGGCGATGGCGCGGGGCAGGTCGTCCCAGATGCCGCCCAGGATGGCCGCGCCCGCCAGCAGCGACGAGGGCACGTAGTCCGACGACAGGATGTCCAGCCGGTCGGCGCGCGCCAATTCGGCGGCGGCGACATTGCCCGAATGACTGCCGCCCCGCACCAGGTTCGGCGCGCCCATGATCGTGGCGATCCCGTGGTCGCGGCAGGCGTCTGCGGCCTCGAGCGTGGTCGGAAACTCGGCCAGGCGGATGCCGTAGCCGGCCGATGTCGCGACCTGTTCGGGGGTGGTGTCGTCGTGGCTGGCCAGCACCGCCCCCAGCCGCTGCGCCACCGCGACCGCCGCCGCCTCGTGCTGGGCGCCGAAGCGTTGCTGCAGATCGGTCAGGCGGCGGACGTGGGCGGCGAACGCCTCGTCCGACATGCGGCTTTTGCCCTGCACGTATTTGGCCAGCTTGGTGATGTCGCGGAACTGGCGCTGGCCGGGGGTGTGGTCCATCAGGCTGACCAGCTTGACCCGGTCGCCCGCGTCGAACTCGTCCAGCTCGGCCACCAGCGTCTGCGAACAGACCTCGGCGCGCAGGTGGATGTAGTGGCTGATCCGCAGCGCGTCGGTCGCGATCATGGCCAGGATTTCCGACGCGAGGGGGCGGGCGTAGCGGGGGTATTCGGCCTCGTCCTCCTCGATCGAGCCGACGCGCAGCGCGTCGAACACCGTGGTGATGCCGACGCTTGCCAGTTCCGCGTCGTGGGCCACGATGGCTGCGGCGTGGGGCCAGCCGACGCTTGGGCGGGGCTGGATGTGGCGTTCCAGGTTGTCGGTGTGCAGTTCGACCATCCCGGGCGCGATGAAGTCGCCGCCGCAGTCGATCGCGCCGGCCGGCGCCGCGCCGCTTTCGTCCAGATCGGCGATCAGCCCGTCCCGGATGACGAGGCTGCCGCGGGCGACCCGGTCGCGCAGGATCAGTGAGGCGTTGGCGAACACGGTTTCGGAGGTCATGGAAAGCTCTTGTCTGTGGGGGCGGGCAGCAGCGAAAGGACCGCCCGCACGGCATGGTCCAGCGGGCCGGAATTGTCGATCAGGTGGACCCGGGTTCCGGGCAGGTCCGGCAGGTCGCGGCCCGCCGTCAGCAGGCGTTCGCCGATCGCGCCCGCATCCTCGCGCCCGCGCGCGCTGAGACGCCGGGCGAGGACTTCGGGCGCGGCCGTGATGTGGATCACGCTCAGCGGCGCCAGCACCTGCGCCGCCTGCGGCAGGACCGCGCGGGACAGGTTCACGCACAGGATCCGGCCCGCCTGCTGCGCCGCGCGGACCTCGCCCGGGATGCCGTAGGACAGCCCGTGCGCGTCCCAGTCGAGGACGAACCGCCCCGCCGCCCGGTCGCGGTCGAAGCTTTCGCGGGTCGCGGGCCGGAACGGTTCGGTCGGGTCGGCGGGGCGGGTAATGACGCGGGTCGCCAGCAGCACGTCGGGGCGGGCGCGGGCCACCGCCGCCATCACGCTGTCCTTGCCCGCGCCAGAGGGACCGACGAAGGCGAAGCAGGGGGCCGCGCCGGGTGCCTGTCCTGACGCCGATCCTGCCGCCGGGCCTGACGCCGGGTCGGGGTCCGCCGTCATGCCGCCGCCCGTTCCGGGGCGAAGCTCGTCACGTCCACCAGCCGGTCGCAGACGCGGGCGCGCGCGTCCTCGTCGTGGAAGATGCCGAGGATCGCGGCGCCGGCCGCCTTGGCGTCGAGGATCAGCGACAGCACAACCTCGCGGTTGGCGGCATCGAGGCTCGCGGTCGGCTCGTCCAGCAAGAGCGCGGGCCAGGGGTGGACGAAACCGCGGGCGATGTTCACCCGCTGCTGCTCACCGCCCGAAAAGGTCGTCGGCGACAGCGGCCACAGCCGTTCGGGGATGTTGAGGCGCGTGAGCAGCGCGGCGGCGCGGTCGCGCGCCTCGTCATCGGGAACGCCGAGGGTCAGCAGCGGCTCGGCCACGACGTCGATCGTGGGCACGCGGGGGACGACGCGCAGGAACTGGCTGACGTAGCCCAAGGTCGCGCGGCGCAGCGCGATGATGTCGCGCGGCACGGCGGTCGCCAGGTCCACCCCGCCCACGCGGACCGACCCCGCGTCGATCCGGTAGTTGCCCCAGATCATCCGCATCAGCGTGGATTTGCCCGCGCCCGACGCGCCGACCAGCCCCACGCATTCGCCGGGGCCGACCGACAGCCGCGCCCCTTCCATCACCCGCAGCACGGTCCCGCCCTGATTGTGGAGCGTGAAGTCCTTGGCCACGTCTTCTACGTCGATCATCGTCATACCTGCAGGACCGAGGACACGAGAAGCTGCGTATAGGCGTGGCGCGGATCGTCAAGCACCTGGTCGGTCAGCCCGGTCTCGACCACGCGGCCGTCCTTCATCACCATCAGCCGGTCGGCGAGCAGCCGCACCACGGCCAGATCGTGCGTCACCAGCACTGCCGACAGCCCCATCCGCCGCACCAGTCCGCGCAGAAGGTCCAGAAGCCGCGCCTGCACGCTGACATCAAGGCCGCCGGTCGGCTCGTCCATGAACACGAGCCGGGGGCCGGTCACCAGGTTCCGCGCGATCTGCAGACGCTGCTGCATCCCGCCCGAGAACTGGCGCGGCCGGTCGTCGATCCGCGAGGGGTCGATCTCGACCCGGCTCAGCCAGTCCTCGGCGGTGTCGCGGATCCGGCCGTAGTGGCGCGCGCCGACGGCCATCAGCCGCTCGCCCACGTTGCCCCCGGCGCTGACCGCCATCCGCAGCCCGTCGCGCGGGTTCTGGTGGACAAAGGCCCAGTCGGTGCGGCCCAGCATCCGGCGTTCCGGTTCGGACATTGTGACCGTATCGACCAGCCCGCGGTCGCTGGTGTCGAAAAGGACCTGCCCCCGGTCGGGCGCAAGGTGCCCGGCCATGCAGTTGAGCAGCGTCGATTTGCCCGACCCGGATTCGCCGACGATCCCCAAGACCTCGCCCGGCCACAGATCGAAGCTCACGTCGGTGCAGCCGATCCGCGCGCCGTAGCGTTTTTCAAGGTCGCGGACGGACAGCAGCGGGGTGTCAGTCATGGCCGCTCTCCTGCCTCGTAGCGCAGTAGTCGGTGTCGGAACAGACGAACATCCGCCCGCCCGCGTCGTCGGTGATGACCTCGTCCAGATAGCTGTCCGTCGCCCCGCAGATCGCGCAGGGGTGGTCGGCCTTGCTGGCGGTGAACGGGTGGTCGTCGAAATCGAGGCTGACGACCCCGGTCCACGGCGGCACCGCGTAGATGCGCTGCTCGCGCCCCGCGCCGAACAGCTGGATCGCCGCCGACATGTGCATCTTGGGGTTGTCGAAGCGCGGGATGGGCGAGGGGTCCATGACGTAGTGACCCGCGACCTTGACCGGATAGGCGTAGGATGTCGCGATCTCGCCGTGGCGGGCGATGTCCTCGTACAGCCGGACCTGCATCAGGCCGTAATCGGACAGCGCGTGCATCCGCCGGGTTTCCGTCTCGCGCGGTTCCAGAAAGCGCAGCGGTTCCGGGATCGGGACCTGGTAGACGAGGATCTGGTCCCCGGTCAGCGGGGTTTCCGGGATCCGGTGGCGGGTCTGGATCACGGTCGCCTCGGCCGTGCGCTCGGTCGTGGCGACGCCCGCCACCCGGCGGAAGAAGCCGCGGATGCTGACCGCGTTGGTGGTGTCGTCCGCGCCCTGGTCGATGACCTTGAGCGTGTCGTCGGGGGTCAGGCACGCCGCCGTCACCTGCACGCCGCCGGTGCCCCAGCCATAGGGCATCGGCATCTCGCGGCTCGCGAACGGCACCTGATAGCCGGGAACTGCCAGCCCTTTCAGGATCGCGCGGCGGATCATCCGCTTCGTGTCCTCGTCCAGATAGGCGAAGTTGTAGGCCTGGCCGGGATCGTGCGCGGTCACAGCAGCCACCGGTCGTTCAACTCGCGCTCCAGCGCGGCGGGGTCGGTGAACAGCACCGCGTCCATGCCGACGGCGCGCGCGCCCTCGACGTTGGCGGCGCTGTCGTCGATGAACAGGCAGTCCGATGCCTCAAGCCCGTTGCGGTCCATCAGCAGGCGGTAGATCGCGGGGTCGGGCTTCAGCATCTTCTCGCGCCCCGACACCACGATGTCGCGGAAGCGGTCGGTCAGGCGCGGGTGCAGCGCCAGCGCGTCGTTCCAGCTTTCGGCGGACCAGTTGGTGATCGCGTAAAGCGCGTGCCCGTTCTCGGCCAGGCGCTGGATCAGGTTCCACGTCCCCTCGATCGGCTCGGCGATCGTCAGGCGGTGGCGTTCGGGATAAAGCGACGCCGGATGCGCGCGCTCGCCGTGCCGCGCGCGCAGGTCGTCCACCGCCTCGGCCCAGCTTCGCCCGCCGTCCTGCTGCCGGTTCCAGTCGGAAAACCCCACCTCGGCCAGGTAGGCGTCGGTTTCGGCGGGGGATGCGAAGTGTCCCGCGAACGCCGCATGCAGGTTCCAGCGGATCAGGACGTTGCCGATGTCGAATACGATGTTCATTCCGCGGCTTCCCTGTTGTTGTCGGCGCCGGTCCCCGCCGCGTCCGCGCGCAGCCGCCGCACCAGCTCAAGCTCGGCCTGGAAATCGACGTAGTGCGGCAGCTTGATGTGTTCCAGGAACCCGGTCGCCTGGATGTTGTCGCAGTGATACAGCACGAACTCGGCGTCCTGCGCGGGCGCGCCCGCGTCATCCTCGCCCAGCTCCTCCCACCGCAGGGCGCGGTCCACCAGCGCCATCGACAGCGCCTTGCGTTCGGTCTGGCCGAAGCTGAGGCCGTAGCCCCGCGTGAACTGCGCGGGCTCGGTGCGGCTGCCCGTGAACTGGTTCACGGTGTCGCATTCCGTGACCTCGATCTCGCCGATGTCGATGGCGAAACCCAGCTCGGGAATGTCCATCGCGACCGGCACGGTGCCGATCCGCAATTCGCCGACAAAGGCGTGGTTGCGGGCGTAGCCGCGCTGCGTCGAATAGGCGAGGCCCAGCAGGAAGCCTTCGTCCCCCCGCGCCAGCGCCTGCAGGCGCAGCGCGCGGTCGGCGGGCAGTTCCAGCGGCTCGCGGGTCAAATCGCCGGGGTCGGCGTCGGTCGGGTTCTCGGACTGGATCAGCCCGTCGCGGTTCAGGAACGACAGGATGTGCAGCACGTCTGAGGCGGCGGGCGACGGCGCGGCCTCGGCGCCGGTGCCTTCGACCGGCACCTCGCCATCGGCCATCAGGCGGAAGTCCAGCAGGCGGTGGGTGTAATCGTAGGTTGGCCCCAGCACCTGACCGCCCGGCGCGTCCTTGAATGTGGCCGAGATGCGGCGGGCGATGTCCATCGCGCCGGTGTCCACCGGCGCGGACCCGCCGAAGCGCGGCAGGGTGGTGCGATAGGCGCGGATCAGGAAGATCGCCTCGATCAGGTCGCCGCGCGCCTGCTTGATCGCCAGCGCGGCAAGGTCGGGGTCGTAAAGCGAGCCTTCGGCCATGACCCGGTCCACCGCCAGCGACAGCTGGTCGCGGATCGCGTCGGTATGGATCGCGGGCTGGTCCGCGGGGCCGCGCCGGACCTCTGCCAGCCAGTAGTGGGCGGCACCGATCGCGCGCTCGCCCCCTTTCACGGCGACATACATCAGCGCGCCTCCCCGGTGTGGATCGCGGTCGAGCGCGGCACGGCGGCCACCCGGTCGCCGCAGGTCAGGATCGCGTCCCAGCCGAGCGGAAAGCGGGCGTGGTTCGCGGCAAAGGCGGCCGGGTCGGGCAGGGGCAGGGTGGCGGTGTCGCGGATGCCGGGGCCGGTGAGGGTCGCGCCGACCGGATCGAGCGCCGGCAATTCCACGATCAGCGTCGCGGCGCGGTCGGGATATTCGGGGTTGCCGATGGGGAAGCGGTCGGTCGGCAGCAGCGCGTCCCAGGTGCCGAGCGCAAAGGCCGCATCCCCGGCCGTCACCAGTGGCGCGGCGCAGTGGAACGTGACCCACGCCCGCACCTCGGCCGTGTCGTGCGAGGGGCCAAGGAACAGGGGCGTGGTCCGGTCGCACAGCGTCAGCAGCGCCGTTCCCGCCGCGATCGACAGCGGCGCGGGCGGGCGGGCGCCGGTGACGTCGTGGATCGTGCCGGGGCGGGCCATCGCCTGCATGATCGCGCGGAAGGCGTGGGCGGCGTCGGCGGGCGGATCGGCGAAGCCGCCCGACAGCAGGTGCGCGGTCATGCGTCCTCTCCCCTCACCAGCGTGAAGAACTCGACCCTGGTGGCGGCCGCGCGGCCGGCGCGGGCGTGGCGGCGGGCGGTTTCCTCGGCCCGCAGGGGGGCGATCACGCCGGCCTCGATTCGGGCGGCGGCGTCGGTTTGCAGCAGCGCGTCGATGGCTGCGGCGCGCAGCGCATGGGGGCGCGAGCGGCCCTGCACGTAGCCGTGGCCGACCGTCCCGCAGGGAAGCTGGACCGAGGCGCGGGTGACGGTCATCTCGCCCAGGTTGAAGGGCGCGCCGGTCCCGCCCGCGCGGCCGCGGACCATGACGGTCCCGATCTCGGGCGCGCGCAGGACCTGGTGGTCCGGCAGGTC
Organism: Paracoccus marinus; assembly: GCF_007018965.1. Lineage (GTDB taxonomy): Bacteria > Pseudomonadota > Alphaproteobacteria > Rhodobacterales > Rhodobacteraceae > Paracoccus > Paracoccus marinus. The sequence goes on from NZ_VJYZ01000033.1 coordinate 152,533, forward strand.
GGGAAGCAGCGCCTGGATGCGGCTGGCGCTTGCGCGGGCCAGCAGACCAAGGTTGTCTGCGCGTGTATGGGGGAGGGGCGGGTGATCGGTCATGGAAACTATACAACTAGACAAATCACCTATAGCACGCCCCGCGCGCATGTCCCGTGAATATTCGGTGACGCCGTGAGCTTGTGGCGCACCATTGCCGATCACCTGCGCGACGACATCGCCCGCGGCCACCACGCGCCGGGCGAGCGCCTGCCGAGCGAGGCGGCGCTGGCGGCCCGGTTCGGGGTCAACCGCCACACCGTCAGGCAGGCGCTGGCCGCGCTTTCGGATGAAGGGCTGGTCTGGTCGCGGCGCGGCGCGGGGGTGTTCGTGCAGGCGGCGCCGACCGACTATCCCCTGGGCGGGCGCACGGTGCAGTTTCACCGCGCGATCGCGCTGGCGGGGCGGATGCCGGGGCGGCAGATCGACTTCGTGGCCACCCGCACCGCCGACGCGGTCGAGGCCGAGGCGCTGGCCCTGCCCCCCGGCGCGCAGGTCCACGTGGCCGAAGGGGTTTCGCTGGTCGATGGCCAGCCGGTCGCGATGTTCCGGTCGGTGTTTCCGGCCGAGTGGCTGCCCGCCTTGCCCGACGGGCTGCGCGAGACCGGCTCGATCACCGCGGCGCTGGACCGCTGCGGCGTCCCGGCCTTTCGCCGCGCCCATACCCGCATCACCGCGCGCGTGGCCGACGCGACCCGCGCGGCGCGGCTGCAGGCCCGGCCGGGCGACGCCCTGATCCGGACCGAGGCGGTGAACGTCACCCCCGACGGCACCCCGGTCGAACGGGGCCTGTCGTGGTGGCTGGCCGCGCGGATCACGCTGACCGTCACGCCCGAAGGGGGCGGGTCGGACCCCTGAAGCGCCGGCCCCGCCCCTGTCAGCCCCTGCCGATTACCGCCTCGATCTCGCGCCCCAGCCGGTCACTGTGCGCGCGCACGAAGCTGCCGGTCAGGTGGTGTTCGTCACGATAGACCAGCAGGCCGCCATCGGTCGCCCGGCAGCGCGTGTCGTCGCAGATGAGGTCGGAAAAATCCGCGAACCGCAGCCCCGGCATCGCCAGCCCGGCGGCCGGATCGCGGGCGTTCAGCAGGTCCGCCCGCCGCGCGTCGCAGGCCGCAGGGTCGTCCGCGTGGCGCGCGACGCAGTCCACCACGTCGCCCGGGAACCACGGGTTGTCCCGCAGCGCCAGCACCTTGATCCCCCGCCCCGTCAGCCCGGCCCAGAGCGAGCGGTAGATCTCGGGCACCGCCTCGTCAGGGCCGCGGCCCCGGGTGGCGATCGTCAGGATCAGGTCGGGCCGCAGGGCCATGACCCGGGCCAGAACGGCGGTGTTCCACGCGGCGCAGCTGTCTGGATCGAGCAGGTTGAACTCTGCCCCCGCCCGCGCGACCCGGGCCGGGTCGCGGGCGTCAAGAAACACGCACGAGCTTTTCGTGACGCTGACGATCCGCAGGTCCAGCGCCGGGGCAAGGTCCTGCAGCGCGGGCAGCCATTGCAGCGAATGCGAGCCGCCGGCCAGCACGACCGTGCGCGCACCGTCGCGGACGCCATAGACGCATTCGATCACCGCCGCGTCGGTGATGGTCTGGTGGCATCCGTCGGCATAGGCCCGCGCCACGTCCGCCCGCGCGATCAGCGGGTCGGGCACAAGGCCGCCGTTCCCCGCCCAGTTGAGTGGGTCCCGGTCGAACGCCGCCTTGCGCGCGTAGGCCGTGGCGATTGCGGCGCGGTTCGCGTCGGCCCAGGCATAGATCGCGCCCAGCACCGGCAGCATGACGACGACCCCCAGCGCGACGGACGCCAGGGGGCGCGCGACCAGCGGCGGCCAGCGGCGGACCGGCGCCTCGAACAGCCGCAGCGTCCCCCACGCGAGCAGCCCGGCCAGCGCCATGATGCCGAGGCCGGGCAGAATGCCGACCTCGGGCGTGCCGGTCCAGCTGCGCCAGAACACCAGCAGCGGCCAGTGCCACAGGTAAAAGGAAAAGCTGATCTCTCCCGCCGCCATGACGGGGCGGTTGGTCAGCGGGGCGATGTCGGCACCCGACCGCGCCGCGACGATCAGCCCCAGCGTGGACAGCACCGGGATCAGCGCGGCGATGCCCGGGAACGACTTGCCGACCGGGATCACGGCGGCGAACGTCACCAGCACGGCAAGGCAGGCGTATCCCAGCACCCGCGCCGCGCGGCGGGGGATGGTCGGCAGCCGGTCGATGTTCAGCGCCAGCGCCGCGCCCAGCATGTATTCCCATCCGCGCGCGAGGCTGTCGAAATACGCCCACGGCTGGTTCCGGTCGGTGATCCACAGGTTATAGGCGAACGACGCGACCATCAGCGCCACGACCAGCCCGGCCCATGCCCGCCTGACCGACACGCCGCGGCGCGAGGCGAAGGCCGCCGCGATCCACAGCAGCAGCGGCAGCACGAGGTAGTACTGCATCTGCAGCGACAGCGCCCACATCTGCTGGAACGGCGACACCGCCAGGCCAAGCCGCAGATAATCGGTGCCGGTCCATGCGAGCCACCAGTTCTCGACGAACACCGCCGACGCCAGCCCGTGAAACGCGAACTCCCGCCAGTAGATCGCCGGGATGAACAGGAGCGTGCCCGCGACCGTGGCAAGGATCACGACGGCGGCCAGCGGCACGACCCGCCGGACGGTGGCGCCGTAGTAGCGCAGCACGTCGCGCCCGCCGGGGGTGCCGATCCTGACGAACGACGCCATCATGAAGAACGCGGCGATGACGAAGAACGCATCCACCCCGCCCGACACCCGGTTGAACCAGATGTGGTAGATCGCCACCAGCAGCGCCGCGACGGCGCGAAGCCCCTGGATTTCCCGGATATAGGTCATCTGCCGTCGGCCCCTTGTCCGTTCAGGCAAAGGGCTAGCAGGCGGGGCGGTCGCGGTCACGCGCCGCGTGCGTCGATGGGCGAAGCCACGCCCGGACCGGACGCCCTCGCGTCCGAACCGCGCCTATTCGTAGCGGTCCAGAAATGCCTCGGCCGTCAGGCTGCGGAAATCGGGCAGGGCCGCGCGCAGGCGCTCGTGGTCCCAGTCCCACCAGGCCAGCGCCTCCATCCGCGCGGCGGTTTCTTCGCTGAAACGGCGGCGCAGGGGGCGGGCGGGGTTGCCGACGACGATGGTCCAGGGCGCCACGTCGCGGGTCACGACCGCGCCCGCGCCGACGATGGCGCCAAGGCCCACCGTCACCTCGGGCTTCACGATCGCGCCGTGGCCGATCCAGGTGTCGTGCCCGATCACCGTGCGGCGCGACTGGCGGCGGGTGAAGAACGCGTCGTCCCGCGCCTCGTCGGGCCAGTAGTAGTTCGAGCGATAGAGAAAGTGGTGCAGGCTCGCCGTGGTCATCGGGTGGTCGGTCGGCCCGATCCGGGTTAGCGCGGCGATGTTGGCGAACTTGCCGACGCTCGTGTTGGCGATGTCCGCCATACGGTCGCAATAGCTGTAGTCGTCGAAGTCCGAGTGGTTGATGCGCGACCCGGCCCCCACCTCGCAGAAGCGGCCGAAGCTGGTCGCCACGACCTCGGCGTCGTCGGGGATCAGGGGGGTGTCTGCCGAAAGGATCATGTCGCCTCAGTCTCCGCGGATCATGCGCCGCCTGATACGGCCGGAAATGCTGTCCATCAGCATCACCACCAGCACGATCAGCACGATGTAGTAGGTCACGTCCTCCCAGTCCTGCTGGGTGACGATGGACTGGGTGAGCAGCAGCCCGATCCCGCCGCCGACGATGGCGCCGATCACGGTCGCGCTGCGGGTGTTGCTTTCCAGTAAATACAGCACCTGGCTGACGATCACGGGCGCCACCTGCGGGATCACCCCCCAGCGCGCGCGCAAAAGCCCGTTCGCGCCGGTCGCGCGCAGCCCCTCGACCTGCCGGCGGTCGATGTTCTCCAGCGCTTCCGAGAACAGTTTCCCAAAGCTGCCGATGTCGGTCAGCATGATCGCCAGCGCGCCGGTCAGCGGCCCCGGACCCAGCGCCCGCGACAGGATCACGGTCCAGATCAGCGCGTCCACCCCGCGCAGAAAGTCGTAGCCGCGCCGGGTCGCGAAGCGCGACACGAACCCCAGCGAGAAGTTGCGCGCCGACAGGAACGACAGCGGCAGCGACACCAGCGCCGCGCCGATGGTGCCGAGGAACGCCATCAGCACCGTCTCGCCCATCGCCCAGGCGACGTCGCCGTGGTGCCAGACCTTGTTGGTCCAGAAATCGTGCCACATCGACGCCGCCGCGCCCGGCTGGGTCAGCGCCGCCAGCCGCTCGCCCCAGGACAGCGGGTGCCATTCGCTGTCGAGGGTGAAGAAGAACAGCTCCCACCCGGGCGAGCGGCGGAACACCTCGGTCTTGGATTTCGTGACCGCGATCCGCGACCCGCGGTCCGGCGTCAGCCCGACGCGGGTGTCCGAGGCGGAAATCCAGTCCGGCAGCGGTCCCTGCGGGGCGTCCAGCACGATGCCGCCGTCGGTGGTGACGATCTTCAGCGTGCCGTAGTCGGGCACCTCAACCTGCAGGCGGCGGTCGGGCAGAAAAGTCACGACCTTGCCGCCCGGCAGGTCCACGGTGGCGCCGCCGGGGGCGGGCGCGATCCAGCCCGGCGCATCGCCCGCGGCGTAGGTCATGTTCCGGCTGCCCTCGATCGCGACCTCGATCCCGCCCGCGCCCGCGCCGCGGTTGGGGCGGGTGACGTGGGTCTTGTAGGACCAGAAGTCCTGCAAAAGGACGGACGCGTTGTCGAGCCGGGCGCGGCCCGCGACGCCGGCAAGATCGAACGCGAAGGCGGCATAGGCCAGATAGGCCAGCACCAGCACCGGCGCGGCGAGGGCCAGCAGCCGCTTGCGGCGGATCAGCCGGTGCGCGGCCTGCGCGGGGGGCACGGCGCCTTCGGTCATCGTCGCGGTCATGCGGCGTTCCCCCGGATCAGGCGGTCGCGGACCATGCCGGACAGCTGGTCCACCGCGACGATGGTCAGGAACAGCAACAGGAACACGCCCGCGGCTTCCGTATAGCGGCCCGGACCCCAGGCGATGGCGTTGCGCAACTCGTAGCCGATCCCGCCCGCGCCGACGAAGCCCAGGATCGCCGAGGCGCGGATGTTGATCTCGAACCGCAGCAGCGCGTAGCTGAGCCAGTTCGGCGCGACCTGCGGCATCACCGCCAGCAGCATCCGCTGCGTCCAGCCCGCGCCGACCGACGCCAGCCCCTCGACCGGGCGCAGGTCGGCGTTCTCGGCCACTTCGGAAAACAGCTTTCCCAGCGAGCCGGTGGTGTGAAAGGCGATGGCGATCATCGCGGGCACGGGCCCGCCGCCAAGGACGAAGATCAGGACCAGCGCGATCACCACGTCGGGGATCGCGCGGGTGACGTCGAGAATGCGGCGCAGAACCCCCACCAGCGCGGGCCAGGGCGCCAGCGCGCGCGTGGCCAGCAGCGCCAGCAAGGCCCCGGCCGCGCCGCCGACCAGCGTGGACACGGCGGCGATGTTGATCGTTTCGATCAGCGCCGGGATCTTCGACGCCATGATCGCGGGCAGGCGGGCCAGGTTGGCCGCCGTCTCGGACAGCAGTTCGGCCGGATAGTCGAAAAAGCCCGGAAGCTGCGCCAGAAAGCCGCCCGCGTTGCGGTCGTTGGCGACGAGCCAGCTCCACCCGAAGAGCAGGCAGAAAAGCGCCAGCAGCACCGCCGACCGGATGCGGCGGCCCCGGACCGCGGCCAGGTAGCGCGCGGTTATGGCGGCGGTCAGGACGGGCGCGGGATGGATGCTGGTGTCGGTCATCGGCTCTGCGTGCGGCAGGGGAAAGGGCGGGCCGCGTCGATGCGGCCCGCCCGGATGGTCATGCGGCGGGAAAGGTCAGTTCTTGCCCGCTTCCAGCTCGGCCTTGCGGACGTCGATGATGGTCGAATAGGCGTCGTGCGTGACCGGCGAGAAGCCGGCGGTCTCGCCCGAGGCGACGCCGTAGGCGCAGTCCTTGTCGGTCTTGATAAGGTTCGCGACCAGTTCGGTCATCTTGGCCTTGGCGTCGGCGGGCAGCGCCTTGCGCAGCACGACCGGGCCTTCCGGGATCGGCGACGAGCGCCAGATCTCGACCATCTCGTTCATGTCCACCAGACCCGCGTCGGCCGCCTTGCGCAGCGCGCCCGAGTTGTAGCCGTCAGCGAAGTCGCCCTGCCCGTCGGCCCAAGTCACGCCCGCGTCCACGTCGCCGTTCTTGACCGCGACGATGGTCTGTTCGTGCCCGCCGGTGAAGGGCGTGTCCTTGAAGTATTCGCCCGGCTTCATCGAGTAGCCCGCCTTCGGCAGCTCGACCAGCGGGATCAGGTAGCCCGAGGTGGAGTTCGGGTCGCCGAAGCCCAGCGTCTTGCCCTTCATGGCGGCCATGTCGGTGATGCCGCTGTCCTTCCGTGCGATCCCGATCGAGTAATAGGTGAAGCTGCCGTCGAGGTTGGTCTTGACCAGCACCGGCTCGACCGCCTCGGGGTCGGTCAGGTAGATCTTGGCGTAACCCGACGCGCCCAGCAGCGCCATGTCCAGCGTGCCGCCCAGCAGGCCCTGGATCACGCCGTCATAGTCGGCGGGGGTGAACAGCTTGACCGGAACGCCCAGCGTTTCCTCGGCGTGCTTGCGCAGGCACTCGTTCGAGGTCATCCGGTCCTGGGCGTTCTCGCCGCCCATGACGCCGATGTTGAACTGCTGAAGGTCCTGCGCGAACACCGGCGCGGTCATTGCCCCGGTGATGGCCGAGGTGGCGAGGGCGAAGGCGAGAAGCGATTTCATGATCGTGAGGCTCCGTGGCTGGAGAGAGGGGGAGGGGGGCAGAAAAAAGGACGCCTACAGATCCGACAGCATCGCTTCGGCGTAGCGGTCGGGCGGGGGCGCTTTGGGCGTGTCGATGGCGGTCGAGGTCGCGGCTTCGGAAAAATCCGCGCCGGCGCCGTAGATCTCGCGCGCGGCGGAGGTGGTGAGCTGGTCGGGCGCGCCGTCGAACACGATCCGGCCCTTCCGCATCCCGATGATCCGGTCGCAGTAGCGGCGCGCGGTGTCGAGCGTGTGCAGGTTGGCGATGACCGTGCGGCCGTCCTCGTCATGGATGCGGCGCAGCGTCTCCATCACAATCTGCGCGTTCATCGGGTCGAGGCTGGCGATGGGCTCGTCCGCCAGCACGATGGCCGGGTCCTGCATCAGCGCGCGGGCGATGGCCACGCGCTGCTGCTGGCCGCCCGACAGCGCCTCGGCGCGCTTGGCCGCCTGCTCGGCGATGCCCAGGCGGTCCAGGATGGCGATGGCGCGGGTGATGTCGTCGCGGGACCACAGGTTGAACATCGCGGTCATCGTGCCGCGCTTGTTCAGAAGGCCGTGCAGGACATTCGACACCACGTCGATGCGCGGCACCAGGTTGAACTGCTGGAACACCATCGCGCAGCGGCTTTGCCAGGCGCGCATCGCCGCGCCCTTGAGCGCAAGCACGTCGGTCCCGTCCACGATCAGCTGCCCCGACGACGCGTCGGTGAGCCGGTTCACCATCCGCAGAAGCGTCGATTTGCCCGCGCCCGAGCTGCCGATGATCCCCACCATCATCGGCCGGTCGATGACGAAGCTGGCGGCATCGACCGCCTTCGTCTGGCCGAACAGGCGGGTGACGTTGCGGGCCTCAATCTGCATCGGCTGCCTTCCACTTTTCGCGGCCTCCTTTGATCCCCGGCCGCGAAGATCAGGCGACGTTCGGGTGACGGTTGGATGAAGTCTGGTAGCGCAAACTGTCCGCCCCGTGCGGCGACCGGCTTTCCACCGGCGCGCGGCGCGCGCTATGCGGGGTCCGGGACGCGAAGGGGCAGAGCGATGGACCAGCAGGCCGATCCGTGGACGGACGCGATGCGCCGGGGCGATCATGATGCTGCGTGGCACATCATGGCCACCGCCCACCGCGCGCGCGACCCCGCGACCCGCGACGATCCGAACCTGCCCTATCACCTGCGCTGGGTCTGGGACGGGCGGCCGTTCGATGGACGCCGGGTGCTGGTGCGCTGCTATCACGGCTACGGCGACACGGTGCAGTTCGCCCGCTTCCTGCCGCATCTGCGGGCGCGGGCGGCCCACGTCACGGTCGAGATGCAGCCCCGGCTGATGCCGCTGTTCGCGGGCCATCCCGGCATCGACCGGCTGGTCCCCTTTGACGTGGCCCGCCCCCTGCCGCCGCAGGATTGCGACATCGAGATCATGGAACTGCCCTTCGCGCTGCGGGTGCCGCCCGTCGCCGCGCCGCCGCTGCCGCTGGCGGTGCGCGCCGCCGACCTGCCGCCGGACGCGGTCGGGCTCTGCTGGCAGGGCGGCGACTGGGACCCGTCGCGGTCCATTCCCGAACGGCTGATGCCGCCGCTGTGCCGCGCGCCCGCGTTCTCGCTGGTGGCGGCGCCGACCGCGCTGCCGGTTCTGAACCCCGAGGGCTGCCCGATGGACATGCAGCGCACCGCCGCGCTGGTCGCGGGCGCGGCGCTGGTCGTCACGGTGGACACGCTGATCGCCCATCTGGCGGGGACTTTGGGGCGGCCGACATGGCTTTTGCTGAAGAACGACGCGGACTGGCGCTGGCCGGGCGAGGGCGAGCGGACGCCGTGGTATCCGTCGATCCGCATCTTCCGCCAGCACCGCCCCGGCGACTGGGCCGGGGTCATTGCGCGGGTCGCCCATGAGCTGGACCGGCAGCCGGCGGCCGCGCTTGACGCCCGGCCCGGCCCCGGCGACACAGCGCCATGATCACCCGCGCCCCAATTCCCCCGACCCCGCTCGTCCCCGTCTCGTGGGGCGAACTGCTCGACAAGATCACCATCCTTGAACTGAAGGCCCGGCTGATCCCCGAAGGCCCCGCCCGCGCCAACGTCACGCGCGAGCTTGACGCCCTGCGCGAGGTCGCAGCCCCCGCGCTCGGCGCCGACGAAAACCACGCCGCCCACGACGACCTCGGCCCGCTTCTCGACGCGCTCCGCGCCACGAACGCGGCCCTCTGGCAGATCGAGGACGACATCCGCGTCAAAGAGGCGCAGGGCCGGTTCGACGACCGCTTCGTGGCGCTTGCGCGGTCGGTCTATGTCACCAACGACGAGCGCGCGCGGATCAAGCGTCGCATCAACGACCTGCTCGGGTCGGCGCTGGTCGAGGAAAAGCACCATCCCCATGCGGGCCGCGCCCCGCAAGCGGCGGACGCGGGTCCAGCCGCCGGCTTGATTGACCTTGCCAACCCGGCGTGATTTGACCCGCCTGCAACGACCAGACGGGAACACTTCGATGAAGATCGCTGTCGCAGGCCTGGGCTACGTGGGCACCGCAAACGTGGTCATGCTGGCCGGCCGCCACCAGGTCGCCGCCGTGGACCTCAACCCCCAGCGGGTCGCCGCCATCGCCGCGCGGCAAAGCCCGATCGAGGATCGGCTTGCCAGCGAATGGCTGGCCAGCCGCAATCTCGACATCACCGCGACCACGGACGGCCCGTCCGCCTATGCGGATGCCGATCTGGTGCTTGTCGCGACCCCCACCGACTACGACCCGGTGACGAACCGCTTCAACACCTCGTCGGTCGAGGCGGTGATCGGCCAGGTCCTGTCGGTGAACGCCGACGCCCTGATCCTCGTGCGGTCCACCATTCCCGTGGGGTTCGTGGAACGGATGCGGGCGGAAACCGGCAGCGACCGGATCGTCTTCGCGCCCGAGTTCCTGCGCGAGGGGCAGGCGCTGGCCGACAGCGTCGCGCCGTCGCGGATCGTCGTGGGCGACCGTGGCGCGCAGGGGCGCCGCATCGCCGACCTGCTGCTGGAAGGCACCTCGACCCACACGACACCGGTGCTGCTGACCGGTCCGACCGAGGCCGAGGCGATCAAGCTGTTCGCCAACACCTTCCTGGCCATGCGCGTCGCGTTCTTCAACGAACTCGACAGCTATGCCGAGGCGCGCAACCTCGACACGCGCGAGATCATCGCGGGCGTGTCCGGCGATCCGCGCGTGGGCGACCACTACAACAACCCCAGCTTCGGTTACGGCGGCTACTGCCTGCCCAAGGACACCAAGCAGATGCTGGCGAACTACGACCGCGTGCCGCAGAACCTCATGGCCGCGATCGTGGAAAGCAACCGCACGCGCAAGGACTTCATCGCCGACCAGGTGGTGGCGCGGAAGCCGCGCGTCGTCGGCATCTACCGGCTGGTGATGAAGGCCGGGTCCGACAACTTCCGCCACAGCTCGATCCAGGGCGTGATGAAGCGGATCAAGGCCAAGGGGATCGAGTGCGTGGTCTACGAGCCCGCGCTGGACGCCGACGACTTCTACCGCTCGCGCGTGATCCGCGACCTCGAGGAGTTCAAGGCGATCTCCGACGTGATCGTGTCGAACCGGCAGAGCGCGGACCTCGCCGACGTGGCGGACAAGGTCTACACGCGCGACCTGTCGGGCCGCGACGACTGAGGGGTTCGCGGGCGATACCGCTCGCCTCCCGGATGATCCGTGCTAGCCTGCCTGTGGTGACGTGAGGGGAAGCGCATGGCGAACGTGATCCGCGACCAGCCGGGGGCGCAGCAACGCGCGGACAACGACCTCGTCCTGTCGTTCCTGCGGGTGCGCCGGGCGATCGGGCTGCTGGGGTTCTTCCTGCCCGCCGCGCTGATCGTCTGGGGAATCGTGTTCGGCCACGGCATCCTGCCCAGCATCTCGGCGTCCTACTATTCTCCGATGCGGGAAATCTTCGTGGGCACGCTTTGCGCGAACGCCGTGTTCCTGTGGAGCTACGAGGGGTATCGCCCGCGATCCGGCGAATGGATCAGCGACCTTGCCGCCGCGCGGACCGCGTCCCTTGGCGCCCTGACCATCGCGCTGGTGCCGACGCTGCCCGGCGGCGAGATCGCCTGCGCGCTCAGCCAATGCGTGCTGGGATTTTCGCTGGCCAGCACGGTCCATTGGCTGGGTGCCGCCGCGTTCTTCGGTGCGCTTGCGGTGTTCTGCCTGGTGCTGTTCGTCCGCGGCAGCGAAGGCTCAACCGAAAAGGCGGCGAGCAACCGCATCTATCGCGTCTGCGGCTGGACCATCGTCGGCTCGATGGCGGCGATCGGGCTGTTGATGGTCGCGCCCGATCCGCTGCAGGCGCGGCTGGTGCCGCTGCGCCCGGTGTTCTGGCTGGAGACGCTCGCGACCGTTGCCTTCGCGGTGTCGTGGCTGGTCAAGGGCGACGCGCTGCGCCCGGTGGTGCGGGCGATGGCGCCGGACTGACCCGTCAGCTGCGCCCCTGTCCCAGCCCGCTTTCGGCGCAGCGCATCTCTTCCTCGAACCACGCATAGGTGGCGGCCAGACCCTCGGACAGGGGCACCAGCGGTTCCCAGCCCAGCAATTCGCGCGCGCGGGTGATGTCGGGGCGGCGGCGGCGCGGGTCGTCCACGGGCAGGGGGCGATGGACGACCTGCCGCGGCTCGCCCGCAAGTGCGATCACATGGCCCAGCAGCTCGTTCACCGTCAGCTCGCCGGGGTTGCCGAGGTTCACCGGCTCCATCCCGTCGAACCCCGCTTCCATCAGCGCCAGCAACCCCGCGACCAGATCCGAGACATAGCAGAAGCTGCGCGTCTGGCTGCCGTCGCCATAGATCGTCAGCTCGTCGCCGCGCAGCGCCTGACAGATCAGGTTCGACACCACGCGGCCGTCGGCGGGGTCCATTTGCGGACCGTAGGTGTTGAAGATGCGCGCCACGCGCACCTCGGCCCGGCCGGCGCGGCCATAGTCGAAGGTCAGGCTTTCGGCGGCGCGCTTGCCCTCGTCGTAGCAGGCGCGGGGGCCGGTGCAGTTGACGTTGCCGCGGTAATCCTCGGCCTGCGGGTGGATGTCGGGGTCGCCGTAAACCTCGCTGGTCGAGGTCAGCAGGAACCGCGCGCCCGCGCTTTCCGCCAGCCGCAGCAGGTGGTTGGTGCCGACGACGTTGGTCAGCATCGTGTGTTCCGGGTCGCGCTGGTAAAGCGGCGGCGACGCCGCGCAGGCGAGGTTGTAGATCCGGTGGATGCGCGGCGCGAGGGCCAGCACGTCGGGCGGCAGCGGGTTCGCGATGTCGCAGCGGACAAAGGTGAAGTTCGGGTCGGCCTGCAACCCCGGCAGGTTCGACGGCCGCGCGGTCTGCAGGTTATCGAGGCACAGCACCGCCTCGCCCCGGCCCAGCAGCGCCCGGCACAGATGCGAGCCGATGAAGCCCGCGCCGCCCGCGACCACGGTCAGCTTGCGGTCGCTTGCCGGGGCGGTGTCGCGGCGCTGGGGCAGCGCGGTGATGATCGTGGGTTTCGTCATGCCGGGATTCCTTGTGACGAGACGGGACGGGCTTGCGCGTGGCCGCGCGCGGCGGCGGCTTCGGCGAGATGCGCGTCCAGTTCGGCGGCGCGGTGGTCGGAGGAATGGGCGGCCTCGATCCGGGCGCGCGCGGCCCGGCCCATCGCGCCCGCATCGCGGTCGAGCGCGGCCAGGACATCGGCGCCGCCGCCCGCCAGCACGATCTCGGACCCCGGCGCGAACAGGCTTTCGATCCCGTCCCAGCGGTCCGAGATGATGGGCGTGGCGCAGGCCCCGGCCTCGAACAGGCGGACCGAGGGGGACCAGCCCGCGCGGATCATGTCGGCGCGGGTGACGTTAAGGGTGAATCGGCTGGCCGAATAGAACGCGGCGTGGTCGGCGGGCGGGCAATGCTCGATCCGCTCGACGTTGGCGGGCCAGTCGATCGTGGCGGGATATTGCGGCCCGGCCACGACGAACTTGAGGTCCGGGCGCTGGCGGGCGGGTTCCAGCAGCAGCCGTTCCAGCGTCGGCTGGCGGTCGTCGCTGTAGGTGCCGAGATAGGACAGGTCCCACCGCACGGCCACGTCTCGCGGGCCGTAAAGGTCGAGGTCGACCGAACAGTAAAGCGCCCGCGCCATCGGCGACCCGTAGGCGCTTTCGATGTGGCGCAGCGTCGGGCCGCCGGTGAAGGACAGGTACAGGTCGAAGCCGGGGATGACCTCGGGCGACAGATACTCGAAGTCGCCGCGTTCCAGCTTGGCCAGCGTCACCGGCGTGTCGATGTCGTAAAAGGCGGTCGTGCCGCGCGCCCAGCCCTGCACGCGGCGCGCGACCTCGACCCCTTCCGGCACGTAGCTGCCGACGATCACCGCATCGGCGTCCGCGATCCGGGCGTGCCAGGCGTCGAGGCCGGGCAGGTCGTCGTAGAACGCAAGTTCGCACCAGTCGGGGTCTGTGAGGTCGCGGTGGCCCGCGTACCACGGCACGTCGCGTTCCAGAAACAGGATCTCGTGGCCGCGCCGCGCGAACGCCTTCAGAAGCGCGCGGAAGGTCGTCGCGTGGCCGTTGCCCCACGCCGACGACAGCGACAGCCCAAGGACCACCAGCTTCATGCGGCGACCCCGCGGGCCTGCGCGCGCAGCAGCGCGTCCACCTGCTCGCCACGCAGCGCATAGGTGTGTTCCGCCTTGACCCGCGCCAGCGCCGCGCGCCCGATCTCGGCCGCGCGTTCCGGCGTCAGCGCGGCCATGTGGTCGGCCACGTCCTGCCCGTCGCGGGCGACCAGCACCTCGGCGTCGGGGGCCAGGAACTGCTCGATCCCCTCCCACGCGTCGGTGATAAGGCAGGCGCCCGCGCCCGCCGCCTCAAACACGCGCGTCGCGGGGGAAAAGCCCACGTTCGCCATGCTGTCGCGTGCGACGTTCAGGACCGCCAGCGGGGTGCAGTTGAAGGCGTTGTGTTCGTGCGTATAGACGTGGCCGAGATGCCGGACATTCTCCGGCATGTCCTTGGTTTCCCAGCCGTTCCCGCCGATCAGGAACTTGCGGTCGGGCAGGGTCGCGGCAGGGCGTAGGAAGAACTCCTCCACCCGCGCCTCGCGGTCGGGCAGGCGGTTGCCGAGGAACGCGAGGTCGGCGGTGAACTTCGGGTCCGACGGGGCAGGGTGGTGGGTTTGGGGGTCGAGCGCATTGTAGACCGGCTCGCACAGCCGGGCGCCGAAACCGCGATAGGCGTTCACGACCGGCGGCCCGCCGCCATAGGTCAGAACCATGTCCAGATGCGGCAGCGCCTGCCGGACAGGGTGGCCTTCGTCGCCGCGCATCTCGTCCAGCGTCGCGGCCGCGTCCACGTCCCAGAAGATCTTCAGCGCGCCGGGCCGGGCGCCCGCGACGACGCCCTCCAGCAGCTCGCGGTCGAAGACGCCGACGCCGTTCGCCTTGACGACGATGTCCGCCGCGCCCGCCTCGGCCAGGACGCCGCGCATCGCGTCCTCGGTCGCCGGATAAACCACCGACCGGCACCAGTCGGGCGGGTCGATGTCGCGGTGCTTCTGGCGGTCGAAGGCGTCGGGTTCGTAGAAGGTGATCTCGTGGCCGCGCCGGGCGAGTTCGCCCAGGATGCCCCGGTAATAGGTCGCAGCCCCGTTCCAGTAGGACGACAGCAGGCTGGATCCGTAGAACGCGATCTTCATGCCGCGGATGCTCCTTCATCAAGGCCGAGCGTGGCGGCGATGGACATGAGTTCCCGCGCGCGGTGGGCGCAGGTGTGGCGGGCGCGGATCGTTTCCAGCCCGTGCGCGACGAGGCTTTGCCGCAGGGCGGGGTCGCCCGCGAGGTCGCGCAAACGCTGCGTCATCGCCTCGCCCGTGTCCGCGAACAGGAAATCGGTGCCGGGACGGAACAGGTTCTCGCTGTCCGACCACGGCGCGGACAAAAGCGGGATGCCGCAGGCCAGCGCCTCGAACACGCGGATGGTGGGGATGCCGGGCAGGACCGTGGTGTAAAAGCGGCGGGGCACGTGGACGGTGGCCATGTGGCGCGCGAAGATGCCGGGCGCGGCGGCGTTCGGCGCCCAGCCGTGGTAGCGCACGCCATAGCGGGACAGCGTCGCCAGCGCCTCGGCGGGGTAGCGCACGCCGTAGATGTCGAGCGGCTGGCCCGCGTCGCGGGCGGGGCGGAACAGGAAGCTTTCCAGTTCTCCGGTCCGCTCGCCATCGCCCCAGTTGCCGATCCAGACGAGGCCCGCGCGCGAGGTTTCCTGCGCGGGCGGGTGGAACAGGCGGGTGTCGGCGGCCTCGTGCCAGGTCCAGACCCGGTCGCCCCAGCCCCAGCGGCGATAGACCTCGGAGAGCGTCTCGCCGAACGCCAGCACGCCGTCGAAGCCGCCAAGGTCGAAGGCGCGGATCGCATCGGGATCGCTGACCGCGCGATGGTGGGTGTCGTGGAACAGCAGCTGGAAGCGCGCGCCCTGCTGCCGGGCGCGGCCCAGCGTCGCGGCCAGCGCGGGGTCGTTCCATTCGTGGACGATCACCAGGTCCGCGCCGTTCACCAGCGCCACCGGGTCGGCGTCGGCGGCGTAGGTTTCGACGCGAAGGTCGGGGTAGTTGTCGCGGAACGCGGCAAGGCCCGCCTCGCCATGGTCGCGCAGCAGGTTTTCCAGGCTCCACGCGCCTTGCGGTTCCAGCGCGCGGACATCGTGGCCCATCGCTGCAAGCTCGCGCAGGACGCCGCGCAGGAAATGGGCGTTGCCGTGGTTCCAGCAGCTTTGCAGCGAGTGGGTGAAATAGACGATCTTCATGCGGCGTCCTGTCGCGGGTCGAGCGCGTCGCGGTAGATGGCGGACATGCCGGCGGCGGTCGCGGCGGGGGTGTAGCGGGCGGCGCGGGCCTGTGCGGCCGCGCCGTTCGCCGCATGGCGCACGGGGTCGGCCAGAAGCGCGGCGATGGCGGCGGCGAATCCGTCCGCGTCGCCCGCTGCGACGAAGGTGGCCGCGCCCTCCCAAAGCTCCCGGAACGTCGGAATGTCTGACAGGACCAGCGGGCAGCCCGCCTGCGCGGCTTCCAGCACGGCAAGGCCGAACGGCTCGAACCGCGCGGCGCTGGCAAAGACGGGGCGGCGGGAAAGCCAGCCCGCCAGCTCCGCTTCCGGCAGCGGGCCGGTAGTTTGCAGATGGCGCGGGGCGACCGTCGCGCCGTGTGGCGCGCGGGTGGCGCCGATGGCGACGAAGGGGGCGTCCAGCCGGGCCGCGGCCGCGTCCAGCGTGTCGGTGCCTTTTACCTCATCCCACAGCCGGCCCACGGTCAGCGCGCCGGGGAACGGCGCAGCGTCGGGCAGGGGCATCGCGCCGCGCCCGTTGTGAACGGCCGTCGGCACCACGTTCAGCGCGTAGCAGCGGGCGACCGCTTCCGCATAGGCGCGGGTGGGCGCGACGGTCCGGTCAGCCGAGCGCAGCCCTTGCCCCACCAGATCGGGCAGCCACGCGAGGCCCGGATCGACCGCGCCCTTGCCCGCCGCGTCCCACCATGTTCCCAGACAGCCGTGGTTCACCGCGATGACCGGCGCCCCGAAATCCCCAACCGCCAGCGCCGGCGAGTTCAGGTGGACCACGTCCGCGCCAACCTCGCGCGCGAGCCGCGCGACCGCCGCGCCCGCCGCCAGCACCGGCGCGGGCCCGCCGCTCAGCCAGTCGAGCGGCAGCCCGGTCTCGACCAGCCGCAGCCCCGGCAGCGCCTCGGCCTCGGCCCGCTGGCCCGCGTCGGGCGCAGGCCCCAGCACCGCCAGCACCACCTCGGCATCCAGCGCGCCCGCGAGTTCCAGCGCATAGCGCCAGACCCCGCCCACGGCATCGGCCGTCATCAGGATGCGCCCCGGTGCGCCCATGTTCAGGCCGACTGCGCCAGCGCGGGGTTGCCGACCGGCAGGTTGATCCCGCCCTCGGCCGCCAGCCACTGGGCGAGCCGCGTCACGCCGTCGCGCCAGTCCACCTTGGGCGACAGGTCCAGCGCGGCTTCGACCGCGCGGGTGTCGGCCACGAAATACCGCTGGTCGCCCGCGCGCCAGTCGGAAAAGGCCACGTCCACCGGCCGGTCGATCACCTGCCCCACGAAGTCGAGCAGCTGCCGCAGGCTCACCGCATTGGCAGGCCCGCCGCCCAGGTTGAAGGCGTGGCCCGCAACCGCGTCGATCCGCCGCCACGCGCCCAAATAGGCGTCCACCGCGTTCGACACGTCGAGGATGTCGCGCACCTGGTGCCCGTCGCCGAACAGGGTGATCTGCTGGCCCTTGAGCGCGCGGATCAGGAAATGCGCGACCCAGCCCTGATCCTCGGTCCCCATCTGGCGCTGGCCGTAGATGCACGACATCCGCAGCACCGCCGTCGGCACGCCGTAGCTGCGGGCATAGTCGAGCACATACTGGTCCGCCGCGCCCTTCGAGCAGCCGTAGGGGGTGTGAAAGTCGAGCGGCCGCGCCTCGCCGATGCCGTGGCCCCGGATCGCGGCGTCGGTCGGCAGATACGCACCGTCCGCCAGCCGGAAGTCCAGGTCGGCAAGATCGCCGTAAACCTTGTTGGTGGACGCGAAGATCAGGGGCGTGCCGTCGCCCTTGGCCCGCAGCGTCTCGAGCATGTTGACGGTGCCGATCAGGTTGACCTGCAGATCCTCGACCGGCTCGACGAGGCTCGTGGTCACCGCGACCTGCGCGGCCAGGTGGAACACGGCCTTTGCCTCGCGCGCGCAGGCGGACAGGTTGGCCGCGTCGCGGATGTCGCCCTGCACGTGGTCGATCCGGTCGGGGTGGCGCGACTGCAGCCAGGCGAGGTTGCGTTCCACCCCCGGCCGCGTCATCGCGTCATAGACGACGACCCGGTGCCCGTCGTCCGCCAGCCGATCGGCGAGGTTCGATCCGATGAAGCCCGCGCCCCCGGTGACCAGCACCGGGCGCGGATCGGCGGCAGGGTCGGTCCGGTCCCCGGCAGGGGCCGCTTCTGTCTGCGAAACGGTCACGCGACGAGGCCCCGTTTTTCCAGCTCGGCGCGCGCCTGGTCCACCCGGTCCACGGCGGTCTGGCTTGCCACCCACTCGGCCAGTTCGCCCAGGCCCTCGCGGAAATCGGTGGTCGCCGCGAAGCCGAGCGTCTCGGCGGCAAGCGAGGTGTCGCAGAAGCAATGGCGGATGTCGCCGATCCGCGCCTTGCCGACGATCTGCGGATCAAGGTCGTTGCGGCCCATCGCCCGGCCCAGTTCCTGCGCGACCTCGGTCACCGACCGGTCCCGGCCCGAGCCGATGTTGAACGTGCCGCCCGCCGCCTGCGGCAGGCTCAGCGCCTCGGCGAAGGCCCGCGCCACATCGGACACGTGGACGAAGTCGCGCCGCTGCTCGCCGTCCTCGAAGATCATCGGCGCCTGCCCGTTGAGATAGCGCGAGGCAAAGATCGCCAGCACCCCGGTATAGGGGTTCGACAGCGCCTGGCCGGGGCCGAACACGTTGAACAGCCGCAGGCACACGCCCTCGATCCCGTAGGGGGCGGCCATGATGTGGGTCGTGCGTTCCTGCACGTACTTGTTGAGCGCGTAGATCGAGGCGAGGTTCGGCCGCTTCCATTCGGGCGTGGCCACCGGCGACAGGGGCCGGCCCTGCGCGTCCACCGGTTCCCAGTTCTTCAGCCCGTCGCGGATGCCGTGGCGTTCCGCGTCCTCGACCGTCGCGCCGTCCGCGTCGCGGTACAGCCCCTCGCCATAGATCGACATGGACGATGCGGTGACGACGCGGCGAACCGGGTTGTCGATCAGCTTCTCGAACAGGACCGCGGTGCCGACGTCGTTGGTCGAGGTGTAGCGCTCGACCTCGTACATGGACTGGCCGACGCCGACCTCGGCGGCAAGGTGGACGACGCTGTCCACGCCCTTGAGCGCGCGGGCGACGGCGTCCTTGTCGCGGACGTCGCCGTGGATGAACTCGGCCTCGGCGTTCAGCGCGTCGGGGCGGGTCGCGGCGTCGCCGTGGACCTGCGGGATCAGCGCGTCGAGAACGCGCACCTTGTGGCCGCGGCGCAGCAGTTCGTCGGTCACGAAGCGGCCGATGAAGCCCGCCCCGCCGGTGATCAGAACCTGTTCCAAACGTCCCCCTGCCTGCTTGTGTCCGGTTGTGTCGACCGCTTTGCTATGGTCTTAACTTGTTCATGTTCAAGCGGTTCCGCCCCCAGCTTCTTCTTCTACAACAAAGATCGACCGGGCCCACCACCCGCCGGGCGGTGGCATGAGCCGTCTTGTCGGGCTGGTCCGGCACGGCTCGCACGACGAGCTCGGGCGGGTGCTGAGCGGGCGCACGACCAACGTAGCGCTGAACCCTGCGGGCCGGGACGAGGCCGCAGCGCTGGCCCGCGCGCTCGCCGGGGCGGGCGTCGCCGCGGTCCTGTCCAGCCCGCAGCGGCGCACGGTCGAGACGGCGGCGATCCTGGCCCGCGCCCTCGGCCCGACCCCGCAGGTGGACCCCGCGCTGGACGAGATCGACTTCGGCGAATGGTCCGGACGGGACTTCGCCGATCTTTCCGGCGACGCATGGGACCTGTGGAACACGGCGCGCGCCACCGCGCCCACGGCGGGGGGCGAGACGATGGCCGCGGCCACCGCCCGCGCCGCCGCGCTCATCGACCGGCTTGGCGCGGGCGGCGGGGAACCCGTCCTGTGTGTCAGTCATTGCGACATCATCCGGGGCGTGGTCTGCCACTATCTGGGGCTGACGCTCGACAACATCCTGCGCTTTTCCGTCGATCCGGGCCGCATCTGCTGGCTGCACGCCGATCGACAGGGCGGCGCGCAGCTTCTAAGCCTGAACGCTCGAAACTGAGGACGCTCGCGATGGACGACCCGACGCCACCGATGGACGCGATCCGCGACGGGATCGACCGGCTGGGCCCGTGGTTTCACAACCTTGACCTGAACGGCCACGCGACCGCGCCCGGGCATTTCCTGGGCGACTACCCGGCGGCCAAGTTCGCGCGTTTCGCCGACCTCGTTCCGGCCGACCTGAACGGCAGGACCGTCCTCGACATCGGCTGCAACGCCGGCTTCTACAGCTTCGAGATGAAGCGCCGCGGCGCCGCCCGCGTCCTGGGGATCGACAGCGACGACCGCTATCTTTCGCAGGCCCGCTTCGCCGCCGAGACGCTGGGGGTCGAAGGGGTCGAGTTCCGTAACCTCTCGATCTACGACGTGGGCGCGCTTGGCGAACGCTTCGATCTCGTGATCTTCATGGGCGTCCTTTACCACCTGCGCCACCCGCTGCTGGCGCTGGACCTGATCCGCGAGCATGTCGCGGGCGACATGATGCTGTTCCAGACGCTCACCCGCGGGCCGGACGAGGTGGCCGACATCGCGCCCGACTACGACTTCGCCGACGACGCGCATTTCCAGGATCCCGCGCATCCGCGCATGGCGTTCGTGGAAAAGGCGTGGGCGAACGACTGGACCAATTGGTGGGTCCCGAACCGCGCCGGGGTCGAGGCGATGCTGCGCGCATCGGGCTTCCGTGTCGAGGCCGGGCCGCTTGATGAAGTTTATATGTGCCGCACCGGGCCGGTCCCCTATGAGAAATACGGTCCGCACACGGTCTATCCCGCCCGCCCCGACGCCCTTGCCCGCCCGACAGGAGAAGCCGCCCGATGATCGAAGCCGCGATGATCTGGAACGAGCCGAACAACAAGTCCCACTGGGACCCGGAACTCGACCCCGACTGGTCGCGCTTCGCCGACTGCGTGACCCGCGCCGGGCGCGCCATCCGGGACGTGAACCCGGCCGTGACCCGCGTCCTGGGCGGTATGTCGCCCATCGACCCCCTGTGGGTGCAGCGGATGCAGGGGCACGGCGCGCTGGACCATGTGGACGTGGTCGCGGTCCACGGTTTTCCGCTGGACTGGAACCTGTGGCAGATCAAGGAATGGCCCGCCAAGATCGCCGAGATCGAGGCGGTGACCGACAAGCCCGTCTGGGTGACCGAGGTCGGCGTAGGGTCCTTCGGCGCTGAAGAAGTGCAGGTGTTCGGCGTACAGAAGACGGCCGAGCTGCTGATCGGCCGGGTGCCGCGCATCTTCTGGTATTCGCTGTTCGACCTGCCGCAGGAATGGGGCGCGACCACCCGCCACCGCGAGGCAGAAGGGTCGTCCTATTACCGCCATTTCTACATGGGCCTGATCCGCGCCGACGGCACGCCGAAGCCCGGGCTGGACGCCTACGCCCCTCACGCGGCCGAAATGGGGCTGATGCAGTGGTTCCACTATCAGGACCCGCGTCTGGACGATGCGGTGAAGTGGATGAAGCGCCTTGGCGTCAGGCACCTGCGGACCGGCCTGTCGTGGGCCGACAGCTTCCGCCCCGACGCGATCGGCTGGTTCGACCGGCAGATGGAGGCGCTGGCCGACTTCGACACCACCGTCACCTTCTGCTTCACGCCCGAGCATCTGGGCCCCGGCGCGCACCACACGAGCCCGCCGCACGATCCCCAGCAATTCGCGGATTTCTGCGCCGCGATGATCGAACGCTACGCGCCCGCGACCGCGACCACTCGGCCGCTCGCGCCCCAGCCGGCCCTGACCTGAAAGCCATCCGCATGACCGACGCCAAGAAGCCCATCAACATCGCCATCATCGGCGTCGGCAACTGCGCCAGCTCGCTTGTCCAGGGGCTCGCGCACTACGCCGGGCGCAACGACGCAAGCGGGCTGATGCACCAGGACCTCGGCGGCTACGGCGCCGGCGACATCCGCGTCGTGGCCGCGTGGGACATCGACCGGCGCAAGGTGGGGCAGGACGTCGCGCAGGCGATCTTCACGGCCCCGAACTGCACCGCCGTGTTCGCGGCCGACGTGCCGGAAACCGGCGCGGTCGTGTCGATGGGCCGGCTGCTGGACGGCGTGGCCGAACACATGGCCGACCACCCCGACGCGCGCACCTTCCTGCCCGCGGACCTGCCCGAACCCTCGCGCGAGGACGTGGTGCGGGCGCTCAGGGCATCGGGCACCGACGTGCTGCTGAACTACCTGCCGGTCGGCAGCCAGAAGGCGACCGAGTTCTACGCCGAATGCGCGCTTGAGGCGGGCGTCGCCTTCGTCAACAACATCCCCGTCTTCATCGCCTCGGACCCGGCATGGGCGGAACGGTTCCGCGCCGCGGGCGTCCCCATCATCGGCGACGACATCAAGGCGCAGCTGGGCGCCACCATCGTCCACCGGGTGCTGACCGACCTGTTCGCCAAGCGCGGGGTCAAGCTGGCCCGGACCTATCAGCTGAACACCGGCGGAAATACCGACTTCCTGAACATGGCCAATCGCAAACGGCTGGAAAGCAAGAAGATTTCCAAGACCGAGGCGGTGCAGGCCGTCGCCGGCGAACGGATCGCGGACGAGAACATCCACGTCGGCCCGTCGGATTATGTCGCTTGGCAGAACGACAACAAGGTCTGCTTCCTGCGGATGGAGGGCGAGCTGTTCGGCGGCGTCCCCATGAACCTGGAACTGCGCCTGTCGGTCGAGGACAGCCCGAACTCGGCCGGGGTGGCGATCGACATGATCCGCTGCGCGGCGATCGCGCGCGATCGCGGGCTCGCGGGGCCGGTGCTGGCGCCCGCCGCCTATTTCTGCAAGCACCCGCCCGAGCAGATGACCGACGACGAGGCGTTCGACGCGGTCGAGGCGTTCATCGCGGGCGGTGCCGAGGGTGCCGCGCAGCCGGACGCCGAGACCCGTCCTGCCGCGGCGATCCGGGCGGTGGCGCCGGCGTCGTGACTGCCTCAGCGACTGCGGCCTTCGCGGCGCGGCACCCGTCGCGGTCCGCGCGCCCCATCCGTTCAGTCCGCCCGTTCGCCGCAGGGCGGGTCCAGCGCGTCCAGCACCCGTTCCGGGTTCACGTTCTTCTCGACCTCGCGCATCGCGTCGTCGTTCACCGGCACGTCCAGCTTTTCCGCGATCCGCCGGATCGTTTCGGCAAGCTTCGTCAGCTCGTCCTCGGCCAAGAGCCCCACGTGCAGGTCCAGATCGGCGCGCCGGTCGGCCATCGCCGCCTGCCGGTTCTGGTTGATGAGGACGAAGGTGGACAGGAAGATCGCCTCGACCGACGCCTCCATCGCCAGCACGACGAAGGTGTCGTCCCACGGCGTGACGCCCGGAATCCAGCCGAGGTTCGCCACGATCCAGAAGCCGTAGAACACAAGGTGCAGGACCACGAAGGTCATCGAGCCGGTAAAGTTCGTGATCGCCCGCGCGATCCGGTCGCCAAGCGGCGCCTGCCGTTCCTCGCGCCGCCTGCGGTCCTCGAGCATCTTGATGTTGGCGGCCAGCCGCTGGCCCATGTCGCGGCCGATCTCGTCCCGTTCGCTGTCGTCCATCCGTCTGCTCCTGCCCGACCGGATACAAGCCTGCCCGCCCCCCCGCGGGTTCCAGAGGAAAAGAAAACATGATCCCGACCACGATGCGCGCGGCCGTCCTGAAGGGCCCGCAGGACCTTGCCGTCGATGAGGTGCCGGTGCCCGCGCCCGGCCCGGGGCAGGTGCTGATCCGCGTCGAGGGCTGCGGCGTCTGCGCGTCCAACGTCGAGCCGTGGGAAGGGCAGCCGTGGTCCACCTTCCCCGGCGCGCCCGGCGGCATGGGGCATGAAAGCTGGGGCACCATCGCCGCGCTGGGCGCGGGCGTCGAGGGGCTGGCCCCCGGCACCCGCGTCGCGGCGCTGTCGGAACGGGCCTATGCCGAATACGATCTGGCCGACGCGCCCATGGTCGTGCCGCTGCCGCCGGAACTGGACGGCAAGCCCGTCCCGGGGGAACCTGTGGCCTGCGCCATGAACATCTTCGCCCGCAGCGACGTCCGCGCGGGGCAGACGGTCGTCATCGTCGGCATCGGCTTCCTTGGCGCGATCCTGACCCGGCTCGCGACCGACGCGGGCGCGCGGGTGATCGCGGTGTCGCGGCGAGCGGAATCGCTCGACCTCGCGCGGTCGATGGGCGCGGCGGAAACCATCGTCATGGACGACCATTGGCGTATCATCGAGGACGTGAAGCGCCTGACCGGCGGCCGCATGGCCGAGCGGGTGATCGAATGCGTGGGCAAGCAGTGGCCGCTGGACCTTGCGGGCGAACTGGTGGCCGAGGGCGGGCGGCTGGTGATCGCGGGCTACCACCAGGACGGGCCGCGGCAGGTCAACATGCAGATGTGGAACTGGAAGGGCATCGACATCGCCAGCGCCCACGAGCGTGACGCGGGCGTCCGCGTGGCGGGCCTGCGCGCGGCGGTCGATGCGGTCGCGTCGGGGCGGCTGGACCTGACCCCGCTTCTGACCCGCGACTATCCGCTGGACGACCTGGGCGCGGCGATGGCCGCCACCCGCGACAAGCCCGGCGCGTTCGTCAAGGCATGGGTGCGGATGTGAGCGGGGCGGCCAGACCCCGGCTGGGTTTCCTTGGCACCGGCTGGATCGGGCGGCACCGGATGGCTGCGCTGGCCGCCACCGGGCTGGCCGACATCGTGGCCGTCGCCGAACCCGACGACGCAAGCGCGGCCGAGGCGCTGGCGATCGCCCCCGGCGCGGTGCGCGTGGACGGGCTGGACGCGCTGCTGGCGGCAGGCATCGACGCGGTGGTGATCGCCACCCCCAGCGCCGCCCACGCCGCGCAATCGATCGCCGCGCTCGACGCGGGCAAGGCCGTGTTCTGCCAGAAGCCGCTGGGCCGCACCGGACCCGAGGTGGCGGGCGTCGTTGCCGCCGCCGAGCGTGCCGACCTGCTGCTGGGCGTGGACCTGTCCTATCGCCACACGGCCGCGATGCAGGCGATCCGCGGGCTTTTGCAGGGCGGCGCGCTGGGACACGTCTTCGGCGTGGACCTGCTGTTTCACAACGCCTGGGGGCCGGACAAGCCGTGGTTCTACGACCCGGCCCTGTCGGGCGGCGGCTGCGTCGTGGACCTTGGCGTCCACATGGTGGACCTTGCTCTGTGGGCGCTGGACTGGCCAAAGGTCGAGCGGGTCGAAAGCCGCCTTTACGCCAAGGGCGCGCCGCTGTCAGACCCCGCCCGGCAGGTCGAGGATTACGCCGTGGCGACCATCGACCTGACCGGCGGCACCACGATCCGGCTGGGCTGTTCGTGGGGTCTGCAAGCCGGGCGCGAAGCGGTGATCGCCGCCGAGTTCTTCGGCACCGAGGGCGGCGCGAGCCTGCGGAACGTGGACGGGTCGTTCTACGACCTTGTCGGCGCGCGGCACCTGCATACGCGCGAGGAACGGCTTTCGTCCCTGCCCGACGACTGGGGCGGGCGCGCGGCGGTGGACTGGCTGACCCGGCTTGCCGGCGGCGCGCGCTTCGACCCACAGGCGGGGCGGCTGGCCGACGTGGCCTTCGTGCTGGACCGCATCTACGGGCGCTAGCGCCGCCACCCGCGCGCCCCTTTCCGCGCATCATCTATCGGCTGGACCTTCGCGCCACCGGCTGTTTCAACCACCGGATCGGCAACCCGTCAGAGGTCCCCATGCAGGTCGGTGTCCTGACCTTCCATCGCTGCATCAACTACGGCAGCTACTGGCAGGCGCGGTGCCTGGTCGAAGGGATCGCCGCGCGCGGGCATGACGCGGTGCTGCTGGATCACCGGTCGCGCGCTGTCACCTCGCAGGAATGGCGCTATGCGTTCCAGCCGCTGCTGCCCGATCGCAGCGGGCGCGCCGACATCATGGCCTATGGCCGCAAGCTGCGCCGGTTCCTGCGCGCGTTCGCGGCGCTGCCGATGTCGGCGCCGTTCGACCTGGACGATCCGGCGGACATGCCGGGGATGGACCTGGTCGTGATCGGGTCCGACGAGGTGCTGAACCTCAGCCATCCCTGGTACGGCGGCAAGCGGCTGTTCTGGGGCGAGGGCGTCAACGCGCCCCGCGTCGTCACCTATGCGGCAAGCAGCGGCAACATGGACGCGGATGGCGGCCTTGCGCCCGACTGGCGCGCGCGGCTGCGGCGGCTGGACGCGATCTCGGTCCGCGACGGGAATACCTGCGCCGTGGTCCGGGCGGCGACCGGACAGCGGCCCGCCATGGTGCTTGACCCGGTGCTGCAGTTCCCGCCGCAGGTGCAGGCGGCGGGCGAACCCGCGCCCTATCTGCTGGTCTACGGCCACCATATCCCCGACTGGTTCGCGGCCCGCGTCCGCGATGCCGCGCGCCGGCGCGGCTGGCGCACGATCAGCGTGGGCTACCGCAACGACTGGGCCGACGAGCAGCGGCTGGACGCAGGCCCGCTGGATTTCGCCGCGCTGGTGGCGGGGGCAAGCGCCGTGGCGACCACCTATTTCCACGGCTGCGTCTTTGCGCTGGCGAACGGCAAGCCGTTCGTGGCCGCGCCGTCCTTCTATCGCTGGAACAAGCTGCGCGACCTGATCGCGCTTCTGGACGCCCACCGCCACCTGACGTTCGAGGACCGTCCCGCGTCCGAGGTGGACGCGGCGCTGGACACCCCGCCGCAGGTGGGCGCGAGGCTGGCCGGGTTGCGGGCGCAGTCCGACGCCTATCTGGACCGGGTGCTGGCGTGACCGCGCCACTCGTCAGCCCGGGCGCGATCGTCCGGTCCGGCCTCTGCATCGGCTGTGGCGCCTGCGCTGCGGGCGAGCCGCAGGCCCGCATGGAATGGGACCGCTTCGGCCAACTGAAGCCCACCGGCCCGGCTGCGTGGATGGACACCCCGACAGAGGCGTTCTCGGCCACCTGCCCGTTCTCGCCGCGGGCCGAGGACGAGGATTCCATCGCCGCTCGCGCCTTTCCCGACGCCCCCATGCTCGACGACCGTATCGGCCGCCACGTCTCCGCCCATGTCGGCGCGGCGGTCGAGGCGCCGTTCCGCGAACGGGGCAGCTCGGGCGGCATGGTCAGCTGGATCGCGGCGGAGCTGCTGCGGCGGGGCCACATCGACGCGGTGCTGCATGTCCATCCGGGGACCGGGGGCGCGCCGTACTTCGGCTACCGCGTGGCGCGCTCGGTCGATGACCTGCTGGCGGGGGCCAAATCGCGCTATCACCCGGTCCATCTGGCCGACGTGCTGGACGAGGTGCGGCGGGTGCCGGGCCGGTATGCGGTCGTGGGCATCCCCTGTTTCATCAAGTCCGTCCATCTGGCCGCCGCGCGCGACCCGCTGCTTGCGGAACGGATCACCCACCGGCTCGGCCTGTTCTGCGGGCACATGAAAAGCGCCCGCTTCGTCACCAGCTTCGCCTGGCAGCTGGATGCCGACCCCGATGCCGTCCACGCGGTGGAATACCGCAGGAAGGACGAGGGGCGGCCCGCCAACTGGTACACCGCGCATCTGACGCTGGACGGCGGTGCGACCGTTCAGAAGGACTGGTGGCACCTTGCGGACGGCGACTGGGGCGCGGGGTATTTCATGAACAGCGCCTGCAACTGGTGCGACGACGTGGTGGCGGAAACCGCCGACATCAGCTTCGGCGATGCGTGGGTCGAGCCCTATTCGTCGGACGGGCGCGGCACCAACGTGATCGTGGTCCGCACCGCGCTGATGCAGCGGCTGGTGGACGAGGGGCTGGCCCAGGGGCGGCTGGACCTCAAGGCGGTGGACGCGGATTTCATCGCCGATACCCAGGCCGCCGGGTTCCGGCAGCGGCGCGAGGGGCTGGCTTACCGCCTTACATGGGCCAGGCGCGGGGAGCAGCCGGTCAAGCGGGTCGCCCCCGACGCGACCGGGCTGACGCCCCGGCGGCGCGCGGTCTATCGCACCCGCGCGGCGATCAGCGCGGGGTCGCACCGCATGGCCGACATCGCGCGGCGGGTCGGGCGGCCCGGCATCTATGTCCGCTGGGCCTGGGCCGCCTATCGCCTTTACGAGGGGCTCGTCTACGCGCGCGGGCGGTTCGGGCCGGTGCTGGACCGGCTCGAACGGCTGTTGCCGCGCGGGCGGCGGGCGTGATGCGTCAGTCCTGTTCGGTCAGCGGCAGCTCGGCATGCTGGACCACGGTCCAGTCCTCGTGTTCGATCCGCCGGTAGACGGAGGTGCAGGCGGCGCGGAACGACTTGTCGCCCTTGGATGCGGCGACCTTGTAGCCGATCACGATCAGCCCTTCCTGCGGCCGCGAGACGTGCTGGTCCGAGAACGTCACCTCGTCCCATTTCGGCGTGTGGCTGACCGCCTTCACCGCGGCCTCGCCCGCGTAGATATGAGGGTCGGTTCCAAGCGCCATGACGCATTCCGCGTCCACGTTCTGGTGGTACCCCTCTTCCGAGGCGACCCACAGGCTTTCCTCGAAGCTCCAGATCCGGCTGTCGTCCATTGTCGTTCCTCCTGCGTTCGCAACAGGACGCGAGAGCGATGCAAAAGGTTGCCTGAATAATTGTGAGGCTTGACGCGCCGTCAGCGTGGGCGGGTCCAGAGGCCCGCGCGCGACAGGTCGGGCGGCGCGCGCCGGCTCAGCAGCGCGTCGCCCTGCGCGGCGGCGATCATGGCCACCTTGGCGGCCTTGCCGGTGCCGATGCGCCGGCGATAGGCGCCCGGCCCTCCGGCGCGGATGCGAAGGCCGATCGCCCGATAGATCCGCAGCGCAGCCGCGATCGACCACGCGGCGCGGTAAGGCAGCGCGGCAAGCCCGATCCGGGCCGAGGCGTAGTAGGGCTCGGCCAGGTCCAGCAGCCGCAGCGTCGCCGCGTACACGGCGGGCGAGGGGGTGGCTGCGGCGGCGTCCGGCGTCTCGTTCCCCATCCACGCGGCGGGCAGATAGACCCGGCCCATCCGCGCGTCGTCCATCACGTCGCGGGCGATGTTGGTCAACTGGAAAGCAAGCCCCAGGTCGCAGGCGCGGTCCAGCACGGCGTCGTCGCGCACGCCCATCACCCGCGCCATCATCACGCCCACGACGCCCGCCACGTGATAGGCGTAGCGCAGCGTGTCGTCGGGCGTCTGGTAGCGCGCGCCGTCCACGTCCATCGCGAAGCCCGCGATCAGGTCCATGGGCCAGCGTTCCGGGAAATCATGACGGCGGGCCACCGCCCGCAGCGCCTGAAAGGGCGCGCCGACGGGCGCATCGGTCCGCAGGGTGGCCAAGGTCTCGGCCCGCAGGTCGGCAAGCCGCGCCGCCGCGTCTTCGGGCGGTAGACCTTCGTTCCCCCCCGCGCTTCCCATGTCTTGCCCGTCGATCACGTCATCGGCGTGGCGGCACCACGCATACAGCATCACCGTGTCGTCGCGCATCGCGCGCGGCATCAGCAGGGACGCGGCGGCAAAGCTTTTCGATCCCTTGCGGATCACCTCGCCGCTGTCGCGGGCAAGGGTCGGGTCGGCGATGTCGGTCAAATCCGGTCCTGCGTCTCGGGGTTCCAGGCGTCGCGGTGGGCGGATGCGCGCTTGGCAAGCACCCCCGACCGCTTCAGGTCGGCCTTCAGCCCGTCCACGGGCGGCGCATAAAGGAACCCGAACGAGACGCAATCCTCGCGCCCCTCGACCGCGTGGTGCAGCCGGTGCGCCTGGTAGAGCCGCCGCAGGTAGCCGCGTCTGGGCACATGCCGGAACGGCCAGCGCTGGTGCACCAGCCCGTCGTGGACGATGAAGTACAGAAGGCCATAGACCGCCATCCCCACCGCGATCCACCACAGGGGCGGCCACCACGCCGACCCGATCGCGAACAGCCCGATCGACAGGACGGTAAAGACGACGGCGTAAAGGTCGTTCTTTTCAAAAATGCCGTGGTCGTCGTCATGCGCCTCGTGGTGGGACTCGTGCCAGCCCCAGCCCATCGGCCCGTGCATGATCCAGCGATGGGTGGCGTAGGCCACGAACTCCATCACGGCGACGGTGCCGATCACGATCAGGACGGGGACGATAACGTTCATGGTGCATCCTTGGCCCGCGCCCGCGTGCCGGGCAGGCGCCACCACGGCACACCGGGGTGCAGGTGGTGTTCGTGGTGATAGCCGCCGAAGTGATAGCAGGTCAGCAGCGACAGCGTGTCGGACATGGCGGGCGAGCGGGCGTTGTGGCTGTCGGCGAAGGGCGCGTAGTCGTCTGTCCGGTGCGGCAGCCAGGTGCCGAACACGAACAGCTGGATCGAGGCGAGGATCGACGGCACCGCCCAGTAGAGGACATAGGGCCAGCGGTCGCCCAGGATCAGCGCATAAAGGATTGTGGCGCTGCCCAGCACCCAGAACTCCCGCCAGCCGAAGTAATGCAGGACGAACGACGCATACCAGCGCACCGGGCCGCCGTGGGCGAAGTCGGGGTCGTCGTCGGTCCCCGGCGAACGGTGGTGGCGCATGTGCTGGACGATCATGCGGCGGAACGAAAACCCGGCATAAAGGGCCAGCGCCAGCGTCCCGATGGCGCGGTTCGCGCGCGGCGCACCGGGGACGACCGCGCCGTGCATCGCGTCGTGGGCGATGATGAACAGGCCCACGGACAGCCACGTCAGCCCGATCAGGCACAACGCTGCCACGACCGGATGGGCGGGCGCGTCGAGGAACCAGACCGCGACGACGTGAAGCGACAGCCACGCCGCGACGATTGCGGCGGTGATCGCCAGCGCCACCGCTGCCTGGCGACGGCGGGGCATGGCGCGCGCGAAGTCGATGCTGGTCATGGCGTCTTTCCACTTGGGGCGCCCGCCCCTGAATGTAGGCGGGGGTGGACCCTGCGGCAAGGGAGACGACCATGCAACCCGGACGGGGTCCCGCTGGTTGGGGCGGATAGGCGAGCGGGGTGACACTCTGACGACGATCTGCTGGTTCCGGCGCGATCTGCGGGTCGCGGACAATCCCGCGCTGACAGCGGCGGCGGCCGCCGGGCCGGTCGTCGCGCTGTTTGTGGTGGACGAGGTGCTGCGCGGGCAGGGGGCGGCGACGCGCTGGCGGATGGAAGGCGCGCTCGAGGCGCTGGCGGCCGATCTTGCCACGCGGGGCGGTGCGCTGGTCGTCCGCACGGGCGATGCGGCCGAGGTCGTGGCGCAGGTCGCGGCCGAGGTCCATGCCGACGAAGTCCACGCGAACGACTGGCCAGAGCCGTCGCGGATTGCGTCAGACCGCCGCGTGGCCACGCGCCTGACCGGCGACGGGCGCCGCCTGATCCTTCACTGCGGCCACCTGCTGGTTCCGCCGCACGAAATCCGCACCGGCTCGGGCGGGGTCTACAAGGTCTATACCCCTTTCGCCCGCGCCGTCCGCCGCCACGGCGTCCCCGCCCCGCTGCCGGTGCCCAAGCTTGACTGGGCCGGCCCCCCCGCGTCCGACCCGCTGCCCGACATGGCCGCCGACATGAACCGGGGCGCCGACGTGCTGGCCCGCCACGCCCCCCCGGCGGGCGAGGCGGCGGCGCTGAAGCGGCTGGACGCCTTTCTGGGGCGGACTGAGGGCTATACCCAGCGCGACCGCCCCGATCGGCCCGATGCGACCTCGGGCCTATCCGACGCGCTGGCTGTGGGCGAGGTTTCGCCCCGCACAATCTGGGCCGCGGCCGAGCGGCATCTGCACGACCCCGCCCGCGCGCAGGCGGCCGAAAAGTTCCTGGCCGAGCTGACCTGGCGCGACTTCGCCTGGCACCTGCTGACCGAATGGCCGACGCTGCCCGTCAAGGAATGGCGGCCTGAGTTCGCCGCCTTCCCGTTCCGCCGCGACAAGGCGGACGAGACCGCCTGGACCCGCGCCGTCACCGGCGAGCCGCTGGTGGACGCGGGCCTGCGCGAGATGTTCGTGACGGGGCGGATGCACAACCGCGTGCGGCTGGCCGTGGCGAGCTATCTGACCAAGCACCTGCTGATCGACTGGCGCGTGGGGCTTGACTGGTTTGCGGACGCGCTGATCGACTGGGACCCAGCGTCGAACGCGATGAACTGGCAGTGGGTGGCGGGCAGCGGGCCGGACGCCTCGCCCTATTTCCGCGTGTTCAATCCGGCGACGCAGGCGGCGAAGTTCGACCCGAAGGGCGACTATCGCCGCCGTTGGCTGTGGGGCTGGGACGGCAGCGACTCGGACGATGCCCGCGACTATTTCGAGGCGGTGCCCCGGTCGTGGGGGATGGAATCCGGCGACGGCTACCCGGACGCGCCGGTCGTGGACCTCGCGCAGGGGCGGCGGCGGGCGCTGGACGCGCTGGCGACGATGCGGCAGGCTCAGCCGGACGTGGATGCGGACTCGGACGCGGAAGAATAGCCGCCCGCAGGCAGCCCGTCCCGGAACGCGGCGGCGGCGGCGCGGATCGCCGACTGCTCGGCCGGGTCGAACCGTTCCCAGTTCCGCAGGATCGGCAGCATCCGGTTGTTCCCGCGCCAGCGATCCGCGTGCCGGGCGACGAAGTCCCAGTAAAGCGCGTTCCACGGGCAGGCGCCGTCGCCCAGCCGCTTCTTCGGATCGTACGGGCAGGCGCCGCAATAGTCCGACATCCGGTTCACATAGGCGGCGCTCGCCGCATAGGGCTTGGTCGCCATCAGCCCGCCATCGGCATGCTGGCTCATCCCCAGCGTGTTGGGCAGTTCCACCCACTCGTAGGCATCGACATAGACAGCCAGATACCATTCGTGCACCTGCCGCGGATCGACCCCCATCAGCATCGCGAAGGTGCCGGTGATCATCAGCCGCTGGATATGGTGGGCGTGGCCGATGTCGAGCGTCTGGCCCACGACCTCGGCCAGGCAGGCCATGTCCGTCTCGCCGGTCCAGTAGAGGTCGGGCAGGTCGGCGGTTGCATCCAGCGCATTCCGGTCCACGTAACCCGGCATCTCGCGCCAGTAGATCCCACGCACGTATTCGCGCCAGCCGATGATCTGGCGGATGAACCCCTCGACCGAGTTCAGCGGCGCGCGCCCCTCGCGCCACTCGGCCTCGGCCCGGCGGCACAGGTCCAGCGGGTCCAGCAGGCCGAGGTTGAGATAGGGCGACAGCAGCGAATGATAAAGATGCGGCTGGCCCAGCAGCATCGCGTCCTGAAAGCGGCCGAAGTCGGGCAGGGCGTTGGCGATGAACCAGTCGCGCGCGGCCTCCGCACCCGCTCTCGTGACGTGCCAGCGGAACTGGTCCAGCCGCCCCACATGGCCCGCGAAACGGGCGCGGACGAGGGCGATCACCTCATCCGTCACCTCGTCCGGTTCCGCATCCGGGGCCTGCGGCAGGAACAGGTCAGGCTTTGCCGGCGCGCGGTTCTCGGCGTCGAAGTTCCAGCGGTCGCCTGCGGGCTGGTCGCCGTCCATTAGCAGGCCGGTCTTGCGCCGGACCATGCGGTAGAAATGCTCCATGATGAAGCTGCGGCGGCCCGAGGCCCATGCCTCGAACTCCTCGCGCGAGACGATGAAGCGGTCGTCGGCGAGCAGGTCCACCGGCACGCCAAGGGTCGCGGGCCAGTCCTGCATCTGGTCCCACAGCCGCCATTCGCCCGGCTCGGTCACGGCGACGCTTTCCGCGCCGGTGTCGCGCAGCGCGTCGGCCACGGCGGCGCGCAGGTCGGGCGCGGCGTCGGGGTCGTCGATGCGGCGATAGGCGACGCGCCAGCCCGCCGCCCGCAGTTCGGCGGCAAAGTGGCGCATCGCGGAAAAGACCAGCACCAGCTTTTGCTTGTGGTGGTCGGCGTAGCCCGCCTCGGCCGCGACCTCGGCCATCAGGACCGTGTCGCGGGCGGGGTCGGCGTGGCGCAGGGACGATATCCCCGGCGACAGCTGGTCGCCGAGGATCAGGATCAGGCGCGGCTTATCCGCGGGCATCGGCGAGCATCAGCCCGGCGGTGGCCTTGGCCGACCCCACGACGCCGGGGATACCCGCGCCGGGATGCGTCCCCGCGCCGACGATGAACACGTTGCGGATGCGGTCGTCGCGGTTGTGGGGGCGGAACCAGGCCGATTGCGTCAGGATCGGCTCGACCGAAAAGGCGCTGCCGTGGTGCGCGTTCAGTTCGGACGCGAAGTCCGAAGGCGTGAACACGAACCGCGTGGTGAGCGACCGGCGCAGGCCGGGGATCAGCCGTTCCTCCAAGGTGGCGAGGATGCGGTCGGCGTATTCCTCGCCCTTCGCGGCCCAGTCCACGTCGGCGCGGCCGAGATGGGGGACGGGGGCCAGCACGTAGTGCGTCGACTGGCCCGGCGGGGCCATGGACGGGTCGGTCACGCAGGGCGAATGCAGGTACAGCGAATAGTCCAGCGGCAGCGCGGGGCCGCCGAAGATTTCGGTCACCAGCTCGCGGTAGCGCGGGCCGAACACGACCATGTGGTGCGCGAGCCCTTCTGGCAGATGGTCCAGCCCGAAATGGCAGACGAAGAGCGACATCGACCAGCGCTTGCGCCCAAGGCTGCGCGCCATCGACTTGCCGCGCGGCGTTCCGCCCAGCAGGTCGCGGTAGTGGTGCATCACGTCGGCGTTCGACGCCACCTGCGCGCAGCCGATCCGCCGCCCGTCCGCCAGCGTGACGCCGGTGGCGCGCGCGCCCTCGACCTCGATCCGCGCGACGCGGGCGTTCAGTTCCAGATGCCCGCCGAGGCGCTGGAAGTGCCGCGCCATGCCCGCGACCAGCGCGTTGGTGCCGCCCTTGGCGAACCAAACGCCGCCCTTTCGTTCCAGCGCGTGGATCAGCAGGTAGATCGAGCTGGTGGTGAACGGATTGCCGCCGACCAGCAGCGAATGAAAGCTGAACGCCTGCCGCAGCCGGGGGTCCTTGATGAACCGCGAGACGACCGAATAGACGGACCGGTACGCCTGCAGCCGGACCAGCTGAGGCGCGACCCGCATCATGTCGGAAAACGACTGGAACGGCACGGTGCCGAGCTTGTCGTAGCCTTCGGCCATCACCTCGCGCGAGTAGGCGAGGAAGCGGCGGTAGCCTTCGACATCCGGCGGGTTGATCGCGTGGATCGCGGCCTCGATCCGGGCCTGGTCGTCGGCGTATTCGAATGTCGAGCCGTCCGGGAAGACGAGGCGGTAGAACGGCTCGACCGGAACCAGCGTCACGTCGTCGCCGATCCGGTGGCGGCTCAGGCTCCACAGCTCGGCCAGCGCGGCAGGGTCGGTGATGACGGTCGGGCCCGCGTCGAAGACATGGCCGCGCTCGTGCCAGACATAGGCCCGCCCGCCGGGCTTGTCGCGCGCCTCGACCAGCACCACGCGGCGGCCCGCCGCCTGAAGGCGGATCGCGAGCGCAAGGCCGCCGAGGCCCGCGCCGATCACCACGGCGTCGCAAGTCTGGGGCAGGGATGTCATGTCGTGCGCTTTCGTCTGAGGTCGTCGATCAGCGGGCCTTCGCGCAGGCAGGGCAGCGCATCGCGGACCGGGATCGGGGGGCGGCCGATCAGGATGCGGGCCTGGTCGGCGCGGGTCAGGTCGCCCGCGTAGAACCGCTCGATCAGCGGCTCGGGCAGGCGGTAGAACCGTTCCAGCACCTTGCGCCGCGCGGCCGGCGCCGCGCCCATGAACAGCATCCGGCTGAGCAGGCGCAGGAACCCCTGCCGCGCGGCGGTGTCCAGCGCAAAGCGGCGCATCGCCGCCATGACGCCGGCGGTCGAGGCGGGGGCGTCCAGCAGCGCCGCGGCGATCGTGTCGGCCGCGCGCGCGGCCAGCGGCAGCGAGTAGCCCGTGACGGGGTGGAACAGGCCCGCGCGCATCCCCGCCGGGACCGGGCCGCCGGCCGCGTCGTTCCACAGCGCTTCGGCGTCGAATGCCATTGCGATGGGCAGGACGCCATGCTCGCGCCGCATCTCGGTCCCGTCCCAGCCCTGCGCGCGGGCGTAGTCGCCGATCCCGGCGGCGAAGCTCGCATGATCCAGCGCGGGGCCGTCCGAATAGCGGGTATCCTCGATCAGGATCCGGTCGGGCGCGAAGGGCAGGGTATAGACGAAGCGGTAGCCGTCCCGCTGGTCCACCGTCGCGTCCATGATGATCGGCAGGGCGCGGCCGTGCGGGCGGGGGGTGCGGATCTCGACCCCCACGAATTTCTGCCAGCCGAGCGCGAGATAGCCGCGCGGCACCCGGCCTGTCGCGTCGATGACGCAGGGCGCGTCAAGGCGGGTGCCGTCCTGAAGCTCGGCCCCCGCCGCGCCGATCGCGGCCGCGCGGCCGGGGCAAAGCGTGACCATCGGCAGCGCCTGAACCGCCGCGCGCAGCGACTGCGTCGTGAGGCTCGCGTAGCCCGCGCGCAGGCGGCGGGCGAAGGCGGGGAACCGCACCTCTTGCCCCGGCCAGCGGTGGGCGATGGCGGGGGCGATCCACCGGGCGGCGTCGGGGGACAGGTCGGTGTCGTGGAACGACCAGGTGTGGCTGCCCGACTGGTCGGGCGCGGGCGTGCCCGCGTCCACAATGATCACGCGGCGGCTTGCGTCGCGGGCCGCGATCGCCAGCGCGATCAGGCTGCCCGCCAGCCCGCCGCCGACGATCAGCACGTCGGCGTGGGTCGCGGGCGGGGGCGCGGGAAAGCCCGTCATCGCGCCCGCCCCAGTGCCGCCTCGACCGCGTCGGCGGCGGCGCGCGCCCCGCCCGCGCCCGCGATCTCGGCCCGCGCGGGGTCCAGCGCGGTGCGGTATCGCGGGTCGGTCGTGACGGCGCTCAGCGCCTGCGCCAGCCGCTCGGCCGTGGCCTGGCGGGGCGGCAGCACGACCGCCGCGCCCGCGCGGGTGAGCCGCGCGGCGATGCCGTTCTGGTCGTTGCCGAGCGGCAGCGCCACCATCGGCACCCCCATCCCCGCCGCGTCCAGCACGGTGTTGAGCCCGCCATGCGTCACCACCGCGCTGGCCCCGGCGATCGTCGGCAGCTGGTCGAAATACGCGCGCACGTCGATGTGGCCGGGCCAGATCGCGGCCAGCGCCGCCGCCTCGGTTTCCGACAGCCCGTCGCAATGGGCCAGTGCAAGGTTCGTGCCCGCCCGCCGCGCCGCCCGGGCGATCACGCGGAACAGCCGCAGCCGCCCGCCCGCGATCGTCCCGAGCGAGGCAAAGACATAAGGCGCGCCGCCGAAGGGCGGGGCACCGTCCGCCCCGGTGGGACGGCGGATCGGGCCTACGACCGGACCGACCGGGTTCGGCCGCGGGAAATCCAGCGCCGCGATCCACTGGGCGATCGACCCTTCGGCCGCGACCCAGTCGGACGGGCGGTCGCGGACGGGCAGGCCGTGCATCCGGCAGCCCTCGGCGAGCGCCCGGCGCTGCGCGGTCATCAGCCAGTCCGACACGCGCCACGCGCCCTGCGCGCGCCTGACCCCGTCCTCGCCCTCGCGCCAGTCCCAGCCGACATAGGGCGGCGGCACGCCCGGGTCGCGGCGCAGCGGCAGCGACGCGGCCAGCGTCACGCGCGGCACGCCCGCGGCTTCGGCGGCAAGACTGCCGCCCGGCTCCATCTCGTCCACCACGGCGATGTCGGCGCGGGCGCGGCTAAGCGCCTGCGGCCCGCCGGTCGCGTGGGCGCGGGTGGCGCGGGCGGTGTCGCGCAGCAGGCGCACGAAGCCCGGCAGGCCGCCGCCGATCCGGGCGGCGTCGACCGGGCCGGGAAAGGGCTGGAACCCCGCCCCTTCGCGCCGCGCGTGGGGCGCGAGCGACGGGGGACCCACGAAGATCGCCTGATGGCCGCGCGCCGACAGCTCGGCCGCGAGCGCCCCGTGGACGGCCGCGTGGCTGCGATAGGCGGGCATGAGGAACGCGATCCGGGCCATCCTTCGGGATCAGACGGACGCGGCGTTGCGGCCGGCGGTCGCCGGTGCCACGCCTGCCCCGACACCGCCCGCCGCCGCGATCCCGTCCAGACCGCGCGGCAGCACCTGCGCGATATAGTCGTCGACCGCCGTCGCGGTCAGCCCGCACTCCGACAAGCTGCGGTCCAGATCGGCCCGCAGGCGGTGATACAGCGCGACCGCCGCATCGACGCTGCGGACCGCCAGCTGCCCGCGCGCCGGGCTTCCGCCGCCCCCGCCATCCGCATCGCGGCCGACCGACTTGCCGGTCGATGCCTCGGTCCCCAGCGCGTCCGACAGGTCGTCGAGGCATTGAAAGCACCGCCCCAGCGGCAGTCCCAGCGCCGCCAGCGCGGCCTGCCGCTCTGGCCCCGCGTCGGCGGCCAGCGCCACCATCTCGAACCCGCAGACGAACAGCGCCCCGGTCTTGAGGTCGTGTTCCTGTTCGACCCCGGCGGGCGACTTGCCGGGGCTCAGGTCGCGCATCTGCCCCTCGCACAGCCCGGCGGTGCCGACCGCGCGCGCAAGAAGCGCGGCCATCCCCGCCTGCTGGACCGCCGGGCCGGGCGCGCGGGCGACGATGCCCACCGCCTCGGCCACCAGCGCGATGCCGGCAAGGATCGTCGTGGCCTCGCCGTGGCTGACGTGAAAGGCGGGCGTGCCGCGCCGCAGGTCGGCGTTGTCCATCGACGGCAGGTCGTCGATCAGAAGCGACGCGGTATGCACCATCTCGCAGGCCATGGCCGCTTCCAGCACGGCGTCGCGGACGGGGCCCTGGGTGCCCAGCACGTCGCCCGTCAGGATCATCAGCGTGCCGCGAAAGCACTTGCCCTGCGCGTCCAGCGACTGCGCCAGCACGCGGCCCAAGCCCGTCCCGCCGCCCCGCAGGTCCTGCGACAACTCCTGCAGCCGCGCGATCAACCGCGCGCGCGCCGCCACCGCCGGTCCCGGCGCGTCCTGCGGAATGTCCTTGCTGTAGCCCATCGCCCGCCATGTCCGCTTTTCCCGGCGAAGGTTGTGCCGCACGGGCGACGATTGCAAACCGAAACGCATGCCGGGCGTGCGCCGCGTCGGGTTGCGCCGCGTCACGGCTGCCCGGCCGCGAGTGGGCAGAACCCGGTGCCGCTGAACGGCGCGCGCGCATGGGCGAAAATCGCGCGCCTGTCCATCTGCCGTTTATCAACTCGCGGCGGCGGATCCGGCGCCGCCTGTCCCGGGTTGGCCGGTGCCATCGAAGCCCAAGGTAGCCATGCCCGCCAGAACCGCCAAAGATACCGCCGCCGCCGATCGCAGGCCCACCCACCCCCGCATGGGCAACGCCGAGACGGCGGCCGCGCTGGCCGCGCTGCTGGCGGACGGCGACGTGATCTTCGCCGCCGGGACCGAGGCGGAGGCGACTTCGGTCGCCCGCTCGCTCGCCGCCGCCGCGCCGGACGCCGCGGTGGTGTTCCTGCCCGACAGCGATGCGCTGCTGGCGCAGGACGCCCCGGCCTCGCCCGCGAACATCGGTCTTCGCAACACGGCGCTCGTGCGGCTCGACGAGCTTGCCGCGCAGTCCGATCGCGCCCCCGTCGCGCTGGTCACGACGGGCGAGGCGCTGGCCTGCGCGTTCCCCCGGCCCGGCGCCGCCCGCGACACGATGCTGACGCTTGCGACCGGCGACGCGGCCGAGGACGAGGCGTTCGTCGCGGACCTCGTCGCGATGGGCTATGTCGAGGACAACCGCGTGGACGAGCCGGGCGAGGTGGCCTTGCAGGGTCAGGTCGTCGATATCTTCCCCGGACAGGCCGAGGACCCGGTGCGGATCGAAATCGAGGACGGCCGGATCGTCCAGATCAGCCGCTACGACCTCATCGACCAGCGCACGGTCGAGGACGTGGCCGACGTCACGGTCGCGCGCCTGACCGAATTGCCGCTGACCGACGATTCTGCGGCGCTGATCGACCACCTGCCCGACGCGCGCATCGTCCTGCCCCGCACGGCCGAGCGCAGGCGCGCGCAGATGCTGGCGCTCGCCGACGAGATCGAGGGGGGCGAGGGTCGCGTCAGGCGCAGGCTTCTGGCCGAGGCGGACTGGCGTGACCGGCTGGCCGGGCGCGAGATCGTGACGCTGCCGCCGGGCGGCGAGCCGCCGCCGCGCTTCGTGGAAGGCAAGGCGCCGCTCAAGGCCTTTGCCAAGGCGGCCAAGGCCGCGATGGCCGATGGCGAGCGGGTGGTGCTGCTGGGGGCCGAGCGCGACCTGCGGTTCCTTGCCCGCCGCGCGCCGGCCGTTCTGGGGCAGGACGCGCGCGAGGTGGAAAGCTGGGCCGAGGTGGTCGCGGCGGATGCGGGCAGCGTCCTGTCGCTCGCCATGCCGTGCGGGCGCGGCTTTCGCCGCGACGGCGTGCTGGCCGTCGCGGCGGCGGACCTGCTGGGCAGCCGCGCGCGGCGCGACGACACGGGCCGCACGGGCGGGCCCGCCACGCTCGAAACGGTGGACATCGCCATCGGCGACGTGGTCGTCCACGAGGAACACGGGATCGGCGTCGTCGCCGGCATCGAGGCGCTGCCCGCCCCCGAAGGCGTCGAGGATCCGGGCGACGCGATCCGCCTGACCTATGCGGACGACGCCGACCGGCTGGTTCCGGTGGCGCAGGCCCACCAGATCTGGCGCTACGGGGCCGAGCCCGAGGCGGTGACGCTGGACCGGCTGGACGGGTCGAGCTGGCGCAAGCGCCGCGCCGGGATCGAGGCGGCGGTGGCCGAGACGGCGGCGGGCCTGGCCGCGCTGGCGGCGGAACGCGAGACG
Source organism: Paracoccus marinus (assembly GCF_007018965.1). Classification (GTDB taxonomy): domain Bacteria; phylum Pseudomonadota; class Alphaproteobacteria; order Rhodobacterales; family Rhodobacteraceae; genus Paracoccus; species Paracoccus marinus. The sequence continues at coordinate 192,794 of NZ_VJYZ01000033.1, forward strand.
CGGACAGCGCCGGTGTTCGACCCCGACCCGTCCGACTACGAACGCTTCGCGGCCGGGTTCGCGCACAGCGAGACCGCCGACCAGGCCCGCGCGATCGAGGCGGTGCGCGACGATCTCGCCTCGGGCAAGCCGATGGACCGGCTGGTCGTGGGCGACGTGGGCTTCGGCAAGACCGAGGTCGCGCTGCGCGCCGCGGCCATCGCGGTGCTGGCCGGGCGGCAGGTCGCGGTCGCGGCGCCGACGACCGTCCTCGCCCGCCAGCATATCGAGGAGTTCACCCGCCGCTTCGCCACGCTGGGCGTCAAGGTGGGCGGGCTGACGCGCCTGACCTCGGCCGCGGACCGCAAGGCGGTGCTGGCGGGGATCGCCGACGGGTCGGTGCGGGTGATCGTGGGCACCGGCGCGGTGGCGGGCAAGGGGGTCGAATACAAGGACCTCGGCCTTGTCGTGATCGACGAGGAACAGCGGTTCGGCAACGCCGACAAGGGCAAGCTGCGGGCGCTGTCGGCGGGTCATGTCCTGACGCTGACCGCGACGCCGATCCCGCGCACGCTGCAGACCGCGCTCATCGGCCTGCAGCAGCTGTCGGTGATCGCGACCGCGCCGGGACGGCGGCAGCCGATCCGCACCACCGTCGCCGAATACGACGCCGGGATGCTGCGCGCGGCGCTGCTGCGCGAACGGGCGCGGCGGGGGCAAAGCTTCGTCGTGGTGCCCCGCATCGGCGACATGGACGCAATGGCCGCGACGCTGAAGGACCTCGTCCCCGACCTCGGCGTGATCGCCGTCCACGGCAAGCTGCCCGCGGCGGACATCGACGAGGCGATGGTCCGCTTTGCCGGCGGCGACGGCGACGTGCTGCTGGCCACCAACATCATCGAGGCGGGGCTGGACGTGCCCCGCGCCAACACCATGATCGTCAGCCGCGCCGACCGCTTCGGCCTGTCGCAACTGCACCAGCTGCGCGGGCGCGTGGGACGCGGCAACCGGCGCGGGCAGATGGTGATGTTCACGGACGAAGGGGCCGAGATCGCGCCGCGCACGCTCAAGCGGCTTCAGACCCTCGCCTCGCTGAACCGTCTGGGCGCGGGGTTCGAGATCAGCGCCCGCGATCTTGACCTGCGCGGGGGCGGCGACATCCTGGGCGACACGCAGGCCGGGCACATGAAGCTGATCGGGGTCGATCTGTATCAGCAGTTGCTGGCCGATGCGCTGGACACGCTGCGGGGCGAGCCGTCCGAACGCTGGACGCCCGAGCTTGCCATCGGCGCGCAGGGCCGCCTGCCCGAGGACTGGATCGCCGACGACGACATCCGGCTTGGCACCTACATGCGGCTGGCCCGGCTTGACGAGCACGACGAGGTGGACCTGGTCGCGGCCGAGCTTGAGGATCGGTTCGGCGACATGCCCGATGCGGCGCGGGCGCTGATCGCGGCCACGCGCCTGCGCGCGGACGCGCGGCGGGCGGGCATCGCGAAGCTGGGCGCGGGTCCGGCCGGGATCGCGCTGCACCTGCGCGAGGGCGCGGCGCTGCCCGGCGCGCCGGGCGACTGGGGCCGTGACTGGGGCCTTGAGGACCGCGACGGCGTGATGGTGCTGCCCGAGGCGATCGACGATCCCGCCGCGCGGCTCGACCGGGTCGCGGCGCTGCTGCGCGACCTTGCCGGTGCAGCGGGCGCGGCCGGTGCGGGGGATGGCGACGGGGCGTGATCCCGCCGCGCCGCGCCACCTTCTTCAGCGCGGGGGCGCGGTCCCCTGCGCCGTCCTGGTGCCCCGTGCCGGCTTGCCCGGCCGGTCGGGCCGGACCCCGAACACCACGCAGTAAAGCGCCGGCACGAACAGCAGCGTGACCAGCGTGCCGGCGATGATCCCGCCCATCATCGCATAGGCCATCGGCCCCCAGAACACCTGCCGCGCGATCGGGATCAGGGCAAGGCTCGCCGCCGCCGCCGTCAGCAGGATCGGGCGGGCGCGGCTGTCTGACGCCTCGTACATGGCGTCCCAGCGCGAATGGCCCGCCTTCAGCAGGTTCTGCGCCTCGTGGACGAGGATGATCGAGTTGCGGATCAGGATCCCCACGAGCGCGAGGATCCCCAGGATCGCCACGAACCCCATCGGCACCCCGAACGGCACCAGCGTCGCCACCACCCCGATCAGCCCCAGCGGCGCCGCGGCAAAGACGATGGCGGCAAGCCGCACGCTCTGCATCTGCGCCATGACCAGCACCGCCATGATGAGCAGCATCAACGGCACCACCGCCGCGATCGGCGCCTGGCTTTCGGCCGAGGATTCGACCGAGCCGCCGATCTCGACCTTGACCGACGGGGGCAGGCTGTCGGTGTATTCCGCGACCGCGTCGGTCAGCGCCGTTACGATCGTCGCCGGCTGGTCGGCGGTCGAGATGGCGGCCAGCACCGTCGCGGTGGGGCGGCCGTCGCGCTGCATGATGAGCGGCTGCTCGGTCCCGTATTCCAGCCGCGCCAGCGAGGCGAGCGGGATCGGCGTGCCGCTGGGCGTCGAAAGCTGCAGGTTCTGGATCGCCTCGATCGACTGGCGGTTCGCGGCGTCGCCCCGCGCGATCACGTCGATCAGGTAGATGTCGTCGCGCAGCTGGGTGACGGTCGTGCCCGAAAACAACGCCGCCAGCGCGCCCGAGATCGCCTGGCTGGTGATCCCGACCCGCCGCGCCTGATCCTGATCGACGACCACGCGCACCACGCGCGCAGGCTCGTTCCAGTCCAGCGAGATGTCGCGCAGCCGCGGCTCGCGCGCCAGCACGGCGGCCAGGCCCCGGGCGGCGTCCCGCGCCTCGTCCATGTCGGACGAGGTGACGCGGTACTGCACGGGCTTGCCGACCGGCGGGCCGATCTCGAGGTTCTTGACGAACACGTCCGTCCCCACCAGCTCGCGCCCCGCCATCTCGCGCAGCTTTTCCTTGAGCGCGTCGCGTTCATCAAGGCTGTCGGTCTGGATCACGATCTGGCCCATGAAGGGCCCCGGCGTCGGCACGTCCATCGCCAGGATGAAGCGCGGCGCGCCGGTGCCGACATAAGTCGTCCAGAACGCGGGCTCCTCCTGCTGGGACAGGAACGTCTCGATCTTGTCGATGGTGGCCTGGGTCTTGGCGATCGACGCGTTCTGGCGTTCGTTCACGTCGACGATGATCTCGGTCCGGTCCGAGGTCGGGAAGAACTGCTGTTCCACGAACTGCATGCCCCATACGGACGCGCCGAACAGGACAAAGGTGATCGCGACCGTGATCCACTTGAACCGCATCGCGGTACGAAGAAGGCCGCGAAAGGCGCGCCGAACGGGTCCGGCCTGCGCGGCGTGGTGCGCCATCCGCTTGGGCAGCAGCGCGACCCCCAGCACCGGCGCGAACAGCACCGCCACGACCCAGCTGACAACCAGCGACACCGCGATCACCACGAACAGCGAAAAGGTGAACTCGCCCGCCGCCGACGAGTTCAGGCCGATCGGGATGAACCCCGCCACCGTCACCAGCGTGCCCGTCAGCATCGGCGCCGCGATCGAGGTCCAGGCGTAGCTTGCCGCGCGGTCGATGGTCTCGCCTATCTCGAGCCGCGAGATCATCGTCTCGATGGCGATCATGGCGTCATCGACCAGCAGCCCCAGCGCGATGATGAGCGCGCCAAGCGAGATGCGCTGCAGCGTGATTCCGTAGATTTCCAGGATCACGAAGGTGATGGCCAGCACCAGCGGGATGGTCAGCGTCACCACGAAGCCCGCGCGGAAGCCAAGGCTCACGAAGCTGACGATCAGGACGATGCCCACGGCCTCGGCCAGCGCGCGGATGAAGTGACTGACCGCCTCGGTCACGACGTGGGGCTGGTCGGCGGTCTTGTGCATCTCGATGCCCACCGGCAGGTCGGCCGCGACCGTGGCCATCAGCGCGTCGAGTTCGGCCCCGAAGGTCTGGATGTTTTCGCCCTGCCGCATCGCGACCTGAAGCCCGATCGCCTCTTGCCCGTTGAAGCGGAAAAGGGACTCGGGCGGATCGGTGTAGCCGCGCCGGACTGTCGCCACGTCCGACAGGTTGAAGAAGCGGTCGCCGATCCGCAGGTTGACCTCGGCGATGGCGCGGGCGTCGTCGAACTGGCCGCCGACCCGGACGAGGATCAGCTCGGGCCCCGACTGGATCATCCCGGAAGCCGAGATCGCGTTCTGCTGCGCCAAAGTGTCCAGCACCTCCTGCTGGTTCAGGCCGAGCGCGGCCAGCCGCGAGGGCGAGAACTCCAGATACACGATCTCGTCGCGCTCACCCAGAAGCAGGGTCTTGCCGGCGGCGGGCAGGCTCAGCACCTCGTCGCGGATCGATTCCACCCGGTCGCGCAGCTCGCGCAGGGGATAGCCGTCGCTCGTGAAGGCATAGATGTTGCCATAGACGTCGCCGAAATTGTCGTTGAACTGGACGCCCGCGAACTCCTGCGGGAAATCGGGGCGGATGTCGCCGATCATCTGGCGGACGCGGTTCCAGATCTCGGGCACGTCGCGGCTGCGGGTCGTGGGCAGCAGCTCGACATAGACGACCGAGCGGCCGGGCATGGTGACCGAGCGGGTGAAGTCCAGCTCGTCCAGCTCCTCCAGCTTGGTCTCGATCCGGGTGGTGACCTGCTTGACCGTTTCCTCGATTGTGGCGCCGGGCAGGGCGGCGGTGATGACCATCGTCTTGATGGTGAACTGCGGGTCCTCCTCGCGGCCGAGGCGGGTGTAGGCGAGCGTGCCCGCGATCATCGACACGACCAGCAGGAACCACACGAACGAGCGGTGGTGCAGCGCCCAGTCGGACAGGTTGAAGCCGCCGGTGGCGGGGGTGGCGGGGGCCGGGGTGGAGCCGGGGGGCGCATCGTGGGGCGCGCCGTCGCGGGCGGGCGCGGAGCCTGCGCCGGGCGCCGGTGCTGCATCGGGCGCGGTGGGCCGGTCCTGCGGATGATCCGCGCGAGGGTCGCGGCGGGGCTGGTCGTCTTGTGTCGTCATGGTTCCACCGCCCGGCCCACGGCCTGGCCTTCCTTCAGCGAATTGACACCGCGGGTCACGACCTCGGTGCCCTGTTCGATCCCGCCCGTAATGAGGACGCGGCCCGCGAAGGCCGGGCCGGTCGTCACGTCGCGCAGCGACACCGTCGCCTCGTCGCCCGCGCGCGTGACCACCCAGACCCGCGCCGTGCCGTGGTCGTCGGTGCCCGCGCCGGTCTGCGTATCCGGCTGCGCGCCCGGCTGCGTCCCGGCCTGCGCGCCCACCAGCGCGCCTTCGGGCAGGGTCAGGACCGTGCCGTCCTCGCGCCCGCGCACGGCGCGGATCAGCGCGCCAAGGCGGAAGCCCGCGGGCTCTTCCAGCGCCAGGTGGACGCGGCGGGTGCGGGTCGCGGCGTCGGCCAGGGGTTCGATCCGGTCCACGCGCGCGGGCACCGCGCCGGTCCGGTCGGACCCCGACACCACCACGAAGGCGTCGCCGGGTTCCAGCCCGGCAAGCTGCGCCTCAGGCAGGTCGATCACCGCCTCGCGTTCGTTGAGCGAGGCGAGCGTCAGCACCGGCTCGCCCGCCGACACGACGCTGCCCGGATTGCGCGCGACCGCGCTGACCAGCCCCTCGAACGGGGCGGTCATGTCGGCCGACCCCAGCGCGTCGAGCGCGCGCGCCAGTTCCGATTCCGCCTGCCGCTGCGCGGCTTCCGCCGCCGCCAGCCCGCGCTCGGCTTCCTCAAGCTGCGCCTCGCTCGTCACGTCGCGGTTGTTGAGCGCCCGGGTCCGGTCGGCGGTCGAGCGTGCGGTCGTCAGCTGCACCTCGGCCGAGGCGAGCGCCGCGCGTGCCGCGCTCACGTCGGCCTGCAGGTCGTCGGGGTCGAGCCGCGCCAGCACCTGCCCGGCGGTCACCTCGTCGCCCACGTCCACGGGCCGCTCGATGATCGTGCCCAGCGTCTCGAAGGCAAGGACGGCCTCGGTCCGCGCGGCGATGACGCCCGGGACCGACTGCTGCAACGCGGGCAGGTCGGTCACGATCTCGGTCACGACCGGGCGTGGCGGGCCGGGGGGCGGCGTCTCGGTTTTCTTTGCCCAAGGCAGGGTGAAGGCTGCGGCGGGCGCGGGCAGGATCGCCGGCGCGGCCGGGAACAGGAACACGGCCGCCAGGGCAGCGGCGGCGCCGATCGGGCGGCGCGCGGGAACGAAGCGAAGGGGCCGGGTCATGGGGTCGCCTTTGGCTGCGCGGTCGCCGGTGGGGCGGCGGTCGTGGCGCCCGCCGCGCCGGCACCGTCGTCCGCGTGTTCCGGCCGGACCGGTTCGTTCGGGATCGCGTCGGACGGCGCGACGGGGCGGCCGGGGAACAGCATCTGCGAGCCCGCGCCGACCACCCGCTGGCCCGGGGTCAGCCCGGAATCGATCAGCACGATCCCGTCCTGGAACCGCTCAATCACCACCGGCGCGATCGCGACGCGCCCGTCCTCGCCGACGACCCAGACCGCCGGTTCGCCCGCGTTGGCGGTCAGCGCGGTCCACGGCACCTGCATCCCGCTGCCGTCCGGCACCGCGATCTTGCCCCGCACCGACGCGCCCAGCAGCGCGGTGTCGGTCACGGCGTCGTCGATCCTGACCGTGACCTCGACCGAGCCGGTGGCCGCGTTCACCAGCGGGTCCACGTCGCTGACCACGCCGGTCATTTCGCGGTCGGGCAGGTCCAGCGGCACCAGCGACACGCGCGACCCCACCGCATCGTCGAGCAGCGGCGAGTTCGGGGTCTGGAACACCGCGTCAAGGCCCGACAGCACCGCCAGCGACAGGACCGTCTGCGCGGGTCCGACGATCTGGCCCGGTTCGGCCACGCGGTCGGTCACCACCACGTCCTGGGGGGCGCGCAGCACGGTGTCGTCCACCGCCCGCCGCGCCTGTTCCAGCGCGCTCGTCGCCTGCGCGACGCCGCCCTCGGCCGAGGACAGCTGTTCGGCGGCGGCGTCCCGCGCGGCACTGGTGCCGACGCCGCGTTCAAGCAGCGCGACCGCGCGGTCGGCGGCCAGCGCCGCCTGGTCGCGCACCGCGACCGCGCTGTCGAGCGAGGCTTGCGCCACCCCCAGCGCCTGTTCCTGCTGGACCGCGTCGGTCCGCGCCAGCGGCTCGCCCTGCCTGACGGTGTCGCCGGCCGAAACCAGCACCTCGGTTACGCGCCCGCCCAGCCGGAACCCCACGTCGAGGCTGTCGCGCGCCTCGATCGCGCCGGTCAGGACGAAGTCCATCGCCACCGGCGCCTGCGTGACGGTGACGATCTGGACCTTGAGCGGCGCGCCGGATTGGGGCGCGGCATTCGCGGGCGCGGGGGCCGCGCCGCCGCCGTCCGTTCCGGATGCGTCCTGCGCGGGGGCGGGCTGCGCCGCGGCAATTGCGGCTGTCAGGGCCGCGACGATCCACGGTGTCGCCGTCATGATCGAAATGTCCTTGAATCTCACAATCCGCTTCCCGATCGGCCAACGCATTCTAATCCTGAAAGCCCAGGTCCAGCCCGAGGCTGTCGATATATTCGACGACCAGGGCGCGGATCGCGGGCAGGTCGTCGGGGAAGCGGGCGGGGCGAACCGTGACGGTCATGCGCCCGGCACGTGGATCTTGCCCAGCAGCGGCAGGTCGTCGGCCGGGCTGACGCTGTGGCGCTCGATCATCCGGTGGACCACCGGGTCGCCCTCGCCCCGGTGCAGGGCGCGCAGCTGCACGGTGACCTCGGCGTCGGACTTGGTGCGGCGCAGGTTGTGGCGGACGTAATCGTCCCAGGTGGCGATGTGATCATACATTCCCCAAGTGGCATGCCGTCTGACGTGAGTTTCGCCTGAATCCGACCGCAGGACAATCATTTTCCGTCCCGAGCGGCGTCGTCGGGCGCGCAAGGCGCTGAGACAGGGCAGATCGGCCCGCGAAGCCGCCGTGTTGTGCCCTGGTGGCGGTGTTTTTCAGCGCAGCGGACAGACCCATCCTGCCGTTTTCGTTCAGTTTGGGCGTGGATGGCGGTCATGCGCATAGCGGAGGCGCTCGCAATCGGCGGATGGCGGCGAGGATGGCGCGGACCATCGGACCGGTGACGGCCACCTCGGCCAGCTGGAAGGTGATGGCGCGGGCATGGCGGACGACACGTGCCCCGATCTTGATCAGCTTCAGTTGCAGGCTGGTCAACGACCAGTCGGCCATCGTCTCGGGCAACTCGATGCAGCGCAAGAAGATGGCCAGGTTGTAGGCCAGCGCATGCAGTTGCAGTCGCACCTCATTGTCGCGGAACTTCCGGCATGACAGCCGCGTCCAGTGGAAGGCATATTTACCTTCCTTGATGTGCTGCTCGGCGGTGCCGCGCTGGTTATAGAACCGCACCACCCAGTCGGGCTCCATCGGCAGGTTGGTGACGATGAAGCCGACACGCGGGAACAGTTCGCCCGGATGCCATTCGATCTTGGCGATCACCCGGCGTTCCTTGTCCCAGGATGCCGCCTGATACTCGAAGTCTTCGTAGAAGCGCTTGACCTTGGTCAGCGAAGGTCGCCCGACAGGGCGCGTCAGCCGATGCGCGATCTTCTCGCGCAGGACGTTGTTCGCAGGCAGCCGGATGGCGTAGAAGAATCGGGCTTCTTCCAGCCGCTCATAGATCGCGGGGATCGCGTAGGCGGCGTCAGCCCGGAAGAACCGGCCGCAAAGGTCGCGCTCCGCGTAGCGGGCGATGACGGGGTCGAGAACGTCCCGCCAGCCATCGGCGCTGTGGACGTTGCCATGGCGCAAGGCGCAGCGCTCCAGCATGCCGAACTGGTTGAACAAAAAGTTCGGGTGATAGCAGGTGCAGTCGAAATGCCCGTTCCAGGCCGCGCCCTCCTGATCGCCATGGGTGGGGCTGACCGAACTGTCCATGTCCAGAACGATGTACTTCAGCCCGTTACGGTCATGGAACCGGTCGATCCATTGGCCATTCAGGTCGGCCAGCGCGGCACGGTTCTCGGGCTGTGCCAGTGTCTCGGTCTCGAACCGTCCCATCTGCGAGGCCGAGGCCGCTTGCGCATCGACAGCCCTTCCACCCACGACCTGGCGCATCACCGGATCGAGGGCCAGGCGGTCGGCGTCGTTCACATCCTCGTATCCGGCCAGTCGCCCGAACACCGATTGCCGGAACAACCCGTCAAGCCGGTGGACCGTGTTCTTGCCGCGCCGGGTGTCGCGCAATGCTTTTGCCGCCAGATCGGACAGCCCGAGCGCGTCATCCAGCTCGCGCATCACCAGCAGGCCGCCGTCGGAACTGAGCTGCGCACCTCGGAACTCCACATGCACCCGGCGGTCGAACTCGACCCGATCTGCCCGCTTCGAACCCGCACCCTCTGGGTGATCCATCAAACGCGCCCCTCACGGCCATCAACACCATGATTTATATCGGAAATATTGAGATCCTGACAGCAAAATCAGCGATTTACTTGGGGAATGTGGGTCTAATGCCCAAGACGCCGCGACGCGCTTTGCGACGTTGCGTCCCGATGTTCCTCGGCCCATGCCGCAGGCCCCGGCCCTCACTCCATCCCGTTGAGCAGCGTCGCGCCGTCGCGCGACTCGATCTCCACCACCCACAGGTCGGGGTCCTGCGCCGCCTCGCGCGCGATCCGCGCGTCGATCTGTGCCTCGGCCCCGTCCAGCACGGCCCGCCACGGCCGCAGGTCGGTCTGGAAATCCCATTCCCTCAGCCACAGCTGCGCGGTTCCGTCCAGCCGCGCCACCTTGACCGCGACCGCCCCCGCCGTGTCGTCGCCCCGCCGCAGCACGTAGGCCGGGATCGTCCGCTGCCCCAGCCGCGCCAGATAGGCGGCCACCCAGATCCCCGAGGCGAGGCGGGGCGCGGTCATCCTTCGGGGTCGCCGTCGCGGAAGTCGAGGCCCATTTCAGTGTAGCGCTCGCGTTCCTCAAGCCAGTTCTCGCGCAGCTTGACCTGCAGGAACAGGTGGACCGGGCGGCCCATGAACTCCATCAGCTCGGCGCGGGCGGCCTGGCCCACGGCCTTGATCGTCTCGCCGCCGCGGCCCAGCACGATGCCCTTGTGGCCGGGCCGGGTGACGTAGACGAGCTGGTCGATCCGGGCGCTGCCGTCGGGCTGTTCGGCCCAAGCCTCGGTTTCCACCGTCAGCTGGTAGGGGATTTCCTCGTGCAGCCGCAGGGTCAGCTTTTCACGCGTGATCTCGGCCGCGATCATCCGCATCGGCAGGTCGGCGATCTGGTCCTCGGGATAAAGCCACGGCCCTTCGGGCAGGGTGCCCGCGAGCCAGCCCAGAAGGTCGCCGGTGCCGTGGCCCCGCTCGGCCGAGATCATGAAGGTGCGGGCGAAGTCGTATTCGGCGTTCAGCCGCTGGCTGAGCGCCAGCAGCTCCTCGGCCTTTACGCGGTCGATCTTGTTGATGGCGAGCGCGACCGGGGTCTTGCCCGCGCGCTCGCGCAGGTCGGCAAGGATCGCGGCCACGCCGTCGGTCAGGCCGCGATGCGCCTCGACCAGCAGGACGATGATGTCGGCGTCGGCGGCCCCGCCCCAGGCGGCGGCGACCATGCTGCGGTCGAGCCTGCGGCGCGGGCGGAAGATGCCGGGCGTGTCCACGAACACGACCTGCGCGCCCCCGTGCATCGCGATCCCGCGGATGCGGGCGCGGGTGGTCTGGACCTTGTGGGTCACGATCGACACCTTGGCCCCCACCATCCGGTTCAGCAGCGTGGACTTGCCGGCGTTGGGCTCGCCGATCAGGGCGACGAAGCCCGCGCGGGTCGGGCCGTCATGGGGGGGTGTTTCGGGGCCGGACGGATCGGGGGCGCCTTCGGTGCCGCCGTCGCTGATGCCGGACGCGTCATCGTTGGGGGTCGGGGTGTCGTCGTCGGTCATGTGTTGATCCTCGGTCGTGCCGGGCCGTTCAGCGGACCGCGCGCCGCGCGGTCGGCCGAAGGTCGGCTCAATCATAACGTGGAACGCGGGCCGGGGCGCGCGCTCATTCGCGGCCCTCGATGCTGTCCAGCAGCGCCTGCGCGGCGGCCTGTTCGATGCTGCGCTTGGTGCCGGCGCCGGACGCCTCGGCGTGGCTGCCGTCGTCAAGCACCGCGCTGATGCGGAAGTTCGGGGCGTGGTCGGGACCGGAGCGTTCCAGCACCTCGTAGCGGGGCGGGGGCATGCCTTGCGCCTGCGCCCATTCCTGCAGGGCGGTCTTGGGGTTGAAGGCCGCCGCCTCGGCCCCCGACAGCCGCCCGCCCCACAGGGTCAGGATCACGCCCCGCGCGACCTCGAACCCGCCGTCCAGATAGACGGCGGCCAGCACCGCCTCCATCGCGTCGCCCAGAAGCGCGTCCTTGCGGCGGCCGCCCGTCTTCATCTCGGACCGGCCCAGCTTCAGCGCGTCGCCCAGCCCGATCTCGCGCGCGACCTCGGCGCAGGTCTCGCCGCGCACCAGCGCATTGTAGCGCGGCGCAAGCTGGCCTTCGGTGGCGTCGCGGTCGGCCGACAGCAGCGCCTCGGCCATGACGAGGCCCAGGACTCGGTCGCCCAGGAACTCCAGCCGCTGGTTGTCGGGGCGGGTGGCGGAGGACAGCGATCCGTGGGTGAGCGCCCGCACCAGAAGCTCCGGCCGGGCGAAGTCGTGGCCCAGTCGCTGGCAGAAGGCGCGCAGGTCGGATCCCAGCTTCACGCGGGCCCTCTCAGTCGATCGCCTTGAGGAAGCGGTCGGCGCGCCAGGTCCAGAAATACAGCAGCGACGATCCCGCGGACGAGAAGATCACCCGGTCCGCGCGGCCGATCAGGTTTTCCGCGGGCACCATGCCGACGCCGTCCTGCATCGGCGTGAAGCGGCTGTCGAGCGAGTCGTCGCGATTGTCGCCCATGACGAAGTAATGCCCCGGCGGCACCTCGAACACGCCGGTGTTGTCGGCCCGGGGCGACAGGCCCACGTTCAGCACGTCGTGCGAGGGGCCGCCCGGCAGCGCCTCGACCGAGCGGGCCTTTTCGCAGACGCCGCCCGCGGCGACCGGCTCGTCCGCGCACAGCGGCACCTTGGCCTGCGGGCCCTGCGGTTCCTTGACCTCGGTGAAGGTCCCGGCGGGGGTCTGCACGGCTTCCTGCCCGTTGAGGAACAGGACGCCGTTGCGCATCTGGATCTTGTCGCCCGGCAGGCCGATCAGCCGCTTGATGTAGTCGAAGTCGCCGGACGGGTGGCGGAACACGACCACGTCGCCGCGCTTTGGCTCGGACCCCAGCACCCGGCCCGAGATCGGGCAGGCGCCGAACGGGCAGGAGTACTGCGAATAGCCGTAGGCCATCTTGTTGACGAACAGAAAGTCGCCGACCAGCAGCGTGTCCTTCATCGAACCGGACGGGATCCAGAAGGGCTGGAAGAACAGGGTGCGGAACACCGCGGCGATGATCAGGGCCCAGAACACCGTCTTGACGGTATCCCACAGGCCCTCTTCGCGTTTCGCCGTCTTGCGTGCCATCCTGTCCCCGGACCGTTGCGTCGATATCGGGCGTTCATGGTGCCCCGGGGGCCGGAAAGTCAAGGCGCGGCGGCTGCGGGGGGCCCGCGCGCGGCGTCACTCCGCCGCGGCCTGCTCGGCGCCAAGGAAGCCGCCCGACTGCCGGTTCCACAGCCGCGCGTAAAGACCGTCGCGGTCCAGAAGCTGGGCGTGGCTGCCCATTTCCACGATCCGGCCCGCGTCCAGGACCACCAGCCGGTCCATCGCCGCGATGGTGGACAGGCGGTGCGCGATCGCGATCACGGTCTTGCCGCGCATCAGCCGTTCCAGCTGGGTCTGGATCGCCGCCTCGACCTCGCTGTCGAGCGCGCTCGTCGCCTCGTCCAGCACCAGGATCGGCGCGTTCTTCAGCGCCACGCGGGCGATCGCGATCCGCTGGCGCTGGCCGCCCGACAGCTTGACCCCGCGCTCGCCGACATGCGCGTCAAGGCCGCTGCGGCCGTGGGTGTCGCGGAGGGCCGGGATGAACTCGTGCGCCTCGGCAAGGGCGGTCGCGGCGGCGATGTCGGCCTCGGTCGCGTCGGGGCGGCCATAGGCGATGTTCTCGCGCACGGACCGGTGCAGCAGGCTGCTGTCCTGCGTCACGACGCCGATGCTGGCGCGTAGGCTTTCCTGCGTGACCGTCGAGATGTCCTGCCCGTCGATCAGGATCCGCCCGCTTTCGACGTCGTGGAACCGCAAAAGCAGGTTTACGAGCGTGGACTTGCCCGCCCCCGACCGCCCGACTAGCCCGATCCGCTCGCCCGGCGCGATGTTCAGCGTCAGGTCGTCGAGCACCGCCATCTTGGGCCCGTCCGCGTCCTTTTCGCCGCCGTAGCGGAAGGTCACGTTCTGGAAGCTGACCGCCCCGGGGCCGGCCAGCAGCGGTTTCGCGCCCGGCGCGTCGCTGACGACGCGGGGCAGGGCAAGGCTGGTGATCCCGTCGCGGACGGTGCCGATGTTTTCGAACAGCGCCGCGAACTCCCACGTGATCCAGTGGCTCATCGCGTTCATCCGCATGGCGAGCGGGATCGCCACGGCGGCGGCGCCGATCGCCACATGCCCGTTCAGCCACAGCCACAGGCTGACGGCGGTGGTCGCGCCCAGCAGCGCCGTGTTCAGCAGCGTCAGCGACATGTCGTTCGTCGCGGCAAGCCGCATCTGCCGGTAAACGGTCTGCAGAAAGTCGTCCATCGACTCGCGGGCGTAGGTTTCTTCCCGCTCGGAATGGCTGAAAAGCTTGACCGTCGCGATGTTGGTATAGGCGTCGGCGACGCGCCCGGTCATGCCGGCGCGCGCGCCCGCCTGCGCCTCGGCCGCGCGGCCGAGCTTGGGGATCAGGACCGACAGCAGGAACCCGTAGCCCACGCCCCAAGCCGCGAACGGCAGCGCCAGCCGCCAGTCCTGCTGCCCGGCCACCAGCAGCGCGCCCGCGAAATAGACGAAGACGTAGATCGCCACGTCCACGATCTTCATCGCCACCTCGCGCACGGCCAGCGAGGTCTGCATCAGCTTGGTGGCGATCCGGCCGGAGAACTCGTCCTGGAAATAGCTGATCGACTGGCGCAGCAGATAGCGGTGCGCCTGCCAGCGGATCCGCTGCGGAAAGTTGCCCAGCAGCGTCTGGTGCATGACCAGCGCCGACAGGATGCTGAGCCCGGGCAGCCCGATCAGCAGCAGCGCCGCCATCCAGAACAGCCGCCGCCCCTCGACCGCCATGAACGACGCGGGATCGGCATCGGCCAGCCGGGTCACCAGCTCGCCCAGATAGCCGAACAGCGTGACCTCGCCCGCGGCGATCAGTCCCGACAGAAGCCCCAGCACCGCCAGCCAGCCGAGCATCCCGCGCGAATAATGCAGCACGAACCCCCACAGGCTGCGCGGCGGCATGGCGGGGCGTTCCTGCGGATAGGGGTCGATGCGGCGTTCGAACCAGCTAAACATTGCGGGCTTTCCCGGCCCTGCGGGCCGTCGGCTGTCATGTGTGACGTGAGGTATGATCGGGGGTGCAGTTGGGGTGCCTGTCCGGGCGGTTCAAGTCAAGTCCCGGCCGGCCGCGGTGCCCGCCCGCCGGGCGAGGCGGCGCGGGCGGCGGCGCGAAAGATTGCCCGGAACGACACGGAGGCCGCGGCGTTGGTCGGGCGACACAGCCGTATTTCCCACAGGAGCATGACATGGCGACGATCAAGAACCTGAAAGACCTTTACCTCGATGGCGTGAAGGACCTTTACAGCGCCTGCAAGCAGTCGATCCCCGTCACCGAAGAGATGGCCAAGGCGGCCAAGAACGCCGACCTGAAATCGGCGCTGGATGCCAGCGTCAAGGGCACCCGCGAGGGGATGGCCTCGATGGAAAAACTGGCCCGCGCGCATGACGAGGATCCGGCCGGCGAACATTGCAAGGGGATGGAGGGTCTGGTCGCCGAGGCCCGCAAGCACGCGCTGGAAACCGAGTTCGAAGACGACGACACGCAGGACGCGGCGATCATCGCCCAGTACCAGCGCCTCGCCCACTACGCGATCACCGGCTACGGCACGCTGAAGGCCTGGGCCCAGCGGCTGGACCTGGCCGAGGACAGCAAGGTGCTGGATGAGGCGACCGCCTCGACCTACGAGGGCGACGAGACGATGACCAAGATCGCGGTCAAGGGCGGCGTCAACAAGGCGGCGATGTAAGTTCGCGGCGAAGGATGCAGGGGCGCGCCGTCCGGGCGCGCCCCTTTTCCATGCGATGCGGCGGATCGGTGGCCGAACGTCCGGCGGCGGATCGGGCTGGACAGACGAGCGGCCGCCCGCGCCTCAAAGATGCCGCGTCTCCGGCGCCTCGTTCCACCAGTTGTCATGCGCGCCGTCGGCCCAGTGGATCGGGGCGGCGATCAGTTCCTCTTCGGTCGCGTCGTCCAGCGTGGGGACAAAGACCTGCATGAAGCGGCCGCCCATCTGCTCGATGTTTCCCGCCGACCACAGCCGCGTCCCGCAGCGGCGGCAGAAGGTGTTGTGCATCTCGGCCCCGTCGCTGCGCGGCGTGTCGGCGACCAGATCGGCCCCGGTCAGCAGCCGCAGCCCGTCCGGGTCGGGCAGGCGCATTTCCCAGTAGCGCGTCTTTCGGCAGAAGCTGCAGTTGCAGCGCATGGTGCCGTCGGCCAGATCACCGTCGGCCTCGAACGTGACCCCGCCGCAAAAGCAGCTGCCGTGATACGTCTTCATGCGACCGCCTCCGTGGTGCCGTCCGGGTTCGCGCCGTGGAACACGGCCTCGATGTTGTTGCCGTCGGGGTCCAGCACGAACGCGCCATAGTAGCCCGGGTGATATTCCGGCCGCGGTCCCGGCGCGCCGTTGTCGCGCCCGCCGGCGGCCAGCGCGGCGGCGTGAAAGGCGTGCACGGCGGCGATGCCGTTCGCCGCGAAGGCGACGTAGGTTCCCCCGGCCGCGCGCTTGCGGTCGTCGATCCAGAACTCGGGCTTGGTGCCCGAGCCGTAGCCCGGCTTGACGCCTTCGCCGCCGGTCTGGTCTGCGGTGACTTCCATCACGATCCCGAAGCCCAGCGGTGCAAGCGCCTGGTCGTAGAACCGGCGCGAGGCGCCGATGTCAGCGACCCGCAGGCCGATATGGTCGATCATCATCGTCGGGTTCCTTCATCATGATAAAGGCAGACTGATCGGTGCATGCTGACAGTTCACGTCAGCAATCTTCCCGGACGGCCCTAAGGGGGAATGCGCGCGGCCGGCTCAGGCGACCACGGCGGGCTTTTCCCCGGCATCCGCCGCACCGTGGAACACCGCCTCGATGTTGTTGCCGTCGGGGTCCAGCACGAACGCGCCATAGTAGCCCGGGTGGTATTCCGGCCGCGGTCCCGGCGCGCCGTTGTCGCGCCCGCCGGCGGCCAGCGCGGCGGCGTGGAACGCCTGCACCTGCGCCTCGTCCACTGCGGTGAATGCCACGTGGGCGCCCGTCGTGGCGGCGCGCGTGTCGCCGATCCAGAACGCATCCTCGCCGTCGCGGCCGTAGCCCACATGCTTGCCGGCCCCGCCCCATTCCGAGGCGTCGAGGACGTGCATCGCGGTAATGCCAAGCGGCGCGAGCGCCGCATCGTAGAACGCCTTGGCGGTGTCAATGTCCGACACGGCAAGGCCGAGATGGTCGATCATGCGCGTTTCCCTCTCATGCGGTTGCGCCTGCGCGAGACGAGGACACCGCAAGCCCTGCGTCAAGACCCGACGGACAGGGGCGCGTCCTCTCCCTCGTATGCGCGCGGGCGGATGCGCCCGCTGGACGCCCGCGGCCAAAAGAAAACGGCCGCCCCGAAGGACGGCCGTTCGATGTGCTGGATCGTCGGATCCGCCTCGGACCCTCGCTTACGCGATGATCTTCGACACCACGCCTGCGCCGACGGTGCGGCCACCCTCGCGGATAGCGAACCGCAGCTTTTCTTCCATCGCGATCGGGGCGATCAGCTCGACCTCGAACTTCAGGTTGTCGCCCGGCATCACCATCTCGGTGCCCTCGGGCAGCTTCACCGTCCCGGTCACGTCCGTCGTGCGGAAGTAGAACTGCGGGCGGTAGTTCGCGAAGAACGGGGTGTGGCGGCCGCCTTCTTCCTTGGTCAGGATATAGGCCTCGGCCTCGAACTTGGTGTGCGGGTTCACCGACTTCGGCTTGCACAGCACCTGCCCACGTTCCACGCCGTCACGGTCGATGCCGCGCAGCAGGACGCCGACGTTGTCGCCCGCCTCGCCGCGATCCAGCAGCTTGCGGAACATCTCGACGCCGGTGCAGGTCGTCTTCTTGGTGTCGCGGATGCCCACGATCTCCAGTTCGTCGCCGACGTTGACCGCGCCGCGCTCGATCCGGCCGGTCACCACCGTGCCGCGGCCCGAGATCGAAAACACGTCCTCGATCGGCAGCAGGAACGGCTGGTCCACGGCGCGCTCGGGCGTCGGGATGTACTCGTCGACCGCCGCGATCAACGCACGGATCGAGTTCTCGCCGATCTCGGCGTCGCGGCCTTCCATCGCCGCCAGGGCCGAGCCCTTGACGATCGGGATGTCGTCGCCGGGGTAGTCGTAGGAGGACAGCAGCTCGCGCACCTCCATCTCGACCAGCTCCAGCAGTTCCTCGTCATCCACCTGGTCGACCTTGTTGAGGTACACGACCATGTAGGGGATGCCGACCTGGCGGCCCAGCAGGATGTGCTCGCGCGTCTGCGGCATCGGGCCGTCGGCGGCGTTCACAACCAGGATCGCGCCGTCCATCTGCGCCGCGCCGGTGATCATGTTCTTCACGTAGTCGGCGTGGCCGGGGCAGTCCACGTGCGCGTAGTGGCGGGTGTCCGATTCGTATTCCACGTGCGCGGTCGAGATCGTGATCCCGCGCGCCTTTTCCTCGGGCGCGCCGTCGATCTGGTCGTAGGCCCGGAACTCGCCGAAGTACTTCGTGATCGCCGCCGTCAGCGTCGTCTTGCCGTGGTCGACGTGACCGATCGTCCCGATGTTGACGTGCGGTTTCGTCCGTTCGAATTTTGCCTTTGCCATCATGGCCTCCTGGTGACGGGCGGCGGCGACTCCGCCCCCTCGAAGAAACATCGCCGCGACTTATAAGCGGGCATGGGAAAAATCAAGCGCCACCGCGTGGCGCAGAAGGGACCGTCATGGACCGGATGGGCACGGCCGCCTCGACCCCGCGGGGGGACCCGGAACAGCTGCTGCGGGCGCTGTTCAGGGCGGCGGTCGAACGGGCCGATCCGATGCGTGTCGTGCCCGCGCATCTGCCGCCACGCCCGGACGGACGGGTGATCGTCGTCGGCGCGGGCAAGGCCGCCGCGCGGATGGCCGAGGCGGTCGAGGCGGTGTGGGGCGCGGGCGGCGAACCGGTCGAGGGGCTGGTGGTCACCCGCTACGGCCACGCCCGGCCCACGCGGCGCATCGAGGTGGTCGAGGCCGCCCATCCGGTTCCCGACGCCGCGGGCGAACGCGCGACCGAACGGATGCTGGCGCTGGTCCGGGGTGCGGGCGAGGGGGATCTGGTGCTGGTCCTGATCTCGGGCGGGGCCTCGGCCCTCCTGGTCGCGCCCGCGCCGGGGATCACGCTCGCCGACAAGGCGCAGGTGAACGCAACGCTTCTGGCGAGCGGGGCGCCGATCGACCGCATCAACCTGGTCCGCAAGCACCTGAGCCGGGTCAAGGGCGGCCAGCTTGCCGCCGCCGCCTGGCCCGCGCGGGTGCTGTGCCTGATGATCTCGGACGTTCCGGGCGACGATCCGGCGATGATCGGGTCGGGGCCGACGGTGGGCGACGGATCGAACCCTGCCGATGCCCGCGCCGTGCTGGACCGCTGGCGGGTGGCGGTCCCGGCCGGCGTGACGGCGGCGCTGGCGCAGGGTTCCGGCGTGGTTCCGCCCGGCGACCCGCGGCTCGCACGCACCCGCAACGAGGTGATCGCCGCGTCCGCGCAGTCGCTGGACGCGGCGGCGGACGTGGCGCGGGCGGCCGGGTGCGAGGTCCGCATCCTCGGCGACCGGATTGAGGGCGAGGCGCGCGAGGTCGCCCAAGCCCACGCAACCCTCGCGCTGCGCGAGTGGGCGGCGCGACGGCAGGGGGACGCGCCGCTGGTGCTGCTGTCGGGGGGCGAGCTGACCGTGACCCGGCGCGAAGGCCGGACTGGTGACGGGACAGGCGACGGGACCGGCGACGGAATCGGGGGACCGAACGCCGAATACGCGCTGGCGCTCGCGGTCGCGCTGGACGGCGCGGCGGGCATCCACGCGATCGCCTGCGACACCGACGGGGTGGACGGGGCGGCCGAGGTCGCGGGCGCCGTGATCGGGCCGGACACGCTGGTCCGCGCGCGCAGCTTTGCCCGCGATCCCGTCCGCGCGCTCGACCGCCACGACGCGCACGGGTTCTTCGCCGCGGTCGGCGGGCAGGTCGTGACCGGGCCCACGCTGACGAACGTCAACGATTTCCGGGCGCTGCTGATCCTGCCGCCCGACGCGCCAGAAGGCCGAGCGTGACCGCCGAACCTGGGGGTCGAAACCGGCGGCCGGAACTGGGGGGCGGAACGGGCGTTCGGTCCGCGACGCATCGCGGCCCTTCGTGCCGCCCCATCAGGATCGGAGCCATCCATGTCGATGATGAAATCACTCGCCCGGGTCGCCGCAGGCGTGATGCTTGCCAAGGGCATCGGAACGATGATGCAGCAACAGCCGGGCCGCCCCGGCGAAGGCGGGATGGGTCAAGGCGGCCGGACCAGCCGTTCCACCGGCGGCGGGCTGCTGGGTGAACTGCTGGGCGGCGGTCGCGGTGGCGCGTCCAGCGCCGGAATGGGTGGCGGTCTGGGTGGCGGTCTGGGCGGCAGCCTCGGCGGGGCGCTGGGTGGCGCGGCAGCGGGCGGCGGCCTGGGCGGCATCCTGGGGCAGGTGCTTGGCGGCCGGACGGCGGCCAATCCGGGAACCGGGCGCCCCTATGGCGGCCAGGCGGGCGACCGCACGACTGGGCACGCCGATGCGGGGCATACTGCGGGACACGCGACTAGCCACGCGACTGGCAGCGCTTCGGGCGGGCTTGGCGGGCTGATCGACGGCTACATGCGCCGTGCCGCGACTTCGCGCGGGGCCGGTGCCTCGACGGGCGCTTCGACGGGTGCTTCGGCCGGCGCGGGCGGCGGTCTGCTTGGCGGGTTGCTGGGCGGCGCGGCGGCCGGGGGCATGCTGGGCGACCTGCTGCGCGGACCTGCGCGCCACGGCTCGCAACCCCAGAACGACCGTTCGTTCGGCGAGCTGTTCAACGACTCGCTCGCGACCCAGGACGAACCCGAGGTCGCCCCGACCCCGGAACAGAACGCCGTCGCGGGGCTGATGCTGCGCGCGATGCTGCAGGCGGCCAAGTCGGACGGCAAGATCGACGACGCCGAAAAGCAGCGCCTGCTGAGCCAGATCGGCGATCTGGACGACGAGGACCGGCAGTTCATCCGCGACCAGATGGCCGCGCCGGTGGACGCGCAGGCGCTGGCCCGCGACGTGCCCAAGGGGCTGGAAACGCAGGTCTACATGATGTCGCTGCTGGCGATCGACTTCGACCACGAGGAAGAAGCCCGCTATCTGCGCGAACTGGCGCAGGCGCTGGGTCTGCAGCAGGACGCGGTGAACGATGTCCACGAGCAGGTGGGCGTCCAGAACCTGAACTGAGCCGGGGCGATCCCGCCCCGACCGAACCGCCGCCGCCGCACGCTTGCCTCACCGCAACGTGATGGTGGCGGCGGCGACTTCGGGGGCAAGCTTGCCCTCGCATCACGCAGCCGAGGAGCCAACGCATGCGCCCGATCCACGCCGCCGTCATTGCCCTTATGCTTGCCCCTGCCGTTCCGCTGGCCGTCGCGGCGCAGGACGGCGCGTCCCCCGCCGAGCAGGCGGTCGAGGTGCGGCACGGCTACATGACCGCCCTGTCGCTGAACATGGCGCCGCTGGCCGCGATGGCCAAGGGCGACGTGCCCTATGAGGAAGCGACGGCCACGATGCACGCCCGCAACCTCGCCGCGCTCGGCGCCTACGGGATCGAGATGCACTTCCTTCCCGGCTCGGCCAAGGGCGAGGTCGAGGGCAGCAACATGCTGCCCGAGGCGGTGCAGAACCTCGATGACGTAGCGGCCAAGCACAAGGCGCTGGCCGATGCCACCGCCGCCGCGCCGGCGGGCGTTGTCGGCGGGCAGGAACAGGTCGCGGCGGTCCTCAAGTCCATCGGGGGCACCTGCAAGGCCTGCCACGACCAATATCGCGGCAAGTGACGCGCCAAGCCGCCCCGCGCCCGGCACCCGCCCCGGCCGAGGTGTCCCCGGCAGGGACCGAACGGGTGCGACTGTGGGACCCGATGCTGCGGGTCTACCACTGGCTGCTGGCGGGGCTCGTGATCCTGAACTGGTGCCTGGGGAAGTTCGGACCAGACAGCATGTCGCTGCATTTCT
Organism: Paracoccus marinus; assembly: GCF_007018965.1. Taxonomy (GTDB): domain Bacteria; phylum Pseudomonadota; class Alphaproteobacteria; order Rhodobacterales; family Rhodobacteraceae; genus Paracoccus; species Paracoccus marinus. Next base: position 214,248 of record NZ_VJYZ01000033.1, read on the forward strand.
GGTGCGGCTACGCCATCGCGGCGCTGCTGGTGTTCCGGGTGGTCTGGGGCATCGCCGGCCCCCGCTCGGCCCGGTTCTCGAACTTCGTGACCGGGCCGCGCGGGATCGTCGGCTACGGTCGCGGGCTGTTCCGGCGCGAGCCGTCATACTGGCCCGGCCACAACCCGCTGGGCGCGCTGTCGGTCATCGCGATGCTTGTGGTGCTGGCGGCGCAGGTGGGGGCGGGACTGATCTCGGACCCCGACGACTTCGTCAACGTAGGGCCTCTGGCCGACAAGGTCAGCGGCGCGACGTCGAGCGCGGCGGTGGGCTGGCATCACTTCGGTGCGGACGTGATCCTGATCCTCGTGATCCTGCACGTGGGCATGATCGCCTATTACCGGATCTGGAAGCGCGAGGATCTGGTGGCGCCGATGATTACCGGCTGGAAGACGGTCAGGCGCGACGACCGCGACGACCGCGACGGCCGGAGCCGCCCTTAGGCGGCCCGCTGGTCAGTTGAACCGGTTGTCGCGGGGGAATCCGCGCGGGGCCATGCGGCCCGACCCGGCGCGCTTGCCGATCCACTCGGCAAGGTCGGTTTCCGTCCGGGTCCGGCCCGCGGGGTCCTGCCAGGACAGCCCCACCGACAGCGTGATGAACTTCGCATCCGCCAGCCCGCCGTCCTTGAACCGTTGCAGGCGCACGCCCTTGCCGCGGGCCATTTCCGGCAGCTCGGAGATCGGGAACACCAGCATCTTGCGGTTGTCGCCCACGACCGCAAGGTGGTCGCCCGACACGCGCCGGATCAGGGCCGCGTCGCCGTTCAGCACCTGCTTGCCCGCGCGCGTCTGGGCCAGGATGTCGCCCGCGTTGACGATGAACCCGTCGCCCGCGCGCGACGCGACGAGGAACTGCGCGTCCGCCCGCCACGGGAACATGTCGATCACCTCGGCGTCGTTCGGCAGGTCGATCATCAGCCGCAACGGCTCGCCCAGGCCGCGCCCGCCGGGCAGGCCGTTCACCGGCAGGGTGTAGAACCGCCCGTTCGCGCCATAGACGACGAGCTTGTCAGTGGTTTCGGCGTGCAGCGCCATCAGGGGGCCGTCGCCGTCGCGGAACTTGACCTCGGCGTCCAGCGCCTGATGGCCCTTCATCGCGCGGATCCAGCCCATCTTCGACAGGATCACCGTGACCGCCTCGCGCTCGATCATCGAGTCCATGTCGAGGGGCTGAACCTCCTCGGACTCCGTGATCTCGGTCCGGCGCAGGCCCTCGGGCGTCGATTTCCCGAACAGGCCGCGCACTTCCTTCAGCTGCGCGGCGATGCGGCCCCACTGGCTGCCCTCGTCGGCCAGCATTGCGGCCAGCGCGGCGCGTTCCTCGATCAGCTTGTCGTGTTCCGCGCGCAGCTCGATCTCTTCCAGCTTCCGCAAAGCGCGCAGGCGCATGTTCAGGATCGCCTCGACCTGCGTGTCCGACAGGCCGAACTCGGCCATCATCACGGCCTTGGGGTCGTCCTCGTGGCGGATGATCTCGATCACGCGGTCGAGGTTGAGGTAGGCGACGATATAGCCTTCCAGCACCTCGAGCCGCGCCGCGATCTTCGCCAGCCGGAAGTTCGAGCGGCGGACCAGCACCTCGCGGCGGTGGTCGAGGAACGCGCGCAGCACCTCCTTCAGCGAGCAGACCTTGGGCACGCGCCCGTCGATCAGCACGTTCATGTTCAGCCCGAACCGCACCTCGAGATCGCTGACGCGGAACAGCGCCGCCATCAGCTGGTCGGGATCGACCTGGCGGGCGCGGGGTTCAAGGACGATGCGGATATCCTCGGCGGATTCGTCGCGGATGTCGGCGAGGATCGGGACCTTCTTCGTGTTCACGAGGTCGGCGAGCCGCTCGATCAACTTGGATTTCTGGACCTGGTAGGGGATTTCCGTGACGATGACCTGCCACTGGCCCCGCCCCATGTCCTCGCGGTGCCAGCGGGCGCGCAGGCGCAGCGATCCGCGGCCGGTGCGATACGCCTCGCGCAGCGTTTCCGGGCTTTCCACCAGCACGCCGCCGGTCGGGAAGTCGGGGCCGGGCATGATCGCCATCAGCGTGTCGTCGCGCGCGTCGGGCGCCTTGATGAGATGCAGGCAGGCGTCGATCACCTCGTGCAGGTTGTGCGGCGGGATGTTGGTCGCCATCCCCACCGCAATGCCGCTTGCGCCGTTGCACAGCAGGTTCGGGAACGCCGCCGGCAGCACCACCGGCTCGGTCAGCGTGCCGTCGTAGTTGGGGCGGAAATCGACCGCGTCCTCGGCCAGCCCGTCCATCAGCGCCTCGGCCGCGAGCGTCAGCCGCGCCTCGGTGTACCGGCTGGCGGCCGGGCTGTCGCCGTCGATCGACCCGAAGTTGCCCTGCCCGTCCACCAGCGGGTAGCGCATCACGAACGGCTGCGCCAAACGCGCCATCGCATCGTAGATCGCCCCGTCGCCGTGGGGGTGGAAGTTCCCCATCACGTCGCCCGAGATCTTGGCCGACTTGCGGAACCCGCCCGTGGGCGCCAGCCGCAGTTCGCGCATCGCGTACATGATCCGGCGGTGCACCGGCTTCAGCCCGTCGCGGGCGTCGGGCAGGGCGCGGTGCATGATCGTGGACAGCGCATAGGTCAGGTACCGCTCGCCAATCGCGCGCGACAGCGGCTCGGTGCTGTCGCGGCTGGTCAGCGGATCGGCGCCCGAAACGGGATCGGGGGCCGGGGCCGGGGCTGGGGGCGGGGCGGGATCGTCGGGCGTCGTGGTCATGGGGCGCAGGGATACGGCCTGCGGGGGGCGAAAGAAAGGTGTGACCATTTCAACGCATTCACGGCACGATGAAGCATGTTTCAGCCTTGCGCGGGAACGCTGCGGCAGTCGGGACGTTGACCCGCGAACCCTCGGCGAACGTAGAACCGGAGGAAGCTGGCCGGGCAGGCAAGCTTTGAGAAGCAGATGTTCAAGGTGCTGATGACCGTCCTGTCGGTGCTGTTCGTGGCGCTGGTCTTCCTCGAATCCGAGGGGGGCGAGCGCGGGCACACCTACGCCGAGCAGATCGACCGCGCCCGCGAGGGGCGCGCGACGTGGTCCGATGTCACGCGGGCCGATGTCAGGATCGGATCGCTGGGCGGCGCGGCTATGGCCCAGGGCGCGGCGGGGAACGGCACGGCTGCGGGCGGCATGGCGAATACCGTCACGGTGAGCGCAGGCGCGGCGGGCACGCCCGCCGTCGCGCGCGTCGAACGCAACGTCAGCGTGATGGCCGGTCCGTCGCTCGGGGCGCAGGTGGTCGGACGGCTGGTCGCCGGCCAGCAGGTCCGCACGGCGGGCGAGGCCGCCCCCGGCTGGCAGGCGGTGATCCTGCCCGGCCTGCGCGGCTACGTCCCCGCGGCGGCGATGTCGCAGGCGCCCCGCGCCGCCGACCGTCCCGCCGACCAGCCGCAGGATGCGCGGCTCTACCGCGCCGTCCTCGAAGACCCGGCCTGACCGCCCGCTTGATCCCCGACACATGCCCACCGTCCTTATCACCGGCTGCTCGTCCGGGATCGGCCTTGATGCCGCGCGCACGATGCAGGCGCGCGGCTGGACGGTGATCGCCACCTGCCGCAAGCCCGCCGATCTCGCGGCCCGCGCGGTCGACGGGATGATCGCCCTGCCGCTGGACCTGGCCGACCCGGCCTCGGTCGAGGCGGCGGCCGCCGCTGCGATCACGCACGGGCCGATCGACGCGCTGGTGAACAACGCGGCCTTCGCGCTGCCCGGCGCTGTCGAGGACCTGCCCCGCGATGCCCTGCGCACGATCTTCGAGGTCAATCTGTTCGGCACCCACGACCTGACCCGACGCCTAATCCCGCATTTCAGGGCCAACGGGGCGGGGCGGATCGTCAACGTCAGCTCGGTCCTTGGACTGGTCGGCATCCCGTGGCGCGGCGCCTATTCGGCGACCAAGTTCGCGCTGGAAGGGCTGACCGATGTCATGCGGCTGGAAATGGCCGACACGCCGGTCCGCGTGGTCCTGATCGAACCGGGGCCGATCACCAGCCGCATCCGCGCCAATTCGATCCCGCATTTCGAGGCGTGGATCGACTGGCGGTCCAGCCCGCGCGCCGACCAGTACCGGGCGAGCCTGCTCAAGCGCCTCTACGAACCGTCGGGCGGGGACAGGTTCGAGCTGCCGCCGTCCGCCGTCAGCGCAAAGCTGGTCCATGCGCTGGAAAGCCCGCGCCCCCGCGCGCGCTACCGCGTGACGACGCCCACGCGGATGGCGGCGGTGGCGCGCCGGGTCATGTCCACGCGCGCACTGGACTGGTTCGCGGGCCGGGGCTAGGATCGCGCCCTGATCTGGCGGCCCTTGCGGCGCCGACGGCCCGAAAGGCGGTGATCCCATGCGCGACCAGACCCTGTTCATCCTTGTCGCCATGGCCGTTCTGGCGACGGCGGCGGTGCTGATGACCGGCCTTGGCGGGTTCGCCCGCGGGGGTGAGTTCAACCGCCGCAACGGCAACCGCCTGATGCGCTGGCGGATCATCGCGCAGGCGGTGTCGATCGTCCTGATCCTCGCCTTCATCGCCCTTCGGGGACATTGATGGTCGTCCTGAACCGCATCTACACCCGCACCGGCGACAAGGGCGACACGGCGCTGTCGAACGGCGAGCGGGTGGCCAAGCATTCGCCGCGGGTCGAAGCCTATGGCACGGTCGATGAGCTGAACGCCATCCTGGGCCAGTGCAGGCTCGCGGCCGCGGGCGACGTGGCGACGGGCGAAATCGCTTCGTGGATCGCGGTCATCCAGAACGACCTGTTCGACCTGGGCGCCGACCTGTCGCGCCCCGACATGGCCGCCGACGACGCGGCGGGCTATCCGGTCCTGCGGATCGTCCAGCCGCAGGTGGACCGGCTGGAATCCGAGATCGACGCGATGAACGCGGATCTGTCGCCGCTCCGCAGCTTCATCCTGCCGGGCGGCTCTCCGCTCGCCGCGCATCTGCACGTCGCCCGCACCGTGGCGCGGCGGGCCGAGCGGCGCGCGACCGAGCTGGCGCAGGCCGGCGACGCCAACCCGGCCGCGATCCGCTATCTCAACCGCCTGTCGGACTGGCTGTTCGTCGCGGCGCGCGTGGCCAACCTCGACGCGGGCGGCGACGTGCTGTGGGTTCCCGGCGCATCGCGGTGACGTCGCGCAAGGCGCCGGTGCCCCGGCGTCAGTTGCGTTTGGCCTTGTTTACACCCGGTCCGCGCCGCTATTTCAGTCACCGATAATTGGGTGACGCATAAGGGAGAGAGACCGATGAAGGTTCTCGTGCCAGTCAAGCGCGTGATCGACTATAACGTAAAGGCCCGCGTGAAGGCGGACGGGTCCGGCGTCGATCTGGCGAACGTCAAGATGTCGATGAACCCCTTTGACGAGATCGCGGTCGAGGAAGCGATCCGGCTGAAGGAAAAAGGGGTCGCCACCGAGGTCGTCGTGGTGTCGATCGGCGTGAAGCAGGCGGCGGAAACGATCCGCACCGCGCTGGCCATGGGCGCCGACCGCGGCATCCTGGTGCAGGCCGCCGACGACGTGAACACCGACATCGAACCCCTTGCCGTCGCCAAGCTGCTGAAAGCCGTGATCGCCGAGGAAGGGCCGCAGCTCGTCATCTTGGGCAAGCAGGCGATCGACAACGACATGAACGCGACCGGGCAGATGCTGGCCGCGCTTCTGGGCTGGGGCCAGGCCACGCAGGCCGGCAAGGTCGAACTGTCGGCCGACGCCGCCACCGTTACGCGCGAGGTCGATGGCGGGCTGCAGACCGTGTCGGTCAAGCTGCCGGCGATCGTGACCGCCGACCTGCGCCTGAACGAGCCGCGTTATGCGTCGCTTCCCAACATCATGAAGGCGAAGAAAAAGGAACTGACCGAAAAGACCGCCGCCGACTACGGCGTCGACGTCTCGCCGCGCCTGACGGTCGTCAAGACCGCCGAGCCCGAGGGCCGCAAGGCCGGGATCAAGGTCGCGTCGGTCGATGAGCTGGTGTCGAAACTCAAAGCCGCGGGGGTGATCTGATGGCTGTCCTTCTGCTGGCCGAAATGGCCGAAAACGGGCTGAACCTTGACGCGACCGCAAAGGCCGTGACGGCGGTCGCGACGCTTGGCGACGTGACCGTGCTGGTCGCGGGCGCGGGGGCCGAGGCCGCCGCTGCCGAGGCCGCCAAGATCGACGGCGTGGCAAAGGTCCTGACCGCCACCGGCGACGCCTATGCCCACCGCCTGGCCGAGCCGCTGGCCGCGCTGGTGGTGGAACTGAGCAGCCAGTTCACCCACATCGCCGCGCCCGGCACGACCGACGCCCGCAACGTCCTGCCGCGCGCCGCGGCGCTTCTGGACGTGATGATCGTCCCGGAGGTCAGCAAGATCGTCGATGCCGACACGTTCGAGCGGTCGGCCTTTACCTCGGCCGCCGTGCAGACGGTGAAGTCGTCGGACAAGATCAAGGTCCTGACCGTCCGCATCGCCAGCTTCGACGCGGCGGGGCAGGGCGGTTCCGCCCCGGTCGAGGCCGCGCCCGAAGTCGCCGATCCGGGCCTCTCGTCCTGGGTCTCGGACGAGGTGGCGAAGTCGGACCGGCCCGAGCTGACCTCGGCCAAGCGGATCGTGTCGGGTGGCCGCGCGGTCGGGTCCAAGGAAAAGTTCGAGATCATCGAGCAGCTGGCCGACAAGCTGGGCGCCGCCGTCGGCGCGTCGCGCGCGGCCGTCGATTCGGGCTATGCGCCGAACGACTGGCAGGTCGGCCAGACCGGCAAGGTCGTGGCGCCGGAGCTGTACATCGCCGCCGGGATTTCCGGCGCGATCCAGCACCTTGCCGGGATGAAGGACAGCAAGGTCATCGTCGCGATCAACAAGGACGAGGAAGCGCCGATCTTCCAGATCGCCGATTACGGCCTTGTCGGCGACATCTTCACCGTGCTGCCGGAACTGACCGCGAAGCTTTGATCGCCTGATCCTGCAGCTAATGAACGCCCGGCCCCTGCGCCGGGCGTTTTCACGTCGCGCGGCTGGCCCCCGGCGTCCGGCCGTGCGCCTGCCTGAACGCGCGGGTGAAGTGCGAGCGCGACCGATACCCCGCCGCCGCCATCGCCGCCGCCGTATCGCCCCCGGCCTCGAGCACGCGCCGGGCCGCCTGCATCCGCGATTCCGCGACCAGGCTACGGAACGGCCGGCCCAGCCGGTCCAGTTCCCGCCGCAGCGACGATGCGCCCATTCCCAGCGCGCGGGCCAGGTCGCCGACCTGCCAGTCGCGATCGGGCTCTGCATCGATCAGCCAGCGCGCCCGTTCCGCCGCGTCGCCGGCCAGCAGCAGCCGCCCCGCCGGATCGTCCGACAGCAGCGTCAGCAATTCGCCCAGCCGCAGCTTCGCGATGGTGCCGCTGCGCGCGGTGCCCAGTGCGGCGGCGGTATGGGCGATCGCCTCGACGATGGCGGGGGTAAGCGCGACCGAGACCCGCTCGATCCGCGACGGCGCCGCGCAGGGGGCGACGTCCGGCGGCAGCTGGTCGATCTGCAGCACCAGCGATTCGTACAGCCCCCGGTCGTCGGGGATGTTCACCACGTCCACCGGCATTCCCCTGGGCAGGGCAAAGGCGGTGCCGGGGGTCAGCACCTCGGAAAAGGTCCCGCACCATATCTCTTTCCTGCCGCGCAGGACGATGCCCAGGATGGCTGCGCCGGGCACGATCGAGGCGATCCGCTCGCGCCGCAGCGCGCAATAGCAAAACAGCCGGTCGGCGATCTGGTGTTCACCCGTCAGACCGGGCGGGGCCGCGAAATGGTCGAGCCGCGCGAGCAGTCGCGGGCGAAGATCGGAAAGCATCTGGTTCATGCCGCGATCCTCGCACATCGCTTTCGGCGGCGCGCCCGCAATTCGAGCGTTACGGGCACATCAAGCGGCATTGCCGGCACATGACGTTCGCAACGGCAAGGCAGACTGGCGGCACCACGAACCTACAGGATTGACCATGAAGCCCGCATTCCTCGCCGCAGCCCTCGCGCTCGCCCCTCATTTCGCAACCGCGCAGACCGCCGCGGATACGCCCGCCCCCGGCCCCGACGTCGAGCTGTGGCGGCTCGACTGCGGCACGATCGAGGTGCCCGACATCGACGGGTTCTCGGACAGCTTCGCCTATCACGGGCAGTCCAAGACGCTGACGAACAGCTGCTATCTCATCCGGCACGGACGGGATTACATGCTGTGGGACACCGGGCTGCCGCTGGCGGTCAAGCCCGACGGCTCGGGGCCCGTCCCGACGCCGGGCCGGCCCCTCGTCGATCAGCTGGCCGAAATCGACGTCACGCCGGATGAGATCGGGCGCGTCGGCATCAGCCATGCCCATTTCGACCACATGGGCCAGGCGGCCGAGTTTCCCGCCGCCACGCTGACGATCGGCGCAGGCGACTGGGACCAGCTGCGGTCGGACAAGCACGACTTCGGCATCGACGCGGCGCTGGCGCAGCCGTGGCTGGACGGCGGCACCGTCGATCCCGTCAGCGGCGACCGCGACGTGTTCGGCGACGGCAGCGTGACGATGCTGGCGATGCCCGGCCACACCCACGGCGAGACCGCGCTGCTGGTGCGTCTGGCGCAAACCGGGCCGGTGCTTCTGTCCGGCGACGTGGTGCACTTTTCCGAACAGCTGGCCAACGAAGGCGTGCCGCCGTTCAACGTTGACCGCGCCGACTCGCTCGCCTCGATGCACAGGCTGGAATCGCTGATCCGGGGCACGGGCGCTCGGCTGGTCATCCAGCACGAGGCCACGCATGTCGGCCGGCTGCCGGCCTTTCCCGGCTCGGCGCGCTGAAGTCCGGCCCGGCGCCGCATTCCGGATTGAACCGCCACCGCCCGCCGCCCTATGGTCCCGGCGATCGGGATAATCGGGGTGACGGCGATGGCTATTCAATCAGTTGGCGTGATCGGCGCGGGTCAGATGGGCAACGGCATCGCGCATGTGTTCGCGCTGGCGGGCTATGACGTCGTGATCCAGGACGTGAACCCGCAGGCGGTCGAAAAGGCGTTGTCGCTGATCGACCGCAACCTTGAACGCCAGGTCAGCCGCGACAAGATTTCGGCCCAGGACAAGGCCGCAGCGCTGACCCGGATTTCCAGCGCCACGGACCCCGCGCAAGTGGGTCGATGCGACCTCGTGATCGAGGCCGCGACGGAGAACGAGGCGGTCAAGATCAAGATCTTCGAGGCGCTGCTGCCGCATCTGAAGCCCGCAACGATCCTTGCCTCGAACACCTCGTCGATCTCGATCACGCGGCTGGCGGGCCGCACCGACCGGCCGGAAAGGTTCATCGGCGTCCACTTCATGAACCCGGTGCCGGTGATGCAGCTGGTCGAACTGATCCGCGGCATCGCCACGGACGACGCGACCTACGACGCGCTGGTCGAGGTGGTGGCGAGGCTCGGCAAGACCGTCGCCACCGCCGAGGACTTCCCCGCCTTCATCGTCAACCGCATCCTGGTGCCGATGATAAACGAGGCGGTCTATGCGCTGCACGAGGGGGTGGGCGACATCCGTTCGATCGACGAGTCGATGAAGCTGGGCGCGAACCACCCGATGGGCCCGCTGGAGCTTGCCGACTTCATCGGGCTGGATACCTGCCTGTCGATCATGAACGTGCTGCACGAAGGCTTGGGCGACACCAAGTACCGCCCCTGCCCGCTGCTGGCCAAATACGTCGCGGCGGGGTGGCTGGGGCGCAAGTCCGGGCGCGGTTTCTACGACTATGGCGGCGACACGCCGGTGCCGACCCGCTAAGGGCGTCACGCCGCCGTCACAATGCCGTGGGTTGATGGGCGTGTTCAACACGGAAGGTAGGGGTTTTGCGTAATTTCTTCATCAAGAGCTTCGAGGCGATCGCCTCGATCATTGTCGTGATCGGCGTGGTGGCGATCATCGCCGGTGCGGTTTCCGTTTCGCAACTGCCGCAGGGCGGCATCGCACGGGCGATTGGGGTGCTGATCGGCGGCTTCGTCTATCTGTCGCTGCTGGTGGGCGGGATCTATCTTGTCATCGGCATCCACGACAACACCCGCCGCACCGCCGCGGCGGTCGAGGAGTTGCTGCGCCGCCAGCGGTGAACCGGTCTAGCGGTCGCCGCCCTCGGTGCGGCGGCCGATCCGGGGTTCGGTCCCGGCGATCAGACGCTCGATGTTGGCGCGGTGGCGGACAAAGATCAGGACCGCCATGAACGCCAGCACGGCCGCGACCGCGGGCAGGCCCCAGGCATAGGCGGCGATCGGCGCGCCGACGGCGGCGACCAGCGCCGACAGGGACGAGATGCGGAAGACCCCGGCCGCAGCCAACCACAGCCCGCAGGCGATCAGCCCGACGGGCCAGAACAGCGCCAGCACGGTGCCAAGGAAGGTGGCGACGCCCTTGCCGCCTTTGAACCCCAGCCAGACCGGGAACAGGTGGCCCAGGAACGCGGCCCCGCCCGCGACTTGCGCCGCGTCCTCGCCTGCCAGCCACCGCGCCAGCAGGACCGCGATGGCCCCCTTGCCGCTGTCCAGGATCAGCGTCGCCAGCGCCGCGCCCTTGTGGCCGGTCCGCAGCACGTTGGTCGCGCCGATGTTGCCCGACCCGATCTGCCGAAGGTCGCCCAGCCCCAGCGCCCGGGTGATGACGATCCCGAACGGGACCGAGCCGAGAAGATAGCCAATCACGGCCCACAGGATGATCGTCATGCGAATGCCTCGTCGTTCACGGCTTCACCGAACACGCGGCGGCCGCCGACCCAGGTGCCGATGATGCGGCCCTCCATCCGGGCGCCGTCGAAGGGCGTGTTCTTGGATTTCGACCGCAGCGCAAAGCGGTCCAGCACGAATGGTGCGTTGGGGTCGAACAGCACGAGGTCCGCGGGCGCGCCCACCGACAGCCGCCCGGCCGGCAGCCCCAGCCGCTCGGCCGGGTTCAGCGACATCGCCCGCCACAGCCGCGCCATTGGCACGCCGCCCTGGTGGTAAAGCCGCATCGCCGCGGGCAGCAGGGTTTCCAAGCCCACCGCGCCGGGTGCCGCCATCTCGAACGGCAGGCGCTTGGCCTCTTCGTCCTGCGGGGTGTGGAAGCTGCCGATCACGTCGATGGTGCCGTCCGCCACCGCCTCGACCAGCGCAAGGCGGTCGTCCTCGGACCTGAGCGGCGGGGTCAGGCGGAAGAAGGTGCGATAGTCGCCCACGTCGAACTCGTTCAGCGTCAGGTGGTGGATGGATGTGCCCGCCGTCACGTCCAGCCCCGCCGCCCGCGCCCGGTCCAGCACCGGCAGCGCCTGCGCCGTGGTGATCTGGTCGGCGTGCCAGCGCACGCCCGTCGCCTCGACCAGCGCGAGGTCACGCTCCAGGCCCATCCGCTCGGCCAAGGGCGACACGTCGGGGATGCCGTAGAGCGAGGCGAACTTGCCCTTGGTCGCCGCCGCCCCGCGCGACAGGCCGGGTTCCTGCGGGTGGCCGACGATCAGCGCGCCCAAGCCCCGCGCATAGGTCATGCAGCGGGAAAGAAGGCGGGTGTTTTCCACCACCCGCACCCCGTCGGTAAAGGCGACCGCACCCGCGTCGCGCAGGAAGCCCATCTCGACCATCTCGCGCCCCTCGCGGCCACGGGTCAGCGCGGCCTGATGGCGGATGCGGACGGGCGCGTCGGCCGCGCGGCGGGTCACGAACTCCAGCGATTCCGGCGTGTCGATGGGCGGCAGCGTGTCGGGCCGGGCGACGATGGTGGTGACGCCCCCGGCGGCTGCGGCAAGCGCGGCGCTTTTCATCGATTCCCTGTGCCGCTCCCCCGGCTCGCCGATCTTGACGCCCCAGTCCACGATCCCGGGCGCGAGATACTTGCCGCCGCAGTCGATGACCGTCGCCCCTTCCGGCGCGTCCCCGTCAAGCGCGGCGATGACGCCGTCCTGCACGGTGAGGCTGCCGGGCTCGTCGGTCAGCGCCTCGGGATCGACGAGGCGGGCGTTCTGGAAATGCAGGATCATGCGGGCGTCTCGGCGCGGCCCGCGCGGATGGCGTGGGCAAGTTGCAGGGCGGCATCAAGGCGGCGTTCTTCGCGGAACCCGATGTCCCTGAGCAGGACCCGACCCTCGTTCGACAGCGTGTCGGACAGAAGGCGGAAGCCCGAGACAATTGCCGTGTCCGGAAGTGGAAGCGCAACAAAGTTGCCATCGAGAAGGCGGAAAACGCGACGTTGGCTCATCGCACTAGATCCCCGCCTCATGCTGTCCGAACCGCGCGGTGCCGCCTTCTCGGCAATCTGGTTCAGCCAGTCCGCCACAGGTTTCGTCCTGACGCCCAAAAGATCGAGGACCAGCATGACGAACGCGAATGCGCCGACCGCCAAGTAGCCGTGAAACCATGCTCCGTAGCGGTCCGACGGGCCGTTCGGGACTAACCAGTCGAACAGCGCAACGGAGGCCACGACAACACTGCAGACTGACCACAGCAATCGGGCACTCCATACCTGCGTTTTACCTTGGCGCGGATAGAACCACAGCAATGCCTCATCGCTCTCAAGCCATCGCTGCCACTCATCGGCGCTGACCGGCTGTCGGTACGACTGTCCCGCCTCAGACATAGGTGCCCGCCGCGGCCTTGCCTCGCTCTGCGCGCAAGTTCCGCGCCAGCAGGTCCATCGCCGCCATCCGCACGGCGACCCCCATTTCCACCTGGTCCTGAATGACCGAGCGGTTGATGTCGTCGGCGATGGTGCCGTCGATCTCCACCCCCCGGTTCATCGGGCCGGGGTGCATCACGATCGCGTCGGGTTTCGCCAGCGCCAGCTTTTCGGCGTCCAGCCCCCAGCGGTGGTAGTATTCGCGCTCGGACGGGATGAAGCCGCCGTCCATCCGTTCCTTCTGAAGCCGCAGCATCATCACCACGTCGGCGTCGCGCAGACCCTCGGCCATGTCCTCGTAAATCTCGCAACCCCACTCGGCCGCGCCCGAAGGCATCAGCGTGGCGGGCCCGACAAGGCGCACCCGCGCCTCCATCTTGCCCAGCAGGATCAGGTTCGACCGCGCCACGCGGGAATGCGCGATGTCGCCGCAGATCGCGACCGTCAGGCGGTGAAGGCGGCCCTTGGCGCGCCGGATCGTCAGCGCGTCCAGCAGTGCCTGCGTGGGGTGTTCGTGCCGCCCGTCGCCCGCGTTGATGACGGCGCAGTTCACCTTTTCTGCCAGCAGGTTGACCGCGCCCGAGTTCGGGTGCCGCACCACCAGCAGGTCCGGCTGCATCGCGTTCAGCGTCAGCGCGGTGTCGATCAGCGTCTCGCCCTTCTTCACCGACGACTGCGCGACGGCCATGTTCATCACGTCCGCGCCCAGCCGCTTGCCGGCAAGCTCGAAACTCGACTGCGTGCGGGTCGAGTTCTCGAAGAACAGGTTGATCTGGGTCAGGCCGTCCAGCGCGTCGCCGTGCTTCACCGTCCGCCGGTTCAGCGCGACATAGCTTTCGGCGAGGTCCAGCAGGGTGGTGATCTCGTCGGGGGCCAACTGCTCGACCCCCAGAAGGTGACGGGCACGAAACGTCATCGGGGCCTCCGCTGGATGCGAGGTCCTTATGGCAAGCCCGGACGGCCGGGGCAAGCGGGCCGGGTGGCGCGCGCCGCCCCGCGGGCCGGTCAGGCGTGGCCGGCGGCCGACGACAGCATCACGGGGTCCACGCCCAGCGATTTCAGCGCGATCTGCCATTTGTGGTCGTTGTCGGTGCCGAACAGGATGTCGTCGCTCGCCTCGGCGGTAAGCCAGCCGTTCGCCAGCATCTCCCGTTCAAGCTGCCCGGCTTCCCAGCCCGCGTACCCCAGCGACAGGACGGCCGCCTGCGGACCCCGCCCGCGGGCGAGATCCTCGAGGATGTCGCGGGTCGTGGTCATGGCGAGGTCGCTTTCGCCGATCCGCATCCGCCCGTCGCCCTCGTCGATGTCGTCGGCGTCGGCCGCGCGGTGCAGCACGAACCCGCGCCCCGGCTCGACCGGGCCGCCGAAATGCACCGGCACCTCGCGCGCCAGCGGCGTGGCGTCGATTTCCAGCTGCTTGAGAAGGTCGGAAAAGTCGAGCCCGTCGATCGGGCGGTTCACGACCAGCCCCATCGCGCCCTCGTCGCCATGCGCGCAGATCAGCACGACCGAGCGCGAAAAGCGCGGGTCGCTCATGCCCGGCATGGCGATCAGGACCTTGCCGGTGAGGGAGTCTGTGTTCTTCATGAAACCACCTTTCGGATTGAAGATCGTCATCCGCGCGCCCCGGTGCAAGGGCGGGGGCGGCCCCTGCGGGTTGAGGAATGTTTGAAGCAGATGTGACTTCACGGTACGCGCGCGGCTGCTTTAGACCTGCGGCATGAAAACGCATTCCCCGACGATCCTCGCGGCGCTGGCCGCCACGCTGGCCCTGCCGCTGCTTCCTGCCCCCGCTGCCGCCCAAGCGTTTGCGCAGGAAAACGGCCGCCCGCCCGGGCTTCGCTCGGCCGAACTGCTGCCGGTCGCGACCCTGCCCGACGGCCGCCGGATGACCGCGCTGGTGGTCGAGATGGAAGAGGGGTGGAAGACCTATTGGCGCAGCCCCGGCGACAGCGGGATGCCGCCCGGGTTCGACTGGACCGGATCGACCAACGTGCGCGCGGCGGAACCCCTGTGGCCCGCGCCCGAGGTGATCCTGTCCGGGTCGGACCGGACGCTCGGCTATCACGACGCGCTGGTGCTGCCGGTCAGGGTCGATGCGGCGGGCGAGGGGCCTGTGGCGCTGGACCTGAAGCTGGCGATCGGGCTGTGCAAGAACGTGTGCGTGCCCGCGCGGCTGCACCTGGTCGCCGATGAGGCGGGCGGCGGGGCAGTCGGGGCGGCGGGCGCGGCGCCGGACCCGCGCATCGCGCAGGCGCTGGCGCGCGTGCCGGTCGCAGGTCCGCTGCCCGGGCGGGCGACACCCGCCTGCACGGTGACCGACATTCCCGACGGGGTGCGGGTGGCGGCGACGCTGCCCGGCCACGCGGGCTCGCCGTCGGTCGCGATGGAGGTGATGCAGGACGGCGTCTGGGTCTCGCAGCCCGAACTGGTGCAGGCTGCGGACGGGCTGACCGCGACCGCCGACTTCGTCCCGCCCGAGGCCAAGCCGTTTACGCTGGACCTGTCGAAGCTGCGGATGACGGTGATCGGTCGTGACGCCGCCGCCGCAGCCGACGGGACGGGGGGCGAGGCGGGGGTTGGGGCGGGGGCCGGGGCGGGGCCCGGCGCGGTCGAATATCAGGGCTGCGCCGCGTCCTGAGGGTTCAGCCGCGCGGCGATCTCCAGCAGGTCGGCCCAGGCGTCGCGCTTGGCGGCGGCGTTGGCCAGCAGGTAGGACGGGTGCGCCATCGGCATCGCCGGGCGGCCGAACGCGGTCGTCCACGCGCCGCGCATCCGCATGACGCCGCTGCGCCCAAGCGCGGAATGACAGGCGCAGTTGCCCATCAGGATCAGGATATCGGGCGCGGCGAGCTCGACATGGCGTTCAAGGAACGGGCGCATCGCCAGCACCTCTGCCTCGGACGGCAGCCGCCCGCCCGGCGTCCGCCACGGCAGCGCGGTGGTCAGATAGACCGCGCGCTCCGCATCGACAGTGTCGCGGGAAAGACCGATCGCGGCCAGCATCCGGTCCAGCATCGCGCCCGCGCGCCCCGCGAAGGGGCGGCCCGCGCGATCCTCGTCCTCGTCGGGGACGTCGCCCACGATCATCACCCGCGCGGCGGGATTGCCGTCGGCGAAGACGAAGCTGCGCGCGCCCTTGCGGATGTCGAGGCCGTCGAACCGCTCCATCGTCGCCGCGAGGTCTGGCAGGGACGCGGCCCGCACGGCAAGGGTGGCTGCGAGGGCGGGCAGGTCGGCGTCGCTCGCCGCGTCCTGGGGCTGGGGGACGGGCGTGGCCGCGGCGGCCGGCGCGGGCGCGGGGCGGGATTGTGCGGCCTCGGCGTAGCGGTCGAGCGGGGTATCCCCGATCGGCTCGTCCACCCCCATCTCGCGCTGCCAGTCCAGCAGCGCCAGCGCGGTGTCCGCGTCCAGCGCGAATCCTTTCCAGGTGGGGTCTGCGGTCATGCGGGCAGGCTAGAAGCGCGGCGGCTGGCGGGCAAGCGGCGGGCGGGCAGGCGAGAGGTCGGCATGGCAGAGAGGGGTCGGCGATACATCAGCGCGGCGCCGCCGCGCGGCGCAGGCGGTCGTTGATGGCGGCGCCAAGGCCCGCATCGGGGATCGGTGCGACCGCGATCGGACGGCCCAGCCGGTCGGCCTGCCGCAGCACGTCGAAGAGGCGCGCGGCGGCCTCGACCGGATCGGCGGTGGGCGACAGGGTCAGCGCGCCTGCGCCGGTCTCATCGCTGGCAGGGCCGAAGCCGACGAACGTCTCGCCTTCGCGCGGGCCGGCCGCGTCCAGCCGCAGGGGCGCGTCCGGCGCGTAGTGGCTGCTCAGCTGCCCCGGCGCGTCGGGGGCGTCCAGGTCGTGGCCGGGGGCGAGCGGGCCGATCAGCGCCTCGATCGCCTCGGCCGGAACGCCGCCCGGGCGCAGCAGCGTCGCCCGGCCGCCGCGCCAGCCGACGATGGTCGATTCCAGCCCCACCGGGCAGGCGCCGCCGTCCACCACCGCCGCGATCCGCCCGTTGAGGCCGCCGCTCGCGTCCAGCACATGCGCCGCCGTCGTCGGGCTGATCCGCCCCGAGGGGTTGGCCGACGGCGCCGCCAGCGGCTGCCCAAGCGCCCGCAGCACGGCTTGCGCGACCGGGTGCGCGGGCACCCGCAGACCCACGGTCGCAAGCCCCGCCGTCACCAGCGACGCGATCCCGGCATCCGCGCGCAGCGGCACCACCAGCGTCAGCGCGCCGGGCCAGAACGCTTGCGCGAGCCGCCGCGCATCGCCGTCCAGAACGCCGATCCGCTCGGCTTCACCGATCCCGTCCACGTGGACGATCAGCGGGTTGAAAGCGGGCCGGCCCTTGGCCGCATAGATCCGCGCGACGGCCTGCGGATCGCGCGCCGCCCCGGCAAGGCCGTAGACTGTCTCGGTCGGGATCGCCACGACCTCGCCCGCCGCCAGCAGACGCGCGGCGCGGTCGATGCCGGGGGCGTCGGCGGGCAGGGTCGGGGTCGTCATGGCGGGCCGCCTGCAAGGTTCCGGGACGCGACTGACGTCGGGTTGGTGCTTGCGTCCCCGCCCCGCGCATCTAGTCTTGCTGCGAACCGAACTGATATGCGCGCCACGGCCCGATGCCAAGGCGCGAAGGGGGAAAACATGGCCTACAAGGCTCCGGTCGACGACATCCGCTTCATCCTGCGCCACATCCTGCCCTTCGACCAGATCGCCGCCACCGACCGCTTCGCCGAGGCGACGGACGACATGGTGGACGCGATCCTGACCGAGGCCGGGCGCATGACGACCGAGGTGCTGGCCCCCCTGAACCGCGGCTCGGACCTTCAGGGCGCAAAACTGGAAAACGGCGCGGTGCGATCCTCGCCCGGGTTCGACGTGGGCTTCCGCGCGATCGCCGACGGCGGCTGGATCGGGCTGTCCGCCGATCCCGAATACGGCGGCGCGGGCCTGCCGCAGGTCCTCAACATCGCCGTGACCGAGATGATCGGCGGCGGCTGCCTGTCGCTGCAGCTGAACCCGCTGCTGACGCAGGGCCAGATCGAGGCGCTGGAACACCACGCCTCGGACGAGATGAAGGCGCTGTACCTGCCGAAGCTTACCTCGGGCGAATGGTCGGGCACGATGAACCTGACCGAGCCGGGCGCGGGCTCGGACGTGGGGGCGCTGACCACGCGGGCGGAACGCGGCGAGGATGGCACCTACCGGATCACCGGCCAGAAGATCTTCATCACCTGGGGCGACAGCGACCTGTCCGAGAACGTCTGCCACGCGGTCCTGGCCCGGCTGCCCGAGGCTGCGTCGGGGACCAAGGGGATCAGCCTGTTCATGGTCCCGAAATACCTGCCCGACGAGAACGGCAAGCCCGGCGTCGCCAACGACCTGCGCGTCGTCAGCCTGGAACACAAGCTGGGCATCCACGGCAGCCCGACCTGCGTGATGAGCTACGAGGGCGCGACCGGCTGGCTGATCGGCAAGGAACACGGCGGCATGGCCGCGATGTTCACGATGATGAACAACGCCCGCCTCGCCGTGGGCACGCAGGGCGTCGCGGTGGCCGAGGCCGCGCTGCAGCACGCCGCGGCCTATGCGACCGAACGTCACCAGATGGGCGCGATCGTCCGCCATGCCGACGTGCGCCGGATGCTCGCCACCGCCCGGGCCGAGGTGTTCGCGGCCCGCGCAATCTGCCTGTCCTGCGCCGCCGCGCTCGACATGGCGCGCGCGACGGGGGATGCGGAATGGGCCGCGCGCGCCGCGCTGCTGACCCCCATCGCCAAGGCGCACGGCACCGACGTGGGCGTGCGCGTGGCCGACACCGGGATCCAGGTCCACGGCGGCATGGGCTTTGTCGAGGAAACCGGCGCCGCCCAGTTCCTGCGCGACGTGCGGATCACGCCGATCTACGAAGGCACCAACGGGATCCAGGCGATGGACCTTGTCGGGCGCAAGATGATGGACGGCGGCGAGGCCGCGATGCGGCTGATCGATGAGGTGATGGACGGCGTGCAGGCCGCACAAGGCGCGGCCCCGGACCTCGCCCGCCCCGTGTGGGACGCGGCCGAGGCGCTGCGCGAGGCGACGACGGCGATCGTCGAGGCCGGCGCGCAGGACCGCTTTGCGGGCGCGGTGCCGTATCTCGCCGCCTTCGCGCGGGTGCTGGGCGCGAGCTACCACCTGACAGCCGCGCAGACCGGGGACGAGGCGCGCCGCGCGCTGGCCAAGATCTACATCACCCGCGTCCTGCCCCGGAACGCGGGCGACCTGGCCGAGGCGCGGGCGGGCGTGGCCGACCTGAACGCCGTTCCCGACGCGGCCTTCGCGGGCGCGGCTTGACCATCCACCACCCCTGGGACGACGCGCCGCCCGACGGCGGCGCGGCCGAGGTCGCGCCCGGCGTCCTGTGGCTGCGGCTGCCGCTGCCGCTGCGGCTGAACCACGTCAACGCCTATGCCTTGCGCGACGCGGACGGCTGGACGGTGATCGACACCGGCTTCGACGGCGCCGCCACCCGCGCCGCGTGGGAGGCGTTGCTGGCCGGGCCGATGGCCGGCTCGCCGGTCACGCGGCTGATCGTGACCCACCACCATCCCGACCATATCGGCCTTGCCGGCTGGTTCGTGGCGCGGGGGGCGGAGATGTGGACCAGCCGCGCGAGCTTTCTGACCGGACGGATGCTGTGGCTCGACCCGCACGACCGCCCGCCGCCTGAACAGATCGATTTCCTGCGCCGCGCGGGGATGCCGGCCGGGCAGCTGGCGGTCAAGGCGTGCGAGCGGCCGTGGAACATGTCCGACGTGGTTCACCCGCTGCCGCAGGGCTATCGCCGCCTGACCGAAGGGCAGGTGGTCCGGTTCGGCGACCGCTACTGGCGCGTCGCGCTGGGCGAGGGGCACGCGCCCGAGATGGTGACGCTGTGGTCGCAGGACGATGACCTCGTGATCGGCGGCGACCAGCTGCTGCCGGGGATTTCGCCCAACCTCGGGGTGTATCCGTCCGAACCCGACGCCAACCCGGTTCAGGACTGGCTGGACAGCTGCGCGCGGCTGGCGGCGCTGGCCGAGCCGCGCCATCTCGTCCTGCCGGGCCACAAGCTGCCGTTCCGGGGCCTGCCCACGCGTCTGGCGGCGATGACCGAAAACCACGAATCGGCGCTGACCCGGCTGGCCGAGGAACTGGGCCGCGCCCCGCGCACCGCCGTCGACTGCTTCGACCTGCTGTTCAAGCGCCGGATCGGCGACGGCGAGTTCGGTCTGGCCGTGGTCGAGGCGGTGGCCCACATCAACTGCCTGGCACATCGTGGCCTGATCGCGCCGGTCGGCGTGACAAACGATGGCGGAACGCTGTGGGGGGCGTGACACGCCCGGCCCCTTGCGCTAGCACGGCACCAAAGCTTCGAGCCGAGGAAGACCACGATGGCCACGCTGCACCAGAACCCCGCCCATCCGACCGCGCAGGGCCGCATGCACGACACCGCGCACGACGTGTCGCATGACAAGGCGCATGACACCCGCCACGCCCCGCATGTCCACGGCGACATGGACATCACCGCGCAGCAGCGCGGCTTCGCCGGCTTCGTGCGGTTCGCGACCTGGAACGTCGTCGCGATCGCCGTCATCCTGATCTTCCTGGCACTCGCCAACGCCTGACGGCGAACGGCTGGCCGCGGGCGACTGCACGCGCGCACAACAAGGGACCGGTCCATGCAACGGCGATCCTTCCTGGCCCTCGCGCTTCCTGCGGCCCTTGCGGCCTGCGGCGCGGACAACAAGTGGGCCGACGACGCCGTCCTGCGGTCGTCGCGCTTCGTCTCGCCCGAGCCGCCCTCGATCACGCTCTTCACCGTGATCGGTATTCCCCGGGGCGAGGGGGCGCACTCCGCTCTGATGATCAACGGCAGCCAGCGCGTGATCTTCGACCCGGCGGGCAGCTGGCAGCACCCGCAGATCCCCGAACGCCACGACGTGCTTTACGGGATCACCGACAACTACAAGCGCTTCTACATCGACTACCACGCGCGCGAGACCTACTGGGTCGCCGAGGACAGCGTGGCCGTCACGCGCGAGGTGGCCGACATGGCGATCCGCGCGGCCGAGGGGAACGGGGCCGCCAACAAGTCCTTCTGCGCGCAGGCGACCGGATCGGTGCTACGCCAGGTCCCGGGCTTTCAGGGCGCGCCGGGGACGTTCAGCCCGCTGAAGCTGCGGGCCTGGTTCCTGACGCTGCCGGGCGTGACCTCGCACCGCTGGCAGGACGGCGACCCCGCCAACAACCACGACGTGCTGCTGCGCCAGAAGAACGGCACGATCGAAGGCTACCAGAACGGACAGCTGCGCCGCGACCGGATCGCGGGCTGACCCGGATCGCGGGTGGACCCTGGATCGCGGGACGATGCGCCGGCCGCATCGAACCCCGTGCGCCGTTCAGATCAACCAGCTTCCCAGACCCAGCGCCACGGCGCCCGCGACGATCGCGGCCAGCGTGTTGCGCGTGAACAGCCCGACCGCCAGCGTCGCCGCCGCCGCGATCAGCCGCGCCGGATCGGGCCGTCCGCCGTTCGCGGCGGGCCACAGCACCATGGGCGCGATCAGCGCGGGCAGCACCGCGACGGCGGTGTAGCGCAGCAGCCGTTCGGCCCACAGCGGCACCGCGCGGCCGCCGACCGCGCCAAGGAACGACCAGCGGATCAGGAACGTGCCCGCGCCGAGGACGAGGATGACGATCCAGACGTCGGTTGCGGAATGGGTCATGCGCTGCGCTTCCTGCCTTCGGTCCACGCCTCGACCGCCGCGCCCGCGCACATGCCGGCGGGCCCCGCGATCAGAAGCCCGGTGCCGTTCGGCATCCCCGCCAGCACCAGCGCGACCCCGATCGCCACGGTGGCCGCGGCAAGATGCGCCCAGGTCCGCAGCATCGGCGCGACCATCGACAGGAAGGTGATCGGCACCGCGAAATCCAGCGGCCAGTCGGCCGGGATGACGTTGCCGACCGTCGCCCCGACATAGGTCGCCACCACCCAGGGCGGGCAGATCACGACCGCCGCGCCCCAGAAATGCGCGAGCCGCTGGGCGAGCGTCGCCTGCGGCCGCCGCTCGGCGTTTTGGACCGCCATCGCGAAGCTCTGGTCGGTCAGGGCATAGGCGGCGAGCGCCCGTTCCCACGGCCGGGCCGCGCCGATGATCGGCACCAGCGACGCGGAATACATGGCCATCCGCAGGTTGATCGCCAGCGCCGATGCGATCACCAGCAGCACCGGGGCGTCGTGGGACAGAAGCTCGACCGCCGTGAACTGCGACGCCCCCGCGAGGACGAGGACGGAAAAGCCCATCGTCTGCGAGACGTCGAACCCGGCCGTCTGGGCGATGACCCCGAACAGCAGCCCGAACGGGATGAGAACGAGTAGGAAGGGCAGCGCCTGGATCATGCCGCGCCGGAACGCCTGGCGCGGGGTTTCCGGGTCGGCGCCGCGGAGGGTCGGCGCGTTGTGTTGAGCGGGCGGGTTGGCGGGTGAGGGGCGGGAAAGGGGGGCGGTCGGCGCGGACATGGGATCAGCCTTCAGGACGTGCCGCCACCATACGTCCGGCGGCGGCACGTGCAAGCGACGGGCAGGGGATCATGGGTCCGCCTTGCCGAACCGCATGACGCGCCGGGCCTGCCATTCGCGCGGCCTTTCGCATCGGCACGGGGTCGCCCGACATCTGTTCCGCCGCTCATCCCGGCGTTCGGGTGGCCTCATCCAGCCGCTCCACGCGCCGCATCGACGCCGGGGCAGCGCGCGCCCCGGGCTCACCCTTGTCCCGGCGAGATGTGCCACGCCCGCGCCGCGCGGCTTTGCGCCCACCACGCGGCGAACCTGCCGCCACGGGCGATCAGCTCGGCGGGGGTGCCATCCTCGACGACGCGTCCTTCGTCCACGAAGAACACGCGGTCGGCTTGGGCCACCGTCTCGATCCGGTGCGCGACGATCACGATCGTTCGGTCGCGGAACGTGGCGAGGGCGCGGGCGATCGCGGCCTCGCTGGCGGTGTCGAGAGCGCTCGTCGCCTCGTCCAGCAGCACGATCGGCGACTGTTTCAGGAAGGCCCGCGCGATCGAGATGCGCTGCCGCTCGCCCCCCGACAGGCGCTGCCCGTCCTGCCCGACCGCTGCCCCCATGCCGCCGATGCGGTCGGCGATCTCGTCCACGCCCGCGGCGCTCGCGGCCGCCGCGACCTCGGCGTCGGTGGCGTCGGGGCGGGCGATGCGGATGTTTTCGGCGATGGACCCTTCCAGCAGTTGCACGGTCTGGAACACGATCGACAGGCGCGACAGATGCGCGTCCGGGGACAGGTCGCGCAGGTCGGTCCCGTCGACCCGCACCGCGCCCTCGTCGGGATCGTGAAATCGCGCGATCAGCGACAGGATCGTGGATTTTCCGGCGCCCGACGGCCCGACGATGGCCGTGGTCTGACCGGCGGCGGCGCGCAGGTTGACGCCGTTCAGGATCGGCTGGCCGTTCAATGCGACCCGCACGTCGTCCAGCGCGATGTCCGATCCCGAGGGGGCAAGATCGCGGCCCGGCGTCAGGCGGGGTGCGTCGAGGATCGAGACGGTCCGACCGACCGTGCCGTGCAGCGTCTCGATGACCGGGAACAGGGCCGCCAGCGCCTCGACAGGTTCAAGGTAGCGCATCACGACCATGCCGAGCGCCACCGCCTCGACCGCGCCGATCCTGCCGGACCACAGCAGCGCGGCGATGGTGCCGAACAGCGATACCACGGCCAGTTGCGACATGACGGAAAACAGCAGCGTCCCGGGCACGCTGAAGCGCAGCAGCCGCATGGTCGCGCGGCGCTGGCGGCCGACGGCGCGGGTGACCGGACCGGCAAGCCCGCCGCGCCCGGCCGCACGCAGCAGCGCCTGGTTGCGCGCGAACTCCTCGCTGCGCTCGCCGACCTCGCGCCCCGCGGCGGCGAAATCGGCTTCCGCCCGGCGCATCATGCGCGCGCCAAAACCCATCGTGCCGAGCAGCATCGGCCACAGCAGCAGCGCCACGAGCCCGAGCGGCCAGCAGGCGAACAGCAGGCCCGCCGCCAGCAGCCCCGGCACCAGCAGGTTGATGCCGATCTGGGCCGCGAAGTTCACGAACCCCGCGAACAGCTCCATCCCGGTGCCCGACAGGGCGCGCCGCGCCTCGGCCTGCCGATGGGCCGTGAGCCAACCGGGCGGGGCGGCGAGCAGTGCGCCGATCAGCCGGGTGTTGACGGACGTCATGGTGGACAGCCCGATGTCGAAGGCCAGGATACCCACCCGACGCTCGACCATCCAGCCGGTCGCCACCGCCGCCAGAAGCGCGCAAAGCCACGCGAGGCCAAGCGCGGGGTCGGTGAAGAGCGCGATCAGGAACGGCAGAAGCAGCAGCGCCGCACCGGCGCGCAGGGCGGCCGCCAGCGCGACCCAGCGCCAGAACGGCCGCACCTTGGGCCGGGCCTCGGAGCCGATGATCCGGCTCAGCTGCATGGCATGGTTTCCCGGCGCGACAGGCCTGCCGTCCACAGATCGGCATAGACCCCGCGCTGCGCCAGAAGCGCATCGTGCCGGCCCTGCTCGACGATGCGCCCGTCCTTGAAGACCGCGATCCGGTCGGCATCGGTGACGGTCTGCAGCCGGTGGGCGATCATCAGGACGGTCCGCCCTTCCGCGACGCGGTTCAGCGCCAGGTGCAGCGATTGCTCTGAATCGGGATCGGCCATGGCCGTCGCCTCGTCAAGGATCAGGATGGGCGGGTCCGCAAGCAGGGTGCGGGCGATCGACAGGCGCTGCGTCTCGCCCCCGGACAGGCGGACATCCTGACCGATGACGCTGTCGTAGCCACGGGGCAGCGCCATGATGCGGGCGTGGATTCGTGCCGCCTCTGCCGCCGCGCGGACCTGGGCGTCCGAGGCGTCGGGCCGCGCAAGGCGGATGTTGTCGGCCAGGCTGCCCGCGATCAGCCGCACGTCCTGAAACACGAAGCCGACGGCGCGTTGCAGCGCGTCCGCCCGCAGGCTGCGGATGTCGATCGTGCGGCCCTGCGCCGTCAGGCAGACCGATCCCGCGCCCGCGTCGAAGAACCGGCCCGCCAGCAGCGCCAGCGTTGTCTTGCCGCCGCCCGAAGGCCCGACCAGCGCCGTCAGGCTGCCGGGCGGGCAGTCAAGCGTCACGTCATGCAGCACCGGCCGTCCGGCGCGGTAGCCGAAGGACACGCCGCGGAACGACAGGCCCACCGGCCCGGCGGGCAGGTCCTGCGTCGCCCGCGACAGGTCAATTTCGGGTTCCGATAAAAGCTGGCCGATGGCCCGGGTTGCGGCGTCCGCATCGCGCAGCGGCAGGCGGCTTTGCAGGATCAGGCCGACCTGAGATCCGAACGCGGTGCCGAGGATCAGGAAGGGCACGATGTCGGGCGCCGTCATGCTGCCCCGGCCGACGAGCCACAGCCCGCCCGCGCAGATGACCGCAAGGAAGGTCTGCGGCTGAAGCACCATCTGCGCCGCGAGCTTGCGCCCCATCATCGAACGCTGCCAGCTGCCCAGGAACCCGGCCTGCCCGGCCAGCGTGTCGCGCAGCGGCGTCACCCCGCCGCCGAAGATCCGCATCACCGGCAGCGCGTCCACGAACCCCCCGGCGGCAGAGGCGGCCCTGCTGGACCATTCCGCGACCCTGGCGATGTTGTCGCCCTCGCCCATGATCATGCGGATCAGCAGGACGACATAGGCGACGAGCGGCAGGAACAGCAGCCCCGCCAGCCCGGCATCGACCGTGAAAAGGTAAACGATCGCGGCTGCTGGCGTCACGATGGCCGCGGTCAGATCGGGGACCGCATGGGTGTTGCGGTAGTGCAGGCGACCGGCCTCGGTATCGACGGCCTGCCGGACGGCGGTGGTATTGCGGTCCGAAAACCAGCCCAGGGGCAGCCGCGACAGCTTGCCCAGCACCCGCAGCCTCAACTGCTCGCCAAACGCGGCGTCGATCGCATGCAGCCACAGCAGAAGCGCGGCCGAGACGATTCCCGCCGCACCGAACAGGACCAGTGCCGCGACGACCGGGGTGGCGAAATCGTCCCACTCGCGCGATCCGTCCAGAACCCGGCGCGCGATCTCGGCGAGAAGGATCAGGGGGGCGATCCGCATCAGCGATGCGGCGACCTGAACGGCGGCCGCGATCCGCAGCTTCCACCTGAGCGGCGAGAGGATGCCGGCCGCCGCCTGCGAACGCCACGTGCCGGTCTGGGGGGCGGCGTGCGCGACCGCGGGCGGCTGCGTGGCCGCCGGGGCCGCGGCGCCGGTATCGCGTCCGCCGGCTTCGGCGACCTGATCCGCCGCCGGGTCGTCCTCGACCCGCTCCTTGCGGAGCCGCATTTCCTTGCCGCGGATCCAGTAGGCCGCGTGAACCACGTCGGTCAGGGGAAAGCCGTGGGTCTCGTTCAGGCGCTTGCGCAGCGTCTTGACCGCCAGGCTTTCCCCGGCGATCCATGCGTGCCAGTTCGACCAGTCGCGGATCGGCACCGCATCGGCGAGGGCGTCCGTTCCCGGCCCGGTCCAAAGCAGCTCGACGCCGGGATGCCCGGTCAGCGGGATCTGCGCGTCGCCGGGCTGGTGCGCCTGCAAGATCAGGGTGATCCGGGTCTCGGCCGGCAGCACGGCGAGGATCGCGTTGATCGCCGGGACCACCGCCGCATCCCCGGCCAGCAGATAGCCGGCAGGCTCGACATCCGGCGGCGTGAACTTCTTGTAGGCGAAATAGGATGCGGCGATCCGGTCGCCTGGCCGCGCCTTCGCCGCCCAGATCGAGGCCGGTCCCCCCGGCTCGTGATGGACGAAATCAAGCGACACCTCGCCCGTCGCCGGGTCGGGATCGACCAGCGTAAACCCTCGCTGATGGATCTTGCCCGCAACCTCGGGGTCCGGCGCCCAAAGTCGCACGTAGCTGGCGG
Source organism: Paracoccus marinus (assembly GCF_007018965.1). Lineage (GTDB taxonomy): Bacteria > Pseudomonadota > Alphaproteobacteria > Rhodobacterales > Rhodobacteraceae > Paracoccus > Paracoccus marinus. Next base: position 240,837 of record NZ_VJYZ01000033.1, read on the forward strand.
CGGGGGTGTCGCGCCCGTCGATGATCGTCGGCGCGTGCAGCCGTATCCGCCGGAAGCCCGGCGTCAGGTCGGTGACGCGCAGCACGGTCATCTGGTGATCCGTCGCGCCCATGGCGCGCAGGATCGCCCGGTCGAGGCGGCTTCCCATCAGTGCCGCCCGCCGCGCGGGTCCGGGCCGGTCACGACCTCAGAACTTCACGCCGGCGCCGATGCCGACGACCCGGCCCCGGCCGACATAGGCGGACGCGACGCCGGGCGCGACCGGCACCGAGTAATGCACCGGCCGTTCGTTCAGCAGGTTGTTTGCAAAGGCATAGATCGACGTCGCCCCGTCTTCCCAGCCCACGCGCAGATCGACGGTGTGATATTCGTCCAGCAGGCCCGTGTTCGCGATGTCGGAATAGCGCTCGCCCACGAAGGCGTAGCTGCCCGACACGACGACCTCGCCCGGCAGATCGGCAAGCGGCGTGCGATAGCTCGCCGAAAGGTTGGCCGAGAACGATGGCACCTGCGGCACCTCGTTGCCGTCCCGGACCCCGGTCGAAGCCGAGCCGGCCGAGACGCCCACCAGTCGCGATTTCAGCGCCGAGAAACCGCCCGAAAGTTCAAGCCCGTCGATCGGCTCGGCGGTCAGGCTGACGTCGATGCCGTGGCTGCGGTAATCCTCGCTCGCGTAGTACAGCGCGAAGGTCCGGGGATCGAAGGTCGCCAGCTGGCCGTCGGCCACGTCGTTGTAGAACAGGCTTGCGTTCAGCCTGAACCGGTCGTTGAGCCGGACCTTGGTCCCCAGTTCGTGGGTCCACGAGGTCGAGGGCGAAAAGGCGGGCGTCGTCACCCCGAGCGGCGCGAAGTTCGTGCTTTTCTCGAACCCGCCCGAGGCGTAGCCGCGCGCGATCGAGGCATAGGCCATCGCCTCGTCCGCCCAGCTGTAGGACAGGGCAATCCGCCCGACCGCGTAGCTGTCCGACACGGTGTCGTCCTGTGCGAAGCCGGCGACGGTGCCGGGGAACCCGTTGCCGGTGTAGCGCCCTTCCAGCGACTGCTTGTCGTGCGCCAGCCGCAGCCCGCCCGACGCCGTCCAGTTCGGGCCCAGGTCCACGGTGGCATCGCCGAAGATGCCGACCGTCGTGCTGGTGATGAGGTTGTCGACCGTGCCGTTGGTCAGCGCCCCCACCCCGGGATTGAGCGCGCCGATCACCGGGTTTTCCATCTCGCGGCGGTAATCGTAGCGCGAGCGGAAGTAGTTGCCGCCGACGACCCACTGCACGGCGGAACCTTCGGCCGAGTTCACCCTCAGCTCCTGCACGAACGTCCGCTCGTGCTCGTCGCTGCGGTAATAGTCGCGGCCTTCGGCGTTGAAGAACGACGCGGGCTGGCCGCTCAGCGCGCTGAAGAAGAAAGCGTCCGAATAGTCGTTGTCGGCCTTGAGCCGAACGTCCTGGTAGCTGGTGACCGAGGTCAGGATGACGGACCCCAGGTCCTTTTCGACCTTCACCGTGCCGTAGCCCAGCTTCTGGCGATTGAACGGCTCGTAATCCGCGCCGCTGACGGGAAAGCCGGAACTGTCGGCGAGGATGTTCGAGGGATCGTTGCGCTCGCTTGAGCTGTAGGCGCCGGTCACGTCGATGGTGAGCGTGTCGTCGGGCGTGAAGCGCAGCGTGCCGCGCCCGGCGCCAAGCCGTGCGCCGCCGTCGCTTTCGCCGCGGACCGGGTTCTCGATGTCGCCGTCGAAGTCGCTGAACCGCAGCACCGCGCGCCCGGCGACCTTGTCGGGCACGACCCATCCGCCGACGGCCGCCTGCGCGTAGGCATGCCCGTCGCTGCCGATTTCGGTGTCCAGCCGGTAGTCGCGCTCGCCATCCGCCGTGCGGCTGACCACGTCGATCGAACCGCCGAGCGCGTTGCGCCCGAAGGTCGTTCCCTGCGGCCCGCGAAGAACCTCGACCCGCTCGACATCCAGCAGCGGCGCGTTCAGGCCCGACAGGCTGGACGGCACGCCATCGACCGAAAAGCCCACGGTGCTGTCCAGCGGGTTCAGCGCCGTCCCCAGCGTCGCCACGCCGCGCATGGTCAGGTAGCCTTCGCCGAAGCGCGCGAAGTCGACGAAGTTCGTGCCCGGGGCCGCGCGCGCGATGGCGTTCGCGCTGTCGAGCGAGGACGCCGGAAACTGAAGCGGCGTCACCACGGTGGTCGAGATGGGCAGCGTCGCCTCGTCCTCGGTGCGCTTGCGGGCCGTCAGGACGATCGTGTCCAGCACCAGCGGTTCGGCGGCGGTCTGCGCGCGAAGCGGGGCCACCTCGACGCCGGTGGCGGTGACGAGGATGGCAGTGCCCAGAAGCAATGCGCGGCGGTGTGCAGGCTGGTGCAAGTTTCGGGTCCCTGAAGCTGTCGGCGGGGCGGTGTCGGTGCCCGCCGGGGGAAGGCGACTGTTTCTGTCGGCTTCTACGCCCGCCGGTCGCGCCGACGCCAGTCTCATGTCTGTCGCGTGACGGTGAAAGATCGTCGGCGGACGCAATTATCCGGCGCGGCCCGATCCGGCCGCGCGCGGCAGGTGACTGAACTGCTGCTTGTAGGCCACGCTGAACGCCGACGGGCTGGCGAAGCCCACCTTGCGGCCAGCCTCGGCCACGGCAAGGCCGTGATCGACCAGCAGGATGCGCGCGACCGACAGCCGCTGCTGGCGCACATACCCGAAGATCGTGGTGCCGAAGGCCATGCGGAAGGATCGTTGCAGCGTCGTCACGTTGGTGCCGACGCGGCGGGCCAGTTCAAGGGTCGCGGGCGGGGCGATCAGGTCCGCGTCGAGGATCGCGCGCGCTTCCATCATGCGGTCGTAGTGGCGATGACCCAGCGCCGCCACCAGCGCGCCCCGGCGGCTCAGCTGGTCGGCGATCTCGGTCACCAGATGAAGGGTGCTGCTTTCCAGAAACAGCCCGGCCAGCGTGCCGGTATAGGCGTGGTCCAGCACGCGGCGCGCGCGCTCGACCAGCTGGCCCGACGGGGCCAGCATTTCGGTGTGGAACTCGCGCCCGAGGATGTCGTGCAGCGCGGCGATACCGTCGTCGGCCACCAGCGCGCCGAAGCGATCGAAGAAGCGCGGGCGGATCGTGAAGCCGACGCTGGCGCTGTGGCTGCCGGGGACCGCCGTCCACGCGCAGGTGCTGCGCCTGCCGTAGCCGACCATCACGGGCGCGTTCAGTTTCTTGGCGACCGCATGGCGCCCGTCCACGGTCATCGCCTGCGGCGCGCCCGCAAGCTGGATCCCGCACACGATCGACGGCTCGACCTCGACCGTGATGCTGCGGTCGATCTGGCAGATCACGTCGTTGGCGGTTAGAATCAGCCCCGGCTGAACCTCGCGCACCAGCAGGCGGCCGCGGAACAGCCCGGTGTCCATGATCGCGGGCGACAGGTCCTGCGGCTCGATCCCGAGCGAGGCCTCGGCGCTGGCCTGCAGCATCTGCGAGGGGGTGAAGGTTTGCGTCGAACAGTGACAGGTCATGATGCGAAACCGCGCAGGGTGACTGCGCCAGGAAGGTTGCCGGGTCTGACAGGCGTGCGGGACGGCGTGCAGGGTGACTGGCTGCGCGGTCAGGTGGGCGGCGATGGCCCGGACGCACGTGACTGCCGGGGACTATAATGCAGCAGGGCCCGGGATCAATTCATTCAGGCGCGCCGGCCGGCGTGCGCCTTGTCAGCCCGCTGCCGCTTGCGCTCAGGGCAGAAGCGGCGCGGCTGATCTGCGATGCGTTCGGGCACCGGATCGCGCCCCGGGCGGGCGGGCGGCGGCGGCTGGCGCTGGTCCGGCGCGGGCTTGCCCGCGACCGCGTGATCGGCGCGGTGGACGGGCGCGGGCGGTTGCTGGGGCTGACTGGGCTGCGCGGCGCGGACGGCGGCGCGGTGCGGCTGCCCGGGCGCAGGCTCGACCCGCTGCGGGCGCTGGTCGCGCCGCGCACCCGCGACATGGTGCTGGACTGCCTCGTCGTGGCGCCGGGGTCGCGCGGGCGGGGGATCGCGGCGCTGCTCGTCGCCGCCGCGCTGGCCGAGGCGCGCCGGCGAGGGCACCCCGCGCTCAGGGCCGAGGTCGAGCGCCGGAACGCCCCGGCGCTCGCGCTGTTCAGCCGCGCGGGGTTCACCCCGCAGGCCGGGCTGCCGGGCTGGGCGCGGGTGCTGCGCCGCATCTGACACGCCGCGTGGGCGCGTCGCCCTTGGCGACGCCGGCAAGGTCCGCCAGCAGCGTGCGCGACGGCGCCCACATACCCTCCCTGCATCCGCCCTCACGTTCCCGCACAGCGCAATGTCCCGTTCGGCGCAGGGAACCGCCGCGATCCCCCGCGGCTTGACCGTCACCACCGCGAAACCCTGCCCGGAGAACATCATGGCTACCCCCAAGGACCCGGTCCCCTATTCGCCCGATGTCGAGGAAATCCAGCCGGACGAGCGCGAGACGGCGGAAAAGATCGCCGAGCAGATGGTCTATATCGTGGACCGCACCCACGAGGTCGACGGCCACGCCGTCCGTTCGGTCCACGCAAAGAGCCACGCGATCCTCAAGGGCACGCTGACCGTCCACGACGGCCTGCCGGCGGAACTGGCGCAGGGCATCTTCGCCGCGCCGCGCAGCTACGACGTGCTGCTGCGGATCTCGACCATCCCCGGCGACGTGCTGCGCGACAGCGTTTCGGTGCCGCGCGGGCTTGCGATCAAGGTATTCGACGTGCCCGGCGAGCGGCTGCCGGGGACCGAGGGGGAAAACACGCAGGACTTCCTGATGGCGGGCGGTCCGGTCTTTTCGGCGCCCGACGCCTGGAATTTCCTGTCGAACCTCAAGCTGCTCGCGCTGACGACCGAGCGGGCCGAGGGCGCGAAGGCGGCGCTGTCCGCCGTGCTGCGCCCGGTCGAACGCGCGATCGAGGCGCTGGGGCTGAAAAGCCCGACCCTGTCCACCTTCGGCGGCTACCTGCCCACCAATCCCCTGGGCGAGGATTTCTTCAGCCAGGTGCCGCTGCGCTACGGCGACTATATCGCCAAGTTCAACGTCACGCCCGAATCCGACAGCTTCAAGGCGTTGAAGGGGAAAGAGGTCAAGCTGGACGATCCCAACGTGCTGCGCGAGGCGGTGATCGACGAGCTTGCCCGGCACGGCGGCGCGTGGACCCTGAAGGTGCAGCTGTGCCGCGACCTCAAGAAGATGCCGATCGAGGATGCGTCCGTCGAGTGGAGCGAGAAGCTGAGCCCCTATCAGCCGGTCGCGACGATCAGCGTGCCCGCGCAGGAAGCGTGGAGCGCGGACCGCGCCGCCAAGGTGGACGAGCGGATCGCGTTCCGCCCGTGGCACGGGGTCGAGGCGCACCGGCCGCTCGGCAACATCATGCGGGCGCGGCGGCACGTCTATCCGATCGCGGCCGGGCATCGCAGCAAGCTGACCGGCTGCCCGCTGCACGAACCGTCCACGCTGCCGGACCTGTAGGCGCGGGAACGAGCGGACGGCGGACTCAGGCGCCGCCGTCCTCCGCTGTAACTGGCCTCCCGTTCGCTGGGCCGGCCGTCGCCGCCGCCCCGAAAATGCCCGAGGTCTGGGCCAGCAGGACAAAGGCGCGGCCCGACCGTGTCTCGGTCAGCGCGGCCAGGAAATCGTCGTCCAGATCGGGCGCCATGCGCGCCATCATCCGGTCGAACTGGCGCAGGAAGTGGTGGGCCGCATCGCGGAAGATTTCGTCCCCGCGCAGCAGGTGGGCGGACACGTCGAGCGCGTTCGGGTCCGACACCCCGGCCAGCACCGCGACCTGCGGGCCGCGCACGCCTTCGGCGAAGGCGCGCCATGCCGATGCGGGACCGGGGGCGGGCGCAAGCTCGTCCATGTAGATGCCGGCCTGCGCCAGCAGCGTCACGACATCCTGCGCGGCGCGGATCAGGCGCATCGTGTCGTGGTCGGCCAGCGCCGCCTGCAGCGCCCGGATCGCCAGATGGTCGTCCGGCCCGTCGGGAAAGTTCAGCGCCCGCAACAGGTCGATCGCCGACACCGAAACGGACGCGGCATCGTCGAGCGGCAGCGCGGTCTGGCGGCTATCGGCGACAGGGTCGGGCCGGGCGGCGCGCACGGGCTGCGCCGCCGGCCGGGGCTGCGCGCGGGGGCGCGCGTCGGCGGGCGCTGCCCGGCCGGGGCGCGGCCCGGTGTCGGCGGCCGGATGCGGCGGCTCGGTCCCGAAGCCCGCGCCCGGACCCGGTCGGGTCAACGGCGCGCCGCCTTGCAGATGCGCGAGGTCGGCGCGCAGGGCGTCCGCCTCGGCCCGCAGTGCGGCGATGGCGCGGGCGAAGCCCACGGCCAGCCAGATCAGCGCCAGCGGCATCGCCACGCCGCTGAGCCGCATCAGCCAGCCGCCGCCGTTCCCGCCATCGCCCCCCGGCGCCAGCCACGCGAACAGCAGGACCAGCAGCAGCCAGCCCGCCGACGCCGCGGCACCCGCGACGATCGCCCGGTCCGCTACTGCTGCGTCCAGCGCGGCCTCGGCGCGGCCGCGCACGTCACTCATACCGGATCGACAGGATCTCGTAGGACTTCTCGCCCCCCGGGGTCGTCACCTCGACGCTGTCGCCCTCGTCCTTGCCGATCAGCGCGCGGGCCAGCGGCGAGCGCACGTTCAGCAGCCCGCGTTCAAGGTCCGCTTCCTGCTCGCCCACCAGCTGGAACGTCTTTTCCTCGTCGGTATCCTCGTCCACCACCGTGACACGGGCGCCGAACTTGATGCTGCCCGACAGCTTCGACGTGTCGATGACCTCGGCGCGCGAGATCACCGCCTCCAGCTCCTTGATGCGGCCCTCGATGAAGCTCTGCTTTTCGCGGGCGGAGTGGTACTCGGCGTTCTCGGACAGGTCGCCATGCTCGCGCGCCTCGGCGATCGCGCGGATCACGGCGGGGCGTTCGACGCCCTTGAGCTGGCGCAACTCCCTGTCGAGGCCATCGAAGCCCATGCGGGTCATCGGTATCTTTTCCATCCGTCCTCCGGGCCGCGCCCGCTCAGAGCCAAATCGAACGCCCCCGGAATTGGTCGGGGGCGCAGTCCGGGCAACATCGTGGCCCGAACCCCGCCAGCATGCAAGCTGGCCATCGGCACGGCCGCGCGGGCAGGCCCGCACGATCCTGTGTCGCTGTGCCAAAGGGAAGCCCAGCCACGACGCGGCGGAACGCCCGTTCAAGCTACGCGGCGGAAAGATTGTGAACCCTGAACCGAGCTTCTAGTTAAGTCAGGTCAGCACGCCAGAATGGGGGGAGCCAGCCGTGGACCAGATCGAACGCGAAGCCATGGATTTCGACGTCGTGATCGTGGGCGCGGGGCCGGCCGGCCTGTCGGCGGCGATCCGGCTGAAGCAGATCGATGCCGACCTTAACGTCGTCGTGCTGGAAAAAGGGTCCGAGGTCGGCGCGCATATCCTGTCGGGCGCGGTTCTGGACCCCGGCGCGCTGACCCGCCTGATCCCCGACTGGAAGGAACGCGGCGCGCCCATCAAGACCGAGGTCACGTCCGACAGCTTCCTGGTGCTGGGTGAGGCCGGGTCCGTCCGCATCCCCGCCTGGCCGATGCCGCGCCTGATGTCCAACCACGGCAACTATATCGTGAGCCTCGGCAACGTCTGCCGCTGGCTGGCTGGTGAGGCCGAGGCGCTGGGCGTCGAGGTGTTCCCCGGCATGGCCGCGAGCGCGCTGGTGATGGACGGCGACCGCGTGGCGGGCGTCGTCGCGGGCGAGATGGGCAAGAACCACGACGGCACCCCCGGCCCCGGCTACGAGCCGGGGATGGAGCTGCGCGGCAAGTACGTCTTCATCGCCGAGGGCGTGCGCGGGTCGCTCGCCAAGCAGCTGATGCAGGACTACGACCTGTCGGCCGGGCACGAGCCGCAGAAGTTCGGCATCGGCATGAAGGAAATCTGGGAAATCGACCCCGCCAAGCACAAGGAAGGCGCGGTCGTCCACACGATGGGGTGGCCCCTGGGCAAGAACGCGGGCGGCGGGTCGTTCATCTATCACGCCGAGAACAACCAGGTTTACCTGGGCTTCGTGGTCCACCTGAACTACGAGAACCCGTACCTGAACCCGTATCTCGAGTTCCAGCGCTTCAAGCACCACCCCGCCATCGCCGACCTGCTCGAAGGCGGCAAGCGCGTCGCCTACGGCGCCCGCGCGATCAGCGAGGGCGGCTGGCAGTCGATCCCCAAGCTGACGGTGCCGGGTGCCGCGATCCTCGGCTGCTCGGCCGGCCTTGTGAACGTGCCGCGCATCAAGGGCAGCCACAACGCGATCCAGTCGGGGATCCACGCGGCCGAGGCCGCCGCCGCCGCGATCGCCGCGGGCCGCGAGGGTGACGAGCTGGTGGATTACGAGGACGCGCTGCGGTCCGGGCCCATCGCCGACGACCTCAAGCGCGTGCGCAACGTCAAGCCCGCCTGGTCGCGCACCGGGATGATCGGGTCGCTGATGCTGGGGGGCGCGGACATGTGGTTCGCCTCGATCTTCCGGCGCAACTTCCTGCGGACGTGGAAGCACGGCAAGACCGACGCCGCCGCGACGGGCAAGGCCGCGAAGTTCAAGCCGATCGCCTATCCGAAACCCGACGGCAAGCTGAGCTTCGACCGGCTGACGAACGTCGCCTTCTCGTTCACCAACCACGAGGAAAGCCAGCCCAGCCATCTCAAGCTGAAGGACCCGTCGATCCCGATCCGCGTGAACCTGCCCGAGTTCGCGGAACCCGCGCAGCGTTACTGCCCGGCGGCCGTCTACGAGGTGGTCGAGGATGCGAGCGCCCCCGAAGGCGCGCGGTTCGTCATCAACTTCCAGAACTGCGTCCACTGCAAGACCTGCGACATCAAGGACCCCAGCCAGAACATCGTCTGGACGACGCCGCAGGGCGGCGACGGCCCGAACTATCCGAACATGTGATCGCGGGTGTCCGGGGCTTCGGGGCGCGGGACGTTGCCCCGAAGCGGCCCTGCGTCTAGGGTCGGTCGACATGATTGACAGCCAGATCGGGCCGGACGCGACATGAGAACCCTGTATTCCCTGATGCTCGCGGCGCTGGTGGCGTTACCCGCGGCCCCGGCGCAACTGTCCGCGCAGACGGCCCCCGCGACCCCGCCCGCGGGCGCGAACCCCGGTGACGCGAACCCCGGTGGTGCGAACCCGGGTGGCGCGGGGGACGTTCCGGCCGCAAGCTCGCCCGCGACGCCGGCCGCCCCGGTTGGCGCGTCCGAGGTGCCGGGCGCGCCGCTGGACGGCGCGGCGGGCCCCTATCTCGCCGCCCGCGCCGCCGCGATCGAAAACGACTTCGTCGCCGCCGCCAAGTGGTATGGCGACACGCTGGCCCACGACCCCGACGACGTGGTCCTGCAGGACAGCTACCTGGTGTCGCTCGTTTCGGCCGGGCAGTTGGCCCGGGCCATCGACTTTTCCATCGAGCTGGTGAACCGCGACGCGGCCACCCCGCTGGCCCGGATCGTCGAGCGGGCCGAGTTCGTGCATCAGGGCGACTGGCAGGCCGTGCTGGACAGCATCGCCGCCGCGCCCGGCGACGAAGGGCCGGGGGGCGGCGCGCTTCTGGACGGGATGCTGCGCGCCTGGGCGCTTCTGGGCGCGGGGAAAGCGACCGAGGCGATGGCCGCGTTCGAGAACATCCAGCAGGTGCCCGGCGCCGAGGCGATGGCGCAGTATCACCTTGGCCTCGCGCGTGCGAGCGTCGGCGACTACGAGGGCGCGAACGAGGTGATGTCCCGGCCCGGCGTCAGCGCCCACCTGCTGGGGCTAGTCGCGCAGGCGCAGGTGCTGTCGCAGCTGGACCGCAACGCCGACGCCATCGCGCTGATCGACAAGCTGGACGGGATCGAGAACGAGCCGATGCTGGTCGAGATGCGGCGCCGGCTGGAAGCGGGCGAGACGCTGCCCTTCGATGCGATCCGCACCCCCGCCGACGGCGTGGCTCAGGTGTTCCTGACCTTTGCCAGCGCGCTGGCCACCGGCGAGGATCCCGACCCGCTGGCGCTGATCCATGCCCGGCTTGCCGGCTACATCGCCCCCGACCTGGGCGAGGCGCGGCTGATCGCGGCGCAGATCCTGCAGTCGGTCGGGCAGTTCGACCTGGCCGAACAGGAGTTCGGCGCGCTGGCCAAGACCGGCGAGGTGCGCCCCATCGCCGAGCTCGCGCGGATCGAGGCGCTGGTGCAGGCCGAGCGCATGGCCGACGCCGAAAGCGCCGCCCGCGCCCTGACCAGCGCCCAGCCGGACCTGCCTTCGGCCTGGACCTCGCTCGGCGATCTTCTGCGCCAGCAGGACAAGTGGGCCGACGCGGTCACCGCCTACGACCGCGCGCTGGAGCTGCTGACCAAGGCGGGCGAGAAGCAGGCGACGTGGTTCCCGCTTTATGCCCGCGGCATCGCGCTGGAACGGTCGGGGCAGTTCGACCGCTCGGACGCCGACATGCGCGCGGCGCTCGAGCTTCAGCCCGACCACGCCTCGATCCTGAACTATCTCGGCTATTCCTGGGTCGACCGGAACGTGAACCTGGACGAGGGGCTGCGCCTGATCGAGCGCGCGGTCGAGCTGCGCCCGGACGACGGCTATATCCTGGATTCGCTGGGCTGGGCCTATTACCGGCTGGGCCGGTATGACGACGCGGTGCGGCCGATGGAACGCGCGGTCGCCGCGATGTCGGACGACAGCCTGGTGAACGACCACATGGGCGATGTCTACTGGCAGGCAGGCCGCGAGCGCGAGGCAACGGTGCAGTGGCGCCGCGCGCTGAGCCTGTGGACCGAAGACGACACCGATACCAACCGCGACCGGATCCGGGCCAAGATCGAGGTCGGGCTGGATGCGGTGCTGGCGGCCGAAAAGGCGAACGGCGGCAAGCTGCCGGCGGGGTTCGGCCTGCCGAAGGACCCTCCGCCCACGGCGGATGCGGGCGACGGCGCGGGGGACGACGATGCAGCCGACGGCGCTGCGGACAGCGGCGCGTCGGGTGATCAGGTGGACGACACCCCGCCCGCCGAACCCGCACCGGACGCGGTGCCCGACGCTTCTGCGCCCGACAGCTCTGCGCCTGCTGGCGACGAACCCGTCCCGCCCCGCCCGTGATCCGACCCGCGACGACGCCCGACGCCCCGCCCGGCCCCGTGCCGGTGCGGGACGAACCGGCCCCGGCCAAGATCAACCTCGCGCTGCACGTCACCGGCCGGCGGCCCGACGGCTATCACCTGCTGGATTCGCTGGTCGTGTTCACCGAACTGGGCGACCGGGTGACGGTCGCGCCGGGGCCGCCGTCGCTGCGGATCACCGGGCCCTTTGCCGACGACCTGCCCGTCACCGGCGACAACCTGTGCCTGCGCGCCGCCCGGTCGGTGGGGGCCGATGCCGCGATCACGCTTTACAAGGCGCTGCCGGTCGCGTCGGGCATCGGCGGCGGCTCGGCCGATGCCGCCGCCGTGCTTCGCGCGCTGGGCCGCCGCCCCGCTGCGCCCGAGGCACTGGGTGCCGACGTTCCCGTCTGCCTCGCCTCGGTTCCCGCCCGGATGCGCGGCCTGGGCGAGATCGTCGATCCGCTGCCGGGCGTCCCCGCGCTGCATCTGGTGCTGGTGAACCCGCGCGTCCCCGTCTCGACGCCCGAGGTGTTCCGGGCGCTTCGCCGCCGCGACAATCCGGGCCTGCCCGACCTGCCGGCTGGCGGTGACGCCGCGCTGCTGGTCGAATGGCTGAAGGCCACGCGCAACGACCTGCAACCGCCCGCGATCGGGCTTGCGCCCGTCATCGCCGACGCGCTGGCCGCGCTGGTGGATGCGGGCGCGGCGCTGGCGCGGATGTCGGGATCGGGCGCGACCTGCTTCGGCATCTTCCCCGACGCGGCGGCCGCGCTGCGCGCCGCGCAGTCGATCGCCGCAGTCCGTCCGGGATGGTGGATCGCGGACACGCGCACCCTACCTTCGCCCGCGCGCCCGCGCTAACCTGCCGCCGACGCGAAAGGAAAGGGGACGCGATGCTGCGGCTGGGGGTGAACATCGATCACGTGGCGACGGTGCGGAACGCGCGCGGCACGCCCTGGCCCGATCCCCTGCGCGCCGCCCTGATGGCCGAGGACGCGGGCGCCGACGGCATCACCGCGCATCTGCGCGAGGACCGGCGCCACATCTCGGACGACGACATCGCCCGGCTGGCGGGATCGTTGCGCGTGCCGCTGAACCTGGAAATGGCCGCCACGCCCGAGATGCAGGCGATCGCCCTGCGCCACCGTCCGCACGCCGTCTGCCTTGTTCCCGAAAAGCGCGAGGAGCGGACGACCGAAGGCGGCCTAGACGTGGCGCGCGACGAAAACTGGCTGTCGGACTTCATCGTGCCGCTGCGCGAGGCGGGGTGCCGGGTGTCGCTGTTCATCGGCCACGATCCGCGCCAGATCGACGCCGCCGCGCGGGTGGGGGCGGCCGTGGTCGAGCTGCACACCGGCGCCTATTGCGATTTCGACACCGAGGGGCGGCTTGCCGAACGTGACGCCGAGCTTGCCGGTCTGGCCGAGGGCGCGCGGCTGGCCGCCTCGCTGGGGCTCGAGGTTCACGCGGGCCACGGGCTGACCTTCGACACCGTGGGCCCGATCGCGGCGCTGCCCGAACTGGCCGAGCTGAACATCGGCCATTTCCTGATCGCCGAGTCGATCTTTACCGGCCTTGGTCCGGCGATCGCGGAAATGCGCGCCCGGATGGATGCGGCCCGCGACGAAAGGGCCGGCTCATGACCCGGATTGCCGCGGCTTTGGCCCTTTTCGTTGCGCTTTCTCCCGTGCTGCTGGCCGCGCCCGCGCAGGCTGGTCCCGCGGCGGTCCGCCCCTGTGGCGACGGCGAGCGGGTCGATACCGTCGCCGAGCCGTGGGAAGACAACACCGCCAGCTACGCCGAGGGGCGGGTGCGGGTGGCCAAGCTGGACACGATCGAGCCTGCGGGCGCGCCGGTCCACCTGCTGATCCTCAGCCCGCCGATGGACGAAAGCGGCATGTTCCGGCAGTGCCGCGTGGTGTCGCTGGCCGAAGGGTCGGGGTTCTGGTCGATGGACTTCGCGTCGCGGAAGGCCGCCTACGACCCCGGGCGCGGCCTGACGCTGACGATCCCGGTCAAGGTTTACGATCCTTCGGCCGGGGACGGCGTGCCGCGCGTGTTGACGGTGACGATCGACCAGTCCACCGGCAGGATTGCCGCCGGGACGGCGCGATGACGCCGCGGGGTTCCGATCGTCCCGGTGCCTGGTCGCGAGCCGCCCGCCGATCCGCGCCGCCGTCCGCGGGGTCGCGCGCATGATCCTGGGCGTCGGCACCGATCTGGCCAATATCGACCGCATCGCCGGGGTGCTGGACCGCCACGGCGACCGCTTCCGCAACCGCGTCTACACCCCGCAGGAACTCGCCCGCGCGAAGCGCCGTACGAACGAGGCCGCGACGCTCGCCAAGCGCTGGGCCGCGAAAGAGGCGTGCAGCAAGGCGCTGGGCACCGGCCTTGCGATGGGGATCGTCTGGAAGGACATGGCGGTCACGAACCTGCGTACCGGCCAGCCGCAGATGACGCTGACCGGCTGGGCGGCCGAGCGGATGGCGGCGATGACGCCGCTCGGCCACCGCGCCGTGGTGCATGTGACCCTGACCGACGACCACCCCTGGGCGCAGGCCTTCGTCGTGATCGAGGCGGTGCCGCTGGCCTGAGGCGCGGCGCAGACGGGCGGCGGGGTAGGGCGGCGGCGACGGGCGCGTCAGGGCTGGTAGCCCCGGACCAGCGCCGCCGCGATCAGCCCCCAGCCGTCCACCACCACGAAGAACGCCAGCTTGAACGGTAGCGCGACGATGGCGGGTGGCACCATCATCATCCCCATCGACATCAGCACCGCCGACACCACCAGGTCGATGATCAGGAACGGCAGCGAGACGAGAAACCCGATCTCGAACGCGCGCTGGATCTCGGACAGCATGAAGGACGGGACCAGCACCGACAGCGCCGGCTCGGCCGTCGCCTGGGCGCCTTGGGTCGGCGGGGTGGGCAGGCCGGTGCCGTCCTGCGGGCCGGAGCCCGGGCGGCCCGGCGCCACCTCGGCCAGCGCCGCAAGCGTGTCGGGGTCGGTGCGGGCGGCCATGAAGTCGCGGAACGGGCGGATGCCGCGCTCGAACGCCTCGGGGACGGTGATCACACCCTGCTGCAGCGGCGCGCCGGCCGTGTCCCACGCCTCGCGCAGGACCGGGTCCATGACGAACCACGTCAGGAACATCGCAAGGCTGACGATCAGCATGTTCGGCGGCGACTGCTGCAGCCCGATCGACTGGCGCAGGATCGACAGCACCGTCACGACGAACGGAAAGCAGGTGACCATGATTGCAAAGCCGGGGGCAAGCGACAGGAGCGTGAGGCCGAGAAAGATCAGGACCGCGTTGTTGCCCAGGCCCTGCGCCGCGGCCTGCGCCGCATCCTCGATCCCCTGCGCGCCCGCGCCCTGCGGCAGGGCCGCCGCAAGGGCCGCCAGCAGACCGGCCGCGGCGATGCCGCGATGACGCCCGCCCGTGGTCACGCCGGTCCTGCCGACAGGATCCTGACCGCAAGCCGCCCGTCGGGCCGCCCGTCGTCCACCAGCTCGCCCCGCGCGATCACCTTGTCGGCGATGCAGATGTCGACGCCGTCGCTGACCTCCTGGTCCAGCGCCAGCACGTCGTCGGGGCGCAGCCGCGACAGCTCGGCCACGGTCAGGCGGGTGCGGCCCAGCCGGATTTCGATCTCGACCTGGATCAGGTCGGTGGCGATTAGGGAGGAAAAGTCGCTCATTCGGAAGCTCCGTCCATGAAATCGCGGAAGAGGTCGCGGAAGGCCTGCGCGGTCGCCGCCTCGTCAAAGGTGATGCGGCCGTCGCCCGAGACGATCTCGACGGTGCCGTCGGGCCCCGTCGGGTCCAGCGTCGGCGCGGCGCAACCCGCCTGCTCGATCGCCTGGCTCAGGTCCGCCTGCTGGTCGGGCCCGCAGCGCAACCGGACGGTCACGGGCGCGGCGCTTTCGTCGGCGAGGCGCCGCAGCTCGGTCATGACCGCCACCTGCATCCGCGCCCGCGCCAGCACCGGCAACGCGCCGTCGGCAAAGGCGTCGAGCACGGGGGAAAGCTGTTCCATGACCCCGGTCATCATCGCCGCCCGGCTCGCGGCGGCGTCGCCCAGGGTGCGGCCAAGCTCCGCCACCCGCGCGGCCAGATCGCGGCGGGCGGCGGCGTCTGCGGCGGCCGCCCCCTCGGCCAGGCCGCGCGCGTGGGCGGCGTCAAGGTCCGCCTGCGCGAAGCGGGCGGGCGGCGGCGACGGCATTCGCCGGTCGAAGGATTCGAGCCTGAGGACAGCGGGCTGCATCACGCCTTTTCCTTGTCGTCGATCCAGCCCGACAGGATCCGCAGGCTGTCCTGCTGGCGTTCGCGCATGAGTTCGCGCAGCCGCGCCACGGGATCGGCGGCCTGGGCGGGCGGCGGGGTGAAGTCGTAGTCGGGACCGGCGATCGAGATCGCGGGCAGGCCCGGCAGGTCGGCCACGCCGCTGGCCATCGCCATGCCGATCGGGGCTGCGGGCGCGGGCAGGCCCGGCACCGCCGGCCCGCTGTCATCCAGAAGCAGCGGCGCGGCCTTCGCCTCGGCCCGGCCGCGCAGCACCGGGCGCAGCACCACCGCCGCGATGACCAGCGCGAACAGCCCCACCAGCGCCAGCCGGATCAGGCTGTTGGGGTCCAGCCGGTCCAAGGGCCCCGCGCGCTCGGCCAGCGTCCCGTCGCCCGACAGCGCCGCGAAGGGCAGGGACTTCACGGTGATCACGTCGCCCCGCGCCTCGTCAAAACCCACCGCCGACGCCACCAGCTCGCGCAGCGCGTCCAGTTCCGCCTGCGCGCGGGGGACCAGCGTCGCTTCCCCCTGCGGGTCGGTTCCGGGCACGCCGTTCACCATCACGGCGACCGTCAGACGGCGGGTCGCGCCGGGCTGGGTCACGACCTCGCGGGTGGTGCGGCTGACCTCGTAGTTCGACACCTGCCGGGTTTCCGAGCTGCTGGCGCGGTTCTGCTCGGCATCCGCCGCGTCGCCCCCCTCGGGCAGGTTCGAGGACGCCGTGACCGGCCCGCCCGACTGGTTGGTCGAATTGTCCGACGTCTCCTGGCTTTCCTGCGAAACCAGCGCCCGCGCGCTGGGGTCGAACCGCTGCTCGGTCAGGCTTTCCGCCTCGGTCTGGACGGCGATGTTCAGCTCAACGATGGCGTTGCCGGGGCCGACATGGGATTCCAGCATCCGCTGGACGTTGGTTTTGAGATCGCTTTCGCGGTCGGCCGGGCCAAGTTCGTCGGCCGCGGCAACGACGCCCCGCACGCTGTCGATGACGGTCACGCGGTCCGGCGTCATGCCGGGCACGCCCGAGGACACCAGGAACCGCAGCGCCTGCGCCTGCGCGCGTTCGACCGGGGCGCCGTTCGTGGTCAGCGTGACCGACGCGGTGCCCGCGACCTCGCGTCGGTAGCCGCGCCCCGACGGGACCGCCAGGTGGACCCGCGCCGTCTTGACGTTTGGCAGCGCCAGGATCGTGCGCGCAAGCTCGCCTTCCTTGGCCCGCCAGTAGGCGGCGTCGAACATCTGCGAGGTGGTGCCGAAGCCCGACATGCCGTCGAGGATCTCGTAACCCGCGCCGCCCGCGTTCGGCAGGCCCAGCCCCGCCAGCGTCATTCGCAGCTGGTCGCGCCGGGCCGCGTCGACCCAGATCGAATCGCCGCGCACCTGATAGGGGACGCCGGATTTCTCGACCTCTTCCATGATCTCGCCGGACTGCGCCCCGTCGAGGCCGCCGTAAAGCAGCGCCATGTCGGTGCGGCTGGACGCCCAGGCGAACCCCGCCACCGCAAGGAAGGTCAGCGCGAAGGCCGCGATCAGCGTCACCCGCTGCGACGCGCTGCGCGCGGTCCAGTAATCCAGCAGCTTCTGCATGCCATGCTCCGATTCGGGGTTCGTCGTGGTTCGTCCACGGCCGTCTCATCGCATGGCGCCGATTAAGAATGCGTTAGCCCCGTCCTGCTATTGCTGCCCCTGCAGGACGGAGAATCACGATGACCGACATCACCGCCGACATGGTTGCCAAAGGGGGCGGCACCGGGGCTGGAAACGCGGCCGAGCCGCCGCGAAAGCCGCTCCTTCGGCGCATGATTCCGGTGCTGCTGCCGCTGCTGGCGCTGGGGGCGGGGGCCGGTTCGACCTATGCGGGGCTGTGGTCGCCGCTGGCGCTGCTGCAGCCGTCCAAACCCGCGCCCGACGTGCAGGCGGCCCCTGCCGTCGTTTTCGTGGACGTGCCGCGGATCGTCCTGTCGCTGCCCGGCACGGGCGGGCGGTCGCTGGTGGTGACAGCGCTGATCGACATCGACCCCGCGGCGGCGGACCAAGCCCGGCTGCTGATGCCGCGGGTGGTCGATGCCTTCACCACCTTCCTGTCCGACATCGACCCCGCCGCGCTCGACCGGCGCGGCATCCTTGAAATCCTGCGCGCCGAGATGGCGACTCGCGCCCGCTTCGTGCTGGGCGACCAGGCGGTGCGCGACCTTCTGATCACGGAGTTCCGCATCCAATGACCCTGTCCACGATCCTGCAGCTTGCGCTGTGCCTGTTCGCGGGCGGCCTTGCGGCGTTCTGCCTGGTCCTGTCGCGGCGGCTTCGGCGGCTCAACGACCTGGAAAGCGGGCTCGGCGCCGCCATCGCCGTGATGACGGTCGAGATCGGCCGACTGGAAGGCGCCATCGGCGCCGCCCGGTCCGAAGCGACCGCCGCGACCCGCGACCTCGCCTCCGAGGTTGAGCGGGCCAAGGCGGAACGCGCCTACTGGGCGCTTCAGCGCAGCATGGTGGCGGGCGACGCGCCCGCCCGGCCGCGCCTGCGCCGCCGGGTCGCCCTTGATGCGTAGGGCGGTCCTGTCATCGGCGGCGCTGGCCCTGGGCGGGCTGGCGCTGGTCCAGGGTCTGCAGCTGCTGCCCGCCGGGTTCCAGATGCGCGCCTTCGCCGCCACCGGCCCGCAGTCGGCGGCATCCGCGCCCGCACTTCTCGACGGTTGCGGCGACGTCCCCGAGGCGTTGGCGCTGGCCGAGGAACTGCGCCTGCGCGGCCTCGCCGTCGATCGCGGGATCGAGGCGCTGGACGGCCGCCGGGCCGAAATCGCCGCCGCCGAGGCGCGGCTGGCAAAGACTCTGGGGCAGCTGCGCGCCGCCAAGGAGGCGCTGGGCAAGGGGCAGGCGGCGGTCCAGACCGGATCCGAGGCCGGCATTTCGCGCCTGATCGCCGTCTACGACGCGATGAAGCCCGCCGAGGCGGCCGAGGTTCTGGCGGCTCTTCCCCCCGACTTCGGGGCCGAGATCCTTGCCCGCGTCCAGCCTGAGACGGGCGCCCGGATCATCGCCGCCCTCGAGCCCGAGCAGGCGGCGATCCTGTCCGCGCGCCTGGGCGCCACCCGAACCACGAAGGACTGACCCATGTTCGGCATCATCGGCATCATCCTGACTGTCGCGATGGTCTTTGGCGGCTACATCCTCGCGGGCGGCAAGATGGGCGTCATCACCCACTCGCTGCCGTTCGAGATGATGATGATCGGCGGGGCGGCGGTGGGGTCTTACCTGCTGTCGAACAGCTCGGACGTCCTCAAGCACACGCCCAAGGGGCTGATGCGCGCCTTCAAGGGCCCGAAATGGCACGACGACGACCATCGCCAGGTCCTGTGCCTGATGTTCGAGCTGCTGCGGCTGTGGCG
This sequence comes from Paracoccus marinus, assembly GCF_007018965.1. Classification (GTDB taxonomy): domain Bacteria; phylum Pseudomonadota; class Alphaproteobacteria; order Rhodobacterales; family Rhodobacteraceae; genus Paracoccus; species Paracoccus marinus. Next base: position 259,634 of record NZ_VJYZ01000033.1, read on the forward strand.
GTCGAACCCGGTGGAGCTTGAGGAACACATCGAGACGCCGGAGACCTCGAAGATCTTCGCGAACTATCCCGCGATCCTCGCCGACGATCAGGCCGTGCGGCTGATCACCGACACGCTGCGATCGGCGAGCCTGAACTACGACGACCCCTATCAGGTCGAGGACATGCTGGCGCGTCGGATTTCGCTGCTCAAGGACGAGGCGATGCACGTCCCGCACGCGCTGCAGAACATGGCCGACGCGCTGCCGGCGCTGGGGATCGTGGCGGCGGTGCTGGGGATCGTGAAGACGATGGCCTCGATCGACCAGCCGCCCGAGGTGCTGGGCGGGATGATCGGCGGGGCGCTGGTCGGCACCTTTCTGGGCGTGTTCCTGGCCTACGGGTTCGTGGCGCCCTTGGCGCAGCGACTGGGCGAGGTAACGAAGCAGGACCTGTCGTTCTACGACGTGATCAAGTCGGTGCTGGTCGCGGGGCTGCACCGCCACGCCACGAACCTGTGCGTCGAGGTCGGCCGGCAGGCCGCGCCGGAACATGTCCGGCCAAGCTTCGTCGAGGTCGAGAACGCGCTGCGCGACATCAAGAAGGCGTCGTGATGTTGCTCGCGCTCGCCGTTTCAGCGCTGCCCGTGGCGGCCGCCCCGCAGGACGACTTCTTCGCCCGCGCGACCGGGTGGGTGCTCGCGGGTGAAACGCTGCCCCCCGACTACCTGCGGCAACTGGCCGCGATGCCCGCCGACGAACGGCTGGCTGCGGTCGTGTTCCTGCGCCGCTCGGGGCTGCTGGACGGCGCGCCGATTCCGCTTGCGACCATGCTGGCGCCGCCGACCGGCGGCGCAGGCGCGGGGGTCGGGCAATGACGGCCGCCCCGGACACCGCCGCGGTCGGTGCGACCAAGACCCCGCTGCGCCCGCTCGCCGTCACCGGCGCGCTGCTGCTCATCACGCTGTCGATGGTGATCCCGATCCCGGCGGCGATTCTGGATATGGGAATCGCGCTGTCGATCGCCAGCTCGGCCCTGATCCTCGTCATGGCCTGCCTGGTCCAGAAGCCCACCGATTTCCAGGCCTTTCCGGTCCTGCTGCTCGTCACGCTGATGGTGCGCCTTGCCCTCAACGTGTCCTCGACCCGCCTGATCCTGACCGAGGGGCATACCGGCCCGCAGGCGGCGGGCGACGTCATCATGGGGTTCGCGAACTTCGTCGCGGGCGGGTCGCTGGTCGTGGGCCTCACGATCTTCGCCGTGATCTCGGTCGTGAACTTCATGGTCATCACCAAGGGCTCGGGCCGGATGGCCGAGGTGTCGGCGCGGTTCGCGCTCGATTCGCTGCCCGGCAAGCAGCTGGCGATCGACGGGGACCTGAACTCGGGCGCGATTGACCACGCCGAGGCCAAGCGCCGCCGGGTGGCGGAGCAAAGCGAGATCAGCTTCTTCGGATCGCTCGACGGGGCGTCGAAGTTCGTCAAGGGCGACGCGGTCGCGGGGCTCGTCATCACCGCGATCAACCTGGTGATCGGCCTTCTGGTGGGCATCCTCGCCCACGGGCTGCCGGTGGTCGAGGCGATGCACAGCTATTCGCAGCTGACCATCGGCGACGGGCTGGTGAGCCAGATCCCGTCGCTCATCACCTCGATGGCGGCGGCGATCCTCCTGTCGCGCGGGGGCGCCACCGACACGACCGCCGACATGCTGACGCGGCAGTTCTCGGACGGCTGGCACGCGCCCGCGATCGTCGGCGCGGCGATGGCGCTGCTGGCACTGGTGCCGGGGATGCCCACGCTGATCTTCCTGATGCTCGCCGCCGGTGCGGGCGCGCTTGCGTGGCGGAACGCGCGCCGGCCCGCCCCCGTCGAGGCAGAGCCGCTGCCGCCCGCCGCGCCCGTCGATCTGCGCCCCAAGATGGGCGACATCCTCGACACCGACGAGATCGGGGTCGAGATCGGGCCCGATCTCATCACCGCCGCGCTGGACGGCGCGCGGGGCCTGGGGCCGCGCATCAACAACCTGCGGCTTCACATCGCCCGCAGCCTGGGCGTGATCCTGCCCGAGGTGCGGATCACCGACGCGCCCGCGCTGGATGGCGGCGACTACATCATCCGCATCCACGGCGTCGTGCGCGCCCGGGGCAACCTGCGTCCCGCGCAGATCCTGGCGCTGGGCGACGCCGAGACGCTGGCCGCGTTGGGGGGCGAGCCCGCGCGCGAGCCCGTCTATGACAGCCCCGCCCGCTGGATCGCGCCCGCCGAACAGGACGAGGCCGCGATCGCCGGCGCGACCGTCGTCACCCCGATGGAGGTCCTGTCCACCCACCTGATGGAGACGGTCAAGGCGAACCTGCCCGCGCTTTTCACCCTGTCGGCCATGCAGCGCCTGATCCAGGAGCTGAAGTCGCTCAGCGACGAGGGGCGGGCGCAGTCCTACCAGCGCCTGTTCGACAACATGATCCCCGACAAGGTCGCGCCCGACCTGCTGCTGGCGGTGCTGCGCCTGCTGCTGGCCGAGCGGGTGTCGATCCGCAACCTGCCCCTGATCGTCGAGGCGGTGTACGAGGCGCGCAGCCCCGACCCGGACCTTGCGTGCGATCTGGTCCGCCGCCGCCTGCGCGGACAGATCACGGAACAGCTCGCCGACGCCGAGGGGCGCGTGGACGTGCTGCAGCTGCATCCCGCGTGGGAGGCCGAGTTCGTCCGCGCCGAGGCCGAGGCGGGCCGCCATCCCGGCGCGCTGAGCCAGCCGCTCATCAAGGCCATGACCGACCAGATCAAGCGCACCGCCGCGACCCTGGCGGCCGGGGCGCAGCCCGCGCTGGTCGTCCCCGACCACCGCCGCCGCGCGGTCCGCGCGATGGTGGGGGCGGCGGGCGTCGGCTGGCCGGTCCTGGGCATCGACGAGGTCGATCCGGCCGCGCGGATGCGGCTTCTGGGAACCGTCGAGACGTGATCGCGGGTCTTGCGCAGGTGCAGCAGGTCCTGCCGCCGGGCGCGCTGTTGCCCTTGGTCCTCGTCTATGCGCGGGTGCAGGCCTGCGTCCTCGTGCTGCCGGCGCTGGGCGAGCAGGTGCTGCCGGTTCGGGTGCGGGTGGCGATCGCGATGGCGCTGACGCCGATGCTCGCGCAGGCCGCGCAGGTGGACAGCGCGGCCGGCGGGGTGGATGCGGGCGGGCCGATCTACGCGGTCGCGCTGCTGGTCGCGGCCGAGATCGTGACCGGGCTCGCGCTCGGCATGATGGTGCGGCTGATCGCCATGGCGCTCGACATCGCCACCACGGCCATGGCGCAGACCGCGTCGCTGTCGCAGATCGTCGGCGTCTCGAACGAGATGGCGCCGCATCCGATCGGGAACCTTCTGCATCTTGCGGGCATCGCCGTGGTGATGGCGCTGGGCCTGCCCGCGATGCTGTGCGACCTGCTGGCCGACAGCCTGCGGCTGCGCCCGGCGGGCGGCTGGCCCGACATCCAGGTGCTGCTGCCCGCCATCGTCGACCTGGTCCGCAGCAGCTTCGGCCTGGCGCTCGTGATCGCCGCGCCGTTCGTCCTGGGCGGGTTCCTGTTCCAGGCGCTGTCGGGGGTGATCGCGCGGGTCATGCCGGCGCTGCCCGTGACGTTCATCGTGGCCCCGGCGGCGGTCCTGCTGGCGCTGGTCGCGCTGACGGTCATGTCCCCGGCCGTGCTGCGGATCTGGGCCGACGCGGTCCTGTCCGTGCCGCTGCCGGTCCTGCCATGAGGGCGCCCCGGTGAGCGAGGACAAGGAAGACCGCCAGTACGACCCGTCCGAACAGAAGCTGCGGCAGGCGCGGGAAAAGGGCGACATCCCCCGCTCGCCCGAAAGCACCGTCGCGCTGTCCTATCTGGGCACCGCGCTGGCGCTGGCGATGCTGGGGGGTGCTGCGCTCGACGGGTGGTCGGCGATGGCCGAGCGGCTTCTGGGGGCGGAACCCTGGCCCGAGGCGCCGGCGTCGGCCGCCGATCTGGCGGCGGCGCTGGGACGGCGCAGCGGCTGGACGGTGCTGGCGATGCTGGCCGCGCCCGCGCTTCTGGTGCTGCTGGGGCTGGTGATCCAGCGCGGGATCGTCTTCACGCCCTCGAAGCTTGCCCCCGACATCAACCGCATCAACCCGATGAAGAACGCGGCCCAGAAGTTCGGCCGCCAGGGGCTGACCGCCTTTGCCATGTCGCTGGGCAAGACCTGCCTTGTCGCGGCGGGGGGGTGGCTCCTGTTCGGCCGGTTTGTCGACCGGCTGGGCAGCGCCGCGTTTCTGGGCGGCGGGCAGTGGACCCTGGCGCTGCCCATCCTGACCCGGCAGGTGATGCTGCTGGCGCTGGGGATCGCGGTCGCGTTCGCCGCGATCGACATTTTCTGCAAGCGCCTCGACTTCATGCGCCGCAACCGGATGACCCGGAAAGAAGTCGAGGACGAGCACAAGGAAAGCGAGGGCGACCCGCATCTCAAGAACGCGCGGCGCCAGCGCGCGGTGGACATCGCGCTTGGCACGATGCTGGCCGACGTCGAAAAGGCAGACGTGGTGATCGTGAACCCGACCCACTACGCCGTCGCGCTGGAATGGAAGCGGGGCAGCGGGCGGGCGCCGGTGTGCCTGGCCAAGGGCGTGGACGAGGTCGCGCTGCGGATCCGCGAGCGGGCGCGCGAGCACAAGGTGCCGATCTGGTCGGACCCGCCCTGCGCCCGCGCGCTGCACGCGACGGTCAAGCTGGGCGAGGAGATCTCGCACGACCAGTTCGGCCCTGTCGCGGCCGCGATCCGGTTCGCCGAGGCGATGCGGGTCCGGGCGCGGGCGGGTTGGGGCGCAGAAGGGTCGGCGGGGCAGGGGGCGGACGGGGCGGGTCCGTCGCGGCCGGATGCGAGCGGGCCGGATACGCGCGTGCCGGGTGTGGCGGGGTCCAGTGCGGCGGGGTCCAGCGCGGCGGGGCCAGCTTCTGGCGGGGATCGTCCGAGTGCGCCGATCCCTGGCAGACCGGGCGCGCGGGGCGGGCCGCGATGACCAGCGACGCGCAGTTGCAGGCGCTGGGGCGGGTGGCGCAGCTGAAATCCGACCTGGAGCTGAAGAAGTTTTCCGCCTTCCGGTCCCATGTCGTGGCGCTGGAGGGGCGGATTGCCGCGATCCGCGACGAAATGTCGAACCTCAGCGCGGGCGACGCGCCGGGCACGCTCGACGACCTGCGGGCGGCGGCGGCGGTGGCGGGGCGCAACGCCGAGGCGCTGCTGCGCGCCGAGGCCGAGCTTGCGCGCATGCGCCCCGGCTTCGAGGCCGCGCGCGTCCGCGCCGTGCGCGAGTTTGGACGGGCGCAGGTCCTGTCGCAGATCAGGACCGAAGCGGCCGAGGATCGTCGCGCGCGGCACGAGGGAAAGCCGTGACGGTCAGCGCGGTCCCCTTCGGCCACGGCGGCGGACGCCCTTGCCCGCAAGGCGGTCGCGGAGGCAGCCGCGCGACCTGGCGGCGACGGTACCCGCGACCACGCCGCGCCGCCGCAAGCGCCGCCGGATGGCCTTGGCCCCGGATCACTTCGCCCCGAGAAGGCATCCGCGCCAGCGGACGCCGCCCCCCCTGCAGACGGCAACGCCACCCGGCGGCAGGTTGCGCTGCGCCGTGCGAACCTGCTAACCCGCCTCATGCCGCCCACGGGGGAACTCGCCATGTCGCATCTCGAAGCCGTTTCGGACCAACCCACCCGCCGCGTCTGGACCGCGGCCGAGGCGCGGGCGGTGTTCGACCTGCCCTTCATGGAGCTTCTGTTCCGCGCCCAGACCGTCCATCGCGCGCATTTCGATCCCAACCGCATCCAGCTGAGCCGCCTTCTGTCGATCAAGACCGGCGGCTGCCCCGAGGATTGCGGCTATTGCAGCCAGTCCGCGCGCCACGGGAGCGAGCTGTCCGCCTCGAAGCTGATCGAGGTCCAGCGGGTGCTGGCCGAGGCGAAGAAGGCGCGCGACGCCGGTGCCACCCGCTACTGCATGGGCGCCGCCTGGCGCAGCCCCAAGGAACGCGACATGGCGCAGGTGATCGCCATGGTCGAGGGGGTGAAGGCGCTGGGGATGGAAACCTGCATGACGCTGGGGATGCTGGACGCAGGCCAGGCCAGGCGGCTGAAGGACGCGGGCCTTGACTACTACAATCACAACATCGACACGTCGGAAGCCTATTACGACAAGGTCGTGACCACCCGAAGCTTCGCCGACCGGCTGGATACGCTCGCGGTCGTGCGCGACAGCGGGATCAAGGTCTGCTCCGGCGGGATCCTTGGCCTGGGCGAGGGGCAACAGGACCGCGTGGACATGCTGGTCACGCTCGCGAATTTGCCCGAGCCGCCCGACAGCGTGCCGATCAACATGCTGATCCCGATCCCCGGCACGCCGCTGGCGGACGCGGACCCGGTCGATCCGATCGACTTCATCCGCACCATCGCGACCGCGCGCATCATGATGCCGCAGGCCCATGTCCGCCTGTCGGCCGGGCGCACCGCGATGACGGACGAGATGCAGGCGCTGTGCTTCCTTGCCGGCGCGAACTCGATCTTCGTGGGGGAGACGCTGCTGACGGCTGGCAACCCCGACGAGGACAAGGACATGCGGCTGCTGGCAAAGCTGGGCATGCAGCCGATGGTCGCGCACGAGCATGCGCCGGGCGATGCGGACCCCGCGCCGATCCCGCGCGAGCGGACGCCGGTGCCGATCCTGCGCTGAGCCGTGGACGCGCAGGACCCATCCCGCCCGTCGCCGCCCGACCGGCTGGCGCCGTTCCGCGCTGATCTCGACTCGCTCGCGTCCAAGGGGCGCAGGCGCGCGCTGAGCGGGCGGGCGGGGGTGGATTTCGCGTCGAACGATTATCTCGGCCTTGCCGGGTCGGCGCGGCTTGCGGACGCGGTGCGCCGCGCGCTGGACGAGGGCGCGGCGGTGGGCGCGACCGGTTCGCGGCTGCTGCGCGGCAACGACGACTGGCACGAGGCGCTTGAAGCGCGGGCGGCCGGGTTCTTCGGGGCGGGGGCCGCGCTGATGTTCGGGGGCGGCTATGTCGCGAACCTCGCGCTGTTCGGCACCTTGCCGCAGACGGGCGACCTGGTGCTGATGGACGCGCTGTCCCATGCCAGCACGCGCGAAGGCACCCGCCTGTCGCGCGCGGCTGTCGCCGAGTTCCGCCACAACGACCCCGGCCACGCCGCCGATGTCATCGCCGACTGGCGGCGCGCGGGCGGCACGGGCGCGGTCTGGATCGCGGTCGAAAGCCTTTACAGCATGGACGGCGACCGCGCGGCGCTGGACGATCTGGCCGCGCTTGCGGACGAACACGGCTTTCTGGTCGTGGACGAAGCCCATGCGACCGGCATCTGGGGCGCGGGCGGGCGCGGGCTCGGCGCGCATCTGGAAGGGCGCGAGAACTTCGTCTCGCTGCATACGCTGGGCAAGTCGCTGGGCGGATCGGGCGCGATCCTGTGCATGGCGCCCGCCTTGCGCGACTTCATGGTGAACCGCGCGCGGCCCTTCATCTTCGCGACCGCGCCCTCGCCCCTGGTCTGCGCGGCGGCGATCGAGGCGCTTGCGATGATCGGGGACGAGCCGTGGCGGCGCGAGGCGCTGCACGCCCGCGTGAACCTGATAGGTCGGGAACTCGCCGCCCGGCTGCCGCATCTTTCGCCCAGCGGCAGCCAGGTCGTGCCGCTGATCGTGGGGGGCGCGGCGGATACGATGGCGCTGGCCGCGGCATTGCAGGCGCGCGGCCTCGACGTGCGCGGCATCCGCCCGCCCACGGTGCCGCACGGCACCTCGCGGCTGCGGGTATCGCTGACGCTGAACGCGTCGGACGCCGACATCGTGACCCTTGTTCAGGCGTTGGAGGATTTGTGGCCCGCTTCGTGATTTCCGGCACCGGCACCGACATCGGCAAGACGGTGTTCGCGGCCGGGCTGACCGGCCTGATCGGCGCCGACTATTGGAAGCCGATCCAGACCGGCGTGACCCTTGGCGACAGCGACGCGCCGCGCGATGCGGGCTTCGTCGCCCGCATGACCGGCGCCCGCATCCACCCCGAGGCGGTGATCCTGCCCGAGCCGCTGTCGCCCCACCGCGCGGCCGAGCTTGCGGGCGTCACCATCGACCCCGCCGCGATCGACCCGCCCGACGCCGATCCGCTGGTGATCGAGGGGGCGGGCGGCGTTCTGGTCCCCGTCACCCGCGACCTTCTGTCGGCGGACCTGTTCGCGCGCTGGGGCATCCCGGTGATCCTGTGCGCGACGACCGGGCTTGGCACCATCAGCCACACGCTGAGCGCGATCGAATCCCTGCGCGCGCGGGGCTGTCCGCTGCACGGCGTGGCCTTCATCGGCGACGACAACCCCGACAACATCGCGACCATCGGCCAGATCGGCGGGGTGCGGGTGCTGGGCCGGCTTCCGCGCCTGCCGGACCTCACCCCCGAGGCGCTGGCCCGGGCCATGCGCGACAATTTCGACGCGGGGGATTTCGCATGATCGACGGACCTGTCTGGCACCCCTTCACCCAGCACGCGACCGAGCCCGCCCCGCCCGTCGTCCACCGGACCGGGGGCGCGTATCTGCACACCGACCGGGGCCGGCTGATCGACGCGGTGTCCAGCTGGTGGGTCGTGACGCACGGCCACCGCCACCCGCCGATCATGGACGCGATCCGCGACGCGGCCGACCGGCTGGACCAGGTGATCTTCGCCGGGCTGACGCACGAGCCCGCCGAACGGCTTGCCGCCGCGCTGGTGCGGCTGGCGCCGGAAGGCTTGAGCCGCGTGTTCTATTCCGACAGCGGCTCGACCGCCGTCGAGGTCGCGCTGAAAATGGCGCTGGGATACTGGCGCGCCGCTGATCGCGGCGAGGCGCGCCACCGGATCGTCGTCATGGATCATTCCTATCACGGCGACACCATCGGCACGATGAGCGTGGGCGAGCGCGGGGTCTTCAACGCGGCCTACGGCCCGCTGATGTTCGACGTGGACAGCATTCCGTTCCCGCAGGGCGACGGCGGGGCGACGCTGGATGCGTTCCGCGCGCTGGCCCAAGGCGGGCAAATCGCGGCGCTGATCGTCGAGCCACTGATCCTCGGGTCGGGCGGCATGTTGATGTACGACCCGGGCGTGCTGGCGGGCCTGCGGCAGATCTGCAACGACCACGGCGTCCTGATGATCGCGGACGAGGTGATGACGGGCTGGGGCCGCACCGGGCGGCTCTGGGCCTGCGATCACGCGGGCATCGCGCCGGATATCCTTTGCACCTCGAAGGGGCTGACCGGGGGCGCGGTGCCGCTGGCCGCGACGCTCGCCTGCGAAAAGGTGTATCAGGCGCATTATTCGACCGACCGCGCGCGGACCTTCTTTCATTCGTCCAGCTACACCGCCAACCCGATCGCCTGCGCGGCGGCGGTGGCGAACGTCGCGATCTGGGAAGCGGCCGGGATGCAGCCGGTGCTGGACCGGGTCGCCGCGATGCAGGCGCAGCGGCTGGCAGTCGTGGCGGCGCGGCCGGGATGGGAAAACCCGCGCCAGCTGGGCACCATCGCCGCGATCGACCTGACGGCGGCCGCAGGCGGCTATCTGGCGCAGGAAGGCCCGGCGATGCGGGCGCATTTCCTGGACCGCGGCGTGCTGCTGCGCCCGCTTGGGAACACCGTCTACGTCATGCCGCCCTATTGCGTGACCGACGACGACATGGATGAAATCTGGGGCGCGATCGCCAGCTACCGCTGAGGCGCAAAAAAAAGGGGCGGCGGGGTCGTCGCCCGCCGCCCCAAGAACCAACCGACGTTTACAGCCCCAGCGAGTGGTAGCTTTCCGCGATCCGGCGGATCGACACCATGAAGCCCGCGGTCCGCAAATCGGGCACGCGCGAGTCGTTTTCCAGCTGCGTGTACATCTGCTGGAACGCGTTCCGCATCGTGTCGTCCAGACCCGAGCGCACCAGTTCAAGCTCGTTCGCGCCCGTGAGGTACCGCTGCTTGAACCCCGTCGACATCGTCCAGCCAAGACCGCGGTCGGCCGACAGCCGTTCCAGTTCCTCGACCAGCAGCCGGTGCCGGTCCTCTTCCTGGCGCCGTTCCAGCCGCCCGAACGAGATGTGGCTGAGGTTCTTGACCCACTCGAAGTAGCTGACGGTCACGCCGCCCGCGTTGGCGTACATGTCGGGAACGACGACCGCGCCGCGTTCGCGCAGGATCGCGTCGCCTTCGGCGGTGACGGGACCGTTCGCGGCCTCGACCACCAGCCTGGCCTTGACCCGCGCGGCGTTGCCTTCGTGGATGACGGCCTCGAGCGCGGCGGGGATCAGGATGTCGCAGTCCAGTTCCAGCGCCTTCGAGCCGTCGGCGTCGTAGGTCGCGCCGGGGAAGTCCTTGACGCCGCCGGTCGCGCGCATGTGGGCGTGCAGGTCGGTGATGTTCAGCCCGTCGGGGTTCGTGACCATGCCGTCGCGTTCGGCGACCGCGACGATCTTGGCCCCGTCCTCCTGCGACAGGAACAGCGCCGCGTGGTAGCCCACGTTGCCCAGGCCCTGCACGACGATCCGCTGCCCGTCAAGCGAGCCGTCGAGGTTCGCGCGCTTGAGAAGGCTGGGCGTGCGGAACACCTCGCGCAGCGCGTACTGGACGCCGCGGCCGGTCGCCTCGACCCGGCCGGCGATCCCGCCCATGCCAAGGGGCTTGCCGGTGACGCAGCCGCGCGCGTCGATGTCTTCGGGGTGCAGGCGCTTGTAGGCGTCGGCCATCCACGCCATCTCGCGTTCGCCCGTGCCCATGTCGGGGGCGGGAACGTTCTGACTGGGCGAGATCAGGCGGCGGCGCGACAGCTCGTAGGTGAAGCGGCGGGTGATCTGTTCCAGCTCGCTTGGTTCCCACGCGCGCGGGTCGATCCGAAGCCCGCCCTTGGAGCCGCCGAACGGCAGTTCCACCAGCGCGCATTTATAGGTCATCAGCGCCGCCAGCGCCTCGACCTCGTCCTGGTCGACGTTCATGGCGTAGCGGATGCCGCCCTTGACCGGCTCGTTGTGTTCGGAATGGACCGAACGGTAGCCGACGAAGGTCTGGATCTGCCCGCGCAGGCGCACGCCGAACCGGACCGTGTAGGTCGAGTTGCAGACGCGGATCTTTTCGGCAAGCCCGGGCGGCAGGTCCATCAGGGCGACGGCCTGCGAGAACATTGAGTCGACGGAATCGCGGAACGATCCTGCTGAGGTGGTCATGACGTGTCCTTGCGGATGAATTCGGTGGGCGCACGCTTGCACATGTCGGGCGCTGCGGAAAGCTTTGCCAGGCGGGCAATAAGCATGCATCTGCCGGCGAATGGCCGGTGGCGCCGGTGGTGGCGCTATCATCCGGGCTGCCCTTGGTGCCGGTCTGAAAGGCGCGGGCCAGACGATCGCGCCGGATCGCGGCGCGGCCGCAACAACTTGATCGGGTTGCGCGGGGCGCGGGTTCTCAACGCAGGGGCGATCGGGATATAAAGGTTTGATGAACCGGCGGAAGACGGGCGTTCGCGGCAACGCGCCGGGCCTTCCGCGACACGACACCAGCATGATGCTGCCCAACCGGACGAAGGATGACATGATCCCCAGACTGATCGCCCTGGCGCTCGTCGCCGCGCCTCTTGCCGCCTGCGCGCCCGCGCCCGCACCCGTCGTCGCCCCGGTGGCCGTCACCGCGCCGGTCGTGCCGGTCACGCCGGTCACGGGCATCTCGGGGCTGGAGGAACGCCAGCCCGACGCCTGCCACGCCAAGGACTACACCGCCGCGCTGGGTCAGCCCGGTTCGGTCATCCCGTCGCTCGGGATCACCCGAAAATACCGCGTGGTCGAGTATCGCGGCATCGAGCCGCAGGAATACGACTCGCTTCGGATCGTGTTCCGGCTGGACCAGTCGGGCAACATCTACAATATCGACTGCGGCTGAAAGGTTTGACGATGAAACGGCTTCTGCTTGCCCTTCCCTTCCTCGCGCTGGCCGGCTGCGTCGAGCCGGTGCCCCCGGTCACGCCCGAGGAACCGGACGCCGATCTTTGCAAGGCATCTGCGCTGCAGGGGCTGGTGGGCCAGCCCCGCACGGTCTTGGGCACGATGCTGCTGCCGGCCGGGTCGCGGGTGATCGAGCCGGGGCAGGCGGTCACGATGGACTACCGCGCCGACCGGCTGAACGTCGAGATCGGGACCGATGACCGCATCTCGAAGGTCGGCTGTTACTGAGGCGGCGGGCCAGTCCCAAGGGTCGCGGCGCACCGCCGTCCGCGACTTTCCACGCCACGAAGGGGCCGCGTTGCGGCCCCTTTGCCATTGATCGGGGCCGGGGCAGGTGTCACCTTGGCGTCATGCTGATGTCCGTCCCCCCTTCCGGCCAGCCGCCGGTTCCCGAACAGATCGCCTTCGACCGGGCCGAGCTTTCGGTCATCCTGTCGATCTATGGCCGGATGGTCGCGGCGGGCGAGTGGCGCGACTATGCCATGTCGTTCCTGCGCGAGGTGGCGGTGTTCAGCATCTTCCGCCGGGCGGCGGAAACCCCGATCTACCGGATCGAGAAGCGGCCGAAGCTGCGGGCCGCGCAGGGGCAATACGCGGTGATCGGGATGGACGGGCGGATCCTCAAGCGCGGGCACGACCTCAGGGCCGTGCTGCGGGTGTTCGACGCCAAGATGATCCGCGCCGTCTGACGGGGCTCAGGGTTTGGCGGGGCTTACGCCTCGGCCGGCTTGATCCGCGCCCCGCTGCCGTCGGCGAACGCCCGCAGGCGTTCCTTCGCGGCCTCTTGTGTGTTCACCACGCCCGCGACGACCGATTCCGCATAGCCCGCGTCCAGCGCCGACATGTTCTGCATGTGCGAGATGGCCGAGCAGATGGCAAAGTTCGACAGCGGCGGGTTCCGGGCGGCGGCGCGGGCAAGCTCCATCGTCTTTGCCTCGCTGTCGTCGACCAGGTACTGGGCAAGGCCCACGTCCACCGCCTCATGCCCGCGATACAGGCGCCCGCTCAGCATCATGTCGATCATCCGCGCCTTGCCGATCAGGTCAGCCACCCGGATCGTCGCGCCGCCGCCCGTGAACAGGCCGCGCTGACCCTCGGGCAGGCCGAAATAGGTCGTCTGGTCCGCGACCCGGATATGGGCGGACGAGGCAAGCTCCAGCCCGCCGCCCACGACCGCGCCCTTGAGCGCCGCAATCACCGGGACGCCGCCGTATTCCATCTTGTTGAACGCCTCGTGCCAGCGCAGGCAGACATGCATGAAGTCGGCGGCCGAGCGGTCCGCCTTCCAGTGTTCCACCAGGTCCAGACCGGCGCAGAAATGCGTGCCCTCGGCCCGCAGGACGCAGGCGCGGACGCCCGACCGGGGCATGGTGGAAAAGACGTCGATCAGTTCCTCGATCGTGGCCTCGTCCAGCGCGTTGCGCTTGGTCGGACGGTTGAGCGAGACGACGGCGATCCCGTCGTCGTCGACCGCGACGGTCAGGTTATGCAGGGTCAGGTCGGACAGCTGGCGCATCGGGATCAGCCTTTCGTGATGGCGTGGATGACGGCGGGAACGGTCAGGATGCTGACCGCGGTCGAGATCAGGATCGCGGCGGATACGCGCTGCTCGGCCACGCGGAAATGGTGCGCGAGCATGTAGACGTTGCCCGCGACGGGCAGGGCGGCGGCCGCGATCATGACCCCGGCGGGGCCGGGCGGGACGCCGAACGCCCAGGCGGCAACCGCGACGGCGGCGGGGTGCAGGATCAGCTTTGCCGCGCTCAGCCATACCGCCGGGCCGACGCGGCCGACCGGCCGGGTGGTCAGCGAGGCGCCGATCGCGAACAGCGCGCCGGGGGTGGCGGCGGCGCCCAGCAGCGTCAGGAAATCGAGCGCGGGAGCGGGCAGCGGCAGACGCAGCGCGGCCCAGGTCAGCCCCGCCGCCATTGATACGATCATGGGGTTGGTGACGACGCCCTTCAGCGCGGCCGTCAGCGCCCCCGGGCCGATCCGCCCGTGCCGCGCGGCGGCGATGATCAGCGTGATGAGCGTCGAGAACACGATCATGTCGATCGTCAGCACCATCAGCACCGGGCCGATCGCCCGCTCGCCCAGCAGCGCGACCAGCATCGGCACGCCGAGAAAGCCGGTGTTCCCGGTCATCCCCACATGCGCCTGCATCGCCGCATCGGCGAGCGGCTGCCCCGTCCGGCGCGACAGGGCGAAGCCCAACGCCCACAGCGCGCCCGAACCCGCCACGTAGGCCGCGACGAAGCGGGCATCGAACAGCGCGGGAAGGTCCAGCGTCGCGGCAAAGCGGAACAGCATCGCCGACAGCGCGAACCAGAAGACGAAGTGGGTCAGCCAGCGCGTCGCCTCGGCCGGGAAGAACCGCAGCTTGCCCGCGAGCCAGCCAAGGCCGATCAGCGCGAAGAACGGCAGCGTCTGCAGGAAGATCGCCAGCACCCGCCAGCCCTCCCCGCCCGTGCCCTCGGGTGGCACAGAACCAAATCGGACGCCGGGCCGCAAGCGGTCGGGCGGTTCTCAGGCGCGCAGGATTCAGGCGCGGCGGACGGTGAAGGCGCGGGCGCCGGGTTCGGACGGCTCGACCGAAACCAGCTCGTGCCCGCCCTCGGCGCAGAAATGCGGCACGTCGATGACCGCCGCCGGGTCGGTGGCCACCAGCCGCACGGTCGCGCCCGACGGCAGCGGTTGCAGCGCCCTGCGCAGCCGCAGGACCGGCAGCGGGCACAGCAGGTGGCGGGCGTCGATGTCCACCGTCACGTCAGGCGGCGCGCGGCCGGGCGGCGGCGCGGCACCAGCCAAGCGCCGCGTCGGGCTCGACGGCCTGTGCCAGGTCGCCCGCGAAGTCGTCGAAGGCGGCGCGGAACCGGGGCGGGACCGCGACGATGACGGGGATGCCGTCCGCGAGCGCCTGCGCGATCAGGTCGCGGAAGCCGCCGCCCATCGCCTCGATCCGGCCGAACTTGTTGACGATGACCAGATCCGCGCCCCGCTCCAGCACCATCGCGGCCCGGCCCGCCGCGATGGCAAGTGCGCCGCCGTCCACCCGGCACCCCTGCGAGCCCGCGCCCAGCGACTGCGAGATCCGCACGACCGGGCCGTCGCAACCCAGCACGGTCAGGTCCATGTCGCAGCTGCAATCCGCGCCCCGTTCGTGGTTGACCTGCACCGCGCCGGCAAGCCGCAGCCCTTCGGCGGCCAGCGTCGCGGCGATGTCGCCCAGCAGCAGGTCGGCGGCGCCGGGCGCATCGGAAAGGGTGATATGGGCGAGCATGGCGCGATCATAGGCGCGGCGCGCGGGCGCGGCAACGGTTGCGCCCGGCCCGCATCCGGGCAGGATGCGGGGATGGAGTTTGCGGGGATCATCCTGGCGGGCGGCGCGTCGCGGCGGATGCAGGCGGGGCCCGTGCCGATTGACAAGGCGCTGCTGCCGCTGGCCGGTCAGCCGATGATCGCGCATGTGATCGCCCGGCTGGGCTGCGCGCGGGCAATCAGCGCGAACGGCGATCCGGCGCGCTTCGCGCCCTTCGGGCTGCCGGTGCTGGCCGATTGCGTGCCGGACCGGCCCGGCCCGCTTGCCGGGGTGCTGGCCGGGATGGACTGGGCCGCGGCGCAGGGATTCCGGCGCATCGTGACCGCCGCCGCCGACACCCCGTTCGCGCCGCGCGACCTGGCGGCGGCGCTGATCGGGGCGGGCGGGCCGGTCGCGATCGCGACCCATGCCGGGCGCGACCATCCGACGATGGCCTCCTGGGACGTGGACCTGCGGGACGCGCTGCGCGCCGCGCTTGCCGCCGGGATGCGCCGTCCGGTCGCCTTTGCCGAAAGCGTCCGCGCGCGCCGGGTGGATTTCACCGGGGACGACCCGTTCCTCGACGATCCGTTCCTCGACGACCCGTTCTTCAACGTGAACACGCCCGACGACCTTGTCCGCGCCGAGCGGCGCGCTCGCGCCGCCTGAAGCCCCGTGGACATTCCGCCGGGCGCTGCATCTAGTGGCCCCCGGATCGGGGCGGAGGAACGCGGATGGACATCAAGGCACTGGCGATGGGCGTGACCTTCGCGGTGATCTGGGCCTCTGCCTTTACCAGCACGCGGCTGATCGTCACCGCCGCGCCGCCCTTGACGGCGCTGGTGATCCGGTTCGGGATCTCGGCCGCGCTTGCCATCGGCATCGCCCTCGCGCTGGGGCAGCGGCCGCGGTTCTCGCCCCGCGAGTGGTGGGCGCTGGTGATCTTCGGCCTGTGCCAGAACGCGCTTTACCTGGGCCTCAACTGGATCGGGATGCAGACGGTCGAGGCGTCGGCTGCGTCGATCATCGCCTCGATGATGCCGCTGCTGGTGGCGCTGTTCGGGCGGCTGTTTCTTGGCGACCGGCTGCGTCCGCTGGCGGTGCTGGGGCTGGCTGCCGGGCTGTTCGGGGTCGCGCTCATCATGGGGGTGCGGCTGACGAAGGGGCTGGATCCGCACGGCGCGCTTCTGTGCGTGGCGGCGGTGGTCGCACTTGCAGTGGCCACGCTGGCGGTGCGGGGCGCAGGCGGCGGGCGCAACGTCCTGATGGCGGTGGGGGTGCAGATGGGCGTGGGTGCCGCCGCGCTGCTGCTGCCCGCGCTGGTCATGGAACACGGCCGCCCGATCGCGTGGAGCGGGCCGCTGGGCGCGGCCCTTCTTTACACCATCCTCGCGCCGGGGATCGGGGCCACGTTCATCTGGTTCCAGCTGGTCAAGCGGATCGGGGCGGTCCGCGCCGCCACGTTCCATTTCCTGTCGCCGCCCTTCGGCGTCGCCATCGCGGCGGCGCTTCTGGGCGAGCATTTCGGCGCGTCCGACGTGATCGGGTCGGCCATCGTGGCGGCGGGCATCCTGATGGTGCAGCTGTCGCGGGTGCCCGCCGCCCCGCCTTATCAGGCGGAGGACGACATCCGCGCCATCCACTCGGCATCCTCGGTGCCCGCGCGGCGCACCGAATCGCGGTCCTGACAGCGGTCCACCCACGCCCTTATCGGCCCGGTTTCGGGGATCATCTGGCTGAAGAACGCGAACGCCCCGCCCACCAGCAGGTCGGCGGCGCTGTAGGTGTCGCCGAGCAGATAGGGGCGGTCCGCCAGCGCCTCTTCGACGCGCTGCACGGCGGTCGGCAGGTCGCGGAACGTGGCCTTCAGGTCCTCGTTCTCGATCTTGAGATAGTCGAGGATCGCCACAGGCTCCATCACGCCGGCATACCAGGCGAGCCACGACAGGAACGGGCCGCGGCCCTTTTCGCCTGCATTCGGGGCAAGGTCCGAGGGGTAGCGTTCGGTCAGCCAGACGATGATCGCGGCGCGTTCGCGGATCATGTCGCCGGCGTCCACGATGACGGGCGCCTTGCCTTCGGGGTGGGGGTTCGCGGGATCGGACGCGCCGGACCCGTCGCCGCGCCTGATGTCGATGCGCACGATGTCGAGGTCGGCGGGGTCGCCAAGTTCGTGGACCAGCGTCAGGATCGCGGTCGAGCGGCTGTGCGGGGCGTGGTAGAAGGTCGGCATGTGAAGCTCCTTTGCTTGCCGGACAGGTTCTAGCCCGGGGCTGCTGACAAAAGGCGACAGCATGGCGCGGACCGACAGACTGATGCGGCTGATGGATGCGCTGCGGCGCCTGCCCGCGCCGGTGACGGCCGCGCGGCTGGCCGATGAAACCGGCGTGTCGCCGCGCCAGCTGTACCGCGACATCGCCACCCTGCGCGCCAGCGGCGCGCTGATCGACGGCGAGGCGGGGGTGGGTTACCGGTTGACAGAGGACCCGGCGCTGCCGCCGCAAAGCTTCTCGCGCCTGGAAATCGAGGCGCTGCTGATCGCGGTTGCGCAACTGCCGCGCACCGGCGACGGGACGCTGGCACAGGCCGGGCGCGGGGCGCTGGCCCGGATCATCGCGACCCTGCCCGAGCGGCAGGCGCAGCAGGCGATGCACGCGGTCCTGCGCAGCTTCGCCGCCGAGCGGGGCGAGGTCGTGCCGCCCCATATCGACATGGACCTGATCCGCCGCGCCTCCTGGGACGAGACGTCGCTGCGGATCGTCTATCGCGACGCCGCCGACCGCGTCACCGACCGGGAGGTCTGGCCGCTGGGCATCAGCTATTCGGACAGCAGCCTGCTGCTGGCGGCGATGTGCCGGTTGCGGGGCGATTTCCGGATGTTCCACGTGCCGCGCATGATCTCGGTCGTGGCCGGGGCCGAAAGCTTTCGCCCGCACCGGGTGGCGCTTCTGCGCGAGTTCGCGGCATCGCGGGGCGCGCGTCCTGTTCCCGTGGCGGACAGCCCGCCGGGGGACTGCGCTTGATGGTGAACCCGGCGGGCGCTTGCGCGTTCTGACCCGATGCGCGCCGACGATTTCCTGTATCCGACCGATGCCGGGCTGTACTGCCCGGCCGGCGATTTCTTCATCGACCCGGTGCGCCCCGTGCCCCGCGCGCTGATCACCCACGGCCACGGCGACCACGCCCGTGCGGGCCACGGCGCGGTCATGGCCACGCGGCAGACGCTTGACATCATGGCGATCCGCTATGGCGAGGATTTCTGCGAGACGCGGCAGGTCGCCGACGGCGCGGCGCGGGTGGGCGGCGTCGAGGTCAGCTTCCATCCGGCGGGGCACGTGCTGGGGTCGGCGCAGATCCGGCTCGCCTGCGACAAGGGGCCGGTGATCGTCGTCTCGGGCGACTACTGCCGCACCCCGAACCCGGTCTGCGCCCCGTGGGAGCCGGTGCCCTGCGACATCTTCGTGACCGAGGCGACGTTCGGCCTGCCGGTGTTCAAGCACCCCGACCCGGCGGCCGAGATGGCCAAGCTGCTGGCCAGCATGGCCGAGTTTCCCGACCGCGCCCACCTGATCGGCGCCTATGCCCTGGGCAAGGCGCAGCGGGTCATGGCGCTGCTGCGGGCTGCCGGCTACGACCGCCCGATCCACCTGCACGGCGCGATCCAGCGGCTGACCGACTATCACGTGGAGCAAGGCGTCGATCTGGGCGACCTGCTGCCCGCCACGACGCCGAAAGAGATCGAGGGGCAGGTGGTGATCGCCCCGCCCTCGGCCTTCGCCTCCCCTTGGGTGCAGCGGTTCCGCGATCCGGTGATCTCGTTCGCGTCGGGCTGGATGGCGGTGCGCGCCCGTGCCCGGCAGCGCGGGGTGGAACTGCCGCTGGTGATCTCGGACCACGTTGACTGGCCGCAGCTGACGCAGACGCTGACTGAACTTCGCCCCGACGAGGTATGGGTCACGCACGGGGCCGAGGAGGCGCTGGTGCGCTGGTGCGCGCTCAATCAGCTGCGGGCGCGGCCGCTGCGGCTGGTGGGCTATGACGAGGACGAGGAATGAAGGACTTCGCGCTTCTGCTCGAGCGGTTGGCCTTCACGCCTTCCCGCAACGCCAAGCTGCAGATCCTGCAGCACTATCTGGAACGCACGCCCGACCCCGACCGCGGCTATGCCTTCGCCGCGCTGACGGGCGACCTGAAGCTGCGCGCGGTGACGCCGGGCCTGTTGCGCGGGCTGGTGGCCGAGCGGTTCGACGAGCAGCTGTTCGCGCTGTCCTATGATTTCGTCGGTGACCTCGCGGAAACCATCGCGCTCATCTGGGACGGCGAGCCCGTGGGCGACCTGCCCCTGACCGATGCCGTGCACCTGCTGGAAACCACCGGCAAGGCCGGGCTGCCGTCCGCCATCGCGGGCGTGCTGGACCGGCTGGGGCCGTCCGAGCGGCTGGCGTTCCTGAAACTCGCCACCGGCAACCTGCGGATCGGCCTGTCGGGCCGCCTTGCGCGGACCGCCCTGGCGCAGATGGGCGAACCCACGCTGGACGACATCGAGGAGGTCTGGCACGGCCTGAAGCCGCCATACCCCGAGGTCTTCGCCTGGGTCACCGGCGGCCCGCGCCCCGACCGCGCGGCACTCGCCCCGTTCCGCCCGGTGATGCTGTCCACGCCCACGGACCTTGAAGAACTGCGCGCGCTTGACCCGGCCGAGCATGTGGCCGAATGGAAATGGGACGGCATCCGCGTGCAGGCGGTCAGCGAGGGCGGGGTGCGGCGGCTTTATTCCCGCACCGGCGAGGACGTGTCGGGCGCGTTCCCCGACCTCATCGACGAAATGACGTGGGAAGGCGCGGTGGACGGCGAACTGCTGGTCCGCCGCCAGGGCGAGGTCGCAAGCTTCAACGAACTGCAGCAGCGCCTGAACCGCAAGACTGTCAGCCGCGCGCTGCTGGAAAGCCACCCGGCGGGCCTGCGGGTCTATGACCTTCTGATCTGGAACGGCGAGGACCTGCGCCCGCGCCCGCTGATGGACCGCCGCGCGGTGCTGGAGGCCGCGGATTTCCGCAGCGACCGGATCGACATCTCAAGGCTTCTGCCGTTCGGGACGTGGGACGACCTTGCCGCGCTGCGCGCCGACCCGCCCGACGCGGTGATCGAGGGCGTGATGATAAAGCGCCGCGACGCCGCTTACGTCGGCGGCCGCCCGCGCGGCCCGTGGTTCAAGTGGAAGCGCGACCCGCGCGTCGTGGACGCGGTGATGATGTACGCGCAGCGCGGCCACGGGAAGCGGTCGGGGTTCTATTCGGACTTCACCTTCGGCCTGTGGTCGGGCGCCGATCTGGTGCCGGTCGGCAAGGCCTATTTCGGCTTCACCGACGAGGAGCTGCGCGAACTGGACCGCTTCGTGCGCAACAACACCACCGAACGCTTCGGCCCCGTCCGCGCCGTCGCGCCCAAGCTGGTGGTCGAGGTCGCGTTCGAGGGGGTGAACCGGTCCACCCGGCACAAGTCGGGGGTGGCGATGCGCTTTCCCCGCGTTGCGCGGATCCGCTGGGACAAGCCGGTGGCCGAGGCCGACCGCCTGGAAACGCTGGAGGCGATGATCGACGCGCCGAACGTCTTTGCGGCGGACGCGGCGCGGGCCGGGACGCGGCACGGGCGCACGAAGCGCGCGGGCGGCGAGGATGAACCGGGGGCTGCGCGCCCCCGTGCCCCGGCGGGATACTTGGGGACAGAAGATGGGGAGGGGGAGCCGCCCAAGGGCAGCCGATGACGCTGCCGCCCGAGTTTCAGGACTGGTTCGCCCGGCAAGGCTGGTCGCCGCATCCCCACCAGCTTGCGCTGCTGGAGGCGCAGGGGGACACGCTGCTGATCGCGCCGACCGGCGGCGGCAAGACGCTGGCGGGGTTCCTGCCGTCGCTGGTCGATCTCGCGGGCGGGCATCAGGGCTTGCATACGCTCTATGTCTCGCCCCTCAAGGCGCTGACGGCGGATATCGGGCGCAACCTCGCGCGGCCCGTGGCCGACCTGGGTCTGCCGATCCGGGTCGAGGACCGGACCGGCGACACCCGCAGCGCCGCCCGACAGCGGCAGCGCACCGATCCGCCGCAGATCCTGCTGACGACGCCGGAAAGCCTTGCCCTGATGCTCAGCTACCCGGAAGCGCCGCGCATCTTCGGGAACGTGCGCCGGGTGGTGCTGGACGAACTGCATGCGCTGGCCGAGAACAAGCGCGGCGACCAGCTGATGCTGGGGCTCGCGCGGCTGCGGACCCTGTCGCCCGGGCTGACCGCGACCGGCCTGTCGGCGACGGTCGAGGACCCGGAGGCGCTCGCCGCGTTCATGGGGGGCGCGCGGGTGATCAATGCCGATCCGGGGCCCGACCCGGACATCGAGATGCTCGCGACCTCTCGCCCCGCGCCATGGGCCGGGGGCGGCGGGCATTACGCGGTGCCCGACGTGCTGGACGCGATCCGGGGGGCGAACACGACCATCGTCTTCATCAACACCCGCGCGCAGGCGGAGCTGTTCTTTCAGGCGATCTGGGCCGCGAACGAGGACAACCTGCCGATCGGCCTGCACCACGGCAGCCTTGCGCGCGAGGCGCGGGCGCGGGTCGAGGCGGCGATGGCGGCGGGCGAATTGCGGGCCGTGATCGCGACCGGCAGCCTTGACCTGGGGATCGACTGGGGCAACGTCGATCTGGTAATCCAGGTGGGCGCGCCCAAGAACGTCAAGCGGCTGGTGCAGCGGATCGGGCGCGCGAACCACCGCTACAACGCGCCCTCGCGGGCGCGGATCGTGCCCGCGAACCGGTTTGAGGTGATCGAATGCGTGGCCGCGCTGGAAGCGGTGCGCGCGCATGATCTGGACGGCGACGCGCGCGGCCCGGGGCCGCTGGACGTGCTGTGCCAGCATATCCTGCTGACCGCCTGCGCGGGGCCGTTCGAGGCGGGGGCGCTTTACGACGAGGTGCGGGCGGCGGGCCCATACCGCGATCTGTCCCGCGCCGACTTCGACGACTGCGTGCAGTTCTGCGCGACCGGGGGTTATGCGCTGAAAGCCTATGACCGCTGGCAGCGGCTGGTCGAGCGGGGCGGCCTGTGGGGCCTGCGCGACCCCCGCGCCGCGCGCGATCTGCGGATGAACGTCGGCACCATCGTCGAGGCCGAGATGCTGAAGGTCCGCTGGAAGCGCGGCGGCGGCCTGCTGGGCGAGGTCGAGGAAGCCTTTGCCGCGACGCTGGTGCCGGGCGATACCTTCCTGACCGGCGGCCAGACAGTCCGCTACGAGGGCTTGCGCGAACTGACGCTGGAAGTGTCGCCGAACCCGCACAAGCAGCCGAAGATCGCCGTGTTCGGCGGGCTGAAGCTCGCGACCTCGACCGAGCTCAGCCACCGCGTGCTGGCGCTGATCGGCGATCGCGCGCAGTGGGACGGCCTGCCCGAAAACACCCGCGAGTGGCTGGCGCTGCAGGCCGAGATGTCGGCGCTGCCGCGCCCCGGAGCGCTGGTCACGGAAAGCTTTCGCTATGACGGGCGCTGGCACTTTGCGCTTTACGGGTTCGCGGGCCGCAATGCGCTGCAGACGCTGGGCCTCTTGATGACGCGCACGATGGAAGTGGCGGGGCTGGGGCCGCTGGGGTTTCTGTCCACCGACTATGCGCTGCTGATATGGTCGGTCGATTCGGTGACCGATCCCGCCCCGCTGCTGGACCGGGACGGCTTGCGCGAGGGGCTGGGGGCGTGGCTTGGCGGAAACGCGGTCATGAAGCGGACCTTCCGCAACGTGGCGATCGTGTCGGGGCTGATCCAGCGCAACATGCCGGGCGCGCGGCGGTCGGGCAAGCAGGCGACGTTTTCCAGCGATATCCTGTATGACACGCTCAGGCGCTACGACCCCGACCACCTGTTGCTGCGCGTGACCGCGACCGAGGCGGCGCGGGGGCTGGTCGATTTCGGCCGGATCGAGGAGATGCTGGACCGCTCGGCCGCGCTTGACCACCGGATGCTTGACCGCGTATCCCCGCTGGCCGCGCCCCTGATGCTGGAAATGGGGCGCGTCAGGATCGAGGGCCAGGGCCGGATGCGGCTGGCCGAGGAAGAGGCAGAGGCGATGATGCGCGACGCGGGCCTGACGCTGACGGACGATCCCGATCTTGCCGCGCAGGCGGCGGGGCTGGACGGAATGCGCGCGGCGCGGCCGCAACCCGCGGCCACGCCCCGGCGCCGCGCGGGACGCGGACGGCCGCGGACCGTGCCGCTGGCGCGCTGAGGGCTGCGGATGACGACGGGGTTCCGGTTCGACTGGCACGGGCTCACGCTCGAGGCGCGCTGTTCTGGCGCGCTGTGGTGGCCCGCCGGGCGCTGGCTGATCGTGGCCGACCTGCATCTGGGCAAGTCCGAGCGGATGGCGCGGCGCGGCGGCGCGCTGCTGCCGCCCTATGACGGGGTCGAGACGCTGCGCCGCCTGGCCGAGGAGATCGGCGCCCTTGCCCCCGCCTGCGTCGTGAGCCTGGGCGACGGGTTCGACGACGATGCGGCCGCGGCGGCGCTGGACGATGACGTGGCGGGCCAGCTTGCCCGGCTTTCGCAGGGCTGGGACTGGCTGTGGGTCGCGGGGAACCACGATCCGTCCGTCCGGCCCGGCGTCCTGCCGGGGCGGCAGGCGGTCGAGGTGCGGCTGGGCGCGGTCACGCTGCGCCATATCGCCACCGCAGGGCAGGGGCCGGACATCAGCGGCCATTTCCATCCCGTCGTGCCCCTGGCCGGCGCGCGCAGGCGGGCGGCGCTGGTGGGGGCGGACCACCTGATCCTGCCCGCGTTCGGCAGCTACACCGGCGGGCTCGCGGCCGACGACCCGGCGCTGTCGGGACTGGTGGGGCCGGGGTTCGCGGTCGCCTGCCTGCACCGGGCCCTGCCGCTGCCCTTGGGGGTGCAGCGGTCACGGGCGGTTCGCACCGGACGTTGACGACGCGTCAGCGTCGGCTCGCGGGATCGGAGCGGGTGGCCAAAAAGAAAAAGGCCGCACCCGAAGGCGCGGCCCGAAGTTCAATGGTGGTGCGATCAGAACTTGAAGTTCACGCCGACCTTGAGGTTGTGGAAGCTGGGCGTCGCGTTGGTGTAGACGCCGCCGGTGGTCACATCGACCTCGGTGGTGCCGAAGTCGCTGTATTCGTATTCGCCGGTGATCGACATGCGCTCGCTGACCATCTTTTCGGCGCCCAGACCGATCACGTAGCCGTCGGCGTCATATTCGGCCTCGTTGTCGCCCGACGAGTAGGTGAAGTCGCCCTTCTGATAGCCGGCGATGCCGTAGATCAGCGTGTCGGGGCGCACCTGGTAGCCGGTCTTGAACTTGATCGCGAGGACGCTGTCGACTTCGCTTTCGAAGTCGCCGGCACCGACGCCGCCCAGTGCGAAATCGAAGTCGTCCGAGATGTCGCCGCCCTGGTAGGACAGTTCCGGGCCGAACACGACGCGGTCGCGCTGCCAGCGATAGCCGACGCGAACGCCGATGTTGGCGCCCGAAAGCTCGGCGTCGCCCAGGTTGCCGATAAGGCTGTCGGCGGGCGTGAAGAGACCGATGCGGTCGTCGCCGCCAAAGGCGTAGCCGAGCGTCGCACCGACATAGCCGCCCTGCCAGTTACCGACGGCGGGTTCGACGACGACGGGCGTCGCGGGCTCGACCTCGACAACCGGGGCAGCGTAGCCACCTGCCTGCGCCGAGGCGGTGAAGCCGAGCGCGAATGCGGCGGCGAGCGAGAGGGTGGTGATACGCATCGACAGTCTCCCAAAAACGAACTTTGCAGGATCCGGACAGGCGGCAGCCATACCCTCGCCAACGTGTTTAGCGGCCCGGGGGGTCGTCGGGCAACCCGCGCCCACCCCGTTTTTTCCAAGGTGTCGCTTTTCGGCCATAGCTCACCCGTGGGTTGAGTAAAGCCGAATCGCCTATGTGTCCAGATTTTCGACGCTCAGCGCATTGGTCTGGATGAAATCGCGGCGCGGCTCGACCACGTCGCCCATCAGCTTGGAAAAGATGTCCTCGGCTTCCGCCACATCCTCGATCCGCACCTGCAGCATGGTGCGGGCGACCGGATCGAGCGTGGTTTCCCACAGCTGTTCCGGGTTCATCTCGCCCAGGCCCTTGTAGCGTTGCAGGCTGAGGCCCTTTTCTCCTTCAAGGAAGATCGCCTGCAAAAGCGACAGCGGCCCGTTGATGACGGTGTCGCGGTCCTTGCGGACCAGACGGGCGGGGCGGGCATACACGTCCTGCAGCGCCTGCGTCATCGCGCCCAGACGGCGGCTTTCGCCCGACCGCAGCATCGGCCCTTCCAGCGTCCGCGCCTCTTCGACGCCGCGCAGCATCCGCGCCAGACGGATGCCAGCGTCCTGCGTCGGACGGCCCGACCAGCCGCGCTCGTATTCGGCGGCGATCATGTCCAGCCGCTCGGCCACGGCCGACGCCACGCCCTGCGCGTCCTGATCGACGCGGCCGGGCACCAGCGCGCCGGCGATCGCGGCCTGTTCGGTGATGTGGGGCGGGTAGTGGGTCGGATAGGCGCGCAGAACCCGGCGTGCCGTCCGCGCCTCCTCGACCACGCGGGCGAGGTCCTGGCCCACGATTTCCTCACCCGAGCCCAAGCGCAGCGCCGCGCCCTCGACCCCCTGCTGGATCAGGTAGTCCTCAAGCGCGGCCTCGTCCTTCAGATAGACCTCGGACCGGCCCCGCGCGACTTTGTAAAGCGGCGGCTGCGCGATATACAGGTGCCCGGCCTCGATCAGCTCGGGCATCTGGCGGAAGAAGAACGTCAGCAGCAGCGTGCGGATATGCGCGCCGTCCACGTCGGCGTCGGTCATAATGACGATCTTGTGGTAGCGCAGCTTGGACAGGTTGAACTCGTCGCGACCGATCCCGGTCCCCAGCGCGGTGATGAGCGTGCCGATCATGTCCGACGACAGCATCCGGTCGAAGCGCGCGCGTTCCACGTTCAGGATCTTGCCGCGCAAGGGCAGCACGGCCTGGTTCTGGCGCGACCGGCCCTGCTTGGCGGACCCGCCGGCCGAGTCGCCCTCGACGATGAACAATTCGCTCAGCGCCGGGTCCTTCTCCTGGCAGTCGGCCAGCTTGCCGGGCAGCGAGGCCACGTCCATCGCCGTCTTGCGCCGCGTGAGTTCGCGCGCCTTGCGCGCCGCCTCGCGCGCCAGCGCCGCCTCGACGATCTTGCCAAGGATCGACTTCGCTTCCGCCGGATGTTCCTCGAACCACTCGGCCAGCTTCTCGTTCACGAGGTTCTCGACCGCCGGCCGCACCTCGGACGAGACCAGCTTGTCCTTGGTCTGGCTGGAAAACTTGGGGTCCGGCACCTTCACGGACAGCACGCAGGTCAGCCCCTCGCGCGCGTCGTCGCCGGTGAAGTCCACCTTTTCCTTTTTCGCGATCCCGCTGGTCTGCGCGTAGGTGTTCACGACCCGCGTCAGCGCGCCGCGGAAACCCGCCATGTGGGTGCCGCCGTCGCGCTGGGGGATGTTGTTGGTGAAGGGCAGCACCGTCTCGTGGTAGCTGTCGTTCCACCACATCGCGACCTCGACGCCGATCCCGCCACGCTCGCCGGTGATGAAGATCGGCTCGGAGGTGACGGCGGTCTTGCTGCGGTCGAGGTATTTCACGAACTCGCGCACGCCGCCTTCGTAGAACAGCTCGGTGTGGATCGGCTCGGCCGGGCGGTCGTCTTCCAGAATGATGCGGACGCCGGAGTTCAGGAACGCAAGCTCGCGCAGGCGGTTTTCAAGCGTCCTGACGTGGTAGTCGAGATTGAGGAAGGTGCCGGTCTTGCCGTCCTCGCGGGTGGAGGCGAGGAAACGCACCTCGGTCCCCGTCTCGCCCGGCGCATCGCCCACGACGCGCAGGTGTTCAACCGTGTCGCCATGCTCGAACCGGGCGTAGTGTTCCTTGCCGTCGCGCCAGATCCGCAGTTCCAGCCACTCCGACAGCGCATTCACGACCGAGACGCCGACGCCGTGCAGCCCGCCCGACACCTTGTAGCTGTTCTGGTCGAACTTCCCGCCCGCGTGCAGCTGGGTCATGATGACCTCGGCCGCGCTCACGCCCTCGGTCGGGTGCATGCCGACGGGGATGCCGCGGCCGTTGTCGCGCACCGACACGCTGCTGTCGGCGTGAATCTTGACGTGGACATAGTCGGCATGACCGGCCAGCGCCTCGTCGATGCCGTTGTCCACGACCTCGTAGACCATGTGGTGCAGACCCGACCCGTCGTCGGTATCGCCGATATACATGCCGGGCCGCTTGCGAACGGCCTCCAGTCCCTTGAGAACCTTGATGGATTCGGCGCCGTATGCGTTCGGCTGCACGGAAGCTGCGCTCATGCGTCTTTTATCCTGCCGTTGACCAGCATGATATAGCGATGACGACCCGCAATGTCACGAGAAACACACAATATTTTGCGGGTTTCCGCCATGCGTGCAGGGGGTGGCACGCCCGGTCGTCAGCGTTCCTTGACGTAGGGCTCGCCGCCCGCGCGCGGCGGCGTCGCGCGGCCGATGAAACCGGCCAGGATGATGACCGTCAGGATGTAGGGCAGCGCGTTCATGAACATGGACGGCACGGTGAACGGACCAAGGTCGATGTTCGGAAAACGGTTCGCCACAGCCTCCATCAGCCCGAACAGGAACGTGGCCCCCAACGCGCGCCACGGCCGCCAGTTGGCGAAGATCAGCGCCGCCAGCGCGATGTAGCCGCGCCCCGCCGACATCTCCTTGACGAAGCCCGCAGACAGGCCGGTCGCGAGATACGCGCCCGCAAGCCCGGTCAGCAGCCCGGTGATGGCGATGGCGGTCCAGCGCAGGCGCGTGACCGACACGCCCGCCGTATCGACCGAGGCGGGGTTTTCGCCCACGGCCCGCAGCCGCAGCCCGAAGCGGGTGCGGTAAAGCAGCCACCACGTCGCGGGCACCGCCAGCAGCGCGGCATAGACCAGCGGCGTATGGCCCGACAGCACGTCGGAATACAGCGGCCCGATCACCGGCACGGGCGCGATCCGGTCGGCAAAGGGCAGCTTCCATTCGGCGAACCGCGCCGCCCCTTCCAGCGCCGGGGTGCGGCCGCCAAGGCCGAACCACGTCTGGCCCAGCAGCACGGTCAGGCCCGAGGCGAGGAAGTTGATCGCGACGCCCGAAATCAGCTGGTTGCCGCGGAAGGTGATCGACGCGGCCCCGTGGATCAGCGACAGCGCCAGCGACCCCGCGACCCCCGCCGCAAGACCGATCCAGACATTGCCGGTGACGGCGGCCGCGGCGGCCGAGGCGAAGGCCGCCATCAGCATCTTGCCTTCCAGCCCGATGTCGAAGATGCCCGAGCGTTCGGAAAACAGCCCGGCAAGGCACGCCAGCAGCAGCGGCGTCATCAGCCGCACGGCGCTGTCGAGGATCTGGATGACGGTCGCTACGTCCATCAGCGCCGCCCCCACAGCCGTTCAAGCGGCATCCGCACCATGTTGTCCAAGGACCCGGTGAACAGGATCACGAGCGCCTGGATCACGGTAATCAGCTCGCGCGGGATCGACGTCCACAGCGCCAGTTCCCCGCCGCCCTGGTACAGGAACCCGAACAGCAGCGCCGCCAGCAGGATGCCGAAGGGATGGTTGCGCCCCATCAGCGCGACGGCGATGCCGATGAAGCCCGCGCCCTCGACGCTGTTCAGAAGCAGCCGCTCCGCCTCGCCCATGACGTTGTTGACGGCCATGAGGCCGGCGAGCGCGCCCGAGATCATCATCGCGACGACGGTGATCCGCACCGGCGAGATGCCGGCGTAGCGGGCGGCGCGCTCGGACCGGCCGAAGGACCGGATCTCGTAGCCGAGCCTCGTGCGCCAGATCAGCAGCCAGACCACCACGCAGGCGGCGACGGCGATCAGGAAGGTGATGTTGGCGGGGGTGTTCTTGCCCCATTCGACCCCGACGCCAGCGGCAAGGTCGGTCAGCTTGGGCAGGCGCGTGCTGTCGGGGAACCGGGCGGACGCCGGGTCCATGCTGCCCGCGGGGCGCATCAGGTTGACAAGGACGTAGTTCAGCAGTGCCGCTGCGATGAAGTTGAACATGATCGTCGTGATGACGATGTGGCTGCCGCGTTTCGCCTGCAGGATCGCCGGGATGAACGCCCACGCCGCGCCGAACAGCGCCGCCCCGATCATCGCGGCGGGCAGCGCCACCCCCCAGTGCGGCCACGGCAGCGCCAGCGCCACCAGCGCGACGCCAAGTCCGCCCAGCGTCGCCTGCCCCTCGGCCCCGATGTTGAACAGCCCCGCGTGGCTCGCGACTGCGACGGCCAGCGCGGTGAAGATGAAGTTCGTCGCGTAATACAGCGTAAAGCCCCAGCCGTAGCTGGACCCCAGCGCGCCCGTGACCATGGTCCTGAGCGCGGTCCAAGGGTTCTCGCCGATGGCGAGGATCACCAGCGCCGAGATGGCGAAGGCCAGAACCAGCGACAGAAGCGGCGTCAGGACGATGTCGGCCCAGCGGGGCAGGCGGGTCATCAGATGATCCCCTTGGAAGGCGAAGGCGAGGCGGGCCCGGCGTCGGACGGCTGTCCGGCGGGGCGGTCGGGGGCCGCGGCTTCCGGCGGGATCCCGTCCTGCGGCCGCGTCGTCGCCGGATCGCAGCCGGCCATCAGCAGGCCCAGTTCGCCCGCGTCGGTCTGGCCGGGCAGGCGCTCGCCCATGATGCGGCCGTCGAACATCACCGCGATCCGGTCGGACAGCTGCATGATCTCGTCCAGTTCCACGCTGACCAGCAGGATCGCGCGGCCGGCGTCGCGTAGCGCGATGATGCGGCGGTGGATGAACTCGATCGCGCCGATGTCCACGCCGCGCGTGGGCTGGCCGATCAGAAGGACGGCCGGATCGTTCTCGATCTCGCGCGCGACGACCAGCTTCTGCTGGTTGCCGCCCGAGAAGTTGCGGGACGCGAGGTCGGGGTCGCGCGGGCGCACGTCGAACTGTTCCATCCACGCCGCGGCCTCGGCCCGCATCGCGCCGGTGTCCATCAGCCAGCCGCGCCCGTAGCGGGCGCGGTCGTGATAGCCGAAGGCGGTGTTTTCCCAGGCGGCGAAGTCCATGATGAGCCCTTCGGCCTGCCGGTCCTCGGGGATGTGGCCGACGCCTGCATCACGCCGCGCGCCCGCGTCGGTGCGGGTAAGCGGCAGGGGCCGGCCGTTCAGCGTCAGCGAGCCCTCGACCCTGGCGCCCGGCTCGGGGTAGCCGCCGAGGATTTCCAGAAGCGCGCTCTGCCCGTTGCCGCTGACCCCGGCGAGGCCCAGGATCTCGCCCGCGCGCAGGGTCAGGTCGATGCCGCGCAGGCGCTCGACCCCGTCCTTGTCCACCATCCGCAGGCCGCGCAGGTCGAGGACCGCGGGGCCGGGCGCGGCGGGCGTCTTGCCGCTGTCCAGAAGCACCTTGCGACCCACCATCGCCTCGGCCAGCTTTTCGGGCGAGGTGTCGCGCGTGGGCATGGTCGCCACGATCTCGCCGCGCCGCATGACGCTGACGGTGTCGGTGATGTCCATGATCTCGCGCAGCTTGTGGGTGATCAGGACGATGGTCTTGCCCTGGTCGCGCAGGCCGCCGAGGATGCGGAACAAGTGGTCGGCCTCGGCCGGGGTCAGGACGCCGGTCGGTTCGTCCAGGATCAGGATCTCGGCCTGCCGATACAGCGCCTTGAGGATTTCGACCCGCTGCTGGTGGCCCACGGACAGCGTTTCCACCGGCCGGTCGGGATCGACCTGCAGGTCGTAGTCGGCGGCCAGCCGCTGTAATTCGCCCCGCGCGCGCGACAGCGACCGGCGCAGCCAGGGCCCGTCCTCGGCCCCGAGGATCACGTTTTCCAGGACGGTGAAGTTCGGGACCAGCTTGAAGTGCTGGAACACCATGCCGATGCCTGCGCGGATCGCGGTCTGGCTGTCGGTGATCGCGATCTCGCGCCCGCCGATGCGGATCGTGCCCGCGTCGGGGCGGTAGAAGCCGTAGAGGATCGACATCAGCGTGGACTTGCCCGCGCCGTTCTCGCCCACGATGCCGTGGATCGACCCGCGCGCGACCGTCAGGTCGATGTCCTTGTTGGCCTGCACCGGGCCGAACGCCTTGGAAATGCCGCGCAGCTCGATCGCAGGGCCGGGCGCGGGCAAGGGCGCGGGCACGCCCGTGCGGGAGCCGGGGCCTTCAGCGGGCCCCGGTCGATGTTCGACGCCCAGGGTCATCCCGCCGGGCAGGCGTTGTCGGTCATGTAGTCGTGGACCTTGGTCTCGCCGGCGACGATCTTGGCCGTGGCGTCCTCGACCGCGGCCATCATCTCGGGCGTGATGAGCGGCTTGTTGTTGTCGTCCATCGCGAGCCCCACGCCGTCGGACTTGAGGTCCATGACCTTCACGCCCGGCTCGACCGCCGTGCCGGCCTTGAACGCCTCGTAGACCGAGTTGTCCACGCGCTTGAGGACCGAGGTCAGGACCTTGCCCGGGTGCAGGTGGTTCTGGTTGCTGTCGACGCCGACCGACAGGACGTTGGCGTCGGCCGCCGCCTGCAGCACGCCGATGCCGGTGCCGCCGGCGGCGGCATAGATCACGTCGGCGCCCTGCGAGATCTGGGCGCGGGCGAGCTCCGCGCCCTTCACCGGGTCGTTCCAGGCGGCGGGCGTGGTGCCGGTGAAGTTGGTCACGATCTTGCCGTCGGGCCGCGCGGCCATGAAGCCCTGCGCGTAGCCGCACTGGAACTTGTGGATCAGCGGGATGTCCATGCCGCCGATGAAGCCGGCGGTGCCGGATTTCGACGACATCCCGGCAAGGATTCCCGCGAGGTACGACCCCTCGGGCTCGCTGTAGACGACCGATTGCACGTTCGGCTGTTCGACCACGGTGTCGATGATGACGAAGCGGGTGTCGGGATAGTCGGGCGCGACCTGGTTCAGCACGTCGGCAAAGGCGAAGCCGGTCGTCACGATCGGGTTCGCGCCGGTTTCGGCCAGCCGGCGCAGCGCCTGTTCGCGCTGTGCCTCGGACTGCATTTCCAGTTCCTTGTAGGTGCCGCCGGTTTCCTCGACCCAGCGCTGCGCGCCGGCAAAGGCGGCCTCGTTGAACGACTTGTCGAACTTGCCGCCGAGATCGAAGATCAGCGCGGGCTCGGCCAGCGCGCCGGTGGCGGTCGCGGCGACGGCCAGGGCGACGGTCAGGGCGGGCGTCGCGCCACCGGCCAGAAGGGATTTCAGAAGGCTCATCGGGGCACCTTTCGCGTGGGCAGCTGTCGAACCTGCCGCCATGGCGGCATTCGGGGGCGGGCTGCCCGCGACTGCCAGATTGCGAAGATTAGCGCAATCGGGGGCCGGGGCGTCAACGGGATTCGTGCCGTGGGGTTAAGGGCTTCGTTCCAGCGACTTTCCCATCGTCAGCGCGTCGATCCCGGCGCCGTAGTAATCGCGCCTGCGCCCGGTCCGTGCCCAGCCCGCGCCCGCATACAGCGCCTGCGCCGCCGCGTTGTCGGACGCCACCTCGAGAAAACCCCGCGCCGCGCCCCGCACGCGGGCGACCGCGTCGAATTCGTCCACGAGCGTCCGGCCAAGGCCCTGGCGGCGCGCCGACGGCTCGACCGCGAGCGTCAGCAGCTCGGCCTCGTCGGCGGCGGTGCGGCCGATCAGGAAGGCGTTCGGGCGCACCAGCAGGAACGCGCCGGGCAGCGACGCCATGTCCTCGATCTCGGCCGCCGACCACGGGCGGGGGTGGGTGAAGCAGCGCGCGTGCAGCGCGGCCAGGTCGGCAATGGTGATGTCGGCGGGGGGCATGGGAACTTACGGCAGCAGCACGGGGGCCGGATCGCGGGGGGGCGCGGCGTCGGCCGGGCGCAGGTACAGGGGCGCGGGGCGGGGGATGGGGGTGCCGCCCGCGATCCGGGCTGAGATGATCCGGGCTGAGGCGATGCGGGCGATCGCCACCGCGGCGGGGACGGTGGCGGCGTGGACAGGCGGGCCGGGCGGCAGGTCGTCAGGCACCGCCTGGCCGGGCCCGCCCATCGGGCCGGTGGCGTCGAAGTCCTGCCAGAACACCTCGTCCCCGCGCGCCGCGACGATCGCGCGGGTCGGGCGGGGCGCGTCCAGCGCGGCGGCCTCGGTCACCGTCACCCCGACCGCAGGGACGCCCAGCGACAGCGCCAGCCCCCGCGCCGCCGCGACGCTGATGCGGATGCCGGTGAAGTTTCCGGGCCCCACGCCGACGCCGATCCCGGCGAGGTCGGCAAAGCCCACCCCGGCCGCGGCGAGCGTGTCCTGGATCACGCCCATCAGCCGCTCGGCCTGGCCCTTGGCCATCGGCTCGAACCGCATGGCCAGCACGCGGTCGCCCGATACGACAGCGGCCGCGCAATGCGCGGCCGAGGTGTCGAAGCCGAGGACGGGACCGGCCGTGTCAGGCAACCGGCCGGACCTCGGTCACTTCGGGGATGTAGTGGCGCAGCAGGTTCTCGATCCCCATCTTCAGCGTCAGGGTCGATGACGGGCAGCCGGCGCAGGCGCCCTTCATGTGCAGATAGACGACGCCGCGGTCGAAGCCGTGGAACGTGATGTCGCCGCCGTCCTGCGCGACCGCGGGGCGCACCCGGGTGTCAAGCAGTTCCTTGATCTGCACCACGATGTCGCCGTCGGGGCCGCTGTGTTCGCTGTGCCCGTCATCGGCGGGGGCGCTGTCGGCCAGCGCGGGCAGGCCCGACTGGTAGTGTTCCATGATCGCGCCCAGGATCGACGGCTTGATCTGGTCCCAGAGCGCCGGGTCGGTCTTGGTCACGGTGACGAAGTCGTTGCCCAGGAACACGCCGGCCACGCCGGGCACCCCGAACAGGCGTTGCGCCAGCGGGCTTGCGGCGGCGCTGTCGGGTCCGGGGAAGTCGGCCGTGCCGGACGCCAGCACCGTCTCGCCCGGAAGGAACTTCAGCGTCGCGGGGTTGGGGGTCGTTTCCGTCTGGATGAACATGGGCTCGCTCCTGCTACGGTTCGGATATGGTCGCAGGGGGGCATCGAGTCAAGGAAAGCCCGTCCCGCAGCGCCGCCGCTTCAGGTGATCTGCTGCAGCCGCTCGGCCGAGATGTCGCCGGGCACGATGGTCAGCGGGCAGGGCAGCGAGGCCACGTCGCGCAAGAGCCGCGCGACCAGCGGCCCCGGCCCCTGCGTCTCGGTCGAGGCGCCCAGCACAACCACGCCGATCTCGGGGTCGGCGCCGATCTGCGCCAGCAACTCGGCGCTGGGCTCGCCCTCGCGGATGACCAGCTCGGGTTCCAGCGCGGTCTTGTCGCGCATCCACTTGGCGAAGACCTGGAAATGCGCCTCCAGCCGCTCTTGCGCCTCGGCGCGCATTACCTCGGCCACGCCCATGCCGTGCTGGATCTCGTCGGCGGCGATCACGGCCAGCACCTGCACCGATCCGCCGGTCGCCGATGCCCGCAGCGCCGCATAGCGGATCGCGTTGAGACTTTCGCGGGTGTCGTCGAGGACGACGAGGAACTTGCGCACGGGGTTTCCTTTCCTGCACCGGAACCGTCACGCCCCGGCGGCGGAGACGGCGGCGGGGCAACGGCGCAGCGTGTCAAATCCGCAAGCCCGCCGCAAGATCACGGTTATTTCGTCGCTCCATGGATTTTCATTGACCTTTCGTGGTGCTAGGGGGTCGGAAAGAGTCCGGTGAAGACTTGGTGAAAGGTTGGGCGTGGCGGTTACCGAAAACTGGGACGGAACTCACCCGGTCGCTGAACGCGTCATCGCGTTGCAGCCGCCGATGCAGGATGCCGTTGCCCGCATGACGGTCGCCAAACGCGCCTTCGACATCTTCTTTTCCCTGTTCCTGCTGATCCCGCTGTCGATCGTGATGCTTGGCGTCGCCGGTGTGCTGCTGCTGTCGCAGGGCCGGCCGATCCTGTACGTCGCGCCCCGGATGAAGACGGCCGAGGACAGCTTCCACCTGCTCAAGTTCCGCACCATGCACCGCGTGGACGAGGATTCGGGCGCGACCGGCGCGCACAAGAGCTGGCGGATCACCAGCGTGGGGCGGATCCTGCGCCGGACCCGCATCGACGAGCTGCCGCAACTGTTCAACATCCTGCGCGGCGACATGAGCTTCGTGGGCCCCCGCCCGCCGCTGCGCGAGTATGTCGAGCGGTTTCCCCGCGAATACGGCCAGGTGCTGCGGATGCGGCCGGGCGTCACCGGGCTCGCCACGCTGATCTACCACGCGCAGGAAGACCGGATCATGGCGTCCTGCGACACGGCCGAGGCGACCGAGGCGGCGTATTACCGCCGCTGCCTGCCGACCAAGCTGCAACTCGACATGATCTACCAGCGCCGCCGCAACATGGCGCTGGATTTCTGGATCATCTGGAACACCTCGATGACGGTCATCATTCCGGGCTGGAAACCGAAGCGCCTTGCGGAACGTGCGGCGACCCAGGGCCAGGCCGGTCCTGCCGCACGTGCAGAGACTCAGCACAGCCGCTGAACGGATCCTGCGGGTAGCCGACGTTCGCAAGGTAAAGCCCGTGCGGCGGGCAGACCGGGCCGCAGGCGGCGCGGTCGCGGGCATCCAGCGCCGCACCGACACGCGCGGGGTCCCATGCGCCCGCGCCCACCCGTTCCAGCGTCCCCACGATTGACCGCACCTGGTTGTGCAGGAACGACCGCGCGCGCAGGTGAAAGCGGTATTCCGTGCCGCCGGGAACCGCCATCTCGTCGATCGCGATCTCGTCCAGCGTCTTCACCGGGCTGGCCGACTGGCACATGGTGGACCGGAAGGTGGTGAAATCGTGCCGCCCGATCAGATGCGCCGCCCCGGCCCGCATCGCGCCGGTGTCGAGCGGCTGGCGCACCTGCCAGACAAGGCCGTGGTCGTGGGTCGCGGGCGCGCGCCGCGCGAGCAGGCGGAACACATAGGCGCGCTCGACCGCGCTGAAGCGTGCGTGGAAGTCGTCGGGCACGCGCGCCGCGTCGAGGATCGCGACGGGGGCGGGCTTCAGGTGCCAGTTCAGCGCCTCGGACAGACGGAACGGGTCCCAGTCGCGGTCCAGATCCGCGTGGGCCACCTGGCCCGTGGCATGGACGCCCGCGTCGGTCCGTCCGGCCGCAGCGATCCGCGCGCCGCGCGCGAAGCCCGGGTCCAGCCGCGCCAGCGCAGCCTCGACCGCGCCCTGAACCGAGGGCAGGTCCGCCTGCGCCTGCCAGCCCGCGAACGGGCCGCCCGCATATTCGATCAGCAGCGCGTAGCGGGGCATGGGCCGGTCAGCGCCCGCCCTTCTGGTCGGCCGCCCGCGTGGTCGTGGCCGCGTCGGGCATGTTCCCGTCGGCCCCAGCCCGCTCCGGCATCCGCAGCAGGTCGTCCATCGTCTGGGTCGCAGGCTGGCGGCCGATCAGCGGCTGTTCGGCCGGCAGGCGCACGCCTTCGCGCGCGAGCCGGTCGCGCAGGACGCTGATCTCGATGTCCATGTTCGTGCGGTCGCCCTGCCGCAGCCGGTCGGCCAGCGCGCGGAAGTTACGTTCCAGATCGGTCAGCAGCGCCTCGTAGTCGTCGCGCGCGCGGCGGTCGCGGGTCTGGGCGTAAAGGTCCGCGAACTTCACCGTCGCGTCGCGCGCGCCCATCAAATAGACGCCGAGATAGCGCCGCGCGGACGACAGCGACACCGGGTCCTGCTCGACCTGGTCGAACAGCGTCCGCGCGGTCACGGAAAACAGGTTCACCCGCGCTTCCAGCTGGCGGTCGCCGGTGCGGCGGATCGCGTCGGTGATGCCGGCCAGATACCCCTCGGCGTCGGTGATGACGCGGGCCACGCGGTCCTGCTGGAAGGTGTCGACGCCTTCCATCCCCTTGTCCTTGGTGGGATCGGGGCCGAAGGACAGCCAGTGCAGCACCGCGCCGGTGAAGCCAAGGATGCCGGCCCCCGCCGCCGCCGCGCCCGGCTCGAACGCGCCCACCGCGATGCCCAGGCCGGCCATGATCCCGCCGAACAGCTTGCGCGGCACCGCGGGCCGGCGCGCCACCCGGCGGGCGTCGTAGGCGGCCTCGGCCTGCAGCCCCTCGCGTGTCAGGATCATCCCCGCCGCGATCAGGCCGAAGCCGCCGATCTGCGTCGCCACCTCGATCGGAGCGCCCTGGAAGAACGCCGTCATCAGCAGCGGCGATGCCATGATCGTCACCCACTTGGTGCGGGATTCGAACCGGTGGCGCGCCTGGCTCGCCGGGACCGGCAGCGGATCGCTGCCGTCCGCGCCGCGCATGCCGGGGATGGGCGAATACTTGCCGCCGAAACGCTGTGCCATGGCCCGCCCTCAGCCCGCGCCGACGAGCGAGGCGTAAAGCGTCACCCCCATCAGCAGATAGAAGGTGAGGCGATGCATGGCGGGGCGGGACATCGTGTTCCTTTCGGCCGTCTCTGGCGTCGTCGTGCGGGGTCCGGGTTCCATATCGGCCCGACCGGCGCCCCGATCAACCCGCGCGCGCGGATCATTTTAGGCCGGGGCCTGGCTTTCGTGAATGGCGGACAGCACCTCGGTCGGCGCGAACCGGGTCACGTCGATCAGCCCGGTGTCGGAAATCCGAAGCGCGGGGATCACCACCAGCGCCAGCAGCGAATGCTGCATGTAGGCGTTGTTGAGCGTGCAACCGCAGTCGCGCATCGCTTGGGTCAGCCGGTCGGCCTGGGCCGCCACGACCTCGGCCGGCCGGTCCGACATCAGCCCCGCGATCGGCAGTTCGACCAGCGCCAGCTCGCGCGGCTCGCCGCCTTGGGCGTCCGCCGCGATCACGACGATGCCGCCGCCGACCTCGTGCAGGCGGTTCGCGGCCCGCGCCATGCAGGCCTTGTCGGTGCCGACGACGATCATGTGGTGGCTGTCATGCGCGACGGTCGACGCGACCGCGCAGGGCCGGTCGTAGCCGAACCCCGACACGAAGCCGTTGATGACCCCGCCGGTGCCGCGATGGCGCTCGACCAGCGCGACCTGGCAGACGTCGGCGGCCGGGTCCATCCGCACGATCCCGTCCGCCACCGGCAGCACGCGTTCCAGCGCCCGCGTGGGCGCCTGGTTCTCGACCACGCCGATGACGCGGGCGGTCACCGCGCGCGCGTTCGCGGCGGGAACGTCGAAGTCGGCGGGCCCAAGGCTGCGGCCCAGCTTCACCGTGCCGCGCGCGCTCGCCGGATAGTCGAACCGGGGCAGCGTGCCCGTCAGCGCGCCGTCCTGCGCCATCAGGCGGCCGCGCGCGAACACCATCTCGACCGGCAGGGCCGCGAGGTCGCTGGTCAGGATCAGGTCCGCCCGCCGCCCCGGCGCGATCGCGCCGATCTCGCGTTCCAGCCCGAAATGCTGGGCGGCATTCAGCGTCGCCATCTGGATCGCGGTCACCGGCCGCAGCCCCTGCGCGATGGCGTGGCGCACGACGCGGTCCATGTGCCCGTCGCGCACCAGCGTCCCCGAATGGCTGTCGTCGGTGCAAAGGACGAAGTTGCGCGGGTCGAGGCCGCGTTCGGTCACCGCCTTCACCTGCGCCGCAACGTCGTGCCAGGCCGACCCCAGCCGCAGCATCGCCCGCATCCCCTGCCGGACCCGCGCCACCGCGTCGTTGGCCGTCGTCCCCTCGTGGTCGTCCGCAGGCCCGCCCGCCGCGTAGGCGTGGAACGCCCGGCCAAGGTCGGGCGAGGCGTAGTGCCCGCCCACCGTCAGCCCGGCGGCTGCGGTCGCGGCGATCCCCGCGACCATCTTCGGATCGTTTCCGACCACGCCGGGAAAGTTCATCACCTCGCCCAGCCCGATCACGCCCGGCCATTTCAGCGCCTCGGCGATGTCGGCGGGGGTCAGCTCGGCCCCCGCGTGTTCCAGTCCCGGCGCGCTCGGCACGCAGCTGGGGACCTGCACGTAGACGTTGACGGGCAGGCCCCGCGCCTCGTCGTGCATCAGCCGGACGCCGGGCAGACCCAGGACGTTCGCGATCTCGTGCGGGTCGATGAACATCGAGGTGGTGCCGTGCGGGATCACGGCGCGGGCGAACTCGGTCACGGTGACGAGGCCGCTTTCGACATGCATGTGCGCGTCGATGAGACCCGGGACAAGGTAGCGGCCGGCGGCGTCGATGACCTCGGTCCCCGGTCCCACGGCGTCTGATGCGTCGGGGCCGACATAGGCGAAGCGTCCCTCGGCCACGGCGATGTCGGTGCCGGGAATGACCTCGCCCGAATAGACGTTGACCCAGGCGCCGCCGCGGATCACCAGATCGGCCGGACGCCGGCCCATCGCCACGTCCACAAGGGCAGGGGCCGACCGGGCCCATGTTTCCTGCATCATCTTCCGCCCCCATCGCCGCCCTGGCCTTTGCGGCAAGGGCTCAAGCCTGCCGGGTTTTCGCCGTCGCGGCCAGCCCGGAATCACGGCCCGCCGCCCGCTGCCCCAGCCGGATGCTGGCCAGCACCAGCGCCGCGCCCGCGATCTGCAGCCAGCCAAGGCTCTGGCCCAGGAACACCCAGCCCAGCAGCACC
Organism: Paracoccus marinus; assembly: GCF_007018965.1. Lineage (GTDB taxonomy): Bacteria > Pseudomonadota > Alphaproteobacteria > Rhodobacterales > Rhodobacteraceae > Paracoccus > Paracoccus marinus. Next base: position 299,454 of record NZ_VJYZ01000033.1, read on the forward strand.
GCCATGACCGGGCTCAGGAACCCCAGCGACGACGCGACGCGGGTGTCGAGCCGCGCCAGCCCCCGGAACCACAGCACATAGGTCAGCGCGGCCCCGATCAGCCCCAGCCACGCCAGCGCCGCGAGGTTCAGCGCCGTTGGCCGGGGCATCGCCAGGCCCAGCCACAGCGCCAGCGGCACCAGCAGCAGCCCGCCCGCCGTCAGCTGCCACGCGGTAAAGGTCGGCAGCGAGACCGGCGGCTGCCAGCGCCGGGTCAGGACGGTGCCGAACGCCATCGACACCGCGCCCGCGATCCCGGCGGCGACCCCGATCCCGTCAAGCCGCGCGGCCGGCGACAGGACCAGCAGCGCGACGCCCCCGGCCCCCGCAAGCGCCGCCACGACCGATGGCAGGCGCAGCCGCGCGCCCAGCATCAGCGACGACAGCAGCACGACGACCAGCGGCTGGATGGCGCCGACGGTCGCCGCCACCCCGCCGGGCAGGCGGTAGGCCGACACGAACAGCATCGCCCAGAAGATCGAGAAGTTGAGCGCCCCCAGCACGAACACCCGCAGCCACCAGATCCCCTGCGGCAGGGTCCGGGTCAGCGCCAGCAGCAGCAGCCCCGCCGGCAGCGCGCGCAGCATCGCGACGGTGATGGGCGAGAAGCCGGGCAGGAACTGGGTCGTGACGATGTAGGTGCTGCCCCAGATCGCGGGCGCGATCGCGGTCAGCGCCAGGTCCGCGGCACCGCCCGGTGGCTGGGTGCCTGCGGGTCGGGTGCCAGCGGGTCGGGTGCCTGCGGGTCGGGTGCCTGCGAGGGGGACGCGCGCGTGGGGGGATGTCATGCGATCTCCAGCACTTCGCCCAGCGCGCGGCGGGGCTTTTGGGGCCAGTTGCCCGGGGCGGCGCGACCGACCGACACCAGGACCACCGGCACCTCGTCCCCCGATGCGGCATAGGCCGCCGCGACGCCCGCCGCATCGAAGCCGCCGATCGGCCCCGACGCAAGTCCCATCGCACGCGCCGCCTGCATCAGCATCGCCGCGCCGAAGCTGGCCGAGCGCACCGCCTCGTCGCGGCTGGCGCGCGGGTCCGCGTATTGCGCGCCCGCCGCGGTGACCCAGGTCGTGGCCATGCCGCCCGGCATGATCTCGGCATCGACCGACGGTCGCAGCCGCGGCCCCAGCGTCGCCGCATCCGGCAGAACGCCGAAGACGACGAAGGTCACGGCCGCGTCCGCGACCTTCTGCTGCCCGTTCGCAAGGTCTTTCAGCCGCGCCTTTTCCGCGTCCGACCGCACGGCGACGAAGCGCCAGTTCTGCAGGTTGTAGGCGGTCGGCGCGCGGGTCGCGAGGTCGATCAACCGGCCGATCTGCGCCTCTGTCAGGTGGTGGGCGGGGTCGAACAGGTTCGCCGACACGCGGGTCTCGATCTGCTCAAGGGTCTGGGTGGTCATCGTCACACTCCGGGTTCCGTTCTGTCCGGGGCATGAGGTAGTGATTTCGCCGTCGGCTGATAATCTGGCGGCCGGGAAAGTCATTCTTCACCGAACGGAACGGATTCTATGGACCACCTGACCGCCCTGCGGGTCTTTCGCGAGGTCGCCCGCGCCAACGGCTTTGCCGCCGCGGGGCGGGTGCTGGGCCTGTCCGCGCCCGCCATCAGCAAGAACATCGCTGAGTTGGAGGCGCATGCGGGCGCCCGCCTGATAAACCGCACCACCCGTCGCATGTCGCTGACCGAAGAGGGGCGGACCTACCTCGATCACGTCACCCGCGCGCTCGACGCGATCGCCGAGGCCGACCGGGCGCTGTCGCCCGGCCGCGCCGCGCCGGTCGGGACGCTGCGGGTCAGCGCGCCGATGACGGTGACGCTCACGCGGTTGTCGCGCGCGATCCCCGGTTTCCTCGACCGCCATCCCGACCTGCGGCTGGACCTGCATCTGGACGACCGGCGCGTGGACATCGTGCGCGAAGGCTTCGACCTCGCCATTCGCGGCACCGACCGGCTGGAGGATTCGTCGCTGGTCGCGCGCAGGCTCGCGGTGATGCCGCACGTGCTTTGCGCCTCGCCCGGCTACTTCGCGGCGCACGGCACGCCCCGGTCGCCGGCCGACCTTGCCGCGCATAACTGCATCCTCTTCAGCCTCGCGGGCCATCCCGGCACGTGGGAGTTCGGGCAGGGCGGGCGCATCCGCCGCGTGGCCGTGGGCGGGCGCTACGCGGTGTCGTCAAGCCTTGCGGTGCGCGACGCGGTCCGCGCGGGCTTCGGCGTGACGATGATCCCGCGCCCCTATGTCGAGGACGACCTGCGCGCCGGCCGCCTGGTGTCCGCGATGGACGACTGGATCACCTCGTCCACGACGCTGTACGCGATCTACCCCTCGCGCGAACATCTCGCCCCGAAGAACCGGGTGTTCGTGGATTTCCTGATCGGAGAGTTCGCGGGCTGAGGGAATACGCGAGTACACCACCGCACGACCAGATACCGGCCGCAGCCGATCACCGCAGGCGGTGTCCCGCTTCGTCGAAGTGGAACACGCGGTCCGGGGCAAAGGTGATCCCTCGCTCGCTTCCCACTGCGAAATCGTGTTCGCCGAACAGCCTTGCGGTCAGCAGGCCGTGGTCTGCGGTGTGCAGGTAAACGAGCGTTTCTCCGCCCAGGCGTTCAACGTGGCTGACGGTGCTTCTGATCGCGCCCGGTCCTTCAACGAACTGCAACTGCTCGGGCCGGACCCCCGCGGTGTGCGAGGACATTCCGAGCGCCGCCGACTTCAGGAAGTTCATGCGCGGAGAGCCGATGAAGCCTGCCACGAAGGTGTTGGCGGGATCGTTGTAGAGTTCCATCGGCGCGCCGATCTGTTCGACCTTGCCCGCCCGCAGCACCACGATCCGGTCGGCAAGCGTCATGGCCTCGACCTGGTCGTGGGTGACGTAGATCATGGTCGCGCCGAGTTCGCGGTGCAGCTTCGCGATCTCGATCCTGGTGTTGACGCGCAGCGCGGCGTCGAGGTTCGAAAGCGGCTCGTCGAACAGGAAGAGCTTCGGCCGCCGCACGATCGCGCGGCCGATCGCGACCCGCTGGCGCTGGCCGCCGGACAGCTCGGCCGGACGGCGGTCAAGCAGCGTATCCAGCGACAGCATCGCGGCGGCGCGGTCGGTGGCGGCCCGTACCTCGGCCTTCGGGCGGCCCGCCTGTCGCAGCGCCAGCCCCATGTTGTCGCGCACGGTCAGATGCGGGTAAAGCGCGTAGGACTGGAACACCATCGCGATCTCTCGCTTCGCGGGCGGCAGGTTGGTGATGTCGCGTCCGTCCAGCGTCAGCCTGCCGGCGGTGGCGCTTTCCAGCCCGGCGATCAGCTTGAGAAGCGTGGATTTACCGCAGCCCGACGGGCCGACGAACACGCAGAACTCGCCGTCCGCGACCGCAAGGTCCACGCCCTGGATCACGTCGACGGGTCCGAACTTCTTCGTTACGCCGGAAAGAGTTAGCTGGCCCATTCCATTCCTTGCAATGTCACGATTTGCCCGCTCCGCACGCTTTCATCCGCCGCGAGGCAGATCGCCAGCGACCGCACTGCGTCGTGCATGTGGCCCGAAAGATCCAGATCCTCGGCGATCGCGCGGGCCACGAACGCCTGCTCGCGGTCGCAGAGATCCTGATGGTCCGGCTCGTCCGCCATCGACAGGTCCTCGTCGTCCCGCCCGACGCGGTGCACCCGCAGCGTCGAGGTTTTCGTATGCGTGTCGATGTCGTCCGAGCGCGCGCTTTCGGGCATCCTGATCGAGACCGCGCCATTCGGGCTGACCACGTCCTTCACGAAGAAGGCGGTGTCCGACATCATCGGCCCCCACCCGGCCTCGTACCAGCCAAGCGATCCATCCGCGAACAGGACCTGAAAGTGGCCGTAGTTGTACATGTCGGGTGCGATCTCGGGGGAAAGCCGCAGGCCCATGCCACGCACCTCGACCGGGGCGGCGTCGGTGATCTGCAGCATCACGTCGACGTAGTGGACGCCGCAATCGACGATCGGCGGCGTCGTGTCCATCAGCGCCTTGTGCACGTCCCACGTCGGGCCGGTGCTTTGCTGGTTGAGGTTCAGGCGGAAGACGTAGGGTCCGCCAAGGTCGCGCGCCTCGGCGATCAGGCGCTGCCAGCTCGGGTGATGGCGCAGGATGTAGCCGACGACCAGCTTTCGACCCAGCCGCGTGGCGGCATCGACGACGCGCCGCGCGTCGGCGACGTTGCCGGCGAGGGGCTTTTCCACGAAGACATGGGCCCCCGCCTCCATCGCCGCCACGGCGTAGTCGGCATGGGTGTCGGTGTAGGTGGCCACGCAGACGAGATCGGGCGCGGTTGCGGCCAGCGCCTCGGAATAGTCCTCGAACAGGGGGTAGCCCGCCAATTCGGGCGGCAGCGGGCGCGGGCTGCGGTTGACCAGCCCGACGATCCGGTAGGCCGGATCCCTGTGATAGGCGAGCGCATGGCTCTGGCCCATGTTGCCCAGGCCCGCGACAAGGACGCGAATCACTTGACGGCCCCCGCTGTAATGCCCCGGATCAGCTGCCGGGAGAAGATCAGGTAAAGGACCAGCACCGGCAGGATCGCCAGCGACAGCGCCGCAAGCACCGCGTTCCAGTTCGACACGAACTGGCCAAGGAACACCTGGCTTCCAAGGGTGATGGTCTTGGTCGCCTCGGACGGGGCGAGGATCAGCGGAAACCAGAGGTCGTTCCAGATCGGGATCATGGTGAACACCGCGACCGTCGCCATCGCCGGCCGGACGAGCGGCAGCACAAGCTGGAAGAAGATTCGGTATTCCGACAGTCCGTCGATCCGCCCGGCGTTCTTCAGGTCGTCCGAAACCGACCGCATGAACTCCGACAGGATGAACACCGCGAGCGGAAGCCCCTGCGCGGTGTAGACGAGGATCAGCGCGGCCAGCGTGTTCACCAGCCCCGTCGCCACCATCATCTGCAGGATCGCCACTGTGCCGAGCCGGATCGGGATCATGATGCCGAGCGCGAGGTAGAGTCCCATCAGCATGTTGCCGCGAAAGCGGTATTCCGATAGCGCAAAGGCCGCCATCGCCCCGAACAGCAGGACGAAGAACAGGCTCAGGCAGGTCACGACCAGCGAGTTCTGGAAGTAGGCCACGAAGTCGCCCTGCGCCGCCACCGTCTGGTACCCGACGAGATCGAAGGTTTCGGGGCCCGGCAGCGCCAGCGGCTGGGTGAAGATCGCCCGTTTCGACTTGAAGCTGTTCACGACGGTCACGAAGACCGGGAACAGCGCGATCAGCGTCCACACGATCAGCACCGCATGGGCGGCGAAAGCGCGGGCGGGGAAATGGCGGGTTCGGCTCATGCCCGGGCCATCAGAACTGGTAGCGGCGCAGGCGCCGCTGGATCAGGAACAGGTAGCTGCAGACGCCGATGAGGATGATGCCGAACATGGCCGTGGCGATCGTCGCGCCCATGTGCGGATCGCCAAGCTGCAACTGGAAGCCGAAGAAGGTGCGATAAAGGAAGGTGCCGAGGATGTCGGTCGCGAAGTTCGGCCCGGCCAGCGCGCCCTGGCTCACATAGATCAGGTCGAAGGCGTTGAAGTTGCCGACGAAGGTCAGGATCGAGATGATCCCGATCGCCGGCAGGATCAGCGGCAGCTTGATGCGCCAGAACTGCGACCAGCCGGTGATCCCGTCCATTTCCGCCGCCTCGATGATGTCGTCGGGGATCGACAGCAGCGCGGCGTAGATCAGCATCATCGGGATGCCGACGAACTGCCAGACCGAGATCAGGGCGAGCGTCGTGAGCGCGTACTCCTCGCGGCCGAGCCACGGCGCGAACAGGCTTTTCAGCCCGACCATGTCCAGCAGGTCGGGCGCGATCCCCCAGAGCGGCGACAGGATCAGCTTCCAGATGAAGCCCACGACGACGAAGCTCAGGATCGTCGGGATGAAGATCGCGGTGCGGTAGAAGGCCGAAAAGCGAAGCGCGGGCTGCGACAGCAGCGCGGCCAGCAGGATGCCGATCGGGTTCTGCACCAGCATGTGGACGGCGAAGAACCACAGGTTGTTGCCGAGCGCGTTCCAGAACGCCGAGGACCAGCGCGGATCGCCGAACAGGGTGCGGAAGTTCTGCAGCCCGACGAAGGCGGTTCCGCCGTCGGTCGCGGTGAACAGCGACAGGTTTAGCGTGCTGAACAGCGGCAGAATCATGATCGCGCTGTAGACCAGCACCGCAGGTGCCAGGAACACCGCGATGTGCCAGCGGATGGCCGGTCGCCTCGCCATGATCGCACCTTTCGTCAGAAGTCGTTCGTCGCGGAAGAAGGCCGGGGTCGGTCCCGGCCTTCCAGGGGGCGGAAAGACCGGTCGGTCAGGTCACTTCGCCTTCTGCGGCTCGTACCACGAGGCGAGGCCTTCCTGCAGCCGCTGGGCGGCAGCTTCGGGCGTCTCGGTCCCGCGGATCACGTTGGCCGACGCGTTCCACGTCTCGTTCTCAAGGTTTGGCGTGCCGCGCGACAGGATCTGGTAGGTCGAGCGGATCGTCGGCTTGCATTTCTCGCGCCACGAAACGAATTCCCTCGCCACCGGGTCTTCCATTTCGACCGGGGTGGAATTGAGCGAGAAGAAGCCCGGCAGCGCATTGGCGTAAAGCGTGGCGAATTCCGGCGAGCCGACCCATTCCAGAAGCTTCTTCGCTTCTTCCGGGTGGGCGGTCTTGGCATTCATGCCCAGCGCGATGTCGGTGTGATCCGAGATATAGCACTCGTCACCCGCGTTCTGCACCGGCGGCGAGAAGGCGCCCATCTTGAACGAAACCTGCGGGTTGAAGACGCCGATTTCCCATGAACCGGTCGGATAGACCGCGGCGCGGCCCAGGGTGAACAGGTTTTGGCTGTCGGGATAGGTCTGCGCCTCGAATCCGTCGCCGAGGTAGTCCTTCCATTTCGCCAGCTGGGTGAAGGGCGCGACCCAGGGTTCGTCCGTCAGCTTCTGGGTGCCCTCGATCAGGGCCTTGCGGCCTTCCTCGCCCTTCCAGTAGTTCGGGCCGATGTTCTGGTAGCCCATGGTCGCGGCTTCCCACTGGTCCACCGTGCCCATCGCCATCGGCACATAGGTTCCGTCGGCCTTGATCTTGTCGAGCGCGGCGTAGAACTCCGCCTCGGTCGCCGGCGGCTCGATCCCCAGTTCGGCGAAGGCGTCGGCGTTGTAGAGAAAGCCGTGAATGACCGATGCCATCGGCACGCAGAACGTCGCCGCGCCGTCATCCGTCTGCCAGGCGGACTTCGCCACGTCCGAGAAGTTCGCCATCGACGCGAGCGAGGTCAGGTCGGCAAGCTGGCCCTTGTCGTAAAGCTCGAGCGAGGCGTCGAACGGGCGGCAGGTAATCAGGTCCCCGGCCGAACCCGCATCCAGCTTGGAGTTCAGGACGGCGTTGTAGTCGGCCGGGGCGGTGGGCGAAAATGTTACCTTGATGCCGGGATTGGCCGCCTCGAACGCGGGGATCAGCGTGTCCTGCCAGACGGCGATATCATCGTTGCGCCAGCTTTCGATGTTCAGCGTGACATCTTGTGCCCAGGCGGCCCCGCTTATCACCGTGCCCGCCAGAACTGCGGTTCCAAGGATCTTCTTCATCGTCGTCTCCCTGCAAGGGCGGCTTTGCGCGCCCGGTGGTTCTTTCTTGTGGTCAGTTGGCCTGCAGCAATGGCGCGAGGTGGCCCCCGCTTTGCTGCAGGGCATGTTCCGCGTCTTCAAGCGTTTGTCCCTGCGCGATCAGCATCGCCCGCTTCACCCCACCGCGGGTCCGCGCCAGCGCGCCCTTCGCCGCTGCCTCATCGACGCGGGCGACGCGCGCCACGATCCGCGCGGGACGGCCGACCAGCTTGGCATTGCCGGCCCGGACGTTGACCATGGAGCCGTCGTGGACGTGGCCAGGTCCAATGCCGACCGGCATGGAAATCGGGTTCAGCGCGGCCTTTTGCGCGGTTGCCGCGCCAAGCCGGGTCGAGCCCGCCACCGGTTCCGGCGGCGTGCCTACGTGGATCGCGTGGCCTTGCGCCTTCACGATCAGCGCACCGATCTCTGCCGCCGGGCGCAGATGCAGCCCGTCCGCCTGTGTGTGGCGCAGTTCGGTAGGGCGATCGTCCACGTGATTCCTCCGTCCGTCAGAAAAGGCCGAGGCGATGCCGTGTGTAAAGCCCCTTGTTCGGAGCGTTCGATAAGCGCTGTAATGGTAGATCAGGATTTCCCGCCTTCCGGAGATCAATTGGCGAACGGGACAAAATCGACTTGCCGAAATGATGGCTGACGACTTAGATCAAATCTTGGGAAGCAAAAAACAATAAAGTCGTTTCCTGCTGAACAGGTCTGCGCAATGCGCTGCACCGTCGGCGCCGCGTTCTGCCGGCCACACACGAATATGACAGTACACACCGCTACCTCGGCATCGAGATCGAGTGTGCGTTGAGCTCTTCAAGTGCGTTGATCTTTGAAACCGACCCTCCGCGCAACTCTGCCGCATCATCTGCAGCAAACTGTGCCGCGTGTGGCGTGCATTCAAGGACGCCCATCAAATCGCGCCGCGACGGGGTTTAGCTAAATATTCGAAACGCGTGGAGCGGGTGATGGGAATCGAACCCACGTATTCAGCTTGGAAGGCTGCTGCTCTACCATTGAGCTACACCCGCGACCCGCCCGATATAGGCCGGGGCGGGGCGGGGGCGCAAGCGTTGCGTCGGGCGGCGCAACGGCCCGGTCCCACGGTCCCTTGATTTGCCGCAGGCGCGCGGGCAGTCAGGCGTCATGATCGACGTCCGCCCCGTTGCCCATTCCATCGGCCGCCTCACGGCCGTCTTCGGCGCGCTGATGGTGGCGCCGGGCGTGGTGGACTGGTGGGCGGGCGATCCGCACTGGCAGGTGTTCGCCGAAGTCGGGCTGATCTGCGCGCTTCTGGGCGCTCTGGTCGCCATTGCCACCGCCGGGCGCGGGGGCGAGTTGATGCTGGAACAGGCGTTCCTGCTGACCTCGGGCGTGTGGCTGGTTCTGCCTGTCGTCGGCGCGCTGCCGTTCGTCATGGGCGAGCCGCATGCCAGCTTCGTCGATGCGCTGTTCGAGGCGATGTCGGGCATGACGACCACCGGCGCGACGGCGTTTCCCGACCTCGACGGCCTGCCCCTGGGCACCCACCTGTGGCGGGCGATGCTGCAATGGACCGGCGGGCTGGGGATCATCGTCGTGGCGATGCTGTTCCTGCCGGTGATGCGGATCGGGGGCATGCAGTTCTTCCGGTCGGAAGGGTTCGACACGCTGGGCAAGATCATGCCCCGCGCGGGCCAGATCGCATCCGAGATCACGCGCATCTACATCCTGCTGACGATCGCCTGCGCCGTGACCTACGCGGCCCTCGGCATGTCGGGATTCGACGCGATCTTCCACGCGATGACCACCGCGTCGAGCGGCGGCTTTTCCAGCCGGGACGCCAGTTTCGGGGCTTTCATCGGCCCGCTTGAGATCGCGTCCTGCGTGTTCATGATCCTGGCCACGATCCCGTTCGTGCGGATCGTGCAGGCGGTCTACGGCGACATCCGGCCGCTGTGGCGCGACAGCCAGATCCACGCCTACCTAATGGTGCTGGGCACGATCACCGGGCTGATCGTCCTTTACCGGATGCTGTTTCTGGGTGAGACGGACCTGGGCCACCTGCTGCGCGAGACCTCGTTCAACGTCGTCACGACCGTTTCGGGCACCGGCTACTTCTCGGCCGATCCGCAGCGCTGGGGGGAACTGGCGCTGGCGCTGCTGATCGTGGGCGGGCTGATCGGCGGCTGCACGGGGTCCACCGCCTGCTCGGTCAAGATCTTCCGCTACCAGGTGCTGATCCGGTCCGTCGAGGCGCAGATCGTGCGGATGCAGTCGCCCCACCGCGTGGCCCACCCCCGGTTCGAGGGGCGCAGGCTGGATCCCGACGTGGTCACCTCGGTCACGGCGTTCTTCACGCTGTTCATGCTGACCTTCGGCGTCCTGATCGTGGCGCTGGCGCTGACCGGGCTGCACACCCGCACCGCGCTGACCGCCGCCTGGACCGCGATCACCAACGTCGGCCCCGCCTGGGGGCCGGAGGTCACGGCGAACGGATCGGTCGCCGGGTTCCCGGCCAGCGCCAAGTGGCTGATGATCGCGGGGATGTATGTGGGCCGGCTTGAGCTGCTGGCCGTATACGTGCTGTTCCTGCCGCGCTTCTGGCGGCAGTAGGCGTCAATTCGCAGGTGCGGCGGCTGCGGGTCCCGGCCCGGGAAGCGCCGCCGCGTCGTTGCCCGCATCATCGCCCGCGTCGTCGTCCGCATCCGTGGCGGCGGCCGCGAAGCGGGTCAGGCTGTCGGCGATCTCGGCCGCGACGCGGGGCTGGTTCTCGGCGTCCTCGACCGGCCAGATCAGCACGAAGCCCTCGGCCCGGCCATCCGCCACCCGGCCCTCGGCGTGGCCGATGTGGGTCGCGTTGCGGCCGTTAAGCGTGATCCGCGCCGGTGCCACGTCGCGTTCGGGGCGCGGCACCCAGCCAAGCGCGGTCACGAGACCGGCGAGGTCCAGCATCTCCTGCTGGCCGCCGGGCTGCGAGAACAGGATCAGCGCCGCGCCGGATTCGCCCTTTGGGCGATAGATCGACAGGGCGCGCTGCGTGCGGTCGAACTCCAGCCTGTCCATCGGCGCGATGGCTTGCAGCCCGGTGTGGTCGTCGCGCAGTTCCGACAGGCCCATCTGCACCCGCCACGCCTCGCGCCGTTCCATCAGGCGGCGCATCGCGGTGCCCGCGTCCGGCGCGGCGCGTTCTGCCACGACCTGCGCGGCGATCGCCTCGCGCGTTTTCGGCCCGTCCTTGCCGTCGATCGCGCCGTCATAGCTGCCCGCCCAGCGCAGCGCGCGCTGCACATCCTCGAGCGGCGGCATCTCGGCGCTGCCGGGGCCGGGCAGGTTCGGCGCGGTGCCGGCATCGACGACCGCGCCGAGATCCGCGGCGGGGGTGACGAAGGCGTCCTTGGGCGCGCGGCCCGCATTGCGGAACGCGGTCAGCCAGGCGGCGGCAACGGGTTCCTCCATCGGGCCCAGGGTCACGGCGAACCAGTCGTTGGGAAGCTGGGCAAGCCCCGCCTCGGGGAAGGTCGCGCGCCATTCGGCGAGCGCCGCGTCGGCCTCGGCCCGGGAGCGGAGGGATTGCAGGCGGATGTAGTGGTCGGGGGCGGCGGGGTCGGGGACGGGGGCAGGTTCCGCAGTTGCAGCGGCGTCGGTGGTGTCGGGCGCGGCACCCGCAGCGGGCAAGGCCGCATCCGTCGCCACTGGCGTCAGCGCCTCGGCGGGGGCCGCGATGAAACTGTCCTCGGGAATCCGGCCGTCGGCCTTTGCGGCGGCGATCAGCGTGTCCGCCTCGGCCCGTTCCATCGGTCCCAGCGCGATCCCGGTCCACCCGCCGGCCAAGGGGAAGGTCACCACCTGCGGAAACCGCGCGGCCCATTCCTGCGCGGCGGTCTGCGCCTCGGCCCCGCGCCGCGCCTCGACCCGGATCATCACCGGCTCGGCCAGCGCCGCCAGCGGCGCCGCGATCCCGGCAAGCGCCAGCGCAACGACTCTCAGCCCGCCGGTTACCCGTCCGCCCTTCATCCGCCCGCCCTTCACCCGTCCGCCCGGCACCAGCCCGCCTTGCTCCCTCATCCGCATTTCGCCCGTCCCGTTTCTTCTTGTTCGACGACCCGCCGCGGCCGCCCTTCATTGACCCTGTCAGGTCCGCTGAATAGAAGGTGCCCCCAAAGAAGGCCCCGACCTCGCAGGCTGCCCGCGCGGCCCCGACATCGCGCCAGTTATGCAAAAGGACGCCGGGATGACCAGCCCCCAGCCCGATTCCGAGCCGCACGCCAACCCTTACGCGCGCCCGGCGGCGATGCCGGTGCCGGACCCTGCGCCGGGCCGTCCGACCTGCTTTCAGGACGTGATCCTGCGGCTGCAGACCTACTGGGCCGCGACCGGCTGCGCGATCCTGCAGCCCTACGACATGGAGGTGGGGGCGGGCACGTTCCATCCGGCAACCACGCTCCGCAGCCTCGGCACCCGGCCGTGGGCGGCGGCCTATGTCCAGCCCTCGCGCCGCCCGACCGACGGCCGCTACGGCGAGAACCCGAACCGGCTGCAGCACTATTACCAGTACCAGGTCATCATCAAACCCTCGCCCCCGAACCTGCAGGAGCTGTATCTGGGCAGCCTGCGCGCGATCGGGCTGGACCCGATGATCCACGACGTCCGCTTCGTCGAGGACGACTGGGAAAGCCCGACCCTCGGCGCCTGGGGCCTTGGCTGGGAGGTGTGGTGCGACGGGATGGAGGTGAGCCAGTTCACCTATTTCCAGCAGGTCGGCGGGCACGACTGCCGCCCGGTGTCGGGCGAGCTGACCTATGGTCTGGAACGGCTGGCGATGTATGTCCTTGGCGTCGAGCATGTCATGGACATGCCGTTCAACGCGCCGGGATCGCCGATCGCGCTGAGCTACGGCGACATCTTCCTGCAGACGGAACGCGAATACAGCCGCTGGAACTTCGACCAGGCTGATACCGACATGCTGCTGCAGCACTTCAGGGACGCCGAGGCGGAATGCGCCCGCATCCTCGACGCCGCCGATACAGACGCGGCGGGGCGGCTGATCCCGATGGCGCACCCGGCCTATGACCAGGCGATTAAGGCGAGCCACCTGTTCAACCTGCTGGACGCGCGGGGCGTGATCTCGGTCACCGAACGCCAAGCCTATATCGGCCGCGTCCGGGCGCTGGCGAAACGCTGCGCGGACCTGTTCGTCACGACCGCGGCCGCAACGGGTGTGAACGCCGCGAGGGCTGGGGCGTGAGCGTCACGGCGGGCAAGCTGGCGGCGTCCGTGCTGGTCCTGTCGGGCATCGCGGCGGGGGTGGGCGTCTGGTACACGCAGGAGTATCTTTACTACGACGAACTGCCGCCGATCTCTGAACTGGCGGCGGTGGACGCGTCTGGCGCGCCGATGACGCTGACGGTGCGGGATTTTCAGGGGATCGACGGCACATCGTCCCCGATCAAGTGGCGCGGCTGCATGACGGTCGATCCGGTTCAGGCCGGGCACCTCGCCCCGTTCGAGGGCGCGACGCCGCTGAACCCGCCCGGCTGGTTCGACTGCTTTGATCCCGGCCAACTGACCGACGACCTTGCCGCCGGGCGCGCCACCTCGCGGCTGGTCCAGCCCGAGATACGCCCCGACGTGGACCGCGTGATCGCCGTTTATCCCGACGGCCGCGCCTTTGGCTGGCAACAGATCAACGACAAGACCCCGGAACGCGGAGTGATGGACTGATGGACCTGCTGATCGAACTTTTCAGCGAGGAAATCCCCGCCCGGATGCAGGCCCGCGCGCGCGAGGACCTCAAGCGCCTGATCACCGACGGGCTGGTCGAGGGTGGCCTGACCTACGCCTCGGCCGGCGCCTTCTCGACGCCGCGGCGGCTCGCGCTCGCGGTCGAGGGGCTGACGGCGGAATCGAAGCCCGTTCGCGAGGAACGCAAGGGTCCGCGCACCGACGCGCCGGAAAAGGCGATCGAGGGCTTCCTACGGTCCACCGGCCTGACGCTGGACCAGCTGGAACGCCGCGCCGACAAGAAGGCCGAGGTGTTCTTCGCCGTCATCGAAAAGCCCGGCCGCCGCGCCGCCGAGATCGTGGCCGAGGTGCTGGCGGCCGCGATCCGCGACTTTCCGTGGCCCAAGTCGATGCGCTGGGGGTCGGGAAACCTGCGCTGGGTGCGCCCGCTGCATTCCATCGTCGCGATCCTGTCGGACGAGGCCGGGGCGCAGGTCGTGCCGCTGACGGTCGAGGGGATCACCGCGGGCGACACCACCCGCGGCCATCGCTTCATGGCACCGGATGCGTTCCGCGTGACCGGCTTTGACGACTACGCCGCCAAGCTGCGCCGCGCCCGCGTCATGCTGGACCACGACGAACGCGAGGCCGCAATCCGGCAGGACGCGGCGAACCTGGCCTTTGCGCGCGGGTGGGACATCGTGCCCGACGACGCGCTGATGGCCGAGATCGCGGGCCTGGTCGAATGGCCGGTGCCGCTGATGGGGGTGATCGAGGACCGCTTTCTTTCGCTGCCCCCGGAGGTGCTTCAGACCTCGATGAAGGAGCACCAGAAGTTCCTGTCGGCCCGGAACCCGGCGACGGGCCGGATCGAGGGCTTCGTCACGGTCGCCAACATCGAGGCCCCGGACGACGGCGCGACGATCCTGAAGGGCAACCAGCGCGTGCTGGCCGCCCGCCTGTCGGACGCGGCGTTCTTCTGGGACAACGACCTGCGGGTCGCAAAGGCCGGGATGGAGGACTGGGCCGAGGGGCTGAAGTCGGTGACGTTCCACGCGAAGCTTGGTTCGCAGGCGGACCGGGTGGAGCGGATCGCGGCATTGGCGCGCGAGGTCGCGCCGGCAGTCGGCGCGGATGCGGACGCGGCGGAGCAGGCGGCGCGGGTGGCGAAGGTGGACCTGCGCTCGGCGATGGTGGGCGAGTTCCCGGAGTTGCAGGGCACGATGGGGCGCTATTACGCGCAGGCGGCGGGGTTGCCGGATGCCGTCGCTGATGCCGCGCGCGACCACTGGCGGCCGAAGGGCGAGAGCGACAGCGTGCCGGCCCAGCCGGTGAGCGTCGCGGTGGCGCTGGCCGACAAGCTGGACACGCTGACCGGGTTCTGGGCAATCGACGAGAAGCCGACGGGGAGCAAGGACCCCTTCGCGCTGCGGCGCGCGGCGCTGGGGGTGATCCGGTTGGTGCTGGGGAATGGGGTGCGGGTGCCGCTGGCTGAATTGCTTAGCGACTACATCGATGCTCGTCGCGTCCTCGCGGAGCAGGATGTGCACTTCTTTTCCGCCCGGATCGCTGCGGGCGTTAAACGGCGGGGAATTGTTCCCAAAGCCGCCGACCTCCTCGCCTTCCTCCACGACCGCCTCAAGGTCCACCTGCGCGAACAGGGTATTCGCCACGACGTGATCGACGCGGTGCTGGCGATGCCGGGCAGCGACGACCTCACCCTTGTCGTCGCGCGCGCCACCGCGCTCAACGACATGCTCAAGACCGAGGACGGCACCAACCTTTTGCAGGGGATCAAGAGGGCCGCGAACATCCTGTCGCAGGCCGAGGAAAAGGACGGGGTTGAGTATGCCTTCGGCGCCGATCCGAAGTTCGCGGAAACCGACGAGGAACGCGCGCTGTTTGCCGCTCTCGACGCGGCCGAGCCGAAGATCGCCGCCGCGATGAAGGCCGAGGATTTCCCCGCCGCCATGACCGCGATCGCCGCGCTTCGTGGTCCGATCGACGCGTTTTTCGAGGCGGTGCAGGTCAACACCGACAACCAGATCGTCCGCCGCAACCGCCTGAACCTTCTTTCCCGCATCCGCGAGGCCGGGCGCCTGATCGCCGACCTCACGAAGATCGAGGGGTGAGGGGCGCCCGCGAACAGTCCAGTGGACTGTTCGCAGCCCCGAACGCCCGTAGCGCAAGTGAAGGGCCGGAAGAGGGGCGCCCGCGAACAGTCCAGTGGACTGTTCGCAGCCCCGAACGCCCGTAGCGCAAGCGAAGGGCCGGAGGAGGGGCGCCCGCGAACAGTCCGGTGGACTGTTCGCAGCCCCGAACGCCCGTAGCGCGAGCGAAGGGCCGGCGTGAGACGTGACATCCTTGAAACGAAGAAAGGGCGCCTCGCAAGGCGCCCTTTCTAACATCCGTCCCCTCAGCGGCGGTCGTCGTTGTCGCCGTCGTCGGGGTAGTCGTCGTCGTCGCCGAAGCGGGCGTCGTCGGACAGCTCGTCCTCGCCCTCGCCGACATACTTGGACGACAGCAGGATCGAGTGGTTGTCGTGCAGCGGGTCCATGACCACGTCAGCCGGCAATTCGCCCGCGATCCAGTCACGGATCTCGTCACGCGCTTCGGACGGCTCGGATTCCGTGATCCGGGCGACGTAGGCCACGAAGGCGCGCTGGTCGCCGTCGATCTCGTCCAGCTCGGCCTCATCGGCGTCGGGCCATTTCTCCAGGATCGCCTCGTAAAAGGCGGACCAGTTTTCCTGCACATGCGACCATTTCATGGCGTGATCCTTTTCTTGGGCGACCTGCGCCGCGTTCGTGACCGAACCAAGAAGGACGACGCCGGTTCCCGGCCTTCGATCAGTTCGCCGGCATCGCGCCCGCGTCCCACCACCAGGTGTCGGGCATGAAGCCGGGCCAGTCGCCGTAGATCGGCAGCCGCTCGGGATAGTGCAGGGCCGCGGAATGGGCGACCCGGCTGACCGGCGAATAGGATACCGGGATCACGTAGCGCCCGGCCGTCAGCAGCCGGTCCAGCGCCTGCACGGCGGCGGTATAGTCCCCGGCCGTGGTCGCGTTCACCATCCGGTCGATCATCGCGTCCACGGCGGGGGATGCCACGCCCATCCAGTTCTTGCTGCCGTTCTGCGTGGCGCTGGCCGTTCCCCAGTACAGCGCCTGTTCGTTCCCCGGCGACAGCGACAGGCCGCGTTCGTACCAGGCCATGCCGAAATCGAAGCGGTTGGTGCGCTCGATGAACTGGGCGCTGTCGAGCAGCGTCACGTTCGGGCGGATGCCGATGTGCTTCAAGGCCTGGATGTAGACGTCGACGATGCGCTGCACCTCGGACCCCGACCGCATCGCGCTGCCCGACTGGTTCAGCACGATGTCGAAGGCGAAGAGGGTGCCGTCATCGCGCCTGAGCACGCCGTCGTCATGGATGGTCCAGCCCGCGTCCTTCAGCAGCGCCAGCGCCGACCGCAACCCCTTGCGGTCCAGCGCCTGCGCCGCGCCTGGGGGCAGGGCATAGCCGTCCATCGCGCCCTCCGGCAGGTCGGCCGCGAAGGGGGAAAGCAGCCCCGCCACCTCGGGGCCCGCCGCGCCGGGGCGCATGGCGAGGTCGGAGTTCGCGAAATAGCTCGTGATCCGGGGATCGCTGCCGCTTGTGAGCGTTTGGTTGATGAAGCGATAGTTGAACGCCTCGATCATCGCCTGACGCACGCGCCAGTCCGCAAAGGCCGGGTTCCGGGTGTTCATCACCAGACCCATGATCCCGGACGGCCGCCGGTGCGCGATCTCGTCCTTAACGACGCGGCCCTGCGTCAGCAGCGGAAAGTTGTATTCCCGCGTCCACTTGGCCGCGTCCAGTTCGCGCCAGGCGTCGATATCTCCGGCCTTGAAGGCCTGGAACATGGCGTTGGTGTCGGCGAAATAATCGTAGCGGATGGTGTCGAGGTTGTGCAGCCCGCGGTTCACGGGCAGGTCCCGGCCCCACCAGTCGGGGTCGCGGGTGAACGTCGCGGAGCGGCCGGGATCGACCTTCGAGATGACGTAGGGCCCGGACCCGATCGGCGGTTCCAGCGAGGACTCGGCAAAGTCCCTCCCCTCCCACTGGGCCTTTTTCAGGATCGGGCGCAGGCCCATCAGCATCGCAAGCTCGCGGTCGGGCGTGTTGAAGGTCAGCCGCAGGCTGCGGGGGCCGGTCTGTTCCATCTTGGCGACCTTGGCCCAAGTGCCTGCATAGCGCGGATGGCCCTTGGTCCCGAGCGTCTCATAGGACCACATCACGTCCTCGACCGTGACGGGCGAGCCGTCCGAGAAGGTGGCCTCGGGGCGCAGAGTGAACTCGACCCAGGTGCGGTCGGGGTCGGTCTCGACGCTTTCGGCAAGCAGGCCGTAAAGGCTGAACGGCTCGTCGATGGACCGGAACATCAGCGTTTCGGCCACCAGGTTGCCGACCGCCCAGACGGCGTTCCCCTTGAGGACCCAAGGCTTCAGCGAATCGAAACTGCCAGGTTCCGCCAAGCGAATCGTCCCACCCTTCGGCGCGTCCGGGTTGGCGTAGGGAAGCGCGGTGAAGCCGTCGGGAAGGGCAGGTTCTCCAACCATTGCAAGGGCATGCCGGGGCTCGGCGGCGCTTGCCAGCGGCATCGCTGCAACAGCTGCAAACGCCACCACCATCACGCGCAGCACACGCAGGATCGCGGATTCGTCAGGATTCTTGAAGATTCGCGCCATCGTCTGCCCGCCCGCCGTCCGGTGCGTCCCGGTTCTTTGCCGACAACCGTAACGAACCCGCGCCGGGCTGGCAAACTTGAGCCTTGGACTCACAGCCCGGAAGGCGTATATCGAATGCACTGCTCGATAGGTTTCTTGCCTGTATGAAACCTGCCTCATGACTTGACGCCCGCCTTGTGCGGGCGTCTTTTTTTGCGCGCGTGGGCAGTTTCCCGGGTCGCGCGGCCTTCCGGTTCATGCAGCGGTTGTGAAAAAGCCCGCCGGGTTGGCGGGCATTTTCCTTGGGTGTCCGGATGCGCGGATCAGCGCCGGCGACGGCGGCGGCGGCCGGGCGGTCCGTCGATCATCCGCATCGTTCCTTCCAGCACCAGCCCGTAGACAAGGTGGGCGATCAGCCCGCGCGCGTGGGCCTGCCACGGATACTCCTGCGGCTTCGCGCCGGTGCCGGTTATGGTGTTCAGCCCTTCGTCGTGGACGAGGAACAGGCCCAGGCCGAACAGCGTCCCGCCGCCCGCCGCCAGCGCCGGCGTCCGGTCGCGCATCGCCGCATAGGCAAGGGCCGGGCCCATCCCCAGCGCAAAGTGGACCGCGACGCCCGCCGGGTGCTGGTTGTCGGGCCCCTTGGGTTCGATGTCGGTGCCCATCGCGCGGGCGACCTTGCGCGCGATCACGTGCCCCGGGTCCAGCCGCTCGGGCCGCACGCTGCGGGTTTTCTCGCGCGTTTCGGGATCGAGGTTGTTCCACATGTACCAGTCCAGCTGGTCCAGTGCCACCGACGCCGCGACCCCCGCGACGGAACCCTTCAGCAGGGCGCCGCCCAAATCGTCGTCATCGTCATCGTCATCGTCGTTGCCGCGATGTGCCATGTTCGTCAATCTCCGCTGGTTTGTCGTTCCTTCCAACCTTGCCGGCAGCGGGACGGTTCCGGGCGAACGCGGCGGCGCCGCAAGAGGGCGGGGGCTGGCGGATGCGGCGCGCGGGCGGCTATGGTCCGGGCAGGGCAAGCGCACAGCGGGGTGGCAGATGACCGAACGTATCCTGGCCGGCAAGACGGCCGTCGTCACCGGGTCGAACAGCGGCATCGGGCTGGGCGTGGCCCATGCGCTGGCGCGGGCGGGCGCGGACCTCGTCATCAACAGCTTCACCGACACGGCCGAGGATCACGCGCTGGCCGAAAAGCTGGCCGCCGAGCATGGCGTTACGGCGCGCTACGTGCAGGCCGACATGTCAAAGGCGGGCGATTGCCGCGCGCTGATCGAAAAGGCCGGGCGCTGCGACATCCTCGTCAACAACGCGGGCATCCAGCACGTCGCGCCGATCCCCGACTTTCCGGTCGAGAAATGGGACCAGATCATCGCGATCAACCTGTCCTCGGCATTCCACACCACCGCCGCCGCGCTGCCGCTGATGCGGGCCGCCGGATGGGGTCGGGTGGTCAACATCGCCTCGGCCCACGGGCTGACCGCCTCGCCCTTCAAGTCGGCCTATGTCGCGGCCAAGCACGGGGTTGTCGGGCTGTCCAAGGTCACGGCGCTGGAAACCGCGACCGACCCGATCACCTGCAACGCCATCTGCCCGGGCTACGTCCTGACCCCGATCATCGAGGCGCAGATCCCCGACCAGATGAAGACCCACGGCATGAGCCGCGAGGACGTGATCGCCAAGGTCATGCTGCAACGCCAGCCCTCGGGCGACTTCGCCACCGTGGACCAGATCGGCGGCACGGCCGTGTTCCTGTGTTCGCCCGCCGCCGATCAGATCACCGGCACCACGATCAGCGTGGACGGGGGCTGGACCGCGCTCTGACCGCATCGCGGCGGGTCAGCCGTCCGCCGCCGCCTGGTCGGTCAGGAACCGGCGCAGCCGCTTGACGATGGGGCGGTTGCGGCGGGCGGTCGGATAGACCAGCCAGTATGCCTTGCCGTTCCGCGCCTCGATCCCGAAGGGCTGGACCAGCGCCCCGCTGGCCAGTTCGGCCCGGAAGAAGCGCGGCGTCAGCAGCGCCACGCCCGCGCCCGACATGGCGGCCTTCGCCTCGTGGACCTGGTTGCCGAGCGATAGCCCCGGGCGCGGAACGCAGACGGGATGTTCGATCCCGGCCGCGGCCAGCCACTCGGTCCAGGCCGCGTCCGTCGGGTCGAGCCACGGCATCGGGATCACGTCGGCTGGCGTCCGCAGCGGCCCCCATTTCTCCAGCAGCGCGGGTGAGAACATCGGCGTCAGCGTGATGTCGAACAGGCGGTGGGTCTCGTTCCCCGGCCAGTCGCCGCTGCCGTAGCGGATCGCCACGTCGAAATCCTCGCGCGCGAAATCGACCACCCGTTCCGATGAGTCCAGCCGCACCGCCACCTCGGGATTGTCGAGCTGGAACAGCCCCAGCCGCTGCACCAGCCAGTTGGTGGCGAAGGTGGGCAGGGTCGTGATCGACAGCGTCTGCTGCGCGGGCGCAAGGGCCCAGGTGGTGCGAAGCTGCCCGAACGCGTCCTTGGTCGGCTGGGCCAGCCGGTGCCCGGATTCGGTCAGCGCGACCCCGCGCGGCTGGCGCAGGAACAGCGCCCCGCCAAGGCGATCCTCGAGCAGGCGGATCTGGTAGCTGACGCCGGCCTGCGTCATCCCCAGTTCCGCCGCGGCGGCGGTGAAGGACAGGTGCCGGGCCACCGCCTCGAAGACGCGGATGGCGGCGAGCGGGGGAAGGGCTTCCACAAGTGGTCCTTATGGCGACGTGCTGGCGGTTGATTGGTCGTGCGGGGCCGAACGTAGCAAGGTGAACCCATCCCGCAAGCCTGCCTTGAAAGGAGCTTTGCCATGCAACCGAACGTCATCCAGCTTTCCGGCGCCACCCCCGTCATCCTGCGCGATGGCGATTGCGCGCCCGTCGACAGCCTCGTCACCGTCCTGCGCCGCTGGTACGCGGACCGGGTGGACCGCAACCGTTGCCGCCGCGCCCGCGCGCAGGCCCGCCGCCAGATGATGGAACTTCCCGCCCATCTGCGCCACGACGTGGGGCTGAACGAAAGCCTGCCCGAGGGGCGCTTCGTCAACGGCGGCCGCACCTTCGTCATCGACGACCGGCCAGATGCCACGCTGAGCGGTTGGACCTGGTAGGCGCACGCCCAAAAGTCGCGCGCTTACAACCGGCGACAAACCTCGCCTCCGGCCCGGACCTTTCCGGGCCGGGGCTGCCATTGACCTTGCCGGCCGCGCGCGGTTCCCTGCTGGCCGACACCGATACGAAAGGAAACGGCATGGATCTGGGGATCAGGGGCAAGACGGCGCTGGTCTGCGCCTCGTCCAAGGGCCTCGGGCGCGGCTGCGCCGAGGCGCTGGCGGCCGAAGGGGTGGATCTGGTCATCAACGCCCGCACGGCCGAGACGCTGGAACGCACCGCGACCGAGATCGCGGACCGGCACGGCGTGACCGTGACGCCCGTCGCCGCCGACATCACGACCGAGGATGGCCGCGCCAAGGTGCTGGAGGCATTGGGCGGGCAGGCCGACATCCTCGTCAACAACGCGGGTGGCCCGCCGCCCGGCGTCTGGACCGACTGGAATCGCGACGACTTCATCCGCGCGCTCGACGGCAACATGCTGAGCGCCATCGCGCTGATGCAGGCGCTGGTGCCGGGGATGATGGACCGTGGCTGGGGCCGGGTCGTCAACATCACATCGGCCGCGGTGCGGTCGCCCATCGGGCAGCTGGGGCTGTCGAACAGCGCCCGGTCGGGGCTTACGGGCTTTGTCGCGGGCATGTCGCGGCAGGTCGCGCCCAAGGGCGTCTGCGTCAACAACCTGCTGCCGGGGCTGCACGCGACCGACCGCGCCGTGTCGCTGGACACGGGCATGTCGAAGGCCGAAGGCATCAGCATCGACGAGGCCCGCGCCCGCCGTCAGGCCGGGATTCCCGCCGGCGTCTACGGCCTGCCCGAGGACTTCGGCGCAGCCTGCGCGTTCCTGTGTTCGCAGCACGCGCGCTTCATCGTGGGCCAGAACGTGCTGCTGGACGGCGGGGCGTGGAACTCGTCGATCTAAGTCAGGGGTGGAACCCCGTCGCGGGCGGTTTGTTGGACCTGGAGCAACCGATCCGAAGGGGGTCCGCCATGCCACGCGGCGACAAGGATGCCTATACCGACAAGCAGAAGCGCAAGGCCCAGCACATCGCCGAGGGCTACGAGGAGCGCGGCATGGGCGATGAGCGGGCCGAGCAGATCGCCTGGGCCACGGTGAACAAGGAAGACGGCGGCGGCAACAAGTCGGGCTCGGGCCGGGGCACGCCCGATACCCACGAATCGGCGAAGCGCGGGGGCGAGCGGGGCGGCAAGGCCAGCGCCGGACGCTCCGCCGCCGAGAAGTCGGCGGCGGCGAAGAAAGGCTGGGAAACACGCCGCCGGAACGGAAACGGGTGAGGGAACGCCGATGGACCACCAGAGCCACGACATGCAGGCCTGCATCGACGCCTGCCTGACCTGCTATCGCACCTGCCATTCGATGCTGATGGGCCACTGCGTCGAGGCGGGCGGCGATCACGTCGCGCCCGACCACGTCCGCACCATGGCCGCCTGCGCCGAGATGTGCCGCGCGTCCGCCCACATCATGCTGACCGGATCGGACCTTCACCGCCACAGCTGCCGCGCCTGCGCCGAGATCTGCGCGGCCTGCGCCGACGACTGCGCGCGGCTGGACGGGATGGAGGACTGCGTGCGCGCCTGCCGCGCCTGCGCCGAAGAATGCCGCCGGATGGCCGCCTGAGCCCGGCTGGAACGGCGGCCCGCAGGGACGCCCTTGCCGACAAATCCCTTGCCAGCCGACCCCCGCCCCGGCTATCGAAAACCCGGATACCGGGAGACGCTGGTACGTCCCAGGGCCGAAGGAGCAGCCGCCCCGGCAAACTCTCAGGCAAAAGGACCGGGTCCGCACGACACTCTGAAGAGAGGTTGCCTTTCGGGGCCGCCCGCCGAAGGATAACGATCTCAGGCGCCCCTTGCCGCAAGGTGGGGCAGGGACAGAGGGGGCATCTGGTTCGCGGCGCGTCGCGCTGCAATGGGGGATGCCGATGGACGACTTGCGCCGCACGCCGCTTCACGACCTGCACGCTTCGCTCGGCGCGAAGATGGTGCCATTTGCCGGCTGGGACATGCCGGTGCAGTACCCGATGGGGGTGCTGAACGAGCATCTGCACACCCGCGCCGCGGCGGGCCTGTTCGACGTGAGCCACATGGGGCAGGTGATCCTGCGCGGCGAGGGTGCGGCGAAGGCGCTGGAGACGCTGGTTCCCGCCGATATCGAGGGGCTGGCGCGGGGCCGTCAACGCTACGGGCTGTTCACGAACGAGAGCGGCGGGATCCTTGACGACCTGATGATCGCCAATAAGGGCGACCACCTGTTCCTGGTCGTGAACGCCGCCTGCGCCGACCAGGACATCGAACATCTGCGGAAGCTCGAGGCGATGGGGATTTCCGTCGAGGCCGTGACCGACCGCGCGCTGCTGGCGCTGCAGGGGCCCGGCGCCGAAGCGGCACTGGACGCGCTGGTGCCCGGCGCGGCGGCAATGCGGTTCATGGACGTGGCCGACCTTGAGTGGAACGGCATCGTTCTGTGGGTCAGCCGCTCGGGCTATACCGGCGAGGACGGGTTCGAGATCTCGCTGCCAGCCGACCGGGCCGAGGATTTCGCCCGCGCGCTGCTGGCCCGCGACGGCGTGGCCCCGATCGGCCTTGGCGCCCGCGACAGCCTGCGGCTGGAAGCCGGGCTGCCGCTTTACGGCCACGACATGAGCGCGGAGGTGACGCCCGCGCAGGCCGGGCTCGGCTGGTCGATCCAGAAGATCCGCCGCACGGGCGGCGCGCGCGAAGGCGGCTTTCCCGGCGCTGAGGTCATCCTGCCCGAACTCGGCGCCGCCACCCGCGCCCGTCGCGGCCTGCGCCCCGACGGACGCGCCCCGATCCGCGAGGGCGTGGCGCTGTTCGACGCGGCGGAAGGCGGGACCGAGATCGGCACCGTCACCTCGGGCGGGTTCGGCCCCTCGCTGGGCGGGCCGATGGCGATGGCGATCATCCCCGCCGACATTCCCGACGACGCCACCGTCTATGCCGAACTCCGCGGCCGCCGCGTGCCCGTGACGGTCGTGCCCACCCCTTTCGTCAAGCCAACCTACAAACGCTGAGGCCAGCCCATGCTGAAATACACCGAAGACCACGAATGGCTGCGCGCCGAAGGTGACGAGATCGTCGTCGGCATCACCCGCCACGCCAGCGAGCAACTGGGCGACGTGGTGTTCGTCGAACTGCCCGACGAGGGCCGCGAGGTCGAGGAAGGCGAGGAGATCGTCGTCATCGAATCCGTCAAGGCGGCGTCCGACATCGTGGCCCCGGTTTCGGGAACAGTGACGGCGGTGAACGCGGCGCTGGCCGACGCGCCGGGCGGGGTGAACGACGATCCGATGGCGGCCTGGTTCTTTCGCATCAAGCCCGCGGACGGCGTGAGCCTTGACGGCTTCATGGACGAGGCCGCGTATAACGAGCTGATCGGCTGATCGGACGTCCCCGCGGGACCGGGGCGCTGCCCCGGACCCCGGGATATTTAGGACAGGAGATGACGCGGGCCGCGATCAGGCCGGCCCGCGGTTGATGAATCCGGCCCGGACGGGCCAAGCGCGCGAGTGATCCCATGCCCCGCTGGACCCCCACCGACTACAATCCCGACGATTTCGCCAACCGCCGCCACATCGGCCCGTCTCCGTCCGAGATGGCCGAAATGCTCAAGGCCGTGGGCTGCGACAGCCTCGACGAGCTGATCGGGCAGACGATCCCCGGCTCGATCCGGCAGGACCGGGCGCTCGACTGGCCCGCGCTGTCCGAACATGAGTTGCTCAGCCTCATGCGCGACGTGGCGAGCCAGAACACGGTGATGACCAGCCTGATCGGGCAGGGGTATTACGGCACCGTCACGCCGCCCGCGATCCAGCGCAACATCCTGGAAAACCCGGCCTGGTACACCGCCTACACGCCCTACCAGCCCGAGATCGCGCAGGGCCGGCTCGAGGCGCTTCTGAACTTTCAGACCATGGTCGCGGACCTGACCGGGCTGCCGGTCGCGAACGCGAGCCTGCTGGACGAGGCGACGGCCGCCGCCGAGGCGATGGCGATGGCGCAGCGGTCTGCCAAGTCCAAGGCGAAGGCATTCTTCGTCAGCGACGACCTGCATCCGCAGACCATCGCCGTGATCGAGACGCGCGCCGCGCCGCTGGGGATCGAGATCGTCAAGGGCGCGGCGGGCGCCTGCGATCCGGCCAAGGTGTTCGGCGCGATCTTCCAGTATCCCGGCACCTTCGGCGATGTCCGCGACCTCGGCGCCGAATGCGAGGCGCTGCATGCCGCGGGCGGGGTCGCGGTCGTCGCGACCGACCTGCTGGCGCTGTGCCTGCTGAAGGAGCCGGGCGCGATGGGCGCCGATATCTGCGTCGGCTCCGCGCAGCGGTTCGGCGTGCCGATGGGCTATGGCGGGCCGCATGCGGGCTTCATGTCCTGCCGCGACGATCTCAAGCGGTCGATGCCCGGGCGGATCGTGGGCGTCAGCATCGACGCGGCCGGGCGGCAGGCCTACCGGCTGTCCTTGCAGACGCGCGAGCAGCATATCCGGCGCGAAAAGGCGACCTCGAACGTCTGCACCGCGCAGGCGCTTCTGGCGGTGATGGCGTCGTTCTATGCCGTGTTCCACGGGCCCATGGGCCTTCGCGCGATCGCGCAGCGGGTGCATCTGCACGCCGCGACCATCGCGGCGGCGCTGCGCGAGGCGGGGGCGGACATCCAGCCCGACGCGTTCTTCGACACCGTCACCGTGCGCGTGGGCGTGGGCCAGCAGGGCATCATGGCCGCCGCCCGCCACCGCGGCATCAACCTGCGCCGGGTCGGGCGCGACCGCGTCGGCATCAGCGTCGATGAAACCACCGACGCCGGCGTCATCGCGCGGGTGCTGGATGCGTTCGGGATCTCGGATGCGGTGACGCCCGCGACCGCCCCCGCGATCCCGGACGATCTGCTGCGCGAAAGCGACTACCTGACCCATCCCGTGTTCCACATGAACCGGGCGGAATCCGAGATGATGCGCTACATGCGCCGCCTGTCGGACCGCGATCTCGCGCTTGACCGCGCCATGATCCCGCTGGGGTCCTGCACGATGAAATTGAACGCCGCGGCCGAGATGATGCCGATCACCTGGCCCGAGTTCGGGGCGCTGCACCCATTTGCGCCGGAAAACCAGGCCGCGGGCTATCACCACGTCTTCGACGACCTGAACGAGCGGTTGTGCGAGATCACCGGCTACGACGCATTCTCGCTGCAGCCGAACTCCGGCGCGCAGGGGGAATATGCGGGGCTGCTGACCATCGCCGCCTATCACCAGTCGCGTGGCGAGGACCGGGATGTCTGCCTGATCCCGGTGTCGGCACACGGCACGAACCCGGCCAGCGCGCAGATGTGCGGGATGAAGGTCGTGGTCGTGAAGTCGGCGCCGAACGGCGACATCGACCTTGAGGATTTCGCCGACAAGGCGGCGAAGGCCGGGGACAGGCTGGCGGCGGTGATGATCACCTATCCGTCCACCCACGGCGTTTTCGAGGACACCGTGCGCGACGTCTGCCGCATCACGCATGAACATGGCGGGCAGGTCTATATCGACGGCGCGAACATGAACGCGCTTGTGGGCCTCGTGAAGCCGGGCGAGATCGGCGGCGACGTGAGCCACCTGAACCTGCACAAGACCTTCGCCATCCCGCACGGGGGCGGCGGTCCGGGGATGGGGCCGATCGGGGTCAAGGCGCATCTGGCGCCGCATCTGCCCGCCGACCCCCGCACCGGCCATGGCTTCGTCGGCGGCGCGGTCAGCGCGGCGCCGTGGGGGTCGGCCTCGATCCTGCTAATCTCGTGGGCCTATATCCGCATGATGGGCGGCGACGGGCTGACGCAGGCGACCCGCGTCGCGATCCTGAACGCGAACTACATCGCGAGCAAGCTGGCGGGCGCCTATCCGATCCTGTTCATGGGCAACCGTGGACGCGTGGCGCATGAATGCATCGTGGACACTCGCGTCTTCGCCGAGCACGGGGTGACCGTGGACGACATCGCCAAGCGCCTGATCGACAACGGCTTCCACGCCCCCACCATGAGCTGGCCGGTCGCCGGTACGCTGATGGTCGAGCCGACGGAGTCGGAGACCAAGGCCGAGCTCGACCGCTTCATCACCGCGATGCTGGCGATCCGGGCCGAGATCGGCGAGGTGGCCGAGGGCCGCATCACGGCCGAGGACAGCCCGCTGCGCCACGCGCCCCACACGGTCGAGGATCTGGTCGCCGACTGGGACCGGGCCTATTCGCGCGAGCAGGGCTGCTTCCCGCCCGCGTCGTTCCGGGTGGACAAGTACTGGCCGCCGGTGGGCCGCGTGGACAACGTCCACGGCGACCGCAATCTGATCTGCACGTGCCCGCCGGTCGAAGCCTACGCGGAAGCCGCCGAATAAGGCTTTCGCGACGCACCGTGCCCCGTTAACGATCCGTTAAGGTTCGTTAACGAGGTGCGGGTTTGCACAGGTCTTGTCTTGTCGCGGCGGCACTCGCCGCCTTTCCGCTGTGGCAGGGCGCGGCCGTGGCCCATCCCGGCGGGCTGGACGCCAGCGGCTGCCATCACGACAGGAAGCGCGGCGGCTATCACTGCCATCGCCCGCAGCGCTCGGCCGCGGTCGAGGCGCCGGTCTATCTGCTCGACACACCCGCGGACCGCAGCTTCAGGAACTGCACCGAGGCGCGGAACGCCGGTGCCGCGCCGTTGCGTCGGGGCGAGCCGGGCTACCGCCCGAAGCTCGACCGCGACAACGACGGGGTCGCCTGCGAATAGCGGAACCGCCACCCCGAGCGCGCGTTCGGCCAGATGGAAAAAATGCAGGAGTATCCGTCATGAAGGGCCTGATCGCGTGGTTCCTGGGCGTGCCGATCGTCGTCATCATCCTGCTGTACGTGACGGGGATCTTCTGATCGCACGGCGGGGCGGGGACCGGACATGGCACAGGCCGGCATCCTGACCTGCCTTGCCTGCGGGCAGGCCAACCGGGTCCCCGCCGAGCGGCTGGCGCAGGGGCCGAAATGCGGCACCTGCGGGACGGGGCTGCTGGCCCTGAAGCCGGTCGAGGTCGATCTGGCGACGCTCCGCAAGGCCAGCGCGACCGACCAGCTGCCGCTTCTGGTGGATTTCTGGGCGCCGTGGTGCGGCCCCTGCCGGGCGATGGCGCCCGAGTTCGAGAAGGCGGCGGCGCTGCTGAAGGGCGAGGCGCGGCTTGTGAAGATCGACACCGAATGGTCGCCCGAGGCTTCCGCGCGCTGGAACATCCGCGGCATCCCGGCTTTCGTCCTGTTCCGCAACGGCCGCGAGGTCGCCCGCCTCGCCGGCGCCCGGCCCGCCGCGCAGCTGGCCGACTGGGTACGCCAGTCGGTGGGGTGACGCGGTTTTCGCAGGGCTTTCATCCGGCCCGTCGCCCCGGCTTGACAATACCCCCGCGCCGATGGAAAACCGCCGCCAGTGGGGCCGTAGCTCAGTTGGTAGAGCGCATCGTTCGCAATGATGAGGTCAGGGGTTCGATTCCCCTCGGCTCCACCAGATTCCAAGAAAATTGCATTCTGTTCGTCAGACGATGCTGTTCGCGACCACGCTGCGCGGCGTCGCTGGCATTGCGCACGCGTAGGAATCAGCCCACGGCCAAGCATTTACGGCGCCGCCCGCATGCACGATCGCGCCTCGCCGCGGCGGGCATGCGGGTGTCAGGCTTTCCGTGTCACGCGGTCTGCCCGGCCACGGGCAGGCGCGCCCACCTTACGGGCAGGGCGAACGGCCACTGGTGGCCGGCGGCGTGGATCAGCCGTTCGGCCAGCAGGCTGCCTGCCACCGCGATCGCCACCACCACGGGCACGCCGATCAGGCGCAAGGCCGTTTGGTCGGTCGCGGGCAGGCTCGCGACAACAAGCGACACGATCAGCAGGTGGATCAAATAGATCGGCAGCGTGTTCCGGCCGAAATACGACAGCACCGTCCGGGCGCGGGCGAAGCCGCTGATCCACACCGACGCGATCAGCCCGGCGCACAGACCGCCGACGTTCAGGACGAAGTCGGCCGCGCCGTGGACGAAAGGGTGGGCGGCACCGACCCTTGCGCCGACCGCGGAGACGCCGATGCACAGCGCCACGGCCAGCGCCAGCCAGCCCAGGTTTTCCGCCACGCGCGGCAGGAACGGCTTGCCGTAAAGCGCCGGCACGACGAAGAACGGCGCGTACTTCAGCGCGTTGAGCTGGGCGAAGTTCAGCCCGTGGTCGCCCGCGCCCGGATGGAACGCCAGCACGCTGACCGCGATCGTCGCTGCGGCGACGGGCAGCCGGTGGTGGCGGCACAGCTTCGTCAGCGCGAAATAGAACGCGAGCGCCCAGATGAACCAGATCCCGGTCTGGGGATGAACCAGCCCGTAGAGATACAGCTTCACGAATGGACCGGCGGTGTCGGCGGACGGGTGCGGCAGCAGATACTTGAACAGGAACAGGTGGATAAGGCTCCACACCGCGAAAAGATAAAGGAACAGCGCGACCTTGTCGTGCAGCACGGAGCGCCAGCTGCGGGTGATCGCCGAGGCGCCGAGCAGTCCCGAGATCGCGAAGAACAGCGGCATCCGCACCGGTTGGAACAGGTCGGACAGGCGCTGGACCACCTCGTGGCTCAGGCCGTTCGCCGACATGAAGATGTTCGTGTGATAGGCCACGACCAGCAGGATCGAGCAGCCTCGTCCCACATCGACCCACGCGATGCGGCCCGCCCCGGCGGGGCTTCGTTCCGATCCAGTTGCCACGACACGCCCCCTTGGTCCGTAAGGCCGCAGGTAGGCGTCACCTGTCACATACTGTCAAAGTATATGTCCGGGGGTCGGCGCGGGTCCGCGTAGCGGGGTTCCCGTTTTGGGCGAGCTGCCGCCGAAACGGGCCGGATCAGCGGCTGATACCGTCCAGAAACGCGCCAAGACTGTCGCCGATGGCGTCGATCGCGTAGCCGCCTTCCTGCACGACAAGCGTCGGTAGGGCGAGCGCGGCGATTGCCGTGCCCACCCGCGCGAAGTCGCGCGAGGTCAGGTCCAGCACCCCGATCGGGTCGTCGCGGTGGGCGTCGAACCCCAGCGCCACGACCAGCGTGTCGGCGCCGAAATCGCGGATGCGGGCGGCGGCGGTGGAAAGTGCCTGTTCCATCGCGCCGATCCCGCTGCCGTGCGGCAGGGGCAGGTTCAGGTTCGCGCCCTGGCCTGGGCCGTCGCCGGTCTCGGCCGTGTAGCCGGTGTAGAAGGGATAGTAGCGGTCGGGATCGGCGTGGATCGACACGGTCAGCACGTCGCTGCGCCGATAGAAGATCTGCTGCGTGCCGTCGCCGTGATGCGCGTCCACGTCGAGGATCGCGACCCGCGCACCCCGATCCGCGAGATGCTGCGCGGCGATGGCGGTGTTGTTGAGATAGCAAAAGCCCGACGCGCGGTCAGCGCGGGCATGGTGCCCGGACGGGCGGCACAGCGCATAGGCAAGGCGCGCGCCGTCCGCGACCGCCGACGCGCCCGCGACGGCCGTTTCGGCCGACCGCAGCGTCGATATCCAGCAGTTCGGCCCGACCGGCACCGACAGGTCGCCCAGATACCAGCCAAGCTGACCCAGGAACCCGGTCGCGGGGCAGGGTGGGCGGACGTCCTGATCGGGCCGCCCGCTCCAATACGGAAAGGTCGAGGGCCAGGCTTCCGGCCCCCGCTCGGCCGGCAGGGTCTGCCAGTTGTCCCACGCCGTCTGCAGGAACTCGACATAGTGGGGCGCGTGGACGGCGTGGACGGGGTCGAGACCGCAGGCCGCCGGCACCGACGGCTCGATCCCGCGCCCGCGCAGCGCGGCCACCAATCGCTCGGTCCGGGCGGGCAGGTCCTTTGGCGGCACCACCCGGCCGAAGCGCATGTATTGCTGCGGATCGTGCAGCGCCTGATCGGGGTGGTAGAACGCCCGCATCACGCCCGCGCCCCTTGTCTCGTCGTCGCGCCCGCCCGCCGCATCAATAGTCACGTTCGTAGAACAGGCCGACGGTGCTGTCGCCGTCGCTGCCGACCGACCCGCGCGCCGTCAGCGCGGTCGAAACGTCGAGGTTGAGGTTGATCTTCGACGTCCCGTCCGCCTCGACCTGTACGTCGGTGTACAGGTTGTCCGACAGGTACTTGCCCGCGCGGACCGAGATGTCGCCCTCCTCGTCCGTGGTCAGGTCGAGATCGTCAAGGCCCACGGAATCGCGCAGGTTCGACACGATGCCCGCGCTGCCCGTCCCCGCCAGAACGGCAATGGCGTTCGCAAGCTGCGCGGCCTGCAGCGCGCTGATGCTGTCGAGCCCGCGACCGAACAGAAGCTGCGACAGCACTTCTTCCTCGGGCAGTTCGGGGTTCGATTCAAAGGTGATCTCGGGGTCGCGGATCTCGCCGTCGATGATGATGCGGGTGGTGATGCTGTCGCGCTGCGTCTCGGCCACCAGGCGGATCACCGGCATCAGGCTGCCCTGCAGCTCGATCAGCCCCTCGGTCATCGTGAAGCGGCGGCCGAGCAGGTCCACCCGGCCACGGATCAGCTCGAGCTGGCCGATCGGGATGATGTTGCGCGCGGTCCCGGTCAGGCGGATCTGGCCGCCCAGCTCGGCGTCGATGCCGCGGCCGCGGACGAACACGCGGGCGGGCGCGTCGATGGTCAGGTCAAGCCGGGCGGCGACTGCGGGCGGCGTGGCCGGGGGGCCGGCAAGCCCCGCGATCCTGCTGTCGGCGCTGGGAAACGGCAGCAGCCCCGCCCGCGCGCGGGTGCCGCGCACCGCCGGCGGCTCGCCCAGGTGGGTGATGCCGGGGATCGCCCCCGCGCCGCCAAGCCCTGAAGTCGGGATGCGGAACTCGGTTTCTTCAAGCCGGATGCGGCCCGCGATCAGCGGCCCTTGCGACGCCAGCCCGGTGATGGTGACGGTGCCGTCGGCGACCGTCTCGTAAAGGTCGGGGTTGCGCAGGGTGACGCTGTTCAGCTCTGCCGTCAGGTTCAGGGACGGCGATCCGCCGCGCAGGTCGACGGGGCCGGTGACGCGCAGCGTGCCGCCCGCGTCCACGGTCCCGCGCACGTCAAGGTTGATGAGCCCGTTCTGCAGGTTCGCGGTCGCCTGCAGCGGGTCGATCGACAGGCCGAGGTTGGGATCGGACAGGCGCGCGCCGTTCAGGTTGACGGTGCCCGTCAGCGCGTCCAGCGACGGCGGACCGGCCAGCCGCAGGTCAAAGGCGACCGGCCCCTGGACCGAGCGGGTGCGCAGGAACGGGTTTGCGATCGCCGCGTCGCTGACGCCGCTGACGCGCACGTCGCTGTCGCCGCCGTCGGTGGCAAGGCGGCCTGCGACCTGCGCCCGCGTCCCGCCCGGCGCGGTCGCCGCGATGTCGAGGATCAGGCCCCCCGGTTCCTGCCGCACCGTGCCCGTGGCGGTGGCGGGGCCCGGGACGCCCGGCACCAGCAGCGCGAGGTTGGAAAGGTTCGCGTCCACGTCGAGCCCGTCGGCCGGGTTGCCGCTGGTCGTCACCTGCACCTGGCCGTTGCGCGCGACCAGCCGCTCGATCGCGATGCCCGCGGGCGACTGGGTGGCGGCAAGGTCGAAGGTGGTCTGACCGGCAAGCAGCGAATCGACCTTGGGGTTGCCGATCGACAGCCCCGATGCGGTGCCCTGCGCCGCCACCCGGCGGCTGCCCTGCCCGTAGTCGGTCAGCTGGGCGGTGGCGTCCAGCGCCCCGCCGATGCCGCGGCCGAGAAAGCGCAGGTCGCCCGCGTCCAGATCCACGGTCACGTCGGTCGCGCCGCCGCCCACGGTGCCGCGCGCGTCCGCCGTCAGGCGCGCGTTGCGGATCGCCGCGTCCTCGATGGTGAAGACGCCCGCGCGTTCCAGCGCGCGCACCGTCAGCCGGGTCTCGCCGGCAAGCGCCGCGTCCACCTCGGTCTGGCCCAAGGACAGGTCGGTGCCGGTCCCGTCCACCGTCAGGCGGCGCGCGCCGGTGCCGTCATCGACGAAGCTCGCATCGGCATTCAGCGCGCCCTTCCAGCCCATGCCGAACGCGCCAAGGTCGGCCACGCCGATCTGCGCCGTCAGGTTCGTATCCTGCGGCGCGTAGCGGCCCTGCGCGCGGACGCTCGCCTGCGGGTTGACCAGTTCGCCCTGTTCGATGGTGAAGGTGCTGCCCTGCTGCGTCCCGCGCAGCGCAAGCGTGGTAGTGCCGGTCAGCGCCCCGTCCACCTGCTGGCCAAGGGCAAGGTCCTGGGCCGTGCCGGTCAGGTCGAAGCGGCGCAGGCCGCTGCCGTCGTCGGTGACCGAGCCGTCAAGCGACAGCGCACCCTTCCAGCCGCGCCCGAACGAGGCCAGCGACTTGATGTCCACGTGCCCGTCGATGTCGGTGGCGGTGCCGCCGATCACGCCTTTTGCGGTCGCGGTCAGCTGGTCGTTGCCAAGGTCGAGCGACTGCACGGTGACGATCCCGTCGCGGCGGGTGGCTTGCAGGTCAAACCGGGTGGTTCCGGTCAGCGCGCCGTCCACGTCCTCGCGGCCCAGCCGCAGCTCGGTCCCGGTGCCGGTCACGTTGAACGCCTGCGTGCCGTCGGCCTCGGTCGCGGTCGCCTGCGCCTCAAGCGCGCCGGACAGGCCGCGCCCCAGCACCGTCAGGTCCGGCACCGTCAGGTCGAACTTTGCGTCGAGCTGGCCGGGGATGAAGTTGCCCTGCCCGTCCACCGTCAGCTGCGGGTTCGCGACCCGAAGCTGCTCGACCTTGAACGATCCGCCTTCCTGCTGGGCAATGACGTTGATGTTGGTGCGGCCCTTCAGCGTCCCGTCCAGTTCGGGAACGCCCACGATCAGGTCCGTCGCCTCGCCGTTCAGGGCAAGCCGGCGCATGCCCTGGGCGCCGCTGATCATCGCCTCGGCCGTCAGGCTGCCGGCGAGTTCCGGGTCGGCGTCGGTCAGGCTCGCCAGTCTCAGGTTCGCGCGAAGGTTGCTGGCGTCGCTGGACAGGGTGCCCTGCGCGGTCGCGGTCAGGCGCTGGGCGTTCACGGCGAGGTTGCGGATCTCGATCCCCTCGGTGCCGCGCCGGGCGCTGAGGTCGATGGTGGACTTGCCGCCCATCAGCCGGTCAAGCTGGTCCTGGTCGATCGAGATGTCGGTGCCTTCGACCCGCGCGTCGATGTCGAAGCCGCGCGTCAGCACGGTGTAAAGCCCCGTCACCTTCGCGTCGGCCCGCCCGGTCAGCGGCCGGCCGGCCAGCCTGGACAGGCGCGAAAGATCCTCGTAGGCCGCGTTCAGGTCGCCGGTCACGGTGATGCCGCTGTCCAAGCCGTTCACGTCCAGCCCGCCCGACAGGCCGTAATCCTGCCCGTCGAGCTTCAGGTCCGTCAGCCTGAGCGCGTCGCCGGGGGTCAGGGTGAACGTCGTCTCGACCTTCGCCTCCGTCCCGATCGCCGCCTGCAGGCCCGCGTCCTTCAGCGCGACGCCGGTCGCGGCAAGCGACAGGCGCCCCAGCACCTGCTGCACCTTGCCGCCGCTTTGCGGGACGCTGCCACCCCCGTCCAGCTGCACGGCGCCCAGCCGGTTGCCGTTCCAGACCAGATCGCCCAGCCGTCCGGCGGCGGTCCACGCCTCGCCGGTCGCGGCGTCGTAGGAAATCTGCAGGTTGCCCGACTGCACGGTCGTCTCGGCGCCCGCGACGGGCAGGCGCACCGGCAGCTGCGTGGCGCCCGCGTCCTCGCCCAGGGACAGCAGCACGACCACGGACTGCGGCGCGCCGGTCTCGTTCGTCGTCAGCGATCCGGTCAGGCTGAGCGCGTCGGTCTTGACCAGCAGCACCGGCAGCGAGATGCGGCCGCTTTCGCCGCGCCAGCCCTCGGCCAGCAGTTGCGACTGGCTGCCGAAGAAGGCGCGGTTCTCGGGCGGCAGAAGGCTGGCCACGTCGCCGGTCAGTTCAAGCCGGAACCCGGTTCCCGGCGCGTTGTCGGGACCGGGCTTCGAGGCGGCAGAAACGCGGCCCGTGACGCGCGGCTGGCCCGCGGTCGCCAGCCTGATATCGGCGGCAAAGTCCGACAGCGGGCCGTTGCCCTTGATCTCGGCCTGGACGGCGGGGCGGTCCTGCAGCTTGACGAGGTTGGCGAACAGCCCGCCCTCGGCCTCGTCCAGCGTCAGGTCCAGCTTGAGATTCCGGGTCTCGTTGGAAAAGGCGGCGTCGAGCGCGAAGCTGCCGCGCTTGCCGTCCACCCGCGCGATCGCGAGCTTCGCCGTTCCTTCGCCGCCGCCCAGCTGCATCGCGCCGTTCAGCGACACGACCGCCGCCTCGCCGATCACCGGCTGGCCGATGTCCACGCGGGCGGCGGCGATGTTGGCGATGTCGACCGAAACCGGCAGGGTGGGCAGCTGAAAGTCCTTGATCTCGGGCGTGGCCTTCTCGCCCTCGCTTCTGGGCAGGCGGGGCAGACTGATTTCCTCGGCCGACAGCTCGGCGATCTCGATCCGGCGCGCGAACAGGGCCGAGCGGTCCCACTGGATGCCGCCGTTGCGGATTTCCAGCCAGACCCCGTCGGCGTCCGAAATCGCGAGGCGGGTAAATGTCGCGCGGGACGACAGCGCGCCCTGGAATCCCTCGATCACGACGCTGCGCCCGGCGCTCGACAGGTTGCGTTCGAGAAAGCGGGTGATGAAGCCCTTGTCGTCCTCGACCTCGGCCGAGATGTCGGCGGCCTCGCTCGCCACGTCGGCATCCGCCTGCGCCGCGGCGTCCCCGGGCGGGCCGGCAGGGGCGCCCGCGTCCTGCGCGAACGCGAATGCGGGCAAGAGGATCAGCCACAGCACGAGGAAGATGCGTTTCATCGGAATGCCCGTTCTCGGATGCCCGTTTCGGGGATCGGCGGGCAAGGGGCGCCCGGTCCCGATCCGCGTGTTCTCAGAATGCCTGACCCAGCCCCAGATAGACCTGCACGCCCTCGCCGGTGTCGCCGCCGACCGGCCCCGCCACGTCGAAGCGCAGCGGCCCGATGGGCGTGTTGTAGCGCACGCCGACGCCCGCGCCGGCGTGCCAGTCGCTGTCGCCGCCGAACGCGCCGTCGGTCCAGACCTTGCCCGCGTCGGCGAAACCGACCAGCCCGATCTTTTCGCGCAGCTGATAGCGGACCTCGGCGGTGGCGTTCGCGACGCTCATCCCGCCGGTTTCGATCGTGGTGCCGTCGGGGCCGGGAATGACCTCGGCGCCGAGCGACTGGTAGGGCTGGCCGCGCACCGATGCGCCGCCGCCGGAATAGAACAGGTATTCGCGCGGCGTCTCGTCGATCTCGGGGCCGAAGATCGACCCGGCGCGGGCGCGGCCCGCCAGCGTAAAGCGGTCGGTCGCGCCGAAGCTGCGATAGGCCCGCGCCTCGCCCGCCGCGCGCACGCCCGAACCCGTGTCCTGAAAGCCCGCGAACGGCGTCAGCTCGCCCTGCAGCCAGAAGCCGCGCTTGGCGTCGGTCATCAGCGGCTCGCGCCGGTCCCAGGTCACCGCGACGGGCAGGGCCAGCACCTCGAAGTCCGAAACGCCGTCCGAATCGTCGTCGACCTTGGAACGCCGGTATTGCAGCGCGATGTCGCCCGTCAGCCGCTCGCTTGGCTGGTAGGTGAAGCCGATGCCCAGGACGCCAAGGTCCTGGCTGTAGTCTTCTTCCTGCATCTGCTCGGCCCGAGCCTCGACATAGGCAGTCGTGTCGGGGTTCAGCGTGGCGGGCCGGTCCAGCCGCACGCCCAGCAGCAGGTCGCGCCCCGACGTGCCCGAGCCGATGTCGCGCACCTCGCCGTCCACCCGCAGCCGCTCGCCCCCGCCAAGAAGGTTGCGGTGCATCCAGTAGCCCGAAATCGCCGCGCCGTCCTGCGAGCTGATCTCGAACCCCGCGCCGATCCGGCGCAGCTTCTGCTCGACGACGGTCAGCGTCACGTCGAGCGTGTCGCCGGGGCCCAGGAACTCGGCCTCTTCCAGCGTGATCGCGGAAAAGACGCCGGTGCGGCGCAGGCGGCGGCGCACGGTTTCAAGATCTTCGGGATCGAACGGCTCGCCCTCGGGGAAACCCGCGATCTTGCGAAGGCGGCGCGGGTCCATCCGTTCCTGGCCTTTGATCGTCAGCTGGCCGAAGCGCACGCGGGGACCGGGGTCCAGCGCGATGCGGCTGTCGATGGTGGCGGTCGGGTGGCTCGCCACGATCTCGGTCGCGGCCACGTCGGCCTTGGCGTGGCTCTGGTCGCGCCATGCCTCGACGCCCGCGCGGGCGGCCTGGCGGATGGTCGATGTGCGCGCGACCTCGCCCTTGAGGTAGCCGGCGGGCAGGTCGGTATCGGGGGCGAGCGGCGCGATCTGCGCCCGGCTGTAGCGGAAAAGGGGGCCGGGCTGCACGTCCACGACCACCTGCCGGACCACGTCCGGCGCATCGAGCGGCGCGATCGACGATGCCTCGACCCCGTCCAGCTGGATCGCGATGACGACGCTGTAATAGCCGTTGTCGTAAAGCGCGGCGATCAGGCGGGCATAGTCGGCGCGCGCGGCCGCCAGCACGTCCTGCCCGGTCAGCCGCCCCTCGGCCAGCGTGTCGGTGAGGACGGAGGCGTTGCGAAGCGTCCGTTCCAGCCCGGCGTCGCCGCCCTGCACCCGGAACACCAGATCGACGGGGGAGTTCGTGCCGGGCTTGCCCCCGAACAGCCGCGCAAACGGTGATGACGCCGACGAGGCGGAGCCCGACCCCGACGATCCCGAAGACCCCGATCCCGACGACCCCGAGCCCGCCGATCCCGAACCCGCCGATTGCGCCAGCGCCATCCTCGGCCCGGACGCGGCCGTGGCGGCGATCCCAGCCACGCACAGGGCGACGACGGACGCCGCGGTCAGGTGCCGTCTGCCGGCCGCGCGCCGGTCGTTGCGATCACTGGTCTGCACGTCGCCTGTCCGCCCGCTTTGGTCTTGTTCTTTGCGGCCAGTCTTGCAGCAGTCGGCGCGCATTGCCAGCCGAACGGCGCATGCCGGGTCAGATTTCGCGCAACTGTGCCACACAGCCCCTGAGCGGCGCGAGGTCGTCGGCGATTTCGACCACCGGCATGTCGCGCAGGTGGTCGATGACGGCGGGCGGCATCCCCTTGGCAGCGAAGGCCGCTTCCAGACCCGACAGGAACGCGGCGCCCTCGCGCGCCATTGCCCGCGCCGCGCTGCCCGCAAGCCACAGCCCCTGGTCCGGCCAGTGGCGCAGGGCGAGATCGCCGCAGGTCATGCCGAACAGTTCGGCGGCGAGCGCCATGGGTTCGGCGTGACCCGCCGCCGTGGCGGCCGCCGTCAGGCGGGGCAGGGCGGGACCTGCCAGCAGCAGCTCGATCGACGGAAAGTCGTCGGCGGTCGTGCCGAGCGCCTGGCGCAGCCGGTCGGCGACCATCGCCGGCAGCAGCGCGTGTCCGGTTTCGGATTCCAGCGTGATCGTGTGGCCGTCCAGGTGGCGGACGGGGCAGACGTTGAAGCCGGTGCCCGCATTCACCACCAGCGCCTGCGCGTTGCCGCCCCAGCCGGCCCGCCCCGGTCGCACGGTCACGACCTGATCGCCGGTCAGATGCGGCAGCGAAAACCCGGTCGCCGCCATGTCGTTGATGATTCGCGCCTCGCAGTTCAGGTCGGACCCCAGCTGACCTGCGGGCAGCGCCCAGTCGCGGTTGGTCAGATACCCCACGCCGTCGATCACCGGGCCCGCCACCGACACCACGATCCGCCCCGGATCGCCCGCGCCCGCACCCAGCAGGCGGCGCACCAGCGGAACGAATTCCGACTGCGGCAGCGGGCCGCGCACCACCTCGGTCCGCAAAATCTGGGCGTTTTCCACCAGTCCGACGCGAAGGTTGGTACCCCCGATATCTGCCACGACGTCAGTCACTTGCCACCTCTTGCCGCCTTTTCTTCACGCCTGGTTGATCGGATGTGGGGTCGGTCTGCCACAATCGCCCGGAACCGCGCAATGAGCCGCGCGTTCCCCCTTGACAAAGCAAGACACGTACATCGCACCGCACGCCGCCGAAGGGTTTGTCCCCATGTTCTCCGTTCGCACCGCCGCCCTGGTCCTTGCCGCCGCAACCGCCGTTGCTCCGATCACCGCCGCCTATTCGGCGGTCGAGGCGCGGGGCGAGCTGCCGTCGGTCAAGGCATGGTCCGCGGTCGCCGGCATGAGCGCGCGTCAAGTGGTGGACCTTGCCGGATCGCTGCCCGCCGGCGTCAGCGACGCGGGCACCCCGTGGTGCGATGCCAATGCCGAGATTCACGGCGCGCTGGATGCCGAATACGGCGAAACGCTGGTCGTTAGCAAGCGCGACGGCCTGCGGCTGTGGGGTTCGGACGAGATGGGAACGTGGACGATGGTGCTGGAACGCGCCGACGGCAGCAGCTGCGTCGTGGCGTCGGGCATCGGCTACCATGATGGGACCGACCCCTCGGCGATCTTCCGCTCCGCCGGGCTGAGCAGCTGATCCTGTAAGCCGTCCGTCTCACTTCTCTGTTCATTGCGTTGGTGCGCCGGCTGTGACATTGCCGGCGCACATCCATTTTGCGTCAGGCCCTTCCCATGCAGACCGAAAACGGTTCGATCATCCGCGACATCTCTCTGGCCGACTATGGCCGCAAGGAACTGGATATCGCGGAAACCGAAATGCCCGGCCTGATGGCGCTGCGGCAGGAATACGGCGGGGCGAAACCGCTGGCCGGGGCGCGGATCGCCGGATCGCTGCACATGACGATCCAGACCGCCGTCCTGATCGAGACGCTCGTCGCCCTGGGCGCGGACGTCCGCTGGGCGTCGTGCAATATCTATTCGACGCAGGACCACGCCGCCGCCGCGATCGCCGCGACCGGCGTTCCGGTGTTCGCGATCAAGGGCGAGACGCTGCCGGAATACTGGTCCTACACCGACAAGATCTTCCAGTTCGCCGACGGCACCGCCAACATGATCCTGGACGACGGCGGCGATGCCACGCTGTATATCCTGATGGGCGCGCGGGTCGAGGCGGGCGAAACCGACCTGATCGCCGCCCCGCAGTCCGAAGAGGAAGAGGCGCTCTTCGCCCAGATCCGCGAGCGTCTTGCCGCAAGCCCCGGCTGGTTCACCGCGCAGCGCGACGCGATCCGCGGCGTGTCCGAGGAAACCACCACCGGCGTCCATCGCCTGTACGACCTGCACAAGAAGGGCCTGCTGCCGTTCCCGGCGATCAACGTCAACGACAGCGTCACCAAGTCCAAGTTCGACAACAAGTACGGCTGCAAGGAGTCGCTCGTGGACGGCATCCGCCGCGCGACCGATACGATGATGGCGGGCAAGGTCGCGGTCGTCTGCGGCTACGGCGATGTGGGCAAGGGCTCGGCCGCCAGCCTTCAGGGCGCGGGCGCGCGGGTGAAGGTGACCGAGGTCGATCCGATCTGCGCGCTGCAGGCCGCGATGGACGGGTTCGAGGTCGTGACGCTGGAAGACGTGGCCGCCACCGCCGACATCTTCGTCACCACCACCGGCAACAAGGACGTGATCCGGCTCGAGCACATGCGCGAGATGAAGGACATGGCGATCGTCGGCAACATCGGCCACTTCGACAACGAGATCCAGGTCGCTGCCCTTCGCAACCACAAGTGGACGAACATCAAGGACCAGGTGGACATGATCGAGATGCCTTCGGGCAGCCGCATCATCCTGCTGAGCCAGGGCCGTCTTCTGAACCTCGGGAACGCAACCGGGCACCCGTCCTTCGTCATGTCGGCCAGCTTCACCAACCAGGTGCTGGCGCAGATCGAGCTGTGGACCAAGGGCGACGACTACCGTCCCGGCGTCTACATCCTGCCCAAGCACCTCGACGAGAAGGTCGCGCGGCTGCATCTGGACCGGATCGGCGTCCGCCTGACCCAGCTGCGCCCCGATCAGGCCGACTACATCGGCGTGAGCGTCGACGGTCCGTTCAAGGCCGAGCATTACCGCTACTGACATGCGCTATTTCTGGGGTGCCGTCGGGTTTCTGGGCGTCGCGCTGGCCGTCATCGGAACCGTGACGCCGGTGGTGCCGACCGTCCCGTTCCTCATCATGGCGGCCTATGGCTTTGCGCGGTCGTCCCCGCGCTTTCACGCGCGGCTGATGAACCATCGCCTGTTCGGGCCGCAGATCAGGCAATGGCAGGACCACCAGGCGATCGACCGCAGGGTCAAGATCTTCTCGATCGCCAGCATGGCGGGCGGGCTGTGCGTCAGCTATTTCCTGCTGGCGCCGAAATACTGGCTGATCCAGGTCGCGGTGCTGACGCTGGTGTCGATCTTCATCGTCACCCGCCCCGCACCGCCCGCGAATATCTAGCGGGTCGCGTCTAGCGGCGCGCCGGCCGCGCGGACCATCCGGGTGATCGCCGCGACATGGTCGGGGGCCGCCGCCCTTGCGCCTGCGCAAAGCGACAGCGCCGCGTCCATCAGCGCCTCGGGCGCCACCACGCGGTCGAACAGCCCCCAGGCCAGCGCCTCGTCCGTGCCGATCCGCTGGCCCGCCGACAGGATCATCGCGGCCCGCGACCGCCCGGCCAGGTCCACCAGACGCACCACGTCCGAGGGCTGGGGCAGGAAGCCCAGCTTCATTACCGGATAGAAGATCTGCGCGCCCGCGGCCGCGATGCGGATGTCGCAGGCCAGCGCCATGCCGCAGCCGCCGCCCGCGACGGTGCCGTTGAGCGCGGCGACCGTCAGGCACGGCAGCGCCGCGACCGCGCCCGAAAGCCGTTCCCACAGCGGCGACACGGCAAGGCCGCCCGCGGCGTGGGCCAGGTCCGCGCCCGCCGAGAACACCTTGCCCGTGCCGGTCAGGATCATCGCCCGCGCACCCGCTTGCGCGACCTCGTCCATGGCGGCGATCAGCGCCTCCAGCATCGTGGCGGACAGCGCGTTGGCCTTTTCCGGCCGATCGAGAACAACTTTCACGACACCGTCAGAATAATGATGGATCCAAACCGGGCCGCGGGTCATTGGCCTGTGATTCCCGTCATGCCATCATGTGGCATCACATTTCCTGCGCCAAACCTGAAAGGATGAGGCATGCATCTTCGTGCAACGAGTTCCATTATCGCCCTTCTGGCCACCGCGACGCCCGTGCTTGCGGATGTGACGCCCGCCGAAGTCTGGCAGAGCTGGAGCGAGTATTACAAGGCGTCCGGCTATACCGTGACGGAGGGTTCGCGCCAGGAAACCGGCGACAACTTGGTCCTGAACGACGTGGTCCTGACCATGGACACGCCCGAACTGGACCTGGACGTGTCGTTCCCTCAGATCACGCTGGCGGCGATGGGCGATGGCCGCGTGCGTACGACCACGGGCGACGAATCCAAGGTCAAGGCGATCGCGCATGACGAAGGCACCGGCGACGTCACCATCGACATGACGATCGCCCATCCGGGGACCGAGGTCATCTCGTCGGGGACCGCCGCTGACCTGACCAGCGCCACCAAGGCGCCGACGCTGAAGATCAACCTCGACAACGTCGTGACCCAGGACGAGACATTCGCCAATCTCGGCGCGCTGACGCTGACCGACATGACGCTGACCGAGCATGTGGTGCAGGGCGATCCGCTCAAGGTCGATGTCGAAGGGGCGACGGCGCGGGCCGAGCTGGTCTTGAACGCCGAAGGCAAGGAAGAAGCCGGCGGCGATTACAAGGTTGCCGGCAACCTGGTGATCGACTCGATCAAGACGAATGGGTCGTTCGCGCTGCCCGCCAACGCGATGGCCGACGAGGACATGGCCAAGGCGCTGCGCGCGGGGATGAAGCTTGCGGGCAACATCCAGATCGGCCCCATGACCGGCGGCTTCGACGGCTCGGGCACCGATGCCGAAGGCGAGGCGTCCACCGGCGCGATGAAGGCCGATGCCAAGGGCATCACCCTCGACTTCGACATGTCGCAGGCGGGGCTCAACTACCAGGTCGACAGCGACGCCTCGAACTTCGAGATCACCAGCTCGGACATGCCGATGCCGATCTCGTACGGCGTGGAAAGCAGCAGCGCGAGCTTGCAGATGCCGGTGTCGGCGCAGGAAGAACCGCAGCCGTTCAAGGTGAACTACTCGATCGCGGGGCTGACGCTGGGCGACGCGATCTGGGACATGTTCGACAAGGAAAAGGTCCTGTCGCGCGATCCCGCGTCGCTCGACATCGACCTGACCGGCAATCTGCGCGTCAAGCAGGACCTGTTCGATCCGGCGCTGATGGAAACGGCCGAGAACGCGGCCGAAGCGCCGGCCGAGACCCCGGCCGACGGCGCTGCGCCCACCGACGGCACTGCTCCCGCCGATGGGACTGCGCCCGCCGACGGCACCGCGCCCACCGACGGGACTACGCCCGCCGACGGGGCCGAGGCCACTGAAACCGCGGCCGAGGAAATGCCCTCGCCGTTCGAGCCGATCGACTTCACCATCAACCAGTTCGCGCTGTCGGGCGCGGGCGCGAACATCACCGCGTCGGGCACCCTTGCCGCGTCGGGTGAGGCCGGGATGGAAACCCCGGTCGGCCAGATCAACGCCCGCGGTGAAGGCGTGAACGGCCTGCTCGACAACCTGGTCAAGATCGGCGTCGTGCCGGCCGAGCAGATCCAGGGTGTCCGGATGATGATGGCGATGTTCACCAAGGCCGGCGACACGCCGGACTCGCTGACCATGGATATCGAGTTCCGTGAAGGCGGCTCGATCTTTGCCAACGGCCAGCAGGTGAAGTAACCATCGCCCTCAGGACGCTTGCGGGGGACCGGGCCGACGCCCGGTCCCCTTTTTCGATCAAGGCGGTCCGTGATTTTTCAGGAAGGCTGCCCGACATGCGCGACGATCCCGACCTTCAGGCCCTGACGGCCGCCCTGCTGGATGCCGCGCGCAGCGCCGGTGCCGAGCAGGCGGACGCGCTGGCGGTCGGCGGCGCGTCCCTGTCGGTCGAGGTGCGGGGCGGCAGGCTGGAACACGCCGAGCGCGCCGACGGCACCGAAATCGGCCTTCGCGTGCTGATCGGCGGGCGGCAGGCCTGCGTCGCGGCCAGCGAACTGTCGCCCCAGACCATGCGCGAGATGGCCGAGCGCGCGGTCGCCATGGCCCGCGAGGCGCCCGTGGACGACGCGCTGGCGCTGGCCGATCCGTCCCAGCTCGCGCCCGCTTATGACGGCGCGCTGGAACTGTGCGAACTGGCCGACGGTCCCAGCCCC
This sequence comes from Paracoccus marinus, assembly GCF_007018965.1. Lineage (GTDB taxonomy): Bacteria > Pseudomonadota > Alphaproteobacteria > Rhodobacterales > Rhodobacteraceae > Paracoccus > Paracoccus marinus. The sequence goes on from NZ_VJYZ01000033.1 coordinate 343,853, forward strand.
GAAACGCTTCTGGACGCGGCGCTGCGGGCCGAGGCGGCGGCGCTGGAGGTGGACGGGGTCCGGGTCATCGACAGCGCGAACGCCGCCTATGCCCGGCGCGACCTGTTCCTTGCGACCTCGAACGGGTTCGGGGCGGGGTTCGCGCGCAGCTCTCATTCCATCTCGGCCGTCGCGATCACCGGCGAGGGGACGGGGATGGACCGGGACTGGGCGGCGGAATCGCGCGTCTGGGCCCAAGACATGCCCGCGCCGGAATCCATCGGCCGCCTGGCCGGCGAACGCACCGCCGCCCGCGCCGGCGCGCGCAGGCCGCCCACCGGCGCGGTTCCCGTCATCTTCGACCAGCGCGTCGCGCCCGGGCTGATCGGGCACCTGCTGTCGGCCGTCAACGGATCGGCGGTCGCCCGCGGCGCGACGTGGTTGCGCGACGCCATGGGCGAACGGGTGCTGCCCCCGGGCTTCGACCTGATCGAGGATCCGCGCCTGCCTCGCTTCGGCGCGAGCCGCCCCTTCGACGCCGAGGGGCTGCCCACCGCCGCCCGCGCCATCGTCCGTGACGGCGTCCTGCAGGGATGGACGCTGGACATCGCCACCGCCAACAAGCTGGGCCTGCAATCGACCGCAAGCGCGATGCGCGGCGCGTCCAGCCCGCCGTCGCCCGGCGTGTCGAACATCCGCCTGTCGCCCGGCGCGGTCACGCCCGAACAGATGGTCCGCGACCTGGGGCGGGGGCTGATCGTGACCTCGTTCCTCGGCTCGTCGATCAACCCCACCACCGGCGACTATTCGCGCGGCGCCGCCGGCTTCTGGGTCGAGGGCGGAGAGATCGCCTATCCCGTCAACGAATGCACGATCGCGGGCAACCTGCGCGACATGCTGATGCGTATGACCGCCGCCTGCGACCTGCCCGATTGGCGCAGCCATGCGGTGCCCACGCTTCTGGTCGAGGGAATGACCCTTGCCGGCGGCTGACCTGCCCTTGCTGGTGCGCGCGGCGCTGGACGCGGGGCCGATCGCCCTGCGCTTCTGGAAGCGCCAGCCCCGGGCCTGGGACAAGGGCGGCACCGCCGGTCCGGTGACCGAGGCCGATCTTGCGGTCAACGACCACCTCGAATCCGTGCTGCGGGCCGCGCGCCCCGGCTATGGCTGGCTCAGCGAGGAAAGCGCCGACGACCCCGTCCGTCGCAAGGCCGCGCGCTGCTTCATCGTCGATCCGATCGACGGCACCCGCGCCTTCATCGACGGGCAGGACGGCTTTTCCCACGCGATCGCGGTTGCGGAACACGGCCGCGTCACGGCGGCGGCGGTCTATCTGCCCGCGCGTGACGTGATCTACGCGGCCAGCGTGGACGCCCCCGCGACCCGGAACGGCGAACCCGTCGCGCCCTCGGACATGGACATCGACGGCGCGCGCGTGCTGACCAGCCGCGCCGCGCTCGACCCCGCGATGTGGCGCGCCGATGCGCCGCCGCCGTTCCGGCGCGAGTTCCGCCCGTCGATCGCATGGCGGCTGTGCCTCGCGGCCGAGGGGCGGTTCGACGCGGCCCTGTCGCTGCGCCCCTGCTGGGAATGGGACGTCGCGGCGGCCAGCCTGATCGCCGCGCGCGCGGGCTGCACCGTGACCGACATGAACGGCGGCGACCTGCGCTTCAATTCGGCCGGCGCGCAGGTGGCGGGGGTGGTCGTCGCGGGCCCGCGCCTTCACCGTGCGATCATGGCCGCGCGCCGCCTTGCCGACCCCGTAGCCCCGCCCGAAGGAGAAGAGGTCGCATGACCCGCCTGCCCGCAGAATCGCTCGACCGGATCGCGGACGCGATCACCTTCCACCCCGAAACGGCGGCCGCGCGCGAATTGCGCCAGGCGCTGGGGCGGTTCGCCACCGGGGTCACGGTGGTGACGGCGCTGGGTCCGTCGGGGCCGATGGGGATGACGGTGAACAGCTTTTCCAGCGTCTCGCTTGATCCGCCGCTGGTGCTGTGGTGCCCGGCGCGCAGCTCGTCCCGGCACGACGCCTTCGTCGCGGCGCAGGCGTTCGCGGTGCATGTGTTGGGGGCCGAGCAGCTGGACCTGTGCCTGCGCTTCACCCGCAATGGCGAGGGGTTCGAGGGGCTGGACGCGCAACGCAACGCCGAAGGGGTGCCGGTCATCGCCGGGGTCGCCGCCCGCTTCGATTGCGTGCGCCACGCGGCCCACGAGGGCGGCGACCATACCGTGGTGATCGGGCAGGTCGCGCGCGTGACGGTCGGCGGGCCCGACGATCACCCGCTGGTCTTTGCCGCGGGCCGGTTCGGCGCGTTCCAGGCCGAGGGACGCTGAGGCGCCGAAACTGGAAGCGCCGACGGGGCGCGCCGGCTCAACTGGTGGCGCTGCCGTCCGCCTCGGTTGTGTCGCCCGGCAGAGGCTCCAGCTCGGGCAGGGGCTCGAGCGGCGGCAAGGGGCCAAGGTCAAAGGTCGAGAAATCCTCTTCGCGCGGGGCCGAGGTGGCGATGGTGTCGCCCTGACCGCCGAGGACCGCGATCTGCGCCGCGAGCCGGGCGATCGCCGCGTTCTGCGCCGCCGCGATTTCGGCGGGCGTGGCCGGGCTGCGCCGCGCGGCCCCGCCACCCAGCGCGCCAAGTCCGCTCGAGGATGATTTCTGCGCCACCGGCAGCGGCACCTGGATGTCGAACATGCGCGCGTGGTTCGCGCCGCCCGCGCTGTCGTTCGCCACGTAGTAGCTGCCCTTTAGGCGGTAGATGCCGTTCAACTGCGCCAGCGCCGTTTCCACCCGCACCTCGACCCGGCGCCTGGGCGGTTCGGCCAGCGGCCAGGGTTCGGCGATGACGGTCGCGCCCGACATCTCGGTGATCGACCGCGCGAGGGTCAGGGTAAAGGCGCGCTCGGGCTCGTCGGCCCAAAGCTGCTTGGTGTTCGACCGCACGGCGCCGTCCGCCGTCTGCCACGCCACCTCGCCCGACGAGGCATAGGACGGCAGCGACACGTCACGCAGCTCCGCCGTGCCGAGGTTGTTGCCGACGCGCGCCTGGCTCGCGGGCGGGTCGATCAGGTAGCGTTCGGTCTTTTCCGGGTTCGAGCAGCCCGCAAGAGCCGCCGCCGCAACCAGGATGAGGGTCAGGCCATGACGCATGTCTATCGTCCCAGGATGAAGGCGCGGGGGTTGCGCTCGATGGTGTCGGACAGGCTGCCGAACGATTCGGCGGCGCGGCGCAGGCTGCGGAGCGTGTTGATGATCTCGGTCTGGAAGGCGCCGCGGTCGCCGAAGGTCGCGATCACCCCTTCGCCGCGCGTCGCCAGCGCCTGATAACGCTGCGACAGCGCGGGCAGGGTGTTGGCCGCCACCGCGACCTGGTCCATGGCGCGCCGGGCCGATGCGAGCGCGGCGTTCAGGCTGCCCGCCGCGTTGCCGTCGCGCAGGTCGTTGAGCAGGCCCGACGCGGCCTTCAGCGTGTCCGACAGGTTGCGCGGCAGCTGCGCCGCGTCCTCGGTTCCCAGCATCGCCCGCAGGTCGCCGATCAGGCCCTTCGCCTCGTCGCCGATGCCGGCAAAGTCGAACTCGTCGATCGATGTCGCGGCGGAATCGAGGCTGTCCACCATCTCGGGGATTTCCAGCGCGGCTTCGTTCACCGCCACAAACGCGGCCGAGGCGTCGTCCAGCGCCTGCGCCAGTTTCGGCCCGGCCTGGCTTGCCTGCAGGTCCTGCGCGACCTCGCCGAACCCCTGCGCGGCGTTGCCGACATTGGCGAGGGCGGTCGAAATCTCGCCCGGCAGGGACAGGGCGGCGTCGCTGCCGACGACCGCGCGCACGTCGCCAAGGGCGGCCTGCATTTCCGTCGAAAGCGCGGCGAAATCGACCTCGCTGATCGACGCGGACGCCTTGTCGAGCTGCTCGACGATGGTGGGCACGCGCTCGGCCGCGGCATTGAGGCGCGTCATCAGCTCGTCCGCCTGCGCGGTCGCGCGGCTCACGTTGCCGACCGCGCCGGACTGGCGCAGTTCCTCGACCGCGGTCCTGAGCTCGGTCATCGTCACCTGCGCCTCGTCGATGGTGCGGCGCAGCGATTCCGGGATCGCGCGGGTGTCTTGCGAGCTTGCGACGGCGGTGACCGAGTTCATCATGTCGGTCGCGGACTTCACCAGCTCTTCCAGCTTCAGCCCGCCGACGCGGTTGAGGAACCCCTGCGCCGAGGTCGAGATATCGGACAGGTCGGCAGGCGCCGTGGGCAGGACCGGATAGGGCGCGGCGCTTGCCTGCAGCACGGCCGCGGGCTGGTCGGGCAGTTCGACCAGTTCGACCATCAGCGAGGTGCCGAAGAACCCGGCGCCCGTGATCCGGGCGCGCAGCCCCTCGGCCACGCGGTCGGTCAGGAACGCCAGCGCCGCGTCGGGGCCCGCGTCGTCGGGCAGGCCGAACCGCTGCGGCGAGACCGCGATCGTGATGTCCTGCGCGGTGGTGGGCGCGGCGCCGTTTTCGCCCGGAACCTGCCGCACGGCAAGGTTCGTGACCCGGCCGACGCTCAGCCCCTGGTACTGGACGTCCGCCCCTTCGGCGAGGCCCCGCACGGCCTCGGGCAGCAGCAGCGTCAGGCGCAGCGCGTCCTGGGGCGAGCCCGCGAAAAGCTGGCTCTGCGCCGTGTCGCGGTCGGGATACAGCTGGAAGACGTGGCCCGGCTTGACCGGCTCGCCGCCCGAATTGAGCGTCGCGAACTCTGCCCCGCCCTGCAGCAGCGACGTGACCGAGGTGACGTTCAGCTGGACGCCCTGCGGCCCCAGGCCGACGCTGAAGCCCGACACGTCCCAGAACACGGTCGCGGTGGTCAGGCGCTCGTCGTGCGGCGCCTCGATGAACATGTCGGCCAGCACCGTTTCGTCGCGGTCGGCCAGGCGCAGGTTCTGCATCCGCCCGACCGGCAGCCCGCGATAATAGATCGGCGCGCCCTCGGTCATGCCGTTGGCGCTGTCGCCCGCGATCACGACCCAGGTTCCGCGTTCGTTGCTGCGGGTCAGGGGCGGCCGTTCCAGGCCCACGTGAATCTCTTCGGACACGGCGCCGGGCTGGTCGTCCCAGAACCCTTCGATGAAGGCGCCGGTCAGCACCGTGTCGAGGCGCGAGATGCCCTGGGTGGACACCTGCGGCCGCACGATCCAGAACTCGGCGTCGTCGTCGATGTACTGCGCGACTTCCTTTGCGACGTTGATGTCCACGATGACCTTCTGCAGGTCCGAGGTGAAGCGCACCGCCTTGACCTGGCCCACCGGGATCTCGCGGAAGCGCAGCTGCGTCTCGCCCGGCGTGATGCCGGTCGCGTCGGTAAAGGCGACCGAGATCGTGGTGCCGCGGCCGTTATAGGCGTTCCACGCCAGCGCCAGCGTCGCCACCAGCGCGACCAGCGGCACCAGCCAGATCAGCGAGATGCCGGCCCGCGCGGCGCGCGCCGCCGTTCGCCGCACCGGGCTTGCGGGGCGAAGGGGCGCGGGGGCCGCCGGGGTGGTCGAGGGCGGGACGTCGGGGGCAGACGGCGTGGCAGCGCGATCCGGCGGTGTGTCGGTCATCCGGTGGTCCTGTCCTTGCGGTCGCGCAACGGCAAGCCGCGCCAGATCAATCGCGGGTCGAAGCTTTGAGCCGAAAGCATGGTGAACGCAACCGACAGGGCAAAGCAGACCGCCGCCGGGCCGGGGTGGATCGAGGCCACGAAGCCCAACTGGACGAGCGCCGACAGAATCGCCACCACGAACACGTCGATCATCGACCAGCGGCCGACGAACTCGATCACCTCGAACACGCGCAGGCGGGTGTGGGCGGCCTGATGCGTCGCCGGCCGGCCCGCGACGATGGCGAGCCAGCCGATGCAGATGAACTTGACGAACGGCACGATGATCGAGGCCACGAACACGATCGCGGCGACCCCGTAGTTGCCGTAATGGATCAGGTCGACGACCCCGCCGAGGATCGTCGCCTCGGCGGACGCGCCCAGTCCCGCCAGCGTCTCGGTCCGCAGCATCGGCAGCAGGTTTGCCGGGATGTAGAAGATCAGCCCGGCCGCAAGCCACGCCCACACGGCCTGCAACCCCTTGCGGTCCGGGGTGTGCAGCGTCGCCCCGCAGCGCGCGCAGATGTCGGTGCCTGCGGGCCATGCGCGGCCGCAGCTGCGGCACCCGACCAGCCCGGCGCGATGCGCGGTCAGCAGCGGCGCAACCTCGTCCGCGGCGGCGGGGGCGGAAGGGGTTGTCACCGCCGCCCTCATCTGGACGCTTGCGCCTTGAGGACGCCTTGCGCGCGAGTGGTCACGGGGGCGCCGGCCGTGACCGGGGCGCCTGCCGGCTGCATCTCGCGCCCGTCCGTCGGCGCGCCCATATCCTCGAGCGCGTCCCAGATCGAGGTCGAGCAGGTATAGGCGCGGCTGGCCGCCCCGACCAGGATCAGCCCGCAGAAGGCCCAGAACGCGGGCCCCATGTGGATCGTGGCGATCCCCCCCACCTTGACGAGCGCGATCGCCGTGCCGATGACGAAGATCTCGGCCATCGACCATGGGCGCATGATCTCGGACGCGCGGAACGCCTGCGCCGCGTGACGCGCGGGCGCGCGCCCCTGCGCCATCGGCAGCAGGGTGTAGATCAGCAGGATCGCCCGCATCATCGGCAGCGCCACGATGAAGATCACGACCGCCGCCGTCAGCGGCATCAGCCAGCCGGTCGAGAACGCCAGCGCCACCCCGAACAGCGAGGTGTCGTTGCCGAAGCCCATCTTGGAAATCTCGAGGAACGGAAAGAACAGTGCCGCGATCATCAGCACGACCTGGGTGAAGGACAGCGCGACGATCTGGACGAACGCCCCCTCGCGCGGGCGGGCCAGCACGGTGTGGCAGCGCACGCAACGCGCCGTTTCGCCCGACGGCAGTTCCAGTTCGACATGCAGCGCGTCGCAGCGCGGGCAGGCCACGAGCCCGGCGCCGGTCGTCAGGTCGTATTGGCCTTCGTTCAACATGGCGCCAAGATAGACCGCGGCCGCGCGCAGACAAGCCCGCTCCCGCAGGTTGAACGGGCGCGGTGCGTGCGACGCCGCGGCATGTGACCGGCGGAACACGCAAGGGCGGGCGCGCGCGCCGTCGGCGGCCTTGTGCGGGCAGCGGCCCCTGCTAGCATCGCCCCCCATCCGGGGAGGGATGGACGGGAATGGATTTCGACGTCGTGATCGCGGGCGCGGGCAGCGCCGGTTGCGTGCTGGCCGCGCGCCTGTCCGAGGATCCGCGCCTGCGCGTCCTTCTAGTCGAGGCGGGCGGGCGCGACAATTATCACTGGATCCAGGTCCCGATCGGCTACCTTTATTGCATCGGCAATCCCCGCACCGACTGGATGTACCGCACCGCGCCCGAACCGAACCTCGGCGGGCGCGAGCTTCTGTATCCGCGCGGGCGGGTGCTGGGCGGGTCTAGCTCGATCAACGGGATGCTGTACGTGCGCGGGCAGGCCGCAGATTATGACGGCTGGCGGCAGGCGGGCTGCACCGGCTGGGGCTGGGACGACGTGAAGCCCCTGTTCCTGAAGTCCGAGGACTATTTCGCCGGCGCGTCCGACGACCACGGCGCGGGCGGTCCCTGGCGGATCGAACGGCAGCGCCTGCGCTGGGACATCCTGGACGACTGGGCCCGCGCGGCCGAGGCGGTGGGCATCCCCTGCGTCGAGGATTTCAACACCGGCGACAACGAGGGCGTGGGCTACTTCAAGGTCAGCCAGAAGGGCGGCTTCCGTGTTTCGGCGTCGCGCGCCTTCCTGCGCCCGGCGATGCGGCGTCCGAACCTTACCGTGATGACCTGCCGCCACGTCCGCCGCGTCGTGTTCGACGGCACCCGCGCCGTCGGGCTGGAACTGTTCGCGGACGGCGCGTCCGAAATCGTTCGCGGCGGGCAGGTCGTGCTATCCGCAGGCGCGATCGGGACGCCGCAGATCCTGCAGCTGTCGGGGATCGGTCCGGGCGCGCTGCTGCAGGACATGGGAATCGCGACCCTGCGCGACGCGCCGGTGGGCGAGAACCTGCAGGACCATCTTCAGATCCGCTGCGCGTGGAAGGTGACGGGCGCGCGCACGCTGAACCAGCTGGCCCGGCGCTGGTGGGGCAAGGGAATGATCGCGGCCGAATACCTCGCCCGCCGCACCGGCCCGATGAGCATGGCGCCGAGCCAGCTTGGCGCGTTTGCCCGCTCGGGCCCCCACGTGGCGACCCCGGACCTGGAATGGCATGTCCAGCCCCTCAGCCTCGAGGCGTTCGGCCAGCCGCTGCACGATTTTCCCGCCATCACGGCGAGCGTCTGCCCGCTGCGCCCCGAAAGCCGCGGCCATGTCCGCATCACCTCTCCCGATCCGATGCAGGCCCCCCGGATCGCGCCGAACTACCTGTCGGCGCCCGCCGATCGCGCGACGGCGGCGCGCGCGATCCGCCTGACCCGCCGGATCATGCGGCAGGAGCCGCTGGCCCGCTATCGCCCCGAGGAGTTCAAGCCGGGCGCCGAGTGGGGCGACGACAGCGACGAGGCGCTGGCCGAGGCCGCGGGCCGGATCGGCTCGACCATCTTCCACCCGGTCGGCACCGCCCGGATGGGCGCCGATCCGCATTCGGTCGTGGACCCGTCCTTGCGGGTGCGGGGGGTGGACGGGCTGCGGGTGGTGGACGCGTCCGTCATGCCGACGATCACCTCGGGCAACACCAACGCGCCCACGATCATGATCGCCGAAAAGGCAGCCATGCTGATCGCGGCCGACCTGCGCGGGTGATCGCGGCCGGAAATGCGCGGGATTTGATCTGTTAACCGCGCGTTGAGGGCGCGGCTGCTATGCCGGTTCCGAAGACGGTTTCGGAAGGCGGGCAGATGGCGGGCAAGGACGGATCGACCGTCATCATCCGGCGCGGCGGCGACGTGGTCGCGGCCGGCCATCATGGCGGCGCGTGGAAGGTGGCCTACGCCGACTTCGTGACCGCGATGATGGCGTTCTTCCTGCTCATGTGGCTTCTGAACGCCACGACCGAAAAGCAGCGCGCGGGACTGGCCGACTATTTCGACCCGACCGTCGTGCAGACGCCGAACGGCGGCACGACCGGCGTCGATCCGGGCACGACCGATCCCCTATCCCCCGGCGACGCGACCTCGAGCGCCGTGTTCGAGGAAATTGCGCGTCACATCCAGGACCAACTGACGGGATCGGGCGCGGAATCGATGCAGCGCACGAACATCCTGCGCCACGTCGTCACCCGCATGACCGACGAGGGTCTGGTGATCGAACTGGGCGATCTCGCCGATGCGCCCTTGTTTCGGGGCGACACGGCCGAGCCTGCGCCGGTGCTGATCGACCTGTCCGGGATTGTCGCCGAAGTCCTGGGGCAGGTGCGCAACGACGTCGCGATCTCGGGACACGTCCGCAGCTTTCCGCAGGTGATGGTGTCGTCCCCCGTGTGGGCGCTGTCCGACGCGCGCGCCCACACCGTAAGGGGGCTGATGCAGTCGGGCGGGCTCGACCCCGTCCGCATCCAGCGGGTGACGGCGCTGGCCGATCGCCGCCACCGCAACTCGAACCCGCTCGACCCGGCCAACAACCGGATCGAGGTCATCCTTCTCAGGTGACCCCCCGCGGACAGCGTCGCCGTTAGCCGGATCTTAAGGGCTTTCGGCCACAACACTGACAACACGCACGACACGCATGACTGCCACAGCGCTACTCAACACGGGTGAACCATGTCGATTTCTTCGTCCCTCAACGCCGGCGTCGCCGGTCTGGCCGCCAACGCCACACGCCTCGCGGGCATTTCCGACAACATCGCGAACTCGGGCACCTACGGCTACAAGCGGGTGAACACCCAGTTCGAAGGGATGGTCATCAACCAGGCCCGTGGCGCCGGCGTCTATTCGGCGGGCGGGGTGCGCGCCATGACCTCGCGGGTGATCGACCAGAAAGGGGCGCTGATCTCGTCGTCGCACCCGCTGGACCTCGCGATTTCTGGCCGCGGCATGCTGCCGGTGATCCCCTCGGCCACGCTGGGCCAGAACCCGGCGGACCGGCCGATCATGATGACGACGACCGGCTCGTTCCGCCCCGATGCGGAAGGCGTGCTGCGGACCGAATCGGGTCTGGTGCTGATGGGCTGGCCCGCGAACTCGGACGGCACGGTGCCCACCCAGACCCGCGATGCGGTGGGCGGGCTGCAGCCGATCGTGCTGAACGCCAACCAGACCTCGGCCGATCCGACCACGATGATGAGCCTTGGCATCAACCTGCCCGCCGTCGCGACCGAGGAAGGGGCCACCGGCGATCCGATGACCACGCGGGTCGAATATTTCGGCAATCTCGGCACGTCGGAATCGCTCAACATCACCTTCACCCCGGTGCCCTCGGCGGTGCCCGGCCAGATGTCGAACCAGTGGCGGATGGAAATCCGCGACAGCGCCTCGCCGCCCGCCACCAACCTGGTCGGCAGCTATACCCTTGAATTCGACGACAGCCCGACGCTGGGCGGCCGCCTCGCCTCGGTCACGACGCTGAGCGGCGGTGCTTATGACGCCACCACGGGCGAGCTTGCGCTGACCGTCGCCGGCGGCCCGATGGCGGTCAGGATCGGGACCGTGGGCGACGCCAACGGGCTGACGCAGCTTGCCGACAGCTTCAAGCCGGTCAACATCAGCAAGGACGGCTCGCCAGTCGGCAACCTGACCGCCGTCGAGGTCGACGAGAACGGCCTGATGCGCGCGACCTACGACACCGGCTTCATCCGCACGATCTACCAGATCCCGCTGGTCGACGTGCCGAACCCGAACGGCCTGATCGCGCTGAACAACCAGACCTACCAGGTCTCGCCCAGCTCGGGCTCGTTCTTCCTGTGGGACGCGGGCGACGGCCCGACCGGCACCGTCGTGGGCTACGCCCGCGAAGGGTCGGCCACCGACGTCGCGGCCGAACTGACCGACCTGATCCAGACCCAGCGCGCCTATTCGTCGAACGCCAAGGTCATCCAGACCGTGGACGAGATGCTGCAGGAAACCACCAACATCAAGCGCTGAGGCGCGGGATAGGAAAGGGGAGACGGCGATGAGCCTGACGAACGCGCTGTCGAACGCCATGTCGGGGCTGGCCTATGCGGGCCGGGGCACCGAGGTCGTGGCCTCGAACATCGCCAACGCTCAGACGCCGGGATACGCCCGGCGCGAGCTGCAGTTGTCGCCCCGGTCCCATATCGCGGGCGGCGGCGGGGTGCAGATCGACTCGGTTGCGCGCGTGGTCCAGCAGTCCGTGCTGGCCCAGCAGCGCCTTGCCGGCAGCGACGCTGCGGGAACGGCGCTCATGACCGGCTTCGCGCGCGACGTCGAGCATGCGATCGGCGTTCCGGGCGAGCCCGGATCGCTGACCGCGACCCTTGCCGAGTTCGAGGCGGCGCTGGCGTCCGCCACCAGCCGGCCGGACAGCGAGACGCGGCTTTCCGCCGTCCTATCGCGCGCCGGCGCGCTTGCCGCCAAGATCAACCGGCTCGGCGTCCAGCTGACCGAGGATCGCACCAACGCCGACGCGGCGATCGCGGCCGACGTGGCGCGGCTGAACGCCGGCCTTGGCCAAGTGGCCGAGCTCACTCGTAGCATCACCGTCCAGATCGCGCAGGGGAACGACGCAAGCTCGCTCATGGACCGGCGGCAGGCGCTGATCTCGTCCCTGGCCGAGATCGTGCCGCTGCAGGAACTGTCCCGCGACAATGGCCGGGTGGCGCTGGTCACGGCGGGCGGGGCGTTGCTGTTGGACGGCTCGCAGCCCATGCGGATCGGCTTTCGCCCGACCGTGCCGGTGACGCCGGGGATGACCGTAGGCAGCCCGCTGGCGCTGTTGACGATCGACGATGCCGACGTGACCGCGGGCCAGATGTCGATGTTCGCGGGCGGCACCCTCGGCGCCCGGTTCACGATCCGCGACCAGACCGCGCCCGAGCTTCAGTCGCGGCTGGACGCGCTCGCGCTCGACCTGGTCGACCGGGCGGCCGATGCGGCTGTCGACCCGACGCTGCCCGCGGGCTCGGCCGGTCTGTTCACCGACGACGGCGATCCTTTGCGCCCCGCCCACCCCACAGGTCTTGCGGGCCGCCTGGTGGTGAACCCGCTGGCCGATCCCGCCACGGGCGGCGCGCTGTGGCGCCTGCGCGACGGGATGGCTGCCGTCGCGCCGTCCGCCCCCGGCGATCCCGGCGCGCTTGGCCGGCTTGCCGATGCGATTGCCCGCCCGCGCCTGCCTGCTGGCGCGCCGGCGGGGGCCGCGGCGCGCAGCGCGCAGGTCATCGCCGCCGACATGACATCGACCGCGTCTGGCCTTCGATTGGGTGCCGAAGCCGACGAGGCGCGCGCCACCGCGCAGCACGACGCGCTTTCGGACATGATGCGGTCCGACGGCGTCGACACCGACCGCGAGCTGGAAAACCTGCTCGGCCTCGAACGCGCCTACGCCGCCAACGCCAAGGTGCTGAAGGCGGTCGACGACATGCTGCTGAACATTCTGGGGCTGACATGAGCATTTCCCTGACCACCTCCGACCTGTCCCGCGCCGTGCAGCTGCGGCGCGCCAACCAGGACATCAAGGCGCAGCTTTCCGCGCTGACGCACGAGGTCACGACCGGCCGCCGCCACGACCTCGCCGCCGCGCAGCGCGGAGACATGGGGCCGGTCGCGTTCATCTCGTCCCGGCTCACGACGCTGGATGCGCTGTCATCGAATGCCGCGCTGATCGGCAACGAGCTGGAGGCGGTGCAGACAGCTCTTGGTGCCGTCCAGTCGCTGGTCGGCGACAAGGGGGCCGCATTCCTGGCGGATGCCGCGGTCGGCAACCCCGCAACGATGGCGATCCATGCGCGCCAGGCCGCCGGCGACATGGAGGCGGTGGTCGCCTCGTTCAACGTGACTGCGGGCGGCCGGCAACTTCTGTCGGGTGCGGCGACCGATACGGCGCCGCTTTCGCCCGCTGCCGACATCCTGTCGATGACGCGCGCGATTGCCGCCGGGCAGCCGACCGCCGGTCAGGCGATCGCCGCGATCGACGCCTGGTTCGATGCACCGGCGGGCGGCGGCGGCTTCCTCGACATGGCCTATCACGGCGCGCCGGTTGCGGACGCAGGCGTCGCCGTCGCTCCGGGAACGAAGGTCGTCAATCCGGCGACCGCCGCAGATGCGTCCGTACGGGCGACGCTGAAGGGGCTGGCGATCGCCGCAATTGCGGCCGATCCCGGCATCGCGCCAGATCCAGGGTCGCGCGCGCTCATGATCCAGGCGGCGGGCGAGCGGCTGGTGGGTGGAAGCCGGGGCCTGACCGCCTTGCAGGCGGCAGTCGGCAGCGTGCAGGCGACGGTCGAGGACGCGGCGACCCGCAACGATGCGGAGGCGATGGGGCTTAAGATCATGCACAACAAGCTGGCCTCGGCCGATCCCTACGAGTCGGCGACGGCGCTGACCGAGGCGGAGGGGCGGCTTGAAAAGCTGTACGCCCTGACCGCGCGGCTGAGCCGCCTGTCGCTGGCGGATTACCTGTGATGGCGCGCGTCCTGCGATGGGTGTTGCTGGGCGTGCTTTTGCCGGCGATGGCCCACGCCGCGCCGGTGCGGATCAAGGACCTGGTCACGATCGACGGTGTGCGGGGCAACGATCTTGTCGGCTACGGTCTGGTCGTCGGGCTGAACGGCACCGGCGACAGCCTGCGGAACACGCCCTATACTGAAGAAATGCTGTCGGGAATGCTGGAACGTCTGGGCGTGAACGTCACCGGCGAAAGCTTCCGGCCCAAGAACGTGGCGGCCGTCATGGTCACGGCGACGCTGCCCCCCTTTGCGCGCGCGGGCAGCCAGTTCGACGTCAACGTGGCGGCGATCGGCGATGCGAAAAGCCTGCTGGGCGGCACGCTGGTGCTGACGCCGCTGAATGCCGCCGACGGGTCGGTCTATGCGGTGGCGCAGGGGTCGGTCATCGCCGGGGGCGTCGCGGTCGAGGGCGAGGCCGCCAAGGTCGTCCAGGGCGTGCCGACGGCCGGCGCGGTGCCGTCGGGCGCGCGGGTCGAGCGCGAGGTGAGCTTCGATTTCTCGAGCATGACGGGATTCAGGCTGGCGCTTCGAACGGCCGATTTCACGACCGCCGCGCGGATCGAGGCGGTGATCAACGACGACCTCGGTCCCGGCGTCGCGGAACTGCTGGATGCGGGCACGGTGAACGTGGACCCGAGCAGCCTGGGAACGGTCAACCCCGCCCGGCTTGCGGGACGGATCGAGAACCTGACGGTCGAGCCGGAATCACGGGCGCGCGTCGTGGTGGACCACAAGTCCGGCACGATCGTGGTGGGCGAGGACGTGCGGATCTCTCGCGTGGCGGTATCGCAGGGCAGCCTGACGCTGCGGGTGCGCGAGGCGCCGGTGGTGTCGCAGCCGAACCCCTTTGCCGACGGGCAGACGGTCGTCGTCCCGCGCACCGACGCGCAGATCACGCAGGAACCCGGCATCGGTTTCGCCGAGGTGAGCGGGGACTCATCGCTCTCCGACGTCGTGGCGGGGTTGAACGCGCTGGGTGTGCGCCCGCGCGAGATGATCGACATTCTCAAGGCCGTTCACGCGGCGGGTGCGCTGCATGCGGAGTTCGTGGTGAATTGAGGGTGGGCTGGGTAGATGCCGGCCGGGGCCTCAGGAGAAGGTCTTTAGGGGCAATGGGGGGAGTGGCTGAAGGCCGCGCAACATCTCGTTGAACAGGCTGGTGAGCCGCATTGAGGGCAGACTTGGTTCCGTCGGCAGCGACCATTGCTATGCGATGCTGTAAGCGGTTGGCCCGTTTCGGCCTTGGCAGATCGGGACCGATGCCCCTAGGTGGCGGTTCGTACTTTGTGCCGGGCTAACTCGCAAACTGCGGAAGTCCTCGGAAAAGGGATTGGGCAAACGACCTGATGGGTGTGCCCCGTCGAGCGGTTTGGTTCGTGACCGCCACCCCAAACTCCGGCGTGAATCCATGCAAGCAAGAGCCAGGTAGTCACAGTCGGTGGATGCCGCTTGCCTGCAAGCGCGGCGCGCGCATGCTCAGTCGAGACTGCTACCCATGACAACAGGGCGCTGCATCACTCCGGCGATGCTGCGCCCCATTCTCGCGTTTCGATCGTCACCAGCAACAGCCAGGCAGTCACAGTCGGTGGATGCCGCTTGCTTGCGAGCGCAGCGCGCATGCTCAGTCGAGAACGCTATCCACCACAACAGGGCGCAGCATCACTCCGGCGATGCTGCGCCCCATTCTCAAGTTTCGATCCTCACCAGCTCTCCCGCGGCATGGCTCTTGCCGTTTACCTGCACGCTCAACTCGCCCGCCGCATCGCGGGTGACCTCGATTCGCGCGTTGCGGCCCTCGACGTTCAGCGTTGCCGTGAAGCCGGGCCAGTTCGGGGGCAGGCTCGGGTCCACGGCAAAGCCGTTCTCGCGGCGCTGGATGCCCAGGATGCCCTCGACGGCCGCGCGGTACATCCAGCCGGCCGAGCCCGTGTACCAGGTCCAGCCGCCGCGGCCCAGCTTGTCGCGGCCGGCATAGATGTCGGCCACCGCCACGTAGGGTTCCACCCGGTAGGTATCGGCCGACCGCTGGTCCGAGGAATGCGAGATCGGGTTGATTGCGTCGAACAGCCGGTGGGCGCGCTGCCCGTCGCCGCTGCGGCCGAGCGCGTAGACCATCCACATGGCCGCGTGGGTGTACTGGCCGCCATTCTCGCGCACGCCCGGCGGATAGGCCTTGATATAGCCCGGCTCGACGTTCGAGCGCGAGAAGGGCGGGGTGAACAGCTTGATCAGCCCGGCCTCGCGGTCGAACAGCTGCTCGAGCGCCGCGTTCACGCCCATGGCCGCACGGTCGGGCCGCCCGGCGCCCGACAAAAGCGCCCAGCTTTGCGCGATGGAATCGATTCGGCATTCCTCGCTTTCCGCCGACCCCAGCGGGGTTCCGTCGTCGAAATAGCCGCGCCGGTACCATGCGCCGTCCCAGCCCGACCGGTCGAGCGCCGCCGCGACCGCGTTGCGGTGCGCGACCCAGGCGTCGGCGCGCGCGTTATCGCCCCGCGCCCGCGCGAGCGGCGCGAAGGCGTCGATCGTCGCGCACAGGAACCAGCCCAGCCACACGCTTTCGCCGCGCCCTTCCTCGCCCACGCGGTTCATCCCGTCGTTCCAGTCGCCGCCGAGGATCAGCGGCAGGCCGCGTTCGCCGGTCCGCGCCATGGCGAGGTCCAGCGCCCGCGCGCAGTGCTCGTAGAACGGCGCCGTCTCGCCCGACGGGCGCGGCGTCATGAACTGGTCGTGCTGGCCCGGCTCAAGCGGCGGGCCGGCGATGAACTCGACCGGCTCGTCCAGCAGCGCGGTGTCGCCGGTGGCGGCGACGTACTGCGCGGTCACGTTCCCCAGCCACACCACGTCGTCCGAAATCATCGTCCTAACGCCCGCCCCCGACCGCGGCAGCCACCAGTGCTGCACGTCGCCTTCGGGGAACTGGCGCGAGGCGGCGTTCAGAAGCTGGCGCCGGCACAGGCTCGGGTCCTGCAACAGCATCGCGGCCGTGTCCTGCAACTGGTCGCGGAAGCCGAATGCGCCCGATGCCTGGTAAAAGCCCGTGCGCGACCTGATCCGGCACCCCAGCGCCTGATAAGGCAGCCACGCGTTCACCATCAGGTCGAGCTTCGGATCGGGCGTCTTGACCTGCAGGCTGCCGAGGATCCGGTCCCATCCGTCGCGCATCGCGCCAAGGCCGCGATCGGCCGCGCCCGCCGCCCGTGTCGCATCGAGCGTTCCGGGCAGGGTCTCGGCCGTTCCCTCGGCCAGGATGATCGTCGTTTCGGCGCTTTCGCCGGGCGCGAGGTTCAGGGTCCAGCGGATGCCGGCGCCGGGATCGCCGTCGGTCGCAAGCTCGGGACCGCTGCGCTGCGCGGGCCAGCGGTCCAGCGCCGCCGGCCGCGACATCGACCCGTGCCGCCCAAGGAAGCCGGTGCGCGAGGCGGTGCAGGCGTCGACTGGACGGTCGCACGACAAGGCGATGCTGCGGTCCGAGAAATCGGCCGAAAAGGGGTTCCGCGCCACGACGGCCGCGTTTTCCGCATCGAAATGCGCGCGGATCATGGGCGCCGAGCGCGAGCGGTCGTTGCCCAGCACCAGTTCGACGAAGGCCGCCCCCTGCAGGCGCAGGCGCCGCGTCGTGCGGTTGCGGACGGTCAGCCGCGTCAGCCGCGCCGGGTGCCCGTCGGCCAGCGTCATCACCGCCTCGACCGCGACCCAGCCGTGATCGGCGCTGAAGCGGGAATAGCCGACGCCGTGCGCGCTTTCGTAGATCGCCCCATCATTGGCGGCGAGCGCGAGGAACGGCGTGGCCACGCGGCCCGTGTCCGGGTCGTGGATCCAGATGCCTTCGCCGGCGGGGTTCAGCAGCGGGTCGTTCGACCACGGCGAGATCTGGAAATCGCGCGAGTTCACGGCCCAGGAATAGGGCGCCCCTTCGGCCGAGACGTGGAAGCCGAAGTCGTCGCGCGCGATCACGTTGATCCATGGGTGCGGCGTCTGCCGGTCGGGCGTCGTCCGCACGACGTATTCGCGCCCGTCCGGCGAAAAGCCGCCGTAGCCGTTCCAGAAGTCCAGCTGCGACTGCGAGGCGGGCGCGGGCTTGGGATCGTCGGGCAGGGGGCGGCGGGCCGGGGTGGACCGCTCGGCCGGGGTGGGCGCGTTCTCGGCGTTGGCGAGGCGCTCGATCTGGTCGGCCAGACGCCCGTTGCGGGTGTGCAGCACGATCCGCGCGCAGGCCAGCAGCGTCTCGAACGACTGCGACGACAGCTGGTCGCGCCTGATCGCGTGCAGATGGCAGTGGACGCCGCGCTGCGGCTCGGCCGCCTCGATCATGGATTGCAGCTGGTGCTGCAGGTCCTGAATGTAGCTCGTCGCCCGCTCGTTCAGCACCACGACGTCGTGGGCCACGCCGCGCGCGCGGAGGAACTGGTGCATCCGCAGCGCCTGGCGGACGATCGGCAGGTCGCCCTCGTCGTCGATGCGGATCAGGATGATCGGGTCGTCGCCCGAAATCCCCATCGGCCACAGCGCCGATTGCGGCCCCATCCGCCCGTCCGCGCCGCCGTCCAGCGCGAGCCGCATGTCGGGCCAGATCAGCAGCGCGGCGAAGCGGCGGAACAGCCGCGCATCCTCAAGCGTGACGCCCAGGTGGCGCAGCTGCACCTGCGAATAGGTCCAGGCAAGGCGCAGCTCGTTGTCGAACACCTCGGGGCGGACATAGTGGGACGCGAGCCGGTCGCGTTCCTCGGCGCTGCCCGCGACAAGCGTCCAGAAGGTCAGCGACACGGTCTTGCCCGCGGGCACCCTGATCCGGCGGCGGATCGCGAAGCAAGGGTCCATCGTGTAGCCCTGACCGCCGCGCAGCGCCGCGCCCGCGTCGAAGGCGGCGGCATCGGCCAGGCTGCGGCCGCGGCCGATAAAGGCGCGGCGGTCGGTTTCCGCCTCGGTCGCGGGCGTGCCCGCGCTGTTGGGGCCGGCGACCAGATGGGCGAAGAAGCGCGGCTTGCCCTTGGGGTCGCGCGGCTTTCGCTGCGCCACGATCAGCGCGCCGCCGTCGCGGATCTCGGTTTCCACGAACATCTTCGAAAAGGCGGGGTGGGTGCGGTCGGCGGCCGGGGCGTCCAGCACGATCTCGCCATAGGACGTGATCTCGATCGTGCGGTCGCTGCCCGAGCGGTTGCGCAGCGTCAGCCGGCGGCCGTCGGCGTCTGCGTCGGTCGCGGCGATCACCTCGAGCCGGCTTTCGATCGCGTTCGCGGTCTTGAAGAACTCGGCCTTGTGGTCCGAGAACATGGTCGAGGACCGCTCGTTCTCGGTCGAGCAGGGGCCCGACGTCGCGGACCACCATTCGTTCGACTTGGCGTCGCGCATCATGACGTAGATGCCGCCGTCGTCGCGGGTCGGATCGGGCGACCAGCGGTTGATCGCCATGTCGCCCAGCATCGACCGCCCGGCCCCGGTCGAGGACACGAGGGTCGAGAACTTGCCGTTCGAGATCAGCCCGACCTCGCGTTCGGCCCGGGCGGGGTCGTTCACGAAGGTCACGGTGTCGCCCGCGGCGACGCCGCTGCCCATGTCCACGTGCGACCGCGACGGCGAACGGGTCACCGGCACGATGTCGCGCGGGGATTTTTCCTGCAGCATCAGTTCGGACGCGCGCACCACCGGATCGTCGTGGAAGCGGTCGCGGTGGATGCCGTCGAGGACGGCGTTGGTGATCGCGAGGATCGACATGCCGTGGTGGTGCGCCATCACGTTGCGGACGACCGAATGGTGGATGCCGTCGCGCAGCCGCGAGCGGGTGAAATCGACCGCGTCGTAAAAGCCGTGCGGCCCCTCGGCCCCGATCGCGCGCAGCGCGGCAAGGTTCTTGAGCGCCGCCTGCGGGCGCAGCTGCGCCGCCATGATCGACGCGTAGGGCGCGACAACCTGATCGTTCCCCGATCGTTTCAGCGCAAGCGCGGGCACGCCGAAGGCGTAGTACTGGTAGTTCATGTCGCGGTCGCGGGCGTTGAACGCGCTTTCCGACACCCCCCACGGGATGTTGCGCGCCCGGCCCCAGTCGATGTGGACATCGACCGCCATCTGGTTCGAGGCGTTCAGGATCCCGCCCTGGCGTTCCTTCAGCAGAAGCGGCGGCATCAGGTATTCGAACATGCAGCCCGACCACGACAGCAGCGCGCCTTCGCCGCCGATATTGGCGAAGGGGCGACCCAGACGGCGCCAGTGTTCCTGCCGCAGGTCGCCCTTGGCGACGGCCAGGAACGAGGTCAGCCGCGCCTCGGACGCGAGCAGGTCGTAGCAGGATTCGTCCAGCTGCTCGTCGTCCGGGCGGTAGCCCACCGACAAAAGCATCTTGTCGGGATCGACCAGCATGGCGAAGTCCATCTCGAACGCGAGCATCCGCGCGCGTTCCGCCATCAGCCCGACCCGCAACGCAAAGGTCTGAAGCGCGTCGCGGCCTTCGGACAGGGGTTGCAGCACGTCGTCGCAGTGGCGCACCAGCGCCCGCGACCAGTGCGCGACCTCGGCCCCCTCGTCGCCCGGCAGGCTGCCGGCAAGGTCGGCCGCAAGGCGGTCGATATCGGCCGCAAGCGTCCGCAGCTGCCCCTGCGCCAGCGTCCCCCGGCCGCGCTGGGCCGAGATCTGTTGCAGCGCCACGGCAAACCCCGCCACCGCCGTGTCGAGCGACTGGCGCAACTCGCGCAGCGCGCGCTGAGGCTCGGGCAGCGCCGCGATCCGGGTCCGCAGGACGCCCAGCGTGTCGGCGATGCCGCGCGTGCGGGGCTGGCGGATCGCCGCCGCCTCGCTGGCCCAGCCGCGCAGGCCCGACGCCAGCGCCACCAGCGCGCCCGCAAGGTTGCCGCTGTCCACCGACGAGATATAGGGCTGCGGCAGCACCGTCAGCGTGCGGGTGTCATACCAGTTGAAGTAGTGGCCGCGGAACCGGGCCATCCGCTCCATCGTGGCAAGGGTCGCGTCGATCCGCTTCAGCGCCGTCTCGACCCCGATCCAGCCGAGGTCGCGGGCCGACATCACCGACAGCAGATACAGGCCGATATTGGTGGGCGAGGTCCGTTCCGCCAGCTTCGGCGCGGGCGTTTCCTGAAAGTTGTCTGGCGGCAGGTGGTTGGTGTCGGGGCCGACGAAATCCTCGAAGAAGCGCCAGGTCAGGCGGCCGATGCGGCGCAGCGCGGCCTCGTCCTCGTCGGTCAGGTTCAGGCGGTCTTGCGTTTCCAGCGGGCGTGAGGCGCTGAACATGATGAACGGCGCGGCGATCCACAGGCCGCACAGGATCAGCGCCACCGGCAGCGCGATGGGGTTCACGATCGCGGTGGCGATCAGCGCGGCCACGCCGATGGCGACCGATCCGGCCATCCCGCGATAGCTGTTCGTCAGGCTTGCCGGGCCGCGCCCGGCCTCGCGCGCGGGCGTCCATTCCAGCAGGTGCTTGCGGCTGACCGCCAGCCGCCACAGCGTGCGCCCGATCGCATCGACCGAACGGACGGCGCGGTGCGCCATCGTGGTGACGATCAGGCCAAGTTCGGTCACGTAGTTGCGCGCGTCGCGCAGCATCAGCCGCAACTGGTGCCGGACCGAGATGCCGTGCTGGCCCGTCATGATCTTCAGGTCCACCTGCAGGATCGCGACGAGCGCCAGCAGCAGGACCAGAAGTCCCTGCCAGATCAGCGGCCACGCGGCGGGCAGCGTCAGCCAGCCCGCGACCGACGACGCGACAAAGGCGGGCGCCAGCAGGCTGCGGCGCAGGTTGTCGAGCATCTTGAACCGGCCGAGCCCATCGAGCCCGTTCCGCGGGTTGAAGATGAACGGCAGCAGTTGCCAGTCGCCGCGGATCCAGCGGTGCTGGCGGCTCGCCTCGGTCGCGTAGCGCAGGGGAAAGTCCTCGACGACCTCGACGTCGGTGACGAGGGCCGCGCGGGCAAGGCTGCCTTCCAGCAGGTCGTGGCTCAGGACCGCGTTCTCGGGCATGCGGCCGGCGCCCGCGCGCTCGAACGCGTCCACGTCGTAGATGCCCTTGCCGGTGAAGCTGCCGACATCGAACAGGTCCTGATACAGGTCCGAGACGGTAAAGACGTAGGGGTCGAGGCCCCGGTTCGCCGAAAACACGCGCTGGAACACGGACGCGTCCGCGCCGGTCGTAAGCGACGGCGTCACGCGCGGCTGCATGATCGCGTGCCCGCGCACGACGACGCCGTCGGCGCGGTGGACCGGACGGTTGACCGGGTGCGCCATCTTGCCCGCAAGGGTGGACACGGCGTCGCGGGGCAGGCGGGTGTCGCTGTCCAGCGTCACGACGTAGCGGATCCCTTCGGGCGGGATCGGCCCGGTGGGGATGAAGCTGGTGGTGGTGGCGTCGCGCAGTAGCGCGTTCAGTTCGGCCAGCTTGCCGCGCTTGCGTTCCCACCCCATCCACACGCCTTCGGCCGGGTTCCACAGCCGGCGCCGGTGCAGCAGGAAGAACCGCCGCACGCCGCCGTGGCTGTAGCGGTCGGCCAGCCCCTCGATCCGCTTGACGGCGTGGTCCAGCAGGCGCTCGTCGTCGGGTAGCTCCTCGGTCGGGGCGTCGCGCCAGTCGGTCAGAAGCGCGAAGCTGACCGCGCCAAGCGGGTTGGCGAGATAGTGGGATTCCAGCATCTCGGCCAGTTCGTCGATCGCGTCGATGCTGGTCAGCATGCCGGGGATCACGACGAGCGTGCGCGCGTCCTCGGGCACGCCCATGCGGAAGTCGAAGGCGGGAAGGCGCTTGGGCGGGACCGACCGAGCGGTCACGAACGACACCAGCCGCATCGCGGTTTCCGACGCGACCAACGCGCCGCTCAGGCCCAGAACGGCCAGCACCCAGGTCGGCAGGCGGTCGGTCGGCAGCGCAGCCATCAACGCCCAGACCAGCAGCGCGGTGACGCCTAGTATCGCGGCGACCAGCCCCCAGATACCGGTGGTCCCGACGGACCGCCCGACCTGTTCGCGCCAGCGCGGGCGATAGCCGCAGTCGGCCGCGAAGCGGTGCCGGTTCGCACCCACCAGCAGGTCGCCCAGCTCGACCGCGCCGCCGCCCTCACGGCCCTCGGCGCGCCCGCGCGCGACCGTCAGCAGCCGTTCGGCCACCGCCATCTCGGACAGGGGCGAGCGTCGGGCAATGCGCTCGATTGCGTTGCGGTAGCTGGTGCGGGTGGCCTGGTCGAGATGCGCGAACTCCCCCTCGCGCGCGAGGGCCGCGTCGATCAGGCTGACGCCCTCGAACCATTCCAGCCAGTCCACGTCGCCCATGCGGCGCAGGCTGCGCATGATGTTGCCCACGGTGACGTTGCCGGTGGACTGGCGGGCGTACTCCGCCTCGACCGCGCGGTCGGTGGACCCGGTGCGGCCCAGCAGGCGGTCGATTTCCTGCAGCGTGATCTGGCCGTTCGTGCCCGCGTCGCGCATCCGGTACAAAAGCTGCGCGGCGACCGTGTCGTCCTTCAGGAACCCGATCCGGCGGTGCAGGGCTGCACGGATCGTCGTCGCCCCGTCCAGCGTCGCCAGCTCGTCGGCAAGCTCGTTCGCGCGCTCGCGGCGTTCCCGGGCCAGGTTCACCCGGTCCGACAGGCGGCGCAGGTTCTCGACCAGCACGTAGCGCAGGAAGGTCGGCACCGCCCACAGCTCGGCCACGCCCAGCGGCACCTCGGTCTGGTAGCCGCGCAGGAACTCGGACAGTGAGTGCGGCGAGATTTCCGAGTTGCTGAGCGCCACGTAATACCACGCGATCACCATGCTGCGCGGGGCCGATCCGCCCTGCGACAGGGCTACGCGGGGCAGGCGGCGCAGGAACTGGCCGTTGAAGCCGTTGCGCAGCTGGCGCAGGTTTTCCTCGACCATGTGGTGGTTGTCGATCAGCCATTCGGCCGCGGGCGTCACGTCCTCGCCGGCCTCGGCGTCGGCCACGGTGGCAAGGTAGTTGCCCCGGATCGCGTCCTGATTGTCGCGCAGGCGGGCGACCAGCCGATCGGTCGCGCCGTTGACCAGCGGGTGGTCGGTGCGCGCAAGCTCGCGCCCCGCTTCGAACAGAGAGCGGCCGGTCCAGATGTCGAACCGGATCGGCGGGGGCAGGGTGCTGGCGGCGATGGTCGTCCGGCTGCCACGGGTGCCGCGGACGAAATCCGCCAGTCGGCCGAAGCCCGCTTGATCAACCATGTTCCGAATCCCGCCTGAAAGTTCGCGCCGAACCTACGGACTGGGTCAAACAGCGGCAAGGCGATCACGGGCCAACGCGTGGGGGTCGCGCCGGGTTCGCGCGCCTCAGGCCGCGATCACGTCCTGCGCGCGGAACGTGGCGTCCAGAAGGACCAGCGGCGTCGCTGCGCCCTCGCGGATCGCCCAGTCGGTCAGGCCGATGCAGCGCGCCGGGTTCCGCGCCGCCATGTCGAGCGCGGCGCGCGCGCCCGCGATCCCGGCCATCCGCGCCACCGCCTCGTCCATCGCCAGATGCGCGCCGGCCAGTTGCCCGTCGGGCCCGACCAGCCGCCCGCCCTCGCGCCGCATCGGGCGGCCGTCGATCTCGAACGCGTCGATGTCGGTGCCCAGCGTCAGCATCGCGTCGGTGACGAGGCACAGCCGGTCCGGCAGGCAGCGCGCGGCAAGCGCGAGGTTGCCTTGGTGGACGTGGATGCCGTCGGCGATGATGCCCGCATACAGCCCTGCCAGCGCCTGCCCGATCACGCCGGGCGCGCGTCCGGCCAGCGGCTCCATCGCGTTGTAGAGATGGGTCACGCCCGACAGCCCTTCGTCGCGGGCGCGGGCCATGTCCTCCCATGTCGCGACGGTGTGGCCGGCAAATACAATCCAGCCCGCCGCCGTCAGCCGCGCGACGGCGCCGGGGGGCGCGTTCTCGGGCGCGATGGTGATCAGCCGGATCCCCTGCCGAAAGCCGCAAAGCACGTCGAGGTCGTCGTCGGTCATCGGCCGGATGTGGCGCGGGTCGTGGACGCCCTTGCGCGCGACGTTCAGGAACGGCCCTTCCAGATGCACGCCGACGATGCCGGGGACGCGCGCGTCCAGCGCGCGGGCCACCGCATCCAGCGCGTGTCGGAACGACTGCCCCGCCGCGGTGATGAAGGTGGGCAGGATCGCCGCGGTGCCGCCCTGGCGGGCCGCCGCGGCCACAGTGGCCAGTGCATCGACCGTCGGCGTCTCGTTGAACTGCACCCCGCCGCCGCCGTTGATCTGGATGTCCACGAAGGCGGGCGCCACGATCGCGGCCGAGCGGTCGGCGTCCGCAGCCGTGCCCGGTCCGATCCCGGTGATCCGGCCGCCCGCGACCGTGACGACGCGGTCGGCGACCAGCCCGTCGGGCAGCAGGGCGTGGGCGGCGTGGATGCGCAGTTCAGACAACGGCCGGGGCTCCGTCGGGGTGGACGGTGAAGTAGTATTCGCGCAGTTCCAGATCGGACGCGGCCGCCTGGTCAAGGATCAGCGTCGCGTGGCGGTGCATCTGAAGGACGCTCGCAGGGGTGAACGCCGACACCGGCCCTTCGATCGCGGCCCGGACGGCGGGCGCCTTTTCCTTGCCGAAGGCCAGCAGCAGCACCTCGCGCGCGTCCAGGATCGAGGCGAGGCCCATGGTGATCGCGTAGGTCGGCGGTTCTTCCCCCGGCCCGAAAAAGCGGGCGTTGGCGGCCCGCGTGCTTTCGGTCAGCGTCTTGACGCGGGTGCGCGAGCACAGCGAGCTAGTCGGTTCGTTGAAGCCGATATGCCCGTTGCGGCCGATCCCCAGCAGCTGCAGGTCGATGCCGCCGGCGGCCACGATCCGCGCCTCGTAGGCGTCGGCTTCGGCGTGGGGGTCGGGGGCGCTGCCGTCGGGCAGGGCCGTCGCACCCGGCGCGAAGTCGACATGCCCGAACAGGTGCTGGTCCATGTAGCTGTGATAGGACTGCGGATGCGACGGGGCGAGGCCGACATATTCGTCGAGGTTGAAGCTTTTCGCCCGCGCGAACGACAGCCGCCCTTCCCGGTGGCGGCTGACCAGTTCCGCATACAGCGGCTCCATCGTGCCGCCTGTCGCAAGGCCGAGGACCCCGTCGGGACGGCGCATCACGCTGTCGCAGATCATCTCGGCGGCGCGGCGGGTGCCGGCGGCCCGGTCTTGCAGGATCAGGATCTTCATGCGGGGACGGCCTCGGCGGTTTCAAGCTCGTGGTTGCGGATGCAGGCGCTGCGGTGGTCGCGGCCGACCGCCTCGAGCGGGGGGACGACCTGCGCGCAGGCGTCGATCGCATGGGGGCAGCGGGTGCGGAACACGCAGCCCGAGGGCGGGTTCGACGGGCTCGGGATGTCGCCCGTCAGGATCTGGCGGCGGCTGGCGCGGCCCGGCACGGGTTCCGGGATCGCCGACAACAGCGCGCGCGTGTAGGGGTGGCGCGGATTTGCGTAAAGCTCGGCCGCCGGCGCGATTTCCATGATCCTGCCCAGGTAAAGCACGATCACCGTGTCGCAGATGTATTCGACGACCGCCAGATCGTGCGAGATGAACAGCATCGTCAGGCCAAGCCGCGTCTGCAGGTCGCGCAGCAGGTTCACGATCTGCGCCTGGATGGACACGTCCAGCGCCGACACCGGTTCGTCCGCGACGATCAGCTGGGGTTCCAGCGCAAGCGCGCGGGCGATCCCGATCCGCTGCCGCTGCCCGCCGGAAAACTCGTGCGCGTAGCGGTCGAAGGCGTCGGCCGGCAGTTCCACGGCCTTGAGCGCGGCGCGCGCCCGGTCCTCGCGGTCCCGGCGGGTGCCGGTGCCCTGGATGCCCAGCCCCTCCATCAGGATCTGGCCGATGGTCATGCGCGGCGACAGGCTCGCGAAGGGATCCTGGAAGATATACTGCATCTTGGCCCGCTGCCTTCGCAGATCGCGCGCCGACATCGCGGTCAGGTCCACCCCGTCCAGCCGGACCGTGCCCGAGGTCGGGTCGATCAGCCGCAGGACCGAGCGGCCGATGGTGGTCTTGCCGCTGCCGGATTCGCCGACCAGGCCCACGACCTTGCCGCGCGGCACGTCGAAAGAGACGTCCTCGACCGCGCGCACCACGGGGGCGCGGGAAAAGCCGCTGCCGCCGAAGTGCTTGGTCAGGTTCGATACGGACAGGAACGGTTGCTCGGTCATCGTCAGATCTCCGGCCAGCGGATGCAGCGGCTGCCGTGACCGCCGCCGGTGTCGGCGAGCGGCGGGACGGCCACGGTGCAGGCGTCGATGGCGTAGGGGCAGCGGGGCGCAAAGGCGCAGCCGCGCGGCAGGTTGGCAAGGCTGGGCACCGCGCCCGCGATGGTCGGCAGCGGCGTGCCCGCGCGCTTGAGCGCCGTCGCCTGCCCCAGCCGCGGGACCGAGCGCAGCAGCCCCTGCGTGTAGGGGTGGCGGGGGTGGTCGAAAACCTCGTCCACGGTCCCGGTCTCGACGATGCGGCCGGCATACATCACGGCCACGCGGTCGGCGATTTCGGCCACCACGCCGAGGTTGTGGGTTACGAACAGCATCGCCATGCCGCGTTCAGCCTGAAGCTTGGCCAGCAGGTCGAGGATCTGCGCCTGGATCGTCACGTCCAGCGCAGTGGTCGGCTCGTCCGCGATCAGCAGCTTCGGGTCGCAGGCCAGCGCCATGGCGATGGTCGCGCGCTGGCGCATGCCGCCCGACAGCTCGTGCGGGAACTGGCGCGCGCGGCGGGCCGGGTCGGGGATGCCGACATCGGCCAGAAGCTGGACCGCCGCCGCGGCCGCTTGCGCGCGCGAGCGGCCAAGGTGGATCCGCATCGGCTCGGCGATCTGCTCGCCCACCGTATAGACCGGGTTGAGCGAGGTCATCGGTTCCTGGAACACCATCGCCATGTCGTTGCCGCGCAGCTGGCGCAACGCCTCGGGCGTCATCCCGACCAGGTCGCGCGCCGCCCCCGACTTGCCGCGAAAGGCGATGGTGCCGTTGTCGATGCGCCCGACCTTGCGCGGCAGCAGGCCCATCACCGACAGGCTCGTGACGGACTTGCCCGACCCGGATTCGCCCACCAGCGCCACGGTCTCGCCCGGCGCGATGGAGAGGTCGAGGTCCGCGACGGCGGTAAGCTCGCGCCCGCCGACGCGGAACACCGTGCGGAGGTCGCGGATGTCGAGGACGGGCGCGTTCATCGGCTCAGCCCATCAGCCCGGCGGCGCGCACCAGCTCGACGATGCGGGCGGTTTCCGCGTCGTTCAGGCGCTGCTGGGGGCGCGCCATCAGGTTGGTGTCGATGATGCCCATCGCCTGCATCGCGGTCTTGAACGACCCCACGCCGGCCGACCCGCCGCTGACGCGGCCGGACGCGACCCACACCATCTCGAACAGGCGGCACAGCCGTTCCTGTTCGGCGCGCGCCGCCGCCCAGTCGCCCGCCTGCGCGTGGTTCCACAGCCGGACGTAGCCGTGCGGATCGACGTTGGCGAGGCCCGGGACGACCCCGTGCGCGCCCATCATCAGGGCGGTGTCCACGACGATCTCGGACCCGGTCATCAGGAACACGTCGGGCGTGTCGGCGAGGTCCAGCAGGCAGAAGCGGAAGTTGCCGTCGTCGCCGCTGCTGTCCTTCAGGCCCGCGATCACCCCCTCGCGGGCAAGGTCCACCACCATCCGGCGGTCCAGCTTGTAGTGGGTGCAGACCGGGATGTCATAGGCGACCAGCGGCACGTCGATCGCGTCGCGGATATAGCGGAAGTGGTCCGCAATCTCGGGCGAGCTGGTGCGCGGATAAAAGGGCGAGGTCGCGACGACCGCGTCCACGCCGATCTCCTGAGCGGCGCGGGCATGCGCGATCACGCGGTCGGTCGTGGGGTCCATGACGCCCGCCAGCACCGGCGCGCGGCCGGCCGCGACCTTGACCACGTGCTCGAGGATCCGGCGCCGGGTGGCGTCGTCGTAGAACACGACCTCGCCCGACGAGCCAAGCACGAACAGCCCGTGTACGCCGCCGTCGATCAGGTTCTCGACCACGCGGGTGAGTGATGCGTAATCGACCTCGAGGTTTTCGGTCAGGGGCGTGACGACGGGGGGAACGACGCCGTGGAAGGTTGTCATGTCGATGTCTCTTTCGGGTCAGTTAGGATCGGCGGGTCAGGTAAGGTCGGCTGTGTCAGTTGAGGTCCGATCGGGGGTCGAACGCGTCGCGCAGGCCGTCGCCAAGGAAGTTGATGGCCAGCACCGTCAGCACCAGCGCGCCGCCGGGGAACATCCATTGCCAGATGTATTGCTCCATCACGACGGTCGAGCGGGCGGCGTTCAGCATGTTGCCCCAGCTCGCCTGCGGCGGCGCGATGCCGAGGCCCAGGAACGACAGCCCCGCCTCCAGCAGGATCGCGTTCGCGATCTGCAGCGTCGCGTAGACGACGATGATGTCGATGCAGTTGGGCAGGCCGTGGCGGAACAGCAGGTGCCACATCGACGCCCCCATCCCGCGTGAGGCGACGACGAAGTCGCGTTCGCGCAGTTCCAGCAGCCGGGCGCGCACCATCCGCGACAGCACCGGCCAGGACAGAAGCGAGATCACGACGATCGTGGGCACGATCCCGGTCCCGGCGATCGACGCCAGCACCAGAAGGAAGATCACCGGCGGCAGCGTCATGGCGAGATCGACCAGCCGCATGATCCCGTTGTCCACGACCTTGCCGCCGAAGCTGGCGATGGCGCCGACGAGAAAGCCGATCACGATCGAGACCACAACCGACACGAACGCGACCGTCAGCGAGATGCGGCCCCCTTGCAGCAGCCGGGCCAGGATGTCGCGCCCCACCCCGTCGGTGCCGAACCAGTGGGAAGGGCCCGGCCCCTGGTTCATCGCCTTCAGGTCGATGTCGTTGGGGCCGAAGGTCCACCACAGCGGATAGGTCGCGACCGCGACGAGGATCGGGATCAGGATCGCAAGTCCGGTCAGCGCGGCGCCGTTGGCGCGGAACCGGCTCCACGCGCGGACCCAGGGGCCGCGGGCCCTGGCCGGGGGCGTGGCGATTTCGGTGGATGTGGATGCAGCGGTCATGGCGTTCAGCTCACGCGGATGCGCGGATCGACCGCGGCGTAGGTGATGTCGGTAAGCAGGTTGACCACGATGACGGCGGCGCCGATGACCAGCGTCGCGCCCATGATGACGGGATAGTCGCGGTCGCTGACGGCGCTGACCAGCAAGAGGCCCATGCCCGGCCAGTTGAACACGCTTTCGATGAAGATCGCGCCGCCGACCGCGACCCCGATGGTCGATCCGATCAGCGTGATCACGGGCAGAAGCGCGTTGCGGACCGCGTGCTTGACGATGACCCAGAACTCCCGCACGCCCTTGGCCCGCGCGGTGCGGACGTAGTCCTGGTTCAGCACCTCGAGCAGCGATGCGCGCATGTAGCGCATGATGAGGGCTGCGTGCCCGATCGACAGGATCACCGCCGGCAGGACCAGGTGGTGCAGCAGGTCGGGGACCGAAAAGGCGGCGCCCGGCGTGGTCATGCTGCCCGACGGCGCCCAGCCCAGCCGGACCGAGAAGAAATAAAGGCCCAGAAGCGCGGTCAGGAAGGCCGGGCTGGAAATCCCGGTGAAGGCCAGCACCGAAAGGCCCACGTCGGCCGCCGAGTTCCGGCGCACCGCGCTGAGGATCCCGGCCGAGATGCCCGCGACGATCGCGATGGCAAGCCCCGCCGCCATCAGAAGGATCGTCGGCCCGATCCGTTCCAGCACCAGCGGCAGCACCGGCACGCCCGCGCGCTGGGTGGAAAAGCCAAGGTCTCCGGTCAGGGCGGCGCGCAGCCAGCCCAGGTATTGCACCGGCAGCGGCGCATCGAGGCCGAGCCGCGCCCGCAGCGCCGCCAGCGCCTCGGCCGACAGCGGCGCCGAGGGGTTGATGTAGGCGTCGATCGGGTCACCGGGGGCGAGCCGCAAAAGCACGAACACCAGCACGCTGAGCGCAAGAAGCATGACAAGGCCGATGGCCAGCCGTCGTGCGATGAAGGTCGTCATGGCGTCACCGTGCCGGTTGGGTGCGGGTAGAGCGGGCGGACAGAGGGGGCGGGCTGGTGGCCCGGATGGCTGCGGGGGCGGCGGACCGCCCCCGGCCGTGTCGTCAGCGGCGACGCCGGATCATTCGGTGCGCGACCATTTTTCCGGGTGCGCCGCAAACGGGCCGCCTGCGGGTGCGGGCGTCCAGACGAAGTCGGCAAGCTTGGTCGAGGCGACGCCGTAGCGGTTGGCGACCCACATCGTGGCCCAGGGCAGCTGCGCGTTCATCACCTTGCAGACCTCTTGCCAGCGGCCTTCGGCGGCGGTCTGGTCGGTCTCGGCCAGCGCGCCGTCAAGTGCGGCCGTCAGTTCGGGCATCTGCACGCGCATGATGTTGGCGCCGTCCGGCGGCAGCTGCGCCTCGTTCAGGCCGACGTTGATGCCGGCCGGGTTCGGACCGTTCTGAAGCCCCGCATAGACCATCGGGAACTCGTTCCAGTCGGGCGTGCCTTCCTTGTAGACGATCGAGTTGTAGGTCGGCGTGTCCACGACCCGCGGCACGACGTTGATGCCGACCTGCGCCAGCATCGCCTGGATCGCGGCCATCACGTTCGCCGCCTGCGGCGTGCCGTAATAGGTCAGCCAGGTGATCGGCTTCTGGCCGTTGATCTGGTCCCAGCCGGCTTCCTTCAGCAGGGCCTGCGCCTTGGCGGGATCGTATTCGTACTGGTCGATCCCCTGCGGCACCAGCCGGTCGCCGACATAGCCGCAGTTCGCGGCGTCGGCCGCGCCGCCATACAGGCTGTCGATGATCGTCTGGCGGTCGATCGCATGCATCACCGCCTGGCGCACGCGCACGTCGTCCCAGATCTTCGCCTGGTGGTTAAAGCCGATGTAGTTGACGACGTAGGACGGCCCCTCGATCACCTTGAAGGCGTCGTTGCCGTCGAAGGTCTTGGCGTCGTCGGGTTCGACATAGGTGAAGTCGATCTCGCCCGCGCGCAGCGCCGAGACGGCGGCGGCCGGGTTCTCGAAATAGCGGTTGATGAGCCGGTCGGTCTTGGGCCGGCCCAGGCGATAGTCCTCGTCGGCCGCCAGTTCGACATACTGGTCGGCCGCGTACTTGACGAACTTGAACGGGCCGGTGCCGACCGGGGTGGTGGACCACCAGGTGCTGGCCGCAAGCTCTGCCGGGGCGATGTCCTTGAGCGCGTGCTGGGGCAGGATCATGACCTGCGACAGCGTGGACAGGATGCCCGAATCCGGCGCCGACAGCTTGACGACGGCGGTGCGTTCGTCCGGCGTCTCGACGCTGTCGATGGCGCCCAGCCGCGCCGCCAGCACGCTGCCCGAGGCCGCGTCCTTCGCCAGCCCGATCGTGAAGGCCACGTCGGCCGAGGTGAAGGGCGTGCCGTCGTGCCAGGTTTCCTCGGCCAGCTTGAAGGTGATCTCGCGCTGGTCCTCGCTGATCGTCCACTCGGTCGCGAGCGCGCCTTCCAGCTTGGTCAGGCCCGCATCGTAGATTACCAGCGGCTCGTAATAGGTGTTCAGCCAGGTGAACCCGCTGGTCGCGGCAAGCGGGTTGAAGTTGCCCGGCAGGCCGCCCGGGCCCACGTCGAAGCCGCCGGTGATGGTCGACCCGGACTGCGCGAGCGCGGGCCCGGCAAGCAGCGTCGCCCCCATGAGCGCGGCGATGGCGGCCGCGCGGACGCGCGCCCTTGCGGATACGTTCGATTTCATTGCTTGTCCTCTCCTCCCGATGGACTGGTGTTCCGGTTGTTGTCGATGACCTGCATGATGCCCTGGTAATGTTCGTCCAGGCGCATGCGGGCCTTGTCTGCGTCGCGGGCGGCGACCGCCTCGACGATTTCATGATGGTCGCGATAGGTCGCCATCGGGTCCGAGTTCGCGAGGTTCGCGAAATCCGACGCCTTGTAGAAGGCAAGCCAGAATATCTCGAGCAGCGAGTTCAGCATCCTGTTGTTCTGGCAGCGGAACAGGAGCTGGTGGAACTTCTGGTCCTCGTCGGGAAAGCTGTTGCCGCGCAGGGCGTGCTGGCGCATCCGCTCGGTCGTGGCGCGCAGCTCGGCCACGTCCTCGTCGGGGATCAGCTGCACGGTCTTGCCGATCAGGCCGATTTCCAGCACCCGGCGGATCTCGCGCAATTCCTCGATGTCACGCAGGCCCGAGCCGAGGCCGTAGGCGAGGTTGTCGAGCAGCGGCTGGAACGAGAACTCCTTGACGAACACCCCGACGCCCCGGCGCGTCTCGACGATCCCGATCGATTCCAGCGCCTTGATCGCCTCGCGCACCGAATTGCGGCCGACGCCCAGCTGCTGAGCGAAGAACGCCTCGGGCGGCAGGGGCTCGCCCGGGCGCAGCCCGTTGTCGGCGATGTATCCACGAAGCCGTTCCTGCACCGAGATGTGCAGCGAGCGCGGTCGGGTCAGGGGCTTGAGCGTCTTCATGCGGTGATCGCCCGGTCCAGCTTCAAGACAACGCGGTGGTCATGTCGAGTTCCGTCCATCTTCTGCTTGTCACATATCGACTTGTAGGATATCCGGCAAGTCGAAACTTCAACGGCGCAGGTGATCGTGAAAGTTGCTCTGCTGGGTGCCGGCCACTGGCACGCCCCGATGCACGCCGACGCGGCCCGTTTCGCAGGCGCGACCCTGTGCGCCGTGTGGGACCCGGATGCCACCGCCGCCCGCGCCCTTGCAGACCGGTTCGACGCGCCCGCAATCCCGTCGCTCGACCAGGTGCTGGCGACGCGGCCCGACATCTGCGTGACGATGGGACACCCGGCCGAGGTGCCGGCGCTTGCCCGCGCGCTGATCGACGCCGGGATGCCGATGATCCTTGAAAAGCCCGCCGCGCCCGAGACCCGCATCCTTCGCGAGATCGAGGCGCGCGCGCAGGCCCAAGGCGTCTTCGTGGCGGTGCCGCTGGCCAACCGCCTCAGCCCGGCGATGCGGGGTCTGGCGCGAACCCCCGAGGACACCGGGGGCGGAGACGACGCGCCGCCGCGGGTCGCCCACGCCTCGTTCAGGATCGTGAACGGCCCGCCCGAACGCTACCGCGACGACGGCGTCCCTTGGGTGCTGGACCCGGCGGCGGCGGGCGGCGGCGCGCTGCGCAACCTGGGCCTTCACGGCATCGACTGCGCGCTGTGCCTTGCCGACGGGCCGGTGCGCGTGACCTCGGCCCAGATCGCCAGGCGCCTGCACCCGGACGAGATGGTCGAGGATCACGCCCTCGTCACGCTCACCGACGCGGCCGGCGCGCTGTTCGTCGTCGAGGCGGGCTACACCACCCCTGCTATGCAGGCGGGCGGCGACCTGGAATGGCGGGTGGCGACGAAGGGCGCGTACCTCGTCGATCGGGGCGACAGCGCGCAGTGGATCGGCCCGCGCGGGCTGAGGTCGCTGCCCGCGCTGCCCCCGGACGAGCGGTACCGCGCCTTCATGACCGACACGCTGGCGCGGCTTGCCGACGGGCGGCCGCCGCTGGTCGGCCTGTCGGACTACGTCGCCGCGATGGCGGTGATCGATCAGGCCTACGCATTGGCGGCGGAGTAAGCCGGGCAAGGGAGGGGGCGACAGTGACGGAGAGCGGGTCGGACCGGCAAGGCGCAAGCGCCGAGGTCGGCATCGGCATCATCGGCGCGGGCCATTTCGGCGCGGTCCACGCCGAGGCGCTGCGCGAGGTCGCGGGCGCGCGGCTGACAGCCGTCTGCCGCAACGACGCCGACGCGGTCGCGGCCTTTGCCGCCCGCCACGGCGGCACGCCCCATACCGACTGGGCCGCGCTGCTGGGCGATCCGTCCGTGGATGTCGTCGTGATCGCCACCCCGCACGATATGCACCGCGAGATCGCGGTCGCGGCGCTGGGCGCGGGCAAGCACGTCCTGCTGGAAAAGCCGGTCGCGGCGACGCTGCCCGACTGCGACGCCATCGTCGCGGCGGCGGACCGGGCCGCCGGCCTGCTGACGATCGGCCACGTCACCCGGTATTTCCTGCCGATGCAGGCCGTCCACGCCTTTCTGCGAAGCGGCCGGATCGGCCGTCCGGTCGCGGGCACCAGCGCCTTTGTCAAGCTGTGGATGGAGGAGAATCGCCGCCCCTGGCACCTGTCGCGCGCCTCGGGCGGGGGGATGCTGATGACGGCCGGGATCCACGCGGTTGACAGGCTTGTCCACCTGATGGGCGGTGAGGTCGCGTCGGTCGGCGCGATGCTCGGCGCGGCATTCCACGACCAGGACGCCGACGATACGGCCTTCCTCAACCTGCGCTTCGCCGACGGGCGGATGGGGCAGGTGACGAGCATCGGTTACCGCGACGGTGCCGTGACCTCGGCCCTGCAGATCATGTGCGAGGGCGGGACGCTGGCGCTGGGCCGCGACGGCAGGCTGCGCGTGGGGCAGGCGGGCACCTGGTCCGATCTGCCCTGCGGCGACGAGCCCGACCCGATGCTGGGCGCCCTGAGGCGGCAATGGCGCGCGTTCCTCGACGCGGTCGCCGCAGGCGGGCCGCCGCCGGTCAGCGCCCGTTACGGCCGCCACATGGTCGCAATCATCGACGCCGCCGCCCGCGCCGACGCGGCGCGCCGCGAGATCGCAATTCAGCCACCCGAAGGAACAGCACCATGACCACCGCCGCAGAAAACCTGCAAGCCGCGCTCGACGGCGGGCTGATCGTCTCGTGCCAGCCGGTCACGGGCGGACCGATGGACAACGTGGCCACGATCGTGGCGCTGGCGCTGGCCGCCCGCGACGGCGGCGCGCGTGCGCTGCGGATCGAAGGGGCGGCCAACGTGTCGGCGGTGGCCAGGGCGTGCGACCTGCCCATCGTGGGGCTGGTCAAGCGCGACCTCGACACCTCGCCCGTCCGCATCACGCCGTTCATCGAGGACGTGGCGGCGCTGGCCGAAGCCGGGGCGCAGGTCATCGCCGTGGACGCGACCGACCGCGCCCGCCCGGTGCCGGTCGAGGATCTTCTTGCCGCGATCCGCCGGCACGGCCGCATCGCGATGGCCGACCTGTCGAACGAGGCCGAGGCGGCGCGCGCCAAGGCGATGGGCTTCGACATCCTGGGGACGACCATGTCGGGCTACACCGGCGGCCCGATCCCGGCGGCACCCGACCTTGCCTTCGTCGCAGCCTGCCGCCGCCTTGGCGGGATCGTCGTGGCCGAAGGGCGCTTCAACACGCCCGAGGCCGCGGCGGATGCCCGGCGCGCGGGCGCGACGGCCGTCTGCGTCGGCTCGGCGATCACCCGGACCGAACATGTTACGGGCTGGTTCAAGGCCGCGATCGACGCGGCGGGGCAGGCCCGCGACGGCGGTAGCGTGGGCACCGGCGACGCCGTCCTCGCCTTCGACATCGGCGGCACCAAGGCGCTGGCGGCGCTGGTGCGGGGCGCCGAGGTCCTGGACCGCCGGGTTGCGCCGACGCCCGGCGCGGTCGGAAGCCCCGCCTGGTTCGACGGCGTGGCGGCGCTGGCCGATGGCTGGACCGGGCGGTTCGCCCGGATCGGCGTTGCCGCCACCGGCTTGATCGAGGACGGCCACTGGTCGGCCCTCAACCCCGCCACGCTGGACATCCCCGAACGCACCGCGCTTGCCCGCGAACTCGGCGCGCGGCTGGGTGCGCCGGTCGAGGCGGTGAACGACGCGCAGGCGGCGGCCTGGGGCGAATACCGCTTCGGCGCGGGGCGCGGGCGCGACATGGTGTTCGTGACCGTGTCGTCGGGGATCGGCGGCGGGATCGTGGCGGGCGGCCGGCTGCTGCGCGGCGCGCGGGGTCTGGCCGGAAGCCTGGGACAGGTGCAGGGCAGCGCGGCCGAACCCCGGCTGGAAAGCCGCGCGTCGGGCTTTGCGATCGCGGGCGCGGCGCAAGGGGCGGGCCGTGACGCGGATACCCGCGCCGTCTTTGCCGCCGCCGCGGCGGGCGAGGGCTGGGCCGATCAGATCGTCACCGACGCGGCCCGCCGCCTGGCGGCGGCGCTGGTGGACCTGCAGCGCGTCGTCGACCCCGAATGCGTCGTCCTGGGCGGCGGCGTTGGGCTGCTGCCCGCATTCCGCGCGGCGCTCGACCGCGAACTCGGACCCCAACCCGAGCGCCTTCGCCCCCGCGTGGTCGCGGCCGAACTGGGCGGCGACGCGGGCGTCATAGGCGTCGCCGATCTCGCCAGATGAACCGCGCCCATGTCCCCGCCTTGCGTCGTCACGACGCGCTCGGGCAGGGCGCACACCGACTTCACCGAGGCCCGTCCTCACATTCCCGGAGAGCTGCAATGTCAAAGAACGACCATCGCACGACCCTGAAGTCCACACTCGCCGGCGGTCTCGTCGGCCTGACCGCGCTTGCGGGCCTTGGCGCGGGCGCCGCCGCGGCCGAGACCTGGCCCGACCTGCCCAAGGGCATCAAGAACGGGATCGGCGTCCAGGTCGAGGATCGGCTGATCGTCGGCCTGGGCAGCGCCGGGACGGAGCTTTACGCCCTCGACCTTGATGACCGCGCGGCGGGCTGGCAGGCGCTGAGCCCCTTTACCGGGCCGGCCCCCTCGCAACCCGCGGCCGCCGCGTCGGGCGGCAAGCTTTACGTCTTCAGCGGCTCGGGCCTGCCCGCCGCCGACGCCAAGGCGCCGATCGTGTTCGACACCGTCTACAGCTACGACCCCAAGGCCGACGCCTGGGCGCAGGTCGACACGACCACACCCGTGGGCCTGCTGGGCGCCAGCGCCTTTGCCCTGCCCGACGGGCGGATCGCCATCGTCGGCGGCTACAACAAGGATCTGTTCGACCGCTACCTGGCCGAGGTGACGCCCATCGACAAGACCGCCGAGCCCGACCGCTATGCCCAGGTCGTAGGGGCCTACATGGGGATGGAGCCGAAGGATTATCGCTGGAACGACAAGGTCCGGGTCTATGATCCCGCCAGCAACAGTTGGGGCGAGCTGGGCCCGAACCCCTACCTTCCGAACACCGGCGCGGGCCTGGTGCCGATGGCCGACGGCGAGGTGCTGGTCGTCAACGGCGAGGTCAAGCCGGGCCTGCGGACCGACGAGGTGAAGTCGCTCAAGGTCGCGGCAGACGCGGCCGAATGGGCCGAACTGCCGCCCGTGCCCGCGCCCGAAGGGACCGACGTGCAGGAAGGGCTTGCGGGCGCCTTCGCCGGCCGCGCGGGCGACGTCGTGCTGGTCGCGGGCGGCGCGAACTTTCCGGGCGCGCGGGCCAAGGCCGACGCGGGCACCTGGTACGCCCACGAAGGGCTGACCAAGACCTGGTCGCCCGAGGTGTTCGCGCTTGAGGACGGGCAGTGGTCTCAGGCCGGCGCGCTGCCCGAGGGGCTGGCATACGGCGCGTCGTTCACCGTGGGCGACGAGCTGGTCGTCGCGGGCGGCGAGGATGCGACCGGCACCGCGCGGGCCGAGGTGTTCTCGCTGGCGTGGGACGGGCAGAAGCTCGTGCGCGTGGACTGACCCGCGGCGACCCGGGTGCGGGGGGCGGGGCGTGCGCGCGCGGCCCCCTCGCGTCCGGGACCTGACAGGCGGGCGCAGCGAAGCGTTGCCGACCGGCCGTCCGCCCTGCGCGGGCGGCCTGTTGCGGGCGCGGAAGCTCGGCTAAGGAAGCGCCAGCCGAATCCGGGGTGCCGGATCGCGGGTCCTTGCAGGAGCAGCCGATGTCCGACCGTATCCACAGCGTCACCACCGCGCCGATCGAGGGGCAGAAGCCCGGCACCTCGGGCCTTCGCAAGAAAACGCGGGTTTTCATGCAGCCCCATTTCGTCGAAAACTTCACCCAGTCGATCTTCGACGCGATCGGCGGGCTTCAGGGCAAGACGCTGGTCCTGGGTGGCGACGGCCGGTTCTTCAACGACCGCGCGAGCCAGGTGATCCTGCGAATGGCGGCCGCGAACGGGGCCGCGCGGGTGATCGTGGGGCAGGGCGCGATCCTGTCCACCCCCGCCGCGTCGAACCTGATCCGCGAACGGGGCGCCGACGGCGGGATCATCTTGTCGGCAAGCCACAATCCGGGCGGCGAGGACGAGGACTTCGGGATGAAGTTCAACGGCGCGAACGGCGGGCCCGCGTCGGAAAAGGTCACCGACCTGATCTTTGCCCGCACGAAGGAAATCGAAAGCTACCGGATGCTGGACGCGCAGGACCTGGACCTGTCGGCCGTGGGCGAAGCCCGGCTGGGCGACATGGTGGTCGAGATCGTGGACCCGGTCGCCGCCTATGCCGCGCTGATGGAGCGGCTGTTCGACTTCGACGCGATCCGGGCGCTGTTCGCGGGCAGCTTCACCATGCGCTTCGATGCGATGCACGCGGTGACCGGCCCCTATGCGCGCGAGATCCTTGAACGCCGCCTGGGCGCGGCGCCGGGGACGGTCCTGAACGCCACCCCGCTGCCCGATTTCGGCGGCGGCCACCCGGACCCGAACCCGGTCTGGGCCAAGCCGCTGTTCGACCTGATGATGGGCGCGGACGCCCCCGACTTCGCCGCAGCCTCGGACGGGGACGGGGACCGCAACATGGTCCTGGGCCGCGGCGTCTATGTTACGCCATCAGACAGCCTGGCGGTCCTGGCCGCGAACGCGACGCTCGCCCCGGCCTATGCGGCCGGGCTGTCCGGCGTCGCGCGGTCGATGCCCACCAGCCGCGCCGCGGACCGCGTGGCCGCGGCGCTGGGGATCGAGGCGTTCGAGACGCCCACCGGCTGGAAGTTCTTCGGCAACCTGCTGGACGCGGGCCGCGTCACCATCTGCGGCGAGGAAAGCGCGGGCACCGGGTCCGACCACGTCCGCGAAAAGGACGGGCTGTGGGCGGTGCTGCTGTGGCTGAACATCCTTGCCGCCCGGAAAGAGCCGGTGGCGGGGATCATGGCGGCGCACTGGGCGCGCTTCGGGCGTGATTACTACAGCCGCCACGACTACGAGGCGGTCGCCTCGGACCGGGCCAACGCGCTAATGGACCGGCTGCGTTCGATGCTGGACGTCCTGCCGGGGCAGGACTTCGCCGGGCTGACCGTCGCGCAGGCGGACGATTTCGCCTATGTCGATCCGGTTGACGAATCCGTTTCGCAGCACCAGGGCATCCGGGTCCTGTTCACCGATGACAGCCGCGTCGTGTTCCGCCTGTCGGGCACGGGCACCGAAGGGGCCACGCTGCGGGTCTATCTGGAACGCTTCGCCGGGCCGGACGAGGTCCATGACCGGGCCCCGGACGAGGTGCTGGCGCCGGTCGTCGCAAGCGCCGAGGCGCTGGCGCAGATCCGCGAACACACCGGCCGCGACCGCCCCGACGTCACCACCTGACGGATTGTTGCCATCTAGGCGGGCCGACCCGGTCGTGAAGATCGGGTCGCCCCCGTCCAATCTAAGGAGTCGGGTGGGCGGCGTCACATCGGCAGGGCGGCGTCACATCGGCAGGGCAGCGCGCCGACCGGATGAGCCCGCCGCGATTAGGCAGATCAGTAGATATACCTGATCTGTTCGGTCCAGAACCGTTCGATCCGGCGCCACTGGCGGTTCACCTGTTCAAGCGGCGGATCGTCGAGGATGCCAGATGCGTCCAGCCCGTCGGCGTGGCGCGCGAAAAGCGTGCCCACGATGTCGCGCACCACGATCCCTTCGTCGGTCAGCCTGACCCGCACCGAGCGGCGATCCTGTTCGCAGCGCTGGTGATGGACATAGCCCATCTGGACTAGCTTCTTGAGGTTGTAGCTGACGTTCGAACCCTGATACATGCCGCGCGACCGCAGCTCGCCCGCCGACACCTCGGCCCCGCCGAGGTTATAGACCAGCAGCGCCTGCACCGGCGTCAGGTCGACCCGCCCGAGCCGTTCGAATTCGTCCTTGATGAGGTCCAGCATCAGCCGGTGCAGCCGGTCGAGGATCTGCAGCGTGTCGAGATAGCAGTCGGACTGCGCCGCGACCGCAGGCAGGGCCGCGGGGGGCGTTTCCCGCTGGATCAGGGCAAATCGGTTCATCGCGTCATCCAAGCTGTTGCCCGGAAACCATCGCCCAAAACATCCAAGATTCGGTTAAGCGGCGACGGAAATCTTCACCGCTCGTTCCGTGTGCGTTCCAGCGCGAAGCCGGCCACGTCTGCCAGCGCGGGATTGAACTCCGCGGGCCCTGCATCGGCATCGCCCCGCGTGCGCGCGCTGATCCACGCGTAAAGATCGTGGTCGTCCTGATCCAGCAGCCGCTCGTGCAGGTCCAGCGCCGCGTCGTCCAGATCGGCCATCCGCGCGTCGGCGTAAGGTCCCAGGATCAGGTCCATCTCCTTGATGCCCCGCCGCCAGCTGCGGATCGCCATCCGCTTGAGACGGGTCTGCCGGTCTTCCATGACGTTCCTTTCACAGTGGCGCCCAAGCGCCGCCGTCCTCTCTGCCCGTCGCCCGCCCGTGCGTCAAACCGGAACCCCCCTTGGCACGGGGCGTTGGCAGGGCGGACCAACTGAAAGGACAGAACATGCTTTCCAACAACGCGCTCGTCGTGGTTGCCGACGGCCATCAGGCCGTCCTGTTTCGCAACACGGCAAAGCACGGGATCGAGCTTCAGGAAAGCGAGCGGCTGAGCCCCAAGCACCTGCAGGACGAAAGCCAGGGCCGCCAGCCCGAGGAAACGACGCCCAAGGACGAGGACGAGGCGACCTTTGCCAAGCAACTCGTTGAAAAGCTGAACACGATGGTGCTCCAGCACAAGGTGGATGAGCTGGCGATCGTCGCCGACCCCTCGACCCTGGGGAACATGCGCAAGCACTATCACAAGGAATTGGAAGCGCGCCTGGTCAAGGAAGTGGCGAAGAACCTGGCCAACGCGGACGGCCAGCAGATCGCGGACACGCTCAAGGGCTGAGTTGATCGGCGCCTGACGTGATCGGCGCGATCGGGTCGTATGGGAAAGGGGGCCGCGCGGCCCCCTTTTTTCAGCCCTCGAGCGGGCAGCAGTCGCGCAGATGGAACCGGCCCTGCGCGTCCTCGGCCAGGATGCAAAGCTCGTCGATGCGCCACGGCGCGGGCACCTTGGCCGCAAAGAAATCCTCGGCTATGCCGCGCACGACGCGACGCTCGTCGTCGGCCAGCTGCTCGGTCAGGGTGACGTGCAGGTTGAACTCCTCGAGCGCGTAGGGATAGCCGAACTGGACCAGCAATTCCTGCTGGCGCGGGGTCAGCGCGCCGGGGTTGCGGCGCGTGATCTCGCGCTCGGTCAGTTCGGCGCGCAGCGGATCGAGGTCGCGGACCACGGTCGCGGCAAG
The DNA here is from genome assembly GCF_007018965.1 of Paracoccus marinus. Classification (GTDB taxonomy): domain Bacteria; phylum Pseudomonadota; class Alphaproteobacteria; order Rhodobacterales; family Rhodobacteraceae; genus Paracoccus; species Paracoccus marinus. The sequence continues at coordinate 385,667 of NZ_VJYZ01000033.1, forward strand.
GTCCTGCAGGTCGCCCGTGCCGCCCGCCGGGCGGAAGGCGAGGAAATTGAGGTCGTCGCGCAGTTCCAGCGTCACCTCGACCGGGCGCAGCTTGCCGCACAGATCGCGCAGCTGGTCCCGCAGGTCGTCGTAGCCGCAATCCCCGGCCAGAGCCATCGGCGCCTTGATCGTCGCGTGAAAGCCGTAGCGCCCGGCCCGCAGCGCCAGTTGCGACAGCGGTCGCGGCAGTCCGGGTAGGTGCGGCTGCGCGACCTGCCTGCCTGCCCGCGCGTCCCACCCCAGCCACGCGGCGCCGGCATCGGCGAACGCGCCGGCAGGCATCGCATAGACCGCATAACGGGGCCTGTGCGGGTCAACGGTCGTGGTCTGGCAGTCGGCGGTGGCGTTCATCGGATGTCAGGGTCTTTCCGTTTCCTTGAATCGAGGCGAAGCACTTACGCTGCGTCGGCTGACGTTGCAAATGATCATTGCGCAACCTCAGGATGCAGAGCGTCGAAGATCGGTCTCGTCCGGCTCTGCGTAGAAATTAACTTAGATCATCGCCGGAAGTTCACGCCAGAGGCGGGAAAAACCTCCACGCTGCCAGCCCAAGCCGTCGAGACGGTCGCAGGTCATGACCGACAGGGCGGCCGCATCGGCGCGTGCGGGCGGGGGGTTCGGGCTTTTCGACAGGCGCGCGACCTCGGCCAGAAGGTCATGGCGATCCAGCACAATGTCCGAGGCGTTGAACGCGCCGCGCGCGCGCGTTTGCAGGATCAGCAGCACCGCCTGCGCCAGATCGTCGCCGTGAAGCTCGGTCGCGACGCGGGGTTCGATCGGGCGGCCTGCCAGGTAATCTGCGATGAGGCCGGCCCATTTGTTGGCCGGGCCGGGACCGTAGATGCCGGTCGGGCGCAGGCTGGCGGTGGCGCGCGCAGGCGCGTCCAGCGCCGCAAGCGCGGCTTCGGCCTGCGCCTTGACGCGGCCGTAAAGCGAGGCGGGCGCGGGCGGGGTGCCGTCGGGCAAGGGGGTGCCGGGCGGCAGCGCGTCGAAGACCGCGCGGGACGACAGAAACAGGATCTGCGCGACGCCCGCGCGGACCGCGTCGTCGAAGAGCCGGACCGAGCCGTCGAGATTTGCCGCGATGAAGGCGGCCGGGTCGTCGCCCTCGCCCCCACGATACCGGCCGGGGACGTGGGAGAAAGCCGCATGGACCAGCGCGTCGTATCCGTCGAGTTGCGCGGGGCTGCCCAGCCGCCAGCCGGGCAGGGGGTCGATCTCATGCCCGGCGGCGATGGCGGCGCGGGCGATGAAGCCGCCGACGATCCCGGACGATCCGGTCAGCGCGATCTTCATGCGGCCCTCACGCCGGGTCGGGAAGGGTCCGGGTGTCGGGCACCGGCGCGCCCTCGGCATAGGCCCGCCACAGGTCGATCAGCGGCCGCAGGCGGTCGGCCTTGGCATGGTCCTGCCACGGCTTTTCGTACTGGAAATGCAGGATCTTCACGTCCTGCCAGCGCCACAGCCCGGGCATCGCGAACCAGACGTATTGCAGCATGTTGCAGAACACCGGCAGCCCGTGCCAGTCCGGGAAGTAGTGTTCCAGGAATGTCTGGTCGGTCCGCCGCCAGAACGCGTCGGGCACGTCGAGCCTGGACAGCATGTCCGCGAACGTCGCGGGATCAGGGCGCGCGGTGAACACGCCCGAGTTCATGCGGTGAAAGTCCGCGACGTTTTCATAGACGTTCGGGGCGGCGCAGAACTGGGGATAGTCGAACAGTTTGTCCACGTTCTGCAGGACCAGCGCGTCCGCGTCGATGAACACCACGCGCGCATAGTCCAGTTGCCACAGCCGCAGCTTGGCAAAGTTGTCCAGCGGGGTGTGGAAGGGCGGCTTCTCGCCCTTGGTGAACGCCGCCCGGCCGTGCAGTGCATCGCGGGCATGGGCGGCGTTGAAGGCGTCGGACGTGGGCAGCAGGTCGCAGCGGACCAGCCGCGCGCCCAGGGCCGAAAGCGGCGCGAGGTCCGCGTCCGCCACGTCGGTGTGAAGGACGCAGATGTCGGCGTCGGTGCCGGATAGCGTGATCGACCGCGCCAGCGCCCTGGCGCCAAGCGCGTAATCCGCGTTCGTCACCAGCGTCACGAAGGCGCGGTCGGACCGCGCGGGCCGGTTCGGGGTCAGCCCCTGCACGATCGGACCGCCCCCGTTCAGACGGCCTTGAGCCGCTTGCCTTCCGGGTCGTGGTCCACGCGCCGGGCGATGTCCTTGGTCCATGCGCTGACCGCCGGGACGCGGCTGCGGTCGATGCGGTGGGCGTATTTGCGGGCCACGTCCACGACCTCGGACAAAAGCCCTTCCTCAAGCGTGATCGGGTTCAGGCCGAGGGCGAGGAACTGGTCGTTCTTCACGATCAGGTCGTTCTCGTCGGCTTCCTTGCGCGGGTTCGGCAGCAGCTTCACCTCGGCCCCCGAAAGCTTTGCGATCAGCTGGGCGAGGTCGCGGACGCGGTGCGTTTCGGTCATCTGGTTGAAGATGCGGACCCGCTCGCCCGCCTGCGGCGCGTCGCCAAGGGCAAGCTCGACGCAGCGCACCGAATCCTGGATGTGGATGAAGGCGCGGGTCTGGCCGCCGGTGCCATGGACGGTCAGCGGATAGCCGATCGCCGCCTGGATCAGGAAGCGGTTCAGCACCGTGCCGTAATCGCCGTCATAGTCGAAGCGGTTGATGAGTTGTTCGTGCCGGCGCGTCTGGTCGGTGTGGGTGCCCCAGACGATCCCCTGGTGCAGGTCGGTGATCCGCAGCCCGTCGTTCTGGGCGTAGAACTGGAACAGGATCTGATCGAGCGACTTGGTCATGTGATAGACCGAGCCGGGGCGCGTCGGATACAGGATCTGCTGGTCGCGCTTGCCCGACGGCGTGTCGATCTGGATGTCCAGATATCCTTCGGGGATCGGCGCGCCGACCGAGGAGTAGCCATAGACGCCCATCGTGCCCAGATGGACGAGGTGCGCGTCGATGCCGGTTTCCACCAGCGCGGCCAACAGGTTGTGCGTGGCCGAGACGTTGTTGTCCACGGTGTAGACCTTGTGGCGGTCGGTCTTCATCGAATAGGGGGCGGCGCGCTGTTCGGCGAAGTGGATGACCGCGTCGGGGCGGTGGTCCAGCAGCCACGACTTCAGCCGCTCGTATTCGGTGGCGAGGTTCAGCAGGTGGAACTGGATCGTGTTGCCGCTTTCCTGCTTCCAGATGCGGCAGCGTTCCTGGATCGAATCCATCGGCGTCAGCGACTGCACGCCAAGCTCGGTGTCGATCCAGCGGCGCGACAGGTTGTCGACGATGTGGACCTCGTGGCCCAGGCTGGACAGGTGCAGCGAGGTGGGCCAGCCCACGAAACCATCGCCGCCAAGAACTGCGATCCGCATGTCAGGTACCCCTCGTCTTGCGCGTCTGCGCGGTCGTTATAGCGTGGCGAGGCGGCTGTCGAATGAAGATATGACGACAGCCTGATGGTTTGATGACAATCGGCTGATCCTCGCGCCGTTGGCAGGCCTCAGGCGACGAACCGCGCGGCGAGGCGCAGGTCCTCGACCAGCTGCGCCCGCGCCTCGTTCGCCGCGCCCACGTCGGGCACGCGCAGGATGTAGGACGGATGCCAGCTCAGCATGACCGGCCCCCCCTCGGTCTCTTCGACCTTGCCGCGGCGCCGGGTGATGCCTTCCTTGTGGCCGGTCAGGGCGTAGGCGGCGGTGCCGCCGAGCGCGAGCGTCAGCTTTGGCTGGATGAACCGCTGTTCCAGCCCCAGCCACCACTTGCAGATGTCGATCTCGGCCCGGTCGGGGTTCTGGTGCAGCCGCCGCTTGCCGCCCCGCGCGGTCATCTGCGGTTTGAACTTGAAGTGCTTGACCGCATTCGTCAGCCACACCTTGTCGCGTGCGAGGCCGGCCTTGCCCATCGCCTCGGCCAGGATCTCGCCCGCGGGGCCCACGAAGGGGCGGCCCTGCAGGTCCTCGTGGTCGCCGGGCTGCTCGCCCACGATCATCAGCCGCGCGTCGGGCGAACCCTCGCCCCACACCGTCTGGGTGGCGTGGCAGTGAAGGTCGCAGCGGTTGCAGTGGCGCGCGGCCTCGCCTGCCTGTTCCAGCGTGTCGATCCGGTCCGGGGCCTTGGGCATGGCGGCGCGGTACCTTTCGCTGATCTGGGCCGCGCGCGCGGGCGCGACGGTCGCCGCAGCCGAACGCATCTGGATGACCCTTCGTTCGGCGTCGGCCAGCATCGCCGGGATCGCCTGCGTCTCGGGCATGTTCTTCCAATATTTCATGGGCATCTCGGACCGCATCGCGTCCAGCTTGATCCGCGCCGGGTTGAAGATGTTGGTGAAATAAGTTGTCCACAGCGTCTCGGACGCGTCGTCGGGCAAGTCCGGCTTCGGTGCGCCGGGGCCAAGCGACAGCTCGCCTCCGATGAAGTCGGCGCGCTCGTCGGGGGTAAGGATCGTCCAGTCCATGTCGGCGAAGCGGCGCGCGAAGAAGGGCGCGTTGCGGGCGACGATGAAGTGTTCCGGCTCGAACCAGGCGGCGAAACGGCGGCGGGGGGCGTCCCCGGCCGCCGGCAGTTCGCGGAAGCGGACGAAGGCGCGCATCTTGTGGCTGTCGCGGCGGACGGACTTCGCCAGCGCCTCGAGCCGGGCCATCAGCGGATCGGCGGGGTTGCCCATGATGCCGCGGTCGTGCCGCAGCCGGTGCAGCAGGCCGTAAAGCAGCGAAAACCGTTCCGGGTCGCGGTGGCACAGCACGGTGTCGGCCAGATCGACGAAGGCGCGCGGCACGGTCAGCGGCCGGGCCGGGGGCAGGGGCTCTGGCGCAAAGAGGCCCGCCGCCCCGTCCCACGCCACGTCGTCGGGCGGCACGTCGGCGGCGGCGAGGCGGCGGGCGGCGTCGCGCCACGCCTCGCGCCAGCCAGTGTCGGGCAGGACCACGACCTGCATCAGATCAGCTGCAACTGCTCGGCCGGCGGCGCGAAGCGCGCGCGCAGGTCGGCGCTGTCGGTCAGCCCCTTGGGTGACCACCCCGGCACGCTGACAAAAGATCGCGCCTTTTTCATGACCGCCCCCAGCCGCGCAAGATCGTCATAGCGCAGCACGGCATGGCGCCGCGCGCCGAGGATGCGGTTCACGGTCTTGGTCCCGAACCCCGGCACCCGCAGCAGCATCTCGCGCGGGGCCCGGTTCACGTCGAGCGGAAAATCCGCGCGGTTCGCCAGCGCCCAGGCAAGCTTGGGGTCCATGTCGAGGTCGAGGTTGCCCGACGGCGCGACGCCCGCGATCTCGTCCACCTCGAACCCGTAGAACCGCATCAGCCAGTCGGCCTGATAAAGCCGGTGTTCCCGCATCAGGGGCGGCTTCACCAGCGGCAGGATGCTTGATGCGTCGGGGATCGGCGAGAACGCCGAGTAATAAACGCGTTTCAGCCCATATCCGGTGTAAAGCCGCGACGCCGTCGTCAGGATCGCCGCGTCATTGGCGCGGTCCGCGCCCACGATCATCTGCGTGGACTGTCCCGCGGGCGCGAACTTCGCCGGGCGCTTGCCCGTGTGGCTGCGATCGCGGCTCGCCTCGCGCGTCAGATGCACGCGGCCCATCGCGGTGCGGATCGTCTCGGGCCGCTTTTCCGGCGCCAGCTCGCGGATCGAATCGTCCTGCGGCAGCTCGATGTTGATCGACAGCCGGTCGGCGTAAAGCCCCGCCTCATCCAGCAGTTCGGGCGAGGCGTCGGGGATCGTCTTGAGGTGGATGTAGCCCTTGAACCCGTGGTCCAGCCGCAGCGTCTTTGCGATCCGCACCATGTCGGCCATCGTGGCGTCGGGCGAGCGGATGATGCCGGACGACAGGAACAGCCCCTCGATGTAGTTGCGGCGATAGAACTCCAGCGTCAGCGACACGACCTCCTCGACGCTGAAGCGCGCGCGTTCGACGTTCGAGCTGACTCGGTTCACGCAATAGGCGCAGTCGAAGATGCAGAAGTTCGTCATAAGGATCTTCAGCAGCGACACGCAGCGCCCGTCGGGCGTGTAGGCGTGGCAGATGCCCGCGCCCTCGGTCGAGCCGATGCCGCCCGCGCGCGAGTCGCGCTTTTCCGTCCCGCTGGAAGCGCAGGAGGCGTCGTATTTCGCCGCGTCCGAGAGAATCGCGAGCTTGCGTTGCAGGGTCATGCCAGCCATGATACCCAACGTATTTGTTCGCTCTATGTTCCGCAACAGTGGCGTGCGGCGGCGTGGCGGTCCTTCGATGCACCTGCCGGTCCGCTCAAAGCGGACCGGGACGCGCCCGCCCGCCCCTTGGCGGGCGCGTTCGCGCCCACCCGGGCGGACGCGTCCCTCCCGAGTGCTGGCTTCAAGGAGCCGCACGGAAACGGGCTCGTAGCCCGTCTCCTCCAGCAGGACCGCCCTGCCCGTCACATCACCAGTGCCCGGTATTCTCCATGCTTGCCCAAGGCTCCTGCGGCGGCAGGCGCTCGCCCTTCTGCAGCAGCTCCACCGACACGTTGTCCGGGCTGCGGACAAACGCCATGTGCCCGTCGCCCGGCGGGCGGTTGATCGTCACGCCGTTGTCCTGCAGGTGCTGGCACATGGCATAGATATCCTCGACCTCGTAGGCGAGATGGCCGAAGTGGCGGCTGTCCGACGGCAGCGCCTCGTCGCCGTCCCAGTTGTGGGTCAGCTCGACCGGCGCCGATTCGTCGCCCGGCGCGGCCATGAACACCAGCGAGAAGCGGCCCTTGTCGTTGTCGATGCGCCGGATCTCGCGCAGCCCCAGCAGGCCGAAGAATCGCATCGTCGCATCCAGGTCGAGAACGCGCACCATCGTGTGCAGGTAGCGGACTTCCATGATCGTCTCCCATCCGGTTTCGCGGCGATCCTGCCACGGCGGCATCGCCTTCGCCAGAACACAACACCTTCCGCGACGCGGGCAGCCGCGCTACAAGATGTGGTGAGAACCCGAGAGGACGCCGCCATGCCCCTGACGCCCGAACAGCAAGCCCAGATCGACGAGGATCGCAGCACGCCGCGCCCGACCCTGCGCGCCGTAAGCGAGGGGATGGAGCGGCACCTGTACGTCGCTCATCCGGTGCTGGACCACGGGCTCGTCCGCGTCATCGACTACATGGGCGACGATGGCGCGATCGTGCAGGCGGCGCGGGTCAGCTACGGCCGCGGCACGAAGGCGGTGTCGAACGACGAGGGGCTGATCCGCTACCTGATGCGGCACTGGCACTCGACCCCGTTCGAGATGTGCGAGGTCAAGTTCCACGTCAAGCTGCCGGTATTCGTCGCCCGCCAGTGGATCCGCCACCGCACCGCGAACGTGAACGAATACTCCGCCCGCTACTCGATCCTCGACCGGGAGTTCTACATTCCCGCGCCCGAACAGCTCGCTGCGCAGTCGAAGGTGAACAACCAGGGCCGCGGCGAGGTCCTGTCGGGCGACGAGGCGCAGCGCGTCCTGGACCTGCTGCGCGAGGACGCAACCCGCGCCTACGACCACTACGAGGACATGCTGTCGCAGGACGGTCAGCAGGGGCTGGCGCGCGAACTGGCGCGGATGAACCTCCCCGCGAACGTCTACACCCAGTGGTACTGGAAAACCGACCTTCACAACCTGTTCCACTTCCTGCGCCTGCGCGCGGACGCGCACGCGCAATACGAGATCCGCGTCTACGCGGAGGCGATGTGCCGGATCGTGAAAGACTGGGTGCCGCTGGCCTATGGGGCGTTCGAGGACTACCGGCTGGGCGGGGTGTCGCTGTCCGGGCGGGGGGTCGAGGTGCTGCGGCGGAGGCTGGCGGGGGAAGTGGTGACGGCGGAGAACTCGGGTATGAGCAAGGGGGAGTGGCGGGAGTTTGAGGGGGTTTGGGGGTGAGGTGGGCTGCTAGCGGGCGATGATAGCGGCGCTCGGCGATATTCCGCTCTTGCACCTACGACGTCATGTACCCATCGCAGAAAAAATCTACACAATCCTGAAGGATCAGGAGCGCGAGACATGTCATCCATCGTAAAACTGTCGTCTCCGCAATCGGCTTCGTCCGATTCTACCTCGGGCGCTGAACCGGCGAAGCCTAAGGTGGATGCGTCGTCGGCACTTAAACCGCAAGCCGCAAGTGACCAGCGCGCTGCACTTGAGAAAATCTTAACCGACTACAATGTCCACGATGACGAGATGACTGAGTGGGTTCCGCAAATGGGCGGCCTTCCGTTCGACATGCCGTTCGTCAGTCCAAAGTGGATGACCCGCACCGAGGGAAAATTGCTGGACGATCTGGCGTCTGCTCGGGGACTGGCCGGTCTTAAGGAATTCCGAAACATCATGTCGAATGAACCGCGTGACCGAGGTAAGGCCTTTACGACGGCAGACCGGTATTACCCGCGCGTCGATGGAAATGGGCGCGAAATCGCGGGGGCAGATGATGGACACAACGATGCGTTTCGCCACGCGTATTTCAATGCATTGCTGACCAGAAGCTTTGGTTCAGAGTTCGCAGCGGCCTTTGCGACGGCTCACGAGGGGACCCCCGGCAATCCCGCCAGCAAAGAGGCTATGGACCTTTACAACAACGAAGTTGGCCGGCGGGTCGCAATGCGAAACGTTGAAGCATTGGACGACGAACTCGCCGAACTGATTCAAGCTGCCCTTAAGAACGGCGAAATGGTAGTAATTGACGGCGCGGGCGAACTGGCGTTTTCTGACGAAGTTCCTGTCGGGCAGACCGGAAGAGCCAAAGATAGCCCGCGTGGCATACACAGGGCTCCTCCTCCTTTCGAGCCAAAACGGTGATTAAATATTGGATAGCGGCGGGCGTCGTCTCTATCGTTCTGCTGATGTCCGCCCTCCGTGACTCTGAGGCTGTCATGAACGACACTGCTCTAAGCGACGAGATCGCGCGCTTTACGGACGCAGGTCCGAGTGGTGCGACACTGCGGCTCGAACAGGTAACGGATTTCCCTTGGGATACGGTCCGTGCCTTCTCGGGCACGGCGCCACTTGAATACTATCGCCGGTACCTCGGCGCGGATTTTGATCTGGACGACAGCGTTAGCAGCTTGATTACAAGCGACTCCGGCATTCTCGTGTTTCAGCACAAGGGTGCGGTGGTCCGGACCGTCGTGCTTGGCCCGCCTGTCTACCTAGGCGACGGATTGGGACTCGCGCACGAGCGTCAGGACGCAGTGCTGATGGTGATCACCAAGGATCCAGGACCCTACGTTTCAATCGAGTTCGTTGAATAGAGCCGCGGCTTCGCCGGCGCGCTCACCCTCGCCACCCACTTCCTGACCACCGCCACGCGTTCCGCCTCATCCAGCCACGGAAGATGCCCCCGTCCGGGCACCTTCCCATAGATCATCTCGGGCCGCCGACGCCGCATCTCGGCGGCGGTCTCGTCCGACAGCAGGTCCGACCCTGCCCCGTGGATCAGCGCCAGCGGCAGCCCCGCGGTCCCCTACCTCTCGACAACAAGCTTCGCCCTGCCGTCATCCGGCCAACCGCACCCCCATCCCCCGCACCCCCAACCACCACGTGACGTCGCGTCCCATCCGCTCTAAGCTCCCGGCGCGCCAGACGTGGACACGCCGATGCCGAAGCCTTCCCCCGATCCTCGCCGTCCGCTCCGGCCCCTTCACGCCGTCCGGGCGCGCGCCGCCGGATGAGCGGCCCTGACCTGATCTTCATCCGAAGCCACCGCTTCGGCCCCGTCGAGGCGGCACTCGCGGCCCAGCTCGAGCCGGTGTTCGGGGCGGACAACGTCGCGCTTTGCCTCGACGAAAGCCGGGGCGCGGCCGACACCGGGCGGTGGCCCAAATCCAGCCTCACGCCCGGCCGGGTGCAGGACATGATCGGCGCCCCGCCCCCCGCCGACTGGGGCTGGCGCATGGGCGATCTGTGCCACATCGCCGTGGCCGACGATTTCGGCCCCCGCCGCCGCCAGTGGCTGATCGAATCCGACGTGCATATCCCCGCCGGGCGCGAGGCCGAGGTCTTTGCCCGCCTGTCCGCCATCGACGCAGACTTCATCGCCTGCAATCTCGCGCCGAAGAAGGTCAAGCAGATGGCCGCCGGCGTGCGGCTGGCGCTTCCGACCGCCGACTGGGGCTGCATCTTCGCGTTCAACCGGCTGGACGGCGCGCATGTGCCCGCGCTGCGCGACACCCGCCGCGCGATCGCCCGGGCGCTGCCGGGCAGCGGGTTACAGACGCCGAACGACGAGGCGGTGGTGGCAAATCTCGGCCACGCCGCCGGCTGGACGATGGTGGACCTGTTCCAGGCCGCGCCCGAGATGTTCGCGCGCAACTGGTTCGACACGAACCCCCCCATGCTGCGCGAGGCTTGCGACGTGAACCGCCGTCACCCGCGCGTGTCCCACCCGGTGCTGAGCTACGATGCCATCCGCGCGCGCCTCGGCGCGGCAGGCGCGGACGGGCATCCGCAGCGCTACAAGCCGGCGCGCCTTGGTCGCATCCTAAGCGCGCTTGACGAGGAGCGGCGCCAGACGCTGCTTGCGCTCATCGAACGGGACCCGACGCCCGCCGACACCCACCCCGGAAAGGACCCCGATGACTGAGCCTCTGCGCCTTTTCTGGTGGAACAAGTCGCCCAATTTCGGCGACGCCCTGTCGCGGGACGTGGTGGCGCATGTCTCGGGCCGCAAGGTCGAGTGGGCGGCCGAGACCGCAGCCCAGATCTTCGCGGTGGGCTCGATCATGTGGAACGTGCGCAAGGGCGTCCACAAGCGCGCCCCGGGGGGTGAGCCGCCGGTCGTCTGGGGCACCGGCTGCATGGAGCCGATCGGCACCGACTGGGTGAGCAAGGCCGAGATCGCGGCGCTTCGCGGCCCCGTGACGGCCGCGGTCTTCGACCGCTCGCCCGCGCTTGCCCTGGGCGATCCGGGTCTTCTCGCAGCCGAGGTGGTGGGGCCAGTGAGGCGCACCGACGCGATCGGCATCGTCCCGCACCATTCGCAGTTCGGCACGCCCGAAATCGAGGAGCTGCAGGCATTCGTGGCAGGCCAGCCCGACAGGCTCAGGCTGATCGACGTGCGCAGCAACGACGCGGCGGCGGTGATCCGCGACATCGCATCGTGCAGCCACGTGTTCTCGCAAAGCCTGCACGGGCTGATCGTGGCCGACGCCTACGGCATACCCAACCGGTTGATGAGGCCCGATGCGATCCATCGCAGCGCGTGGTTCAAGTTCTACGACTACTGCGCCAGCGTGCGCCGCAAGCCCGAGCCGGGGCTGACCTTGTCGGACCTGACCGCGCTTCTGGCGAAGGGGGAACCGGGCAGCATCACGTCAGCGGATGCAGGGCTGGTCCAGGAACTCTGCGCCGGGTTGAAAGCCGCCTTCCCGGATCGCCTGAAGGCGCAGTGAAGGCGGGTTCGCAGCACATTGGCTCACGATGCCAGCCGGTCCACCCAGGCCCGAACCACCGCCACGCTTTCCGCCTCATCCAGCCAGGGGATGTGTCCCCGCCCCGGCACCTTCCCGTAGATCATGTCGGGTCGCCGCCGCCGCATCTCGTCGGCGGTCTCGCCCGACAGCAGGTCCGACCCCGCGCCGTGGATCAGCGCCAGCGGCAGCCCCGCCATCGCATCGAAGAGCGGCCAGGCCGTCGCCGACGGATCCTTCATCGCCGCAAGGAAGCTGTCGCGCAGTTCCGGGTCGTAGGTCAGCTGAACGCCGTCCTCGCCCTGCCGGTAAAGCCGCGCCGCCTCCGCCTCCCACCGCCCTTCGGGCACTTCGCCGAAGCCGCGCAGCAGCTGCGGCATACGCGCCGCCACCTCGGCCAGGGTCCGCGCGGCGGGCCGCCGCCCGACATAGTCCATGATCGACGCAAGCCCCTCGGCCGACAGCGCCGGCCCCACGTCGTTCAGGCACACCCCCAGCAGCCGGTCCTTGGCGACCGCCGCCAGATACATCGCGATCAACCCCCCGCGCGAGGTGCCGACCACCGCCGCCGCCGGCAGCCCCAGGTGATCAAGCAGCGCCAGCACGTCCTTCGCCTCGACCGGCACGGTATAGGTCGCGGCGCCGGTCCAGTCCGATTGCCCGCGGCCCCGATAGTCCATGCGGATCATCCGGCAATCGGCCAGCGCGGGCGCGAGATAGTCGAAGTCGTCCATGCCGCGCGTCAGGCCGGCCAGGCACAGGACCGGAAGCCCTGCGCCTTCGTCCCGGTATGCCAGCCGCGCCCCGTCCGCCGCGGTAAAGAACTGCACCATCGCCTGCCTCATCTTCTGTCGAGAAATATCCTGGATGAATGGGGCCTCAGCCCCATTCATGGGCGGCGCCCCGGCCCGGCGCTCAGATGTTTTCGGGCTGCGGCATCCCCAGGACGTGATAGCCGCCGTCAACCGTCACCACCTCGCCGGTGGTGCAGTTGCCCCAGTCGGATGCGAGCCACACCGCCGTCCCGCCGATCGCCTCCAGCGTCGCGTTGGCGCGCAGGGGGGCGTTGGCTTCGGTGTGGCGGAAGGTCTTGCGCGCCCCGCCGATCGCCGCGCCGGCCAGCGTCTTCATCGGCCCGGGGCTGATCGCGTTCACGCGGATGCCGTCGGGGCCGAGGTCGTTCGCCAGATAGCGCACGGTCGATTCCAGCGCCGCCTTGGCGACGCCCATGACGTTGTAGAAGGGCGTCACCCGGTTCGAGCCGCCGTAGGTCAGCGTCAGGATGGTGCCGCCAGCCGACATCAGCGGCAGCGCGCGCCGCGCCACCTCGATCAGCGAATAGCACGAGATGTCCAGCGACCGCTGGAAGTTCGCCCGGCTCGTGTTGACGAACCGCCCGGTCAGCTCGTCCTTGTTGGAAAACGCGATCGCGTGCACGACGATGTCGATCCGGCCCCAGCGGTCCGCCAGAACCTCGAACGCGCGGTCGAGCGATGCGTCGTCGGTCACGTCCACGTCCACCAGCAGGTCCGACCCGACCGACGCCGCCAGCGGCTCGACGCGCTTGCCGAACGCCTCGCCCTGATAGGTGAATGCAAGCTCCGCGCCTTCGCGGGCCAGCGCCTGCGCGATCCCCCACGCGATCGAGCGATCGTTCGCGACACCCATGACCAGCGCGCGTTTCCCGGCAAGCAATCCGCTCATTCGTGTCAGTCCCGATACTTGGAAAGAACCAGCGTGGCGTTGGTGCCGCCGAAGCCGAAGCTGTTGGACAGGACGCTGTCGAAATCGACGCCGTCGATCCGCTCCATCGCGATTTCCTCGGGGCGGATCTCGGGGTCCAGCTCGGTGATGTTGGCCGAGGCCGAGATGAACCCTTCCTGCATCATCAGCAGCGAATAGATCGCCTCGTGAACACCGGTCGCGCCAAGGCTGTGGCCGGTCAGCGACTTGGTCGATCCGACCTTCGGCACGTTCCCCTCGCCAAAGACGCGGCGCAGCGCCTTGATCTCGGTCACGTCGCCGGCTTGCGTCGAGGTGCCGTGCGCGTTGACATAGTCGATCCGCCGCCCCTCGGGCAGGGTCGCGAGCGCCAGCCGCATCGACCGTTCGCCGCCCTCGCCTGACGGGGCGACCATGTCGTAGCCGTCGCTGGTCGCGCCGTAGCCGGTGACCTCGGCATAGATCTTGGCGCCGCGCGCCTTGGCGTGTTCCAGTTCCTCAAGCACCACCACGCCGCCGCCGCCGGCGATGACGAAGCCGTCGCGGGTCGCGTCGAAGGGCCGGCTCGCGGTGGAGGGATCGTCGTTGTACTTGGACGACATCGCGCCCATCGCGTCGAACAGGCACGACAGCGTCCAGTCCAGTTCCTCGCCGCCGCCGGCAAAGACGATGTCCTGCTTGTCCAGCTGGATCTGTTCGACCCCGTTGCCGATGCAGTGCGCGGAGGTGCTGCAGGCCGAGGTGATCGAGTAGTTCACGCCCTTGATGGAAAACGGCGTGGCGAGGCAGGCCGAGTTCGTGGACGACATGCAGCGCGTGACCATGAACGGCCCCATGCGCTTGGGCGCGCCCTTTTCGATGACGGTCTGGTGGGCGCTGAAGAAGTTCGACGTGGACGGCCCGCCCGACCCCATGATGAGACCGGTGCGCGGGTTCGACACGTCCTCGGGGGAAAGGCCGCTGTCCTCGATCGCCTGGTTCATGGCGATGAAGTTCCAGGCCGCGCCCTCGCCCATGAAGCGCAGGTCGCGCTTGTCGACATGGGCGGCGATGTCGATGGTGGGGCGGCCTTCGACCTGGCTTCGGAACCCGTGTTCCTTGTAGTCGGCGGATGCGACGATGCCCGAGCGGCCGTCGCGCAGCGACTGCGTGACCTCGGCTGCATTGTTCCCGATGGGCGAGACGATCCCCAGCCCGGTGATGACGACACGGCGCATGGGCACCTCCATTCCAGTGGTGTCAGCTCTCGGAAAGAGCGACCTTCATGTCCTTGACCTGGTAGATGACCTCGCCGTCCGCCTCGACCACGCCGTCGGCGACGCCCATGGTCAGGCGGCGGGTCTGCACGGCCTTGGTGAAATCGACCTTGTAGGTCAGCAGTTTGCGGTCGGGGCGGACCATGCCGGTCAGCTTGACTTCGCCCACGCCGAGCGCATAGCCGCGCCCCTGCCAGCCGCGCCAGCCGAGGTTGAAGCCGGTCAGCTGCCACAGCCCGTCAAGGCCAAGGCAGCCGGGCATGATCGGGTTGCCGGGAAAGTGGCAGGCGAAGAACCACAGGTCGGGGGTGATGTCGAACTCGGCCACGACGTGACCCTTGCCATGCAGGCCGCGATCCTCGCTGATGTCGGTGATGCGGTCCATCATCAGCATCGGCGGCTCGGGCAGTTGGGCGTTGCCCGGTCCGAACAGCTCGCCACGGGCGCAGGCCAGCAGGTCGTTCTTGTCGAAGCTGGTCTGGTCCAGGGCCATGTGGTGCCGTCCTGCGGTTGTTTGTTCAGGTTTTCGTGTAACAGAGCGCGGCGGAAACGCGCAAGGGCGCGCCCCGTCCGGCCCTCATGTGGGACCGGGGTCAGGTCAGGGCAAGGGCCACCCTGCCCGCCGCGCCCACAAGCACGACGATCCAGGCGGGCGCTTTCCAGACCATCAGCAGCACGATGCAGGCGACAGCCAGCCCAAAATCGCGGGCGTCGAGCACGGCGGTGGCGAAGATCGGATCGTAGAGCGCCGCGCCAAGGATTCCCACCACGGCGGCGTTCGCGCCCTGCATCATCGCCTGCGGCGCCGGGCGCGCGCGAAGCGCGTTCCAGAATGGCAGCGCGGCCGCGAGGATCAGGAACCCGGGCAGGAACACCGCCGTCAGCGCCAGCGCCGCGCCCGCCCAGCCGTTCGGCGCAGGGTCCAGCACCGCGCCGAGATAGGCGGCAAAGGTGAACAGCGGCCCGGGCACCGCCTGCGCCGCGCCGTAGCCTGCAAGGAACGCATCGTGCGAGACCCAGCCGCGGGCGACGACCTCGCCTTCAAGCAGCGGCAGCACGACGTGGCCGCCGCCGAACACCAGCGCGCCGGCGCGAAAGAAGCTGTCGAGGACCGCGAGCGCCTGCGACTGCCCGGCAAGGATCGGCAGCAGGACCAGCATCCCGGCAAAGGCGGCGAGGGCCGCAAGCCCGCCCGCGCGCGACACCGGCAGGTGAAGGACGCAGGCGGGCGCCCCGGCCTTACCCCGGCACAGGATCAGCCCGGCGACCGCCCCGGCCACGATCGCGCCCAGCATCCCGGCCGCGCCGGACACCAGGGCCAGCATCACGACCGCCGCAACCGCGATGCCCGCGCGCTGCCGGTCAGGGCACAGGCTGCGTGCCATCCCCCACACCGCCTGCGCGACGACCGCTACCGCGACGATCTTCAGCCCGTGCAACGCGCCCGCGCCTGCCGGCCCGCCCACCCGTGGCGCGACCATGGCGAACAGCACCATCAGCACCGCCGAGGGCAGGGTAAAGCCCGCGAACGCGGCCAGCGCGCCGGGCCAGCCGGCGCGCGACAGCCCCAGCGCGAAACCCACCTGGCTCGACGTGGGGCCGGGCAGGAACTGGCACAGCGCGACGAGGTCCGCGTAGGCGCGGTCGTCGAGCCAGCGTCGGCGCAGGACGATGTCGTGGCGAAAATATCCCAGATGCGCGATCGGCCCGCCGAACGAGGTCAGGCCCAGCCGCAGGAACGTCCCGAACACTTCGGCCGCCGATCCGCCGGGGCGCGCGCGGACATCCGCGCCCTTGGGCGGCGTCGCCGTGCGCCGGTCCGGCGTCACGACCGGCTCAGAACCACTGCCCCGGCTCCATCAGCCCCAGCTCCAGCAGCTGGTTCGAGGTCCAGCGGAACCGCAGCGAGTTGTTCCACGCGAACCCGGTGATGTGGTCGCGGGACGACGGGTTCCGGGCCAGCGCCTTGGCCACCCGGAACGACGCGACGGCCGCCGTCAGGTTGTGGTGCCAGGGGCAGGAGTGGGTGTTGTATTCCTCGACGTTGAAGCGGTGGTCGGCCAGAAGCTCCAGCCCCGGCTGGGTGCGGAACAGCGCGATCCGGTCGATCCGGCGGCGGTCGAGCGGCAGATGCTCCTCGAACCGCCAGCGCAGCCCGCCGTAGAAGTCCAGCTGGCGTTCCTTCAGCGCGCCGTTCCGGTCCGTGCGGCCAAGCGCGTAGTAGCCGGTGCGGTCGAACATCGCCTCGTCCAGGCTGACGGCGTTGGGAAACCGCGACAGGTCGGGGGCGTACATGTCGATGACGTAGCTCAGCATCGCCCGCCTGCGTTCCTCGGCATGGAACGCCAGCAGTTCGCCGACCGACCGGGTCTCGGCGAAGGGATAGAACAGGTATTCGGCATTGTAGCCGTAATAGACCCAGGTGTCGGCGGGGGCGGCCTTGATGATCGCGTTCACCGGATCGACATGCGCGCGCGGCTGGCGGCAGTCGTGGATCAGGTTCACGACCTTTTCCTTGGGATCGTCGGGCAGCATCGAGGCGGGCAGGGGGTCGGCCGACAGCGCGAGGATGCGGCGAAAGCCCGCGCGGATGTGGTGTTCCAGCGTCGAGGCGACCTCGACCCCGTCCTCGATCAGGACGATCGCGATGGGTCCTTTCGCCAGGACCTCGCCGGGTGAGGCGAGGAAGCTTTCGAACCGGCGCACGACGCGGGCCCGGGCGGGCAGGGGTGCGGGCAGCGGGGCGGGCGCGGGTGCCGTTGCGGCGGCGGCGCCCGCGTCGGGCTGCGGGCGAGGGGCCGGCGGCAGGATAGGCTCGGCGCCTTCGGCCAGCGGCTGGTCAGGCCGCTGCATGTTCATCGCAGGACGGCCCGCACCTGGTCGAGCGCGGCCGGCAGGATCGCGGGGTTGCCCTCGGCCGAGGCGATGACCGCCTTGAGCGTGGTTTTCTGCGCGTCAGCGATGGCGCTGGCGTCGATCAGCTGGTCGACCCGGGCCCGGTCGAACCCCTCGGGGGTCAGAAGCGCGGCGATCTCGGCCGCCGTCATGGTGGCCTCGCCCGCGGTCTCTTTCGCCTCGGCGGCCTGTCCGGCGGCCTGGGCCGCGGCCTGCGTGGCGTCTTGCGCGCCCGCCGCATCGCCCCGGGCCGCCTCTGCCTGCGCCTGTTCGGCGGCCACCGCCGCGTCGTCGGCGGCCTTGATCGCCTGCTCGGCGGCGGCTTCGGCCTGGGCCGCGGCGTCGGCGGCGGGGCCGACCTCGGCCGCGTTGGCGTTGGCCGACGCTTCTGCCGCGGCGTCGGCCGCGATGGCCGCCGCGTCCGCCGCGGCATCGGCGGCGCTGTCCGCGCTGCCCGCGCCGGTTCCGGTGGGTGCGGTGGCCGGGGCCGTCGTCGCGGGCGCGCCGGTCTGCGGGACCGTCGCGGGCCTGTCGCCAAAGCGGTCCAGCCCCCACCACAACCCTGCGCCGACGACCAGCACCAAGATCAACCAACCCAGCATCCGACGCATATGCGATCCCCGAAACTTTCCGCCGGGCGAGAGTATCGCACAGCCTATTGGTGTATGAAAGCCGCGCCACCTGCCCAGGCGGCCCGCGCCACGGCCCGGCAGCGGCCCGCCTGCGGGCGAAACGCGGTTGAAACCGGCGCTGTTCTTCCTTATTTTCCCGGGGTCCATATCAGCTATCCAAGGAACACTGCCATAGCCCGCAGACCGCACAATGCGCCGCCCCAGCGCGACACCGGCCCCCGCGTCAACGACCGCATCCGCGTCCCCGAGATCCGCCTGATCGGCGCGGACGGCGAAAACATCGGCGTCGTCCCCCCCGCACGCGGCATCGAGCTGGCGGAGGAGGTCGGGCTCGATCTGGTCGAGATTTCGCCCAACGCCACGCCGCCGGTCTGCAAGATCATGGATGTGGGCAAGTTCAAGTACGAACAGCAGAAGCGCGAAGCCGAAGCCCGCAAGAACCAGAAGATCATCGAGATCAAGGAAGTGAAGTTCCGCCCCGGGACCGACACCCACGACTACGATGTGAAGATGCGCAACGTCATGCGGTTCCTGGAAGACGGCGACAAGGTCAAGGTCACGCTGCGGTTCCGCGGCCGCGAGATGGCGCACCAGGACCTCGGCCTCGACCTGCTGAACCGCGTCCGCGACGACGTGGGCGAGACCGGCAAGGTCGAATCGATGCCGCGGCTGGAAGGCCGGCAGATGGTGATGATGATCGCGCCGCGCTGATGCGCGCCGCTGCTTCGACGTGATGATCGGCCTGCCCGCCCGGGCGGGCCGTTTTCTTTTACGGCCGGCCGCCGCCGGCCCGACGGCAGGTGAGAGATGCAGGCAGCAGACCCGTTCCCCGAAGCGCCCGAAATCCTCGTGACGCGGGACAAGGGCGCCGACCCCGCATTGCCGCTGCCCGACTACGCCACGGCGGGCGCCGCGGGCGCCGATGTCCGCGCGGACCTGCGCGGCGGTGAGATGACGCTGGCCCCGGGCGAGGTCGCGCTGGTCCCGACCGGCCTGCGACTGCAGATCCCGGAAGGGTGGGAGGTACAGCTGCGCGCGCGCTCTGGCCTCGCGCTCCGCCACGGGATCGGACTTGCGAACGGGGTAGGGACCATCGACGCGGATTATCGCGGGCCGTTGGGGGTGATCCTGGTGAACCTTGGCGGCGCGGCTTTCACGGTGACGCACGGCGACCGGATCGCGCAGGCGGTGCTGGCCCCGGTCTGGCGGGCGCGGTTCCGCGAGGTCGCCGCGCTGGACGACACCGCGCGCGGGTCCGGCGGCTTCGGGTCCACGGGCCGGGGCTGAGCTTGGGCGGATTGTTCACCATCATGGCGCTGACTGCCGGCGCGCGGATCGCCGGGTTGCGCGGCTGGCGGCTCGCGGCGCTTGCCGCCGCCATCTGGGCGGCGCTGCTGGCTGCGGTCGTCGCCGCGCCGGGCAGCGCCCCGGCCCGGCTGGCGGGGACGGATGCGCGCGGCTGGGCCGTTCTCGGCGTGCTAGGGGGGCTCGCGGTGGCTTACGCTGCGGCGGTCAACTGGGCCCGGCGCCGCGCGCAGCCCGCGCCGGAGTTGCAGGTTGCCCCCGCGCGCGCGGCATCGGCCGACCCGCGCGTGGCCGCCCCCGACGCGCCGTTGACCGACCCCGAACTCGATCGCTACGCCCGCCACATTGTCCTGCGCGAGGTGGGGGGCCAGGGGCAGCGGGCGCTGAAGGCGGCGAATGTTCTGGTGGTGGGGGCGGGCGGGCTTGGCGCGCCGGTGCTGCAATATCTCGCGGCGGCGGGCGTGGGGCGGATCACCGTGGCCGATGACGACGTGGTGAGCCTGTCTAACCTGCAGCGGCAGGTGGTCTTTTCCACCGCCGATGTCGGCCGCCCCAAGGTCCGGGCCGCGGCCGACCGGCTGGCGGCGCTGAACCCGCATGTCGTGGTGACACCCCTCGACCGCCGCATCGGCAAGGGCGACACGGACCTGATCGCGGGCCACGACCTGGTCCTGGACGGCACCGACAGCTTTGCCGCCCGCGCGGCCGTTAACGCCGCCTGCGTGGCGGCGGGCGTTCCCCTGATCGCGGGCGCGATCGCGCAGTGGGAAGGGCAGGTCGCCCTTTACGATCCCCTGCGCGGCGGCCCCTGCATGGCCTGCGTGTTTCCCGACGCGCCCGCCCCCGGCCTTGCGCCCCCCTGCGCCGAGGCGGGCGTCGTCGGCGCGCTGCCCGGCGTCGTCGGCAGCATCATGGCGCTGGAGGCGATCAAGTCGATCGCTGGCACCGTCTCGCGCCGCGCGGGCGAGGGGTTGCGCGGCCGCATGCTGATCTTCGACGGACTGTGGGGCGAGACCCGCAGGATCGACATCCCGGCCCGGCCCGGCTGCCCGGTCTGCGGCGGCAAGGGCGCCGCCAAACAGGAAGGAACCGCCCCATGAACGACGAACTCGTCCGCTGGACCGGCCCGCAGGGCCTGCCACGCTTCGACCTGATCGCCGACGACGACTTCGCCCCGGCCTTCGACGCCGCGCTGGCCGAAGCCGCCGCCACGCACGAGGCGATCGCCGCGAACCACGCCGCCCCCGATTTCGCCAACAC
This sequence comes from Paracoccus marinus, assembly GCF_007018965.1. Lineage (GTDB taxonomy): Bacteria > Pseudomonadota > Alphaproteobacteria > Rhodobacterales > Rhodobacteraceae > Paracoccus > Paracoccus marinus. Next base: position 406,153 of record NZ_VJYZ01000033.1, read on the forward strand.
CATCGCCGCGATGGAGACGGCGGACGAGGCGCTGGGGCGCGTGGCGTCGGTCTTCTATACCCTCGCGGGCCTTGCCTCGAACCCCGCGCGCGAGGACCTGCAGCGTGAGCTGGCGCCGAAACTTGCCGCCCATCACGCGCGGATCGCGATGGACCCGCGGCTTTACGCGCGGGTGCAGGCGGTCGCGGCGGGGGCTGATGCGCTGGCGCCGCAGGACCGCCGCATCACCGACCTCGCGCTGCGCGACATGCGCCGCGCGGGCGCCGCGCTGGACGAGGCGGGCCGGGCACGCATGGCCGCGCTCAAGGGGCGGCTGGCCGTGCTCACGACGGATTTCGCCCAGCACGTGCTGGCCGACGAACGCGACTTCGTGCTGCCCGTGCCGGACGACCGGCTGGGCGGGCTGTCGGACGATCTGCTCGCCGCGATGCGCGCCGCCGCCGCGTCGCGCGACCTATCCGGGCAGGTGGTGACGCTGGGCCGGTCGCTGATCGTGCCGTTCCTCGAACAGTCCACCGACCGCGATCTGCGCGAGGCCGCGTGGCGCGGCTGGACCGCGCGCGGCAGCGGCGCGGGCGCGGGGGGTGCTGCCACCGACAACCGCGCCATCGTGGCCGAGATCCTGGCCCTGCGCCACGAACGCGCCGAACTGCTGGGCTATCCCGACTTCGCCGCCTTCAAGCTGGATACCGAGATGGCGCAGACCGCCGATCAGGTGCAGGCGCTGCTGGACGAGGTGTGGTCCGCCGCGCGGCCGCGCGTGCTGGCCGACGAGGCCGACCTGGCCGCCCGCGCCGCCGCCGACGGCATCAACGGCGCGCTGGAACCGTGGGACTGGCGCTATTACGCAGCCCACCGCCGCCGCGACAGCCTTGCGGTGGACGAGGCCGAGGTGAAGCCCTACCTGCCGCTGGACGGGATGATCGCCGCCGCCTTCGACGTGGCGCGCCGCCTCTTCGGGCTGGACTTCGCGCCCTTCGACGCGCGCTTCTGGGACGACCGGGTGCGCGGCTGGACCGTGACGCGCGGCGGCCGCCTTACGGCCGTGTTCGTCGGCGACTATTTCGCGCGCCCGGGCAAGCGGTCGGGGGCGTGGTGTTCCGCCATGCAGCCTCAGCACAAGGTCGGCGCGGGCCAGCGCGCCATCGTGCTGAACGCCTGCAACTTCACCGCGCCGCCGCGTCCGGGCGATCCGGCGCTTCTGTCATGGGACGAGGCGCGGACGCTCTTTCACGAATTCGGCCACGCGCTGCACCAGATCCTGTCGGACGTGGACTGGCCGTCCATCGCGGGCACGTCGGTCGCGCGCGACTTCGTCGAACTGCCGAGCCAGCTGTTCGAGCATTGGCTGGACGTGCCGCAGGTGCTGGACGCGCACGCCCGCCACGTCAAGACCGGCGCGCCGATGCCGGCGGAACTGCGCGACCGGATCATCGCGGCCGAGCAGGCCGACGCGGGCTTCGCCACGACCGAATACCTGGAAAGCGCGATGGTGGACCTTGCCTTCCATCGCGGTGCCCCGCCCGCCGACCCGATGGCGCGGCAGGCCGAGGTGCTGGCCGACATGGGCGCGCCGCGCGCCGTCCCGATGCGCCACGCGACCCCGCATTTCGCGCATGTCTTTTCGGGCGACGGCTATTCGGCCGGCTATTACAGCTATCTGTGGTCCGAGGTGATGGACGCCGACGCCTTCGCCGCGTTCGAGGAAACCGGCGACCCCTTCGATCCCGCGACCGCCGCGCGGCTGGAGAAGTCCATCTTGTCGCAGGGCGGGTCGCGCCCCGCCGACGCATTGTGGCACGAGTTCCGAGGCCGCAAGCCGGGGATCCAGCCGTTGCTGCGCGGGCGCGGGCTCGCCTGACGGGAAATCCGGCGGGGCTGCGCCTATTCGCGCAGTTCCTGCCGGTCCACGCCCCACATCACGTCCTTCATGATCCACCCCTTCTCGCCGCCACCCGACACGCGGCACCAGTCGGGGTTGCATTCGTGGACGCGGACGATGGCGCCCGCCTCGGCCCGGGCGACGACGGTGGCATTGGTGTCGGGGCGCGCGCGGAGGTCCACCATGTCGGCGGTGATGACCGCCGTGCGGACCCCGGACAGCAGCGAATAATGCACCCAGCCACCCGCGCCGTCGCGGTCCTCGACCCGGCGCCAGTGGCCGAACTCGGCCACCACGCGCAGCGGCATGCCTGCGTGACGGAACACCCAGTCGATCCGGTGCGACAGGCTGGGACCGCGCCGGGCGTTCCCCTCGCTTCCCTTCAGCGAGACGTAGCGCGGCAGCGGCAGGTTCGTGACCGGACCGCGGTTGGGGTCGCGCTGTTCGTTCTGGTTGCGGCTGATGAGCGAATCCGCGGTCACGTCGCCGGGGTCGATCTGGATCGAGGGCTCGCCCGCGCCTTCGCCCGCGCCCTCCGCCGTGCCGTCACCGCCCAGGCCCTGCGCGATGACCGGCAGTGGCGCGATGGTCGCGGCCAGCATCAACCCCGCCGCCAGCATGGATGTCGCGATGTTCATGTCGTGCCCTCTGCGCCGCACATCGCGGCTCGCCTGTCCTGTCCCGTGACGCGGCATCGGGGGCCGCGGCCGGAACTTGTGACCGTTCCGTGCAGGCGGCAGTCTGCCAAAGCACGCCCCGCATTGGAAGCCAAAGGCCGGGGGGTGGGGGGTCACCCTTGCGTCAGCGGCTGCAGTGGTCGCGCACCGCAATGTGGGCGGTGAGCCGTGCGGGCGGACCGAGCAAGGCGCCTTGCGGCACCCGGAACGCAAAAAGCCGGCCCCGAGGGGCCGGCCTTTTTACGTTGGAGCGGGCGATGAGATTCGAACTCACGACCCTAACCTTGGCAAGGTTATGCTCTACCCCTGAGCTACGCCCGCGCTCCGTTCCGGTGGACGCTGCCGCCGGTGACGGGTGATTTAGGGAATGCCGCGCGGGGGTGCAAGCAGAAAATCGCGCCGCTTGACGCGGTTTGCGCAACCGTCATTCTTCACCCGAACCGACAGGATGCCCCATGACACAGACCGACCGACTGGCCGATTTCGTCCTCGCGGGGCTCTCCGCGGGGCGCGCGCCCGACGAACTTGGCCGCGCCCTGACCAGCGCGGGGTGGAGCGAGCGCGAGGTCGCGTCCGCGCTGGGCGCATGGCTGCCGCAGGCCCCCGGCATCCCGCCGGTGCCGCGCCCTCGGCCCTATGTCTCGGCGGGCGGGGCGGTGACCTACGGGCTTCTTTTCCTGCTGCTGGCGACGATCTGCTGGCACGTGACGACGCTTGGCTTCGACGTGATCGATTCGCTTCTGCCCGATTACAGCACCATCTACGATCCGCCGCGCTCGGGCCTGCGCTGGTCGGTCGCGGTGCTCGTCATCACGGTGCCGCTGTTCTTCTGGCTGAATGCCCGCGTGGCGCGCACGACCCGGCGCGACCCCGGCAGGCAGCGGTCGCTGGTGCGCAAGTGGCTGGCCGCGACGACGCTGATGCTGGCGGCGGTGGCGCTGCTGTCGGATGCGGTGGCCGTCATCTATGCCTTCCTGAACGGCGACCTGACCGCGCGCTTTCTGGCCAAGGCGGTGCTGGTCGCGCTGATCGGCGGGCTGGCGCTGGCCTATTACAAGGACGAGCTCGATGCCGGCTGATCGACCGATGCAGCGTGCGGCGACCTGGGGCATCGCGATCCTGGCCGCCGCGGCGGTAGGGGCGGGGCTGGCCCTGTCGGGCGGCCCGGAACGCGGCCGGAAAGAGCGGCGGGACGACGCGCGGCTGCAGGACCTGGGCCAGATGTCGCAGACGATCAACTGCCTTGCGGGCGACAGCGCAAGGTTGCCTGCGGAAATCGCCACCACCGGCGGCTGCCCCGGCCCGATGCGCACCGTCGATCCCTTCACCGACCAGCCCTACCGGGTCGAGCCGGTGGCCGAGGGGAAGTACCGGCTGTGCGCTGGCTTTGAACTGCCGGCCGAGGCCGCGCAAAGCTGGCCCGCCCGCGACGGCGACTGCCTGGTCTATGACCTGCCCCGTCCGAACCCGGTCCAGGTGGTGCCGCCGCCCCCCGCGGGCTAGCCGCGCCGCTCGGCGAAGAACGCGCGCAGCAGAGCCTGCGACTGCGCGCCCGACACCCCGTCATAGACAAGCGGCCGGTGGTGGCATTGCGGATGGTCGAACACCCGCGCCCCATGCGCCACGCCCCCCATCCGCGGATCGGCCGCGCCGTAGTAAAGCGTCGCGATCCGCGCGGCCGAGATCGCGGCGGCGCACATCGGACACGGCTCGAGCGTGACCCACAGGACATGGCCCGGCAGACGCTCGGACCCGGCGGCGGCGCAGGCGGCGCGGATGGCCAGAACCTCGGCGTGCGCGGTCGGGTCGGACAGTTCGCGCGTGCGGTTGCCCGCGGCCGCCACCACGCGCCCGGCCGGGTCGCACAGGACCGCGCCCACGGGAACCTCGCCCCGGGCGGCGGCGGCCCGCGCCTGATCCAGCGCCTGCGGCATGTGGCTGATGAATGTCATGTCCCGGTCCTGCCCTGCGGCGCGCGCGGGATCAAGAACCGCTTTCGCCGTTGGCGCGTTCAGGTTAACACCGCCGTTCGCCACCGCAGGGATGCGCCAGGAGATCGCCATGACCGACCAGAACGACCAGACCGGAACCCCGGACGAACCGCAGCAGGACGACCTGCCCACCGCAACCGACGACGGGACCGAGGCGCTTTCCGACGCCCAGCCGGTCGCGGCCGACGAAGATTATGCCGAGATCTACGCGGGCGAGGATGCTGGCGCGGACGACGCGGCCGCCGTGGATGAGCGCGAAGGCGGGGATAACGAGGTTCCCGCCGAAGAACCCGGCGACGAAACTGGCGACGAGCCCGCTCAAAGCCCCGCCGCTACCCCCGGCGAACCGCCCGCCTCGGCGCCGAAATCGTCGGGCGGCGAGCGCATCGCCAAGGTCATGGCCCGAGCCGGGATCGCCAGCCGCCGCGAGGCCGAGCGGATGATCGTCGAGGGCCGGGTCAGGGTGAACGGCGACGCGATCACCAGCCCCGCGCTCGACATCCTGCCGACCGACAAGGTCGTCGTGGACGGAAAGCCGATGGACGCGCCGCAGGAAACGCGGATGTGGCTTTACTACAAGCCGGTCGGCCTCGTGACCTCGGAAAGCGACGAGAAGGGGCGCCAGACCGTGTTCGAGGCGCTGCCCCGCGACCTGCCGCGCGTCATGTCGGTGGGCCGGCTCGACATCACGTCCGAGGGGCTGCTGCTGCTGACCAACGACGGCGAGCTGAAAAGACGGCTGGAACTGCCCGCGACGGGCTGGCTGCGCCGGTACCGCGTCCGCGTGAACGGGAACCCGTCCGAGCTGACCTTCGACCCGCTGCGGCGCGGCGCCACCATCGACGGCGAGGAGTTCCAGCCGATGGAGGTCAAGCTCGACAGCCAGAAGGGCGCGAACGCCTGGCTGACGGTCGGCATTCGCGAGGGCCGCAACCGCGAGATCCGTCGCGCGATGGCCCATGTGGGCCTGCAGGTGAACCGCCTGATCCGCATCGCCTACGGCCCCTTCCGCCTCGTCGGGATGGAGGAGAACGAGGTGCGCGAGGTCAAGCGCCGGATCCTCAAGGACCAGTTGGGCGGGCTGCTGACCGGCGACAGCGACGAGGAACCCCGCGCCGCCACGCGCGGCCGCCGCGACGACGACCGCGGCGCGCGTCCGGCGCGCGGCGACCGGCCGGAACGTGGTAATCGGGGCGACCGGGGAGAGCGCGCCTCGCGTGGCCACCGCCCGGCGTTTGACAATCGCGATGGCGACGGGCCGCGCAAGCCTCGCGCCCCGCGCGCCGAAGGCGGCGGCGGATACGACCGCAAGCCGCGTGAAGGTGCGGGCGGATTTGATCGCAAGCCGCGCGGTGAAAGTCCGGGTGGCTATGACCGCAAGCCGCGCGCTGAGGGTGCGGGGGGCGGTTTCGACCGAAAGCCGCGTACCGAAGGTGCCGGGGGATACGATCGCAAGCCGCGCGGCGAAGGTGCCGGCGGCTACGAGCGGAAGCCGCGCGCCGAGGGCGCGGGGGGCGGCTACGAGCGCAAGCCCCGTGACGGCGCGGGCGGCTATTCGCGCGGACCCCGGCCTGAAGGCGCGGGAGGCGACGACCGCAAGCCGCGCGCCGAGGGGGGCGCGGGAGGCTACGACCGCAAGCCGCGGGCCGAGGGGGGCGCGGGAGCATTCGACCGCAAGCCGCGATCCGTGGGCGAGCAGGGCGACCAGCCCCGCAAGCCGCGCTGGAAGGCGTCCGAGGGGGGCGACCGCGGCGCGGGTGGGCAGGGGCGGCCTCGTGCCGAGGGGCAGGGCGACAGCCGCCCGCCCCGCGCGGCGGGTGGCGAGCGCGGCAAGCCCGCTTACGGCGACCGGCCTGGCTTCGGCGGCAAGCCGGCCGCCGACAGGCCGTCAGCAGGCAAACCGTACGGGGGCAAGCCCGGGGGCGGCGGTCGCGGCAAGCCGTTTGGCGGAAAACCGGGTGACGAAAGGCCCGGCGGCAAGCCTGCTGTTGGCAAGCCCGGTGGCGGCAGGCCTGGCGGAAAGCCGTTCGGGGGCAAGCCGGGCGGCGCGCGGCCGGCGGGGCGCGGACCGCGTCCGGGTGGCGCGCCCACCGGACCGCGTGGCCCGGGAGGCGGCAGCCGCGAACGCTGAGAGGCCGTTCGCTGCTGGTCGGCCGAACTGCCGATGACATCAGGGTCCCGCCATCAGCGGGACCCTTTTTCGCATCCTACTTGGTCAGGATCAGCTTGCCCGCGCGGGTGATCCGCAGGTTGTACAGCTGGTCCCCCAGCGCGATCAGCGCCTGGTTGCCGCCCGCCGTCAGCGAGGTCGCCTCGTGGACCGGCACCTGCGGCAGGCGGATGTGGGGCAGGCTCGGGAAATCGGCTTGGTTGATGTTCATCGTGGCGGACCTTCTCGGAACGATGTTTGGGAGCGGGCGAGTCAGCGGCTCACGTGAAATCTGACAAGAACAGTCGGACATGTCCAGAGTATTTTTGTCGGCAATTCGTTCTGGCGCTCCCCGCAGCATGCGCCGCACGCCCGAACGGCCAGCTCGCGCGGCGTCACGGGAACACCCGTCAGGCGCGATTCGATTGCGCGCAGGCTGCTCCGATGCGATAGTCAGGGCTCGGTTGGCGGCCATTCCACGGCCGCCAGGGCGACAGGTGCAATTCGGCCACAGACCGGGAAGCTCCTGATAATGGCTGGAACTTGGCCCTCTCGACGGTGTTGGCGATTATGCAACAGTCGACTGGGGCAGCTATCTGAAGAATGCGTCGCCGCTTTCCAAGATCGGGTCTTTATGTAACTGTCGCAACGATGCTGTCGGGGACGGCAGCCTTCAAAAAAGTACGGAGCATGATCATGACCAAATTCGCTACCTTCGCGCTGGCCCTCGGCCTGTCCGCGTCGACCGCACTGGCCGGTGGCTACGTCGCCCCGGTCGTCGACGTCGAGCCCGTCGTCGTTGACACCCAGCCCGCGCGCTCGAACGCTGGCCTGGTTGTCCCGGCGCTGCTGCTGCTGGGCGTCATCGCCGCCGTCGCTTCGGATGACGACGACGACGAAGACGACACCACCGGTGACGACGAGTAATCCTTCGGGATTGCAGTAATCGGGCCGGTCGAAAGACCGGCCCTTTTATTTTGTCCGATGCCATGTCGAAGGAACCGGCAGTCCGGTTCACCGATCTTTGCCGCAGATCATCGCAAGGCGGCATCGGAACAAGGGGCGGAACACGAAAAAGGGCGCCCGACCGGCGCCCTTTTTGTATTCTCGCAGCCCGGCTGGCCCCGTCAGGGACGCAGTGTCTGGATCGTCAGATAGCCGAGCCCCGGCCCGCCCCACTGCCGCGACACGCTGATCGCCCCGCCGGAGACGGCATAGTTGTTCTGGAACGAGATCCCGTTTCCCTCGCAGCTTTCGATCGTGACGCCCGCCTTCGGACCCGGCCCGATGGTGCAGGTGAAGGGCAGGGGCCGTTCGGTCCCGTCGGCCGCGTAGTAGCGCAGGGTGCGGCGGGCCTGGCCCGACTGCCCGGCGCGGATCAGGGCGGCCGACTGCGACGCGTCGGTGGCCGACATGTCGTGGCCAAGGCCGCGGGTGCCGACCAGCATGCCGCCGCGCAGGATCACCGCCTGCTCGTTCGGGGTCATGTAGGTGCGCATGCCGCCGTTCTGCCCGGTCATGGCCAGCACCTCGGTCGTGCCCATGCCTTCGAGGCCCACGAGGATCAGCGGCCCCGGATTGACCGACAGCGCCGTGGCGGCCATTTTGGCCGGATCGCGCGGGGCGGCGGGCTCGGCGGCCTGCCCGCGCTGCGCCACGGCCTGGGTGAGGGTCTGGCGCGCCACGCCGACAAGTGAGGGATCGTTGTTCGAGCCGCCGCTGCTGCAGGCGGCCAGCGCGACCAGCGCGGTAAGGGCGGCGGTGCCGCGCAAAGTGTTCGCGTTCATCGCCAGAATTTCCCCCAACCGTCGTACAAGCGGACCGAATGGCTGTCCCGCACCGTGTCGTAAAGCCGGCCCTGAACGCTGAGCCGCTGCCCGCCGTCGCGGTTCAGCGACGACAGCGTCCCACCGACGGTCCTGAGCGACGGCTGCCCCGTGCCCCACGCCAGCGGAATGCTGATCGAGATGCCCTTGTCGAACGACCCCTCGCCGAACTCGTCCGCGCTGAGGTCGGTCTTGGTGGCGAAGGCGCCGACTTCCCAGCCGTTGGCGAACTCGCGGCTGATCTCGACCGTCGCGCCGACGTCACCGGCCAGGTACTTGCCCGCGTCCACGCGGCCGCGGAAGCCGTTGCCGAACTCGTAATAGGCCGAGACGTGGCCCGTCGTCGCCTCGTAGTCGAGGAACTCGAACGCATTGCGATAATCGCGCTTGCGGACCCGGTTGACCTCGGCCCCCAGGGCCAGCTGCGAGTTGACCGGCTTCCACAGAAGCTCGCCCGAGACGCCGCCGTACATCCGTTCCAGCATGCCGACGGTCACGCGCGAATAGGTCGTCTGGGTCGGCCGCGCGTACCAGTTCAGCGTCAGGCGCGGCACCTGCAGGTTGTCGTTGCCGCTGTACATCCGCGAATCCGACCGGACCCGGTAGACGCCGTTGTTCTGGGCCGTGATCTCGGCATCCGACAGGGCGAGGTATTCGTCGACGTCGTACGTGCCCGGCGCTTCCTGGTCGGCGTTGCCGAACACGCGCTGGCGCAGGCTGCCCTGCAGGACGATCCCCGGGCGCAGCTCGTAGCGCGCGGTGACCTCGCCCCCGACTTCGTAGCGGAACGGCTGGTCGGGGTCGAAGAGGCCCGTCGACAGATAGGGCTTGATCGCCCAGTCGAAGTCCGGGAACTCGCCCGGCGACATGACCAGGCCCGCAGGCCGCGGCTCCGCGTCGGTCAGGGCGGCGGCGCTGGCGATCTGCCCGGCCTCGGTGTTTTCCAGGCGCTCCACGTCGGACCGGCGCAGCGTCACCGACGACGTCGGCAGCCCGGCTTCCGAGCTTGTGATGACCAGCGTCTCGACCGAAGGGGGCAGCGCGCGCGTCATCAGGCGGGCGGCGCGGCCCACCGCCTCGGCGTGCTGGATGTAGCGTTCGTTGCGGATGCGGATCTCGGCGCGGTCTGCGGTCAGGACCATCGATTCAAGCCGCTGGCCTTCGTCGGCCAAGGCGTCGCCCAGCGCCTTCTGGATCGCCGGCTGCGCGGTCGGGTCGCTGGCCCAGACGCCGGACCAGCCGTCGGGATCGGAGGCGCGGTCGGGCCGCGGCCGCACCGGCGCGGGCGCCGGTTCCAGCCCGGACGGGTAGGCCGCGCGCTTGGGGCTGGTCACAAGGCTGAACTGGACGCCGACGTGCTTGGCGCCAAGAACATAGGCGCCGACCTGGTAGTTCTGGCCCAGCTGGTAGGTCGCGCCGAAGTTGAAGTGGTTCTTCAGCGGGTCGGAATCGCTCAGCCAGACCGAGCGGGCGCAGTTGTCGGCGTCGCCCGTTTCGCAGGCGTACTCGTCGCCTGAATATTCCGCGACCAGCGTCAACTTGTCGTTGGCGGACCAGGCGACGCTGGCGAAGGGCGCGACTTCGCCCTTGAACCAGGTGTCGGCGTTCAGGCTGCCGCCGGTGCCGGTATCGGGGCCGGGACGGTCGCCGAACGGGTTGCCGATGCCGCCGCCCTGCGCCAGCCGGCCCCAGCCAAGGCCCGCGCTGGCGCGCAGGCGCGGCGACAGGGTCTTGGTCGCGACGATGTATTCGGCCGAATAGAAGCCGGTGCCGATCGCGTCCTGGATGCCGACTGCGACGGCGGGGCGCCAGGTGCCCTCGACCTCGTCCAGCACCTGGAAGCGCAGGTCGAAGGAACGGTCGCGCACGTAGCCGCGCCGTTCCTCGGTGCTGTCGAACTTGCCGTAGCGCAGCGCGGTGGTGAGCCGGGGGGTCAGCTGGAACACGAGGCCCACCCGCTCGGTCAGCTTGGACCGGGTCGCGGTCGCCGACAGCGTGGCGTCGGGCAGCATCTCGGCCGAGGGGGTGTCGATCGCGCCGGGCAGGCCATAGTTGTTCATCGACCGCCCGATCGTGGGATCGGCGTTCAACGCCCCCGCGCCGGCGCACAGGACGATGCTGGCGGGAAGCGCGGTGGTCAGAAGATGGCGCAGCAAAGTCTGGCGGCGATTGAGGCGTCGGGGCATCCGGCGGTCCTTTGTTGCGGACGAGGCGGGCACCGCATCACGCGAGAGCCCGCACCCGATCCTAGCGGCGACGCGCCCGTCCGCGCCAGCGGCAAGGTGCGAGTGGTTCGTCATTGCGCCAAAGGCGCAACAGGTGTCAGCCCTGCGCGGGCTTGGCCGCCGCAGGGGCGGCCGCGGCCGTCGCGGGTGCCGAGGCCGTCGGCGCTGCGGGGGCTGCGGGCGCTGCGGGCGCCGGTGCGGCAGGCGCCATCGGTCCCGGCTGCGCCAGCGCGGCGGCGGCGGGGGTGCCGGCCGGGGCCGCGCAACCCGCGAAGGTCTTGCGGTTGGCCCGCAGCGTCGCGGTCAGGGGCGACGCGCCGCAATCGGCGGGCGTCACGTTCAGCGAGAACACGACATCGTTCAGTTCGCCCACGAACTCGACGCCCCGCGCATAGACGATCCGCCGCACCGGCACGGTCGCCGACTTGGCGCCGGGGCGTGAGAACGTGGCGCTTTCGCCCGCGACCACGACCGCCCAGCCGGGCCCGGCCGCGGCGGCCGCCGTCAGGTCCACTGTCTCGCGTTCGGCCGTGGCGCGGGCAGCGCCCGCCTCGCCCACCTGCAGCGGCTGGTCAACCGGCGACACCTGCGGCGGCGGCGGGATCGTGGGCGGCCCGGCCACGACCGGGGCCACGGGGGCGACCGGCTCGGGCTTGTCCCACGGCATGCGAAGGTTCGCCTGATCGCCACAGGCGGCCAGCGCCAGCGGAAGGGCCAGAAGTGCGATGCGGAAGTTCATGGTGGTCACGTCCCGTCGTTTTTTGGTTCCGGCAGCACTAACCCGGCGCGGGCCGCGCTGACAAGCAGCCCGGACCCCCCGCAGGCAGGCGGCTCCGCGGATCGGCGATCTACCGCCCGGCTCAGCAGTTCGGGACGTTGACGGCAAGCCCGCCGAGCGATGTTTCCTTGTACTTTTCGGACATGTCGCGGCCGGTCTGGCGCATCGTCTCGATCGCGGCGTCCAGCGGCACGATGTGCTGCCCGTCGCCCCTGAGCGCGAGGCTTGCGGCGCTGACCGCCTTGATCGCGCCCAGGCCGTTCCGTTCGATGCACGGAACCTGCACGAGGCCGCGAACCGGATCGCAGGTCATGCCCAAGTGATGTTCCAGCGCGATTTCCGCCGCGTTCTCGACCTGCTCGACGGTTCCGCCCAGCACCGCAGCCATCCCGGCCGCCGCCATCGCGCTGGCCGACCCGACCTCGGCCTGGCAGCCGCATTCCGCGCCCGAGATGCTGGCGTTGTGCTTGACGAGCCCGCCCACGGCAGCGGCCGTCAGCAGGAAATCCCCCAGCATCGCCTCGGACGCGCCCGGCACGTGGTCGAGCCAGTAGCGGATCACCGCAGGCACGACGCCCGCGGCCCCGTTGGTGGGGGCGGTCACGACCTGCCCGCCGGCGGCGTTTTCCTCGTTCACGGCCATCGCATAGGCCGACATCCAGTCGTTGGCGACATGCGGCGCCTGCATGTTCAGCCCCCGCTCGCTCATCAGCGAGGCATGGATCGACGGCGCCCGCCTGCGCACATTGAGGCCACCGGGCAGGATGCCCCCGGTTTCCAGGCCCCGGTCCATGCAGTCGCGCATCACCTGCCAGATCCGGCGAAGGCCCGCGTCGATCTCGGCGTCGCTGCGCCGGGTGCGTTCGTTCGCGCGCTTCATCGCGGCGATGCTCAGGCCGGATGCCCGGGCCATCGCCAGCATCTCGGCCGCGCTCGTGAACGGGTAGGGGACGGTCGGCGCCGCGTCGGTGCGGCTGTCGTCGCCCTTGGCGGCAAGCTCCGCCTCGGTCATCACGAAGCCGCCGCCGACGGAATAGAACGTCTCGCGCGCGATCACGTCACCCTGCGCGTCGGTCGCCATCAGGATCATGCCGTTGGCGTGGCCGGGCAGCACCCGGTCGAAGTCGAAGATCAGGTCGGCATCGGGGTCGAACCGCAGCGGCCCCAGCCCTTCAGGCGTCAGGGTCCGGGTGCGAATGTTGTCCGCCAGCGCCGCGTCGGCCGCGTCGCGGTCCATGCGGTCGGGGGTGAATCCGGCAAGGCCAAGGATCGTCGCCCGGTCGGTGGCGTGCCCCTTGCCGGTGAAGGCGAGGCTGCCGTGAAGGCTCGCCCGCAGCCCCCGGGTGGTGAACGGCGCGGCCCTGAGAGTGTCGAGAAACCGCGCCCCGGCCACCATCGGCCCCATCGTGTGCGACGACGACGGCCCCACACCGACCTTGAACAGGTCGAACACCGACAGAAACATCGCAATCCCCTTCGAGTTGCCGCGACCCTACGCGCTGCGGACGGCAATGCAACCCGCTCGGGACGCGCTCCGCTTGTAAAATGCCGTAATTTTAGGCAGAAGAGCGCCCAGATGGCGCGCAATGTGGCAGCAGCCGCGCGCAGTCGCGGCCGGTGCAGCGTCACGAGTGCGGCGCGTCCATCGGCAGTTCACAGGATGATCCATGCGACAGCGTGTCCAGATCGGCGACTTCAGCCTTGACCCCCCGGTGTTTCTTGCACCGATGGCGGGGATTACGGACCTGCCGTTCCGGCGCGCGGTCGCGCGTCACAGCGCGGGCGGCGTGGGCCTGGTCGTCAGCGAGATGGTCGCCTCGACCGAGATGGTGACGCCGCGCCCGTCCACCCGTGCGGCCGTGCGCGCCAAGGCGCTGGTCGAGGGGGGCGTGCCGGTCAGCGTTCAGATCGCGGGGCGCGAGGCCGGCGCGATGGCCGAAACGGCGCGGATCGTGGCGGGCATGGGCGCGGGAATCGTGGACATCAACATGGGCTGTCCCGCGCGCAAGGTGACGGGCGGCCTGTCCGGGGCGGCGCTGATGCGCGACCTCGACCATGCGCTGGGGCTGATCGACGCGGTGGTGGGCGCGGTGGACCTGCCGGTGACGCTGAAGATGCGGCTTGGCTGGGACGGGGGCTGCCTGAACGCCCCGGACCTTGCCCGGCGCGCGCGCGACGCGGGCGTCCGCATGGTCACGGTCCACGGCCGCACGCGCGAGCAGTTCTATACCGGAAGCGCGGACTGGTCCGCGATCCGCGCGGTGCGCGACGCTGTCCCCGACCTGCCGCTGGTCGCCAACGGCGACGTGGTGGACGCAGCCAGCGCCCGCGCCGCGCTGGACCGGTCGGGCGCGGATGCGGTGATGGTCGGGCGGGGCGCGCAGGGCGCGCCGTGGCGGCTGGCGCAGATCTCGGCCCGGCTGCACGGCACGCCCGCGCCCGACGTGCCGCGCGGCGCGGCGCTGGCCGACGCCATCGCCGCCCATCATGATGACATCCTGTCCCATTACGGCCGCGACCTTGGCCTGCGCGTCGCCCGCAAGCACCTGGGCTGGTACGCCGAGGCGGCGGGCGCGGGCGAGGGGCGCCGCACGCTCATGTCCGCCCCAAGCGCGGCCGAGGTTCACGCCGCGATCCGCGCGGTGTTTTCCGGCGCGCCGGGCGACGCGCGCGCGGACGCCGCGTGACCGCGCCCGCCGACAGCAGGTGGATGGCGCTGCCGATGCCCGCGGTGCTGTTCGACGCCCAGGGCCGGTTCGCGGCGCTGAACGACGCGGCGCAAGCGTGGCTGAACCTGTCGGACCGCTCGGCCGTGGGGCTGTTGCCCGATGATGCGCGGCTTGCCGGGCGGCTGCGGGTGGACCCCGCGCTGATGCAGATGCTGGCGGTCGCGCTGCAGGGCGACGAGGTCGCAAGCCGCCCCGCGCTCAGGTGGAGCATCGGCGACCGGACCGGCGGCTTCGCCACGCGGATGGCGGCGCTGCACATGGGCCCCGCGCCCGAAGGCTGCGTGTCGGCGGTGATCGTGCCCGCCGCCGCCGGCCCCGGCCCGAACCGCGCCGCGCGCGCGGCCGTCGGCATGGCCGACATGCTGGCGCACGAGATCAAGAACCCGCTTGCCGGCATCCGCGGCGCGGCCCAGCTTCTGGCCGAGGGCCTGGGCCCCGAGGATCGCGAGCTTGCCGACCTGATCGTCGCGGAATCGCGCCGGATCGTCGCGCTGCTGGACCAGGTCGAACGCTTCGGCGACACCTCGGCCCCGCATCTGGCCCCGATCAACATCCACGACGTGCTGGACCGCGCCCGCCGCTCGTTTCAGCTGACGGGCGCGCGCTGCCGGATCGTGGCCGACTACGACCCCTCTCTGCCGCTCGCGCTGGCCGATCCCGACCTGGTCGTGCAGGCGGTGCTGAACCTGCTGCGCAACGCGGCCGAGGCGCTGGCGCGGGACGGCCGCACCGACGACGACCCGCGCGGCCCGGGCATCGTGCGCATCCGCACGCTCTACGACGGCACCCTGCGCCGCACGCTGGACGACACGCCCCTGCCGCTGGTGGTCGAGGTCGAGGATGACGGGCCGGGCGTGCCCGACAACATCGCCGACCAGGTGTTCGAGCCGTTCGTGTCGGGGCGCGAGAACGGCACCGGACTTGGCCTTGCGCTGGTCAGCAAGATCGCGGCCGACCACGGCGCCGGGCTGCGGCTGGACAGCCGCCCCGGGCGCACCGTGATCCGCCTTTCGCTTCCCCTCGCCGGAAAGGATACCCCATGGACGGCACGGTCCTGATCGCCGACGACGACCGCAGCATCCGCACGGTGCTGACGCAGGCGCTGACCCGCGCGGGCTGCCGCGTCCACGCCACCGGCAGCCTGTCGCAGCTGCAACGCTGGGTCGAGGAAGGGCGGGGCGATCTGGTCGTCACCGACGTGATGATGCCCGACGGGAACGGGCTCGACGTCGTGCCCTCGATCGCGCGGGCGCGCCCGATGCTGCCGGTGATCGTGATTTCGGCCCAGAACACGATCGTGACGGCGATCCGCGCGACCGAGGCCGAGGTGTTCGACTATCTGCCGAAACCGTTCGACCTGCCCGACCTGATGGCGCGGATCCGGGCGGGGCTGTCGCGCCGTCCCGTGCGCGTGGGAACCGAGGGTGGCGAGACGCGGGCCGCGCAGCCCGCCGCCGACCCGGCGATGCCGCTGGTCGGGCATGCGCCCGCGATGCAGGCGCTGTTCCGCACGGTCGCGCGGGTCGTGAACGCGGACCTGTCGGTGATGGTGTCGGGCGAGCCGGGGTCGGGCCGCACCACGGTCGCGCGCGCGCTTCACGACCACTCGGACCGCCGCGACGGGCCGCTGGTGGTGATAAGCCCGGCCGATGCGGCTGACGCCCTGCCTGCGGCGTTCGCGCGGGCGGCCGGCGGCACGCTGCTGGTCGAGGGCCCGGCCGGGTTCGAGCCCGGCGCGCAGGCGCGGCTGATCGGCCTGATCGAGGCCGCCGAGGCCGGGCACGATCCGTCGCGTATGCCGCGCCTGGTCGCCACCGGCGGGCCGGACGCGATGGCCGACGTGTCGTCGGGCCAGCTGCGGCAGGACCTGCACTACCGGCTTGCCGGGGTCGTCCTGCCGGTTCCGCCGCTGCGGGCGCGGGGGGACGACATCGCGCCCTTGGCCCGCCACCTCCTCGCGCGCGCGGCCGCGCTGGGCCTGCCGCGCCGCGATCTGTCGGACGAAGGGGCGGCGGTCCTGCGGGCATGGCAGTTTCCGGGCAACGTGCGCGAACTGGACAACACCATGCGGCGCGTGGCCCTGATCGCGGCCGGACCCGAGGCGACCGCCGACGATATCCGCGCCGCGCTGACGTCCGCGAGCGCCGCCGGGATGTCCGATCACGCACCGGCCCCGTCGCCCGCCTACGCCTCGCCTGCCCAAACCTCACCCGCCCACGCCTCGCCGCCCGCCCCTGCCCCCCGCACCGGTCCGACCACCGCCGCGCCCGAGCGGCTGGGCCAGTCGATCGAGACGCATCTGCAACGCTACTTCGACCTGCACGGCGAGGACCTGCCGCCGCCCGGCCTTTACGACCGCATCCTGCGCGAGGTGGAGCGCCCGCTGATCGAGATCGCCCTGGACGCGACCGGCGGAAACCAGCTTCGATGCGCGGAATTGCTGGGAATCAACCGGAATACGCTTCGGAAGAAGGTGAACGACCTGAATATCGAGGTGACACGCCGCCGCCGCCTGATGTAAAACAGCCACAGATGGTCGTCGCATAGTCGCGGCAAGGCCACATCAGCCGCGAACACAGCGGCGCTGGCGGGACGAGGCGGGCAATGGCGGTGGCGCAGTCAAGGCGCATCCATTGGGACAGGCTGGCAGGGCTGCGCCGCATGCGGCGGGTGCAGACCGTGGCCACGGTGGGCCTTGCCGTGCTGGGCCCGGTCCTTGCGCTCGCGACCTTCGCCGTACTGGGCCCGCTGGACGAGCCGACCGACAGCACCACCCTGCGGCTCGTGCTGCTGGCGGACTTCATCTACCTTCTGCTGCTGACCGGGCTCGTGGTCGCGCGGCTGGCGCGGATGGCCGTCGCCCGCCGCAACGCCGCCGCCGGATCGCGGCTGCACATGCGGCTGGTCGGCGTCTTTGCCGGCATTGCGCTGATCCCCACCGTGCTGGTCGCGCTGTTCGCGGGCCTGACCGTCAACATCGGCCTTGAGGGCTGGTTCTCGACCCGGGTGCAGTCGGTCGTGTCCAGCTCGCTGTCGGCCGCCGAGGCCTATCAGGACGAACACCGCCGCGACCTCGTGTCGGATGCGCGGATGCTGGCCGGGCTGCTGGATTCCGCCGCCGCCGAGAACCCGCTGATCGACGACGGCAGCGTCCGCGCGCTGCTGTCGCAGGGGCAGGCCCGGATCCAGCGCGGCCTGCGCGAGGCGTATGTCATCGACGGCGGCGGCGCGATCCGCGCGCGGGGCGAACGGTCCTACCTGTTCGGGTACGAGGCGCCGGCGCCCGCCCAGTTCGACACCGCCGCAAGGTCCGGCCTGCTGCTGATCCAGGACTGGCAGAACAACGAGTTCCGGGCGCTCGTCCCGCTGAAGGGGATACCCGACCGCTTTCTTTACGTGACCCGCGACGTGGACGGCGACCTCTTGGGCCTTCTGGACGACACGCGCGAGACGGTGGGGCTGTAT
This sequence comes from Paracoccus marinus, assembly GCF_007018965.1. Lineage (GTDB taxonomy): Bacteria > Pseudomonadota > Alphaproteobacteria > Rhodobacterales > Rhodobacteraceae > Paracoccus > Paracoccus marinus. The sequence continues at coordinate 423,875 of NZ_VJYZ01000033.1, forward strand.
CAGCAGCTGGAAAAAGTCCGCGGCAAGGTCCTGTTCGAGTTCTCGCTGGTCTATCTCAGCTTCGCGCTGTTGCTCGTGGCGGCCGCGATCTGGATGGGCATGTGGTTCGCCGAACGCCTGTCGCGCCCCATCGGCCGGCTGGCGGCGGCGTCCGAACAGATCGGGCGCGGCAATCTGGACGTGCAGGTGCCCGAACTGGATACGGGGGACGAGATCCAGACGCTGGGCGCCAGTTTCAACCACATGACCCGGCAATTGAAGCAGCAGCACGAGGAACTGGTCGCCACCTACCGCGCCGCCGACGAACAGCGGCGGCTGTTCGATAACGTGCTGAGCTCGGTCACGCCGGGCGTGGTGGGGCTGGACGCGACGGGCGGCATCGACTTCCTGAACCGCTCGGCCCACCGGCTGGTCGGCCTTGACCCGCGCCGCGACATCGACCGCCCGCTGCCCGAGGCTGTGCCCGAGTTCGCGCCGCTGTTCGACCGTGTCACCGGTTCGGTCGCGGAATCGGTGCAGGACGAGGTGCGGATCACCCGCGACGGGCGGATCGAAAGCCTGCTCGTCCGCATCGCGGTGCGACGCGGCGCAGAAGGCGAGGTCGAGGGCTACGTGATCGCCTTTGACGACGTGACCGAACTTGTCACCGCGCAGCGCATGGCCGCCTGGGGCGACGTCGCCCGCCGCGTCGCGCACGAGATCAAGAACCCGCTGACCCCGATCCAGCTTTCGGCCGAGCGCATCCGCCGCAAGGTCGCCCGGATCGTCCCCGAGGGCGAGACGCGCGAGGCGCTGGACCAGCTTGTCGGCATCATCATCCGCCAGACCAACGACCTGCGCCGGATCGTGGACGAATTCAGCCGCTTCGCCCGGATGCCCGAACCCGACCGCAAGGAAGTCGACCTTGCCCGGCTGATGCGCGACGCCGTGATTTTGCAGCAGGACGCGGTCGCGGGCGGGATCAGGGCCGACATCCCGGACGCCCCCGTGATCGTCGATTGCGACGGGGGGATGATGGGGCAGGTGTTCACCAACCTTCTCAAGAACGCGGCCGAGGCGGTGCGCGACCGGCCCGCGGGCGACTGGGTCGCCTGCGTCAGCGCCGCCATGAACGCGCAACCCGACGCGGTCACGATCACCATCACCGACAACGGCGTGGGCCTGCCCCAGGACCGCACCCGGCTGTTCGAGCCCTACGTGACCATGAAGCAGGGGGGCACCGGCCTTGGCCTGCCGATCGTCAAGAAGATCGTCGAGGAACACGGCGGCAGCCTGACCCTGACCGATGCAGAACCCGACGCCGCGGGTCACCGCGGCGCCAAGGCCGAGATCCGGCTACCCCGCGAACGCCAGCCCGTCCGGCTGACCCAGTCGCGCAAGACCAGACCAGAGCAGGAGGCACAGGCATATGAGTGACATTCTGATCGTCGACGACGAACGCGACATCCGCGAACTGATCGCGGACATCCTTCAGGACGAGGGGTTTTCGACCCGCCTTGCCGCCAACAGCGACGAGGCGCTGGCGTCGATCAACGCGGCCCAGCCCGCGCTGATGATCCTCGACATCTGGCTCAAGGACAGCCGGATGGACGGGCTCGACATCCTCAAGCACGCCAAGGCAAACAATCCCGACGTGCCGGTCGTCATCATATCGGGCCACGGCAACATCGAGATCGCGGTCGCCGCCATCCGGCAGGGCGCCTACGACTTCATCGAAAAGCCGTTCAACATCGACCAGCTGATGGTCGTGATCCGCCGGGCGATGGAAACCAGCCGCCTGCGCCGCGAAAACGCGACGCTGCGCCGCCGCGACAGCTCGCCCGCCGAGATGCTGGGCCATTCCGGGCCGTTCCGGCGCCTGCGCGACAATCTCGACAAGGTCGCGCGGTCGAACGGTCGGGTGATGCTGACGGGCGAGCCGGGGTCGGGCAAGGAACTCGCCGCCCGCTACATCCACGCCCACAGCGCCCGCGCCGAGGCGCCGTTCGTCATCGTCCCCTGCGCCACCATCGAACCCGAGCGGATGGAGGAGGTGCTGTTCGGCCGGGAATCGCCCGAGCGCGGCGTGGAGCCCGGCCTGCTGGAACAGGCGCATGGCGGCTTCATCTACTTCGACGAGGTCGCGGACATGCCGCTGGGCACGCAGCCCAAGATCCTGAGGGTCCTGACCGAGCAGCAGTTCCAGCGGTCGGGTGGGACCGACCGGGTGCGGGTTGACCTGCGCGTCCTCAGCTCGACAAACCGCGATCTCGCCCACGAGATCGAGGTCGGCCGCTTCCGGCAGGAGCTTTACGACCGCCTGAACGTCGTCCCGATCGCGGTACCGTCCTTGGGCGACCGGCGCGAGGATATCGGCGCGCTCGCCCGCCGCTTCATCGAACAGTTCCATGTGACGCAGGGGCTGCCGCTGCGCGACCTGCCCGACGACACCGTGACGGTGCTGCACACGATGCGCTGGCCCGGCAACATCCGCCAGCTTCGCAACGTGATCGAGCGGGTGCTGATCCTTGGCGAGGGGAACGGTCCGATCCAGCCGGGCGAGCTAGAGCCGCAGTCGGGCGCAGGCGAGAACGGCGACAGCCTTGCGCTTGGCAATCGCATCACCAGCCTGCCCCTGCGGGACGCGCGCGAGTTGTTCGAGCGGGAATACCTGCTGGCGCAGATCGAGCGTTTCGGCGGCAACATCAGCCGCACCGCGCATTTTGTGGGCATGGAACGCAGCGCGCTGCATCGCAAGCTGAAGTCGCTGGGCGTCGTCGGCGGCATGCGCGCGGAAGAGGAACTGATGGCGGCGAAGTAGCCGCCGCCATCACTCCGCCATCATCCCGTGGTCGCCCCGCCGGCCGCGCTCAGTCGCGGCCCAGCGGGTCCCAGCCGCCCGGCGTCCGGGTCGGCCCATCGTCATCCTCGTCGTCATCGGCGTCCGCGTCATCGCGGTCGGTGCCGTTTAGCGCCTCGAACGCGGATTGCTGGCGCCGGGTCCAGGTGACGAACATGCGCTGCCCGTCCTCGGTCGCTTCCTCGGACCGGACGACGCCCAGGTCGTGCAGCCAGGCGCGGCGGCGACCGTCCGAGAACGGGATCGTCACCTCGCCATCGACGCGCGGCTCGTCCAGCACGTCGGCCAGCCGCAGGTCGATGGCGGCGATCAGGTCGTCCAGGCCCTCGCCGGTCAGCGCCGACACCGCCTGCACGTCGTCGCGCCGCGCGTCGGTGCGGCGAAGGGCCGCGCGGATATCTGGCGACAGCGCGTCGATCTTGTTCCAGATCTCGATCAGCGCCACGTCCTCTTCCACGCCCAGGCTTTCCAGGATCTCGCCCACATCCCCGGCCTGTTCCTCGGTTTCCGGGTGGCTGATATCGCGGACGTGCAGGATCAGATCGGCCTCCAGCACCTCTTCCAGCGTCGCGCGAAAGGCCGCGACCAGCTGCGTCGGCAGGTCGCTGATGAAGCCCACCGTGTCGGACAGGATGATCCTGCGGCCCTTGGCCTCGCCGTCGGGGCCGGGCAGGTTGATCGCCCGCATGGTCGGGTCGAGGGTCGCGAACAGCATGTCCTTGGCCAGTACGTCCGCCCCGGTCAGGCGGTTGAACAGCGTGGACTTGCCGGCGTTGGTGTAACCCACCAGCGCCACGATCGGGTAGGGGACCTTGGCGCGTGCCGCGCGGTGCAGGGTGCGGGTGCGGACCACGCGGTCAAGCTGACGGCGAAGGCGGATCATCTGGTCGTCGATGGCGCGGCGGTCAGCCTCGATCTGCGTCTCTCCGGGGCCGCCGACGAAGCCGAAGCCGCCGCGCTGCCGTTCGAGGTGGGTCCAGGCGCGCACCAGCCGCGTCCGCTGATAGCTGAGCGCGGCCAGTTCAACCTGCAGCACGCCTTCGCGGGTGCGGGCGCGGTCGGCGAAGATTTCGAGGATCAACCCGGTCCGGTCCAGGATCTTGACGTCCCATTCCTTTTCCAGGTTGCGCTGCTGCACCGGGCTGACCGGGCCGTCGATCAGCACCAGCTCGGCCTCGGCCTCTTTCAGCGCGGTGCCCAGCTCGTCGAGCTTGCCCGACGAGAACAGCATCCCCGGCGACGGATTGCGCAGCCGCGCGACCGTGGCGCCCACCACGTCCAGCGCGGGCAGCGCCCGGGCCAGCGCGACCGCTTCTTCCAGCGCCAGGTCGGGCGAGCGGCGCTGGTCGCGGCGGTCGCCCATGTCGGGGTGGATGACGAAGGCCCGGGTGGGAAGCGCGACGGTTGACTGCGCCTCGACCACTCAGTCGTCGCCTTCGTAAAGGCTGATCGGCTGGCCGGGCATGATGGTCGAAATGGCGTGCTTGTAGACCAGCTGGGACTGCCCGTCGCGGCGCAGCAACACGCAGAAGTTGTCGAACCAGGTGATGACGCCTTGCAGCTTGACCCCGTTGATCAGGAAGATCGTGACCGGGACCTTGGCCTTGCGAACATGATTGAGGAACGCGTCCTGAAGGTTCTGTTTGTCGCCAGCCATTGGCGTCACCTTTTCTTGTTGGTCAGTCTGACAGAATCACATTTATGCGAGCGGCCGCTTTGGCGCAAGCAGGCCCCGGATACGTGGTGAACGAGCTCAGAAACTGTGGCGCGCGAATGCCCGCATCCTATCGCTTCCACAACCCCGGCGAGAGCATGGCGAGCAGCGCCAGCGTCTCGATCCGTCCCGCGACCATCGCCCCGGCCAGCACCGACTTGGTGAACACGGTCAGCCCGCCCCAGCCGGCCCACGGCGCCCCGGCCGCGCCCGCGTCGGTGTGGTAGGCCTGGATCAGCGGGATCGCCTCGGCCAGGGGGCCGGTGTTGGTCAGCGCGGCGACCGACAGGATCGTCGCCGTTTCCAGCCGGATCGGCCGGATCGTCACCAGAATGACGACGAGCGCCAGCGAGACCGCGAACAGCATGAAGAAGATGAACGCGAGATGCGCGCCGCCGTGTCGCAGCTGCCGCGCGCGCGCGCCCCCGCCCGCGACCGAGGCGGGGTGGACGATGCGTTCCAGTTCGCGCTTGCTGTGGCGGGCGAGCGCATAGACCCGCAAAAGCTTGACCCCGCCTGCCGCGGTGGCAACGCCGCCGCCCATCATCGCAAGACCCGCGAGCATCAGCCCAGGCGCAGCCAGCCCCGACCAGGCGCGCGCGCCTTCCCAGTGGATCGAGGTCCAGCCTGTCGTGGTCAGGAACGACAGCGCGCTGAAGGCGGCCCCCCACGCGGCCGCGAGCGCGCGCGCCACGTCGCCGATCACGCCGGGCGCCGTCGCCTCGGGCGGGGTGACCGGATCGATGACGCCCATCGCGCCCAAGGCCGGGCGGATCAGCAGCACCAGCGTCACCGACAGGACGAGGCCCGCCGCCATCCGCACCTCGGGGTCGTCGCGCAGGGTGGGGCCGATCTGCAGCTCGTCCCCGCCGGGCCAGGGGCGGCGGGTAAGCGCGGGCAGCAGGAACAGGGCGATCACCGCCTCGGCCGCGACACCGCCGCCCGGCGCGCCGACCGGACCGTCCAGCGGGGAAATGCCGCTGGTCGACAGGGTTCCCATGGCGCGGCACAACGCGACGAGGCCCGGATCGCCCAGCACCAGCAGCGCCAGCCACAGCGCCCCGGTCAGGCCCACATAGACCGGCGCGATCTCGGCCCCCCAACGCCACATGCGGTTGCCCGGATCGGCCGAGATCCGGCGGATGCGGCTGTCCGGGCGCGGCACCCGGTGGGGCGAGGATCTGCTGGGCCGCGGATCGTCGGCGCGGTCGGCCGCGATGGCGGTGCCGGTGTCCGACACGATCTCGAACCCGCCGACATGGATCGGCGCCAAAAGCGCGATTGCCGCGACCAGCACGAACAGCCCGCCGAGCCAGCCGACCGTCGCCCGCCACAGGTGCAGCGTCGGGTCGAGAAGGTCGGGCGCATAAAGCGAGGCGCCGGTGGTGGTCAGGCAGGACAGCATTTCCCACCAGGCGTTGAACAGCCCGGTGTCGGGCATCGCGATGGCGAACGGGACGGCCAGCAGCAGCGGCAGCAGGACATAGGCGCCCAGCATGGTCGGCAGGACCGCGCGGGTCCGGTCGGCGGGCGGCCGTCCCGCCATCGCGATGGACAGAAGCGTCAGGATCAGCGTGCAGCCGATCGCGCTGTGCAGGAAGATGCGCGCGATCCGCCAGTCGGACGCGACCGCCGCATGGGCGGCAGGCACCAGCATCGACAGCGACGCGATCAGCGCGAGCTGCAGGATGATCGGCAGGCGGATCAGGCGCTGGCGGCGAGGCATGGCGCGGGGGGCCGTCAGAAATAGTCGATGCCGACCTGCAGCATCCCGTCGATCGTGTCCACGTCGCCGTTCAGCGCAAAGATCAGCACCACGTCGCCCGCGTCGATCCTGAGACCGGGCAGCGGCTTCACGATCCGGTCGCCCTTCTGCACGGCGGCGATCAGGGCGCCGGCGGGCAGGTCGAGTTCGCAGATCAGGCGGCCGGCAAAGCCGGAACTCGGCAGCACCTGCGCCTCGATCAATTCGGCCTCGGCGTCGCCGATGGAATAAAGGTCGCGCACCCGGCCGTGGCGGATGTGGCGCAGGATCGTGCTGACGGTCGCGGCGCGCGGGTCGACATAGGCGTCGATCCCCAGGGGCCCGCGCAAGGGGATCAGCGTCGGGTCGTTGAGAAGCGACACCACCATCCCCGCGCCGAGCTGGCGGGCGCGCACCGCGCCCAGCAGGTTCGTCTTGTCGTCCTGCGTCAGCATCAGGACCGCGTCGGCGCGCGCCACCCCCGCCTCGACCAGCAGGTCGGCAGACATCCCGTCGCCCTGAAGCACGACCACCCGTTCCAGCGTGTCGGCCGCGGCCTCTGCCTGGGTGCGGTCGCGTTCGATCAGCTTGGCGTTCAGGCGCGGCAGCTTCTTTTCGATCGCCTGCGCGACCGCGAGCCCCACGTTCCCCGCGCCCACGATGATGACGCGCTGCGGCCGGGCGGTGGGCTTGCCGAACCGTTCCAGCGTACGCTCGACCTCCTCGATCGGGCAGACGACATAGATCTCGTCGCCTGGGTAAAGCTCGTCGGCGGGTTCGGGCGCGAACAGGCGGCCGGCGCGGCGGATGCCGACTACCAGCGCCTTGTTGTCGATGAACATGTCGTCGAGCTGGCGCAGCGAGGCGTTGAGAATCGGGCAGTCGTGATCCAGCGCCAGGCCCAGCATCAGGACCCGGTCCTTCATGAAGGTCTCGACGTCGAAGGTCGCGGGCGCCTGCAGGCGCTGCATGGCGGCGCGCGCGACCTCGCGTTCGGGGCTGATGACGACGTCGATGGGCAGGTTCGCGGTGCCGTACATGCCCGCGTAGGACGGGTCCAGATAGGACGCCGCGCGCAGCCGTGCGATCTTGCGCGGGATCTGGAAGACTGCGTGCGCGATCTCGCAGGCGACGATGTTGATCTCGTCCGAATGAGTCGCGGCGATGAGAAGGTCGCAGTCGGCGGCGCCGGCGCGGGCGAGGACGTCGGGGTGGCTGGCGAAACCCGCAATTCCCTGGACGTCCAGCATGTCGGTCGCGCGGCGGATCAGGTCGGCATCGGTGTCGATGACGGTGATGTCGTTGCGCTCGCCGCTCAGGTGGCGCGCGATCTGCCAGCCGACCTGTCCTGCCCCGCAGATGATGATCTTCATGAGCGCACTCCGGTTGCGGCAAGGCTTAGGCGGAAACCGACCGGCGGGGCAATGGCGTCGGGGGGCCGTGCCGCGCGGCGGACATGCGGCGTTGCGTGGGCGGGGCGGGCCGCGCGGCCGTGGCGGACCGGGCCGTGGCCGCCGACGGGGCCCGGCGCCTAGGTCTCGCGCAGCGCGCGCGAGAAATAGTCGGTCAGCGGTTTCAGCAGATAGGCCATCGGGCTGCGCTCGCCGGTCTGGATGAACACCTCGACCGGCATCCCCGGCACCAGCGCCGCATCGCCCAGCCGCGCGAGCTCTTCGGGAGAGATCGTGACCTCGGCGCGGTAGTAGGGGACGCCTGTGGTCTGGTCGGTCACCGCGTCGGCCGAGACGTTGGCGAGCGTGCCGCCGATCTCGGGCGTCGTGCGCGACGACAGCGCCGACATCCGCAGCATCACGTCCTGCCCGGTCCTGACCTCGTCCACGTGCAGGGGCGAGACGCGGGCCGCGACCACGAGCGGGCGGTCCTGCGGCACCAGGAACATGATCGGATCGGCCGGCCGGATGACCGAACGGGGGGTCGTCACCTGCATCTCGTGGACGATCCCGGACACCGGGGCGCGGATGTCGAGGCGCGCGATCTGTTCCGTCAGGCCGCGGCGACGCTCGGCCAGTTCCAGTTCGCGGTAGCCCTGGTCGCGCAGGTCGGTCTCGGCGCTTTCGCGGCGTTCCGAGGATTGCTGAAGCTGCGTGATCCCGATCTCGGTGCGCCGGGTCTCGCCTTGCGCGCGGGACGCGGCCAGTTCGCCCAGCTGCCCGTCAAGGCTCGCGGCCTCGCGTTCCAGCGCCAGCACGCGCGGCGCCTGCGCCAGCCCTTTTTCCAGAAGCGTGCGCTGGTCGGTCAGTTCGCGCTCGATCAGGTCGCGCTGGGTGCGGGTCGCGGCTTCCTGCGCCTCAATCCCGACGATCTGTTCGGTGACCTGCTGCGCCTGCTGTTCCAGCTGGTCCAGCGATTGCTTCAGCGTGTCGCGGCGGGCGTCGAACAGGCTGGTCTGCCCGTCCAGCAGTTCCTGCAGGGCAGGACGCTCGGCCAGGCTGTCGGTCAGTTCGGGCGGGAACCGGGGGGCGTCGGCGGTGTCGCGCTCGGCCTCCAGCCGGCCGCGGCGGGCGAGGATCTCGAAATACTGGCCCTCGACGATCGCAAGCTCGGTCCTGAGCAATTCGCCGTCGAGCCGGACGAGGGTGTCGCCCGCCTTGACCGGCTGGCCTTCGCGCACGAGGATCGCGTCCACCACGCCGCCATCGGGGTGCTGGACGATTTGGCGATGGCGCTCGACCTCGATCTGGCCCGGCGAGACGACCGCGCCCGAGATGCGCGAGAATGTGGCCCAGCCGCCGAAGCCACCCACCAGGATGAGCAGGCTGACGAGCCCCAGCGTCAGGGTGCCGCCGACCGGCCAGCGCCTGCGCGCGGCCTCGCGCGGCGGAACGGCAGGGGCAGGGGGCGGGGCAGGGACAGGGGGGCGGGGGGCCGTCGCTGCGCGGGCGGCAAAGGGGTAATGCGCGGGTCGGCCGGCGGCGCGGTTCGTGGGCAGCGTGGTGCCGGTGCCGGCGGTGCCCGCGGGTGCGGGGGCGGGCGACACGGCGCCGGAAGGGACCGGGCCCACGGGCAGGTTCGCGTCGTTCTTGCCGGTCATGCCGCACCCCCTGCCGCGACCGGCGCGGTGCGGATTTCCTGCGCGTTGCGGACCGTCGATTTCAGCACCTCGTCGCGCGGGCCGAACGCGCGCACGGTGCCCTGTTCCATCACCAGCAGAAGGTCGCATTCGGCGATCGCGGCCGGGCGGTGGGCCATGATGATGACCGATCCGCCCCGCGCCTTGATCGCCCGGATCGCGACGTTGAGCGCCTGCGAGCCTTCGTTGTCGAGGTTCGAGTTCGGCTCGTCCAGAACGAACAGCACCGGCTCGCCATAAAGGGCGCGGGCAAGGCCCACCCGCTGGATCTGCCCGCCCGACAGGCGCGCGCCCGCCTGCGACACGGGCGTGTCGTAGCCCTGCGGCAGGTCGAGGATCATCCGGTGCGCCGCCGCCTGCGTCGCGGCCCGCACGATCGCCGCGGAATCGGGTTCCGGCGACAGGCGGGCGATGTTCTCGGCAATGGTGCCATCGAACAGCGTGACCTGCTGGGGCAGGTAGCCGATCAGGCTGCCCAGCACGTCCGGGTCGTACTGGTCGAGTGTCGCCCCGTCGAGCCGGATCGACCCGCCCACGGGCGTCCACGCGCCGGTCAGCGCCCGCGCGAGCGTGGACTTGCCCGCACCCGACGACCCGATCACGCCCATCGCCTGCCCCGGCTGCAGGGTGAAGTTCACCCCGCGCAGGGTCGCCACGTCGGCACCGGGCGGCACGACCGACAGGTTCGTGGCCTGCAGCCGCGCGGCCGGGCGCGGCAGGGGGGTGCGCGCCGGCGGCGGCGGGCGCCGCGACAGCAGGACCGCCAGCCGCCGCCACCCGTCCTGCCCGCGCTGCACCAGGGGCCAGCCGCCCACGATCTGCTCGATCGGCGCCAGCGTCCGGCCCATGAGGACCGAGCTTGCGATCATCGCCCCCGGCGTGACCTCGCCCTTGAGGACGAGCCACGCGCCGGCGGCGAGGAGCGCGCTTTGCAGGAACAGCCGGAACACGCGGGAAAACACGGTAAAGGCCGACGCGCGGTCGGCGCCGCGCATCGAGGCCACCGCGACAACGTCGCGTTGCCGCTGCCAGCGCGACAGCGTCGCCCCGCGCATGCCGAGCGCGCCGATCAGCTCACCCTCTTCGCGGTACATGGCGGCGGCGCGGTCGGCCTGCTGCGACGACATGTGCGCCTGCCGCAGCGGATCGCGCGACATCAGCTGGTTCAGAAGCGTCGTGATGACCAGGACGAGCCCGCCCAGACAGGCCATCGCCCCCAAGAGCGGGTGGAAGATGAAGAGCCCGGCAAGAAACATCGGCACCCAAGGCAGGTCGAAGAGCGCCAGCATCACGGGCGACCCCACCAGCCGCTGCACGGCGTCGAGATCGGCCGGCCCCGCGGCGGTCGCCGCCGCCTGTCCGGTCGCCGCGCCGTCCTGCAGCGCGGCGCGGAACACGCGCCCTTCCATCTGCGCATGGAACCGGGCCGCAAGCCGCGCCATCACGCGCGTCCGGGCAAGGTCCAGAAGCCCCATCATCACGAAAAGGAACGTCACCACCGCGAACAGCGCCGCCAGCGTCTCGACCGAGCGGCTGCCGAGGACGCGGTCGTAGACCTGCATCATGAACAGCGGCCCGGTCAGGTTCAGCAGGTTCACCGCGGCGGAAAACGCGCCCACCGACAGAAGCAGATGCAGCCCTGCCGAACGCGCCGCGCGCAGTTCCTTCTGCCCGTCATGTGCCATCTGAGGCATTCGCCACCTGTCCGCCGCGCAAAGGAATCCGATTCGTCCCCGACTGTCTTACGCCCGTGACAATTAAGAAACCATCGACGCGCGCAGGCGCGGCCCCCACGTCGGGCGCCGATGCGCGGAAAAGCCCCGCTAGTTGTCGCCCATCGCCGCACCCAGCGCCGCGGCGAGCGCGTCGTCGGCAGGTGCGCCAGCCGTGCCCGCGGTGCCGGCCGCGCTGCTGTCCAGCGCGGCGGGGTCGGGTGCCTGCGCCTGTGCAGGTTCGGGCTCGACCGGCGCGAGGCCCGCGGCGGATGCGTCGGCGAACGGGTCCGGGCCGCCGTCGGAGCTGACGACCGCGCCCGGCGTCCGGGGTGCCGTCACGCCGGGCGGGACCGGGTCGGCAACGCCGCCGTCGGGCGCGGGGGCAAGGCTTTCGGCGGCCGCGATCTCGGCCTCGGCCGCTGCGTCGGCTTCCTGTGCGGATGCCATCGCCTCGGCCAGCGCCGCGTCGAGGTTGCCGTTCGCCGGATCGGGGGCGGGCGCCAGCGCGCCGCCGCCCATCTCGCCGGGCAGGTTGCGGATCGGCGCCGCGTCCGACACGGCCTGCGCCAGCGCCGCCGCCAGCGGATCGGCGTCGCCCACTGCGACGATCTGCGGCACGATCCCGCCGCCGCCGCTGGTGGTGTCCAGCGGCTCGTTCGGCAGGCCCTGGTGGATCTCGGTCATGACGGCCGACCAGATTTCGGCCGGAAGGCCGCCGCCGGTCACGCCTGTCATCTGGCTGTTGTCGTCATAGCCCATCCAGACGCCCGCCACGTATTGCTGCGAGAAGCCCACGAACCACGCATCGCGATAGGACGAGGTGGTGCCGGTCTTGCCCGCGACGTCGCGCCCGTCGGCCAGCTTCGCGCGGGTGCCGGTGCCGTGCTGCACGACTTCGCGCATCATCCCGATCAGCTCGCCCGCCGCCTGGGGCGAGATCACGCGCTGCCCCATCCCGCCGACCTGGCCCATGAGCGGCGTCTGCTCACCCTTGATCGCCAGCTCGACCAATCCATAGGGGCGGACCGCGGTGCCGCCGTTGCGGATGCCCGCATAGGCGCCCGTCATGTCGAGAAGCGTGGTTTCCGACACCCCGAGCCCCAGCGACGGCCCGGCCGCGAGGTTGTGGCCAAAGCCGAAATCCTCGGCCACGCGGCGCACCGCGTCGCGCCCCACTGCCTCCTGCAGGCGGATGGTCGAGGTGTTGAGCGAGTTCATCAGCGACGTGGTCAGCGTGACCTCGCCCCGGTAACGGCGGGTGTAGTTCTTGGGCGACCACGGCCCCGACCCGCGCACGTTGATCGTCAGCGGCGCGTCCAGTACCATGCTGTCGGGGGTGTAGCCCATGTCGAGCGCGGCGGCGTAGATGAACGGCTTGAACGCCGATCCGGGCTGGCGCATCGCCTGGGTAGCGCGGTTGAAGGTGCCGTTCACCTTGGTGTCGCGGCCGCCCACCATGGCGCGCACCGCGCCGTCGGCGGACATGATGACCACCGCCGCCTCGACCTTGGAGCCGTCCTTGACCTTTTCGTCGAACACCTTGGCCAGCGCCCGTTCCGCGGCGCGCTGGACCTGCTGGTCGAAGGTCGTCTTGATCGTCACGTCCTCGGTCGTCTCGCTGGTGAGAAAGCCCGGACCGGATTCCATCACCCAGTCCGCGAAATAGCCGCCCGCGCGCGCCTCGGCCGCGCGGCTGAGCGCGGCGGGCCGGGCCTTGGCGGTCGCGAACTCGTCGTCCTTCAGGTAGCCCTGCTGGTGCATCAGCCCCAGGATGACGCTGGCCCGTTCGCGCGAGCGTTCGAGGTTCGCGGTCGGCGCGAAGTAGCTGGGCGCCTTCAGCAGCCCCGCCATCATCGCGGCCTCGGCGGCCGTCACATCGGATGCGGGCTTGCCGAAATAGCGCTGGCTCGCCGCCTCGAACCCGCGGGCGCCTGCGCCCAGATAGCTGCGGTTCATGTAGATGTTGAGGATGTCGTCCTTGGAGTACTTCGTCTCCATCGCCAGCGCGTAGGGCACTTCCTTGACCTTGCGCCACAGCGAGGACTGGCGGCACTCGGCCTCGAAATCGGCTTCGGACTTCCACTTGGTCGGGTCGAACGTGTCGCCCAGGCACAGAAGCTTCGCGACCTGCTGGGTGATGGTCGAGCCGCCGTTGCCTTCCAGCGGACCGCGCCCCTCGGCCATGTTGATCTTGATGGCGCTGGCCACGCCGCGCGGATCGACGCCGAGGTGGGAATAGAACCGCTTGTCCTCGGTCGCGACCACGGCGTTCTTCAGCACCGGCGCGATCTTGTCGGAACTGACGGTGCCGAACGTCTCGCCGCGCCAGGCGAACACCTTGCCGTCGCGGTCCAGCATCGTGACCGACCCGCGCTGGCGGCCGTCGAACAGCGCCTGCGGTTCGGGCAGGGTCGAATAATAATAGGCGGTGGCCGTGAACAGGATCAGCGCGAAGGTCAGCCCCAGCCGCCAGACGCTGCCCCAAATGATTCGCCACACCAGCGCGACCGACCCGGCGATGCCGCGCGACACGACGTTGCCCCGCCTGCGGGCCTTGGGTGCGGGCGCCGCGGCGGCGCGGCGCCGCGCCTCGCGCGGGGGCAGGCCGCCGCCGTTACCATTGCCGCCGTTACCGTTGTCGCCGCCGTTGCCGCCGCCGCCCTTCACGGGCTTGCGCGGCGCGGGCGTCGCCTGATCCGCGTAACGCTTGTCGGCGACGATGCGCCGGTTGCCGGTTGTGTTCTTCATGCCTGCAATCCTGCGACCGTTCCCCGGCCTTGTCGCGCATCTGATACAGCAAGACGCCCGGATTGAGAACACGTGCGGGCGGCGCTGACCCACTCGTGACCTGACCAACTGCGCGGCATTTTGCGCAAAAACTGCCTGAACTCAGGGCACGGCGCAAACCCCATGCTGCAGCGCGGCATGCGCGCTGGACGCCGCGACCCCGGCCTTGGTCCCCTGAGCGTGAGGCGGGCGCATCCGCGACCCGGTCGCAGCTTGGACGAGATGGACGAGGCAAGATGACATACGAACATTCCCCGGGCACGGGTCGCGGCGCCGTTCGGATCGCCGGCGGGACGATCGCGGCGCTGGCGCTGATGTCGGTCGCCGGCGCGGCATTGGCGCAGGCGACCGACGCCGTGACGGCAGCCGTGCCCGCCGCCGTCACGAGCGCGCCGGTGCCCGACAAGGGCGACACGACCTGGGTCATGGTGTCGGCGATCCTCGTCATGATGATGACGATCCCCGGCCTCGCCCTGTTCTACGGCGGGCTGGTCAGGTCCCGGAACGTCCTGTCGGTGCTGATGCAGGTGCTGGCCGTGTTTTCGGTCATGGCGATCCTGTGGGTCTGCGTCGGCTATTCGCTGGCCTTCACCGGCGCGGGTGACGCCGCGGCCGCGGGGCCGCTGACGCCGTTCATCGGCGGGCTGTCCAAGGCGTTCCTGTCCGGGGTCACCACCTCGTCGGTGGCCGAGACGTTCTCGGCCGGGGTGTTCATTCCCGAGCTGTCCTTCGTCATCTTCCAGATGGCCTTCGCCTGCATCGCGCCCGCGCTGATCGTGGGCGCCACGGCCGAACGGATGAAGTTCGTGGCCATTCTCGCCTTTGTCGTGATCTGGTTCTTCCTGTCCTACCTGCCGATGGCGCACATGGTCTGGTGGTGGGGCGGCCCCAGCGCCTACACGGCGCCCGCGGGGTACCTGTTCTCGCACGGGGCGCTCGACTTCGCGGGCGGCACCGTCATCCACATCAACGCGGGCGTCGCGGGGCTGGTGGCGGCGCATGTCGCGGGGCCGCGCGTGGGCTACGGCAAGGAACTGATGGCGCCGCACAACCTGACCTTCACGCTGCTGGGCGGGTGCCTGCTATGGATCGGCTGGTTCGGCTTCAATGCTGGCTCGAACCTCGAGGCGAACGGCCTGACCGCGCTCGCGATCCTGAACACGACAGTCGCCACCGCCGCCGCCGCGCTGGCGTGGAGCCTGGGCGAATGGATCCTGCGCGGGCACCCGTCGCTGCTGGGCGGCGTGTCGGGCGCGGTCGCGGGTCTGGTCGGCGTGACGCCCGCCGCGGGCTTCGTCGGGCCGATGGGCGCGATCGCGATCGGCGTCGCCGCGGGTCTTGCCTGCATGTGGTTCGTGGTGGTCATGAAATCGCGGATGCGGATCGACGACAGCCTCGACGTGTTCGGCATCCACGGCGTGGGCGGCATCGTTGGCGCGATCCTGACCGGGGTGTTCGCGGCACCCGCGCTGGGCGGATCGGGCGTGTTCGATTATTCGACCGGATCGGTCGCCGTATTCGACATGGGCCGCCAGGTCGGCGTCCAGGCGCTGGGCGTGGCGACCTGCGTGGTCTGGTCGACGCTGGTGTCCTTCGCGGCGATCTACCTGGTCCGGGCGACGATCGGCCTGCGGGTCGATACGAACGACGAGCGCCAGGGACTGGACCTGACCAGTCACGGCGAGAACGCCTACAACTGATCGCCCGAGAACATGCAAGGGGCCCGGTTCGCGCCGGGCCCTTCGGCGTCAGGCGACGCGGGCCACCACGAACCCGGCCATCTCGGCCAGCAGGTCGCGCACAGGGTGGTCGGGCAGGGGATCCAGCGCCGCGCGGGCGCGGTCGGACCACGCCAGCGCATCGGCGCGCGCCGCCTCGATCCCGCCGCGCCGGGCCAGGATCGCCATCGCGCGGTCCAGATCGCCGTCCTGCTGGTCGCCATCCTGGATCGTGCGCTGCCAGAACGCGCGCTCGTCCGCATCGGCGGCCGCGACCGCCTTGATGACCGGCAGCGTCAGCTTGCGCTCGCGGAAATCGTCGCCGACGTTCTTGCCGATCGTGTCGGTCGCGCCGCCATAGTCCAGCACGTCGTCGACGATCTGGAACGCAATCCCCAGCGCATCGCCAAAGTCGTAAAGCGCGCGCACCTGTTCGGCCGGCGCCTCGGCGATCACGCCGCCCACCTCGGCCGCGGCCGAGAACAGCGCCGCGGTCTTGCCGCGCACGACCTGCAGATAGACGTCCTCGTCGGTGGCAAGGTTGCGCGCGGCGGTCAGCTGCAGCACCTCGCCCTCGGAAATCGTGGCCGAGGCGTTCGACAGGATCTCCATCACCCGCAGGTTTTCGGTATCGGTCATCAGCTGGAAGCTGCGCGCGAACAGGTAGTCGCCGACCAGAACACTGGACTTGTTGTCCCACAGCAGGTTCGCGGTCGGCCGCCCGCGGCGCTGGCGGCTTTCGTCCACCACGTCGTCGTGAAGCAGCGTCGCGGTGTGGATGAACTCGACCGTCGCGGCCAGCAGGTGATGCCGGGTGCCCTGGTATCCGCACAGCCGCGCCGCCGCGACCGTCAGCAGCGGCCTGAGCCGCTTGCCCCCCGCCTCGACCAGATGGGCCGTGACTTCCGGGATCAGGGGCGCGTGGCGGCTGACCATGCGTTCGCGGATCAGCGCGTTCACCGCGGCCATGTCGTCCGACAGAAGCCGGGACAGCCGTTCCAGCGGTTCACCGTTGTCTTTCATGGCCATGCGCGGATCCTTTCGGCCGAGGGCTTGCCACGCCGTGGACAGTTTCGCAACCGGCCGCTAGCCTTCGCCTGCCATGAAGGAAGTGCTGCGCGCCACCGATCCCCTGACCCTCGTACGCGCCGCCGATCTGCTGGCGGGCGAGGGGATCGCGGCGTTCCAGCTGGACCAGCACATGAGCGTTCTCGAAGGCTCGCTGGGGATCCTGCCGCGGCGGCTTATGGTCGCGGACCGCGACCTGTTCATGGCCCGCGCGATCCTGCGCGACCACGACATCACCTGACCACCGTCACGTGACCGCAAGCCCGGTTCCGACCCGCACCGACGATTTCCTGGGCGGACGCCTGCGGCTGACGCAGCCCGCGCACGGCTACCGCGCCGGGGCCGACGCGGTGATGCTGGCGGCCGCCTGCGCCGCCGCGCCGGGGCAGTCGGTGCTGGAACTTGGCTGCGGCGCGGGGGCCGCGCTGCTTTGCCTGGGCGTGCGGGTGCCGGGGCTGACGCTCGCGGGCATCGAGCGTGACCCGCTGGCCGCGAACCTCGCCCGCGCCAATGCCGACGCGGCGGGCCTGGCCGCCCATATCGTCACGGGCGATCTGTCGCGGCTGCCGCCCGGCGTGGCGGCGACCTCGGTGGACCACGTGATCGCGAACCCGCCGTTCTTCGCCACCGGCACCCGCGCCCCCGACGCCTATCGGGCCGGCGCGCGGCACGAGGAAACGCCGCTTGCCGACTGGATCGACACCGGCCTGCGGCGGCTGCGGCCGCGCGGCTGGCTGACCGTCATCCACCGGGCCGAGCGGTTGGGCGACCTGCTGGACGCGCTGTCGGGCCGGGCGGGCGACGTGGCGATCCTGCCGGTCGCGCCCCGCGCGGGCGCGGCCGCGGGGCGGGTCATCGTCGCCGCGCGAAAGGGCGCGCGCGGGCCCCTGCGCCTGCTCGCGCCCTTCGTCATGCACGCGAACGCGCGCCATCTGCACGACGGCGAGGATCTGACGCCCGAAGCGCAGGCAGTTCTGCGCGGCGGCGCGGCCCTGGACCTGAAACCGCCGGAAAGGCGGTGACAGAATCGGAAATCTGTGTTCGTTTTGTGACACTGACCACAGAACAGGAGTGTCTGCCCATGTCCGTCGCCTCGCACGTTCAGGAACTGCGCAAGAAGCACCAGAATCTGTCCGAAGCCGTGGAGCGTGCCCAGCGTGCGCCAGGCACCGACGACATCTCGCTGTCCGAGATGAAGCGCGAGAAGTTGCGTCTGAAGGAAGAGATCGCCCGGCTCACCCACTAGTCCGCGCCGCGCCTTTCGGGGCGCATCTTTCCTCCCCGGCCGCCCCGGATCCGCCCTGGCCGCCGGCAGTTGTTTTTCCGATCAGGTTTTTTTTGACACCAGGGCCGGCGCGATCGCGCCGGTCCTGCCGCTTGAGGCGGCACGATGAGGGAAGCTGCGGGTAGGGGAGGTCGCGGTGCAGCGGCTGTCCGGTCGAGCGGTAGAAGCTAATGGAAAAACGAGGGTGCAGGACACCGCCGCCCACACGCGCCGGCAAAAGGCGGTGCTTGCGAGTGTACTGGGTGTCGTCCGGCACGCTACTTGGCGGTATAGATCTTAGTACGTTAAGTGTGGCGACACTTGCAGTTATAGGAACCTTTGGCTGTATATGCGATCTTCATTCCGCAACACGCATGCATTTTATATACTTTGTGGATACGTGGTATCCTACATGGTTATTTTTGTCATTACCATCGCTCCGAATTCCAAGTACTTTTTTTCAAAAACGGGCTCCAGTATATTTGACGTCGCAGCAGCATTAGCTGTTGTAAATCTTCTGCCTACAATTTTCTTTTTTTTCTGCATATGGGCTCTCATCTTCAACAGAGCTGCTCTACGCAGAGCATCTCCGTGGCTTTCACTGGCAGTGGCTGTGGTGCTTGTATTATGGATGATAACCGCAAAATTTTTGTTAGATGGAATGTAAGTGGCTGACAAAAAACCGCAATTTGCCAAGCATCAATTTTACACACACGGAGAACCACGCCCGCGAGCCGCGTAATACCGTGCGCCGGCTACCGACTTAGCCTTTCACTCTTGCATGCGCAGCCGCTCGACCGGTGACAAGCGGTCCTCGCTCCAGCGAACGGCCTTCGCATCTTCGATCCCGCCGGACCATCAACCGGCGGGACCGAAACCGAACCCGGAAAGGTCGGGGCTGGGCTGCACGAACCTTCGCCCTTACCGCACGGCGGGGTCAGCCAAAGAACTGCGCCCCGTTCGCGCTGAGCGTCGAGCCGGTGATGAAGCCGGACTCGTCGGAGGCAAGGAACACGACGCAGCGCGCGATTTCCTCCGGTTCGCCCAGCCGTCCGACAGGAATCTGCGGCAGGATGCGGTCGGTCAGCACCTTTTCGTCGATGGCGCGGACCATTTCGGTGCCGATATAGCCCGGCGCGATCGCGTTGACGGTGATCCCCGCCCGGGCGCCTTCCTGCGCGAGCGCGCGGGTGAAGCCGATGTCGCCCGCCTTTGCCGCCGAATAGTTCGCCTGACCGGCCTGGCCCTTTTGCCCGTTCACCGAACTGATGTTGATGACGCGGCCAAACTTCCGGTCGCGCATGCCCGACCAGACGCAATGCGTCATGTTGAAAAGCCCGGTCAGGTTCGTGTCGATGACCTCCTTCCACTGGGTCGGGGTCATCTTGTGGAACATGGCGTCGCGGGTGATGCCCGCGTTGTTGACGAGGACCGCCACCGGGCCCAGGTCCTCCTCGACCTGGCGCACACCGGTCTGGCAGGCGTCGTAGTCGGTGACCGACCACTTGTAGCTGCGGATCCCCGCCTCGCCCGAAAAGGCGCGCGCCGCCTCGTCATTGCCGGCATAGGTCGCGGCGACCTGATAGCCTTGCGCTTTCAACGCCTTGCTGATCGCCGCGCCGATCCCGCGCGACCCCCCTGTAACCAGCGCAACCTTGTCCATGATTTACCCCCTCCCTGAGGCTTGTTCATGGCCGGAACGTTAGCGGATGCCTGATTGTTGCCCAACCCCGACGCTTTTTGCCCGCAGCCGGTGCTTGAGAGGCCCGGCAACGGGTGCCGCGCGCCGCTGGGCCACTCACCGGCGCTGCGCGGTGCTGCCGGGGGATCGCCACGGCGGCACGATGGTCGGGGCGCCGAAATAGTAGCCCTGCAGGCAGTCCAGCCCCATCTCGATCAGGAATGCCGCGTCCTCGGCCGTTTCGACCGATTCGGCCACGGTGAACATGTCGAAATGGTGGGCGATCGACTGCAGCGCGCGGGTCAGGACCTGGTTGTCGCGTTCCTCGGCAATGCCGCGGATGAAGCGGCCGTCGATCTTGATCATGTCGAAGCAGAAGTCCTGCAGATAGCGGAACGAGGTGTAGCCCGCGCCGAAATCGTCCAGCGCGAAGCTGACGCCGCGCCCCTGCAGGTCGTGCATGAACGTCCGCACCTCGTCCGGCAGGTCCATGGCCGAGCTTTCCGTGACCTCGAGGATCAGCCGCTCGGCGATGCTTTCGCGGTTCCTGAGCCCGTCGGCCAGGGTCCGCGCCCAGTCCTCGTGCCCGATCGAGCGCGCCGACATGTTCACCGACAGCCGGACCGCCGGCTCTTGGGTCAGCGTCTGCAGGCCCAGCGACAGCGCGAGGCAGTCGATCTGCCGGCCAAGTTCGGTGGTTTCCACATGCGGCATGAAATCGCGCAGCGGGATCAGCCGGCCGGTCACGTCCACGATCCGGATCAGTCCCTCGTAGAAGGCTGGTCGGTCGGGGCGATAGGACTGCACGACCGGCTGGTAGGCCAGAAGGCCGTCGCCCCGCCTGACCGCATCCTCGACGGTGGCGATCGTCAGGGCGGACTGCCGGTCGACCGTGAAGTCGATTGGCGAGGTGCGCGGCCCGCGCCCGGATGGGGCGCCGCCGCGGGTTGCCGGATCGTCGTTTCGGGACACGCTGTCCTCCTTTCATTCGTCACTGATCCCTGACCAGAATGCTCTAAGATCAGGTAAATGCGTCCGGAAATGCGAGGATGAGGTTAACGGATGATGACCGACGATGCGCCCGTGCGCTGCCCCTGGTGCGGCACCGACCCGCTGTACACCGCGTATCACGACACCGAATGGGGGGTGGCGGAACGCGACCCGCGGGCGCTGTTCGAAAAGCTGGTGCTCGACGGGTTTCAGGCCGGGCTGAGCTGGATTACAATAATGAGAAAGCGGGATAATTTTCGGCGCGTCTTTGACGGGTTCGACCCCGAAAGGCTGGCCTGCTGGACCGATGCCGACGTCGCGCGGGCGCTGGCCGATCCCGGCATCGTGCGCCATCGCGGCAAGATCGAGGCGGCGGTGGGGAATGCGCGCGCGTTCCTCGCCGTGGAAGATCGCGAAAGTTTTTCCGATTTCCTGTGGCGCTTCACCGGCGGCGAGCCGATCGTGAACCGGTTCGCCACCCAGTCCGACGTGCCGACCGAGACGGTAGAATCGCGCGCCATGTCCAAGGCGCTGCGGGCCGCGGGGTTCCGCTTTTGCGGCCCCGTCATCACCTATGCGTTCATGGAGGCGACGGGCATTGTCAACGACCACCTGACCTCGTGCCACCGGCACGGGCAGGCATGAGCGTCACTTTGCGCGCAGCTGGTCCACCACCGCCAGCGCGGCGGGCGACGCCCAGTCGGCGTCGCCGATCATGCGCGCGACCTCGTTGCCTTCGGCGTCGATCAGGATCGTGACGGGCATCGCCAGAACACCCATGCCGCGCGCCAAGGCCATCCGCTCGTCCGTCAGCATGGGCAGGTTCTTCACCCCGGTCTCGTCCATGAACTTGCGGATCGCGGGCGGCGGGTTGCGCCCGGCGGCGATGGTCAGGACGGCGAAGTCCTCGCCGCCGCGCTGCGCCTGAAGCGCGTCGAGCGACGGCATCTCCTCGCGGCAGGGGGCGCACCACGTCGCCCAGAAGTTCACCAGCAGCGCCTTGCCCTTCCAGTCGGCAAGGCTGACCTGCTTGCCCGCCGCGTCGGTGAACTGCACGTCCGGCACGGGTTGAACGGCGTCGGTCAGCTTGGTCAGCCCGGCGTCGCGGGCCGCCTGCCAGTCCACCGGACCGGCGGCCGCGGGCAGGGCCCCGGCCACGTTTGCAGCGACAAGGAGCGACGTATAAAGGGCGATGGACCGCAGCAGCATGTGACCTCCGGCAAAGGACGAACCGATGACCGACGCGCCCAGCACCCCCACGACAGCCGATGCCAACAGCATGTGGGGCGGGCGCTTCGCCTCGGGGCCGGACGCGATCATGGAGGCGATAAACGCCTCGATCGGGTTCGACCAACGAATGAGCGCCCAGGATATCCAGGGCAGCCGGGCCCACGCGGCGATGCTGGCCGCGCAAGGCATCATCAGCCCTACCGATGCCGAGGCGATCGGGAAAGGGCTGCTCACCGTCTTGTCAGAAATCGAGCGCGGAGAGTTCGCGTTCAGGACCTCGCTCGAGGACATCCACATGAATGTCGAGGCGCGGCTGAAGGAAGTGGTGGGCGAGCCCGCCGGCCGGCTGCACACCGCGCGGTCGAGGAACGACCAAGTGGCGACCGACTTCCGCCTGTGGGTGCGCGATCAGTGCGATGCGGCGATCGGTGGTTTGCAGGCGCTGGTCGCGGCGCTGGTGGCGCAGGCGGATGCCGGCGCCGACTGGGTGATGCCGGGCTTCACCCACCTGCAGACCGCGCAGCCGGTGACGTGGGGCCATCACATGATGGCCTATGTCGAGATGTGCGGCCGCGACCTGTCGCGTTTCCGGGATGCCCGCGCGCGGATGAACGAATCGCCCCTGGGTTCGGCGGCGCTTGCGGGCACGGGCTTCCCGATCGACCGGCATGCCACGGCGGCCGCGCTGGGGTTCGACCGGCCGACGGCCAATTCGCTCGACGCCGTCAGCGACCGCGACTTCGCGCTGGAGTTCCTTGCCGCCGCCAGCATCTGCGCCATGCACCTGTCGCGTCTGGCCGAGGAACTGGTGATCTGGTCCTCGGCGCAGTTCCGGTTCGTCGCCATGTCGGATCGCTGGTCCACCGGGTCCAGCATCATGCCGCAAAAGCGCAACCCCGACGCGGCCGAGCTGATCCGGGCCAAGATCGGCCGCGTTCTGGGGGCGACGGTGGCGCTGTTCACGGTGATGAAGGGCCTGCCGCTCGCCTATTCAAAGGACATGCAGGAAGACAAGGAGCAGGTGTTCGACGCCGCCGACACGCTGATGCTGGCGCTGGCGGCGATGACCGGGATGATCGGCGACCTGACCGTCAACCGCGACCGGCTTCAGGCTGCGGCGTCGAGCGGCTTTTCCACCGCGACCGATCTGGCCGACTGGCTGGTGCGCGAGGCGGGGCTGCCGTTCCGCGACGCCCATCACGCCACCGGTGCGCTGGTCGCGGCGGCCGAGGCGCGGGGCGTGGACCTGCCCGACCTGAGCCTTGCCGAGATGCAGGCGGTTAACCCGGCGATAACGGATGCGGTCTATGACGTGCTGGGGGTGCATAACTCGGTTGCGTCGCGGATGTCCTATGGCGGGACCGCGCCCGATCAGGTGCGCGCGCAGGTGAAGCGGTGGCAGGAAATCATGGGGGAATGGGCATGACATTCGGGGCGACGATGCGAAAAGGGGCGGCGCTGGTCGCGGCCGGCGCGCTGGTGGCGGGCCTCGGCGCCTGTGGCGTCGACGGGCCGCCGCGCGCGCCGGGGCGGATGTCGGGCGCGGCGGCGAACCAGCCCCCGCGCGCACCGGTGACGCCCGGCCAGACGGTCTCGTCCGAGCCGTTGCCGGTGACGGTTTCGGGCTACGCGACCGTCGGCGCATCCTACGGCGCCTGACGGTGGGGGGCGTCCCGCAGGGCGCCTGCCTGGCGGATCACGTTCTCGCTTGGCCGCAACGTGGCGGTTCACAAATCCGCGGGGTCGCGGCAAGATTGTCGCACAAGGTGCGCCACAGAATGCGCCCGATCGTTGAGGAGAGCAGGATGGACGTGATCGCAACCCGGGGCACCGCAGGGGCCCGCATCAATCGACCCGCGCTCGCGCGGCTGGGCGTCGTCGTCGCACTCGGCGCGCTGTCGGCCTGCGGCGGCGGGGGCAGCGGCAAGGGCAGCTCGATGGAGGAGATCCCGGTCGTGTCGGACAAGGTCTATGTCTACAACCCGAACGCCCGCCACGCGCCGGTGTCGCTGTCAGGTTCCGACCTGATCGGATTGGAGCCGCGTGTTCGCTGACCCCATCCTTTCGGGGCTCACCCCACTCAGGCTGGCTTGGCTGGCGCTGGCGCTTATCGGCGCGGGCGTCTCGGTCGCCTATGGCCCGGGGCTGCCGAAAGGGCAGGGCGCGGTTGCGGGCGCCACGCTGGCGCTGTGGTGCGGGGTGGAAACCACCGTGCGCCGGAACTGGGCGGCGCTTCTGGCGCTGCCCGCGCTGGCGCTGGGGATCGGCTGCGCGCTGCCGTTTTATCTGTTCCTGCGCTCGGCCAGGATCGGCTGATGGACCACTTCAACTATCTCAACGACGAACTTCACGCCGAAGGCGTCCCCCTGTCGCGGATCGCGGCAGAGGTGGGCACGCCCGTCTACGTCTATTCCGCCGCGACCCTCACCCGGCATTTCCTGATGTTCCGGCAGGCGCTCGACTGGACCGGCCACCTGATCTGCTTTGCGGTCAAGGCGAACTCGAACCTCGCGGTGCTCAAGCTGCTGGGCGATCTGGGCGCGGGCATGGACGTGGTGTCGGGCGGCGAATACGCGCGGGCGCGGGCGGCGGGCGTGCCGGGCGAGCGGATCGTCTTCTCCGGCGTGGGCAAGACCCGGGCCGAGATGCGGCAGGTGATCGAGGGCGGGATCCGCCAGGTCAACGTTGAAAGCGAGCCCGAGCTCGCCGCCCTGTCCGAGGTCGCGACAACCCTTGGCGCCACGGTCCCGATCGCCGTTCGCGTGAACCCCGACGTGGACGCAAGGACCCACGCCAAGATCGCCACCGGCAAGTCCGAGAACAAGTTCGGCATCCCCATCGCCCGCGCGCGCGAGGTCTATGCGATGGCCGCGCGGCTGCCGGGCCTGCAGGTCGTCGGCATCGACATGCATATCGGCAGCCAGCTGACCGATCTCGACCCCTACCGGCAGGCCTACGCCAAGATGGCCGAACTGTGCCGGGCGCTGCGGGGCGACGGGCACGCGATCATGCGGCTGGACATGGGCGGCGGGCTTGGCATCCCCTACCGCCGCGACAACACGGCCCCGCCGCTGCCGTTGGAATACGGGCAGGTGATCCGCGACGCCGTGGGCGATCTGGGCTGCGAGATCGAGATCGAGCCGGGCCGCAACATCGTCGGGAACGCCGGCGTCCTTTTGTCCGAGGTGGTGTTCCTGAAGCATGGCGAGGGCCGGGATTTCCTGATCCTGGACGCGGCCATGAACGACCTGATCCGCCCGGCGATGTATGACGCGCACCACGACATCGTGCCCGTCGCCCGGCCCGAGGTCGGGGCGCCGGTCGCGCCCGTGGACGTGGTGGGCCCGGTCTGCGAAACCGGCGACACCTTCGCGCGCGGGGTCGATCTGCCCCGGCTCGGCGCGGGCGATCTGGTGGCGTTCCGGTCGGCCGGGGCCTACGGCGCGGTGATGGCGTCCGAATACAACTCCCGCCCGCTGGTGCCCGAGGTGCTGGTCGCGGGCGACCGCTACGCCGTGATCCGTCCGCGCCCCACCATTGACGAGATGCTGGCGCGCGACGCGATACCGCCATGGCTCTGACCCCGCGCGCGCCCTTGTCGTCGGAACCGGGACGCGCGCGCCGGGCGGTTGGCCTGACGCTCGCCGGGCTGTGGTGGGAAGGGGCGCTGCGCGCGTTCTGGCCCGCGCTCACGGTGCTGTCGCTGGGCCTGGCACCGCTGGCGCTGGGGGTGCTGGGACTGCTGCCGCCGCGGGTGGCGGTGGGCGTCGCGGCGGTGTGGGCGCTTGCGCTTTGCGCCGCCGCCGCATGGGGCATCGCGCGGTTTCGCCGCCCGCAGCGCGCATCCGCCCGCGCGCGGGTCGATGCGACCCTGCCGGGCGCGCCGTTGTCGGCGCTGGCCGACCGCATGGCGTTGGGCACGGACGACGAGGGCGCGCAGGCGCTGTGGCGCGCGCATCTGGCGCGCATGCACGCGGCCGCATCCGCCGCCTGCGCGGTCCCGCCCGACGCGGGCCTGACCCGGCGCGACCCTTTCGCGCTGCGGCTCATCGGGATGACCGCGCTGGCGATGGCGATCCTGTTTGGCGGCACCGCGCAGATGGGGCAGGGCTGGGCCGCGCTCGCCTCGACCTGGCGCCCGGCGCAGGTGACGCCGCAGCCCCCGCCCGAAGCCGGCCCGGGGTGGGAGGGGTGGGCCACGCCCCCCGCCTATACCCGCCGCCCGACCGTCTATCTGAACGCCGTCCCCCAGGGCGGCACGGTCGAACTGCCCGAGGGGTCGAAGGTCAGCCTGCGGCTTTACGGCAGCGGCGCGGTTGTGGCGCAGGACATCGGCGCGGCGGTGGCGGGTCCCGAAGCCGACCCCGACGCACCCGAGTTCATGGCCGAGCGTGACGGCACGCTGACCGTCGCCGGCCGGTCGCTGGATATCCGCGTGCTGCCCGACGATGCGCCGCAGGTGGCGGCGGGCCGCACGCCCGAACGCCGGGCCGACGGCAAACTGGTGCAGGACTTCACCGCCAGTGACGACAACGGGATCGAAAGCGGGCAGGCGGTGGTCACGCTCGACCTCGCCGCGACCGACCGCCGCTTTGGTCTAGCCGTCAATCCCGAGCCGCGCGACCCGGTCACGCTGGACCTGCCGCTGCCGGGCGCGGGCCAGCGCCGCGACGTGCGCGGGCGGCTCAACACCGATCTTTCGCGCCACCCCTGGGCCAACCTGCCCGTGACGATCGTTTACCGCGTGACAGACGGCATCGGCCAGACCGCCGAGACCGCGCCGCAGCGCCTCGCCCTGCCCGGGCGCCGCTTCTTCGACCCGACCGCCGCCGCGCTGATCGAGCTGCGCCGCGACCTTTTGTGGTCGCGCGAGAACGCGGCCAACACGGCGCGGCTGCTTCGCACGATCGTCTGGCAGCCCGCCGGGGCCGAACCCGACATCGCGCCCGAAACCGCGGCGGTGCTTGCCGCGACGGTCGCCTCGCTCGAGGCGGGGACGCCCGATCCCGCCACCCGCGACAAGCAGGCCGAGGCGCTGTGGACGCTGGCCGTGCAGCTTGAGGATGGCGGGCTCGACGACGCGCTGCGCCAGATGCAGCAGGCGCAGGAGCGCCTGTCCGAGGCGATCCGCAACGGCGCGAGCCGGGACGAGATCCAGAAGCTGATGGACGAGCTGAAGGCCGCGACCGACGCCTATACCGACATGCTGGCCGAGCGTGGCGAGGACCCGGCGCAGCGCTTCGACCGTTCGCCGCAGGAAGGGCGCACGATTACCGGCGACCAGATCCAGCAGATGATGGACGAGATCCAGCGCCTGATGAACGAGGGCCGGATGGCCGAGGCCCAGGAGCTGCTGGAGCAGTTCAACCGGATGATGGAAAGCCTGCAGGTCACCCAGTCGGAAGGCGAGGGGGGCGGCCCGGGATCGCGGCCGATGGAGCGGCTGGGCGAGGCGCTGCGCGAGCAGCAGGACCTTGCCGACGAGGCGATGCGGCAGGCGCAGGACAATCCGTTCGGCGGTGTGGGCGATCACGGCGGCGAGGGTCAGCAGGGCGGCGAGGGCGAACAGGGCGGGTCGGACGAGGGCGCGCCTTCTGACGGGCAAGGGGCCGGGCAACCGTCGGGCGGCGACGGCGCGACCCCGGGCGAACCCCGCGGCGGGGCGGCGCAGGGTGGCGGGCAGGGATCGCTTGCCGACCGCCAGCGGGCGCTGCGCGACGAGATCGCGCGCCAGCGCGGGCTGCTGCCGGGGCGGGGCACGCCCGAGGGCGGGGCGGCGGGCGATCGGCTCGACGATGCCGCGCGGGCGATGGATGAGGCCGAGGAGGCCTTGCGACAGGGCGACCCCGCCGCCTCGCTCGACAGCCAGGCCGATGCGATCGAGGCGATGCGTGAGGGGATGCGGGCGCTGGCCGACCTGCAGCGTTCGCAGGGGCGCGGCCTTCAGGGCGAGCCGGGCGAGAACGCAGAAGCGCAGGGCGAAGGCGACACCGGCCGCCCCGGCGAGGGCCGGGGCGACGGCACGGCGCAACTCGCCCCGCCGGGCACCGACCCCTTGGGCCGCGACATGGCCGGAAACGGCGGATCAATCACCACCGGCGATCCGCTGGCTGACGGCGGCGACCCGAACCGCCACGCCCGCGACCTGCAAGACGAGATCCGCCGCCGCAGCGGTGAACAGGACCGCCCCCGCGACGAGCGCGACTATCTGGGGCGGCTGCTGGATCGGTTCTGAGGGTGCTGCCGGTCGATACAGCGGCAAAGCGAACGCTGCGGCCTCAACGGGTCTTGCGCGGCGCGGACTGGAACCTGCGGACGGTGGGCCCATTGATCCCCTCCCGCGACCGACCATTCGGCAGGCCGCCGCAAACCAGCAGAGTGTTCCTGCTTCGCCATCCGATGCGGGCCCGCGCCACCGGCAGGCCGGTCCGAAGGTTCAGCCGTGAGATAACGGAAGCTGTGGCGTCCCTGCGGACACCTTTGCATCGACCGTCAGCCGCAACAAACGGCTGCAGCATGTGCCTGCGTGACCCCGTCGCTCATTGCCGGACCTAATGCGCTGACCATCGACGCATCACTTCTGCCGTGGCGTTCCAGCGGCAGGCGCCCGATCCGCGACACGCGCATCAACCGCCGTGCCTCAGCGCCGCAGTCCGTCGATCAGGCCGTCGGCGCGCGATTGCAGCCACGCGCGGCCCTCGTCCGCCTGTTCGCGCAGGTCCATCAGCGTCGCGCCGAACGCGCCCTGATCCGCCATTCGCGGCGCCAGCGCATAAAACGCAAGCGCCAGCAGCGCGACCATCAACGCCAGAGCGAAGCCGCTGTCGTAGGCCCCGCGCCGGTCGCCGCGGCGCCGGGCACGCGCTTCCGGCGGGACCGCATAGGGGATCGCGGCAGTCCGGGCGGGTGCAGGAGCGAGCGGCGCGGGGTGCTGGTTCGGCGGCGTGATGAGGGCTGACTCATCGTGGAAGGTCCCCTCGCGGAACAAGTGCGCCGCAGCGATGCCGGGCACGACAGGGGCGGGGTCGTCGCGATCCAGCGGGTCGGACTGGGGGTCGTTCCGTCCCGGTTCCCGCTCGTGATGGCCGCTGTGGTCACCCGCAAGCGTCTCGTGGTCGTGCAGCAGCACGTCGTCGGCTGACGCGTCGGTGTCGGTCAGCGCGGGCGGTGCCACGGCATCGTTCCGGCGCGCGTCGACTGCCGGGTGTCCGATAGGGTCCTCGGCCCCAGGCCGGTCGGCGGGGAGGGCGTCGGGCCGGTCCGGGGTGGGGTGGGTCAGAGTGGTGGCGGGCCACAGCGCGTCGTCCTCGTCACCGAACAGGTCGGGGCCGGACCGGGGCAGGATGCGGGTCGCCGCGTCCGTCGCCAGGTCGGCGCCGGGGGCGGGCAGGGGCGGCGGGGAATAGTCGGGGTCGTCGCCCGCACCGGCATCTTCGCCGCCGGTGCCATCCTCAAGCTCCTCACCCGCGCCCAGGTCGCGGCGGCGGGCCGAGATTTCGCGCCCCGCTTCCTCGCGCAGGATCGACAGGATCGATTCGCTGAGCGGCCGGTTCAACGGCGGTCGGTCGGTCGCGTCGAACGGCTGCGGGACATCCTCGCCATCACCCTGCCCGCCAGCAGCCCCCGCGTTCGGGAACGTCCCGCCCGGGGGCGTGGGGACCAGCCGCAGCGGCTCCGCCTCGGCCTCGGGCGCCTGCCGCCAGCTTTCGCCGCAGGCGGAACATTCCACGACGCGTCCGGCGGCGGGGATCTGGGATCCGTCGATCTCGTATTGCGCGCCGCAGCGCGGGCAGGTCAGCCGCATCCGTCCCTCGTCCCTTGGGGCCAGAACCGCCCGGCCCAGCCTCCGCAAGGCAACCATAAACCCGGCCATGCCGACGACAACGGCCCGGCCGCGCTTTCTGGCATTCGCCGCCGGGACGTTCTATCAACGCCCGGTCCGGTCGCCAAGAAGCCGCACCCGCAAGGGTATCGCCAAGGCCCGCGGACCGCGGCGCAAAGGAGAAACGCGTGATCGACATGCAGGACGTGAGCTTCGGCTATGGCGGCGGGGCAGAGCTGTTCCGCGGCCTGTCGCTGAACCTTCCGCCGGGCTCGTTCCACTTCCTGACCGGGCCGTCGGGGTCGGGCAAGACCACGGTCCTGCGGATGGCCTATGCCGATCTTCTGCCCCGGGGCGGCACCGTGACCGCGTTCGGTCAGAACGTCGCCGCGCTGGACCGCGACGGGATCGCCGCGCTGCGCCGCCGGGTGGGGGTCGTCCACCAGGACACGCAGTTCCTCAACCATCTGCCGGTGGCCGAAAACGTCGCCCTGCCGCTGACCGTGTCGGGGCAGCCGATCGACCTGCCGGCGATCCGCGACCTTCTGTCGTGGGTCCAGCTTGCGCCCCAGGCGCGCGCCCTGCCGCCGTCCCTGTCGGGCGGCGAACGCCAGCGCGCGGCGCTGGCGCGCGCGGTGATCCTGTCGCCCGACGTGATCCTTGCCGACGAACCCACCGGCAACCTCGACTGGGAGATGTCGATGCGGCTTCTGCAATTGCTGGTCGAGCTGAACCGCTCGGGCAAGACGGTTCTGCTGGCGACCCACGATCTGAACCTGATCCGGGCGGCGAAAAGTCACGTCCAGGCGCGGGTGCTGCGGATCGCGGGCAAGCGGCTTCAAGCGGCGGGGGCGGACCTGTGAAGATGCCGTTCCGCAAGATGTCGGCGCGACTGCCGATCGGACCGGTGCGCGGGCTGACGCTCGCCACCCTGTGGCGCGGCCTGACCAGCCGCGAGGGGGGGATGGCCGACCGGATCGTGCCGCCCACCGGCCACACCGCGACGCTGACGCTGTTCAGCGCGGGCGTCATGGCGTTTCTTGCCGTGTTCGCGCTGGCGCTGGCGCTGGCGACCGGCCGTCTGGCCGACCGCTGGGCCGAGGGGCTGGCGCAGACCGCGACGGTGCGCGTGACCGCCCCGGCCGAGGCGCTGGAGGCGCGGACCGCCGCCGCGCTTCAGGTCCTGACCACGACGCCCGGCGTCGGCTCGGCCCGCTCGCTGGCCCCCGAAGAGGTCGAGGCGCTACTCGCCCCCTGGTTCGGCCCCGACATGCCGGTGGACGCCCTGCCGATCCCGCGCCTGATCGAGGTGGCGATGGACAGCGGCGGCATCGACCACGAGGCGCTGCAACTGCGGCTCGAGGCCGAGGCGCCCGGCGCCGTGCTGGACGATCACACCGCCTGGCGCCGCCCGCTGGTGACGGCGGCAAGCCGGCTGCGGACGCTCGGTTGGCTGTCGCTGATCCTGATCGGGGCCGTTTCCACCGCCATGATCACGCTCGCCGCGACGGCGGCGCTGGCCGCGAACGGGCAGGTGATCCAGGTGCTGCGGCTGATCGGCGCGCGCGACATCACCATCGCCACCGCCTTCGTGCGCCGCTTCACCCGCCGCGCGGCGCTGGGCGCGGCGGCCGGCACCGTCGCGGGTATGCTCGCGATCGCGGCGCTGCCCGACATGAGCGCCGCCGGCGGGTTCCTGACCGGGCTCGGGTTCCAGGGCTGGGGCTGGCTCTGGCCGCTGCTGATCCCGCCGGTCGCGGGCGCGGTCGGGTTCTTCGCCACCCGCCGCGCCGCGCTGCGGATGCTGCGCGAGGTGCGCTGATGGCCGGATACGCACCCGAGGATCGGCGTTTCGACACACGCGAGGCACCCGGCGGCACCGCGCCCGTCATGCGCGACGTGGCTGACCCCGCCTATCGCCCCGGAACGCTGCCGGGTCTTTGGTGGCTGCGGACCGCCGCCTACTACCTGCACGTGTCGCTCGCGACGCTGCTGATCGGCATCTGGGGATTGCCCAAGGCCATGCGGCGCGGGCGGACCGGCGCGCTCGAGGTGTCGCAGGTCTGGATCGACTACATGCTGCGCGCGGCGCGCCTGCATTTCGGGGTCCGGGTCGAGGTGCGGGGCACGCCGCCCGACTTCGACTGCATCGTGGCGGCCAAGCATCAAAGCTTCCTCGACATCCTCGCGATCGCCCAGGCCTGCCCGCAACGCGCCTTCATCATGAAGCGCGAGATCATGCGGGTGCCGATCATGGGCTGGTTCGCGCGCGAGGTCGGATCGGTCCCGATCGACCGCGCCCGTGGCCCCGCGGCGCGCGCCGCGATGGTCGCGGCCGTGCAGGAGGCGATGAAGCGCGGGCTCGGCCAGCTCATCATCTATCCCGAGGGGACGCGCACGGTCCCGGGCGAGCGGCGGCCGTGGAAGGGGGGCGTGGTCACGCTGTACGCGGCATCCGACCTGCCGTGCCAGCCCGTCGCCACCAACGCGGGCATGTTCTGGCCCAAGGGCGGGATGCGCGTCCGGCCCGGCGTCGCGGTGATCGAGTTCCTGGACCCGGTGCCCCCTGGCCTGCCCGCATCGGCGCTGCTGCCGCGCGTCGAGCCCACGGTCGAGAACGCATCCGACCGCCTGATGTCGGCCGCGGGTCTCGCCATTCCGCCGCGCTGAGCGCGGGCGGCGGTCAGTTCCGGCAGATGCGGACGGCGGGGTCGAGGCGCTTGTACTCGGCGGCCGAGATCTTGGTCATCGACAGCGAATGGCGCCATTCGTCCTGCCACTTCCGCAGGATGCCGGCGCGGTAGTACTGCGCCATCATTTCGTCCACGATCGGCGGCACGATCTGGGTGCCGGGGATGCGCGGGGCGTGGAACCCGACGGTCGCGCCGGGGCCAAGGCAGGCGTTCGGCAGCGTGATGTAGATCGTGCAGGCCGACCGGCAATATCCGCGCACCTCGACCGGCCGGCCGGACGCGGCAAGTTTGTCGCGGCGCGAGATCGCCTGCATGACGTTGCCGCCCTTGTTGTTCATGATGACGATCGGCTCGGCGGCGACCGCCGTCGGCATGAACTGGTTCGGCACCGGCGAATGCGGGATATGCGGCGGGATCGGCCCCGGATTGCCCGAAGGCGCGGGCATCGTTTCTGGCGACATGTCAGGCGCCGGGGCGCAGGCCGCAAGTGCCAGCATCGCCGCAATGATCAGGGACAGGGTGCGCTTCATCCCCGCAGTCTGCCGCAGCCGCGCCACGATGCAACCCCGCACCGACCACGATCAAGCGAGCGGCGCTTTGCGTCCGGCCCGCCGCGCGCTATATCCGCCCCCATGACCCAGACCCTGGCCCAGAATCCCCCGCTTTTGCGTCCCGATCTTGCGCGCGCGGCCGTTCCCGCCGACGCGCGCCGCGACGGCCAACCGACCATCGGCATGGTCAGCCTTGGCTGCCCCAAGGCGCTGGTGGACAGCGAGCGCATCCTGACGCGGCTGCGGGCCGAAGGCTATGCGATCAGCCCCGACTATCAGGGCGCGGATGCGGTGATCGTGAACACCTGCGGCTTTCTCGACAGCGCCAAGGCCGAAAGCCTCGACGCGATCGGCGAGGCGCTGGTTGAAAACGGGCGCGTGATCGTGACCGGCTGCCTGGGGGCGGAACCCGACTACATCACCGGCGCGCATCCCAAGGTGCTGGCCGTAACCGGGCCGCACCAGTACGAGCAGGTGCTGGACGCGGTTCACGCCGCCGTGCCGCCCGCGCCCGATCCATTCGTGGACCTGCTGCCCGCGTCCTCGGTGCAGCTGACCCCGCGCCACTACGCCTATCTCAAGATTTCCGAGGGCTGCAATCACCGCTGCAAGTTCTGCATCATCCCCGACATGCGCGGCCGCCTCGTCAGCCGCCCGGCCCATGCGGTCGTGCGCGAGGCGGAAAAGCTGGTGCAGGCCGGCGTGCGCGAGCTGCTGGTGATCTCGCAGGACACCTCGGCTTACGGGCTGGACCGCCGGCACGAGACCGAACGCGGCCACCGCGCCCACATTACCGACCTCGCCCGCGACCTCGGCTCGCTTGGGGCGTGGGTGCGGCTGCACTATGTCTATCCCTATCCGCATGTCCGCGACCTGATCCCGCTGATGGCTGACACGGCGGCGGCGGGCGCGGGGGTGCTGCCCTATCTCGACATTCCGTTCCAGCACGCGCACCCCGACGTGCTGAAGCGCATGGCCCGCCCCGCCGCGTCTGCCCGGACGCTCGACGAGATCGCGGCATGGCGCGCGGCCTGCCCGGACATCACCCTTCGCTCGACCTTCATCGTCGGCTACCCCGGCGAGACTGAGGCGGAGTTCCAATACCTCCTCGACTGGCTCGACGAGGCGCAGCTGGATCGCGTCGGCTGCTTCAAGTACGAAAACGTCAGGGGCGCGCGCGCCAACGACCTGCCGGACCATGTGCCCGACGAGGTGAAGCAGGACCGCTGGGACCGCTTCATGGAAAAGTCGCAGGTGATCTCGGCGGCGAAGCTCGCGGCCAAGGTCGGGACGCGCCAGCAGGTGATCGTGGACAGCGTGGACGCGGACGGCGCGACCTGCCGCACCATGGCCGACGCGCCCGAGATCGACGGCAACCTGTTCATCGACAAAGGGTTCGAGGCGATGAAGCCGGGTGACCTGGTGACGGTGACGGTGGATGAGGCGTCGGATTACGATCTGTGGGGGACCGCTTGACGGCAGGCTGGAACCCCGACGGCCGCCCCCGCAAGCCCGAGTTGATCGGCATCGGCGCGCAGAAGGCGGGAACCACCTGGCTCAGCCAGATGCTGGCGCAGCACCCGCAGGTCTGGTCGCCGCCGTTCAAGGAAGTCCAGTTCTTCAATCACCGCTTCGTCCCCGAGCATCGCGCGTGGCTGCCCTGGCATTTCCGCCGCGGCCGGCAGAACATCGCGAAACGCTACGAGGCGAAGGGGCAGGACGTGCCCCCCGACCTCGCCGCCTATCTCGACCGCGTGACGCGGGGCGAGATGTTCACCAACCACTGGTACAAGCAGGTCTTTGCGCCCGCTCCCGCCGGCACCAAGGCGCTGGACGTGACGCCCGAATATTCGACCCTGCCCGACGAGGGCGTCGATTTCGTGGCCAAGTTCCTGCCGCGTGCGAAGTTCGTCTATATCGTCCGCCACCCCGTGGACCGGGCGATCAGCCAGTTGAAGATGAACCTGTCGCGCAAGAACCGCAGGCCCGCGTCGGTCGATGACTGGCTTGCCGAGGCGGCGGACCCCGTGCTGTTGGACCGGGGCGACTACGCGACCTACGTGCCGCGCTGGAACGCGCGCTTCGGGGCCGACCGGCTGCTCTACCTGCCCTTCGGGCGGATCGCGTCCGATCCCTTGGGCCTGATGCGGCAGGTCGAGCTGTTCTTCGGCCTTGCCCCCCACGACTACCGCAACCTCGGCAGCCGCGTCTTCGCCTCGACCTCGACGCTGTCGGTCCCGGACGAGGCGCGGGCGGCGCTGCGCGCCCGGATGGAACACCAGTTCGCGTTCCTGGACACCCAGTTCGGCCGCGACTTCACCGCCCGCATCCGCTGACCGACCCGTTAGCGGGACGGCCGCCTGCGCGCACCGGACGCCGCGATCCCTTGCGTCGCGGCGCTTCAACTCAGCGCCGCGATCGCCTAGACAGGCCGCAACCAGCGGACAGGAGCGGATCATGGCCCAACAGTTTGTCTATCACATGGAAGGCGTGTCCAAGGCCTATGGCTCCGGCAAGAAGACCTTCGAGAACATCCACCTGAACTTCCTTCCGGGCGTCAAGATCGGCGTCGTGGGCGTCAACGGCGCGGGGAAATCAACGCTGCTGCGGATCATGGCCGGGATCGACAAGGACTTTTCCGGCGAGGCCTGGGCCGCCAAGGGCGCGACCGTCGGCTACCTGCCGCAGGAACCGCATCTTGACCCCGCGCTGAACGTGCGCGGCAACGTCATGGAGGGCGTGCGCGCCAAGCAGGCCAAGCTCGACCGCTACAACGAGCTGGCGATGAACTACTCGGACGAGACCGCCGACGAGATGGCGCAGCTGCAGGACGAGATCGACGCCTCGAACCTGTGGGACCTCGACACGCAGGTCGACATCGCGATGGACGCGCTGCGCTGCCCGCCCGATGACGCCGACGTGGAAAGCCTGTCTGGCGGCGAGCGTCGCCGCGTCGCGCTGTGCA
The DNA here is from genome assembly GCF_007018965.1 of Paracoccus marinus. Classification (GTDB taxonomy): domain Bacteria; phylum Pseudomonadota; class Alphaproteobacteria; order Rhodobacterales; family Rhodobacteraceae; genus Paracoccus; species Paracoccus marinus. The sequence continues at coordinate 459,747 of NZ_VJYZ01000033.1, forward strand.
AGCTGCTGCTGGAACAGCCCGACATGCTGCTGCTGGACGAGCCGACCAACCACCTTGACGCCGAGACGATCGCCTGGCTGCAAAAGCACCTGATTGAATATCCCGGCACGATCCTGACCGTCACCCACGACCGCTATTTCCTCGACGACATCACCAGCTGGATCCTGGAACTGGACCGCGGCCGCGGCGTGCCGTGGGAAGGCAACTATTCCTCGTGGCTGGAACAAAAGGCCAAGCGGCTGGAGCAGGAGGCGCGCGAGGACAAGGCCAAGCAGAAGTCGATGGAACGCGAGCTGAACTGGATCCGCGCCGGCGCCAAGGCGCGGCAGGCCAAGCAGAAGGCCCGGATCAACGCCTATAACGAGATGGCGTCGAAATCCGAGCGCGAGAAGATCGCCAACGCCCAGATCGTCATCCCGAACGGCGAGCGGCTGGGCGGCAAGGTGTTCGACGTGACCGGCCTGAAAAAGGCGATGGGCGACAAGCTGCTGATCGAGGATTTGTCGTTCTCGATCCCGCCGGGCGCGATCGTGGGCGTAATCGGCCCGAACGGCGCCGGCAAGTCCACGCTGTTCCGCATGCTGACCGGCGGCGAGCAGCCCGACGAGGGCCAGATCGTGGTCGGCGAGACGGTGCAGCTGTCCTACGTGGACCAGTCGCGCGACGCGCTGAACCCCGAAGCGACCGTGTGGGAGGAAATCTCGGGCGGGGCGGAGATCATCGCGCTGGGCGACGCGACCATTGCGAGCCGCGCCTATTGCGGCGCGTTCAACTTCAAGGGCACCGACCAGCAGAAGAAGGTGGGGCTGTTGTCGGGCGGTGAACGCAACCGCGTCCACATGGCGAAGCTGCTGAAATCGGGCGGCAACGTCCTGCTGCTGGACGAGCCGACCAACGACCTTGACGTGGAGACCCTGCAGGCGCTGGAAGCGGCGCTGGAGGACTTCGCCGGCTGCGCCGTCATCATCTCGCACGACCGCTTCTTCCTGGACCGCCTGTGCACGCACATCCTCGCGTTCGAGGGCGACGCGCATGTGGAGTGGTTCGAGGGAAACTTCGAAGCGTATGAGGCTGACAAGGTGCGGCGGCTGGGGCCGGACTCGATCGAGCCGAAGCGGGTGAAGTATAAGAAGTTTACGAGATAAATAACTTGCGCGCCTTTTCGTTTGGAAGGATAAAATTTTGACACCTGGCTTCAGCGAACGTGCGTTTGAGTTCTGCTATAATCATACATACGTGCAACGAAACGCCGCAATCATAGCCACATACCCACATATTCCCTCACAGAGACAGGAGAAAACCCTTGGTTACGACGTTGAGTTTCGCATAACGCAAGGCAATTTCTCCTATATGATTTTCATTCAGCACAAGGTTTCACATTACGCAGAGCGGCGAGCAGGTAAAAATGCGGCATTTTACAACCGGTACAACGCACCATACTACCGGTTCCGAGTTGATAACGATCAGCATCAAAGATTGCAGGAGCTCAGTCGCGCGCGGGGAAATACGTTCTACTGCGCTCCCCTATTTTACTCGCGCAACGATCTGCACGAAAATTTCCAGAACGACTCCATCATCGATAGCGTTGTTCTTCTTGACCCACTAGACGTCGGACCTGCGGTTGGTCCAAACCACAATATTACTTATGATGCCGCAGGCGGAAATGCGACAATGCACTCCCAACCACAGAGATTTGAGAGATCCTTCACTGGAGATGTGCTTAAAATTCCCTCGCTGCGAAAGGCTGCGGTCACGAGTGAGGAGGTAAGGGCGCAGGCCGACCTTATCTTTGACATATCGGCGAATGTCGACGAGGCGAGAGAGGTGCGGCGCGAGTACGGCGACCTTCCGCGAGTGCAGCAGGCGCAAATTTTGCTTGGTCAAGTTTATGGCGTGACTTGGCTTATCATCTAAGCATTCAAACCTTATTTAGGGTGCGAGCATGAGAAATCCTCACCGCACCTTCCCCCGCCACCCCGCCGGCCGCTTCCCCACCCAGTCGAAGAACCGCCGCAGCCCCTCGTGTGCCCGTAGCGCCTCCACCGACGCGTAGTTCCGCGCCAGTTCCGTCTCGCTCAGCGTCTTGTGGATCGTGCGGTGGCAGACGTGGTGCAGCAGCACCGTCTCGCCGCCCTTGCCGCCGCGCAGCTTGGGGATCAGGTGGTGGCGGCTTTGCGGGACGCCCGGCGGAATCGGGCGCAGGCATAGCGGGCAGGTGGGGTGGTCGTCGGTCATGGCCGGGACCAACGCCCGGGCCACCCGCCGGGTGCCATCGCGCTGCTCGGTGATAACGCGCGCGCCTGCGGCCCGCCGTTCAGGACCCTGCCCAGGTCGGGCGGCCCGGGCCAAGCCGCCCTACGAAGTCAGCTGCTTCGCCTTCCCGCAGCCCGACCCGCGTGCAGGGCGGATCACCGGCGTTGCGGGTTCGGTCGCCGGTGCCGCCGCCGGGGCGGGGGAGGCGGTCGTGGTGGTGGGCGGCGTTGTCGCAGTCGGGGCCTGCTGCGCCAGGGCAGGCGCGGCGGCCAGCAGTGCGGCGATCGTCGCGGCGGCGCATTTACGGAAAGTCATGGCTCTCTCCTGTCAGGCGGTGAGGGTCCGAGCATGCGCCCGAATCACCCCCCGCCCAAGGGAAAACGCCAGCCGCCTATGTGTCCGGTCCTACGACCAGTCCCACGGCCGCGTAAAGCTGCCCAGCCGCTGCTTCACGGCTGCCTCGTCGCAGCCGGGATCGCGGGACAGTTTCGCGACCAGCCCGCGCTTCTTGTCGTCCGCCACCTCGACCACGTGGCTGCCGCTGCCCTCCAGCGCCGCGTCGTAGACGCGCTTGATTGCCATCTTGCGCAGCTCGGGCTTGAAGACCTTGCCGACGGCGGTCTTGGGCAGCTCGGACATGATCTCGATGTGCTTGGGCACCGCCGCGCGTTCCGCGATATGGGCGCGCGCGTGTTCCAGCAGGTCGTCCTGCGACACGGTGGCGCCGCCCACTAGTTCGACATAGGCGCAGGGCAGTTCGCCCGCGAAGGCGTCGGGCTGGCCGATCGCGCCGGCGAACGCCACCGCCGGGTGGGACGCCAGCGCCTCCTCGATGACGGCGGGGTCGATGTTGTGGCCGCCGCGGATGATCAGGTCCTTGGCCCGACCCGTGATCCAAAGGTAGCCGTCGGGATCGAGCCGGCCCAGGTCGCCCGTGCGCAGGAACCGTCCGTCCGCGAACAGGTCGCGGTTCTGGTCCGTCTCGGTGTAGGTCGAGCCCTCGAAAACGCCGGGGTTCGACACGCAGATCTCGCCGATCTCGTCGGTGGCGCACTGGTGGAAGCCGTCGGGCGTGCGGCGCAGGATGCGGACCTCGGTGTAGGGCAGGGGGATGCCGACCGAGCCGACCTTCTTCAGCCCGTCCACCGGGTTGCAGCTGACAAGGCAGGTCGCCTCGGTCAGGCCGTAGCCTTCGGCGATCTCGACGCCGGTCGCGGCCTTGAAGCGGTTGTAAAGCTCGATCGGCAGCGGCGCCGACCCGGAAATCGCCGAGCGCAGCGACGACACGTCGGCATCGACGGGCCGCTGCATCAGCGCGGCGATCGCGGTGGGAACGGTGATCAGGAAGGTGCCGCGCCAGCGTTCGATCAGTTTCCAGAAGTTGTCGAACACGCCGTCTCCGCGATAGCCCGCGGGCGTCGGCATGACCAGGTGCCCGCCGGAATGGACGCAACTCATCAGGATCGGGTAGGCCGCGAACACGTGGAACATCGGCAGCGGGCACATCAGCACGTCGGTCTCGTCAAACAGCAGCGTGCCGCCGAGAAAGCCGTTGTAGATCATGCCCGACGCCTTGTGCTGCGCGAGCTTGGGCGTGCCGGTGGTGCCGCCGGTGTGGAAATAGGCGGCGACCCGGTCCTCGGGCCGGTCCTCGAACGACAGCGCGTCGTGGCGATGGCGCGCGACCGCGCCCTCGAAGTCCATGACGCGGGCCTTGTGCGCGGCCTTGATGCGCGGGCGCAGCAGCGGGACCAGCCACCTCTTCGGCGGCGCCAGATAGCGGTTCAGGTCGACCTGCAGGATCGTCTTGACGTTCGGGGCCAGGGCCACGGCGTCGGCGGCCTTTTGCGCCACGTCGGTCTTGGGGAATGCTTTCAGCGTCACCAGCACCTTGGCCCGCGTCTCGCGCAGGATGCCCGCGATGTGCTCGGCCTCGAGCAGCGGGTTGATCGGGTTGACGATCCCCGCCGTCGCCCCGCCAAGCAGCGTGATGACCGCCTCGGGGCAGTTCGGCAGAAGATAGGCGACGCAGTCGCCCGGCCCGACGCCCAGGTCGCGGAACAGGTTCGCGGCCTCGGTCACGCGCTCGTGCAGCTCGGTCCAGGTCAGGGTGCAGCTGCGCGAATGCGGATCGGACAGCAGCTGGAAGCTGACCGCCGGGCGCGACCCGAACCGTTCCTGCGTGCGCGTCACCGCCTGGTAGATCGTCGCGGGTACGTCGCGCGCCGCATAGGGCTCGCTTTCCACACGCGCGCGATCCTCGATGCTGCTGAACAAGGCCATCTGTCCCCTCCCTGCCGGTCCGGCTCGACCATGGTCCGAAAGCGGGACCGTCATCAAGCTTTCGCGTCCGAAACCTGCGCGCGAGGCCGCCGGGGACGCAGCGTCAGCAAGACGCATCAAAAGCCCGACAACCAGAGATTGAGTAGCGGGTTCCGTCCGCGGTAGAACACCGGTAGAAGCCGACGGTCGAAAAACGGGACAGATGATGAAGCTTTCAGGAATGCTGGGCGCATGCGTCCTTGGCGCGGTTGCGCTGACGGGCTGCACGCCCGCGCCGTCCGCGCACGGCGACGATCCCCACGCGATGCAGCTGCTCGCGCCCGGCAAGGCGACCTGCCTTGCCACGACGCCGGGCCAGAACGCCGCGGCGGTCGAGTCCACGAACCGGATGCGGTCGGCGTCCGGCCTTGCGCCCGTGGCGGCCGACAGCCGCCTGGCCGAGGCCGCGGCGCGCCACGCCTGCGACATGGCGCAGCGCGGGCGGATGACGCATATCGGCAGCGCGACGCCCGGGCCCGCGCCCCGCGTGAAGGCGCTGGGATATGCGCCGACGATCACGGCGGAAAACATCGCGGCGGGGCATTTCGACCTGACCCGCGTGCTGGCGGAATGGAACGCCTCGTCCGGGCATCTGGCCAACATCGTGATCCCGCAGGTCCGTCACGTGGGCATCGGTCAGGCGATCGGCGCGGACGGCAAGACGAGGTTCTGGGCCGCGGTCTACGCCGCGCCGCGCTGAGCGACGCGGCTGATAAACCGCAGCCGCCGCCGACGGACATGTTTCCGCCGCCTGTCCGTCGCATTCCTGTCAGCCATCGCCGGTAGCACCGGCGACGATGACAGGTATCAAAGGCCGCCCCATGCGTTTCACCCTTTCCCGCACATCCGCGATCGCGATCCTCGCCAGCTGCGCCCTGGCGCATGCGGTGGGCGCGCAAACCGCAGCTCCGGTTCCCGCGCCCGCGCCGGCGGCACCCGCCGCACCCGCGCCACAATCTGCCCCGCAATCCGCCGCATCGGCCGGCACCGCCGCCCCGACCGATACAAGGGTTTTCCCGGCGACCCTCGCGGGCCACGCGAAGCTTCCCGCCTTGTCCCTTATCGCGCCGCCGGCGGACGCGCCGCGCGATCTGTGGGTCTCGGGCAAGTTCACCGGCAAGGCCCGCAACGACAAGCCGATGTCGGTCGAAGGCGACGTGGGCCCCGCCTACGGCGCCCACAAGACCGGCGTCTCGCTGCCCTTCATCGGCCAGCCGGTGCAGGGGATGTCGGGCCTCGCCATGAACCGGGCCGGGGACGGCAGCTGGTACGCGCTGACCGACAACGGCTTCGGGTCGAAGATCAACAGCCCCGACGCGATGCTGTTCTTCCACCGCATGAAACCCGACTTCGACGCGGGCACCGTCGCGCGCGAGGAAACGGTGTTCCTGCGCGACCCCGACCACAAGGTCCCGTTCCGCATCGCGAACGAGGGGACGGACGCCCGCTACCTGACCGGCGCCGACTTCGATCCCGAAAGCATCCAGTTCCTGGATGGCGAGATCTGGATCGGGGAAGAGTTCGGGCCCTCGATCCTCAGGATCGCGCTGGACGGCCGGGTGCTGTCGGTCCACCAGACGATGGCGGACGGCAAGCCGCTGACCGGCCCCGACACCCCCGGCACCGTCGTGCCCGCGCAGCCCGGCAAGGACTTCACCGTCCAGCGTTCCGGCGGGTACGAGGGGATGGCGCTTCAGCCCGGCACGAACCTTCTGTGGGCGATGCTGGAAAAGCCGCTGCTGGGCCCCGACGGGCAGCCCGGCGCGGACGGACTTCAGGTGATGACCTTCGACACCGCGCGGGCCGACTGGACCGGAGATGTCCACCGCTTCCGCCTGTCCGACGGCGCGACCGCGATCGGTGACTTCAACTTCATCGACGACACGCGCGCGCTGGTGATCGAGCGTGACAACGGCGAGGGCGATGCCGCCCGCGCCTGTGCCGAGGGGGCCGCCGACAAGTCGGCCTGCTATCCGCAGCCCGCGCGGGTCAAGAACATCGTCCTGATCGACACCGCCCAGACCGATGCGGACGGCACCCTGCGCCGGATCGGCCAGATCGACCTGCTGGCCATCGCCGATCCCGAAGGCCGCGCGCTGCCCGGCACCGCGCGCGAGGATGGGACGCTCGCCTTCCCGTTCTTCACCATCGAGGACGTGGCGCGCGTGGACGACACCCACATCCTTGTCGCCAACGACAACAACCTGCCCTATTCGGGCGGGCGCGAGATCGGGCGCGCGGCCGACAATGAGTTCATCCTGCTGTCCGTGCCCGAGCTTCTGTCGGCGCGCTGACGGGAAACGCGGCTTGGGGCCGGGGCGCGTCGCGCGCGCCCCGGCCCCCTTTGCTGGCAATTCAGACGTCGGCCAGATCGACCGTTCGCAGAACGTCGTCCGGATCGACCCGGAACCGCTCGCGCCCGCCCTCGGCCACGACGAAACCGTAACGGATCCCCAGCGCGTCGGTGAAATCCTTGAGCACGTGGTTGAAGCGGTAGGGCGGCTGGATCGTGATCAGCGCGCCCGACCCGCTCATCGCCAGAATCGCGTGCGCCAGCGCGCTGCCCTCGACCGACACCACCACGCCCGCGCCCGACAGCCGCGTCGCGATCTCGGTGGCGGTCGCGGCCATGGGGTCCACGATCGTGAAGCCGCGCGCGGCCAGCGTCTCGGCAATCTCGGCCTCGTTATCAAGCAACCGCAGCGCCTGGCCCGAGGTGCCGCGAAGCAGGAATACCCCGTGCCTTTCTTCGGACGCGGGGGTGGCCAGCGAACGCGCAAGCCTGTGCCGCACGTCCTGCAGCCGCCGGCGGCGGTCGGCGTTCATGCCGTGATCCTCGAACACCCAGGCGGTCCCCAGCCGCGTGTCCCCCAGCGCCGGCATCGTCAGGCCCGTCATCCGGCGATAGTCGTGGGCGTGGGGCCAGCCGGCGCGGTGCCGGCTTTCGACCTCGTGCGCGGGGGCGAAGTCCCGCGCCATCAAGGAAGTGGCGGCATCGTCCAGGACGTAATGGCCGAAGAAGATGTCGCTGACCGGCGTGCCGACCAGCGCCGCGACCTCGGTCCGGGCCCGCACCGCGCGCGGCAGGCGCGGCGGGCGGTCCATCGTCATTTGGTACCGGGTGCCGCCCGCATAGAGGCTGCCCCCCGCCAGCACCGCATCGTCGAACCGGAACGCGTGGGTCGCCGCGTGCAGGACCTCGCCCGCGGTGATCCGACGCAGTTCCGCGGCCGGATCGCTCATCGAGTGGTACCCGCGGACGCGGTCGATCTGGCCGGGCAGGTGGAACGCGGCCGGCCGCTCGGCCGTCTCGGCCGGGCAGACGACCACGACCTCGGCGGCCGCGTCGGGCAGTTCGCGAGCACGGCCAAACGCCTTGCGGACGAGATGCGACGGGGCGGCAAAGTTCATCGTGGTTCCGTGATGCGCCGAAGGTTGCACGCGCGCCGCCGGTGCTTAGCACGACCTCGGCCCGCTTGTCGCCGGGATCGTGCGGCGAAGATGCCCCGAATGCAACCGATCCGCCCGGCAGCCGTTCTGTTTCCAGCAACGGAGAACCGACATGACCGACACCGCCGAAATCGAAACGAAGTTCTGGAACGCGCTCAAGGACCACGGCATCGTCATGCTGGGTCTCGACGGCCTGGAAGACGGCTTTGCCCGCCCCATGGCCGCCGTCGTGGACGAGGAGCGCAGCCCGATCTGGTTCTTCGCATCCTCCGACAGCGCCATCGTGGACGCGGCCGCGGGCGGCGGGCGGGCGAGCGCGACGCTGTCGGCCAAGGGGCAGCTTTACGCCTCGATCCAGGGGCGGCTCAGCGTGACGGATGACCGCCAGACGATCGAGCGGCTGTGGAACCCCGGTGCCGCCGCCTGGTTCGAGGGCGGTATGGACGACCCCAAGGTGCGGCTTCTGCGGCTGGACGCCGAGAACGCCGAGATCTGGCTGGACGGCAGCAGCATCGCCGCGGGCGTGAAGTCGCTGCTGGGGATCGACCCCAAAGAGGACTACAACGACAAGCAGGCCCGCGTGCAGCTGTGACCGCGAAGCACGAACGCGCCGGGCTGGACCAGGGCGCGCGCGTGGGTGCCTTGCCCATCCTGATCCTGCTGCTGGCCATCGCCTTCGCCCTGTCGCCGCTGGCGAGCGACGGTTTCAACGGTTTCACCCGCGAGCAGTTTCCGGTCGTGAACGCCTTCTGGCCGGTGCAGCCGGTCGGGTGGGCCTTCTCGATCTGGGGGGTCATCTATCTGTGGCTGATCGCGGGCAGCGCCTTTGGCGCGGTTCGCGCGGCGCGGTCGCCCGACTGGCGGCCGATGCGGGGGCCGCTGGCGCTGAGCCTTGGCGTCGGCGTTTTCTGGATCGCCGCCGCCAACTGGTCGCCGCCGGTTGCGACGGGGATGATCGTCGTGATGGCCTCGGCCGCGATCGCGGCGATGCTGCGGTCCGGCAGCACGGACCGGCTGTGGCAGTCGCTTCCGGTCGGTCTTTACGCGGGCTGGTTGACCGCCGCCACCGGCGTCGCGATCGGGGTCGTGCTGAGCGGCCATGACGTGCTGTCACCGCAGGCGGCGGCGCTGGTCATGCTGCCGGTGCTGCTGGTCGTCGCGCTGCTGGTTCAGATGCGACGCTCGGACGTCTGGTCTTATCCGCTGGCGGTCGGCTGGGCGCTGATCGGCGTCATCGCGGCGAACTGGCCGGCGCGGAACTGGCCCGTGATCGGCATCGCCGTCATCGGGATCGTGGTGCTTGCGGCGGTCGCCTTGCGCGGCAGGCGGTCCGGTCGCCGCTGATAGCCTCAGACCGCCGGCGGCGGACACCTCCGCCAGTCCGGCGGATCTGAGACGACCGCCTCAGCAGTCGGCTAACGACAGTCGCATTTTCAGGATTGTGGTGCCGCAGAAGGGACTCGAACCCCCGACCCCATCATTACGAATGATGTGCTCTACCAGCTGAGCTACTGCGGCGTGCGGCGGGGCTTAGCAGCTAACCCCGGCCAAGAAAAGGGGTCAGTCGCGTCTGACCGCCTCGGATTGATCGAACGGTTCGACGTCGGGCCGAACGAAAGGTTCGACCTGCCGGATTTCGACGACGACCGGGTCGCGGTCATTGACGTCGCGCGCGGCCGGTGCCGCCTGATGTTCGTGCAGCGGCGCGGTCTGGGCGATTTCCGGGGCGATCCGCGGCTCGCTGGCGGGCGGCGCGACGAGTTCGGGATCGGTCACCGTGATCGACGGCTCGTAGTCGCTTTCGCGCGGCACGATGCCGGGCGCGGTGTGCGCGACGGGCGTGGTCAGGGTGATCGGCGCGTGCAGGGCGGGCGCGGGCGCGGCCTCGCGCAGACGCGGGCGCGGGTCGGGTTCGTCGCCGACCATGCCGGGGATGTCATGCGCATGGTCGTGGTCATGGTCATGCGCGTGGCGCGCCGCCGTGTCGCCGCGCGCCGGTTCGTGCCCGACCAGCAGCGGCAGCAGCGTCGCCGCCGTGCCTGTCGAGGCCATGCGCAGGTCGGCCGGCGGCTCGCGCCAGCTGAGCGTGTCGAAGCCGCCGCAGCTGTCGCAGACCGGCGACCAGTCCGCCATCACGTTCTGGCACCTGTCGCAGACCCATTGCGGGCCGCGGCTCGCGGTCAGCGCGCGGGCGAGCCAGGCGCGGACCACGCTGTCCTCGGCCCCTTCGCCGCGCTCGATCGCGGCCATGATCGACAGCGACCGCACCGTCGGGTGCGTCTGCGCCAGATCGCCGAGCGCGCGGCGCGCGCCCGGGAAATCCTCGGCCGAAAGCATCAGCTCGGCCTGCAGCAGGCGCGATTCCTCGTGCCCGGGGGCCTGCCGGATCAGGTCCTCGAACCGGCGCAGGCGCTGTGCGGGCGTCTCGTCCGGGACGATCTCGGCATAGGCGGCTGCGATCGAGGGGTGCGGCTGCACCGACCAGGTCTTTTGCAGCACGCGGGTCGCGTTGCGGGTGTCGCGCCGGGCGATATAGCTGCGCGCCGCCAGCACCGAGGCGGGCACCAGGTCGGGCGAGGCGCGGTTCGCGCTGATCGCCGCCTCGCGCGCGCTGATCGAATTGCCTTCGGCCAGCACCTCGCGCGCTTCCTGCAGCGCCAGAACCGCGTCGCGGCGCATGTGGACGTCCTGCGGCAGCGCGCCCTGCTTGCGCTTGTCCTTGAGGACGGCGCGCGCGCCCTTCCAGTCATGCTCGCGGGTTTGCAGCGTCAGCAGCGTGTCCTGCACTTCCGTATGTCCGGGGCGCAGCGCATAGGCCTTTTGCGCCAGCGCCAGCGCGGTCGCCGTATCCCCCAGCGCCAGCCGCTGCTGCATCAGGCCGCGCACGGCCGGGAACCGGGTGCGGTCGTCGGCCAGCATCGTGCGATAGGCGTCCTCGGCCGCCCGCGCGTCGCCCGCGACCTCGGCCGCCTGCGCCGACAGAAGGTTGGTGATGTGGGGCTGGTGCAGGTATTTCGCGGCCTTGCGCGCCTGTTCCTGCGCCAGCCTGCCTTCGCCCGACGCCACGGCCAGCATCCCCTCGGCCAAGGCGTGATAGCCCTTGCGCTCGCGGCGGCGCGCGAAATAGCGGTCGATCGCGGTCTCGTCGCCCGCCACGAAGCGCACGAAGGCGATGGCAAAGCGCAGCAGCTGCACGATGATCCAGCCCGCGATCACGACAAGCAGCGCCAGCGCCAGCGCCTGCAACGGGCGCAGCGTGTATTCGACGCCGTCAAAGACGATCCGCAGGACCCGGTCGGTCTCGGCCAGGTGCATCGCCCCCAGCGCCGCCGCCAGCACGACGCTGAAGAAGAACAGGATCTTCAGAAGCGATAGCAGCATGTCGGCGTTCCTCAGTTCGAGACGGGCGCGGGCGCCGGTGCGGATGCAGGCGCGGGCGGGGTGGTTTGCGGCGCGGCGGGGGAAGTCGGGCTCGCCGCCGTTGCGGCGGGGGCGGTCAGCCCGGCGACCGCGCCGCTCGCTGCCTGCCACGCACGGGCCTGGTCGGTCCAGCCCTTCATCGCCGCCCGGCCGGGTTCGGGCAGGCCGTCGATCTCGGTCAGGGCGGCGGCGATGTCGCCGCGCGCGACCGCCGCATCGGCCCGCGACAGGATCGCGTCGGGGTCGCCGCCCTCGCGCGGCTCGACCGAGCGGGCGCCGGTTTGCGCGCGAAGGAAGTTGCCAAGGGCGCTGCCGCCGGTGTCGCCCGCGCCAAGCGAGGCGCCAAGCCCGGCCCGCGCCGCGTCCGCGAAGCTGGCCTGCAACTGGTCCAGGGGCACGATCTCTGCCGTCAGCGCCTGCGGCACGGCGACGCCCGCCTGTTCCAGCTGCGCCACCGCCGCGTCGCGGCCACCCGTCGCGCCCGGCTGTCCGGTCGTCAGGGCCGACGACAGCGTCGCGGCGGCGGCGGCCGTGCGGGCGCGGCGCGCCGCTTCGGCGGATGCGTCCTTCAGCGCCGCGGCCTCGGCCCGGACGCGGGCCAGTTCCGCCGTCGCGGCTTCGGTCGCCTGCCGCAGTTGCGCCTGCGCCTGGGCCACGCTGTCTGCGACCTGCTGCACGCGCTGCGCGGTTTCAGGGTCGATGGTGGGGCGCGCCGACAGCTCGTCCAGCGCGGCTTTCTGGCTGTCCAGACGCTGCGCCAGATCAGCGGGCAGGGCGGCGCGCAGGTCGTCCACGGCTTGCCCCAGCGCGGCGATCTGCGACGCCTGCGCCGAGAGCGTCGCATTCAGGTTCGCGGGCGTGTCCGACGCGGGCGATTCCGCGATGATGCGGCGCGCGGCCTCGGCACCGGCCTCGGCACCTGCTGCGGCGGCGGCCTGCGACAGCGACTGCACGGTTTCCTGCCCCAACTCGGGCGTGGGCATCGCGGCCAGGGCCGAGCGGACGGCGGGGTCGGCGGCGGCGGTCGCGGCTTCGGCCGCGCGCGCGGCGATCCCTTCGGCCTGGGCGGAAAGTTCGCCCTGCGCGGCGGCGATGGCCGCGGCGGCGGCATCGGTGCGGACGTTCGCGAGCGCGGCGTCCACCGTGGCCTGCGTCCGGGCCTGCAGGTCGGCGCTGAGCGCGGCGGCGTCCACGACCGGCGCAGGCGGTCCGGGCTGCCACGCGGCGGGCAGGCGCGGCAGCGCCCACCAGGCCGCGCCGGCGCCCAGCGCGGCGGCGATCACCCCGCCGAGGACCAGACCGCCGAACCCGCCAGAGCGTCGCGCCTTGGGCGCGGGCCGCACGGCGGCGGGCATGGGGGAGACGGGCATGGGGGAGGCGGGCAGGGAAGAAACGGTCGCAGGCTCGAACGCCCGGGCAGGCTCGGCACGCCCAGCGTCGGACGGGGGGGCGGAGGGTTCGTCCAGCCGCCCGGCCGCGTCGGCGCGGAACCTGTCGTCGCGCTCACCCTCGAACGCGTCCGCCATCTCGGCATCGCTCAGCCGCGCGCTGTCGGGATCGGAGGGTCCGCTTGCCGCGAGGCCGGCATCCGTCTTGCGCGCAGCCGGAGGCAAGCCGTCGTCGCCGTCACCGACCAGGCTCGATCCGATCGGGGGCAGGGCGGGCGCATCCGCGTCCGCGCCGCCCGGGGCATGGCGGGCGCCGGCTGCGTCCAGGTCACGCAGCGTCAGGACCGGCGGCGATGCCGCCTGCCGCCCCGAGCGGGCGGGGTCCCCATCACCCTTGATGTCCATGTTCCCGCCTTCGGCGATCCGGGTCTCGTCGCGGCCATCGGCGTCGCGGTCGGGGCTGTCAGGGGTCTCAGGGGTCATCGTGGTCGTCCCAAGGCTTCAAGGATGGCGGAGCGGCGGCGCCGGTCCGGTCAGGCATGGTCGCGGCCGGTGTCGGGCTTGCGCTGTGGCCTGTCGTTTCGGACCCGAACCTATGACGGCCAGCACCGACGCTCAACCCACGGCGATCGCGGAAGTTTCAGCCCGCAAGCGACAGGATCGCCGCCGTGACGCCGGGTTCATCGGGGGTCGCGGCGATGGCGCGGGCGGCGGCCCCGGTGGTCCAAGCGTCCGCCGCCGCGCGGCTGATCGCGGCGATCATCAAGGGGGCGCGGGCGCTTCGGGTCGCGTCGGCGGCGATCCGCGCCGACCGGGGCGACATCACGGGCACGATCACCGGCCCGGCGAGGTCCAGCAGCGCGCGCGCCGCATCGCCAAGCGGCTGCGCCTGCTGGTCGTAGACCACGATCCCGGGCACCGGCAGCTCGGCCGCGACATGGACGCCGCGCGGATGCAGCCAGCCGCCGCCAAGGCCGCGCAGCAGCGGCATCAGCCCGGCCGCGTCGCCCGGCCCCGATGTCACGTCGAACCCGGCGCGGCGCGCGGCCTCGGCCGTCGCCGGTCCCACGCAGATGGCGGGTCGCCCCAAGCCGGGCCCGGCGGCGGCGATCGCGTGGGCCGAGGTGAAGACGAGCCCCCTTGCGGCCGCCAGCGCGGCCTCGTCGTGCGCGACCGCGACCACCCGCATCAGCGGAGCGACCAGCACTTGAAGCCCGTGCCCCCGCAGCACGGCGGCGAGCCTGTCCGCGCCCGGCTGCGGGCGGGTGACGAGGACGGCGGGGCGGTCGCCCGGTTGCGGGAACGTGGCGGGGGTGTCGGGCATGGTGCGCGGGCGCTTCCGGTGATAACCCACGCCTGCCTTAGGCCCCTTCCCGTGACGGCACAAGAATGACGCTGACCTTTCTGGGCATCGAAAGCAGTTGCGACGACAGCGCCGCCGCCATCGTGCGCGCGGGCGACGGCGCGGCCCTGATCCTGTCGTCGGTCGTCGCGGGCCAGTCGGCGCTGCATGCGGATTTCGGCGGCGTGGTGCCGGAAATCGCCGCCCGCGCCCATGCCGAGCGTCTGGACCTGTGCGTCGAACAGGCGCTGGCAGAGGCGGGCGTGGCGCTGCCCGACCTTGACGGGATTGCGGTCACGGCGGGGCCGGGGCTGATCGGCGGGGTCATGGCGGGGGTGATGCTGGCCAAGGGGATCGCCGCCGGGACCGGGCTGCCGCTGGTGGGCGTGAACCACCTTGCCGGGCACGCGCTGACGCCCCGGCTGACCGACGGGGTCGCGTTTCCGTACCTCATGCTGCTGGTATCCGGCGGCCACTGCCAGTTCCTGCGGGTGGACGGGCCCGACGATTTCACCCGGCTTGGCGGCACCATCGACGACGCGCCCGGCGAGGCGTTCGACAAGGTCGCGAAGATCCTGGGCCTCGGCCAGCCCGGCGGGCCCGCGGTCGAGGTCGAGGCGGCGTCGGGCGACCCCTCGCGCGTGCCGCTGCCGCGTCCGTTGCTGGATCGCCCCGGCTTCGACATGAGCTTTTCCGGCCTGAAGACGGCAGTGCTGCGCGCCCGCGACGCGGCGGTGGCGGCGCATGGCGGCCTGCGCCGGGCCGACCGCGCCGACATCTGCGCGGCGTTCCAGCGGGCGGTTGCGGACGTGCTGTCCGAAAAGACCCGGCGCGCGCTCGCCGCCCACCCCGTGCCGACGCTCGCCGTCGCGGGCGGGGTCGCGGCCAACGCCACGATCCGCGCGGCGCTGGATGCGGTCGCGCGCGCGGCGGGGGTCGCCTTTGTCGCCCCGCCGCTGGCGCTTTGCACAGACAACGGCGCGATGATCGCCTGGGCGGGGATCGAGCGGTTCCGCCTTGGCCACCGCGACGGCATGGACCTTGCCGCCCGCCCGCGCTGGCCGCTGGACAGACGCGCCGCGCCGATGCTGGGCGCGGGCAAGCGCGGGGCGAAGGCATGAGCGGGGCCGGGGCATGAGCGGGATAGCTGTCCTTGGCGCGGGCGCGTTCGGCACCGCGCTTGCGGTCGCGCTGTCGGCGAACGGGCCGGTCGCGCTGTGGGGCCGCGACGTGGGCTTCGGGCGCGAGAACCCGCGCCTGCCGGGCGTGACGCTGCCCGATGCGGTGACGGCGACCGACGATCTGGACGCCGCGCTCGCCCCCGTCGTCCTTCTGGCGATCCCGGCGCAGGCGCTGGCGGCGTTCGTAGCGGAACACGCGGCCGCGCTGGACGGCCGCGCCGTCGTCAGCTGCGCCAAGGGCATCGACCTTGCCACCGGCCGCTCGCCCGTCGGGCTGATCGCGCAGGCCTGTCCCGCCGCCACCCCGGCCGTCCTGACCGGCCCCAGCTTCGCCGCCGACATCGCCCGCGGCCTGCCCACGGCGCTGACGCTCGCCTGCGCCGACGCCGCGACCGGCCGTCGCCTGCAGCACGCGCTTTCCACCCCCGCCCTGCGGCTTTACCGGACCGAGGACGTGGCAGGGGCCGAGCTTGGCGGGGCGCTGAAGAACGTCATCGCCATCGCCGCCGGCGCCGCGATCGGCGCAGGCTTCGGCGACAGCGCCCGCGCGGCGATCGTGACGCGCGGCTTTGCCGAGATGACCCGCCTTGCTGTCAGCATGGGCGCGCAGGCCGACACGCTCGCGGGCCTCTCCGGCCTCGGCGACCTGATCCTGACAACCACCTCGGACCTGTCGCGCAACTTCCGCTTCGGCCTGTCCTTGGGCCGGGGCGAGCCGTTCGGCGCGGGGATCACGGTCGAGGGGGCGGCCACCGCCCGCGCGGTCGTGGCACTCGCGGCGCGAAAGGGCATCGAGATGCCGATCTCGACCCAGGTCGCGGCGCTTGCCGAAGGGCGGCGCGGCGTGGAAGAAGCCATGGAAGCCCTGCTCGCCCGCCCCTTGAAGGAGGAATGATGCCCCTGTTCGCCGTGATCTGCCGGGACAATCCCGGCGCGCTTCAGACCCGCCTGGACACCCGCCCGGCCCATGTCGATTGGCTCAAGGCGGGCCCGGTGCGACTGGCCGGTCCGCTGGTCGAGGACGGCGAGATGCGCGGCTCGCTTCTGGTGATCGAGGCGGACGACATCGAGGCCGCGAACGCCTGGGTCGCGACCGATCCCTACACGGCGGCGGGGCTGTTCGCATCGGTCGAGGTGATCGAATGGCGGAAGGTCATCGGATGAAACGCTGGCTTTTCAAGTCGGAACCCGACGTGTTCGGCTGGGACGACCTCGTCGCCAAGGGCGCGAAGGGCGAGGAATGGAACGGCGTGCGCTCGTTTCAGGCCCGCAACATCATGCGCGAGATGAAGATCGGCGACCGCGGCTTCTTCTACCATTCCAACATCGGGAAAGAGGTCGTGGGCATCGTCGAGGTGATCGCCGAGGCGCACCCGGATTCGACCGCCGATGACCCGAAATGGGAATGCGTGGACCTGAAGGCGGTCGAGCCGCTGCCCGCCCCCGTCACGCTGGCGCGGATCAAGGAGGACCCAAGGCTGGCCGAGATGGTGCTGGTCAAGAACTCCCGCCTGTCGGTGCAGCCGGTGACGGCCGGGGAATGGGACATCGTTCTGAAGCTCGCGAGGGATGAAGGCAAGGACTGACGCGGCCGCCGCGCCCGGCGCCACGATCACGCGCCACGGTCACGCGTCACGATCACGCGCCACGATGACGCAGCGCGCGCGGGTTGCCGTGGCCCCGCCCGGGCACTAGATGCCGCGCAGCACGAGGGAGAAGACATGGCGCAGGGCCCCACCTCAACCCCGACCCGCCGGGCGGCCGATCGTGGCGCGGGCGGATCGGTCGGGCCTGCCGTCCGCGTCGGCGCCGACCGCCCCGCGACGAAGCGAGTCGGCGCCTTGTCGGCGCTGTGGCCGTTCCTGAAACCCTACCGCGCGCTGATGGCGGCGGCGCTGGTGGCGCTGGTCGTCACCGCGTCGATCAGCCTGGTCCTGCCGGTCGCGGTGCGCCGGATCGTGGACGGCTTCGATCAGGGGGCGCAGCTTCTCGACAAGTATTTCCTGGCCGCGATCGGGATCACCCTGCTGCTCGCAGTGGGCACGGCGCTGCGCTACGCGCTGGTGACGCGGCTGGGCGAGCGGGTGGTGGCCGACATCCGCAAGGCGGTGTTCGACCGCGTGATCGGGCTGTCGCCGGGCTTTTTCGAAAAGGTGATGACGGGCGAGATCATCAGCCGCATCACCACCGACACCACGTTGATCCTGTCGGTGATCGGCTCGTCGGTGTCGCTGGCGCTGCGGCAGGTGCTGGTCGCGCTGGGTGGGCTGGTGATGCTGCTTCTGACCTCGGCCAAGCTGACGGGGTTGCTGCTGCTGCTGGTTCCCGTGGTCGTCGCGCCGATCTTCCTGCTGGGCCGCCGCCTGCGGGTGCTGGCGCGCGAGAACCAGGACTGGATCGCCAGCTCGTCCGGCACCGCGTCCGAAAGCCTGCTGGCCGCGCAGACCGTGCAGGCCTTTACCCACGAGACGCTGACGCGGGCCGGGTTCGCGGACGTGACCGAGCGGTCGTTCAGCTCTGCCCGCACCCGGATCAACACCCGCGCGGTGATGACGGCGCTGGTGATCTTTCTGATCTTCGCGGGCGTGACCGGGGTCCTGTGGATCGGCGCCCGCGATGTCCGGGCGGGGCTGATGACGGTGGGCGAGCTGGTCCAGTTCGTCATCTACTCGATCATGGTCGCGGGTTCCGTCGGCGCCCTGTCCGAGGTGTGGGGCGAATTGCAGCGCGCCGCCGGCGCGACCGAGCGGCTGGGCGAGCTGCTGGCGACCGAGGACACGATCCGCGACCCCGCCGACCCCGTGCCGCTGCCGCAGCCGGTCGCGGGCCGGATCGAGTTCCGGGGCGTGTCCTTCCGCTATCCCTCGCGCCCGGACGCGGCCGCGCTTGACGACATTGACCTGGTGATCGAGCCGGGCGAGACGGTGGCGCTGGTCGGCCCGTCGGGCGCGGGCAAGACGACCGTGATCCAGCTGGTCCAGCGTTTCCGCGATCCCGACGCGGGCGCGATCGCCATCGACGGCGTGGACCTGCGCCGGATGGCGCGGGGCGATTTCCGCCGCGCCATCGCCCTGGTCCCACAGGACCCGGTGATCTTCGGCACCACCGCGCGCGACAACATCCGCTTCGGCCGTCCCGACGCCACGGACGAGGAAATCGTGGCCGCCGCCAAGGCTGCGCGCGCCGACGATTTCCTGCGCGCGCTGCCCGACGGCTACGACAGCGACCTGGGCGAGCGCGGGGTCCTTCTGTCTGGCGGGCAGCGCCAGCGCATCGCCATCGCCCGCGCAATTCTGCGCGACGCGCCGATCCTGCTGCTGGACGAGGCGACCAGCGCACTCGATTCCGAATCCGAGCATCTGGTGCAGGAAGCGGTCGAGCGGCTTGCGCGCGGGCGCACCACCATCGTCATCGCGCACCGGCTTTCGACGGTGAAGAACGCCGACCGGATCGTGGTCATGGACCACGGCCGCATCGTGCAGCAGGGCACGCATGACGCGCTGATCGAACAGGGCGGGCTGTATGCCCGGCTGGCGCGGCTTCAGTTCTCGCAAGGGATTGCGGCCTGACGCTGCGCACCCCCTTGCCCCGCACGCCCGCTTTTGGCACGGGATCGGTCATGTCAGTCAAAGCACCCGTCACCGCCCTTTACGACGCCGGCGTCCGCGACGGGCGCGTCCGGGACGACGCTGCGCAGCGCCGCGTCCTGCCCGCACTCGACGCGATCGTGCGGGGTCTGGCGCAAACCCCCGCGCCGCGCGCGCAAGGCGGCGGGGGCTGGTTCGGCCGGATGTTCGGCGCGCAGGCCGCCCCCGCGCCGCAGGGTCCGCGCGGGCTGTACCTGTGGGGCGGGGTCGGGCGCGGCAAGTCGATGCTGATGGACCTGACCGTGCAGGCGGCCCCCATCGCCGCCAAGCGCCGGGTCCATTTCCACGAGTTCATGCAGGACGTGCAGGCGGGGCTGGCGGCCGCGCGCAAGACCGGCGCGCAGGACGTGGTGCGGCCGGTGGCCGAACGGATCGCGGCGGAAACGCGGCTTTTCTGCTTTGACGAGATGCAGATCACCGACATCGCCGACGCGATGATCGTGGGGCGGCTGTTCCAGCTGCTGTTCGATGCGGGCGTGACGGTCGTCACGACCTCGAACCGGGTGCCCGAGGACCTCTACAAGGACGGGCTGAACCGGCAGCTGTTCCTGCCCTTCATCGCCCTGATCCGGCAGCGGCTGGACGTGGTCAAGCTCGACAGCGACCGCGACTTCCGGCAGGGGCGCGCGGGGGGCGAACAGGTGTGGTTCGCGCCGCTGGACGCGCTGGCCACGCGCGCGATGGACGCGGCCTGGGACGACCTGACCGACTGCGCCGCGCCGGTGCCGCTGCGGCTGGGCGTCAACGGGCGCACGGTGGAACTGCCGCAGTCCTGCGGGCGGGTCGCGCGGGCGTCGTTCGACGATCTCTGCGGCAGGCCGCTCGGACCGGCGGACTACCTTGCGGTGGCCGAGGCGGTGGACGTGCTGATGATCGACGGGGTGCCGCGTCTGGGGGCGCAGAACTTTGACCGGGCCAAGCGGTTCGTCACGCTGGTCGATGCGCTTTACGAGGCGAAGGTGCGCCTGTTCGCCAGCGCCGCCGACGAGCCCGAGCGGCTGTACCCGGCCGGGACCGGCAGCTTCGAGTTCGAGCGCACGGCGAGCCGCCTGCGCGAGATGCGCGCGGCGACATGGGGCAGGACCGAGGCTGCGGAAGCCACCGCCTGAACGCAGGCCCGAACCCTCAGCCGTTGTCCCGCAGCACCCGCCCGGCAAGATACAGCGACCCGCAGATCAGGATCCGCGCGCCGGGATCGGCGGCCGCGATGCCGGCGACGGCCGCCGCCACGTCGTCGGCGGTGCTGGCCGGCAGGCCCGCGCTTGCCGCGGCCATCGCGGTCTCGCTTGCGGGCAGGGTGTTCCGTTCCCCCGGGATCGACACCGCCGTCAGGCTGGTTGCGACGTAGGCCAGCGGGCGCATGTAGCCCACCACGTCCTTGGTGTTCAGCATCCCGCAGACGAGATGCGTGGGCTTCGGTCCCATCGCGGCCAGTGTCGCGGCCACCGCCTCGCCCCCCGCCGGGTTGTGGCCGCCGTCCAGCCACAGCTCGCAGCCATGCGCCGCTGCCGCATCGACCAGCGGCCCGCGCGCCAGCCGCTGCATCCGCGCGGGCCAGACCGCGCGGGTCGTGGCCGCCGCCGCCTCGGCCTGGCCGAAGCCAAGCTCGCGCAGCGCGGCGATGGCGGTGCCGGCGTTGTCGATCTGGTGCGGGCCGGGCAACACGGGCAGGGGCACGTCCACCAGCCCGCGTTCGTCCTGAAACACCAGCGCCTCCCCTTCGCGCGCGGCGGTCCAGTGCTGGCCCTCCGCCGACAGGCGGGCGCCGAGCCGGGCGGCGGCAAGTTCGATCACCTGCATCGCGTCATCCCGCTGGCGCGCGACCACGCAGGGCACGCCGCGCTTCAGGATCCCGGCCTTTTCGGCGGCGATCTTCGCCAGCGTGTCGCCGAGATACTGGGTGTGGTCGATGCTGACCGGGGTGATGACCGTCAGGCGCGGCGCGTCGATCACGTTGGTTGCGTCCAGCCGCCCGCCCAGGCCCACCTCCAGCAGCGTGAAATCCGCCTGGACGCGGGAAAATGCCAGAAAGGCGGCGGCGGTCGTGACCTCGAAGAAGGTGATGGGGCGGTCCGCGTTCACCCGCTCGACCTCGGCCAGCGCGGCGGCGAGGTCGGCGTCGGAAATGTCGCCGTCCGGCAGGCGGATGCGTTCGTTGAACCGCGCCAGATGCGGCGAGGTATAGGCGTTCACGCGCAGCCCCGCCGCTTCCAGCCCGGCCCGGATCATCGCCTGGGTGGACCCCTTGCCGTTCGTGCCGGCGATGTGGATCACCGGCGCAATGCTGCGTTCGGGGTTGCCGAGATCGGCCAGCAGCACCCGCAGCCGGTCCAGCGACAGGTCGATGACCTTGGGATGCAGCCGCGTCAGCCGGTCGAGCAGGGCGTCGGACGCGTCGGCCACGGCGGGTGGCCCGCTCAGGTCGTCTGCGGCAGGGCGGGGGTGACGGCGGGCTGTTCCTCGCCCATCTCGAGCGCTGAGGGGATCACGCCGGGCGCGGGCAGGTCGGCCACGACGGGGGCGGATTGCCGGGTCAGCATCCGCAGGATCGACACCAGTTCCTCGCGCAGCTTCTTGCGGTGGGTCACGCGGTCCAGCATCCCGTGTTCCAGCAGGTATTCGGCGCGCTGGAACCCTTCGGGCAGCTTCTCGCGGATCGTCTGCTCGATTACGCGGGGCCCGGCGAAACAGATCAGCGCATTGGGTTCGGCGATCTGCACATCGCCCAGCATGGCATAGCTGGCCGTCACGCCGCCGGTCGTCGGATGGGTCAGGACAACGACGTAAGGAAGGCGCGCTTCCTTGAGCATCTGCACCGCGACGGTCGAACGCGGCATCTGCATCAGCGACAGGATCCCTTCCTGCATGCGCGCGCCGCCGGCGGCCGAAAACAGGACCAGCGGCCGCTTCAGTTCGACCGCGCGCTGGGCCGCGGCGATGATGGCGTTGCCGACATGCATCCCCATCGACCCGCCCATGAAGCTGAAGTCCTGCGCGGCCGCGACGATGGGCGTGCGCCCCATCTCGCCCTCGGCCACAAGCATCGCTTCCTTCTCGCCGGTGGCCTTTTGCGCGGCCTTCATCCGGTCGGGGTATTTCTTCTGGTCCTTGAACCCCAGCGGGTCGATCACCGGCTCGGGGACCCGCACCTCGTTGAAGACGCCGCCGTCGAACAGCGCGGTAAAGCGCGCGCGCGGGCTGATCGCCAGGTGGTGGTCGCAGTTGGTGCAGACGTTCAGGTTGTCGGCCAGTTCGCGGTGAAACAGCATGGTCCCGCATTCGGGGCACTTGGTCCACAGGTTCTCGGGAACCTCGCGGCGCGAGAACAGCGAGTTGATGCGCGGGCGAACATAGTTCGAGATCCAGTTCATCCAGGGCACCTTTCAAGCGGTCGGCAGATCGGGTCTGGCGTGAGATAGGCCGGGCGGCGGCAGATTGCAATTCCGCCCCCGCAGCCGTTACCTGCCGGGATGGCCGCGACCCTGCAGATCATCGCCTACAACGCCGTCATGCTGTCGCTGTGCGCGCGCGTGCTGATGCAGCCCCGGCTCGAGCCGTCGGCGCGGCTTGCCTGGGTGCTGGTGATCGCGGTGATCCCGTTCGCGGGCATCCTCGCCTATGTCATGTTCGGCGAGATCCGGGTCGGCCGGGCCGAGATGCGGGCGCGCAGGGGGGCGCGGCTGCACGTCTCGCGCATCTACGACCATTCGGCCCCGCCGTGGCCGGACCTGCCGCCCTGGGCCGAGCCGGTCGCGCGGTCGGGGCAGGCGGTGGGCGGACTGCCGATCGCGGGCGGCAACCGGCTGATGCTGCTGCCCGAGGATGACAGCGCCTTCGATCCGATCATCCGCGCGATCGACGGGGCCACGCACCACGTCCACCTGATGTTCTACATCTGGCTGGCCGACGTGTCGGGCGGCCGGGTCGCCGCCGCGGCGATCCGCGCGGCCGGGCGCGGCGTCGCGGTGCGGGTGATCGTGGACGAGGTCGGATCGCGCCCCTTCATGCGCTCGCCCTGGTGGGCGCGGATGGTCGAGGCGGGGGTGGAATGCCGCGCCGCGCTGCCCGTGGGGTTTCCGCTGCTGCGGGCGCTGGAACAGCGGCTGGACCTTCGCAATCACCGCAAGATCGTGCTGATCGACGGCCGCATCGCCTTTACCGGCAGCCGCAACTGCTCGGACCTCGCGTTCCGCCACAAGCCGCGTTTCGCGCCCTGGATCGACATCCTGATCGAGTGCGAGGGTCCGGTCGTCCGGCAGATGCAGACGGCTTTCGTCGTGGACTGGGTGGACGCGGGCGGGGATTACCTGCCCGACCTGCTCGCGCCACAGGGAACCGGCGGCGATGCCCCCGGCGACGCGGCCTGCGACGGCAACGTGCCCGCGCAGATGATCCCCACCGGCCCCGACCGCAGTTATGGGTCGATGTCCGAGACATTCGCGACGCTGGTCCACGGCTCGCGCGAGCGGGTGGTGATCTGCACGCCCTACTACGTCCCGGACGAGCCGCTGGATTCCGCCATCCGCTCGGCCGCGCGGCGCGGGGTCGAGGTCCACCTGATCCTGCCCGAGCGCAACGATTCGATGATCGTCGCCGCGACCAGCCAGGGGTTCTGGAACGGCCTCATGCGCGCGGGCGTCAACCTGCACCTGTTCCGGGGCGGGCTGCTGCACGCCAAGGTCGTGACCGTGGACAGCCGGATGGCGATCATCGGCAGCGCCAACCTCGACCGCCGCAGCTTCGAACTGAACTATGAGCTGAACATGTTCCTTGCCGATCCGATCACGGTCGCGGCGCTGGACATCAGGCTGCGCAGCTATCTCGACCGCTCGCGCAAGGTCGATATTGACGAGGTGCGGGGCTGGCCTTGGTACCAGCGGCTGCGAAACAACATCCTCGCGCTGGCGTCGCCGCTGTTGTGAAGGGGCCGGGGCCGTTGACGAACCTTGCCAGCCAGACCTGCGTTCCCTGCACCGCCGGCACCCCGCCGATGAACGCGGACGCGGTCCGCGCCGCACTGGCCGGGCTGCCCCTCTGGACCTTGTCGTACGACGGCCGCGCGATCCTGCGCCGGGTCGAGGTCAAGGGGTTCGCCCGCGCCGCGCAGCTTGCCAACGTCGCAGCCTGGCTGGGCGAGTAACAGGGCCACCACCCCGACGTGCGCTTCGGCTGGGGCTATTGCGAGGTCGCGTTCACCACCCACGCCGCGGGCGGGATCACCCGCAACGACCTGATCTGCGCGGCCCGGCTGGACGCGCTGCTGGCCATGTGAGCCGCCGCGTTTTCTCGCCCGCCCCCATGCGCGGCTTGCCCCGCCCTGCACGCGGCACTATTCCCGAATGCAGCCAAGGGGACGCGCCATGAAGAATACCCGCTTCGACAAGTCGAAACTGCCCAGCCGCCACGTGACCGAGGGTCCGGCGCGCGCCGCGCATCGCAGCTACCTCTACGCAATGGGGATCACCGAGGAGGAGATCCACCAGCCGCTCGTCGGCGTGGCGACCTGCTGGAACGAGGCCGCGCCCTGCAACATCTCGCTGAACCGCCAGGCGCAGTCCGCGAAGATGGGCGTGAAGAAGGCGGGCGGCACCCCGCGCGAGTTCACGACCATCACCGTGACCGACGGGATCGCCATGGGGCACGAGGGGATGCGCTCGTCCCTCGCCTCGCGCGATGCGATCGCGGACACGGTTGAGCTGACCATGCGCGGGCATTGCTATGACGCGCTGGTGGGCCTTGCGGGCTGCGACAAGAGCTTGCCGGGGATGATGATGGCGATGGTGCGGCTGAACGTACCGTCGGTGTTCGTCTATGGCGGATCGATCCTCCCGGGCAGGTACAAGGGCCGCGACATCGTCGTGCAGGACATGTTCGAGGCGGCGGGCCAGCACGCGGCGGGCCTGATCTCGGACGCCGAGCTTGCGATCATGGAACGGATCGCCTGCCCGTCGGCCGGGGCCTGCGGCGGGCAGTACACCGCCAACACCATGGCCTGCGTGAGCGAGGCGATCGGGCTGGCGCTGCTCAACTCCTCGGGCGCGCCCGCGCCCTACGAATCGCGCGACGCGTTCTGCGACGCCTCGGGCGTGGCGGTGATGAACCTGCTGGAGCGCAACATCCGCGCCCGCGACATCGTCACCCGCAAGAGCCTTGAAAACGCGGCCCGCGTCGTCGCCTGCACCGGCGGGTCCACGAACGCGGGGCTGCACCTGCCTGCCATCGCGCACGAGGCGGGGATCGACTTCGACCTGTTCGACGTCTGCGACATCTTCCACGACACGCCCTATTTCGTGAACCTGCGGCCCGGCGGCGACTATGTCGCCAAGGACCTGTTCGAGGCGGGCGGCATCCCCGTCGTGATGAAGGAGCTCGCGCGCGAGGGGTTGCTGCATCTCGACTGCATGACCGTGTCGGGGCGCACGCTGGGCGAGGAACTGGACACCATCACCGGCGAGCCGGACGGCAAGGTGATCTACCCCATCGCGGCGCCGATCACCAAGACCGGCGGCGTCGTCGGCCTGCGCGGCAACCTCGCCCCGGACGGCGCGATCGTGAAAGTCGCGGGTATGTCCGAGGCCGATCAGGTCTTCACCGGCCCCGCGCTGGTCTTTGAATGCGAGGAGGACGCGTTCGAGGCCGTGCAGGCGCGCAACTATCAGGAAGGCTGCGTCTTCGTGATCCGCAACGAGGGTCCTGCGGGCGGGCCGGGGATGCGCGAGATGCTGGCCACGACCGCCGCGCTGTCGGGGCAGGGCATGGGCAAGAAGGTTGCGCTCATCACAGACGGGCGCTTCTCAGGGGCGACGCGCGGGTTCTGCGTGGGCCATGTCGGGCCGGAAACGGCGCATGGCGGGCCGATCGCGCTGCTCAGGAACGGCGACGTTATCACGATCAACGCGATCACGGGCGACATCTCGGTGGCCCTGGACGATGCCGAGCTTGCCGCGCGCAAGGCCGCGTGGACAGGGGCGCGCAAGACCGACTATGCCAGCGGCGCGCTGTGGAAATACGCGCAGCTGGTGGGCGGCGCCCGTCACGGTGCCGTCACGCATCCCGGTGCAAAGGTCGAGACGCATGTCTACATGGACCAGTAAGGGCACTGAATGCCGCGTCTGACCCGTCGCCTGCTTCGCGATTTCATGCGCGCCCGCGCCGTCCAGCGCTGGGAACGGCTGGCGCGCGAGGTGGACCGCATGCCGCTGTCCAGCCTGCGCGGGCTGGACGACGAGGCGCGGACCCTGCGCCGCAGCCTGAACCGGATCGTCGCGCGCTCGAACGCGCGGCTCGACATCCAGCGCCCCGGGGCCGAGCCGCTGGACCTGCCCGCGGGCACCACCTGGCGCTGGCGGCCGCAGCTGATGGCGGCGCGAACCTCGCCCCGCGGGATCGCCGCGCCGGAAAACGGCACCCGCCTGGCCGAAGAGGCGGCGATCTGGCACGACTGCCCCGACCGGGCGCTGATCCTGCGCCAGATGCGCAACAGCCGGTCGGCCGAGCTGTCGCCCTATGGCCTGCTGCTTGAAATCCTGGGCTTTTCCGGCAACTTCCTGTCGATCTCGATCGACCTGCCCGACGCTGCGCTGAAGGGACTGACGCGCAGCCGGATCGTGCGCCTCGCCTCGGTCATCTCGGTCGAGCGGCCGATGAACATCTATGCGCGGCTGAACGTCGGCCACGGCCCCAACACCGACCAGCTTCTGCGCCACCTGGGCGATCTGCAGCCCGGCCAGACGACCTCGTTCGTGACCGAGTTCGACATGTACAAGATCGAGATGAACGAGAAGCGGCTGGAAAAGATCTGGCTCGACCTCATCTTCGAATCGCCGCACATGAACGCAGTGCGGATCGGCGATCTGTTCCTGTCCCACCATCAGCGCGCCGAGGTCTGACGATGCGGACAACCTTTACCCATGGCGGCCTGCGGGGCGGCGTCTGGCAGGGTATCCTGCATGCCGACAAGGCGCCGGGGCGGCTGCTTCTGGTGCAGAACGGCGTGACGGCGGGCGTGGCCACGGTCACGCCGGCGGGGAACGACAGTTTCCACGTGTCGGTGCCGCTGCCAGCCGATCGGCTGTCGGACGGGGTCCACACCTTCATCCTGATCGCCGATGACGGGCAGGGCGACGACGCCCAAGGCGATGGGCAGGGCGGCGACGGGCCGATGCCCGGGGCCGAGCGGCTGGGCGTGCTGCCCATCGTCGCGGGCTATGTGCTGGAAGAGGACCTGCGCGCACAACTCGAGCTGCTGCGGGCGGAAGTGGACCTGCTCAAGCGCGAACTGCGCCGTCTGGCGCAGCGCTAGGTCGCGGTTTCCGCCACCGCCGGTGCGTCGGTGAAATAGCGGTATCCCCCGACCTCGACGAAGCCGAGCCGGTCGTAAAGGGCAAGCGCGCCCGCGTTTGCGCGCGTGACGGCCAACGCGACCCGTGGGGCGCCGTGGCCTGTGGCGAAATGGCCTGCCCGCCGCATCAGCCATGCGGCAACCCCCTGGCGGCGGAATTCGGGCGGGACGACCAGCGCGTGGACCATTGCGACCGGGCCGTGGACCGCCACGAACCCCACGCCTGCGGCGCGGTCGCGGATCCGGCCCAGCAGCGCGGTCTTGGGACCGGGCGCGCGGTCCATCGCCGCCCGCCGCGCCGGGCCGATGCCGTTTTCGGCCCACAGGTCGGTCTGGATCGCCAGCGGCGGCCAGATCGTCAGCGCCGTCACCGGCGGGATCGGAAGCTCCATGAGCCGCGTGGCCGGCGCTTCCAGGATCGCGGTCGCGTCGCGCCCGACCATGCCCCGGCCGTCCAGCGCGCGGGCAAGCGCCGCGTCGCCATCCTCGACCATGAAGCGCGGGCCGTCGCCGCGGCCGCGTTGCAGCGCCGCGACCCGTTCAATGTCGTCGGCTGTCCAGGCATCGATCACGCGGGCCGAGTTCAGCCGGCCGCCGCCGTCGGGGGCGCGGGTGACGCGGAACCCGCCCACCGTCTCGAAATCCGGCGCGGGCCAGGTCGCGTCGAATGCGGCCCTGAGTGCCCTGTCCATCGGGGCGGCCGTCAAGCGGGCATCCCCAGCGCGCGCCTGAGGTCGGCGGCGGCGCGCGCGACCTCGTCCCCGTCGAGCCCGCGCACGACAAGGTTCGTGCCCAGCCCCTGCGAGCCGCTGAACGGGTAGCTGCCGAGCGACAGCGCCGGATAGGCGTCCGCGACCCGCGTCAGGTCGTCGGCCACGTCGGATTCGGGGCGCAGCACCTCGATCGTTTCGCTGACCGGCGCGCGGCCCGACGGCAGGTGCGGCACCAGCCATTCGACCATGGCGCGGAACACCGACGGCACCCCCGCCATCACGTGGGTGCGCCCGATGACGAAGCCCGGCGCCGCCGAGACCGAGTTCAGGATAAGCGTCGCCCCCACCGGCACCCGCGCCATCCGCAACCGGCTGGGGGTGACCTCGACCCCCAGCGCGCCCCAGCGGCTGGTCATGGCGGCCCGCGCGTCCTCGTCGATCCGCAGCTCGACGCCGAAGGCTGCGGCCACCGCGTCGGCGGTGATGTCGTCGTGGGTCGGGCCGATCCCGCCCGAGGTGAACACCAGGTCCCACGCGCCCCCCAGCGTCCGGTCCAGCGCCCTCAGCGCCGCGACGATGGCGTCGTGGTCGTCCGCGACCACCCGCACCTCGCGCAGGTCGATGCCCACCGAGGTCAGCACGCCCGCCAGATGGTGCGAATTGCTGTCCTGCGTGCGGCCCGACAGGATCTCGTCGCCGATGACCAGGATTGCGGCCGTGGGGTTGTCGGACTGCATCGTACGCTCCTTTTCCGGCCATAATGCGCGGGCGCGGGTCTGGAACAAGGGGCGGGCGGACGCTATCTGGGATGAAATCGAAAGGACGACCGATGAACGAAGCGCGCGTCACCCGCGAGGGCATCCGCATTCACGGCCCCGAGGATTTCGCGGGCATGCACGCCGCTGGCCGCGTCGCGGCGACGATCCTGGACGAGGTGGGCGCGCTGGTGCAGCCGGGCGTCACCACGGGCGAGCTGGACGATTTCATCCGCGCGCGGGTCGAGGCGTCCGGTTCGACCAGCGCCACCATCGGCTATCGCGGCTACCAGCACGCAAGCTGCATCAGCGTGAACCACGTCGTCTGCCACGGGATTCCGGGCGACAAGGTGCTGGCCGACGGCGATATCCTGAACATTGACGTGACGGTGATCGTGGACGGCTGGTATGGCGACAGTTCGCGCATGTACGTCGCGGGCACCCCCGGCGTAAAGGCGCGCCGCCTGATCGAGGTGACGCACGACAGCCTGATGAAGGGGATCGACGCGGTGCGCCCCGGCGCCACCTTCGGCGACATCGGCCACGCGATCCAGTCCTACGCCGAAGGCCACCGCATGTCGGTCGTGCGCGACTTCTGCGGCCACGGCCTGGGCCGCGTGTTCCACGCGCCGCCGAACGTCCTGCACTACGGCCGGCCCGGCAAGGGCCCGGTGCTGGAGGAGGGGATGTTCTTTACCATCGAGCCGATGATCAACCTTGGCGGTGCGGACACCAAGATCCTCGCCGACGACTGGACGGCCGTCACCCGCGACAAGTCGCTGTCGGCGCAGTTCGAACATTCCATCGGCGTGACCTCGGACGGGTGCGAGATCTTCACCCTGTCGCCGGGCGGGGTGTTCGTCCCCGCCATGTAGGCGCTGTACGCAGGACCCGACGAGCGTTTTCGTGACGCAAGGTCACGCGCTGGCTGCGCCCTCGATCCCGCTGGACAGGCCCGCCGAACGGGCGTGCAATCGCGTGACGCAAGGGGATGCGGCGCGGGGGGGTGGCATGTCAGGGGCGACGTTCGACTATGTGATCGCGGGTGGCGGGTCGGCGGGCGCGACGCTCGCCTCGCGGCTCAGCGAGGATCCGGCGGTGCGGGTCTGCCTGCTCGAAGCGGGGGGCGGGGGCGACCATATCCTGATCCGCGCGCCAATGGGCGCGGTCGGGATGGTGCCGGGGCGCGGCAAGCTGTGCAACTGGGCCTATCGCACCGTTCCGCAGCCGGAGCTGAACGGGCGACGCGGTTTTCAGCCGCGCGGCAAGGCGCTGGGCGGGTCCAGCGCCATCAACGCAATGCTGTATGTGCGCGGGCACCGCAGCGACTATGACGGCTGGGCCGATCTTGGCTGCGACGGCTGGTCGTGGGACGATTGCCTGCCCTACTTCCTGCGGTCCGAGGGCAACGAGAACGGGGCCGACAGCTTTCACGGCGGCGACGGCCCGTTGCAGGTGTCGAACCAGAAGCACGCGCGCCCGATCACCCGCGCCTTCATCGAGGCGGCGACGACCTGCCAGCACCGCGAGGTCGCCGACTTCAACACCGGCGAGAACGAGGGGGCCGGCCTTTACCAGGTCACGCAGTTCCACAGCGGCCCGCGCCGGGGCGAACGCTGCTCGGCCGCCGCCGCCTATCTGTTTCCGGTCCGCGCGGCGCGGCCGAACCTGACCATCGTGACCGGCGCCCATGCCAACCGCATCCTGATGGACGGCAAGCGCGCGGTCGGGGTCGAATACCGCAAGGGCCGCGCCACGATGACCGCGCGGGCGCGGCGCGAGGTGATCGTGGCGGCGGGGGCGTTCAACTCCCCCCAGCTGCTGCTGCTGTCGGGGATCGGCCCGGCGGAGGAGCTGGCCCGGCACGGGATCGCCGTCGTCCACGATCTGCCCGGCGTGGGCAAGAACCTGCAGGACCACCTTGATTTCATCATGGCCTACACGTCCAGGGACACCGACAACTTCGGGATCGGCTTCCGGGCGGCGCTGAACATGCTGGGCCACGTCCGCCAGTGGCGGAAGGACCGCGCCGGGATGGTGTCCACCTGCTTCGCCGAAGGGGCGGCGTTCCTGAAAACCGACCCGGCGCTCGACAGGCCCGATATCCAGCTGCACTTCGTCATCGGGATCGTGGACGATCACGCGCGCAAGCTGCACTACGGCCACGGCTTCAGCTGCCACGTCTGCGCGCTGCGGCCCTACAGCCGGGGCGAGGTGTTCCTGCAAAGCGCCGATCCGCGCGCGGCGCCGGGCATCGACCCGCGCTACCTGTCGGACCCGCGCGACCTTCGGACCACGATCAAGGGCGCGAAGATGATGCGCCAGATCCTGCAGGCGCCGGCGATGGCGAAATACCGGCACAAGGAACTGTTCGGGCTGCGCGACGGCATGTCGGACGCGGACTGGGAACGCCATATCCGCGCGCGGGCCGACACGATCTATCACCCGGTCGGCACCTGCAAGATGGGGATCGACGACATGGCGGTGGTCGATCCGTCGCTGCAGGTGCGCGGGGTCGAGGGGCTGCGGGTGGTCGATGCGTCCGTCATGCCGACGCTGATCGGCGGCAACACCAACGCGCCGACGATCATGATCGCGGAGCGCGCCGCCGACCTGATCCGCGGGTTCGAGGCGCCCGCGCGGATCGCCGCCGAATGAAAAAGGGGCGGAGCCGTTGCCGGTTCCGCCCCTTTTCAGACCGGGTTCAGCCCCGCCTCAGGGCGTCATGACGCACTTGAAACAGTCCGAGCGGTTGTCGCGGAACGTCTCGTAGAAGCCGGGGCCGTCGTCCAGTGTGCCGCGATGGGTGATGATGTGGCTGGGGTCGATCTCGCCCGCCTCGATCCGCTTGAGCAGGCGGTCCATGTAGGCGCGGGTGTTGGTCTGCCCGCCGCGCAGCATCAGCCCCTTGCCGAACGCGGCCCCGATCGGGAACTTGTCGGCGACGCCCGCGTAAACGCCGGGGATCGACACCGCGCCGCCCTTGCGGCAGCACATGATCGCGTCCCGCAGCGCGTTCGGACGGTCGGTTTCCAGACCCACCTTGGCCTTGGTCTTGTCGTAAAGATCGCCGATCACCGACGTGCCGTGCGCTTCCAGCCCCACCGCGTCCACGCAGCGGTTGGGAAGCTTGCCGCCCGTCAGCTCCATCAGTGTCTTGTAGCTGTCCTGCCTGGACAGGTCGATCGTCTCGGCCCCCGCCTTGCGCGCAAGTGCGAGCCGGCCTTCCTCGAAGTCGAGCGCGAACACCCGTTCCGCGCCCAGCATGAAGGCCGAGTGGATTGCGAACTGCCCGACCGGGCCGCAGCCCCAGACCGCGACGATGTCGCCGGGACCGGTGCCGATCTGCTCGACCGCCTGGTAGCCGGTCGGGAATATGTCGGTCAGGAACAGCACCTTTTCGTCGGGCAGGCTTTCGGGGACGGCAAGCAGCCCCACGTCGGCGTGGGGCACCCGCG
Source organism: Paracoccus marinus (assembly GCF_007018965.1). Taxonomy (GTDB): domain Bacteria; phylum Pseudomonadota; class Alphaproteobacteria; order Rhodobacterales; family Rhodobacteraceae; genus Paracoccus; species Paracoccus marinus. The sequence continues at coordinate 492,017 of NZ_VJYZ01000033.1, forward strand.
CCAGTTCCGCCTGACCGCCCGCATAGCCGCCGAACAGGTGCGAATAGCCGAACATGCCGCCGCCCGACTGGCCGTAGACCGCCTCGACCTTTTCATGGTCGGGGTTGGTGTTGTCGCACAGCGAGAACGCGTCCACGCGGCAGAAGTCGCAATGCCCGCAGGCGATGTTGAAGGGCACCAGAACCCGGTCGCCGACCTTGTGCTTCGTGACGCCTTTGCCTGTCGCCACGATCTCGCCCATGAACTCATGGCCCAGGATGTCGCCCTTGCGCATTTCGGGGATGAAGCCGTCATACAGGTGCAGGTCGGATCCGCAGATCGCGGTCGAGGTGACGCGGATGACGACGTCGCCATCTTCCTCGATGGTGGGGTCGTCCACGTTGTCGACCTGGACCTTGCCCTTGCCCTGAAAAGTGATCGCGCGCATGGATGCTTCCCTTGTGCCTGTTCGCGGGGGGAAGGTTGCGGCGGGGCGTCAGGTTCCGCTGACATTTGTTGGAACGTCCGCCAGCGACAGCCGCGCGGCGACCGCGGCGCGTTCCGCGTCAGACATCGACGACCACCGCGCGATCTCGTCCAGCGTGCGCCCGCAGCCGGTGCAGATGCGGGTCGCGGGGTCGAGCGCGCAGAGCTTGCGGCAGGGGGACGGGACAGCCGTCGCGGTCATGCCGATCCGCCGGTCGCGCGGTTCATGCGGCGCCGAGATGGCGCAGGCGGTCCAGCGCGCCTTGCAGGATGTAGCCCGCCGCCACGTGGTCGATCACCTGCGCGCGGCGCGCGCGCGACGTGTCCGCCTCAAGCAGCGCGCGTTCGGCGGCGACGGTGGACAGACGCTCGTCCCAGTACCCGATCGGCAGATCGGTGAGGTTGCGAAGGTTGCGGGCGAAGGCGCGGGTGGACTGGGCGCGCGGCCCCTCGGTCCCGTCCATGTTGCGCGGCAGGCCGAGGATCAGCCCGGCCAGCCCCCGGTCCGCGACGATCGCCAGCAGCGCCGCCGCGTCGGTGGTGAACTTGACCCGGCGGATGGTGGACAGGGGCGAGGCGACCTGCCGCAGCCCGTCGCTGACCGCGACGCCGATGGTCTTGGTGCCAAGGTCCAGCCCGGCAAGGCCGCCGGTGCGCGGCAGGGCGGCGGCGAAGTCGGCCATGTCCTCGAAGATCATCGCAGCCCCGCCTGTGCCGCCGCCGCATCCAGCGCTTGAAGCCCGACCGCATCGCCCGCCAGCGCCGCGCGGCCCTGTGCCAGCGCCTCGCGCGCGCCGTTCGCGTCACCCTGGACGGTCAGCGCCACGACCAGCCGTCCCCACTCGGCCCCGCTGCCGCCCTGCGCGGTCAGGCGGTCGCGCAGGGACTGGACCATGCCCGCGATCATATCGGCCCGGTCGGCGTCGGTCATCGCACCGGCGGCGTCCACGTCGGCGGCGGTGGGACCGGGAAGAGCGGGGGAGGAATTGCCCGCAAGCCCGGCTTTCGACGCGGCGTCCGTGACAGTGGCCAGCGCCACCGGATCGGCGGCGAAGCGGGTCCGCGCCTCGGTCCATATCTCTGCCGCATGGGCGCTGTCGCCGGTGCCTGCGAGGGCCGAGATCAGCTGCGCCCATTCGGCCGCCGTGCCGCCCTGCAAGGCAAGCTGGCCTTCCAGCCGCGCCGCCATCTCGGCCAATTCATCCGGGGTGGACGGCGCACCGGCTTGGGTCGCAGCCGCATCCGGCGGCACATAGTCGGGCTGGCCCGCGAGCCAGGCGAGGTCGGCGATGGTCGAGCGGACGATCCCCATCCACGGAAGGTCAGCCGGCGCGGTCGCCAGCAGGTCGGCCCAGATCGGAAAGGTGCGGTCGGGGCGGCCGTTTTGCGCCAGCAGCAGCCCGCGCAGGAACCGCGCGTCGGGGCTGTTCGGGTCGGCCTTCAGCGCGCGGTCGATCTGCGCCTCGGCCTCGGGCGTGATGATCCCGCCCGCCGCCTGCGCCATCAGCCCGGCGAGCCCGGCAAGGTCGGTTGCCGTGGCATCGGCGCCGCGCAGCGCCAGCAGCTGTTCCTGCGCGGCACGGGCGGCGGGCAGGTTCCCCAGCGCGGCCTCGTGCTGGACCAGCAGGGTCAGCCCCTCGGCATCGGGGCGGCTTGCGACGGCCGCGCGCAGGTCGGCCACGAGTTTCTCGTATTCGGGGTCGGCGGGCCGGGGGGGCGGCTTCGGTGCCCGCGCCTCTGCCTCGGCCTGCGAGGGGCGGGCGTCGTAGCGCGCCTTTGCCGCCGCCACCCGCGCACCCAGCGGATCGTCGGCCCGGCCCGGCGCGCCAAGGTCGAGCGTGTAAAGCGCCGCCGATCCACACAGCGCCAGCGCCAGCAGCGCCAGCGGCAGCGCCGCGCCGCGGGGGTCGGCGCGCGAGCCCGCAGCCGACGCGGCGCGGTCGGCGTCCAGCACCTTGCGCCCGATCTCGGTCCGCAGCCGCGCGGCATCCTCTTCGCCCAGCACGCCCCGCGCGCGGTCGCGACCCACCTCGCGGAGCTGGTCGCGATAGACCTGCAGGTCGTAGGCGGCGGCGGGGCGGCGCTCGCCCCGGCCGCGCAGCAGCGGCAGCGCGATCGCCCCGCCCACCACCGCAATCATTGCCGCCACGACGATCCAGAACATCCGCGCCCTCCGAGGTCGGGGGGACAGATAGGCGCTTTGGCGATCGAACGAAAGCGGGCGGGGCCATGTGTCGCGCCCATGGCCAGCGGCGCCGCGACGCGGCAAGCTGACCCTGCACCCACAGCCGAAGGACATGCCCGATGAGCCGCGATCCCGACCTGGAAGGCTGGATGCTGGGCGAACTGACCGGCGTGCCGGGGATCAGCACCCGGCCCATGTTCGGGGGCTTGGGCATCATGCGCGGCGGCAACCTGATCGCCGGGGTTCGCGCGGGCCGGTTGATGCTGCGGCTGGGGCCCGAGGGCGCGGACGAGGCGCTGGCGCTGCCGGGCGTCACGCCGATGGTCCACGGCGGCCGCCGGATGCGCGGCTACGTGTTCGTCGAACTGGACGCGGCGGACGACGAGACGCGGGACCGGCTGGTCGCGCGGGCGATCATGTTCAGCGAGACGCTGCCCGACAAGGTGGACAAGCCCACCGGCGCGGGACCACGCGCGGGCGGAAAGCCCCGCAAGGCCGGGCCGCGCGCAAGCAGGACGGGCGGCTGAGCGCCTCAGCCCTGGGTCGCGGCCCGCACCTCTTGCACCACCGACGCCAGCCCCTGGGGCGGCGCGCCGCGCAGCATCTCGCCGCCGATGATGAAGGTCGGCGTGCCCATGACCCGCATCCGCTCGGCCAGCTGCGCGTTCGACCGGATCTCGGCGCTGACATCCTCGGTGTTCATGCGGTTGATCAGCGGCTCGGGCTCAAGCCCCATGTCGCGGGCGAGCGTGGAGAGCGATTCGATCGTGACCGCGCCGCGCATCGCGATCAGGCGGTCGTGCGCGTCCTTGTAAACCTCGCCGCCCTGCGTCTGCTTGACCGCGATCGCAAAGCGCGAGGCGAGGTCGCTTTCCTGCCCGAGGATCGGAAACTCTTTCAGGATCAGGCGAATGTTGCCGTCGTCGTTGACGGTCTTTTCCATGTCGTCCGACACCCGGCGGCAGACGCCGCAGCGATAGTCCACGAACTCGACCATGGTCAGGTCGCCGTCGGGGTTGCCGCCGACCCAGCTGTGCCCGTCGTCAAAGATCGCGGCCTCGTTGGCCTGGACCAGCAGGCGGTCGTTCTTGACCTCGTCGGCCATGCGCTTGGCTTCCAGCCCGTTCACCGCCTCGATCAGGACCTCGGGGTTGGCCATGATATAGTCGCGCACCGCGTCGCCGAACGCGGCCTTTTCGGCATCCGACATCGCGGCCGGATCGAACGCCGCGGCGGGCAGGGCGGTCAGCGGCAGGGCGGTTGCGGCCAGCAGCGCGGCCGCCTTGAGCAGTCGGGTCATGGTCGGTCCTTTCACGAGCTTGTGCAGATTTGGCGCGGGACCGCCCCGCACGCAACCCAACGCTTGCGTGAACTTGACCCGCGCGGGCGGGACGGTCCACAAGCGGGACCGCAAGGGCGGCGGTCGGGTTCGAGAGTCGGGACCGAGGGCAGGGGGGCAGTCGATGCGCAACTCCGTCAGGGGACAGGTCGATGCGTTCATCGTGATGGACGTGATGGAGGCCGCGCGGGCGGCCGAAGCCGCGGGCCGCCACATCATCCACATGGAAGTGGGCCAGCCATCGGTCGGGGCGCCGGCGGGCGCGCGCGCGGCGCTGGCGGCGGCGCTGTCGTCACCCCTGGGCTACACCGTCGCATTGGGGTTGCCCGAACTGCGTCAGGGGATCGCGGCGCTGTACCGGCGCTGGTACGGCGTGGATCTTGATCCCGCCCGGGTGGTGGTCACGGCGGGGTCGTCGGGGGCGTTCATCCTTGCGTTCTCGGCGCTCTTCGACGCGGGCGACCGGGTCGCGCTGGGTGAGCCGGGGTATCCGAGCTATCGCCAGATCCTCAGGGCCATGTCGGTCCAGCCGGTGGGGATGCCCACGCTGGCCGAAAACCGCTTCCAGCCGGTGCCGGCCGACATTCCCGAGGGCGTGCGCGGCGTGATCCTCGCCTCGCCCGGGAACCCGTCGGGGACGATGCTGGGGCAGGCCGAGCTTGCCGCGCTCGCGCGCGCCACGGCCGCGCGGGGCGCGGCGCTGGTTTCGGACGAGATCTACCACGGGCTCAGCTACGGCGACCGCGCGGTCAGCGCGCTCGAGGTCACGGACGATGTGGTGGTGGTCAACAGCTTCTCGAAGTACTTCGGCATGACCGGCTGGCGGATCGGCTGGATGGTGGTGCCGCCCGACATGGTCCGCACCGTCGAGCGGCTGGCGCAGAACCTGTTCATCTGCCCCTCGCACGCGAGCCAGGTCGCCGCGCTGGCGGCGCTCGACTGCATCGACGAGGCCGAGGCGAACCTGGCCGTCTATGCCCGCAACCGGGCGATGATGCTGGACCGGCTGCCCGCGATCGGTTTCGACCGCATCGCGCCGCCCGACGGGGCCTTTTACGTCTATGCCGACGTGAGCCACCTGACAGGCGACAGCCGCGCGCTGGCGGCCGAGATCCTCGACCGTGCGGGCGTCGCGGTCACGCCGGGGCTGGACTTCGACCCGGTGCGCGGGGGGCGGACGCTGCGGTTTTCATACGCGCGGGGCAGCACCGACATCGCCGAGGGGCTGGACCGGCTGGCGCGCTTCATGGCGACGCGATGACGGGGTTCCGCCTGATCGCTGTGGTCGCCGCCCTGTGCTGCGCGGCCGTGCCGGCGGGCGCGCAGACCGGCGCGGATTCCGCGCCGCCCGCGCAAATCGCGGCTGCGCGCGAGACCCGGTTCGACCCCGCCGCCTCGTCCATCACCGCCCAAGGGCGGGACCGGGGCGATCCCCGCCCGCTGCAACTGTCACTCGCGGTCGGGAACCGCGCCCCGTTCCGCGTCTATCTGCTGGATGCGCCGCCCCGGATGGTGGTCGAGATGAAGGGGCTGTCGCTGCCTACCGGCCCGTCGCCCGTGACGGGGGCCGAGCTGCTGGCGGGCCTGCGCTGGGGGCCCGGCCTGCCCGGATGGGGCCGGATCATCGCCGAACTGCCCGCGCCCTACGCGGTCGAGCGGGCCACGATCCTGGGCCCGGATGCGGGCGCGGGCGCGGCCATCTTCCTTTCGCTGGTCCCAGTGGACGGCAAGGAGTTCGCCCCCCGCACCGACGTGATGACCGCGCTGAAGGGCTTGCCCGAGCCCGCCGCGCATACCACCCCGTCGGCAACCGGGGCCTCTGCCGGGCCCGGTGACGGGCGGCTGCGGGTGATCGTGGACCCGGGTCATGGCGGCATCGACCCCGGCGCGCAGGTGGACGGCGTGTCCGAGGCGGCCTTGATGCTTCAGTTCGCGACCGAGCTTGCGGCGGCGTTGCAGCACGCGGGCATCGACGCGCGGCTGACGCGGGGCGACGACCGCTTCATCGCGCTGGAACGCCGCACCACGGCTGCACGCGGCGCGCGCGCGGACCTGTTCGTGTCGCTTCACGCCGACATGCTGCCCAAGGCGCAGGCGGCGGGGGCCACGATCTATGTCTGGAACCCCGCGTCGAACGACCGCGCCGCGCAGGACCTCGCCGCCCGGCACGACCGCGACGACATGCTGGCGGGCGTGGACCTGGACGGCACCGACGACCGCGTGGCGCGCGCGCTGATGGACCTGGCCCGCACCCGCACCCAGCCCGCGAGCGAGGCGTTCGCAAGCCACCTGTCCAGCGAACTGGCGCTGTCCGACATCGGGATGCACCGCCGCCCGGTGCAGGGGGCCGCGTTCTCGGTCCTGAAATCGCCCGACATTCCGTCGGTGCTGGTCGAGATGGGGTTCCTGTCGGACCCGGTGGACCGCGCCAACCTTCTCAACCCCGCGTGGCGGGGGCAGATGGCGCAGGCGATCACCCGCGCGGTGACGAACTGGCGCGCCGACCAGGCGGCCGTGTCGAGCCTGCGCGGGGTCGCGATCCCGGCAGCGAAGCCGTGATCCCGACTGCCCGTCCCGCGATCACGCGCGCACACGAAGCTGACATAACGTTGTTTTGACGCCCCCCGGACCGGGGTCTATAGAGAGCCCCTGTCCGCCCGGCCAAAGGGGTCCTCGTGGTTCGTCTTCTTTTGTCCTTTATCGGCGGAATCTTTTCCTGGTTCGTGACCGGGCTTCTGTTCGCTGCGCTGCTGATGGGCTGCGTGTTCTGGATGTACGGCCAGGACCTCCCCAGCCACGAAGAGGTCGCCGCCTATTCGCCCAAGACCATCAGCCGGGTCTATTCGGGCGAGGGCCGGCTGATCGACGAATTCGCGCGCGAACGCCGCCTGTTCCAGCCGGTGTCCGAGATCCCCGAGCTGGTGAAGCACGCCTTCATCAGCGCCGAGGACAAGAACTTCTACATCCACCACGGCTTCGATCCGGTCGGCATGGCGGGCGCGGCGTGGCAGGCGGTGGTGTCGGGCGGGACGAACGTGCGCGGCGCGTCCACCATCCCGCAGCAGGTGGTCAAGAACATCCTGCTGTCCTCGGACCGCAACCTTGAACGCAAGGTAAAGGAACTGATCCTCGCGGTGCGGGTCGAACAGACCCTGTCCAAGGACAAGATCCTCGAACTCTACCTCAACGAGATCTTTCTCGGCCAGAACAGCTACGGGGTCGCGGCGGCCGCGCAGACCTATTTCAACAAGCAGCTGGACCAGCTTGCCCCTCACGAGGCGGCGATGCTGGCCGCGATGCCGCAGTCGCCGTCGCGCTCGCCCGTGACCAACAAGGACCGGATCACCGAGCGGCGCAACTACGTCCTGCGCGAGATGTGGCAGAACGGCTATCTCGACGAGGCGACGTTCCGGCGCGAAGAGGCGCTGCCGCTCAAGACCGTGCAGAACGGCGACTTCCCGTCGTTCCGCAGGCAGCTGCCGCCGCGCGACTACTTCACCGACGAAATCCGCCGCCAGCTCAGCCGCGAGTTCGGCGAGGAGGAGTTCTTTACGGGCGGCCTTGCCATCCGCGCCACGGTCGAGCCGCAGCTGCAGCAGATCGCCGCCAAGGCGCTGCAGGACGCGCTTGAGAAATACGACCGCGGGATCGGCATCTGGCGCGGCACCGGCGTCACCATCCCGGCAGAGGACCTGGGGTCCGAGCAGTCGTGGCGCGCGGCGCTGTCGAAGGCCGAGGTGCCGCGCGACATCGCGGGCTGGTATCCGGCCGTCGTCCTGGAAATCGGCAAGACCGACGCCCGGATCGGGATCGAGCGGGTGGCCGAGGACGCCGAGGAAGCGGGCGAGGACGGTCACCGGATCGTGGCCGAGGACGTGACCTGGGCGAGGAAGCTGATGCCCGGGCGCGAGCGCGCGCCGCAGGCGAAGAAGGCGGGCGATCTGCTGGCCGTGGGCGACGTGGTGCTGGTCCGGCGGATGACGCGCGACGAGGATGGCGGCTTCATCCGCTGGACCCTGCGCCAGGTGCCTTCGATCGAAGGCGGGTTCATGGCGATGGACGTGAACACCGGTCGCGTCATCGCCATGCAGGGCGGGTTTTCCTACCAGTCCTCTGTGTTCAACCGCGCGACGCAGGCGATGCGCCAGCCGGGATCGTCCTTCAAGCCGTTCGTCTATGCCGCCGCGCTCGACAACAACTACACCCCCGCCACCATCGTCGCGGACGAGCCGATCACCGTGAACACGCCGCAGGGGCTGTGGACGCCCAAGAACTCGGGCGGCGGGTTCTATGGACCCGTGCCGCTGCGGACCGGGATCGAGCAGTCGCGCAACCTGATGACGATCCGCATCGCCCAGGACATCGGCATGGACACGGTCGCCAAGTACGCCGAGCGGTTCGGCGTCTACGACCACCTGTCGCCCTATCTCGCAAACAGCCTGGGCGCGCAGGAAACCACGCTGTTCAAGATGGTCGCGGCCTACGCGATGTTCGCCAACGGCGGCGAGCGGGTGGAACCGACGCTGGTGGACCGGGTGCAGGACCGCTTCGGACGCACGATCTATCGCCACGACCGCCGCGTGTGCGAGACTTGCGGCCAGCCCGCGCTGCCCGCGAGCCTTGGACCCCGCATCTCGTCGGACCGCGAGCGGGTGATGGATGCGGTCACCGCCTACCAGCTTACCTCGATGATGGAAGGCGTGGTCAAGCGCGGCTCGGGCAAGGGTGTGAACCTGCCGGTGCCGATCGCCGGCAAGACCGGGACCACGAACGACGCCAAGGACGTCTGGTTCATCGGCTTCAGCTCGAACCTGGTGGCGGGCTGCTACCTTGGTTACGACACGCCGCGCACGCTGGGCGAGGACGCGTTCGGCGGCACGCTGTGCGTGCCGGTGTTCAACGCCTTCATGCGACAGGCCGTCAAGGAATACGGCGGGACCGAGTTCAAGGTGCCGCCGGGCGGCTTCTTCCGCGACGTGCCCTACGGCAAGGGCGTGATCGCCGAATATTTTCGCAACGGCACCGGCCCGGGCACCGGCGGCCCGGTCATGGTCGTCGATGGCGGGTTCGGCCGGGTCGATCCCGACAAGCTGCCGCGGGTGGTGACGGGGCGCGAGGCGGCGCAGACCGTGACGACCGCGAGCGGCCGCAAGAAGGTCATCCCGAAAAAGGCCGACACCTCGACCATTTCGTCGGGCGGTCTTTACTGAGGCAGCCTTACGGGCGGCCTCCGCCCGCTTCCCGACCCAGGCCTGCCCGCCCCCCGCTTGCCTCCGCGCAGGCGTGGCTGTATCAGCGCTGACTTGTTGCCGGTCGCCCGTCCGTGGCGGCCGCATGCCGACCAAGGAACCCCACCCATGCGCGCCGAGACCCAGAACACCGTCGATGCCATCCGCAAGTCGCTGCGCCTGCTCGCGCAGCGGATGGACTGGGAAACCGCGCCGCACCGGCTGGAGGAAATGAACGCGATGATCGAGGACGGCGACCTGTGGTCCGATCCGGCCCGCGCGCAGAAGCTGATGCGGGACCGGCAGGTGCTGTCGGACGCGGTCGAAACCTACAAGCGGTTGTCGAACGACCTCGACGCCAACGCCGAGATGGTCGAACTGGCCGACGCCGAAGGCGACGCCGATCTGGTGGCCGAGGCCGAAGCGAACCTCAAGGCGATCGCCGCCGAGGCCGCGCAGAAGGAGCTTGAGGCGCTGCTGAACGGCGAGGCAGACGGCAACGACACCTTCCTGGAAATCAACGCGGGCGCGGGCGGCACGGAAAGCTGCGACTGGGCGTCGATGCTGGCGCGGATGTACACCCGCTGGGCCGAGAAGAAAGGCTACTCGGTCGAGCTGCAGTCCGAAACCGACGGCGACGAGGCGGGGATCCGCAGCGCCGCCTACAAGATCAGCGGCCCGAACGCCTATGGCTGGCTGAAATCGGAATCGGGCGTCCACCGCCTGGTCCGCATCAGCCCCTACGACTCGGCGGCGCGGCGGCACACCTCGTTCTCGTCGGTCTGGGTCTATCCGGTCGTCGACGACAACATCGAGATCGACATCCCCGACCGCGACATCCGCATCGACACCTACCGCTCGTCCGGCGCGGGCGGGCAGCACGTCAACACCACCGACTCGGCCGTGCGGATCACCCACCTGCCGACGAACATCGTTGTGACCAGCTCGATGAAGTCGCAGCACCAGAACCGCGAGGTGGCGATGAACGCGCTGCGGTCGCGGCTGTACCAGCTGGAACTGGACAAGCGGAACGCGGCCATCAACGCCGCCCACGACGCCAAGGGCGACGCGGGCTGGGGCAACCAGATCCGCAGCTACGTCCTGCAGCCCTACCAGATGGTCAAGGACCTGCGGACCGGCGTGGAAACCAGCGACACCGGCGGCGTGCTGGACGGCGATCTGGATGCGTTCATGGCGGCGACGCTGGCGATGAACGTGGCCGGAAAGAGCCGGGCCGAGGCGAACGTCGAGGACTGAGCGGACCCTAGACCGCCCAGAACGCCACCGCCTGCGGCCCGATCCCTTCCAGCACGCGGTCGAAGTCGCGCGCCCGCACCGTCGCGCGGATACCGGTCAGCAGGTCCTCAAGCAGCGAGGGCGGGCAGAAGTTGTGGTCGGCGCGCAGCGCCAGCATCTCGGCCCGCACCGTCTCGCGCTCGCCCCACGGCAGGCGGGGGGCGGCAAGGTCCCAGCGCCAGACAAGGATCGCGCGCAGCACCGACGGCAGTTCGTCGCCGAGCCGCAGCACGTCCTGCGGTTCGGCCCGGGCGCGAAAGCTGCGGAACACGGCCTCGGTCCCGGTGTAGATCACGTTGTCCGACGCGATGAGCGAGCGTTCCCGCATGTCGCGCAGGTAGGCGCGGAACTCGTCCGTCGCGTGGCGATAGGTGAATGGCATGGGCATGGGTGCCTCCGTGGTCAGCGCCGCGCTTCGGTCGCCATCCTCACCGCGAGCGCCGCCAGCACCGATCCCATTATCCAGCGCTGGACCGCCGCCCAGCCCGGGCGGCGCACGAGAAAGCGCGCCACCGCGCCCGCACCGACAACGAGGCAGCCGTTCACCGCAAGGCTGATCGCGATCTGCACCGTTCCGAGCGCGAGCGTCTGCCCCAGCACGGAGCCGTGCGCCGGATCGACGAACTGGGGCAGCAGCGACAGATACATCACCGCGATCTTGGGGTTCAGCAGGTTGGTGAAAAGCCCCATCAGAAACAGCCGCCGCGGCCCGTCCCGGGGCAGGTCGCGCACGGCGAAGGCCGAGCGTCCGCCCGGCCGCACCGCGCCCCAGGCAAGCCACAGCAGGTAGGCCGCGCCCGCGAACCTGAGCGCGTCATAGGCATATGGCACCGCCATCACGATCGCCGTTATCCCCAGCGCGGCGCACAGCATGTAGATCACGAATCCCGCCGCGATCCCGCAAAGCGAGATCAGCCCCGCGCGCGGCCCCTGCGAGATCGAGCGCGAGACCAGGTAGATCATGTTGGGGCCGGGCGTCAGCGCCATTCCCAGCGCAATCATGGCAAACACGGCAAGGTTGGCAGTATCCGGCATCGGCATTGATCCCCTGCGGCGCGGCAGCTTTTGCGACACAAGCATTCCAGCCGCGGCGGCGCAATGTTATCCGGGGCCACGATCCCGCACCGCGCCCGCAGCCGCCCCAGCCCGCACAGTCCCGAACGGAGAGCGCCGATGACCCGCAACGTCAACCTCGCACTTCAGGGCGGCGGCGCGCACGGCGCCTTCGCCTGGGGCGTCCTCGACCGCCTGCTCGAAGGCGACGAGATCGAGATCGCCGCGATCAGCGGCACCTCGGCCGGGGCGCTGAACGGGGCGGCGCTGCGGGCGGGGCTCGCCACCGCGCCCGGACGGCCGGGGCGCGAGGCGGCGCGCGCGAACCTGCGCCACGTCTGGTCCGAGGTCGCGCGGTATTCCGACAACAGCATGGTCCGCTGGATGACGAGCTTTCTGCCCGTGCCGACACGGATGCAGCGGTTGGCCGAGATGATGTCGCCGATGGCGTGGCTGGAAGGCGTGACGCGGGTCTTCAGTCCCTATGACTACGGCCCGTTCTACCACAACCCGCTGGGCCCGATCATCCGCCGGATGCCGCATCCGCGGCTGGATACGGACGCCGGGCCGCGCCTGTTCGTGACCGCGACCAACGTCCGCACGGGCCGGGTCCGCATCTTTTCGGGGGCGGAGGTCACGGCGGACGCGGTGATGGCGTCGGCCTGCCTGCCCACGCTCTTTCGCGCGGTTGAGATCACCGACCCCGCGACCGGCCGCCGCGAGGCGTTCTGGGACGGCGGCTATTCCGGCAATCCGGCGATCTTTCCGCTGTTCGGCGCGGACCTGCCGCGCGACGTGATCGTCATCGCGGTGAACCCGATGGAACGCGACCACCTGCCGCGCAGCCCGGTCGAGATCCAGGACCGGATCAACGAGATCAGCTTCAACTCGTCGCTGTTGCGCGAACTGCGCGCGATCCAGTTCGTGAAGCGGCTGTCGTCCGAAGGGCGGCTGACCGGCCGCAACATGAAGGAGCCGCTGCTGCACATGATCTTCGACGACGAGCTGATGACCTCGCTCGGGTCGCGCAGCAAGGTGATGCCCGCGCCGGGGCTGGTGGCGCGGATGTTCGATGCAGGCCGCAGCGCGGCGCAGGGCTTCGTGGACGCGAATCTCGACCATATCGGCGCGCGCGACACGGTGGACCTGCCGCCGCTTTACGGCTGAGGGCTCGCCCCCTCGGGGCTCAGGCCCCGGCGGCGGCGATCCTGGCGGCAAGGCGGGCGTTGTTGAGGACCAGCGCCGTGTTGGCGACGAGCGACCGCCCCTCGGTCAGCGCGTAGATCCGGTCCAGCAGGAACGGCGTCACGTCCTTGGCGGCGATCCCCTGCGCGGCCGCGTCGGCCAGCGCCTGTTCGACCACCGGCATGATCTCGGCCCGCGCGATCTCGGCGTCCTCGGGGATCGGGTTCACGACCAGCTGTCCGCCGGGCAGGCCCATCGCGCGGCGCATCCGCGCCGAGGCCGCGATCTGCGCGGGATCGTCCATCCTTAGGGGCGCGGGCAGGCCGGAATCGCGGCTCCAGAACGCGGGCAGGGCGTCCTGGCCGACGGCGATCACCGGGACGCCGAGCGTCTCCAGCAATTCCAGCGTCCGGGGCAGGTCCAGGATCGCCTTTGCCCCCGCCGACACGACCGTCACCGCGGTCTGCGCCAGTTCGTGCAGGTCGGCCGACACGTCCATCGTGTCCTCGACCCCGCGATGGACGCCGCCGATCCCGCCGGTGGCAAAGACGCGGATGCCCGCAAGTGCCGCGCAGATCATGGTGGCGGCGACCGTCGTCGCGCCGGTGCGCCCCGTGGCCACGCAGGCCGCGAGGTCGGCGCGGCTGAGCTTCATCACCGTGCCCTCGGGCGACTGGGCAAAGCGTTCCAGCGCCGCGTCGTCCAGGCCGATGCGGATGGTGCCGTCGATCACGGCGATGGTGGCCGGAACCGCGCCGCCCGCCCTGATCTCAGCTTCGACGTCGCGGGCCATTTCCAGGTTCTGCGGGAACGGCATCCCGTGGGTGATGATCGTGGATTCCAGTGCGACGACCGGGCGGCCCTGATCCAGCGCGGCGCGGACTTCGGCGGTGAAGCTGATGGGAAGGTCGGTCATGCGAAGGCTCCTGAGACGTGGGCTGCGGCGGCGGCGACGGCCGCTTCCAAGGCGCGGGCGGGGTCTGCGCCGCTTCGTTCGGCCACCAGGTGGGCGGCCATGAAGCAGTCGCCCGCGCCGGTCACGCGGGCAATGGTGACGGCGGGGGGCAGGGCGGTCAGCGCGGTACCGTCGGCGCCGGCAAGCGCCACCGCACGCGCGCCGTCGGTAACCAGCACGCGCCGCGCGCCGCGCGCGACGACAAGCGCGGCGGCCTCGGCCGCGTCCGTGCAGGGACGGCCGGCAAGCGTCTGCGCCTCGGCGAGGTTCAGATACAGCGTCGCGTGCCCGGTGGTGATGAGGGGGGACAGCCGTTCCGCCTTGCCGGGGCTGGCCGGGATCACCCGCAGGTCGGCCGCGCGCAGCGCCGGGTCGTCCGCGATGGTGGCCAGCAGGTCCTGCGTCAGGTTCCCGTCCAGAACGACCGGCCCGGACCACGGCGCATCCACCGACCCGAGCCGACCGTCCCGAAGGGGCGCAAGGACGCGCTCCCCCGCCGCCTCAAGCGAATGCGCGTCAGCGATGGCGGCGATCAGGCCGCCCGCGTCCTCGATCGCCATGTAGACGTCGGTGGGCATGCCGTGGTCGCGCACCAGCCAGTCTGGCATGATGCCCAGCGCCCGGATCTCGGTCACCAGCGCACAGCCGTCGGGCTCGTCCCCGACCGCGCCCAGCACGGCCGGGCGCATCCCGCGCCGCGCAAGCTCGGCCGCCGCGTTCAGCGCGACGCCGCCGGGGATGTGGGCGATGCGGCCGGGCACGTCGTCGCCCGCCTGCATCCGGCGCGTGGTGCGGCCGATCACGTCCCACAGCACCGCGCCGATGCAAAGCACGTCGGGGCGGGCGGCGTCAGCCAAGGCGCAGCATCCGGTGCTTCTTGCGCCCGATCGAGACCTTGATGCCCGCGTCCAGCTGGTCGGCGCCGAGCGTCGCCTGCGGGTCGGTCACCGGCTCGTTGTCGAGCCGCAGCCCGCCCTCGGCGATCAGACGCTTCGCCTCCTTCCCCGAGGCGGTCAGCCCCGCCTGCACCAGCACCTGCTGCACGCTGAGCGCACCGCCGTCGAAGGCCGAGCGGGGCAGGGTCGCCGTTTCCAGATCGCCCCCCGCGCCGCCCTGCTCGAACACCTCGCGCGCGGTCGTCTCGGCCCGTGCGGCGGCGTTGGCGCCGTGCAGCAGCGTCGTCACCTCGTTGGCGAGGATCACCTTGGCCTCGTTGATCTCGGACCCCGACAGCGCGCCCAGGCGGTCGCATTCCTCGACCGGAAGCTCGGTATACAGTTTCAGGAACCGGCCCACGTCAGCGTCGGTGCTGTTGCGCCAGAACTGCCAGAACTCGTAAGGGCTCAGCATCTCGCCCGACAGCCACACCGCGCCGCCCTGGCTTTTGCCCATCTTGCGCCCGTCGCTGGTGGTGAGCAGCGGCGAGGTCAGGCCGAACACCTGCGTGTCCAGCACCCGGCGCGTCAGGTCGATCCCGTTGATGATGTTGCCCCACTGGTCCGACCCGCCCATCTGCAGCGTGCAGCCGTAGCGGCGGTTCAGCTCGAGAAAGTCGTAGGCCTGCAGGATCATGTAGTTGAACTCGAGGAAGCTCAGCGACTGTTCCCGGTCCAGCCGCGACTTGACGCTTTCGAACGACAGCATCCGGTTGATGCTGAAGTGCCGCCCGATGTCGCGCAGGAAATCGAGGTAGTTGAGGCTGTCGAGCCATTCGGCGTTGTTCAGCATCACGGCGCGCCCGTCGCCGTAGTCGAGATACTGCGCGAACACCCGCTGCATGCCGTCGATGTTCGTCTGGATCTGTTCGGGGCCGAGCAGCGGGCGTTCGTCTGACCGGAAGCTGGGATCGCCCACCTTGGTCGTGCCGCCGCCCATCAGCGTGATCGGCTGGTGCCCGGATTTCTGCAGCCAGCGCAGCATCATGATATTGAGAAGATGGCCCACGTGCAGCGACGCGGCGGTCGCGTCATAGCCGATATACGCCGTGACCGCGCCTGCGATCATCGCGTCGTCCAGGCCCTGCAGGTCGGTGCAGTCGGCCAGGTAGCCGCGCCGGATCATGGTGTCCAGGAACTCGGATCGGGGCTTCAGGGTCATCGGCGTTTTCCTTCTGTCTCGCCCGCCTATACAGAGCGTCACGGGCAAGGAAAAGCGGGACGGACCCGGCGGAATGGGTGGGACATGCTGGCGCTTGGGATGATGTCGGGCACCTCGCTCGACGGGGTGGACGCGGGCCTGATCGACACCGACGGCGAGACGATCGCGGGCTTCGGGCGGTCCGCCTATCGCGCCTATGCGGGGAACGAGGCCGGGGTGCTGCACGGGGCGCTGGGGCACTGGCCCGGCGATCCCGGCGTGGACGAGGCGGCGGCGCTGTCGGTGGCCGCGCACGCGGCGCTGGCGGTCGACTTCCCCGAGGCGCAGGTGATCGGCTTTCACGGCCAGACGCTGGCGCATGATCCGGGCGGGCGCGGCACCCATCAGGCGGGGCAGGGGTGGGATCTGGCGCGCCGCACCGGCCGCCGCGTCGTGTGGGATTTTCGCACCGAGGACGTGCGCCGGGGTGGGCAGGGCGCGCCGCTGGCGCCGTTCTTCCACCACGCGCTCGCCCGCTGGTCGGTGGCTCAGCAGCGGATGGAGGCCGCGCCGGTCGCGTTCCTGAACCTCGGCGGGGTCGGGAACCTGACCTGGACCGACCCGCGGATCGACGCGCCGGAGGATGCGTGCGTGGCCTTCGACACCGGTCCTGCGAACGCGCCGCTGAACGACCTGATGCGGGCGCGGCGGAACCTGGCGCACGACGACGGCGGCGCGCTGGCCGCCAGCGGCCGCGTGGACGAGGGGGTGATCGCGCGCCTTATCCAACACCCGTTCTTTGCCCGCAGGCCGCCCAAGTCGCTCGATCGCGACAGCTTCGCGGCGCTGGCGGGCGCGGTCGCGGGCGCGTCCGACGCCGACGCGGCGGCGACGCTGACCCACGCGGCGGCGGCCGCGGTCGCGGCGGGGCTGGCGTGGCTGCCCGCGTTGCCATCGGCGCTTCTGGTCTGCGGCGGCGGGCGGCACAACGCCACCATGATGGCCGCGCTGTCCCGTCGCACCGGCATCGACGTGCAGCCGGTCGAGGCAGTGGGGCTCGACGGCGACATGATCGAAGCGCAGGCGTTCGGCTGGCTGGCGGTGCGGGTCCTGCGCGGGCTGCCCACGTCGGGGCCTGCCACCACGGGCGCGCCGGCCCCGGTCTGCGGCGGCCGCATCAGCACGCCGCGCGCCATCCGTTAGGGGCGGTTTCGGCCGCCTCGTCATGGGTTTACGGGCTTTTCGGTCACGACGGCGTCAGCGACGGAACGATAACGGACGGGCAGGGTTATGTCCCCGATGCGGGCGGCGATGCCGCTTCGCGCAGGAGTTCACGAAAGGGATCGACCATGAAAGCTCTGCTTCTTGCAGCTACTTCGACGCTGGCGCTGACCGGCTTCGCAATGGCCCAGACCACCCCCGTGCCCGACGCTTCGGCCACCACGACGACCGCGCCGACCACCGCGCCGATGCCGATGGGCACCGACACCGCGACGCCGACCGCGCCCGCCGCGACCGCCGTCGAAGGTGCGACCGACGTTGACGTCGTCGACTCGGCGACCGACACGATCGACGCCGCCACCGACACCGCTGCCGATACGGCGACCGACGCCGTGGATAGCGCGACCGACGCCGTGACGGACACCGCAACCGACGTGACCACGCCGGACGCGACCATGCCGGCGGACACCACGACCATGCCGGCGGACACGACGACTTCCACCGACACGATGTCGACCGACACCATGTCGACCGACGCAGCCTCCACGGATGCCGCCACCGAAGCGCCGGTCGTGGCCCCCGACGTCTCCGCCCCCGTGCTGAGCGCCGAGAACCCCGGCATGCTGGCGTCGACCGTCATCGGCACGCAGGTCTTCACGACCAACCAGCCCTCGACGACCGAGTTCACGCAGACGGAGCTGACCGAACGCCCGGCCGACTGGACCGACATCGCCAAGGTTGACGACATCGTCTTCAACCCCGAGGGCGACGTGGTCGGCTACATCGCCGACATCGGCGGCTTTCTTGGGATCGGCGCGAAGCGCGTCCTGCTGGGCGTCGATGCGCTGCACCTGACCCGCGTGGGCGAGGACGTGTTCTACGCCACCAACTTCACCGAAGACGAGCTGCGCGCGCTGCCCGACTTCGATAACGCGACCGTGATGCGCTGATCGCCAGCGAATGATCGGGTTTTAACGATCACGGGGCGCCCTTGGGCGCCCCTTTTTCGTGCCCGCCTTCCGCGCCTTCTCGGGAACGTTTTCGTGAGCAGATGTGTTGCCCTGCCGAGGCACCACGCTTCCACCCGCTCGCTTCACGATCGTATTTCCTGAAAGGGTTTCGCTATGCTCAAGCAGCTTCTCGGCACTGCCGCCGCCGTCTCGTTCGTCGCCACCGGCGCGTTCGCCCAGGCCACGCCCCCGGCCATCCCGCCGGCCACGCCCCCGGCCGCCACGCCCGCCGATGCCACCGCCACCACCGACACGGCTGCCGATACGGCGACTGGCACGGCGACCGACGCGGCGACTGGTACGGCCGCCCCTGCCGCGACCGCCGCGGTTCCCGGCGGCCAGGTCGTCGTCGAGCAGGCCGAGCCGGTCGTGAACGTCGAGGTGCCGGACCCGGAAGTGACCGTCACCCAGGCCGCACCGCAGGTGACCGTCGAGCAGCCGCAGCCGACCGTGACCGTGACCCAGGCCCCGCCGACCGTGAACGTGGAACAGTGCGCCCCGGTCATCAACGTGACCCAGGCCGAGCCGACCGTCACCGTCAACATCCCGCAGCCGGTCGTTTCGGTCGCGCTGGCCGACCCGCAGGTCCGCGTGGGTGAAACCGAGCCGGTCGTGACCGTGGACACCCCCGAGCCGGTCGTCAGCTTCATCAACCCCGAGCCGCAGGTTTCGGTCGAAAGCGCCGAGGCACAGGTCAACGTGACCGAGGCCGAGCCGACCGTGAACGTGCAGCGGGCCGAGGAAGCCACCGTCGAGATCGCGCAGGCGCCCGAGGCGGCCGTGAACGTCGAGCAGGCGGGCGAGGCTCAGGTGAACGTGCAGCCCGCGGCCGCGCCGCAGGTCAACGTGACCCCGGCGACCGAGGCGGACGTGAACGTGAACGCGGCCGAGCCGGTCGTTGACGTCACCGGCGCCGATACCACCACGGCGACGGACGCCGCTTCGACCACCGCCGCGGCCACGGCCACCGGCGCCGCCACCGGTGCGGTCGTCGCGCCGGTCATGGCGACCGACGTGGTCGTGCGCGAAGGCTACGAATCCGTGCCCGCCGGCGAGGTCGCGGGTGACGAACTGACCGGCGCCGACGTCTACGCCGCCGGCGACGAGGACATCGGCGAGGTCAAGGACGTGGTCGCCGACCCGTCGGGCCAGATCCAGCAGGTGATCGTCGGCGTCGGCGGCTTCCTGGGGATCGGCGAACGCGACGTGGCCTATCCGTTCGACCAGGTCTCGCTGCAGCGCAACGCCGACGGCTCGGACCTGCGGGTCTATGTCGGCACGACCGCCGAGCAGGTGAAGGATCTGCCCCCCTACACCGCGCCCGCGAACTGATCGCGCAAGATCGACCGTGAAAGGGCCCCGCATCGCGCGGGGCCCTTTTGCATTCCCCGGCCACGCGGCCGTCCGCGCACGTCCGGCGACGCCCGCGACTTTCTTCGTGCCGCCCCGCGCAATCGGCTTGACGCGGGCAATCCCGGCTCGTAAACCCCGCCCACTCCGATCGGATCGGGGTGGTCTGCGCGGTTGTAGCTCAGTTGGTTAGAGTACCGGCCTGTCACGCCGGGGGTCGCGGGTTCGAGCCCCGTCAACCGCGCCATCACCACCCCGCCGCTCGCAGGAATGCGCGGTTGTAGCTCAGTTGGTTAGAGTACCGGCCTGTCACGCCGGGGGTCGCGGGTTCGAGCCCCGTCAACCGCGCCATTCCCTGTATTTTCCCGCCCCGTTCCGGCCGCTTCGCCTGCACGTCCGCTGACGCGCGGCACGTGCAGCGCCATCCCCCACGGGGCTTTTCAAGCCCGCCCCAATCCCTATGCTGGCGCGGGAAGAGGAACGAGGTTGGCGATGTCTGAAATCGAATATGGCGCGATGATGCACCGTGCGATGCAGGGGCTGATCGCGGACGTGCTTCAGGGCGTCGCCGACAACGGTCTGCCGGGCGAGCACCACTTCTTCATCACCTTCGACACGCGCGAGGACGGCGTCGAGATGGCCGACTGGCTGCGCGACCGCTATCCCGACGAGATGACGATCGTGATCCAGCACTGGTTCGACAACCTGGTCGTCACCGACGAGGGGTTCTCGATCACGCTCAACTTCGGCAACTCTCCCGAACCGATGGTGATCCCCTTCGACGCGATCCGCACCTTCGTGGACCCCTCGGTCGAGTTCGGCCTGCGCTTCGAGACGCAGGACAGCGACGACGGCGACGACAACGACGACGAGGGTGAAGCGGACCCGGCGCCGGACGAGGCGTCCCCGTCCGACGCGCCGCCAGCATCGGGGGCCGAGGTCGTGTCGCTGGACAAGTGGCGCAAGTAGGGGCGCGGCCCCACCCGGTGCCGATCCGCCATCCCCGCCGATCCGTTGCCAATCGCGGGCCGCTTGCCTAGAACGCGGCCAATCGTACGCAGGGCCCGCCGACGGCCCACCGGCCCCGGAGGATTGCCCGTGACTGACGCCCCCACCCCGACCCAGACCCGCACCGAAACCGACAGCTTCGGCCCGCTGGAAGTGCCTGCCGACAAGATCTGGGGCGCGCAGACCCAGCGTTCGATCCAGAACTTTCCGATCGGCTGGGAAAAGCAGCCCGTGGCCATCGTCCGCGCGCTCGGCGTCATCAAGCAGGCCGCCGCGCAGGTGAACATGGCGACCGGCAAGCTGGACCGGAGCCTTGGCGACGCGATGGTGCAGGCCGCGTCCGAGGTCGTGGCGGGCAAGTTCGACGACAACTTCCCGCTGGTGGTCTGGCAGACCGGGTCGGGCACCCAGTCGAACATGAACGCCAACGAGGTCATCTCGAACCGCGCGATCCAGATTCTGGGTGGCGAGATCGGGTCCAAGACCCCGGTCCACCCCAACGATCACGTCAACATGGGCCAGTCCTCGAACGATACCTTCCCGACCGCGATGCACGTCGCGATCGGCATGGTCGCGCGCGACGTGCTGCTGCCGGGCCTCGACAAGCTCGCCGCCGCGCTGGAAGCCAAGCGCGACGAGTTCAAGGACATCATCAAGATCGGCCGCACCCACACCCAGGACGCGACGCCGCTGACTCTGGGGCAGGAGTTTTCGGGCTACGCCCACCAGGTCCGCATGGGGATCGAGCGGGTGCGCCTGTGCCTGCCGCAGATCTACGAGCTTGCGCAGGGTGGCACCGCCGTCGGCACCGGGCTGAACACGTCGAAGGGCTGGGACACCGCGATCGCGGCCGAGATCGCCACGATCACCGGCCTGCCGTTCGTCACCGCGCCCAACAAGTTCGAGGCGCTGGCCGCGCATGATGCCATGGTGTTCTTCCACGGCGCGCTCAAGACGGTCGCGGCGAGCCTGTTCAAGATCGCGAACGACCTGCGGCTGCTGGGATCGGGCCCCCGTTCGGGCTTGGGCGAGCTGATCCTGCCGGAGAACGAGCCGGGCTCGTCGATCATGCCGGGCAAGGTGAACCCGACCCAGGCCGAGGCGCTGACGATGGTCTGCGCGCAGGTCATGGGGAATGACGCGGCGGTGGGCTTCGCCGGGTCGCAGGGGCATTTCGAGCTGAACGTCTACAACCCCATGATGTCCTACAACGTGCTGCAGTCGATGCAGCTGCTGGGCGACGCGGCATCGTCATTTACCGACAACATGGTGGTGGGGACGCAGGCGAACACCGCGCGGATCGAGAAGCTGATGAAGGAATCGCTGATGCTGGTGACGGCGCTGGCGCCGACCATCGGCTACGACGCGGCGACCAAGGTCGCAAAGACCGCGCACAAGAACGGCACGACGCTGCGCGAGGAAGCCGTCGCGCTGGGCTACGTGGACGAGGAAACCTTCGACCGCGTGGTGCGCCCGGAGCTGATGATCGGGCCCGAGGACTGATCGGGCCGCAAGCGGTATCGGGGGCGCGCGAGGGGGACCTCGCGCGCCCTTTCTCTTTCGTCGCGGGGATCCTTTGCGCCGTCCTCGTGGGCCTTTGGCTTTTGCACGAAAATGCCGTATGTTCACAGACATGGCCGAGATCACGAACCTCAAGCAGTTCCGAAAGCAAAAGGCCCGGGCCGATAAGCGCCGGCAGGGCGACGCCAACGCCGCGCGCTTCGGGGTGTCGCGGGCCGACAAGGCGGCCGCCTGCACCGCCGCGGAACGTGAGGCGCGGCTGCTCGACGGCCACCGGATCGAGCCTGCGGCCCCGCGCGGCACAGACCACCCCGAATGATAAGGCAGCAGCCCATCAACCTGCCGCCCCTGACCGCGCCGGTGAAGCGCTCGGTGCTTCTTGACGGACATGCCACCTCCGTCAGCCTTGAGGACGCGTTCTGGCGCGCGCTTCAAACCGAGGCGCGGGCCCTGCACATGACGCCCGCGCAACTGATCTCGCGGATCGACCACGAGCGCCCGGCCGAGGTCGGGCTTGCGACCGCGCTGCGGCTGTTCGTGCTGGCGCAGGCGCAGATCGCGGCGACGCGCGCAGGCGACGAGCCGCGCCACGCGGACCACGACGCGCCGGTCCGCCACGACCTGCCGCACGAACGCAGGCCGCGCCTCGAATGATGACGAGCGCCCCGAAACTCACGCCCCAACTCATGTTCCACGGCGGCTTCGACCACGCCGTCGCGCTGTGGCGCGAGGCGTTCCCCGACCTGCGCGTGACACCGCTGGGGCCGGGCCGCGTCCGCATGACCATCGCCGGACAGGACCTGTTCCTGTTCGACAGCCTCGTGAAGCATGCGTTCGACTTCACCCCGGCCGTGTCGCTGGTGGTCGAGACGACGCCCGCCGAGGTCGACCGGATCGCCGGGGTCCTCGGCCGGGACGGCGAGGTGCTGATGCCGCTCGATGCCTACGACTTTTCGCCGCGCTTCACCTGGGTAAACGACCGCTTCGGGGTCAGCTGGCAGATCATGGCGGCCTGAGCGCAACTTGCGCACGCCCGGCCCGCCGACTAGAACGCGGACCACACGCGGCATCCGCCACCAGATACGCCCCACGAAGGACCAGGTTCATGGCAGGCCATTCAAAATGGGCCAACATCCAGCATCGCAAGGGTCGCCAGGACGCGATCCGGTCGAAGCTGTTTTCCAAGCTCGCCAAGGAAATCACCGTCGCCGCCAAGATGGGCGACCCCGATCCCGAAAAGAACGCGCGCCTGCGCCTTGCGGTGAAGGAAGCCAAGTCGAACTCGGTCCCCAAGGACGTGATCGACCGCGCGATCAAGAAATCGCAAGGCGGCGACGCCGAGAACTACGACGAGATCCGTTACGAAGGCTACGGCCCCGACGGGATCGCGATCATCGTCGAGGCGATGACCGACAACCGCAACCGCACCGCATCGAACGTGCGGTCTTATTTTACCAAGCACGGCGGTGACATGGGCCAGACCGGCAGCGTGGCGTTCATGTTCGACCGGGTGGGGGAGATCATGTACCCCGCCTCGGCCGGCGACGCCGACACGGTGATGATGGCGGCGCTGGAGGCGGGCGCGGACGACGTGGAATCCGACGACGAGGGCCACTGGATCTATTGCGCCGACACCGACCTGAACGAGGTGTCGATCGCGCTGGAAGGCGCGCTTGGCGAATCCGAGACCGCGAAGCTCGTCTGGAAGCCGCAGGCGGCGACCGAGGTGACGGACCTCGACACCGCCACCAGGCTGATGAAGCTGATCGAGACGCTGGAAGATGACGACGACGTCCAGAACGTCACGGGCAACTTCGACATCTCCGAGTCCGTCGCGGCGCAGCTGTGAGCTGACCCGAGGATGCCCGGCGGCGGCGCGTTCCTGTCCGGCCTGGGGACCGGGCTTTCCCTGATCCTCGCGATCGGCGCGCAGAACGCGTTCGTGCTGAAGCAGGGGCTGCTGCGGCACCACGTTTTCGCCGTCTGCGCGTTCTGCGCGCTGTCGGACGCCATCCTGATCGCGGCGGGCGTGGCGGGGGCGGGGGCCATCGCCGAGCGCGCGCCGTGGTTCCTGTCGACGATGCGCTGGGGCGGGGCCGCGTTCCTGATCTGGTACGGGATGAAGTCGTTCCGCGCCGCCCTGCGCGGCGGCGAGGGGCTGCGCCCGGAAGGGGTTGCGCCGCCGTCGCTTGCCGCGACCATCGGCACCATCGCCGCGCTGACCTGGCTGAACCCGCATGTGTATCTGGATACGGTGGTGCTGCTGGGGTCGGTGTCGTCCGCGTCGGATGACCGGCTGGCCTTTGCCGTCGGCGCGATGACGGGATCGTTCCTGTTCTTCTTTTCGCTGGGCTACGGCGCGCGGCTGCTCGCGCCGCTGTTCGCACGGCCGGTGGCGTGGCGCATCCTCGACGCGGGTGTGGGCGTCGTCATGTGGACAATCGCCGCGACGCTGGTGCTGGCGGGCTGACCGGCGGGGGGCTGGCTGGCGCGGGTGCCCTTGCAACCCGCACCGGCAACGGCCAACAGGGGCCATGGACGCAACCGCCGCTTACCCGCCGCAGCAGACCCGGTCGAACCTCGCAGGCATCGGCTGGATGCTGGTCACCGGGCTGTTCTTCGTCGCGGTGAATGGCACCGTCCGGTGGATCGGCGACGACCTGCCGGCGGCGCAGTCGGCGTTCCTGCGCTTCGTCCTCGGGCTTCTGCTCCTTGCGCTGCCGCTGGCGCGGGCGCTGCGGACCGGCTTTCCGGCGCCGGTCTGGCGCCGGTTCGTACTGCGGGGCGCGATCCATGTCTGCGCGGTGGTGCTGTGGTTCTATGCCATGGCGCGGATCCCCGTGGCCGAGGTCACCGCCATCGGCTTCATCAACCCGATCGTCGTGACCGCAGGCGCCGCGCTGTTTCTGGGCGAGCGGTTGGGGTGGCGGCGCGTCCTTGCAATCGGCGTGGCGCTGATGGGCGCGCTGATCGTGCTGCGGCCGGGCGTGCGCGATCTCGAGCCCGGGCATCTCGCGCAGCTATGCGCGGCGGTGTGCTTTGGCTCGTCCTACCTGATCGCCAAGCAGCTGACGCGCGTCGCGCCGGCCACGACCGTCGTGGCGATGATGTCGCTGACGGTGACGGTGGGGCTGGCCCCGCTGGCGGCGCTGTCCTGGGTGCAGCCGACCTTGCCGCAGCTTGTGGCGCTGGCGCTGGCGGCGCTGTTCGGGACGGCCGCGCATTACTGCATGAGCCGCGCGTTCCAAGCGGCGCCGATGACCGTGACCCAGCCGGTGGTTTTCCTGCAGCTGATCTGGGCCAACCTGCTTGGCGTCCTCGCCTTCGGGGAAGCCGTCGATGTCTGGGTGATCGTGGGCGGCGCGGTGATGATCGGCGCGATCAGCTGGATCACCTGGCGCGAGGCGCAGCTGGCCCGGCGTCGCGCGTCAGCCCTGCGGATCGACGAGCCTGGCCAGCACGCTTGACCGGGTGACCCGGCCGCCGCCCTCGACCGGCAGCATCTCGGCGGTCGAAAGCGCCTGCATCACCGCGCGCGCGGGAAGTTCGCGGGGCAGGGGCCGGCCCTCGGCCGTGCCCGGCTCGGCGATGTCGGCGGCCGTCAGTACCTCGATCGGATTCATGTGCTGGACGAAGTCCTGCACGTAGTCGCTGGCAGGGTTCTGGATGATCTCGCGCGCGGTGCCGACCTGGACGATGCGCCCCCCCTCCATCAGCGCGATCCGGTTGCCGAGCTTGAACGCCTCGTCCAGATCGTGGCTGACGAAGATGATCGTGCGCCGCTGGGTGCGCTGCATCGCCAGCAGGTCGTCCTGCAACCGCGTGCGGATCAGGGGATCGAGGGCCGAGAACGGCTCGTCCATCAGCAGGATCGGCGCGTGGGTCGCGAAGGCGCGGGCAAGGCCCACGCGCTGCTGCATTCCGCCCGACAGGTCGCCCACCTTGCGGTCGGCCCAGTCCGACAGGCCCACGAGCGCGAGTTGTTCGTCCACCCGCGCGCGCCGCTCGGGCCGCGTCATGCCCGCAAGCTCAAGCCCCAAGCCCACATTCTCGCGCACGCTGCGCCACGGCAGCAGGCCGAACTGCTGAAACACCATCGCCACGTCATTCAGGCGGAGGTCGCGCAGCGCGTCCCGACCGGCGGCGCTCACGCTCTCCATCCCCCGCGCCGTCCGCAGCCGCACGTCGCCGCGCACTGTGGGGGCGAGCGCGTTCACGGTGCGAAGCAGCGTGGACTTGCCCGACCCGGACAGGCCCATGAGGACGAGTATCTCGCCCTCGGCCACGTTCAGCGAACAGTCGTGGACGCCCAGCACCTGTCCGGTCGCCTGGCGGATCGCGGCGCGGTCCAGCCCCTGATCCATCAGCGGCAGCGCCGTCCCGGGCTTCTCGCCGAACACGACCGAGACCCGGTCGAACACAACCGCGTCCCGCGCGTCGTCGGCCGCGCCGGTCATTCGGCCCGCCTTACGCTGAGGATGCGGTCGAGGATCACCGCCACCACCACGATGACGATGCCGGATTCGAACCCGAGCGCCGTGTTCACGCTGTTCAGGGCACGCACCACCGGCACGCCCAGGCCCGACGCGCCGACCAGCGCCGCCACGACCACCATCGACAGGGACAACATGATCGTCTGGTTCAGGCCGGCCATGATCTGCGACCACGCGCTTGGAAGCTCGACCTTCCACAAGAGCTGGCGGCGGGTCGCCCCGAAGGCGCGCCCCGCCTCGATCAGCGCCTCGGGCGTGGACGAGATGCCGAGGTGGGTGAGCCGGATCGGCGCGGGCAGGACGAAGATCACCGTCGCGATCAGCCCCGGCACCATGCCGATGCCGAAGAACACGATCGCGGGGATCAGATAGACAAAGCTCGGCAGCGTCTGCATCAGGTCGAGGACCGGCTTCATCCAGCGGTAAAGCCGTGGCCGGTGCGCGGCGGCGATGCCGATCGGCACGCCCGCGGCCATGCAGACGAACGCCGCCGACAGGACGAGCGTAAGCGACTGCATCGTCTCGTCCCAGTAGCCCTGGTTCAAAATAAACAGGAATCCCAGACCCACGCCGACGCAGACCCCGACGCTGCGGCGGGTGAACCAGGCCAGCAGCATGGCCAGCGCGGTAAAGACCAGCGGGTGCGGAAACTCCAGCACCGTCTGGAAGCCGGCGATCAGGCTGTCCAGCACCACCGCCACGGCGTCGAACACGGGTGCGGCGTTGGCCCGCAGCCAGTCGAAGCCCAGCCGCGCGGTCTGGCCGACCGGGATCTTGTGTTCGGTCAGCGCCGTGGTCAGCCAGTCCGGGATCATCCGTTCACTCCGCCAGCGCCTCGGTCACGGCCGCGGCCGCGTCGCCGCCATCGGCGGTCGTCACCCCGTCGAGCCAGCCGGTCACGGCCTGCGGGTTCTCACGCAGCCAATCGCCGGCGGCGCGCCCGGGTTCCTGCCCGTCGTTGAGGATCCGGCCCATCACCTCGTTCTCCATCGGCAAGGTGAACGTCAGGTTGGCAAGGAACCGGCCAAGGTTCGGGCAGTCCTTGGCGAGCCCGGCGCGGGTCGCGGTCAGCACCTCGGCCCCGCCAAGATTGGGGCCGAACACCTCGTCGCCGCCGGTCAGGTAGGTCAGCTGGAACTGGCTGTTCATCGGATGCGGCTCCCACCCCAGGAACACGACCGGCTCACCGGCGCCGTCCGCGCGCGCCACCTGCGCCAGCATCCCCTGTTCCGAGGATTCCACCACCTCGAAGGTGCCCATCCCGAACTTGTCGGTCGCCACCATGTCCAGCAGCAGGCGGTTTCCGTCGTTCCCCGGCTCGATCCCGTAGATCTTGCCGTCGAGGTCATCCGCGTGCGCGGCGATGGCGTCGAACGACGTGATGCCAAGGTCCGCGCCTGCCTTGTTGGTGGCAAGGGTGTATTTCGCGCCGGTGAGGTTTGTCCCCAGCAGCTCGACGGTGCCCGCATCGCGATAGGGGGCCACGTCCGCCTCCATCGTCGGCAGCCAGAGGCCCAGGAACACGTCGAGATCGTCGGTCGACAGGCCGCTGAACGTGACCGGCACGGACAGGACCTGCGTCGTGGTCTCATACCCCAGCGCCTCAAGCACCGTGGTCGTCAACGCGGTGGTGGCGGTGATGTCGGTCCAGCCCACGTCCGAGAAGCTGACCTTGTGGCAGGCGGCGGGGTCCGGCGCCGCCTGCGCAAGGGCGGGGGACGCCAGCGCGGCGGTTGCGATCAGGGCGATAGAGGTGCGGATCATGCGATGGTTCTTTTCTTGATTGACGCGTCAATGAACTTGGGGCTAGATGAACCTGCGCGATTCTGGCGAGGGTTCAGTCATGCCCAAGGTTGGGGCCGAACCTATCCGAAAGGCCGCGCTTATCAATGCCACAATCGAAACCGTGGGGCGAACCGGCTCGCTCGACGTGACCGTCGCGCAGATCGCGCGCGAGGCGGGAATGTCGCCTGCGCTGGCGCATCACTACTTCGGCTCCAAGGGCGACATCTTCCTGGCGGCGATGCGCCACATCCTGTCACGTTACGGTGACGGCGTGCGCGCGGCGCTGGTGGCGGCGGACGGGTCTGGCGGGCGGCTGCGCGGGATCGTGGACGAAAGCCTTGCGGGCGGGAACTTCGACCTTGCGGCGATGTCGGCGTGGCTGAACTTCTATGCCCTGGCGCCGACCGACCCGCAGGCGGCGCGGCTGCTGCGGGTCTATCACAGGCGCCTGCGGTCGAACCTGATCCACGCGCTGCGGCCGCTGGTGGCGGACGCGGCGGCCGAGGCCGACCGGCTGGCCGCGCTGATCGACGGCGCCTATCTGCGGGCGGTGCTGGACCCCGACATGCCGCCGGATCGGGCGCGGGCCCTGGTGATGGACGAGGTTCGGCGGATTACCGGGTAAATCTTCGGGTTGCTTCAGCCGCGGTCACCGCCGGTCCTTCGATGCACCCGCCGGTCCGCCCAATGCGGACCGGGACGCGCCCGCCCGCCCCTTGGCGGGCGCGTTCGCGCCCACCCGGGCGGACGCGTCCCTCCGGTGTGCTGACGTCACCGAACCGCCGGGAACGAGCTTGTGGCCCGTTCCCTTCAGGAGAACCGCCCCTTCAGATCACTCGCAAGTCGCTGGGCTTGCCTCGGGCTCCGGTCCTTCAATGCTCCCGCCGGTCCGCTCAAAGCGGACCGGGACGCGCCCGCCCGCCCTCAGGCGGGTGCGTTCGCACCCACGCGGGCGGACGCGTCCCTCCGAGGTGCCGGTGTCAACGGACTGCCCGGAAACGGGCTGGTGGCCCGTTTCCTTCAGCAGGACCGCTTACCGACCCAGTTTCCGGTGAACCTCGTCCAGGTCCACCTCGCCCTTCGGCATCTTGTTGTCCGGGTTGTCGAAATCGTACCGGAACAGCTGGAAATCCTTCTTGTAGATTTCCCACATCAGGTGCCGCGACAGGTCGTCGAAATACTCGCTGACCTTGTGCGCCCGCTTGGGCCCGTGCCCCTCGCTCTCGTTGAAGCGGGGCACCGTTTCCAGGTCGAGATCGTGGCGGACATGGGCGCGGTCCAGCACCTTGCGCATGCCCGGGTTGAAATCCTCGGTCGGGAAGATGCTGTCGTAGCGGCCGCCGTTCACGATGAAGGTCGCGATGTGGCCCGACATGGCGGACCAGTGGATGTCCGGCTCCATCGGGCGGCGCCAGCGGATGGTGTCGCGCGCGAACAGAAGGAAGCGGCGGAACGACTTGACCTGGTCGAAATCGAAGTCGTCCTCGGGGCTGCCGACCTCGATCCCGTAGCGCTGGATCAACTGCGGAACGAGGTTTCCGCGATAGCGCTTGCCGTTGCGCTGGATGCCGCAGATCTTGTCGAAGAACGACGACAGGATGCGCGCATACGGGTTGCGGACGACGGTGAAGTTCAGCGCCGTGTGGCCGGCGGCGGCGGCGCGGATCGGGTCCTGACTTTCGGGCTGGTTCCACTTGTGCATCCCGGCGGTGGAATCGTGGATGTCGCCGTCGAAGTAGCGCCCGTTGTCGGAATGGAACATGACCTGGCCGATCGTCGAACACGCGCATTTCGGCACGACCCGGTAAAGCATGCTGCCGCTTTCGGTCATCCACGTGCCGGGAAAGTTCATCGCGTTGTCCTCTGGCCTGAAACCCGGTTGCTCCCGCCCGGGAAATCGCTATGCACACAAAACAGATTGCCGCAGGTTCAGCAATGTCTTGACGGCTTTTTTCGACCGCTGGCTGCGCTCGCAAGAGGCTTTCGTCAATGGCCAAGATCGCCTTCATCCTGCTGACGCACAAGGATCCCAAGGGGCTGATCGCGCAGGCGCGGCGGCTGACCGATACCGGCGATTACGTCTCGATCCACTTCGACGCGCGTGCGAGCGACGAGGATTTCGCGCTGATCTACGCGGCGCTGCGCGACAACCCCGGCGTCACATTCGCTGCCCGGCGGCTGAAATGCGGCTGGGGGGAGTGGTCGCTGGTCGCGGCCAGCCTTCTGGCCGTGCGCGCCGCGGTCAAGGCGTTCCCGCGCGCGACCCATTTCTACATGTTGTCGGGCGACTGCATGCCGGTCAAGACGGCCGTCTACGCCCACACCTTCCTCGACGACGAGGACGTGGACTACATCGAGAACTTCGACTTCTTCGACAGCGACTGGATCAAGACCGGCTTCAAGGAAGAGCGCCTGTTCTACCGCTTCTGGTTCAACGAGCGCACGCAGTCCAAGCTGTTTTACGCCAGCTACGAAATCCAGAAACGGCTGGGCCTGACCCGCGAGGTGCCGCGCGACATCCAGGTCATGATCGGGTCGCAATGGTGGTGCCTGCGCCGCCAGACGATCGAGAAGGTGCTGGATTTCTGCGACAGCCGCCCGGACGTGATGCGGTTCTTCGCCACCACCTGGATCCCGGACGAGACGTTCTTCCAGACCATCGTCCCGCACGTCGTGCCCAAGAACGAGATCAGGTCGCGCACGCTCACCTTCCTGATGTTCACCGACTACGGGATGCCGGTCACGTTCTACAACGATCACTACGACCTGCTGCTGGGACAGGACTTCCTGTTCGCGCGCAAGATCAGCACCGACGCGATCGAGTTGCGCCAGCGGCTCGGCGCGCTGTGGCAGGCCGACCAGCAGGCGTTCTCGATCTCGAACGAGGCGGTGGGGCTGCACCGCTTCCTGACCCAGCGCGGCCGGATCGGCCGCCGCTTCGGCGAACGCTTCTGGGAGGTCGAGGGCAACCTGGGCCGCGGCCGCACGCTGCTGATGATCGTGTGCAAGAAATGGCACGTCGCCAAGCGCCTGACCGAGGCGGTGCGCCGGGAAACGCCCATCCCGGCCGTCGATTACCTGTTCAACGAACAGGACGCGGCGCTGCCCGACATGGGCGGGGTGGAAAAGACCATCGAAAAGCGCGAACGCCACCGCAAGGCACTGGTGCGGATCCTGTTCGACCAGTTCGGCAGCCGGCAGCTCGCAATCTGCCTTGACCCGGCCGCGCTGGGGCTGGTGCAGGACTTTGCCGACGACAAGGCCGAGGTGCGGGCGCTGCTGATCGAATCCGACTTCGACGACGATTACGTCCGCGGGCATATCGGCCGCACCGGGCTGGCCCGCGCGGACGCGGCGGAAAGCACGATCAACCGGCTCGTCCCATCGGTCCGCAGCGCGCTGGAACACGAGGCCGACCGCATCTGCGATCTCGAGCTCGGCTCGTTCCACACGATTTCCAGCGACCGGCCCGACGCCGAGAACGCGGCGGCGCTGGCGCAGTTCATGGGGATCGACATGGATACCGCGTGGCGGCTGGCCCAGACCGACCACCTGTTCGCCGACTGACCGCAACCGCAAGAGGCCCCGCGATGACCGCCTATGACGACCAGAACATCTTCGCCCGCATCCTGCGCGGCGAGATCCCCGCCGACAAGGTCGCGGAAAACGACCATGCGCTTGCGTTCCGCGACATCCGACCGCAGGCGCAGGTCCACCTGCTGGTGATCCCCAAGGGGGCTTACGTCAGCTACGACGATTTCGCGGCCAACGCCTCGGACGCCGAGATCGTGGGCTTCAACCGGCTGGTGGGTCAGGTGGCGAAAGACCAGGGGCTTTCGCTGGCCGAGGGCGGCAAGGGCTTTCGCGCGATCACCAACGCGGGCGAGCACGGGGTGCAGGAAGTGCCCCATTTTCACGTGCATATCATGGGCGGCCACAACATGGGCCGGATGGTGTCGCTGCTGTAAGGCGCGCGCCTGCGGGCGCGTCCCGGGCTGCGTCAGCCGGTCAACTGGCGGAACACGTCCTCGAGGTCCGGCTGTTCGGTCTGCAGGTCCAGCATCGGCACGCCCGCCGCGCGCAGGCGGTCCACGATCTGGTCGGCCTGCATCCGGCCGGGGGCATAGCTCAGCGCCAGCGTGCCGTCGGGCCGCCGTTCGCCCTTGGCCCCCTCGGGCAGCGGCGGCAGTTCGCCCGCCCAGTCGCCGGGGTCGATCACCAGCGTCTTGCTTTCCGTCCGCCCCAGCAGCCGCGTGGTGCTGTCATGCGCCACGACCTGCCCGTAGTTGATGATCGCGATCTCGTCGCACATGTCCTGCGCTTCTTCCAGGTAATGCGTCGTCAGGATCACGGTCATCCCGCGTTCGTTCAGGCGGCGCA
The DNA here is from genome assembly GCF_007018965.1 of Paracoccus marinus. Taxonomy (GTDB): domain Bacteria; phylum Pseudomonadota; class Alphaproteobacteria; order Rhodobacterales; family Rhodobacteraceae; genus Paracoccus; species Paracoccus marinus. Next base: position 524,567 of record NZ_VJYZ01000033.1, read on the forward strand.
CGTTGGTCCACAGCATCTCGCGCAGCGCGATGTCCACGCCCGCCGTGGGCTCGTCCAGGACGAGGATGCGAGGCTTGTGGACCAGCGCCTTGGCGAGCAGCAGCCGCCGCTTCATCCCGCCCGACAGCTGCCGGGTGTAGCTTTCGGCCTGCGCGGTTAACCCCACGAGTTCCAGCACCTCGTCGGTCCAGCGGTCGGCCCTTGGCACGCCGTACAGACCCGCCTGCACCTCGAGGCTGGCGCGCGGGGTGAAGAACGGGTCGATGTTGAGTTCCTGCGGCATCACCCCGATGGCGGCGCGCGACTGGCGCGGGTTCACGTCCTGATCGAAGCCCCAGATCTCGACCTTTCCGGCCGTCTTGTTCACCAGCCCCGCCAGGATGTTGATCAGGGTGGACTTGCCCGCGCCGTTCGGTCCCAACAGGCCGAAGATCGACCCGGCCGGGATCGTCAGGTCGATGCCTTTCAGCGCGTGTTTCTCCGGTGCCCGGCCGGACGCGGCATAGGTCTTGCGAAGCGCGGTCAGCCGGATGGCGTCGCGGGGCATCGGGGTGCCGCGCCGCGCGGATGCTGCGGCGGGTGCCGCCTTGGCGGGGGCTTGATCCATCGGCGTTGCGTCTTTCCGTTCTGGCGCGGCCTTGTCGGGGCGGGCGCGTTGGCTAGAATGGCACGAACCTTAAACCGGGCCGAGCCCGCCTGCACAAGAGAGCCGCGATGCCGCACGCCACCCCGACCGACGAGTCGCTGTCCACCAACCAGGACCCGGCCGCCGAGCCGCTGCCGGCGCCCGCGACGCAGGTGGTGACATCGTGGCGCGTCAGCTGTGCGGGCGACGAGGCGATGGGCCTTGGCCACCCGCTGGTCTGGATGGCGATTTCGCCCGCCAGCGGCTTTGTGGAATGCGGCTATTGCGACAAGCGTTTCGTGATCGACCGCACCCACGTCCAGGACGGTCACTGACCATCTGACGCCCTTCGCGGCGGCCTAGTGCCGCATCCCGGTCAGGCGGTGGTGATCGTGGGTGGCGTCGTCGTGGTCGTGATCCGCATGATCGTGGTGGTCGTGGTCGTGGTGATGCGCCTCGGACGGGTTGTCGGCTGATCCCGCGCACACGGGGTCCGCGCAGCCGGTGGTCGGGGTCTCGATCTCGACCGTCGAATGGGCGATGTCGAACCGATCGGCCAGGCGCGCCTTGACGCGGTGGCGGATCGGGTGCGGGTCGTCGCCGTCCGCGACCACAAGGTGCAGTTCCGCCGACATCCGCTTTTCGTCGATCTGCCAGACATGCAGGTGGTGGACCCCGATCACGCCCGGCTGCGCCGACAGATCGTCGCGGATCGCGCCCGTGTCCACACTTGCGGGCGTCCCCAGCATCAGCATCCGCAGGATCGGCCCCATGTCGCCCCGGATGTGCCACAGGATCACGACCGAAATGAGCAGCGTCAGCACCGGGTCGGCGATGCGCCAGCCGAAGGCCCAGATCAGCGCCCCGCCCAGCAGCACCGCGACCGACACGGCCGCATCGGCGAGGTTGTGCAGGAAGGCCGCCCGGATGTTCACGCTTTCCTTGGCCAGCCGCATCGTCAGCCACGCGGTCCCAAGGTCGATCACCAGCGCGAAGGCGGCCAGAGCCATGACCAGCCCGCCCTGCACCTCGGGCGGGTCCGCCAGGCGGCCGAACGCCTCGACCATGAGCCACAGCGACACCGCGATCAGCGCGATGTAGTTGACGAAGGCCGCGAGGATCTCCGACCGGCTCCACCCGAAGCTCCATTCCGGCGTGGCGGGCCGCTGCGCGAGCTTGCGGGCGCCGAACGCCAGCACCAGCGCCATCGCGTCGCTGAGGTTGTGGATCCCGTCCGCCACCAGCGCGACCGATCCCGCGACCGAGCCGCCGATGATCTGCGCGGCCGTCAGCGCAAGGTTGATCGCCACCGCCCACAGCAGCGCCCGGTCGCCAAGGCCCGCGCCATGCGCGTGCCCGTGGCCGTGCCCGTGTCCGTGGCCGTGACTATGGCCGTGATCGGGCCCTTCACCGCCGTGCGGATGCGCGTGTCCCATCAATGCGCCTCGGCCCAGTTGCGGCCCGTCCCGGCATCGACCACCAGCGGCACCGACAGGTGGACGGCCGGATCGGCGGCGCCTTCCATGACCTCGCGCGCGCGGGCGATCAGGTCGTCCACGGCGGCCTCGTCAGCCTCGAACACCAGTTCGTCGTGGACCTGCAGCAGCATCTTCGCGTCGAGCCCCCCGATCGCGGCGTCCATGCGGATCATTGCGCGGCGGATGATGTCGGCGGCGGTCCCCTGGATCGGCGCGTTGATCGCCGCGCGCTTGGCCCCGCCGGCCGCCGGGCCGGTCTGGTTGATGCCAGGCGTGTTGATGCGGCGGCCGAACAGCGTGCGGACGAACCCGTCGCGCTTGGCGTTCCGAACCGTGTCGTCCATGTAGGCGCGGATTTCGGGGAAGCGCTTGAAATAGGTGTCGATGAATTCCTGCGCGTCGGCGCGCGGGATGCGCAGGTTGCGGGCCAGGCCGAAGCCCGAGATGCCGTAGATCACGCCGAAGTTGATGGCCTTGGCCTGCCGGCGGATCATCGGGTCCATGCCTTCAACGGGCACGCCGAACATCTGGCTCGCGGTCATGGCGTGGATGTCGATGTTGTCGCGGAAGGCCTGCTTCAGCGCCGGGATGTCGGCGGTGTGGGCGAGGATGCGCAGTTCGATCTGCGAATAATCCAGCGACACGATCTTCCGTCCCGGCGCGGCGATGAACGCCTCGCGGATGCGGCGGCCTTCCTCGGTCCGCACCGGAATGTTCTGCAGGTTCGGATCGGTCGAGGCGAGGCGGCCCGTGCTGGCCCCCGCGATCGAATAGCTGGTGTGGACGCGGCCGGTCTCACTGTTCACATAGGTCGGCAGCGCATCGGTGTAGGTCGATTTCAGCTTCGACATCGCCCGCCAGTCGAGGATCTTCGCGGGCAGTTCGTGCCCTTCGGCGGCCAGGTCCTCCAGCACGTCCACGGCGGTGGACAGCGCGCCCGACTTGCCCGACCGCCCGGCGGTCATGCCCATCTGCCGGAACAGGATCTCGCCCAGCTGCTTGGGCGAGCCGAGGTTGAACTTGCCGCCCGCAAGCCCGTAGGCCTCGTCCTCGATCTGCGCCATCTTCTGCGCAAAGGCGCCGGACATGGCGCGCAGATGCGCGGGGTCGATCAGGACGCCCGCCATCTCCATCCCCGCCAAGACCGGGATCATTGGCCGTTCCAGCGTCTCGTAAACCGTCGTCACCGCCGCCGCGGGCAGCTGCGGGCGGAAGATGCGCCACAGCCGCAGCGTGATCTCGGCGTCCTCGCCGGCATAAGCGGTCGCCTTGTCGATCGGCACCTGCGCGAAGGTCTTCTGGTTCTTGCCGGTGCCGATCAGGTCCTTGATCGGCTGGCAGCGGTGGCCGACATAGCGGTCCGCCAGTTCGTCCATGCCGTGGTTGTGCAGCGCCGCGTTCAGCGCGTAGCTCATCAGCATGGTGTCCTCGACCGGCGCGACCTCGATCCCGTGGCGGGCGAGCAGCTTCCAGTCGTACTTGGCGTTGTGCAGGATCTTCAGGATCGCCGGATCTTCCAGCACCGGCTTCAGGATCGCCAGCGCCTCGTCCCTATCCATTTGCCCTTCGGCGCGCGCGCCGCCGCCGAACAGGTCCGCCTCGCCCGCGACGTGGCCCAGCGGGATATACGCCGCCATGCCGACGTCGGGGCAGATCGAGATACCGACCAGCTCGGCCTGCATCTCGTCAAGGCTGGTCGTCTCGGTATCCAGCGCGACCGACCCCTGCTGGCGGATCGCGTCGAGCCAGGTCCGCAGCGTCGCCGCGTCGCGGATGGTGACATAGGCCGTGCAGTCCACCGGCGGAAACTCGGGAGCGGCGGGGGCGTCGGCGACCGGGGCAGGGGGGACGACCTCGGGCAGCGGGGCCTTGAAGCGTTCGGCCACGCGGGTGGTGAGCGTGCGAAACTCCATCAGGTTCAGGAAGTCGATCAGGACCGGCGCGTCGGGGCTGCGGACCTCGAGGCTGCCGAGCGTGAAATCCAGCGCCATGTCGCAGTCGAGCTTGACGAGGCGTTTCGAGATGCGGATCTGGTCGGCATGGTCGATCAGCGTCTGGCGGCGCTTGGGCTGCTTGATCTCGTCCGCGCGGGCGAGCAGCGTTTCCAGGTCGCCGTATTCCTGGATCAGCTGGGCGGCGGTCTTGATCCCGATACCGGGCGCGCCGGGCACGTTGTCGATCGGGTCGCCCGCAAGCGCCTGCACGTCCACCACGCGTTCGGGGTAGACACCGAACTTCTCGAACACCTCGTCGCGGCCGATCGCCTTGTTCTTGATCGGGTCCAGCATCTCGACGCCGTCGCCCACCAGCTGCATCAGGTCCTTGTCCGAGCTGATGATCGTCACCCGCCCGCCCGCGTCGCGCGCCTGGCAGGACAGGGCGGCGATGATGTCGTCGGCCTCGAACCCCTCGATCTCGATGCAGGGCAGGTTGAAGGCGCGGGTGGCGTCGCGGGTCAGCGGGAACTGGGGCTTCAGCTCCTCGGGCAGGTCGGGGCGATTCCCCTTGTAGTCGCCGTAGATGTCGTTGCGGAACGTGCGGGCGGAGTGGTCGAAGATCACCGCGGCATGGGTCGGGGCATCGGCGCCGCGCGCTTCCTCGATGTATTTCCACAGCATGTTGCAGAACCCGGCGACGGCGCCGATCGGCAGCCCGTCGGACTTGCGGGTCAGCGGCGGCAGCGCGTGATAGGCGCGGAAGATGAAGGCCGAGCCGTCGATCAGGTGAAGGTGGCTGCCCTTGCCGAAGGTCGTATCGCTGGTCATAGCCGCTGGTCCCCGCATCGTCCCGCCCGTTCCGGTCCCGTTCTGACACGGGACGGGTGGGGGCGCAAACGGGGCGGATGGGGGTGTTCGCGGGCGCGGGTCGGGGCGCGGGTGGCGATTGCGACGGTTGTGCGGATCGGCGGACGGAGGTTCTGGGCGAGGTTGCGGGGCGGGTGGGTGTATCAGGTCAGCGATCCGCCCGACGGCGGAGTTTTCCTGGAAACGAGCCCTACCGAAGGGGCAAGCCGGGCTCGATCCGACTCCCGAATAGCCCACCGCGCAGCCCCCTGTTCGTCCGGTGTCAGACGCCCAGTCGACCCGCAGAACGGAAACGGGCGCGGCCATGCCGCGCCCGACCCTCATCTCGTGCTTTCCGCGCAAACCGCCTTACGGCTGGACGGAACATTCCTGCCGGCGTGCGTTCAGCTTGCCGCAGACCAGTTCGGCGGCGGTCTTGCTCAGGCCCACGAAGTTCGCCTGAAACCCCTTGTTGGTGTCCGCGATGTTGCGGGTGGCGTTGTCGAGCGTCGCGCTTTCCTGCAGCGCGGTTTTCAGCAGCCGCTGCTCCGCCTCGGAGCGCGACTTGTAGTGGCCGAGCGACACGCCGTAGCCGCCCTTGCCCGACCCCGGCCGCGACACGACCTCCAGATCGGCGTCGGTTTCGGTGGGGTCGGGCGCTTCCATCGCCGCAAGGATGATGGTGTCGGACCGGGGCGCGGGCTTGGCGGACCGGCTCAGCGCGATGCTGTCGTCGCTGCGGTCGCCTTCTTCCAGCAGCTCCTCGGCCTCGGCACCCGCATCAGTCCCTCGCACGGCCGGCGCCGCGCTTGCCACGACCACGGTTGCTGCCGACGCGGCGGCATCGGCCGCGGCGCGCTTGCGGGCGCGTGGCGGACGGGCGCTTTCGGCGAGGCCCGAGGTCGACGCGGCCGCAGCCGGCTGCGCGGGGGCCGCGGCCTGCGCGTCGGATGCGGCATCGTCCGGCCGTGCGGTGGGGGCAAGCGCCATCGCCACGGCGTCGTCGGTCGTGGCGGCGGTGTCGGCGGCCCGGGCGGTCGCGGCTTCGCGGTCGCCGCGCGGTTTCGGCCGGTTGCCCGACGACACGCGATAGGCGCTGGCGTCGGGCGATTTCGCCTGCGCCGCCGCGCCGTCCGCGGCCTTGCCCACCGCGATCACGCGCGGCGTTGGGGCGGGGGACGCCGCAGCGGCGGTCGCCTGCGGCACCGTGCTCGCCCGCGCGGCGGGGCGACCGCCCGCGGGCACCGCCACCGGCGCCACCGGCTTGATCTCGGCCCTAGCGATCTGGACCGCGCGTTTCTTTTCGACCGCTACGACCGGGGCCTCGGGTCGTATCTCCCGCACCTGTGAGGGGACGCTGCCAAACCCGGTATCCAGCAGCTGCGCCATCGTCGCGTTGCGCATCGCGGTGGACGTGCCGCCAAGGACGGTCGCGATGATCCGCTTGTTGCCGCGCTGCGCCGAGGCGGTCAGGTTGAACCCCGCCGCCCGGGTGTAGCCCGTCTTGATCCCGTCCGCGCCCTGATAGCTGTCGAGGAAGCGACGGTTGGTGCTGGACACGGTGGCGATCCCCGCATCCGCCGTGCGGCGCGAGAAGATGTTGTAATATTGCGGGAAATCGTAAAACAGCCGCCGCCCCAGCGTGGTCAGGTCGCGGGCCGAGCTGTAATGGCCTTCCATCGTCAGGCCGTTGGCGTTGCGGAAGTTCGTGTTCCGCATCCCCAGCGCCCGCGCCGTCGCGGTCATCTGCGCGGCGAACTTCGATTCGGACCCCGCCAGCCCTTCGCCGATCGCGGTCGCCGCGTCGTTCGCGGATTTCACCGCAGCGGCGCGGATCAGGTAGCGCAGCTCGATCTGCTGGCCCGCGCGCAGGCCCACCCGCGAGGGCGCCTGCCCGGCCGCGTGGGACGACACCGTCACCTTGCTGTCCAGGCGGATCTTGCCCTGCTCGATCGCGGCAAAGGTCATGTACAGCGTCATCATCTTGGTCAGCGACGCGGGATGCAGCCGCGCATCGGCGTTCTTGCTGTAGATTTCCTTGCCGGTCCGCGCGTCCATCACATAGGCCGCGAAAGGCGCCGCGCTGGCGGAATGAGGCGCCAGCGCGCCAAACAGCGCGATGCACCCCAACAGAAGGGTCTGGAGAAACTGCTTCACTGTCCCGGTCTTTCTGCCTGTGGGCGCGTTCTTTGTTGCACGCCATTCTTTAATGAACCGACAATAGCACCGAAAATCGCTTCCGAAAACCCGCCACATGCGTGGAAGGACAACCTGAGCGCGATCGGTGCGATGCCGCCCGCGCTGCCGGATCGCGGATTGCACGCGCCGTGCCTGCGCGGTGGCCGCCCGGTGCCCTTTCATTGCCGGGTCCGTGCGCTATATTCAGGCCAAGCCCCCGACAGCCGCAGGATGCCCTTCGCAGTGACCGATGAACGCTTGAACGACACGCCCGGCGGCCGGGACGACGCCGATCTGGCGATCAGGACCAAACCCAAGACGCAGCGCCCGCCGCTCTACAAGGTCTTGCTTCTCAACGACGATTTCACGCCGATGGAGTTCGTGGTCCACGTTCTCGAACGGCTTTTCACCATGACCCACGCGCAGGCGATCGAGATCATGCTGACGGTGCACCGCAAGGGGATCGCCGTCGTCGGCGTCTTCAGCCACGAGGTGGCCGAGACGAAGGTCGCGCAGGTCATGGAACTTGCGCGCCGCCAGCAGCACCCGCTGCAATGCACGATGGAAAAAGAATAGGTGGCGGGCTCAAGGCTTGACCTGATCGCGCCGGTCGCGCCCGCGCTTCTGATCGGCGCGCGGGGCTTCGACGACCTGTCGGGGTTCGATCCCGCCAGCTCGACGGTGGTGCAGGGGCTCCGGCCCGACCACGACGCGCTTGCGGGGCGGGGCTTTACGCTGCTGCCGACGCTGGGCGACCTGCCGCCCGGTGACGGCACGTTCCAGTCCGCGGTCGTGTTCCTGCCGCGCGCCCGCGCGCTGGCCCGCGCGCGGATCGCCGCCGCGGCCGCCGCGCTGCCGACCGGCGCGGCCCTGTGGATCGACGGCCAGAAAACCGACGGGATTGATGCGGTCGTGAAAGAAATGCGCGGCCTCGCGCCGGTGGACGACGTGCAGGCGCGGGGTCACGGCAAGATCTTCCGCGTGACCGTTCCCGCGCCGGGGTGGCTGCCCGCCGACTGGGCGGCGGCCGACACCCGCCTGCCCGACGGCTTCGTCACCCGTCCGGGGTTGTTCTCGGCCGACGGGGTCGATCCGGCGTCCGCGCTGCTTGCCGCGCACCTGCCGGCCAAGATGCCGACCCGGGTCGTGGATTTGGGGGCGGGCTGGGGCTGGCTTTCGGCGCAGGTGCTGGCGCGGCCCGGCATCGAGACGCTGCACATGGTCGAAGCCGACGCAGACGCGCTGGCCTGCGCCCGTCTGAACGTCACCGATCCCCGCGCGCGGTTCCACTGGGCCGACGCCACGACCTTTGCCCTGCCCGAGCCGGTGAACGGCGTCGTCATGAACCCGCCCTTTCACGACGGGCGCGCGGCCGACCCCAAGCTTGGCGCGCGCTTCATCCGGGCGGCGGCGAGCCTGCTGACCGGGGCGGGGCGGCTGTGGATGGTCGCGAACCGGCACCTGCCCTACGAGGCGGCGCTGGCCGAGCATTTCGGCGACGTGGCCGAGATCGGCGGCGACAACCGCTTCAAGATCATCTCGGCGACCGGCGCGCGCCGGGCCGCTGCCCCGAAGGGGGCATCGCGCCTGCGACGCCGCTGAAGCCGCGGCTTCGGCGTCCGGCCTCAGCCCTGCTGTTCGGGATAGGCCGCGCGGCAGGCGCCCACGGCCCGCTCTGCCCCGCGCGCAAGGACCGCCTTGCGGGCCAGCAGGTTGTCGCGCTTGCGCCCCTCGGCCGCCGGGTCGATCGGCACCCGGTAGCGTTCGATGTCGGTCACGTCGCGAAAGCAGGTGCGGTAGCTAGGCGCGATCGTGCCGTCCTTGCGGCGCACGAAGTCGCGGCAGGTGCCGATCGCCGTGCGCGTGACCGGCCGCTCTTCCCAGGCGTAGCCACGCGCGATGTTGCCCTGCACCTCGGCCAGAAGCCGGCTGACGGTGCGGTATTCGCGCGTGTTGCGGTCGATGCACTGTTCCTGCGGCGTGCCGCAGGCGGACAACGTGACGCAGACGAGTGCTGCGATGGTGATGTTGCGGGTCATCCCGGGTGCCTTTACCAAGTGCCAGCCCCAGCCTAGCGCCGCGACCGGCCGCCGTGCAATTCACGAAAGGATGGCTCATGGAAATGGGTTCCGAACGAGCCGAAGCCGCCCTGTGGTTCCGCGAACTGCGCGACCGGATCGTGGCCGCGTTCGAGGGGTTGGAGGACTGCGCCGCAGGCTTGGTCCCCGCCGGCCGGTTCCAGGTTTCGCAGACGCGCCGCGACGGCGGCACTGCGGGTGGCGAAGGCGGCGGCGGGATCATGTCGGTCCTGCGCGGCGGCCGCGTGTTCGAGAAGGTCGGCGTGAACTGGTCCGAGGTGCATGGCACGCTGGGGTCGCGCGCGCAGTCCGCCATGGCCGCGCGCGGCGTGCCCGGGATGGCGGACGACCCGCGTTTCTGGGCGTCGGGCATCAGCCTTGTCGCCCACATGCAGAACCCGCACGCGCCAGCGGTCCACATGAACACGCGGATGTTCTGGACACCCGGCGCCTGGTGGTTCGGCGGCGGGTCGGACCTGAATCCCTGCATCGAATACGAAGGGGACACCGCGCATTTCCACGACACGCTGCGGGCCGCCTGCGCGCCCCACGGCGTCGATTACTACGACCGCTTCAAGGCGTGGGCGGACGAGTATTTCTTCATCCCCCATCGCGGCCGCGCGCGGGGCGTGGGTGGCATCTTCTACGATGACCTGAACACGGGCGACTGGGCGGCGGACTTCGCCTTTACCCGCGCCGTGGGCGAGGCGTTCCTGCCCGCGTTCCTGCCGCTCGCCGAACAGCGCGCAAGCCAGCCGTGGACGGACGGCGACCGCGACGCGCAGTTGGTCCACCGGGGCCTTTATGCCGAATACAACCTGGTCTACGACCGGGGCACGAAGTTCGGGCTGGAAACCGGCCACAACGCCGACGCGGTGCTGATGAGCCTGCCGCCGCTTGCGAAGTGGGTCTGACCGGGACCTAGCGCGCGGTCCACAAGAGCCAGCCCACACCCGCGACGATCAGCGCCATGCCGGCGAACTGGCGTGGGCCCAACGCCTCGGCCCGCCTGCGCGACACGGCGGCGGCGAAGGCGACCTCGACCAGCGCCAGCGTGCGGACGTTGGCCGCGGGCGCGAGGGCGAAGGCCATGAACCAGAACTGCGACGCCAGCGCGCCCAGGAACCCCGCGCCCAGCGACTGCCGCCACGCCCCGGCCATGCCCCGCAGCGCCGCGCGGTCGCGAAGGCCGAGCCATGCCCCCACCATCGCCGTCTGCATCGCCAGCGACAGGACCAGGATGGTGGTCGCCCGCACGACCGGACTGCCATGCCCCAGCGCAAGGACGGCGCCGCGAAACCCGATCGCCGACACTCCGAACAAGGCGCCCGCCAGAACGGCGATCAGGATGGGAGCCGCGCCCGCGCGCCGCCATGCGACCCCCGACATGACGAGAACGCCGATGGTCGCCACGACAATCGCGGCCAGCCGCGCGGGCGTCAGCGCCTCGCCCAGCAGCACGGCGGCCATGATCGCCAGCGTCACCGGCTCGGTCTTGATGAGCGCGGTCGCGACCGCGAAGCCGCGCCGGCGCATGGCCGCAAGCATCAGCGCGGTCGCGGCGATCTGCGCCACCGCGCCCACGGCCGCGTAGCCCACGGCGGTTCCGCCGGGGCGCGGCACGGGACCCGTCATCGCCAGCACGCCCAGGAACAGCAGCGCGAACGGCAGGCCGAACAGGAACCGCACGCCGGTCGCGCCCATGGTTCCGATCCGGCTCGTCAGGTCGGCCTGCGCCGCGTTGCGCATCGTCTGCGCCATCGCGGCGATCAGCGTGGCCGCGATCCACATGCGTTCAGCGCCGCTCGCGCACCGTGCGGACCATCAGCGCGACGTTTTCGGGGTCGGCGTCCGGGGTGATCCCATGGCCCAGGTTGAAGATGTGCGGCCCGCTTGAGAACGCCGCGACGATCCGCCGCGTCTCGTCCACCAGCGCCTGCCCGCCCGTCACCATGTGGTGCGGCGCGAGGTTCCCCTGCACGCAACCGTAACGCTGCACGTTCCGCGCGGCCCAGGTCGCGTCGACCGAGTTGTCCAGCGCCACGCAGTCGGCCCCCGTCGCGCGGGCAAAGCCGCTGTAGCGCGGCCCCGCCTCGCGCGGGAACGCGATGACGGGGATGCCGGGATGGCGGGCTTTCAGCGCCGCGATGATCCGGGTCGCGGGGGCGACGGCGAAGGCGTCGAAGTCCGGCCCGCGCAGGCTGCCGGCCCAGCTGTCGAACAGCTTCACGACCTCGGCCCCGGCCTCGATCTGGGCCGAGAGGTATTCGATGGTGGCGTCGGTGATCCGGTCGATCAGTGCCGCGAAGGTCGGGCGGTCGGCCTCCATCAACGCGTGCGCGGGTGCCTGGTCCTTGGTGCCGCGCCCCGCGATCATGTAGGTGGCGACGGTCCAGGGCGCGCCGGCAAAGCCGATCAGCGTGGTCTCGTCGGGAAGTTCGCGGCGCAGGATGCGGACGGTTTCGTAGATCGGTCCGAGGGTGTCGTGGACGGCGTCCGCGGGCTTCAGTGCGGCGATCTCGGCCGGGGTGGTCGCGGTCGACAGGCGCGGCCCCTCGCCGGTGACGAACCACAGGTCGAGCCCCAGCGCCTGCGGCACCAGCAGGATGTCGGCGAACAGGATCGCCGCGTCGAAGCCGTAGCGGCGGATCGGCTGCAGCGTGACCTCGGCCGCGAGGTCGGGGTTGTAGCACAGCGACAGGAAGTCGCCCGCCTGCGCCCGAGTCGCGCGGTATTCGGGCAGGTAGCGGCCCGCTTGCCGCATCATCCAGACCGGCGGCACGGGCAGCGTCTCGCCGGCGAGCGCGCGCAGGATCGTCTTGGTCGGGCGGGATGGCGCCCCGGCGTCGTTCGTGATGTCCATGGCCCTTCATCGCGACGCCCGCCCGGTTGTCAAGCCGCGCCCGCGGGCGTAACCGGGGCCGATGACCGCCTCTTTCCCCGACCTTTCCCGCCCGCTCCGCATCGGCACGCGCGGCTCGGCCCTTGCGCTCGCGCAGGCGCACGAGACGCGCGACCGGCTTATGGCCGCCCACGGGCTGGCCGAGAATGCGTTCCGCATCGTCGTCATCAAGACGACCGGCGACCGCATCACCGACCGCCCGCTGAAGGACATCGGCGGCAAGGGCCTGTTCACGCGCGAGATCGAGGACGCGCTGCTCGACGGCGAGATCGATCTGGCGGTGCATTCGATGAAGGACATGCCGGTCCTGCAGCCGGACGGGCTGGTGATCGACTGCTACCTGCCGCGAGAGGACCCGCGCGACGCCTTTGTCAGCCGCCGCTACGGATCGATCGCCGAGATGCCGGCGGGTTCCCGGGTCGGATCGTCGAGCCTGCGCCGCCGCGCGCAGCTGATCCATGCCCGCCCGGATCTCGAGGTGGTCGAGTTCCGGGGGAACGTGCAGACGCGGCTGCGCAAGCTGGACGACGGGGTGGCGGACGCCACGTTCCTTGCGATGGCGGGGCTGTCGCGGCTGGGGATGACCGGGATTGCGCGCCCGATCGAGGTGAGCGAGATGCTGCCCGCCATCGCCCAGGGCGCGATCGGGATCGAGCGTCGGGCCGACGACGCGATCGCCGCGGCGCTGGTCGCGGCGGTGGCCGACCTTCCGACCGCCCTGCGGGTCGGGGCCGAGCGCGCCTTTCTGGCCCGCCTGGACGGGTCGTGCGACACGCCCATCGCGGGCCTGGCCGAATTGGAAGGCAACGGGACCCTGCGGCTGCGCGGGCAGATCCTGCTGCCGGACGGGTCGCTGTGCCTGTCGGGGGAACGCGAGGGTCGCGCGGGCGACGGACCCGCCATGGGGATCGACCTGGCCGACGACCTGCTGCACCGGGCGCCGCCCGCGTTCTTCGAGCTGACGGGGATCAGTGCGGACCGGGGCTCGCCGCCGACGGTGTGAGGGGGTGCGATGCCGGGCGGGCGGCCTGAATGCGGGCAGGTTCGGGAGGTTTGCGCGATTTTGGTAACCGGAACCGGCGGCTGGGTTGGTGACCGAAGGATCCGGGGACTGAGCTGGTAGGCAGACCAACGCGAACGACCGAAGTGCGTGGGGCCGTCACCTTCACCCGTCGGACTGGCGGTCACATCGGAACGCGACGCGTAAGCCGACTGATGAGCGGATCGCCCTAGCGGCCAGATCGCCGCTTCGGCTGACGAGCATACCGCCGCTTCGGCTGACGAGGATATTGCCGACTACCTCGGACGTTGAGGTTGCAATAACAACGGAACGTTTCGTTTGTTCGGCGAGCGAACGCACCGGGCAGTCTTAGGCAAGAACGCAACGCCTGACTTCCCGGTCGCGTCGAGGAAAACCTTGCGAGCCACGCCATCAAGCACAGACGAGTGACGGAAACCCGCGACAGGCGCACGGGGACCGCATACCCCGTGTCGCGAAAATCTGCCCTAGGATCGTGCCTGCCTCCGCTCCCCAGTTGCCGGCAGCGCCAAGCACCACGCCGTGCGCTTCCATTCAGTAGCTGCGGATCAGCCCCACCAGCCGGCCCTGCAGGCGGACCTTGTCTTCCGGCAGGACGCGGGTTTCGTACGCGGGGTTCGCGGCTTCCAGCGCGATCATGCCGGCGCGGCGGCGATAGCGTTTCAGCGTCGCCTCGGACCCTTCGACCAGCGCCACCACGATGTCGCCGTTGTCGGCGTGGTCTTGTTCGCGGATCACCACAACGTCGCCGTCGTTGATGCCGGCGTCGATCATCGAATCCCCCCGCACCTCCAGCGCATAGTGATGTTCGCGCCCCGACAGCATCGAGCTGGGAACGGCGATGTGGTGCGACACCTCGGAAATCGCCTCGATCGGCACACCCGCCGCGATCCGGCCCATGACCGGCAGTTCTGTCGCGGGGCTGTCGACGATGGTGCGGGCACCGCGAGGCATCGCCGGGCGGAAGCTCGCGCCCCGTTCCTGTCCCCGCGCCGGGCGGTCGCCGTCGATCACCTGCGGGGTGAACCCCGCGCTCCCGTCGGCGCCCCCGACAGGCGCATCGGCCCGCTGTGCCTGCGTGCCGTCCGCATCGGGCCAGCCGCCGGCGCGCGCACCGCCGCGAAGGTTTTCGGGCAGCCGCACGATTTCCAGCGCCCGCGCGCGATGCGGCAGGCGGCGGATGAAGCCGCGTTCCTCGAGCGCCGTCACCAGGCGGTGGATGCCCGACTTGGACCGCAGGTCCAGCGCCAGTTTCATTTCGTCGAAGGACGGGGGAACGCCGTCGCGCGCCATCCGCGCCTGGATGAATTCGAGCAGCTGGATCTGTTTGCGCGTCAGCATGGTCGGCCGCCTGTCCTTGGGGTCGTAAAGAAGCGATGTTCAAGGATTGTTCTAGTCGCAATCCCCTGTTCGGTCAACGGCTAAGCTGATTCGCTGAAGATTTGGTTAAGGGCAGTCAAGCGGAATGAACGCGACCCGCTCACCTTTACGCCGCGCCGGATCGCCGGGCGGCCGCACCAGCAGCGCCTGCGCGTTCGCCATCAGCGTCAGACGGGCCGAGTCCTGGTCGGCGAAGGGCGTCACGACCGTACCCTCCGGCCCGTGTTCGACGATGGCGCGCAGGTAATGTGCGCGCTCCCCCTCGGTCGGCAGGTCGCGGCCAAGCGTGCCGTGGCGCAGCGCGTGCCCGGCCCATGCCCCCTGCATCCGGCGGATCAGCGGCTGCAGGAACAGGATCGCGCAGACGGTCGCCGAAACCGGGTTGCCCGGCAGCCCCAGCAGGACCGATCCGCCCAGGCGGCCCGCCATCAGCGGTTTTCCCGGCCGCATCCGCACCTTGTAGAAGGACTGGTCGACCCCCATCCCGGCCGCCACCCGCCCGATCAGGTCATGGTCGCCAACCGACGCGCCGCCGATCGTCACGATCACGTCGGCATCGGCCGCGTCCGACAGGATCGCGCGCAGGCTGTCCTCGGTATCGCGGGCAAGGGGCATGATCCGCGCTTCGCCCCCCGCCTGCGTGGCGAGCGCGGCCACGGTCAGGTCGTTGGAGCTGATGATCTGCCCCTCGCCGGGCGGGGTGCCGGGGCGCACCAGCTCGTCGCCGCCCGCCACGATCGCGACGGTGGGGGCGCGGGCCACGGTCAGCCGGGGCACGTTCATCGCGGCCAGCAGGCCAAGATCGGCGGGCCCGATCCGGCGCCCGGCTTGCACGACGTCGCCTTGCAAAAAGTCGCTGCCGCGCGGGCGGATGTGCGGGCCCGTCGCGCCCGGCTGGACCGTGATCGCGTCGCCGTCGCGGGTCACATGTTCCTGCATCACAACCCGGTCGTATCCGGGCGGCACCGGCGCGCCGGTGAAGATGCGGACGGCGGTGCCGGGGGCGGCCTGCCCCGGCCAGCCACGGCCCGCCGCGGCTTCGCCGACGATTTGCAGCGGCCCGGACGGGTTCCCGTCGCGCAGGTCGGCCCCCCGCAGCGCGTAGCCGTCCATTGCCGCCGCGTCGAAAGGCGGCTGCGTCATCCGCGACACGGCCGGTTCCAGCAGCACCCGGCCAAGCGCGTCCGACAGGTCGATATCCTCGGCCACGGGCGCAGGGGCGAGCGCCAGCACCCGTGCCAACGCCTCGTCAACGTCGATCACTGGCGCGGCTCCGGGGCCGTTTCGCCGGGCGCAACGTCGGTCGCCGCCGAAAAATCGCCGGACTTGCCGCCGGTCTTCGACAGCAGCCGCACGCCCTCGATCCGCATGTCCTTCTGCGCCGCCTTCAGCATGTCATAGACGGTCAGTGCGGCGACGGTCGCGGCGGTCAGCGCCTCCATCTCCACCCCGGTCTTGCCGGTGGTGCGGGCGGTCGCGGTGATGCGGATGCCCGGCAGGCGCGGGTCGGCGGCAAGGTCGAGCGCGACCCGGTCGAGGGGCAGGGGATGGCACAGCGGGATCAGGTCGGCGGTGCGCTTGGCGCCCATGATCCCGGCCAGCCGCGCCACGCCCATGACGTCGCCCTTGGCCGCGCCGCCCTGCGCGAGCGCCAGCGTATCGGCGGACATCAGCACCAGCGCCTCGGCCACCGCCTCGCGCGCGGTCGGGGCTTTGCCGGACACGTCCACCATGTGCGCCTGCCCGGCTGCGTCGAAGTGGGTCAGCGTCATGGCCGGTCTGCCGGAGCGGCGCCGAGGATCTCGCGGGTCGCGCTCGCGACGTCGTCCTGCCGCATCAGGCTTTCGCCGATGAGGAAGCGGCGCACGCCCGCGTCCACCATCCGCCCCACGTCGGCCGCTGTGAAAAGGCCGCTTTCGCACACCGCGTCGCGCCCGTCAGGCACACGTGGCGCCAGCTCCAGCGTCGTCTCAAGGTCCACGTCGAACGTCTTGAGATTGCGATTGTTTATTCCAATCAACGAGGATTTCAGCCGCAGCGCGCGGTCGAGTTCGCCCGCGTCATGCACCTCGATCAGCGCGTCCATCCCCCAGTGCAGGGCGGCATCCTCAAGCTCGGCGGCAAGGGTGTCATCGACCGACGCCATGATGATGAGGATGCAGTCGGCGCCCCAGGCCCGCGCCTCGGCGACCTGGTAGGGGTCGTGCAGGAAATCCTTTCGCAGCACCGGCAGGTCGCAGGCGGCGCGGGCGGCGATCAGGAACCCGGGATCGCCCTGAAAGCTCGGGCCGTCGGTCAGGATGGACAGGCAGGCCGCGCCGCCGTCCTGATAGGCGCGGGCCAGCGCAGGCGGATCGAAGTCGGGGCGGATCAGGCCCTTGGACGGGCTCGCCTTCTTGATCTCGGCGATCAGCGCCGGGCCGGTCGCGGCGGCGCGGGTCAGCGCGGCGGCAAAGCCGCGCACCGGCGGCGCGGCGCGGGCCGCATCCTCGACGACGGCAAGCGGCCGGGCGGCCTTCGCCTCGGCGATTTCCTGAAGCTTGTAGGCCTTGATGCGGTCGAGGATGTTCATGCGCCGGTGATAGCCGCGCGCGGGTCCGTTTCGCAACCGCCCCCTGCTCCGGTTGTGGCCCCCGTCCAGTCGATCGGCGTCCGCCCTTGCGACCGCAGCCAGTCGTTGGCGCGGCTGAACGGGCGCGAGCCGAAGAAGCCGCGCCGGGCCGACAGGGGCGAGGGGTGGGCCGACGCGATCACCAGATCCTGCGGCCGTGGCAGCCCCTCGGCCGCCGCCTGCGCGTGCCCGCCCCACAGCATGAAGGCGAGCGGGCCGTGGCGCTGCGCCTCGGTAATTGCCTGCCGCGCTAGCGCGTCCCAGCCCCAGCGCGCGTGCTTGCCCGCGCCGCCCGGCGGCACCGACAGCGATGTGTTGAGCATCAGCACCCCCTGCCGCGCCCAGTGCGACAGGTCGCCCGCCAGGGGCGCGGCACCCGTATCGGCCCTGAGTTCGGCCATGATGTTGGCAAGCGATCGCGGCAGGGGCACGCCCGCGTTGACCGAAAAGGCAAGGCCGTTCGCGTGGCCCGGCGTGGGGTAGGGATCCTGGCCCAGGATCACGACGCGCACCCGGTCCGGCGGCACGGCGTCGAGCGCGGCGAAGACATGGGCCGGGCCGGGCAGCCAGTCGGACGCGGACAGGCGGTCGCGGATCGCGGGCCATCCTTGCGCGAAAAACGGAAGCTGCTCCCAGGCAGGCGGCACGACGGCGGCTCCGGCAGGCGGCATCTGTCCGCTCACGCCTCGGGCGCGCCGACGGCCGCGACCAGCCGCGCAAGGCGGTCCCGCGCCGCGCCGCTGTCGATCGAGGCGCGGGCCATCCCGGCCCCTTCCCGCAGGTCCGTGGCGCGTCCGGCGACCAGCAGCGCGGCGGCCGCGTTCAGCAGCACCGCGTCGCGGTAGGCGCCCGGTTCACCGTCCAGAAGCCGCCTCAGCGCGGCGGCGTTCTGCGCGGGCTCGCCGCCCACGATGTCGTCGAAGGGATGCACCGGCAGCCCCGCATCCTCGGGCGAAATCTCGAACTCGCTCACCGCGCCGTCCTTCAGCTGCGCGACCCGGCTTGGGGCGGCGATCGACAGCTCGTCGGTGCCGTCGCCGCCATGGACGATCCAGACCGAGGACGACCCCAGCTCGCGCAGCACCTCGGCCATGGGGCGCAGCCAGTCGGGCGAGAAGGTGCCGGTCAGCTGCCGGGTGACGCCGGCCGGGTTGGTCAGCGGCCCGAGCAGGTTGAAGATCGTGCGGGTGCCAAGCTCGGACCGCGCGGGGCCGACGTTGCGCATCGACGGGTGGTGCATGGGCGCCATCATGAAGCAGATGCCGCAGTCGTCGAGCGCGCGCTGCGACGTTTCGGGCGTGCCCATGACGTTCAGGCCCAGATGCGTCAGCGCGTCGGCGCTGCCCGATTTCGAGGACAGGTTGCGGTTGCCGTGCTTGGCGACCGGCACGCCCGCGCCCGCCACGACAAACGCGGTCGCGGTCGAGATGTTCAGCGTGCCCTTGCCGTCGCCCCCGGTACCCACGATGTCGATCGCGCCCTCGGGTGCGGTCACGGGGTTCATGCGCGCGCGCATGGCGCGGCTCGCGGCGGCGATTTCCTCGACCGTCTCGCCGCGGACCCGCATGGCCATCAGAAGCCCGCCGATCTGCGCGGGCGTGGCGCGCCCGTCGAACAGCGCGGCAAAGGCCGCGCCCGCCTCGTCCGCGGTCAGCGGGCGCGACGCGGCCAGGCCGATGAGCGGGCGGATGTCGATCGCCGCGTCGGTCATGCGGCGGCCACGCCGGCGGCCACGGGGGCGGCCACGGGGGCGGCCGCGCGGGGGGCTGCGCGGGGGGCTGCGCCGTCCACGCAGCGGCGCAGGAAGTTCTCGATCATCGCATGCCCGTGGTCCGAGCGGATGCTTTCGGGATGGAACTGCACCCCCTCGATCGGAAGGGTGCGGTGCGCCAGCCCCATGATCGTGCCGTCGCCCGCCGTGGCCGTGATCCGCAGCGCGTCCGGCAGGCTGTCGGGGCAGACGGTCAGCGAATGGTAGCGCGTAGCCCGCAGGGGCGAGGGCAGCCCCGCGAACAGCCCGGTCCCGTCGTGGGTGACGTCATCGACCTTGCCGTGCAGCACCCGCGCCGCGCGGACGATCCGGCCCCCGAACGCCTCGCCGATGGCTTGGTGGCCCAGGCAGACGCCCAGCACCGGCACGCCCGCGTCGGCGGCGCGGCGGACCAGCGGCACGATGATCCCGGCCTGACCGGGCGCGCAGGGGCCGGGCGAGACGACGATGCCCGCCGCGCCACGCGCCAGCGCCTCGTCCACCGTGAGCTGGTCGTTGCGGACGACCTCGACCTGCGCGCCCGCCTCGCCCAGGTAGTGGACGAGGTTCCAGGTGAAGCTGTCGTAGTTGTCCACCATCAGGATCCGGGGCGAGCCGGCGACAGCGGGAGAGGACGGCGGCAGTTGGATCGGGCTGGGGTCCGGCATGGGGGTGGCTCCGCTTGAACGGTCGGGTATAGATGGGCCAAAGCCCCGCCCGGAGCAAGGTGGGAGCAAGGTGAGAGCAAGGCGGGAGCAGGGCTGGCACGCGGCCGGTGCGGTGCGGCGGGTCGGCCCGGCAGGGGCGGAAGCGGGGGACATGGCGGGCGGGTTCTTCAAGGGTCTGGTGCACGGAACGCTGATGTGCGGCGCGGCGCTGGCGGCGCTGTCGCTGGCCGTGCCGGCCGAGCGGACGGCCGGGCGGTCCTCTGCCGGGACGAACGTGGTGCGGGTCCCCGTGCAGGATGCGACCGCAACCGACGCGACTGGTTCGACCGCCCCCGAAGTCTTTGCGTCCCAGAACGTGACGCCTGCGGACGACCAACCTGCACTGGCAGACGCGCCGGATGCCCCAGCCGCCGCGGTCCTGCCGCTTCCGGTCGGGTCCGAGTTCGCGCGCGGCACCGACATCCAGCCGTCCGTCCCGCAGCCGCTGCAAGCCCCCGCGCCTGCGATGCAGGCCGGGCCGCCCGTCGCGGTGCTGCCCACGGCGGAACCGGCGCCGGCACTCGCCGCCGCCCTCTCCTCGGCCGCCGCCGACCAGCCTGCCGCGCCGCCGCGCGAAGCCGCGGCCCCTGCATCGCCGCAGGCCCCGGCCCCCGTAGCGGACGAGCCCGACCTGCCGCATGCGCCCACGCCCGAGGCGGCGATCCCCGTTCCGCCGCCGGGCAAGGTGCTGACCCCCGCGCTGGACCGCCGCCCCGAACTTGCCGGTCCGCCTGATTTCACGGCGGGAGGGGCAGGGCAGTCCGAACCGTCGGCGGCCATCCCAAACGCGCCGACCGATGCGCCCGACCCTGTGGCCGCCGCTCCGGCCGCGACAGCCTTGAACGCGGTCGGCGCAGAGGCGGACGCCGCCGCCCCGGACCGCGCTGCGCCTGCCACCGAAAACTCCGCCCCCGTCACCGCCCCCGCGCTGCCATCGCCCGGCCTCGACCTGTCCACGCCCCCCGACCTCACCGACCTGCGCGCGATGGAGCGTGACTGACATGATGCCGCTGAACCCCGCCCTAGCCGCCACCTTCCGCCCCCCGGTGATGGAGGCTCGGCGCTGGCTGGAAAACGTCACCTTCCCGCCCGACCGCCCCCTTATCAACGTGAGCCAGGCCGCCCCCGTCGATCCGCCGCCCGTAGGGTTGCGCGCGGCGATCGCCGAGGCCGCGCTGACCCGGCCGGACGCGCATCTTTACGGGGCCGTGCTGGGGAACGCCGATCTGCGGGCCGAGGTCGCGGCGCAGTGGACGCAAGCCTATGGCGGCGCGGTGGCGCCCGGAAACGTCGCAATCACGCAGGGCTGCAACCAGGCCTTCTGCGCGGCGATGGCGACGCTGGCGGGTCCGGGGGACGAGGTGATCGTGCCCGTCCCGTGGTACTTCAACCACAAGATGTGGCTCGACATGCAGGGGGTGGCCGCGGTGCCGCTGGACTGCGGGCAGGGGATGGTCCCCGACCCCGACCGGGCCGCCGCCCTCATCACCCCGCGCACCCGTGCGATCGTGCTGGTGACGCCCAACAACCCCTCGGGCGCGGAATACCCGCCCGAGGTCGTCCGCGCCTTCTTCGATCTGTGCCGGGCGCGGGGGATCGCGCTGGTGGTGGACGAAACCTACCGCGACTTCGATTCGCGCGAGGGCGCGCCCCACGACCTGTTCGCCGATCCGGACTGGGGCGACACGCTGATCCAGCTGTATTCGTTTTCCAAGGCCTACCGCCTGACCGGGCACCGGGTCGGCGCGCTGATCGCCGGACCCGCGCGGCTGATCGAGGTCGAGAAGTTCCTTGACACCGTCGCGATCTCGACCGGGCAGCTTGGCCAGATCGGGGCGGTCTGGGGCATGCGGCATCTGGGCGCGTGGCTCGCGGGCGAGCGGGTCGAGATCCTGCGCCGCCGCGCCGCGATGGTGGCGGGGATGGCCACGCTCGACGGCTGGCGGCTGAAGGGCTGCGGGGCCTATTTCGCGTGGGCGGAACACCCGTTCCCGATCGCCTCGAACGACCTCGCCCGCAGGCTGGTGGCCGAGGCGGGGGTGCTGCTTCTGCCCGGCACCATGTTCATGCCCGAGGGCGATCCGATAGAGGGGCGCCATGTGCGGATCGCGTTCGCCAACGCCGACGCGGACGGGATCGCCCGGCTGATCGAACGGCTGGCTGCCTTCGGCGACGCGGCTCGGGGACGCGCCTGACCACCGGTCACGCAGCGCTGAAGGGCGCAAGGCTTGCCCGGCCGGGCCGCTGGCCATAAAGACCTTCCAAATCCTGAACGAACGGCAAGGCGGGGACGGCAACCAGATGACCAGCATGCGCACCAAGGGCAAGTCCACGATCGTCTGGCTGCTGATGGGGATGCTGCTTCTGGGCCTCGGCGGTTTCGGCGTCAGCAACTTCGCGGGCGAAGGCGCGGGCGAGCTTGGGCAGGTCGGTTCGACCCCGGTCGACGCCGACGACTACCTGCGCGCGATCGACGCCGAAAAGCGCAACTTCGCGGCCCAGACCGGGCAGACCCTCAGCGCCGAGCAGGCGCGCCAGATCGGCCTGACGCAGGTCGTGCAGTCGCGGCTTTTCACCGCCGCCGCGCTTGAGGACGAGGCGAGGCGGATCGGCGTTTCGGTCGGCGACCAGGTGCTGGCGTCCGAGTTGCGCGATCAACCGGCGTTCAAGGGCCCGACCGGCAAGTTCGACCCGGCCCGTTACGCCGAGGTGCTGCGCAGCCAAGGGCTGACGGCGTCCGATTTCGAGCATGACGTGCGGATGGACCAGGCGCGGCTGATCCTGCAATCGGCCGTCACCGACGGCGTGGCCGCGCCCGAGGTGATGAGCCAGCGCACCGCGGGCTGGATCCTGGAAAGCCGCGACATCGCCTGGCAGGAACTGACCGACGCGGACCTGCCCGCCCCCATCGCCGCCCCCGACGAGGCGACGCTGCGCGCCTGGCACGAGGCGAACGGCGCGCGCTTCACCGCGCCCGAGAAACGCCAGATCACCTATGCGTGGCTTACGCCGGAAATGCTGGTCGACAGTGTGCAGCTGGACGACCAGGCCCTGCGCGACATCTATCAGCAGAACATCACCCAGTATCAGCAGCCCGAACGGCGGATGGTCGAACGCCTGCTCTACCCCAGCGAGACCGAGGCGCAGGCCGCCAAGGCGCAGCTTGACGCAGGTCAGGCGACGTTCGAGCAGCTGGCGAACGCGCGCGGGCTGCAGCTGACCGACATCGACCTGGGCGAGGTGGCGAAACCCGATCTGGGTGCCGCGGGCGATCCGGTCTTTGCGCTGGCGCAGCCGGGCGTCGTGGGACCCATCGCCACCGATCTCGGCCCGGCGCTGTTTTCGATGAACGCGATCCTCGACCCGGTGAACGTCCCGTTCGAGCAGGCGCTGCCCGACCTGCGCGCCGAGGCCGCGATCGACGCCGCCCGCCGCCAGATCGACGAGCGCACCGCCGAATACGAGGACCTGCTTGCGGGCGGGGCCGAGCTGGAGCAGCTGGCCGACGAAACGCCGATGGAAGTCGGCAAGATCGACTGGTCGCAGGGCGTCGAGCAGGCGCATGGCGGCATCGACGCATATCCCGAGTTCCGCGAGCGCGCGGCGGCCGTTACCGCCGAGGATTTCCCCGAGCTGATCACGCTCGAGGATGGCGGCGTCTTCGCGCTGCGTCTCGACAACATCGTCCCCCCGGCGCTGATCCCCTTCGATCAGGCGCGTGACCGCGTGCTGGCCGACTGGACCGCGGCCGAGCGCCTGCGCCGCCTGGAATCCGTCGCCGAGGAACGCAGGCTGGCCACCATGGCGCCCGCCACCGCGCCCGCACCGGGGCCGCTGCCCGCGCAGGCGCCCGGCGCGCCGGCGGCTACGGCGCCTGGCACGACGCCGGCTCCGGCTCCGGGGCAACCCGCGCCTGCCGCGCCTGTCACCACGGCGGCACCCGCCGCGACCGCGCCCGCCGCGCCGCAACTCACGCCCGCAACCGGCCTGACGCGCGACACCATGCTGGACGGCGCGGAGCCAGACGTGGTCGCCGCCGCATTTGCGCTGACCGAACCGGGCGAGGCCGAGGTCGTGGTCGCGAACGGGCGGGTCTTTCTCGTGCGGCTGGACGCGGTCCACCCCGCCGATCTCAACGCCGAGGATGCCAGGGGCACCAGCGCGGCGGTGTCGCGCCGCCTGACGGAATCGCTGCAGGCCGACCTGTTCGACTTCTACGCCCGCGCGCTGCAGGCCGAGCGCGGCGTGCAGGTGAACTCTGCCGCCGTCGCCGCCGCGAACGCCCGCATCCAGTAATGGACCTGTCGCCCGATTTCGCCGCGTTCGAGGCGGGCTGGGCGCGCGGCCGCAATCAGCTCGTCACCGTCAGCCTGCCCGCCGATCTCGACACGCCGGTCAGCCTGATGCTGAAACTCGCCGCCGCGCAGCCCAACAGCTTCGTGCTGGAAAGCGTGACCGGGGGCGAGCAGCGCGGGCGCTATTCGATGGTCGGCATGAAGCCCGACCTTGTCTGGGAATGCCGTGACGGCCGCGCCCGCATCAACCGCCGGGCGCTGTGGTCGGAAGAGTTTCAGGCCGACGACCGGCCCGCGCTCGACAGCCTGCGGGCGCTGATCGGCGAAAGCCGGATCGACATGCCCGAGGGCATTCCGGCCGGCGCTGCGGGGCTTTACGGCTATCTCGGCTACGACATGATCCGGCTGGTCGAACATCTGCCCGACGTGAACCCCGACCCGATCGGCGCGCCCGACGCGATGCTGATCCGCCCTTCGGTCGTGGCGGTGCTGGACGGCGTCAAGGGCGAGGTGACGCTGTGCGCGCCGGCCTGGGCCGACGACGGCCTGCCCGCGCGCGCGGCCTATGCCCAGGCGGCCGAGCGGGTGATGGAGGCGCTGCGCAGCCTTGACCACCTGCCGGTCGAGCACCGCCCCCTGGGCGACAGCCGCCGGGTGGGCGAGCCGCAATCGAACTTTGCCCGCGCCGACTACCTGGGGGCCGTCGAACGCGCCAGGGACTACATCCGCGCGGGCGACATTTTCCAGGTGGTGCCGTCGCAACGCTGGTCGCTGGACTTTCCGCTGCCGCCCTTTGCGCTTTACCGATCGCTGCGCCGCACCAACCCGTCGCCGTTCATGTTCTTCCTGAACATGAAGCCTGACGCGGGCTATGGCGACGGCGGCCCGTTCCAGATCGTCGGCGCCAGTCCCGAGATCCTCGTGCGCCTGCGCGGCGGCGAGGTCACGATCCGCCCCATCGCCGGCACCCGCCCCCGCGGCGCGACCGAGGCCGAGGACCGCGCCCACGAAGCCGATCTCCTTGCCGACGAAAAGGAGCTGGCCGAGCACCTGATGCTGCTCGATCTCGGCCGCAACGATGTCGGCCGGGTGGCGAAGATCGGCACCGTGCATCCGACCGAACAGTTCATCATCGAACGCTACAGCCACGTCATGCACATCGTGTCGAACGTGGTGGGCGAGCTGCGCGAGGGCGAGGATGCGCTGTCGGCGCTGCTCGCCGGGATGCCCGCGGGCACGGTCAGCGGCGCGCCCAAGGTCCGCGCGATGCAGATCATCGACGAGCTGGAGCCGGAAAAGCGCGGCGTCTATGGCGGCGCGGTCGGCTATTTCGCCGCCAACGGCGAGATGGACATGTGCATCGCGCTGAGGACCGGGGTGGTCAAGGACGGCACGCTTTATATCCAGGCGGGCGGCGGGGTGGTCTATGACAGCGACCCCGCGGCCGAGTTCCAGGAAACGGTGAACAAGTCGCGCGCCCTGATCCGCGCGGCCGAGGGCGCGGCGCGCTTCGTTCCCGGGAACCGCTGAGCCCGGCCGTTCGGAACCCCCGCACCGCCCCGGCCGTTGGACCTGTCCAATGACAGGAGAGTGCGATGAAAACCGAACAGCTTCGCGATCCCAACAAGAAGCCGTCCGAGGGCGGCATCCTGCAGGACACCGGTGAAGGCGACGCCGTGCGCGACGGCATCCCCGCCAACGGCACCCGACCGACCGAGCCTCAGGGCCCCGAGGACATGACCGGCGGCGCGACCCCTCCGGTCGGCTGACCTAAAGCCGCCGCTGATCGCAGCGGTACAGGAAAGGACGACGACATGGGCAATCTTCCCTTCGAACGCACGCGCTACAACCCCGTGCAGGACGTCACCGGCGAAGAGGCCGAGCGTAACAAGCAGCAGATGAACACCGCCGACGCCGCGCGCGAGCGGACGCAGGCGGTTCCCGCGCAGGGTTCCGCCGGCGACGATGACGACGCGAAGCCCGGCCCTCAGGACGGCAGCGCCAAGGCGGATGCGACGCCATCGGGCACCGGGCAGTCCGGGAACGCCGGTTCCGGCACCGGCGGGTCGGGCGCGGGCCAGTCCCAAGGCTGATACGCCTGTACGTTCGCAACAGGGGCAAGGTGGCGGCACGTCCGCCGCCTTGTCGTTTGTTCCCACGCGATTGAAGCTGGCGCGAGCCCCAGGCTCATGTATGGCGCTGGTTTTCAACCCGCAATCGCTGCCTCGTCCCGCCGACCCCTGTTCGCCGAGCCGCGCGGCAGAACGGATCGCCCGGCTTTCCCAATATCTCGCACCATCGGGCGATGTTAACCCACTGTTAAGCTCGGACGGGTTATCAGCGCTGAAGTGGCTTGCCGACGGATGCCGACAGGATGATGAACAAGACGCCCTCGCAGACGCAGTTTCCGCTGGTGCTGGTGCCGCTTCTGATGCTGCCGGTGCTGGTGGGTGCGGTGTGGCTGGTGATCCAGCCGGGGCGGCCCGCGCCGGGACTGCTGGTGATCGTGGGGGCGGTTGCGACGGCGTGCTATCTTCTTGGCGGGATCGCCGCGGGGTCGCGGCTGATGCAGGAACTGCGGCTCGGGCGCGATCTTCGCGCGGCAAGGCGCGCGCTGGCGGCGTCGGAACGTCCCGGCTGGGCCGTCGATCCGTCCGGCAGGATCCTGGCCCAGAACCCGGCAGGCGCGGTGCATCACGACCTTGTCGGCCACCAGGCATCCGAACTGCTGGGGCGGTTCCGCGCCAACCCGGACGCGCAGCTTCGGCTGGCGCTGTCGCGCCGGGGCGGAACCCTGCCGCTGACCATTCCGCTGCAACCGGTGGGCCGGGTCGAGGTGACCCGCCGTCCCGGATCGCAGGTCCAGCTTTGGACGCTGGACACCGGCGCGGACGCGAGCCGCGACACCGCATCGGCCACGACCGCGGCCGAGGGCTGCGCCGCCCGCAATGAGCGGGTCCTGGCGACCGACCTGCCCGTGGCGCTGCTGTGGCTCGACGCCGACGGCGCGATCGTGGATGCGAACGAACGCGCCCGCGCGCTACTGGGCGACGCTTCGGCCGGTCGTCCGCTGGGAGAGATCATCGAAGGGCCGGGACGCCCGATCCGCGACTGGATTTCGGATGTGGCGCAGGGTCGCGCGGCGCCCCGGGGCGAGGTCCTGCGGTTCATCGGCGACGAATCCGAAAAGTTCCTTCAGGTCGCGCTGTCACCCTCCCGGCTGGGCGAGGCGGGGGCGGGCGTCGTGGCCGTCCTGACCGATGCTAGCGCCATGAAAACGCTTGAAGAAAAATTCGTCCAAAGCCAGAAGATGCAGGCGATCGGCCAGCTGGCGGGCGGCATCGCCCACGACTTCAACAACCTGCTGACCGCGATCACCGGGCATTGCGACCTGCTGATGCTGCGGCGCGACAAGGCCGATCCGGAATACGCCGACCTCTACCAGATCGAGCAGAACGCGAACCGTGCCGCCGCGCTGGTCAAGCAGCTGCTCGCCTTTTCGCGCAAGCAGACCCTGAACCCCGAGGTGGTGGACCTGCGCGACACGCTGTCGGACCTCACGCATCTTCTGAACCGCCTGGTGGGCGAACGGGTCCGCCTGACCTTTACCCACGATCCCGGCCTGATGGCGATCCGGGCCGACCGGCGGCAGCTGGAACAGGTGCTGATGAACCTGGTCGTGAACGCGCGCGACGCCATGCCAGACGGCGGCGAGATCGCGATCCGCACCGACAACGTGCGCCTGGTCGAAGGTCAGGCGCGCGACCGCGTAACCCTGCCGCGCGGCAGTTACGTCCGCGTGACGGTGGCCGACCGTGGCTGCGGCATCCCAGCCGACAAAATGGGCAAGATCTTCGAGCCGTTCTTCACCACCAAGCGGCAGGGCGAGGGGACCGGCCTTGGCCTGTCGACCGCCTACGGCATCGTCAAGCAGACCGGCGGCTTCATCTTCTGCGACAGCACCGTGGGGCAGGGGACCACGTTCGAACTGTTCTTCCCCGTCCATCGGCAAACCTCCGAACCGCCCGCCCCGGCCGCCGCCCCGGTGCCCGTCCCGGCCGCCATCGGCACCCCCACCGGCACGATCCTGCTGGTCGAGGACGAGGCCCCGGTCCGCGCCTTCGCCGTCCGCGCGCTTCGCCTTCGTGGCCTCGAGGTGCTGGAAGCCGACAACGCGGAATCCGCGCTGGCCATCCTCGCCGACGACCGGGTGCGCGCGGACGTATTCGTGACCGACATCGTCATGCCCGGCATGGACGGACCCGCCTGGGTGCGCGCGGCGCTGCGCGACCGGCCGGGCACCCGCGTCGTGTTCATGTCGGGCTACACCGAGCATTCGCTGGCGGACGGCGCGCTCGCGATCCCGAACTCGGTCTTCCTTCCCAAGCCGTTCTCGCTGTCGGACCTGATCGCCTGTGTCGAAAACCAGCTGGCCGGGCGTGCGCCCGTGTCGCCGGCGATCACGGCCGCCGATCTGGTGCCGGCATGACACGACCCGAAGCATCGTGGTGTTTGCGATTGATCGCGCAACAAGATGTTGGCATAACAGGAACAACACAAGAACACCGGCGGCGGCGGTGCATTGCCGCAAACCGGCCGGTGTGAAACAAGAGGGCAAGCAGATGGCAGGGGCAGATATCTTGCAGATGAACGACAAGCGGTCCGCCGACAAGCAGAAGGCGCTGGACAGCGCGCTCGCGCAGATCGAGCGGCAGTTCGGCAAGGGCTCGATCATGAAGCTCGGCGCCGACAACCCCGTGGCCGAGATCGAGGCGACCTCGACCGGCTCGCTGGGGCTCGACATCGCGCTGGGGATCGGCGGCCTGCCCAAGGGCCGGATCATCGAGATTTTCGGCCCGGAAAGCTCGGGCAAGACCACGCTGACGCTGCATGTGGTGGCCGAGGAACAGAAGAAGGGCGGCGTCTGCGCCTTTGTCGACGCCGAGCACGCGCTTGACCCGCAATACGCCCGCAAGCTGGGCGTGAACCTGGACGAGCTGCTGATCTCGCAGCCCGACACCGGTGAGCAGGCGCTCGAGATCGTGGACACGCTGGTCCGGTCGGGCGCGGTCAGCCTGGTGGTCGTCGACTCGGTTGCGGCGCTGACGCCCAAGTCCGAGATCGAGGGCGACATGGGCGACATGCAGATGGGCAGCCAGGCCCGGCTGATGAGCCAGGCGATGCGCAAGCTGACGGCCAGCATCGGCCGCAGCAACTGCATGGTCATCTTCATCAACCAGATCCGGATGAAGATCGGCGTGATGTTCGGCAACCCCGAGACGACGACCGGCGGCAACGCGCTGAAGTTCTATGCCTCGGTCCGCCTCGACATCCGCCGCACCGGCTCGATCAAGGATCGCGACGAGGTCGTGGGCAACACCACCAAGGTCAAGGTCGTCAAGAACAAGGTGGCTCCGCCCTTCAAGCAGGTCGAGTTCGACATCATGTACGGCGAGGGCATCTCCAAGGTGGGCGAGCTGATCGACCTTGGCGTGAAGGTCGGCGTGGTCGAGAAGTCGGGCGCCTGGTACTCGCACGGCGACGAGCGGATCGGGCAGGGGCGCGAGAACGCCAAGCAGTTCCTGCGCGACAACCCCGCCGTCGCCGCCACGATCGAGGACCGCATCCGCGCGAGCCACGGCCTGGACTTCGGCGCGTCGGAAGACGGCGACGCCGGCGACCTGACGGAAGACTGACCGGTCATACGGGCCGTCGATGCCGTGCCGCCCGGGAATTACCCGTTGCAGCACGGCACCGATCCGGCTATCTGACCCGACGACGCACCCGTAGCTCAGCTGGATAGAGCGCTGCCCTCCGAAGGCAGAGGCCAGGGGTTCGAATCCCTTCGGGTGCGCCACATTTCCGAGGTTACGGCACGGACAGGCCGTCATTGGCTCTCCTCTGCCGCGGTGACCTTCCTCCGCTGGCGTTCGGATAGGTGTCCTTCGACATCCGCGATCGCCTTCGTCGACACGCCCGAGTTTCGGTCACGTCCACGTTCGTGCATGGCCGCCAGCGCCCCTTGATCGCCGTACGATGCATGGTGCGCGGTGTTGTCTCAGTAGAGAGACCGGTGCGCTTCCTCAGCGTAGGCTTGCGGCCTCCATCCTCAAGGCAGCACTCGCGACGGCTCTGCCGGTCCACGCAGTCAGTCGGACAAAGACGCACTGATCGCAAGGCGATGGTAAGTCGCGCAGTCTTCACCTGTATCAAGTCATCCCCATGTCACACTTGACGCGCCCCCATATATTTTCTAAACCTTAGAAAATAATGGGGAGGCTGAGGTGATGGGCATCCATCACGGCCACATACTGCGCGTGCTGCGCGACGAGGGGCCGCAATCGCGTGCGGCCCTGTCGCGGCGGGCGAAGCTGTCGGCGACCACGCTGACCCATGTCACGGCGCAGCTGCTGCGCGAGGGCTATATCCGAGAAAACGAAACGAACGGCGCCGCGCGCGTCGGTCGTCCGGCGCAGGCGGTGCGGCTGGTCGCCGATGCGGCGCGGGTCGCGGGCGTCCATATCGGCGCGGGCCACGTGCAGGTCGCGATCACCGATCTGAAGGCCGAGCCCAAGGCGATGGCATCGTTCGAGTTCGACATCGATTCCGCCGACCCGGACCGCGTGGTCGAACGCGTCGCGGCTTCGGTCGCGGGCTTGGCGGCCGAGATCCAGGTCGATGCCGCGTCGCTGCTGGGGGTCGGGGTGGGCGTCCCCGGTCCCGTCGATACCGACCGCCGGCGGGCGCTTGCGTCCATCAACGTCGGCTGGCGCGACCTTCCGATGGCCGACAAGCTGGAACACGCGATCGGCCTGCCGGTGGTGGTCGAGCACAACGTCTCGGCGATGGCGCTGGCCGAAAGCCGCTACGGCATCGGCCGCGGCGTGCCGGCGCTGCTGTATGTCTATGTCAAGACGGGGCTGGGGGCCGGGCTGGTCGTCGATGGCGCGGTTTTCCGGCCGGGCGGGTACGGCGCGGTCGAGCTGGGTCATATCCAGATGACCGCGGACGGCGCGCTTTGTTCGTGCGGAAACACCGGCTGCCTTGAAACCTTTGTCTGCGAGCGGACGCTGATGAACGCGGCCGGGCTGCAGGGCGCCGCCCCGGCCGATCTCATCGCCCGGGTGGAACGGAACCGCCCTGCCTGGGATGCCGTCACGCGGCACCTGACCACGGCCCTGGCCAGTGCCGTCAACCTGCTGACGCCGGACCTGATCGTCTTTGGCGGCCATCTGGGTCAGGCGCCCGACAGCCTTTTCGAGAAACTGCGCGCCGATCTGCCGCCGCGCGTCATGCCGCACATGCGCGACGTCCTTCGGATCGAACGGGCAACTTTCGGCCCGGCGGGCGGCGCGCTCGGCGGCGCGGCGCTGGCGCTGGACCATTTCTTCTATTCGGGAGCACTCCATTGAATGGCGCTGCAACGACGGTGACGGACGAGACCGAAACCAGATCGCGCTCGGTGGCCGACTTGCCGCCGCTGCTCATCAACGTGGTCGCGTTCGCCATCGGCATCGCGATCTGGTGGGCGATCACCGCCGCCAAGCTGGTGGTGCTGCCGGGCCCCTACGAGGTGCTGGTCCGGGCGGGCGAGCTGATCCGCAACGGGCAGCTCTTCACCGACATCTTCGCCAGCCTGCGCCGCGTGCTGACCGGGTTCGCGCTTGGGGTCGCGCTGGCCATCCCGGTGGGGTTCCTGATGGGGTGGTACAAGGTCGCGCGCGCCCTGATCGAGCCCTACGTCCAGTTCTTCCGCATGATCCCGCCCCTGGCCGTGATCCCGCTGGCGATCGTGACGATGGGCATCGACGAGGCACCGAAGATCTTCGTGATCTTCCTCGCGTCCTTCCTGTCCTGCGTGGTCGCGACCTATCAGGGCGTCATCAGCGTGGACCGCACGCTCATCAACGCGGCCCGCGTCCTTGGCGCGCGCGACGGGACCATCTTTGCGCGGGTGGTGATCCCGGCGTCGGTTCCGTTCATCCTCGTGGGCGTCCGCATCGGTCTTGGCTCGGCCTGGGCCACGGTTGTCGCGGCCGAGTTGATCGCGGCGCAGTCGGGTCTCGGCTTCCGGATGCAGCAGGCGCAGCTTTACTACGACCTGCCGACGATCTTCGTCAGCCTCATCACCATCGGCATTCTCGGCCTGCTGATGGACCGTCTGCTGCAGGCGACCGAACGCCGTCTCACCCAGTGGCAGGAGCGCGCGCAATGACGCAGGGCACGCAAGGCATGCAGCCGAAGATTTCGTTCCAGGACGTGACCCGCCGGTTCGGCGACGGCGAGAGCGGCTTTCTGGCGCTGGACCGCCTGAACCTCGACATCGCCGACGGCGAGTTCGTGACCGTCGTCGGCCCGTCGGGGTGCGGCAAGTCGACGGCGATGAACATCGCCGCGGGCCTGCTCGACGTCACCGACGGCCGCGTGCTGGTCGATGGCAAGGGGGTCGCAGGACCCGGTCCCGAGCGGGGCGTGATCTTCCAGCAATACGCGCTCTTTCCGTGGCTCACGGTGCGCCAGAACGTCGAGTTCGGGCTGCGCATCAAGGGCATGCCCGCGGCCGAGCGGCGCCGGGTGTCGGACCACTTTATCGACCTGGTGGGGCTCAAGGACTTCGCCGACGCGCTGCCCAAGACGCTGTCGGGGGGCATGAAGCAGCGCTGCGCGATCGCGCGCGCCTATGCGGTCAACCCGACGATGCTGCTGATGGACGAGCCGTTCGGCGCGCTGGACGCGCTGACCCGCGTCAACATGCAGGACCAGCTGCTGGATACGTGGAGCCGCGAGCGGCGCACCGTCATCTTCATCACCCACGACGTGGACGAGGCGGTGTACCTGGCCAACCGGGTGATCGTCATGGCGTCAAAGCCGGGCCGGCTGCACAAGATCATTCCCGTGGACCTGCCTTATCCACGTACCGAGGCCATGCGGCTGTCGCCCGAGTTCGCGGCGATCCGCAACGAGGTGTGGCACTCCGTCTATCACCAGAAACCGCAGATCGAAGCAAAGCACTGAGGGGAGGAAACAGATGAGCGTTACCAGAAGGACATTCCTTGCGATGTCGGCAGCCGCCGGCGTCCTGGCAGGGCCGGCGCTTGGCGTCGCGCGCGCCGCAACCGCGCAGACGAAGCCGGTTCGCGTGGGCTACATCGCCGATTATTTCGGCACCAGCCTGACCGCGATCGCCAGCGACCAGGAGATGTGGGCCAAACACGGGCTCGAACCCGAGCTGAAGGTCTTTACCAACGGCCCGATCCAGATCCAGGCGCTGGGCGCCGGGTCGCTGGACTTCGGCTATGTCGGCCCCGGCGCGCTGTGGCTGCCGGCGTCGGGCAAGGCCAAGCTGATCGCGATGAACGCGCTGGGCCTGTCGGACCGGGTGATCGCGCAGGCCGGCAACAACACCATGGCCGACCTGAAGGGCAAGAAGATCGGCGTGCCCGAAGGCACGTCGGGCGACATGCTGCTGCGGCTGGCGCTGGCGCGCGAGGGCATGCAGATCGGCGACGTGGAAGTGGTCAAGATGGACCCGTCCACGGTCGTGTCCGCCTTTGCGTCCAAGCAGATCGACGGCGCGGGGATCTGGTATCCGCTGGTGGGCATCATCAAGCGGAACGTTCCCGACATGGTCGAGGTGGCGAAAAGCGCCGACTTCTACCCCGCGAACTCGTTCCCGTCGGCATTCGTGGCGCGCAACGAGGTGGTGGCCGAGGATCCCGACCTCGTCCAACGCATGATCGCCGTCCTGAAAGAGGCCAACGACTTCCGCGCCGCCGACGTGCCGCGTTCGGTCGAGATCACGGCCAAGTTCCTCGGCGTCCCGTCCGAGCCGCTGGTCACCGAAAGCGAGAACGGCCAGTACCTGACCTCTGCCGAGCTGGCGGCGGCGACCAGGGACGGCACGGTTGCCAAGTGGCTGACGGGTCTCAACGAGCAGTTCGTGGGTTTCGGCAAGCTGCAGGACCCGCTTGATCCCAAGGACTACTACCTGGGCGACCTTTACGCCGGTTGATCCCGGACCCGAGATGGCGCCGGCCGGCTGGCTGGCCGGCGCCGCCCGGGCGACTGAAAACGACGGCTGAACAAGACAGCTGAACAAGACGGCTGAACCCAATGACGCGCATCAGGATCGGAGCGAAGGCAGTGTTCTACGGCAGGTTGGCACGATGGCTTGGCGGTCTGCGCAAGAACCCTTACCAGCCCGAACGGCACTACATGCGCGGTCCGGGGCCGGCGACCCTGAAGAAGCAGACCCTGCGCGCACCGGCGCGGCAGGGCTGATCCATTCCTTATCCGTGCGAATTGCCATGACCAGACGACCGAACATCCTTTTCATCATGTCCGACGACCACGCCGCGCGCGCGATCTCGTGCTACGGCTCGGGCCTGAACCGGACCCCGAACCTCGACCGCATCGCCCAGGACGGGATGCGGCTGGACCGGTGCTACGTCACCAATTCGATCTGCACGCCAAGCCGGGCCGCGATCATCACGGGCACCTATAACCACGTGAACCAGGTGACGACGCTCGACACCCACATCGACAACCGGCTGCCGAACGTCGCCCGGCATCTTGGCGCCGCCGGCTACCAGACCGCGATCTTCGGCAAGTGGCACCTGGGCGAGGGCAAGGCGCACGAGCCCGCCGGTTTCGACGAATGGGCGGTCCTGCCGGGGCAGGGCGACTACTTCGACCCGGCGTTCATCGACCGCGATGGCGAGCATGTCGTACCCGGCTACGCGACCGACATCATCACCGACAAGTGCCTCGACTTCATGGCGCGGCGCGACGCCGACCGGCCGTTCTTCCTGATGTGCCACCACAAGGCGCCGCACCGCAGCTTCGAGCCGGACCCGCGCCACGGCCATCTATACGCCGACGGCAAGCTGCCGGTGCCCGAGACGTTCGACGACGATTACGCGAACCGGGCCGCCGCCGCGGGCGCGGCGAAGATGCGGATCCGCCGCGACATGAGCTACAAGGACCTGGGGCTCGCCCAGCCTGATGGCGGCGACGAGGTGGGCGAGTTGCTGATCGAAGGCGGTTTCGACCGCAAGGTCCCCGAGATCGCGCCGGGCGAAAGCCTGCGCCTGGTCGATGCGGCCAGTGGCGAGGCGTTCGACTTCACCGATCCGCACGCGCTCTCGGTGTTCAAGTACCAGCGCTACATGATGCGCTATCTGCAGACGGTGCAAAGCGTGGACGACAACGTCGGGCGGCTGCTCGACTATATGGACGCCGAGGGGATCGCTCAGAACACCATCGTGATCTACACCTCGGACCAGGGCTTTTTCCTTGGCGAGCACGGCTGGTTCGACAAGCGGTTCATGTACGAGGAATCGCTGCAGATGCCGTTCCTGATCCGCTACCCGGCGGGCATCGCCAAGGGGACCAGATCGGACCTGATCGCCACCAACGTCGATTTCGCCCCGACCTTTCTCGACTATGCCGGCCTGACGGTGCCCAGCTACATGCAGGGGAAAACCATGCGGCCGCTGCTTGAGGGCACGGCGGGCGGCGACTGGCCGGACGTCGCCTATCACCGCTACTGGATGCACAAGGACGAATACCACAACGCGTTCGCGCATTACGGCGTCAGGGATGCGCGCTACAAGCTGATCTACTGGTACAACGATCCGCTGGGCCAGCCCGGTGCCAACCCCGGCGACGAGCCCCCGGAATGGGAGCTGTTCGATTGCGACGCCGATCCGTTCGAGCTGCACAACCGCGCCGACGACCCGGCCTTCTCGGCGATCTTCGCGGAAATGCTGGCCAAGCTGGACGCCAAGATGGCCGAGATCGGCGACCTGCCGGAGCATGTAAGCGCCGAGGTGCTGGAGCGATTGACGTCGCGGGCCGCGGTCGCCTGAGCGCGCGATGACCTGCTGCACGCCGTCGCGCGTCGCGAACTCGACCGGCGGCCCGGCGGTCGTCCAGCCGCCTCATCCCTCGTCGCCGACCCCGGTGGGATCCGAGAACCGGGCGCGGTTCGGGGCGGCGAAAACCTTTGTGGGCACCGCGGGTCCGGTCATCCCGGAAGATGGCGAGGCGATCCGCCGCGTGACCCTGCGGGCGTTCGAGCTGGAACTGACGACCGTCACCAACGCCCGGTTCTCGGCCTTCGTGGCGGCGACAGGCTACGTCACCGAAGCGGAACGGTTCGGCTGGTCCCCGGTTTTCCGGGGCCTGCTGCCGCCCGGCGCCGACTTCGTCCCGACAGCAGGCCCGACGCCGTGGTGGGTGCGCGTGGACGGCGCGTGCTGGCACTCGCCCGAAGGGCCGCTTTCCGACATCGCCGGGCGGATGGACCATCCGGTCGTGCAGGTCTCGTGGAACGACGCGAACGCGTTCGCGGGCTGGGCGGGTGGCCGTCTTCCGTCCGAGGCGGAGTGGGAACACGCCGCGCGCGGCGGCCTGCGCGACCCGCGCTTTCCGTGGGGCGACGACGAGCCCGACGACCGCACGAACCTGCGCTGCAACATCTGGCAGGGCGAGTTTCCGGCCCTGAACACCGCGGCCGACGGCTACTTGGGCACCAGTCCGGCCGATGCGTTCGCGCCGAACGGCGCGGGCCTGTTCTCGATGGCCGGAAACGTTTGGGAATGGACCGCCGACGCCTTTCGCATCCGCTCGCTCAGCCGACAGGCGAAGCTGCGCAACCAACAGGGTGCAAAGGCAGGCGACAAGGTCGTCAAGGGCGGCTCGTTCCTGTGCCACCGCAGCTACTGCTACCGCTACCGCATCGCCGCGCGATCCTCGATGAGTGCCGAGTCGTCCACCAGCAACGCCGGCTTCCGCCTCGCCTTCGACGCGGCATAGGTCGCGGTCGCTGAAACCCCGCCGTCGTCGTGACGTTTCGTCATCGCGCGGGCGGCAGACGACGGCTGCACGACCGGCGAAACTGTGCTGAACTGGTCTGACCCTGAGGAGGGGGACCATGAGCTCGACCAAGCGCATCCCGGCCGACGTGGTGATCGCGGGCGGCGGCATCGCGGGGATCGTCACCGCATTGCAGCTGCTACGGGGCGGCCTGCGGGTCGCGCTGATCGACCGCGACACGCCCGAGCGGCTGGGCGGCCTTGCGCCCTGGGCGTTCGGTGGCATGGCGCTGGTGGACACCCCGCTTCAGCGCCGCAAGAAGATCGCGGACTCGCCCGCGCGCGCCTTGGCCGACTGGCTGCGGTTCGGCGAACTCGACCCCGCCGACCACTGGTCGGTGGACTGGGCGCAAGCTTACGTCGAACGTAAGCGCGAGGTCGTTGCCCTATGCGGCGATGCTTGACGGCTGGTTGAAGCGCCAGGGCATGAGGTCCTCGATG
>NZ_VJYZ01000005.1 GCF_007018965.1 Paracoccus marinus
TCGGCCTGTTCCCGTTTCCCATAGAACACCTCCTGGTTCCTCAGTTGGTGCTCTCCACATTTTCCGGGCAAGTCCAACTAGGCGGTGCGTAGGTCGTATTACCCCTTTTCAGAAGCAATCGACTTACGCATCGCTTTCGCTCGCAGCATGGCTCGTAATCGCGCTGCTAGCTCGGTATCTGAGCGGCCTCCTAGGGTGTTGGTAGCACCTTACGGAGGCCGCTCTCGTTTCCGAGCTTCCACAGACCTACCACGTCCCAACGAGCCACGCAAGTCAGCGCTTGCCGTTGGCTGGACTTTTTCTTAGGCTCTCCTGAAACGGAGTGCCACCATGACCGACCCAGCCGTCCAAAGGCTTGAAATCGAACTGGCAGAGATCGAGAAAAAGCTTTCTGACCTAGATTTATATCAAGATTACAAAGCACTGAAGAGAATCATACGACGCTTGCGTAGTCGAGATGATGATGAGCGTCCGCTAGGTAGCCGAGATGATGATGAGCGCCTGCTAGGTAGGGATGAGGCGATGCCTATGACGAGCACTGCTGGAAATCCGGCCACAATGAAAAATGCTGTTGTAGAGGTTCTAAAAGGTAGAGCCTCACCCATGGCAACAAAAGATATTTATGACTGGATTTCAGATCACGGGGTCGAGGTGCCAGGGGAAAACCCTACCAACAACCTGAGCGCTCACATGTCCCGAGATCCCCGTTTCCTTAGTTGGGGACGAGCCGGTTGGACATTGACGAGTGCGATCGACCCAGACCTCACCGAGGTGCAAGGCATAGCGGCCGACTTTCTAGCGTCTCTAGATGATGAGGCGCGTCAACCTCTTTTGCACAGCATATCGGAGGGCCGTGGCCTCACTAGCGAGTTAGACGGTGAGCTTCTTCGCTTTGCTCGGCAAAGAATGGGAAGGCATCTCGTGAACGAAGAGAAACGAAGCCTTCGTGAAAAGATTGTGGCGGATGGGAGCGCTCGTGAGCGCGGAGAGGGCGGCGAGGCTTAGGTTCTATCTTCACTGTGACAACATCACAATGTTCACCCCTGCAACGTCCTGACCCCCACATCCCCCTCCGCCCGTGACGCGATCGCGGCCACCGCTGCGATCGCCCCTGCCGCCGTCGTGAAATACGGGATCTTGTCGTACAGCGCCACCGACCGGATGTCGCGCGAATCGGCGATCGCCTGCGCGCCCTCGGTCGTGTTCAGCACCATCGCGATGTCGCCGTTCTTCAGGCGGTCCACGATGTTCGGGCGGCCTTCGTAGACCTTGTTCACCGGCTCGGCCGCGACGCCGGCGCCGCGCAGGAACTCCAGCGTGCCGCGGGTCGCGAGAAGGGTGAAGCCCATCGCCGACAGGTCACGCATCGCCGCGGCCATCTCGGGCGTCTTGTCGGCGTCCTTGACCGACACGAACACGCACCCCGCTTCGGGCAGGTGCGTGCCCGCGCCCATCTGCGCCTTCAGGAACGCGCGGGCGAAGTTGCGGTCCCAGCCCATGACCTCGCCGGTGGACCGCATCTCGGGGCCCAGCAGCGTGTCGACGCCGGGGAAGCGGGCGAAGGGCAGGACCGCCTCCTTGACCGAGAACCAGGGGGTTTTCGGGTCCGCCAGCGTCAGCGGGTCGGCGTAGGGCAGGGGCGTGTCGGGGCCGACGCCTTCGGGATAGGGGGCGCGGTGAGGGAATGCCTCCATCGGCTCGCCCGCCATCAGCCGCGCGGCAATGGACGCGATGGCGCTGTCGGTTGCCTTGGCCACGAACGGCACGGTGCGGGACGCGCGCGGGTTCACCTCCAGCACGTAGATCGCGCCGTCCTTGATCGCGAACTGCACGTTCATCAGGCCCACGACGTTCAGCGCCAGCGCCATCGCGACGGTCTGCCGCTTCAGCTCGGCGATGGTGTCCGCGTCCAGCGTGTGCGGCGGCAGCGAGCAGGCGCTGTCGCCCGAATGGACGCCCGCTTCCTCGATATGTTCCATGATGCCGGCGACGTGGACGGTGCGGCCGTCCGACAGCGCGTCCACGTCCACCTCGATCGCGCCGGACAGGTAGCTGTCGAGCAGCACCGGGTTGCGGCCCGACACCTGCACGGCGGTGGTGATGTAGCGGTTGAGGTGGTCCATGTCGCGCACGATTTCCATCGCGCGGCCGCCCAGCACGTAGGAGGGGCGGATCACCAGCGGGAAGCCCACGCGGCCCGCGATCTCGCGCGCTTCGTCGGCGCTGCGGGCGATGCCGTTGACGGGCTGTTTCAGGCCGAGGTCGTGGAGCAGCTTCTGGAACCGCTCGCGGTCCTCGGCGAGGTCGATCGCGTCCGGCGTGGTGCCGAGGATCGGGATCCCCTCGTCCTTCAGCGCCTGCGCGAGCTTCAGGGGGGTCTGCCCGCCGAACTGCACGATGACGCCGTGAAGCGTGCCGTTTTCCTGTTCAACGCGCAGGATTTCCAGCACGTGTTCCAGCGTCAGCGGCTCGAAATACAGGCGGTCCGAGGTGTCGTAGTCGGTGCTGACCGTCTCGGGGTTGCAGTTGACCATGATGGTCTCATACCCTGCATCGGTCAGCGCGAAGCAGGCGTGGCAGCAGCAGTAGTCGAACTCGATCCCCTGGCCGATCCGGTTGGGGCCACCGCCGAGGATCACCACCTTCTTGCGGTCCGAGGGCCAGGCCTCGTCCTCGACATCGCCCATCGCGGGGGCTTCGTAGGTCGAATACATGTAGGGGGTCTGCGCCTCGAACTCGGCGGCGCAGGTGTCGATGCGCTTGAAGACCGGGAGGATGTCCAGCGCCTGCCGGGCGCGTCGGACCTCCGCCTCGGGGTGGCCCGTCAGATGCGCGAGGCGGGCGTCGGTGAAGCCCATCATCTTGATCCGCCGCAGCCCCTCGGCGTCCGAGGGCAGGCCGTGGTGGCGGATCTCGTGCTCGGCGTCCACGATCTCGCGGATTCGGGCGAGGAACCACGGATCGAAGCTGGTGACGGCGTTGATGTCGTCGTCCGACAGGCCGGCGCGCATGGATTCGGCGATTACGCGGATGCGGTCGGGGGTCGCCTGCGACAGCGCCTTGATGAAGGCGGGGCGGCCTTCCTCGGCCGCGCCGTCGATCGCGATCTCGTCCAGGCCCGAAAGCCCGTTCTCCATCGAGGCGAGCGCCTTTTGCAGGGACTCGTGGAAGGTGCGGCCGATCGCCATGACCTCGCCCACCGACTTCATCGCGGTGGTCAGTTCGGGCTTCGAGCCCGGGAACTTCTCGAACGCGAAGCGCGGGATCTTGGTCACGACGTAGTCGATCGACGGCTCGAAGCTTGCGGGCGTCACGCGGGTGATGTCGTTGTCGAGCTCGTCCAGCGTGTAGCCAACGGCGAGTTTCGCCGCGACCTTGGCGATGGGAAAGCCGGTGGCCTTGGACGCCAGCGCCGACGAGCGGCTGACGCGCGGGTTCATCTCGATCACGACCATGCGGCCGTCGGCGGGGTTCACGGCCCATTGGACGTTCGAGCCGCCGGTTTCCACGCCGATCTCGCGCAGGACGGCGATGGAGGCCGAGCGCATCCGCTGGTATTCGCGGTCCGTCAGCGTCAGCGCGGGCGCGACGGTGATGGAATCGCCGGTGTGGACGCCCATCGGGTCAATG
This sequence comes from Paracoccus marinus, assembly GCF_007018965.1. Classification (GTDB taxonomy): domain Bacteria; phylum Pseudomonadota; class Alphaproteobacteria; order Rhodobacterales; family Rhodobacteraceae; genus Paracoccus; species Paracoccus marinus. The sequence goes on from NZ_VJYZ01000005.1 coordinate 3,631, forward strand.
TTCTCGATCGAGCAGACGATGATGGCGTTGTCGGCGCGGTCGCGCACGACTTCCATCTCGTATTCCTTCCAGCCGAGCAGGCTTTCGTCGATCAGCACCTGCGCCACGGGCGACGCATCAAGGCCCGAGCGCACGATCGCTTCGTAGTCGTCGCGGTTGTAGGCCACGCCGCCGCCGGTGCCGCCAAGGGTGAAGGCGGGGCGGATAATGGCGGGCAGGCCCACGTTGTCCAGCGCCTCGACGGCCTGCGCGACGCCGGCCGCGATATCGTACTTGCCGCCGGGCAGCTTCGGCGCGGACACGATGGTGGCGCGCGGGTTTTCCAGCCCGATCCGGTCCATTGCCTCGCGGAAGAGAGCGCGGTCCTCGGCCATCTCGATGGCGGACCGCTGCGCGCCGATCAGTTCGACGTCGTATTTTTCCAGCGTGCCGCGATCGGCGAGCGCAAGCGCGGTGTTCAGCGCGGTCTGCCCGCCCATCGTCGGCAGCAGCGCGTCGGGGCGTTCGGCGGCGATGATCTTTTCGACCACCTCGGGGGTGATCGGTTCAATATAGGTGGCGTCGGCCATGCCGGGGTCGGTCATGATCGTCGCGGGGTTCGAGTTGACGAGGATGACCCGGTAGCCTTCCTCGCGCAGCGCCTTGCAGGCCTGTGCGCCGGAATAGTCGAACTCGCAGGCCTGGCCGATCACGATGGGACCGGCGCCGATGATGAGGATCGAGGAAATGTCGGTTCTTTTCGGCATGGCTCGTTCCCTCGGGCTTGCGGCGGATAAATCGTCCGGGGTTATAGCCACGGCCCGTCCGGGCGCAAGGGCGGCGGGGCCGCGCCGCGCGTGGGCGGCCCCGCATCCGCGCGGAACGGGGGCGGCCGGGCCGGCGTTGTGTCCAAAGCTTTGAACGAGGATCCAGATGTCGAACAACGAAGGCAACATCCAGAAGGCGGCACGCTGGCACCGCCCGGCGATCATCGGGATCGTCGTCGCGCTGGCATTGGCGGCGCTGGCCGCGTTCGTCTTTGCCCCAATGGGCGGCAGCGCGCCCGAACCGGGCGGGCAGGCGGCGCCGGGGACCGACGCGCTGGCGCCCGCCACCACGCCGGGCGCAGAGCCGGTCGCGGGCGGGCAGGCGACGACGACGACGCCGCCCGCAACGACGACGCCCGCCACGAACTGAGCGGCCGGTCCGGCTGGCGCGAAATGAAAAAGGGCGGCTCGCGGAGCCGCCCTTGTCTGTTGGTGACCTTTAGGGTCAGCCGTGGCGCACGTCGGCAAGCGCCGCGACGCCCGGCAGGTCCTTGCCCTCCATCCACTCAAGGAAGGCGCCGCCCGCCGTCGAGATGAAGGTGAAGTCGTCGGCTACCCCCGCCTTGTTCAGCGCCGCGACCGTGTCGCCGCCGCCGGCGACCGACACCAGGCGGCCGTCGCGGGTCAGGTCTGCCGCCGCCCGGGCGGCCGCGTTGGTGGCGGCGTCGAAGGGCGCGATCTCGAACGCGCCCAGCGGGCCGTTCCACAGCAGCGTGCGGCTTTGGGCAAAGACCTCGCCGATGGCGGCCACGGTCTGCGGCCCGGCGTCCAGGATCATGGCGTCGGCGGGGCAGGCGTCCACGGGAACGGTCGTGTTCTCGGCATTGGCCTTGAACTCGCGCGCGACGACCACGTCCACCGGCAGGTGGATGGTGCAACCCGCGGACTGCGCCTTGTCGATGATCGCGCGGGCGGTGTCGGCCATGTCGCGCTCGGCCAGGCTGGTGCCGACCTCGATCCCCTTGGCGACGAGGAAGGTGTTGGCCATCCCGCCGCCGATGACGAGGTGATCGACCTTTTCCAGCAGGTTCGACAGCAGCTCGAGCTTGGTCGAGACCTTTGCCCCGCCCACCACCGCGACCACCGGCCGCTGCGGGTTGCCCAAGGCCGCGTCCAGCGCGTTCAGCTCCGCCTCCATCAGGCGGCCCGCGGCGCTGGGCATCATCCGCGCCAGCCCCTCGGTCGAGCCGTGGGCGCGGTGCGCCGCCGAGAACGCGTCGTTGACGAACACCGACCCCAGCGCGGCGAGCGAGGCCACGAAGGTCGGATCGTTGGCTTCCTCGCCCGGGTAGAAGCGGGTGTTTTCCATCAGGAGCACGTCGCCCTTTTCCAGCCCCGCCACGGCGCGCTTGGCCGGGCCGCCGATCGCCTCGTCCGCGAACTTGACGGGCTGGCCCAGCGCCGCTTCCAGCGCCGGGACGATCTGCTTGAGGCTCATCGCCTCGACCCGCTGGCCCTTGGGGCGGTCGAAATGGGCCAGCAGGACCGGGATCCCGCCGCGGCCCTGGATGTCCTTCACGGTCGGCACAATCTTTTCGATCCGGGTCGCGTCCGTGACCTGCCCGTTCTCGACGGGGACGTTCAGATCCACGCGCGTGAGGACGACCTTGCCGTCCATGTCGAGGTCGTCGATCGTGTTGAACTGGGCCATGCCGGTCCCCTTTTTTCGCCGTTCCGTGTGTGCTGCGCCTTACTGGCCGCAGATGACATTCGCGTCAACTGCCCGCGACCGGACGGCACGCGGGCGCGGGCGGATGCGTTGCCCTTGGCCGCACGGGCGCATAAGCCGGTGCCACATGACGCGAAAGGAGGCCCGGATGGCCGACATCAAGGATCCCGAAAACACCATCATCATCGAGCTGAAGGACGGCCCGGTGGTGATCCAGCTTCTGCCCGACGTGGCGCCCAAGCACGCCGAGCGCATGAAGGAGCTGGCGCGCGCGGGCAAGTACGACAACGTGGCCTTCCACCGCGTGATCGAGGGCTTCATGGCCCAGACCGGCGACGTGGAACACGCCAACATGGAAAAGGACTACAAGCCCAATCGCGCGGGCACCGGCGGGTCGGACATGCCGGACCTTCCGGCCGAGTTCTCCAAGCTGCCGCACGAGCGCGGCACGATCGGGGCGGCGCGCAGCCAGAACCCGAACAGCGCCAACAGCCAGTTCTTCATCAACTTCAAGGACAACTCGTTCCTGAACGGCCAGTACACCGTCTATGGCCGCGTCCTGTCGGGGATGGAGCATGTCGACAAGATCGCCCGCGGCGAGCCGCCGGCGAACCCCGACCGCATGATTTCCGTGAAGGTGGCCGCCGATGCACAATAAGTTCCTGATCGCCGCGGCGCTGGCCGCCACCGCCACCGTCACCGGCACCGCCGGCGCGGGCTTCGCGCAGGACATGCCCGCCGACGGCCCCGGACCGAACCTTGTGATCGAGGTCGCGGACGAAGGCGGCGCATCGAAGGGCCAGATCGTTCTGGACCTGTACGCCGACAAGGCGCCCAAGCACGTCGAGCGGATCGTCGCGCTGGCGAAGTCGGGGGCCTATGACGGGGTGGTGTTCCACCGCGTGATCGACGGCTTCATGGCCCAGACCGGCGACGTGGAGTTCGGCAAGCAGGGCGGCGACACCGCGATGGCCGGCACCGGCGGGTCCGACATGCCCGACCTCGCGGCCGAGTTCAACGACACCACCTTCGGGCCCGGCACCGTCGGCATGGCCCGTTCGGCCAGCCCCGACAGCGCCAACAGCCAGTTCTTCATCGACCTGGCGCCGGCCCCGTTCCTCGACGGCGAATATACCGTCGTGGGCCAGCTGGTCGAAGGCTGGGACGTGCTGGGCGCGGTGAAAAAGGGCGATGCCGCCGCCAACGGCGCGGTGGACCGCCCGGACTACATGGCCAAGGTGACCGTGGCCGAGTGATCCGCCGTCTGAGAACCGGTCGGGAAAGGCGGCGGGCTTCGGCCTTGCCGCCTTTTTCGTCGCGGCCTATTGCGTCGCGGCCTATTGAGTCGTGGGCAGCAGCGTCGTGACGCCGGTCGCGCCGGCCCGGGCAAGGTCGGGGTCCAGCGACATGCCCACGTACTCGCCCCGCCGCCAAAGTTCCGACAGGTCGTCGTAGTGGCGCGACAGCGGATGGCCCGACTGCCCGGTCGAGATGACGAAGACCGAACTGTCCGGGTCGGCCAGGTCATAGACGCCGCGATAGCCCGCGCCCGTCACCTGCGCCCACCGTCCCGGCGCGGCCAGACCGTCCGTCCCCGGCGTCGTTCCGCGGTCGCCCGCGCCGCCCGCGCTCGTCGCGCGCGCCAGCGTGAAATCCCCGCCCGACGTGGACTGGATCAGGCTCACCACCCAGCGCAGCCCCGGCATCCGGCCGAGCGCGGGGTGTTCGTGCCGCGCCTCGTGGACGTCGCCCCAGCGCCAGCTTGCCACGTCGCCGCCGAACCGTCCCGACAGGTCCAGGATCGCGGCGTCCAGCGCCTGCCGCGCGATGGTCGCGCAGCTTTCCATGGGGGCGGACTGCACCACGTCGCACCAGACGCCCGCGCCGCCCGTGTTGCGGAACACCGCGTCGATGAACGCGGGCCTGAGCCGCGTGAGCGAGTCCGTCAGCGGCCCCAGCTCGTCCTGCACCAGCCGCGCCTGCAGCTGCGCCATCCATGCCGAATAGATCAGCGGCTCGGGCAGATGCTCGCTCATGTTGCCGTCCCATTCGGCGAGCAGCGCAAGCGCGTCCTGCCGCTGCCGCTCGGGCGTGCCCTGCGCGGCGGGCTCGCCCGTGAACCACAGGTCGGCGCCGACCAGCGGCAGCAGCGCGCGGGCGGCCGGGCTGACGGTATCCAGCTGGGCTGCAACGAAGCTGTCGCGCGAATGAACCTCGCGCGCGGACAGAAGCCGGGACAGCCGCGCTTTCCGCAGCGCGCCGTCGCGGCTGTCGCCAAGGATGCTGCCGGGCGTCGCGGGCGCGAGCAGCGGAAGAAGGGCGGGGGTGGGGGCCGCAGGGGTCGTCGCGGCAGGTGCCGGCGGGGGCGTGGCCGGCGACAGCTCGGACATCGTCGGCTCGCCCGCGATCGGGACGGAACCCGGGCCGGGGCCGGGTGCGGACCGCGGAACCGTCGGCGGCGCGGACGACGCTGCGGCTGCGCCCGGTGCGCCGGGCGTGCCGGACATGGCCAGAACCTCGGCCCCCGTCGCGGCGAGAATGCCGTTCTGGGCGGGCTGGTCGCGCCCGGCCGCGCCCGCGGGCAGAAGCCCGGTCCACCCCGCGCCGCGCAGCCAGCCCGGCACTGGCATCCGGCCGCCGGTCGGGTGGTCCGCGCCGCGCATGGGCACCGCCCCGGCAAGCGTCTGCGCGACGCCGCCCTCGTCGGCCAGCGTGACCTGCACCGCGGGCGCGACGATCCCGCGCACCGCGCTTGCAGCGGCAACCCGGTCGGGCGCGGTCATCAGCCCCATCAGCGCGGTCATCGTGGTGTCGTCGGCCGCAAGCCCGGTCCAGCGCAGCGCCGCGACGTGCCCCGAGGGCGTAACGGACCCCAGCGCGAAGTGGCCGCCGGGGATCACCGGGCCATTGCCGGTGTCGCGCAGGGTGATCGGCTGGTTTTCGGCGCCGCGGATGCGGATCACCTCGGTCCGGGTGGTGAACTCGGTCCAGCCGTCGGGGCCGCGATAGCGGTCGGCATTGCCGGGCTGGACCTCCTCCATCACGATGTCCTGATCGTCCACCTGCGCGGGCGTCAGCCCCCAGGCGAGGGTCGGGTTGCGCCCGGTCAGCACCGCGGGCACGCCCGGAATGGTGCCGCCGATCATCCCGCCCGAGGCAAGCTCGATCCGGGCCAGATACCACAGCGACGGCGCGGTCAGCGCCACGTGCGGGTCGTTCGCGAGCAGCGGCGCGCCGGCGGCGGTGCGTTCGGGTGCTGCGGCGAAGGCGTTGGCCGACGCGCCGAGGCCGGGCCGCACGAACCCCGCGAGCCCGTCGAACCAGCCGCCGGGCTGCGCCCCCGCGTGGTCGGGGCTGGGCAGCCGCGCGTCGCCGAAAAGCGAGGCATACGCGGGCAGCGGCGCCTCGCCCGGGCGCGCGACCACGTCCTGCCCGCGCTCGGGTGCCGCGATCGACAGCCGCGCGCGCAGCACCTCGGCCGGGATCTGGTCGCTGGCGCCCGCCGCGATCAGCTTCAGGATCGCCAGCGAATCCGCCGGCTGCCAGTAGGCGACGTCGCCCGGCAGCACGAAGAACTCGGGCGCGCCACGCCCCCGCGCGCCCTCGTTGACGAGCGCGATCCACGCGTTCACCCCGTCGGCATAGGCCGCGAGCGCCGCCTTGGTGCGGTCGTCTTGCGCGGCTAGGGACGCCTGCGCGTTCCGCCACAGGCCCAGCCTGCGGGCGAGGTCGTCGGCGGCATAGGTGCGCGAGCCGTAGATCTCGGACAGCCGCCCCTGCGCCGCGCGGCGCAGCACCGTCATCTGGAACAGCCGGTCCTGCGCGTGGGCGAGCCCCAGCGCGAAGAAGGCGTCGTGGTCCGAGCCCGCGAAGATGTGGGGGACGTCGTCGGTCGTCCGCACGATCTCGACCTGGGCGCCGATCCCCGCGACCCGGTGGGTCGCCTGATAGTCGGGCAACGAGCGGACCGCGAAATACCACGCCAGTGTCACCGCCAGCACCGCGCCGACAAGAAGCCCCACGGTCAACCGGACCAGCCAGCGGAAAAGCGTCAGCATCGGCGGGGCGGTCCTTCGGGTCGATCGGCCGGCGGGGCGGCGTTGTGGGCGGCGTGACGGGCGGCGAGATGCGCGGTTGACCCGCGCGGGTGGTCGAGGGTTGAAATGCGGCGATGCATAAGTCAGCACCGGCCGCAGATCAACGCGGTGCGGAAGGCAGGGGGACGGCGGATGGCGCGTGTGGCATTTCTGGGGCTTGGGGTCATGGGCTACCCGATGGCGGGGCACTTGGCCCGCGCGGGGCATGAGGTGACGGTTTATAACCGCACCGCCACCCGCGCCGGGGCGTGGGTCGCCGAGCACGGCGGACGCGCGGCGGCGACACCGCGCGCGGCGGCGGACGGGGCGGCGTTCGTGATGGCTTGCGTCGGCAACGACGACGACCTGCGCGCGGTCTGCACCGGCGCGGACGGCGCGTTCGCGGGCATGGCGCAGGGCGCGGTGTTCGTGGACCACACCACCGTCAGCGCCGCGGTCACGCGGGACCTTGCGGCGCAGGCCGAAGCCGCGGGCCTGGGCTACGTCGATGCGCCGGTGTCGGGCGGGCAGGCGGGGGCGGAAAACGGCCAGCTTTCCATCATGTGCGGCGGCGCCCAGGATGCGTTCGACCGCGCCGAGCCGGTAATGGCGGTCTATGCCAAGATCTGCCGCCGGATGGGCGACACCGGCGCGGGCCAGCTGGCCAAGATGTGCAACCAGATCGCGATCGCGGGCGTGGTGCAGGGCCTGGCGGAATCGCTTTCCTTTGCGGAGCGCGCGGGCCTGTCGATTCCCGACCTGGTCGAGGTCATCAGCCAGGGCGCGGCCGGCAGCTGGCAGATGCAGAACCGCCACGCGACGATGGCCAAGGGCGAGTTCGAGTTCGGCTTTGCCGTGGACTGGATGCGCAAGGACCTGGGCATCTGCCTTGCCACCGCCGACGAGAACGGGGCGAGCTTGCCGCTGACCGCGCTGGTGGACCAGTTCTACAAGGACGTGCAGAACATGGGGGGCGGGCGCTGGGACACCTCGTCCCTGATCGCGCGGCTGCGCGCGAGATGAGCGGGGATGCGGTGATCCATCGCGGGGTGGGCAAGGCGGACCCGGAGTGGTTCGAGAACCGCTTCGCCGCGAACGGCTGGACCGGCGCGTGGCGGAACGGGGTCTATGGCTACCACCACTACCACGCCACGACGCACGAGGTGCTGGGCTGCTATGCCGGGTCCGCCCTGCTTCAACTCGGCGGACCTGACGGCGCGGTCCACGAGATCGCCGCGGGCGACGTGGTGGTGATCCCCGCAGGCGTCGCGCACAGGCGGGTGGAGGCATCGGACGACTTCGCCGTCGTCGGCGCCTACCCGGACGGCGTCACGCCCGACCTGCAGGAAGTCGGGGGCGATCCGTCGATCGCGCTGGACCGGCCGGAATGCGATCCGGTGCTGGGCGCGGGAGAAGGGTTCGCGGCGGACGGCTGATGCCTTGGGGCTCGCTTCGTCGGGCGCGCGATCGGTGCCTGAGGCAGGGTGTTGCGGGCATCTTGTCCCCGCCTAGCCAAGCCGCTCTCTCACCGCCAGCGCGATCCGGCGCGCCGTCCTGCTCCTGACCGGCGCCGCGCCCTTCTGCCGCAACCTGCCGCGCCTCAATGGAAATCCCGCGATTCCGGCATGATCCGGGCGTCCCGCGGATGGCCGTGCCGTTGCGTCGGGATCGGCCGCTTCACCTCGTCGGCGCGGGCAAGCTGCGGGTCCACCGTCTCGCCCTTTGACAGGCGCAGCAGCGCGTCGCTGCGGTCGTGGACGGCGCGGGCGACGATGTGGGTCACGCCCTCGCTGCGCTGGACCTGCCCCTCGACCACCATCAGGCGCGCGGTCATGACGGTCTTGCGGAACGCCTCGAACACCTTGGGCCAGACGACGAGGTTGGCGACGCCCGTCTCGTCCTCCAGCGTGACGAAGCACACCCCCTTGGCGCTGCCGGGACGCTGCCGGATCAGGACGATCCCCGCCATCCGCACCGGCTGCCGGTTTCGCAGGCGCGAGAGGTCCGCGGCCGACACATGCCCCTGCCGCGCAAGCGAGCGGCGCAGGAACCGCATAGGATGCGCCTTCAGGGACAGCCGCAGGGTCTGGTAGTCGGCGACCACATGCTCGCACACGGGCATCGCGGGCAGGGTCACGCGCGGCTCCGCCCCCTCGTCCTCGCGCTCGGCGAACAGGGGCAGGTCGGGGGCATCGCGCAGCGCCCGCGCGTCCCACAGCGCCGCCCGCCGGTCCAGGTCCATCGACCGCAGCGCATCCGCCGCCGCGATCCGGCGCACCGTGCCCGCATCCAGCCGCGCCCGGTCCTTCAGCTCGGCCAGGCTCTCGAACGGGGCGTCGCGCGCGTCCACGACCCGCCGCGCCGCCGCCTCGGCCATCCCGGTGATCTGACGCAGCCCCAGCCGCAGGGCGAAGCGCGGCGCGCCCCCGCACGCCACGGCAGGCTCAAGCGTGTTGTCCCAGTCCGACAGGTTTGCGTCCACCGCGCGCACGGCCACCCCGTGCGCCCGCGCGCAGCCCACGATCTGCGCGGGCGCATAGAACCCCATCGGCTGGCTGTTCAGCAGCGCCGCCGCAAAGGCGTCGGGGTAGTAGTGCTTGAGCCAGGCCGAGACATAGACCAGATGCGCGAAGGCCGCCGCGTGGCTTTCGGGAAAGCCGTATTCGCCGAAGCCCTTGATCTGGTCGAAGCAGCGGCGGGCGAAGTCGGGGTCGTAGCCGCGCTCGATCATGCGGCCGACCATCTTGTCCTGCAGCTTGTCGATCGTGCCGCGCGACCGGAACGTCGCCATCGCCTTGCGAAGCTCGTTCGCCTCGGCGGGGGAAAACCGCGCCGCCACCAGCGCGATCTTCATCGCCTGTTCCTGAAAGATCGGCACGCCCTTGGTGCGGCCAAGGATGTGGCGCAGCTCGTCGGGATCGTTGGGGGGCGCGGGCGAGGGGTATTCCTCGACCTCGATCCCGTTGCGGCGGCGCAGATAGGGGTGGACCATGTCGCCCTGCACGGGGCCGGGACGGACGATCGCCACCTCGATCACGAGGTCGTAAAAGCAGCGCGGTTTCAGGCGCGGCAGCATGTTCATCTGCGCCCGGCTTTCGACCTGGAACACGCCCAGGCTGTCGCCCCGGCACAGCATGTCGAAGACCGGCTTCGCGTCCGGGGCGGCCGGGTTCAGGTCGGCAAGCGTCAGCGGACGCCCGTAATGCGCCGCCACCAGGTCGAAGCATTTCCGGATGCAGGTCAGCATCCCCAGCGCCAGCACGTCCATTTTCAGGATGCCAAGCGCGTCGATGTCGTCCTTGTCCCACTCGATGAAGCTGCGGTCGGGCATGGCGCCGTTGCCGATCGGCACGGTCTCGGTCAGCCGCCCCTCGGTCAGGATGAAGCCGCCGACATGCTGGCCCAGATGCCGGGGCATCCCGATCATCTGCTCGGCCAGCCGCAGCGTCATCGCAAGATGCGGGTCGCGCAGGTTCAGACCGGTCTCGGGCGCGTGTTCCAGGTTCTCGCCCCAGCTGCCCCAGACGGTCGAGGCGAGGGCGCCGGTCACGTCATCGGACAGGCCCATGGCCTTCCCGACCTCGCGGATGGCGCTGCGGGGGCGGTAGTGGATGACGGTCGCGCACAGGCCCGCGCGGTGGCGGCCGTATTTGGCGTAGATGTGCTGGATCACCTCCTCGCGCCGCTCGTGCTCGAAATCGACGTCGATGTCGGGCGGCTCGTCGCGGTCCTCGCTGATGAAGCGCTCGAAGAGCAGGTCGTGGTGCGCGGGATCGACCGGGGTGATGCCGAGGACGAAGCACACCGCGCTGTTGGCCGCCGAACCGCGTCCCTGGCACAGGATCCCTTCGCCGCGGGCGAACTGCACGATCTCGTGGATGGTCAGGAAATAGCGCGCGATCCGCTTCTTCGCGATCATCGCCAGCTCCTTGACGATGGTGTCGCGCACATGGTCGGGCGTCCCGTCGGGATAGCGCCACTCGCACCCGGCCCAGGTCAGCTCCTCCAGATGCTGGTCGGCGTCGAGCCCCTCGGGCACCGTCTCGGCCGGATATTCGTAGCGCAGGTCGTCGAGCGAAAAACGGCAGGCGTCGGCCACCTGCCGGGTCGCCGCGATGGCGTGGGGCCAGTCGGAAAACAGCCGCGCCATCTCGGCGGGCGATTTCAGGTGCCGCTCGGCGTTGGCGTCCAGCAGAAAGCCCGCGCGGGCGACGGTGGTGCCGTGCAGGATGCAGGTCATCACGTCCTGCAAGGGGCGGCGGTCGGGGGCGTGGTAATGCACGTCGTTGGTGGCGAGGATCGACAGCCCGCAGGCGCGGGCGGCCGCATCCAGCCGGTTGATCCGGGCCCGGTCGCAGCCGCGATAAAGCCAGCGGGCCGCCACATGGCGCAGCGTCGGCAGCCGCGCGGCGAGGTGCGGCAGCGCCGACAGGTCCTCGGATGCCGCCGCCGCCGTGGCCGCATCCCCGGCGATCTCGGGCGGCATCCAGATCAGCTGGATGACGCTGCCCGCAGTCCCCCCGGGCGCGCGGGCCGCGTCCGCCAGATCGTCCAGCGTCAGGTCGCAGATGTCCTTCGCCTGCCAGTCCCCCGCCGCCGTCGCCATCCGCCCCTTGGAGATCAGCGCCGACAGCCGCCCATAGGCCGCCCGGTCGGTCGGATAGGCGAGGAACGCGGTCCCGTCCGTCAGGACGATCCGCGCCCCGATCACGGGCCGCATGCGCGCCTTCTTCGCCTCGGCATGGATCCGCACCACGCCCGCGAGGCTGTTCAGGTCTGCGATCCCGATGGCGTCGTGACCCAGCTCCCACGCGGCCTGCACCAGATCGGGCGCCATCGACGCCCCGCGCAGGAACGAAAAGGCCGAGGTCACCCCCAGCTCGACGTAATCGGCGCGCGGGTTGGGCGTGAATTCGCCGGCAAGCGTGCGGCGCGGAACGCTGTCGTTCTGCGGCATCAGCCCGCCCCCGCGCGCGTCAGGTCACCGCCCGCGCCCGATCTTCTGTCCGCAAATATTCCGGGATCCGGGGCAGCGCCCCGCCTTTGCAGCCCGTTCATGCGAACACCCCGTGCAAGAACCAGCGAGGCGCGCCGCCGCGCCCGTCATGGGCCAGCCCCTCGCGATAGATCCACAGCCGCCGCCCGCCCGGGTCCTCGACGCAGAAATAGTCGCGCAGCCGGGTGCCGGGGCGGTCCACCCACCACTCCGGCGCGATCCGTTCGGGGCCGGCGTGGCGCGCCACGCGCAGGATCTGGCGGCGCCAGACGAACTGCGCGGGCGGGCCTTCGGGGATGGCGTAGAGGACACGGATTTCCTCGGGCGGGTGGAACAGGCGCAGGGGCCGCGCGGTGCGGGTGGGGGAAGGGGGCGCGGGGGCCGGATCGGCAGCGCCGGGGCTGAGGCTGAGGGCGGGGTCGACCACGACGGGGCAGGGCGGGGTGTCATCAACGACCTGCGCCTCCTCCGCGTTCGCCCCTTGCACGACGGCATCCTCGTCTGCCCGGGGCGACCTTGGATCGCATTCCGCGGCATCCGCCGCCGGTCGCCGCCCCGTTGTTCGCCGCCCGGCCGTTCTTCGCGTCTTGTTGCGCGGCTCGGGCACCCTTGTCCGCGGCCTTCCCTCCAGCGCGGACGCGGTTTCCTCGGCCCGTTCCGGGACGTGGCTTTCGCGCGGCTCGGGCCGGGTGATCGCCCCCGCGCCGAAGCGGGCGCTCAGCCGGTCCACCAGCCGCGCGAGTTCCAGCGTGCCGTCCGCGCCGCCGTCCAGCCGGTCCTGCGCGGCGGCCAGCGGCTCCACCGCCTCGGCCGTCAGGGTGATGAGGTCGAAGCCGAAGCCCGGGTCCAGCCGTTCCAGCCGGTCGCCCCACAGCCGCGACAGATGCGCGGGATCGCGCGTCGGCACCGCCATCGCCACGGACAGATCGCGCCGCTCGCCGTCCACGCGGAACACCGACAGGACCAGCCGTCGGCAGCCCTGCGCCTCGGCCGCCAGCCGCGCGCACAGATCGCGCGTCAAGCCCGGCAGCCAGTCCGAGGGGTCCTGCACCGGCTCGGCCAGTCGCGCCGCCGCCTGAAAGCGGGGCGGCGGCTCGGGCGAGGACATCGGCTCGGCCAGCCGCCCCATCGCCTGGTCCAGCCGGATCAGCGGGTTGTCGCCCGGCTCGGCCCGGCCGAACCGGCGCATCATCGACAGCCGCGGCACCGCGGCCAGATCGCCGATGGTCCGCAGCCCCAGCCGCCGCAAAAGCAGCAGCGTGTCCCCCGACAGCCGCAGCGCCGCGACCGGCAGGGGGAAAAGATCGCCGGGGTCCGCGCAGACCGCGCGTTCCGCCCCGTAGCGCGCAAGCCCCCAGGCCGCGCCGCGCGTGGGGGCTACGGCCACCCGCGCGGTCAGCCCCGCCAGCGCGAAGCGCGCCTGCATGTCGGCCAGCATCGCCGCCTCGCCGCCATGCAGATGCGCCGCGCCCGTGGTGTCCACCACCAGCCCGTCGCACCCGTCGGCCGCCGACCACGGCCCCCAGCGCCGCGCCCACAGCATCAGCCGGTCGAGCGTCGCGGCTTCCAGGTCCGGCCGCGCCTCCTCGATCCGCAGGGCGGGGCAGATCGCGCGCATGTCGGTGACGCGCGCGCCGACCTGCACGCCCGCCAGCCCCGCGGCCCGGTTCGCGCCGTGGATCACCGGCCCGTGCCGCCCCTCGACCGACAGGGCGAGCGGCAGGTCGTCGGGAATGTCCTCGCTCCGGCGCAGGGCATGGGCGAGCCATAGCTCGATCGGCAGCAGCGGCAGGTGGATCGACACGATCCGACGGGCGGGGGGGGCGCCTTGGGGACCGGTCGCAACCTCGCGCCCGGTGCCGTGCTGCCGCTCACGGCTGTCCGGCGGCCCTGCGGTGCCCGCAGCGGGGCGGCCCGCGCCCAGCCTAAGCGGACGCATGGGCCCTTGCCCTTGAAATGGCCGGGATGTCGCCCGTGCCAGGGAAACCGGCGTCGTGCAGGGGCGCGAAGGTCAGGCCACCGGCCGCATCGTTGCTCACGAGCCATGTCGCGGGCGGGCGGCCCCGGGCGCGGAACAGCTCTGCCTTCCAGCGCGGGGCGCCGGGGGCCAGCGGGTCGTGGGGATGCGCGGCCGAGGGGGCGCAGCTCAGCCGCCAGCGCAGCCGGGCGGCGCTGGGCTGGGGCGCGCTGCCGTGCAGGATCAGCCAGCAGGGCCGCCCCCAGCGTTCCGCCCGCAGCGCGAGGCGGCGGGTCGCGGTGAAGCTGGGGGCGTCGCCGTGGATTTCCCCCACCACGGCGGCCAGCGCCGGGCTGGACAGCCCGTCCTCGAGCGCCGCCAGAACGTCGGTGGCGCGGGACAGGTCGGCGCGCAGAAGCGGCCTGCCGCTGAAGGGGGCGGATGGCAGGTAGGGCGCGCCCGCCTCGCGCCGCGACAGCCGGTCCTGCGCCCACAGGACCGCGCCGCCGGGCGGCAGCATGGCCATCACGAACGCCCCCGCCGCCCCGTCGAGCGGGTGTGCGGCAAAGGCCTCGCACAGGGTCGGGGCGTCGAACCCGGGTGCTTCCGGCAGGGCATCGCGGGCATCGGAGACGCCCGCCACCCCCGCGGCCATGCCAGCGGCCACTCTCGTGGACACACCCGCGGGCCCGGTATCCGGGATACGCGCATCACCGGCCCGTGCCTGCCCGGAGGGCAGGGGCCGCCGCCGGAAGGAATGAACGGACATGGGGTTCTCACAGCGCCTTTGGGTCGAATGTTCTCATTTCGTTCTAGTCCTGCACAGAACGATTCGCCACCCGCTTCTGGTTCCCTTGGCCGTTGCTGACGTGATCGCCCGCTTGGCGTCGGCGGGGGCGGTTGCTAAGCACGACCCATGCCCATCACCACCTCCGTCCACGTGCCGACCCCCATCCAGACGCCCGCGCCCGCCCGCTCGCGCCAGCGCAGGCACAGCCCGTGACGCCCGCCGCGCGGGTCGAGGCCGCGATCCACATCCTCGACCAGATCATCGCCGGCAGCCCGGCAGAGCCCGCGCTGATCCGCTGGGCGCGCGGCAGCCGCTTCGCCGGATCGGGCGACCGGGCCGCGGTACGCGACCTCGTGTTCGACAGCCTGCGCCGCCGCCATTCCCGCGCGCGCCTCGGCGGTGCCGCGCCGGGGGCCGAGACCGGCCGCGCGCTGATGATCGGCATGTGCCGCGAGACCGGGCAGGACCTGGCGGGAATCTTTACCGGGCAGGGCCACGCCCCCGCGCCGCTGACGGATGCCGAGGCCACCGCCCCGCCGCCCGGCCGGGACGATCCCGCGATCGACCTGCCCGAGTGGATCGCCGCGCGCCTTAAGGCCGACCTCGGCCCCGGATTTCCGGCCGTCGCGGCCGCCTTGCGGGACCGGGCGCCGGTCTGGCTTCGCGCGAACCCTGCCCGCGCCACGCCGCAAGCCGCCATGGCCGCATTGGCCGCGGACGGGGTCGAGGCGGTGCCCGCGCCCGACCTGCCCGGCGCGTTGCGGGTGACGGCGGGGGAACGCCGGGTCGCCGCGTCCGCCGCCTATCGCGACGGGCTGGTGGAGCTTCAGGACCTGTCGCCCCAGCTTGCCTGCGCCGCGCTGGACATCGGCCCGGCCACCCGCGTCCTCGACTTTTGCGCGGGCGGCGGCGGCAAGTCGCTGGCGCTGGCCGCGCGGGGCGCGCAGGTGACCGCCCACGACGCGGACGCGGGCCGGATGCGCGACCTTCCCGCGCGCGCCACCCGCGCCGGAACCCCCGTCGGCATCGCACCCCCGGGCGGCCCCAAGGGCGTGTTCGACCTGGTCGTGACCGACGTGCCCTGTTCGGGGTCGGGCACCTGGCGGCGGTCGCCCGACGCGAAGTGGCGGATCGCGCCCGCGGACCTTGACCGGCTCGTCGCCCTGCAACGCGACATCGTCGAACAGGCGGCGCGCCACGTGCGGCCGGGCGGGCAGCTGGCCTACATGACCTGCTCGCTTCTCGACGCCGAGAACGGCGTTCAGGTGGGCCGGTTCGTCCGCAGCCATCCCGAGTTCCGGCAGGTCCGGTCCCAGACCCTGACGCCCCTCACCGCGAGCGACGGGTTCTTCTACGCGATCCTCGCCCGGGATTGACGAAGGAGAGGGCGCCCGCGCGACGGAGACCTGACCCCATCATGACCTTGCGGCAACGCGGGGCCAAGACGGGTGTCCCCCAGCGTCTCGGTGCATCGCGCCAGACGCTGCGACACCGGCGCGCCAGCGCAACGGACCACTTGATCGGCGCCCCGTTGTTTGGCATAGAACCGCCTGTATGCGCAGGACAACCAATGCCCGGGACAGGGCGCTGCGCGCACCGACTGAACTGCGCGACAACGCACATTCCGAAGCGGACGACCTGCACACGGAAAACTGCGGCCATGCACAAGTGTGGCAAGTCGCGTCAGGCGTTGTATCTGGAAATCTTTGTAAACTCGCTTCGATCGAATTGATTGGCGCGAAGTGTAAACGGTAGAAGGTGGTTTGGAAGATGCCCTCGATCGATATCGTCAGGCTTGACGAGAATCCCCACGAAACGGAAAACGGGCTCCGCTCCGATACGGCCTCGCGCGGGGTCGATCTGGCTGGCGCGAAGATCACGGTCACCTATTCGGACGGTTCTTCCGAAACCCTGACCTGGGAGGCTTTCGACCCCTACACCAACGGCGGCGCGTCGGGCACCGACGTCACCATGTCCTATGGTTTCGACTGGCATGAGCTGTCGACGACCAAACCCCTTGCCTCGCTGAGGTTCGACCTGCAGCCCGCAAGCTCGGTCTTCGACACCACGACCGACAGCGCCGATTTCCCGGAAGGGCAGTCGACGCCCGGCTCGCTGAACGGGTTTCCGTTCCGTCTTGACACCGAGTCCGAAGACAGCATCGGCGGCGACCTGACGGTGACCTATTCGGGGATCGTCAACCGCGCGGGCAGCCCGGCGGTCGGCGATCTTTACACAACGATGGTCGTCGATTTCTCGAAGCTGCCCGGCGGCGGCCTTCTGGGTGATCTGCGATGGAACTCCGACATCGACACGATGCGCGATGCCGGGGACCTGGTGCCGACTGATGCGACATGTATCGCCCGCGGAACCTTGATCACCACCGATCTCGGCGACATCCCCGTCGAGGAGCTGAGGGCGGGCTGCAGGGTCCTGACCGAGGATAACGGATTCCAGGAACTCGTGTCGTCGATGAGCCGGGTTGTCGAGGCCAGCGGGCTTCGCGGCAATCCGAAGCTTTATCCGGTGCGGATCACGGCGGGGGCGCTGGGTTCCGGCCTGCCGAAACGGGATCTGGTCGTATCGCGCCAGCACCGGATGGCCGTGAAGTCGAACATCGTCAAACGCATGTTCGGGGCTGAAACCGTCCTCGTCGCCGCGATCAGGCTGACGGAATTGCCGGGCATCTATGTCGACGAAACCGTCGAGAGCGTCGAATATTTTCATCTCGTCTTCAAGAAGCACGAGGTGATCTTTGCCGAAGGCACGCCGACCGAAAGCTTCCTGATGAACTTCGAGACGCAAAAGACCCTGACCCGGGCGCAGCGGGACGAATTCGCGTCGCTGTTCCCTGAGGTGGGTGAAACCGGTTATCGCGGCGCGCCGGCGCACGCAATTCCGTCGCGGCTGCTGCAAAAGGAACTGGTGCGGCGGCATGTGAAGAATTTGAAGGGCATTCTTTCGCTGTAGCCAAGCGCCGACGTGAACGAATGATGCGACGGGGTCGGACATCCAACGGCCCCATCCGTCTTTCACAGGTTCCGCCGTCGGGACGGCCGCTTTCCGGTCACCGAGTCTCTGGCGGTTGCGAACCGGACCGCTGCCCGACAACGCGCTGGTGGAAATCGACGGCCCGGTCTGACGCCGCCGGGCCGCGAGCTCAGTTCGCGCCGCCCCGCAGGATCGACGCGGGCTGCAGCGCAAGGAACCTGGCCGGGTTGGCGTCTTCGGCCTTGATCGCGTCCTTCTGCGCGCGCAGTTCGTTGAACCGCGCGTTTTCCTCGGGCGTGCGTTCCGTGGCTTTCAGACGCGCAAACTCCCGCAGCACCTGCCGCGCGCGGGCCTCGCGCGCGTGGGGCTCGCGCGTGAGGTCGGCCAGGCTGTCGAAGCTTGTAAAGCGGCGCAGCGCCGCGTCCACCAGTCCCGCGTAGCGGGTGCCTTTGAGGTATCGCGGATGATGGTAATGCAGGATCAGCGCGTCGGTCTGGTCGAGCCTTGCCCCCGCCGCCGCCTTCCAGGGCTTGTCGAGGTCTCGCTTCATCGACAGGTTAAGGGCACTGTCCATGACGTTCGCCGTCAGGCCCGCGCGCGCGATCGCTACGGGCAGCGCGATCTGGTCGAGCCACGGGCGGCGTTGCTGGACCGCCTTGTTCGCGTCGATCGCCAGCGCCGTGTCCATCCACAGCCGCGCGAAGTCCGAACCCGTCGGAAAGCCGACCACGCCCGCGTTGAAATAGGGCAGGGACTTGACCGCCTTTCGGGCCAGCACCACCCGCTCGTCCGGCGGCTCCATCCCAAACATGGCGTAGATCGGGGTCCAGTTGGCCTGCTTCTTTCCCCAGGTGAGCGCGCCTTCGGGGACGACGCTGACCTGCCCGTCGCGGGCGATCAGGCCAAGATCGAAGGGGCGGGCGATCGCCGTGTCGGTGTCGAGAAAGATCGAATGCCGCGTCTCGCGCGGCTGGCAGGCGGCCACGATCTTGTTGCCCTGCTTGTAGTGCGGCTGGAACGGCGCGCGCGGCATGAAGCGGATCGACACGCCGACGCTGGCCATGAACTCGGCCACGTAAGGCGGCAGCATCGCGCGCCGGGGCTCCGGGCAATAGGCGATGATCTCGGCCCGCTCGAAGCTCGCGCGAAGCGTGCTTGCAAGGACGATGCCGTCGATCAGCAATGCGGGCGGGTCGATGACGAAGAAGAACGACAGATCGTCTTGATCCAGCTTGTGCCTCGTGCGCGAAGGGGGGCCAAAACCGATGCACAGCAACATGGTCGGGGCGAGAGGATTCGAACCTCCGGCCTACGGTACCCAAAACCGTCGCGCTACCAGGCTGCGCCACGCCCCGAACGCTGGCCTTGTAGCGGCCGCGCGGGGGCTGCGAAAGGGTTATTCGGGGCAAGCCGGGGCGTAGATGCGGGACGGTGCGGGGGTGCCGGGGTGCCGGCCAGACCGGGTTCGTTCAGCGGCAGGGGGCCTCGGCCTTGTCCTGCGGCAGGCGCGGGTGGCGCAGGATGGCGCCGGGGGCGATGTCCAGCCGCGCCGCCTCTCCGCCGCCGATCTCGAGCACCATCAGGCGGTCGGGGTCGGTGTCGCCCGGCGCGGCGCCGGGCAGGGGGGTCAGGTCCATCGGCCGCGCTTTGCGGTGGATGTGGCGCACGACGCCGGAGGCGTCCATGTAAAGCAGGTCCAGCGGGATCAGCGTGTTCTTCATCCAGAAGGATTGCGGACGCGCTTCCTGGAACACGAACAGCATGCCGGTGCCCGGGCGCAGGCTGCGGCGGTTCATCAGGCCGATGCGCCGTTCATCGGGCGTGTCGGCGATCTCGACCGAAAAGCTGACCTCGCGGGTGCCCGTGACGAAGGTCGCGATTCCGTCGCGGCAAGCGGCGCCATTCGCGGCAGCCGTCTGCGGGGCCGCCCCTGCGGCAAGCGGCAGCAGTCCTGCCGCGAGGGCGAGCGCAAGCGCCGCACCGTGTCGCCGCACGGGCCTGCGGGCAACGTTCATCCGGGCTTACCGGCGGACGAGCTGGGGATAGGGGAAGGGGGCCATCACCTGGGCGCCGACCTGGCTTTCCTCGTGCGATTGATCGCTCAGGCGATCGCTCGCGCGGCGGTTCCAGTGGTCGGGCAGGTTCAGGTCGTCGAAGTCGTCGCCCAGCAGCGAATCCGGCCGGCGCACGTGCGGCAGCAGGGGTTCGGCCACAAAGCTGTCCACCGACGCCTCGTCACCCGCCCGGTCCCAGCTGAACAGCTGCGCAGCCATGAGCCCGCGACGCCCCTCGACCACCCGCATCCCCACCGCCTCGCCCTGCGCGAGGTCGGCAAAGCCCGAATGGCGCACCACCTCGATATGCAGGAACACGTCGTCGCGGCGGCCGAAGATGTTGGCGAAGCCGAACCCCTTGGCGCGATCGAACCACTTCACGCGCGCGGCGAGCGCCGGCAGGCACATCAGCTCGTCGTGCGAGATGTTGCACAGATCGGCGATGGGTGCGGTCGTGACCTCGGCGGCGGTGTCGATACTGACGATCCGGGCGGCCTGACGCCCGCGATCCGCGCTGATGGCATCGACGATGATCCGGGTGCCCTCGGCCACCGAACCCTGGCCGAACTTGCGCAGGACATTGCCGTGGATCAGGACATCCGCCCCGCCCGCATCGTCAACGAGAAAGCCAAATCCGCGGTTCGCATCGAACCACTTGACGTAACCGGACACGCGCTGCGCGTGTTCCGACGCTTCTTCCTGCACCCTGACCTACCACCCTGCATGCTTTTTGGACTGACGGCATCTGATGAACCTAAACCCGAAACGGATCAAGTCACCTGCTGGGTAAGACTAGTTTACCTGACGCCACTCTGCCACAAGTTGTGTGACTATTTCATGAATTAGGCGACTAATCGCCGGTCGAACGTGACCGGCTCAATTGTCTGCCCAAAATGCAGGCACGCATTCGTGACCGGCGATCGGCCGGACGCGTGGCGGTCGCGGGTCGGCGCGAATCAGGGGTTGAGCCGGATCACGTCCCAGCCGGCGTCGGTGCGGATCCAGCGGAAGCGGTCGTGCAGCCGGAACGCGCCGTCCGCCCAAAACTCGATCTGGGTCGGGGCGATGCGGAAGCCGCCCCAGAAGGGCGGTCGCGCGGGATCGGTCCCCTGCTCGGCCTCGGTCCTGGCGACCGCATCCAGCAGCGCCTGCCGGTCCCCCAATGGCCGGCTTTGCCGGCTGGCCCACGCGCCGATCCGCGATTGCAGCGCCCTGCTGCGATAGTAGGCGTCGGCCTGCGGCCCGTCTTCGCGCGTGACGGTGCCGCGCACGCGGACCTGCCGGCGCAGCGATTTCCAGTGCATCACGAACGCGGCCTTTCCGGTCGCGGCGATCTGGGTGCCCTTGGCGCTGTCGTAGTTGGTGTAGAACACGAAGCCCGCATCCTCGATATCCTTCAGAAGCACCGTCCGCACGTCGGGCATCCCGTCCGCATCGACGGTGGCCAGCGCCACGGCGTTGGGATCGTTCGGCTCGGTCGCCGTGGCCTCGGCCAGCCACGCGCGGGCCAGCGCAAAGGGGTCGTCGCCTGCGAATATTCCGCTGCGGTCGCTCATGCTTGATGCCCCTTCGGCTTTGGCCTAATCCTCACCAAGGGTTGAGAACGCGGGGAAACTGCCATGTCAAGCGATGCCGCCGGGACGCAGGTGAACAAGGCCACGGCCGGGCTGATGTCGGGCAAGCGCGGGCTCATCATGGGGCTGGCCAACGACAAGTCGATCGCTTGGGGCATCGCCCGGGCGCTGGCGGGCGCCGGGGCGGAACTCGCCTTCTCGTATCAGGGCGAGGCGCTGAAGAAGCGCGTCGTGCCGCTGGCCCAGCAGCTCGGCTCGTCGCTGGTCGTTCCGTGCGACGTGGGCGACATGCAGTCGGTGGACGACCTGTTCGCGGCGCTGGAACAGGAATGGGGCACGCTCGACTTCGTCGTCCACGCGATCGGCTTTTCCGACAAGGAGGAACTGCGCGGCCGCTATGCCGACACCAGCCGCGACAATTTCCTGATGACGATGGACATATCGGTCTATTCGTTCACCGCGATCACGCGGCGGGCGGCGGCGATGATGCCCGATGGCGGCAGCCTGGTGACGCTGACCTATTACGGGGCCGAGCGGGTGATGCCGCACTACAACGTCATGGGCGTGGCCAAGGCCGCGCTCGAGGCGTCGGTGCGCTATCTGGCCGAGGATCTGGGCAAGGACCGCATCCGCGTGAACGCGATCAGCGCCGGGCCGATCAAGACGCTTGCGGCGTCGGGGATCGGCGACTTCCGCTATATCCTAAAATGGAACGAGCTGAACTCGCCCCTGCGCCGCAACACGACGATCGAGGACGTGGGGAACTCGGCCCTGTACCTGCTGTCCGACCTCGGCGCGGGCGTCACGGGCGAAACCCATCACGTCGACTCGGGCTATCATGTCGTCGGCATGAAGGCCGTGGACGCGCCAGACATCGACGCCGCCGTGAACCGCGAGGCGGCCGAGTGACGACGCAGGCGGGCCACCCCGGCGCGGGGACCGGCCGGTGACGCCTGCGATCACCGCCGCGCAGCTTGCGGTCTTTGTCGGAACGCTGGCGGTCGCGATCCTGTCGCCCGGTCCCGCCATCATCGCTGCCAGCCGTTCGGCCGCGTCGCGCGGGCGCAACGCGTCGATGCCCTATGCAATGGGACTGGCGTTCGGCGCCTCTGTCTGGTGCGCGGTGGCGCTCTTCGGGCTGACCCTGGTGTTCGAGCGGCTTCCGGGGCTTTTCACCATCCTCAAGGTCGCGGGCGGCGCCTATCTGGTCTGGATCGCGTGGAAGATGGTGCGCCACGCCGCCGATCCGCTGGCGATGGACGGCGAGACGGTGACCGGGCCGGGCTTTCTTCAGGGCCTTGCGCTGAACCTGTCGAACCCCAAGCCCGCGCTGTTCTACGCGGGCCTCATCATGTCGATCTTTCCCACGCTGCACGGTCCGGCGGCGGGCATGATCTATGCCGTCGCGCTGTCGGTCGAGGTCACGTTCTACGCGGTCGTGACCTTCCTGATGGCGACCGGGCCGATGCGCCGGGGCTACGCCGTGGCGCGGGTCTGGATCGACAGGGTCGCGGGCGGGCTGATCGGCGTGCTAGGGCTGTCGCTGATGATCCGTCACTGACCCATTCCAGATCCCGAGGACCCCGATGGCCCGCACCACCATGAC
Source organism: Paracoccus marinus (assembly GCF_007018965.1). Classification (GTDB taxonomy): domain Bacteria; phylum Pseudomonadota; class Alphaproteobacteria; order Rhodobacterales; family Rhodobacteraceae; genus Paracoccus; species Paracoccus marinus. The sequence continues at coordinate 26,150 of NZ_VJYZ01000005.1, forward strand.
CGACCGCCTGCCGCACGAGCGGGGCTTCCATGTCAGCTGGGACCAGCTGCACCGCGACGCGCGGGCGCTGGCGTGGCGGCTGCAGGACACCCAGCCCGAGGGGGGCGGCGACTGGCGCGCGGTCGTGGCGATCACCCGCGGCGGCATGGTGCCCGCGATGATAGTGGCGCGCGAGCTCGACATCCGCATCGTCGACACGATCAGCGTCAAGTCCTATCTCAAGGGCGAGCAGGGCGAGATGGTGGTCCTGAAATCGCCCGACGCGGGGCTGATGGGCGACGGCGAGGGCGTGCTGATCGTGGACGACCTGGTGGACAGCGGGCGCACGCTGGAACTGGTCCGCAAGCTTTATCCCAAGGCGCATTTCGCGACCGTCTACGCCAAGCCCAAGGGCCAGCCGATGGTGCAGACCTACATCACCGAGGTCAGCCAGGACACGTGGATCTTCTTTCCGTGGGATCTTGCCCTGCAATATGTCGAGCCCTACCGCGGCAGCGACTGAGCCGATCACGCGCTCGCGTTCCGGGCGGTCGGAACGTCCGCCCTGCGGCCGCGTTGGCGAGTGATGCGGCGGGGGACTGCCGTCGCCCCGCCCGCCGCCGCCTGCCAGCCGCCGACCCGCCACGCACGGACCGACATGACAGACCTGACATTCGCGCCCGGGCGCAACTGCTGGCGCCACGCGCGGGCCGACCGTTTTTCCCTGATCATCGACGCGCAGGATTATTTCGTGGCGCTTCGCCGGGCGATGATCGAGGCCCGCGACCAGGTGCTGATGATCGGCTGGGATTTCGACTTCGAGATCGAGATGCTGCCGGGGCAAAGCGATGCCGGGGGGCTTGCCCCCGACGGTCTGCCGAACCGGGTCGGCCCGTTCCTCGAGGCGCTGGTGGACCGCGCCCCCCGGCTCGACATCTATCTTTTGAAATGGAGCGGCGGGGTCCTGATCGCGCCGGCCCGGATCATTCCGGGACTGCGCGTCAAGTGGCTTAGCCCCGGGCAGATCCACCTGGGTTTCGACGGCCGCCATCCGGTCGGCGCGTGCCATCACCAGAAGATCGTGGTGGTGGACGATTCGCTCGCGTTCTGCGGCGGCATCGACGTGACCGACGGGCGCTGGGACACGCGCGACCATCGCCCGGGCGATCCCTGCCGGGCGCTGAAATCGGGTGAGATCGCGCAGCCCTGGCACGACGCGGCCGCCATGTTCGACGGCCCCGCCGTGCGCGTGACCGCCGATCTCGCCCGCGCCCGCTGGCTGCGCGCCACCGACGAGGACCTGCCCGCGCCCCTGGCCGACACCCGCGACATGTGGCCGGCCGAGGTCGAGCCTGACCTGCGCGACGTCGAGATCGCCCTGTCGCGGACCGAGCCGCCCACCGGCGACGCGCCCGCGGTGGTCGAGATCGAGACGATGTATCTTGACGCGATCGCCTCGGCCCGTCGCAGCATCTACCTTGAATCGCAGTATTTCTCGGCCCCCGGCATCGCCGACGCGATCGCCGCCCGGCTGGCTGAGCCGGACGGGCCGGACGTGGTCGTCATCAACCCGCGCGCGGCGCAGGGCGCGGTCGAGGATCTGGCGATGCACGTCCCGCGCAGCCGCATCCTGCGCGAGATGTCGCGCCGCGACCCCCACCGTCGCTTCCGCATCCTTTACCCGGTCAACGCCGCGTCCGAACCGATCTATGTCCACGCCAAGCTGATGATCGTGGACGACACCATGCTGCGGGTGGGATCGAGCAACCTCAACCGCCGCTCGATGGGCTTCGACAGCGAGGCGGACGTGACCCTGATCGCCGCGAACGACGAACACCGGGCCGCGATCCGCCGCATCCGCGCCTCGCTTCTGGCCGAGCACATGGGGCGCGACCCGGACCGGGTGGCCCGCGCCATCGAACGCCGCGGCCTTGTCGGGGCGGTGCGGGCGCTCAACCACATGACCCACCGCAGGCTGCGCCGGGTGCCGCGCCGGCGCGAGGGGTTCTGGGGTCGCTGGCTGGCGGATACGCACATCTTCGATCCGCGCTACCACCCGGACGCGGACGGCCGGTCGGGCGTCACCGGCCGTCACCTGATGATCGGCGCGGGCGTGCTGGCCCTGGGCGCCGGGCTGATCACGTGGCGTCGCCGGACACGCGGCGGCGCCCGCACCCGGGCCGAAAGCCACACCCCGCCGCGCGATCCGGGCCGCGATCACGACGGCCGTTGACCGGCCGTCATCCCGGCAGATAAGAGAAATCGTCCGAGTTTCCGGCACACGCCGGATGAAAAGGGAACGCGTAACGGCTGGACGCCCGTCCGGCCCGATCCGCGGCTGCCCCCGCAACTGTAAGCGGTGAGCGGCGTCGACATGCCACTGGGGATCGGCGCCGCGCGCTCACCCTGGGAAGGCCGGCGCCGCGCTGATCCGCCAGCCAGGAGACCTGCTTGGACACCACCCTTTCCGACGGCGCGGGGCGCGCCGAGGAAGCGGCATGCCGCAGCGGTGACTTCACTGTCTGCGGGCACGCCACGCTCTACCCGACGCGCGCGATCCCCGGACCAAGGCCAACAGGCGGGCCGTTCCCGCCACGCATCGCAAGGACAGGGACATGGATTCCCGCACGCTTACACCCGCCGCCCATGACGTCCGCTTCCGCCTGACCCGCCTCGCGCGGACCGCCCTGATGATCGGCGTCGCCCTGCCCGCAGCCGCGCTGGCCCAGGACGCCGGACAGATCGCGGCGTCCACCCAGTCCGACGTGGCGCAGGTCGCGCCCGCGCCCGGCATCACGCTGGATCCGATCGTCATCTCCGCCGGCTTCTCGCCGCTCGAGGCGTTGTCCTACGGCCGCGCCTCCACGACGCTCGACGGCGAGGACCTGCGCGAGCGCGGGATCCTGTCGGTCGTGGACGCGCTTCGCACCGTGCCAAGCCTCGCCATCACCACATCGGGCCCCGGTTTCACCGAGATCCGCACGCGCGGGGCCGAGGCGAACAACACCATGATCCTGATCGACGGGATCGAGGCGAGCGCGGGCGACGGGCAGTACATCCTGACCGGCCTCGACACCGCCAACGTCGAACGGATCGAGGTGCTGCGCGGCCCGCAGTCGGTGTTCTATGGCGCAAGCGCCGCGGCGGGCGTCATCAACATCATCACCGAGCGCCGGGAACAGGGCACCCGCGCCGGGTTCGAGGTCGGGAACGGCGCAGCTAGCTGGCTGTCCACCGGCATCTCGGGCGAACGCGGGCGGCTGTCGTTCAGCGGGTCGGCGCGCCATGACCGGGGCTACGACGTGTCGGGCGACGGCGGCGAGGAAGATTCGATCCGCCGCAACACCGCCACACTGTCGGGCGATCTGAACCTGACCCCGGACGCGAGGCTCGGCTTCAGCGTCCGGCGCGCGGACGAGCATTTCAACTATGACGCGAACGCCTTTCCGGCTGCGAACGCCGCCGAATACGTCGTGGACAGCGACGACTACAGCGACCGCGACGAACTCGGCGCCGAAATCTTCGCCGAAGCGACCACCTTCGACGGGCGCGTGGTCAGCCGGCTCAGCTGGCAGGAAACCCGGCTCGACCTCAGCCAGAACGGCGGCGACGAGACCCGCGCCAAGACCCGCGCGCTGCGCTGGCGCGCCGTCGTCGGGATCGACGGGACGGCGGCCGACGCGACGCAGACGCTCGCCTTCGCGCTGGACCGCCGGAAGGACGAAAACAGCCTGTCGTCCGACAACGAGCGGCGCAACACCTCGGCCGCGATCGAATACCGCGCGGCGCTGGCGAACGGCGTGGACATGCAGTTCGGCCTGCGCCACGACGACAACGACGTGTTCGGGTCCAAGACCAGCTACGCGCTCGCCGGGTCGTGGCGGGTCGAGGGGACGCCGTGGCGGCTGCACGCCTCGGCCGGGACGGGCACCGTCAACCCCGATTATTTCGAGCTGCTGGGCGGGTTCGGCTATGTCGGCAACCCCGACCTTGAACCCGAGGAAAACCGCAGCTTCGACCTGGGCGCCGAGGCGACGCTGGCGGGCGGCCGCGGCAGGATCGACCTGACCTATTTCAACGAGCGGCTGGAAAACGAGATCACCTTTTCGGGCGCGCCGCTCGCCGACGGGACCAACTTCTTCAATGAGCGCGGGACCAGCGACCGCGAAGGGGTCGAGATCGCGGGCAGCTACGACGTGACCGACGCCGTGTCGCTGGGCGCGAACTACACCTATCTCGAGGCGTTCAACGCCGACGGCACGGTCGAACAGCGCCGCCCGCAGCACAAGCTGGCGCTGAACGCTACCGCGCGGCTGCTGGACGGGCGCGCCACCCTGTCGGGCAACGTGCTGCACGTCCGCGACACCTACGACCAGACCTTCTTCGGCACCGGCTACGTGTCGGAACTGCCCGACTACACGGTCGTCAACGTCGCTGGCAGCTACGACCTGAACGACCGCGCCCGGATCACCGCGCGGGTCGAGAACCTGTTCGACCGGGAATATGCCACCACCTGGGGCTACGCGAACCAGGACCGCACCGGCTGGATCGGGCTCGAATCGCGGTGGTGAGGTGCTGATCCGCAGGGCCCCCACGGCTCTCGCGGCGGTCGCCGCGCTCGTTCTCACGGGCGCCGCGGCCGAGGTGGGGACCGCGCCCTTGCGGGTGGTGTCGATCAACCTTTGCACCGACCAGCTTGCGATGACGCTGGCGGCGCCGGGGCAGCTTGTCTCGGTGTCGTCGCTGGCGCAGGACCCGCGCACCTCGCTGATGGCCGACCGCGCGGCGGCGTTCCCGGCCAATCACGGCCGGGCCGAGGAAATCTATCTGCTACGCCCGGACCTGGTGCTGGCGAGCAGCTTCACCACGCCCGCGACCCTGTCGATGCTGCGGCGCCTGGGCGTGCCGGTGGCGACGTTCGAGCCAGAGACGTCGCTGGACGGGGTGACCCGGTCGATCCTGCAGATGGGCCAGGCGCTGGGGCGCGAGGCCGAGGCCCACGACATGGCCGCCCGCTTTCGCGGCGACCTTGCGGCGCTGCGGGCGCAGGGCGGGGCGGGGCCGCTGGCGGCCACGTGGGCCGCGAACGGCTACATGACGGGCACGGAAACGCTGTCGGCGGACGTGCTGCGCGCGGCGGGGTTCGACCTTGTGGCCGAACGGCTGGGAATGCGCTTCGGCGCGTCGATCCCGCTGGAATCCCTTCTGATGACGGATCCCGACGCGGTGGTGACCGGCCCACCCGACGGCGCCCCCGCCCGCGCCGACGACGTCGTGCGCCACCCCGCGCTCGCCCGGTCCCGCGCCGCCCGGATCGAGGTGGACGACCGCGAATGGATCTGCGGCCTGCCGCAGGTGCTTGCCGCCGCCCGCGACCTGAAGAATGCGCGCGAAGGGCTGGAACGCGGGTCCGGCCGCTTGCCCCCGGATGCGGCGGCGAAAGGCCCGATCCCGTGAGCCGCCCCGTGACCGGACCCGTGACCGGCCGCGCGCTGCTGCCCGCGCTGGCGGTCCTTTGCGCCGTGTTGTTCGCGGCCTCGGTCCTGACCGGCCCGGCAGACGCAGGCGCTCGCGCGAGCCTTGTTGCGCTGTTTCGCGGCGATGGCGGCCCGCTGACGCTGGTCATGCGCGAGATCAGGCTGCCCCGCGCCGTCCTGGGCGTCCTCGCGGGGGCGAGCCTCGGCCTCGCCGGGGCGGCGATCCAGGGGTTCCTCAGGAACCCTCTGGCTGAGCCGGGGCTGATCGGGGTGTCGGCCTCGGCCGGGCTGGGGGCGGTGCTGGCGATCCAGACCGGGATCGCGGCCACCGGCGCGCTTGCCTTGCCGTTGTCGGGGTTCGCCGGCGCGCTGGTGGCGGTGGCGCTGATCCTGGGCCTGTCCGCCCGCAGCGGCGACGCGCTGGACGCGGGCCGGGGCGGCGGCTTCGGCCTGATCCTCGCCGGGATCGCGGTGTCGGCATTCGCCGGCGCGCTCACCTCGCTGGTTCTCAACCTGTCGCCGAATCCCTTTGCCGCAAGCGAGATCGTGTTCTGGATGATGGGATCACTTGCCGACCGAAGCTGGATCGAGGTCTGGACCGCGCTGCCGGTGATGGCCGTGGGCTGGGTCCTGCTGGCCCGGACCGCGCGCGACCTCGACGCGCTGACGCTGGGGGAAGAAGCCGCTGCCTCGCTGGGGGTGAACCTGCCCCGGCTGCGCCTGCTCACGGTCCTGGGGATCGCCGCGGCGGTGGGGGCGACGACGGCGGTGGCGGGCGCGATCGGGTTCGTGGGGCTGGTCGTGCCGCACCTGCTGCGCGGGGCGGTGGGGGGCGTACCCTCGCGGCTGCTGCCGGCATCGGCGCTTGGGGGCGCGGCGCTGGTGCTGGCGGCGGATATCGCCGTGCGCCTGATCCTGCCCGAACGTGACCTCAAGCTGGGCGTGATGATGGCGCTGGTCGGCACGCCCGTGTTCCTGCACCTGATCCACCGCATCCGGCACGGCGCATGAAGCCCGCGCTGACACTCGACCGGTTGACGGTGCGGCGGGGCGGCGTGGCCGTCGTGAGTGACGTGTCGCTGCGCGTGATGCCCGGCAGCTTCGTCGGGCTGATCGGCCCGAACGGCGCTGGCAAGACCACGCTTCTGCGCGCCGCACTGGGCCTGATCCCGGCCGAAGGGCAAAGCGACCTCGCCGCGCTCGACCCCGGGGCGCGCGCGCGCCGCGCGGCCTATCTGCCGCAGGCCCGCGACGTGGCCTGGCCGATCGCGGTGGAAACGCTGGTGCGCCTTGGCCGCCGCGCCCATCCCGACCGGCGCGAGGACGCCGCCGCCGTAGCGGACGCGCTGTCGCGGATGGACCTGACCCATCTCGCCCGCCGACCCGCCACCGCCCTGTCGGGGGGCGAGCTTGCCCGCGCCCTCATCGCCAGGCTGATCGCGCAGGACACGCCCCTGATCCTCGCGGACGAACCCGAGGCGGGGCTTGATCCCGCGCACGAGATGGCGGTCATGCAACTGCTCGCCAGGCTGGCGGGGCAGGGCCGGGCGGTGGTGGCGTCGATGCACGACCTTGGCATGGCGGCGCGCTGGTGCGACCGGCTGGTGCTGATGGACCGGGGCCGGGTGGTCGCCGACGGCCCGCCCAAGGCGGTGCTGACGCCCGGCAACCTGCAGGGCAGCTTCGGCGTGTCGGGCGCCTTTCTGGACAGCCCGGCGGGGCCGGTGTTCGTGACCCTGCCGCCCCGCCCGATGCCCACCCCCGACCCGGCGAACGGCCTTTAGTTTCGCCGGCCCTTCGGCTAGCAAGCGGCCAAGCGAGACAGAAGGGATGACCCATGACCCAGCAGCGCCTGCATCTGGTCTTCGGCGGCGAGTTGATCGACACCGACAGCCAAGAATTCGCCGACCCCTCGGCCATCCACGTGGTCGGCGTGTTCCCGGACTACGCCTCGGCTTTCGCCGCGTGGAAGGCGAACGCGCAGCGCACCGTGGACAGCGCCCAGACCCGCTATTTCATCGCCCACCTGCACCGCCTCTACGACGAAAAGCTCGCGGAAAGCCCGACGGGCGAGCTGCGCGCCTGACCACCCGGATGGGCGTCGCCGCATGTCCGTGATCTCGGAACTCGCGCTGTGGCGGCGGCTGCGCCCGCAGCCGGGCGAGGGCACGGCGCAGGCGCCGTCGCTGCCGCTGGGCGACGGGCCGCTGATCCTGCTGCACGGGGGCGGCAGCGCCGCCGGTCCGGTCGCCGCCGCGCTGGCCGCGCGCAGGAAGGACCTGCGGATGGGGACGGTGGGGCCGGTCGCGGGGGCCGACCTGCCCGAGCTGGTGCAGGTCACCGCGCGGGTTCCGTCGGATGGCGGCGCGGCGCGAGCGCTGATCGCGCAGGCCGCGCCCGCCGCGATCGTGCTCCTGGATGCGGACCTGCCGCGCGCGCTTCTGGCGGCGGCCGACGAGGCAGGGGTGCCGGTCACGCTAATCCAGTCGGGGCCGCTGCAGCGCGCGAACGATCCGTGGTGGCGCGCCAACATGTCGCGCGGCGCGCTCAGCCGGGTCTCGCGCCTGCTGGTTCCCGACACCGCGTCCCGGATCGAGGCGCTGCGCCAAGGCGTGGCCCCGGCCCGGATCGAGGTCACGGGCCAGCTGACCCCGATCCGCCGCGTCCTGCCCTGCAACAGCCGAGAATACGCCGCGCTTCAGGCGCAGCTTCGCAACCGTCACGTCTGGCTGGCGGCGGGCGTGCCGCTGGCAGAACTGGACGCGGTCATCGACGCGCATCAGGCGGTGCTGAGCTATCGTCACCGCTCGCTTCTGATCGTGGCGCCGGCGCGGCCCGCGGATGAACCCGCGCTAGCCGCCGCGCTGGAGGCATCCGGCCTCACCGTCGCGCGCCGCGCGCTGGACGACGAGCCGACGGCCGACATGCAGGTGCTGGTGGCCGAGGACCAGACCGAGCTTGGCCTGTGGTATCGCCTTGCGTCGGTGACGTGGCTCGGCGGCACGCTGTCGCCCGAGGCGGGCGTCCCGCCCCGCCACCCGTTCGAGCCCGCGGCGCTGGGGTCGGCGATCATCCACGGCCCCGACATGTCGGCCCACGTCACCGAATGGCGCCAGCTCGGCGCGGCGGGGGCGGCACGCAAGATCGATTCGGCGGCGACGCTGGCGGCCGCCGCCTCGGACCTGACCGCGCCGGATGTGGCGGCGCGGATGGCGCAAGCCGCCTGGGGGGTCGAGACGAGCGGCGCCGCCGTCGCGACCCGGGTCGCGACGGTGATCCTGTCGGACATCGACGGCGACGGTGACAGTGGCGGTGATGGCGGCAGCGGATGGGGCGGGCCGTGACCGGCCGCGCCCCGGACTTCTGGAACCGCGAGCCCGGCGTGCTGTCGGCGGCGCTGTCGCCCCTTGGCGCAATCTACGCGGCCGCGACCGCGCGGCGGCTGCGGCGCGGCGGCCGCGCGCGCGTCGGCGTGCCGGTGATCTGCGCGGGCAACCTGAACGCCGGCGGAACGGGCAAGACGCCCACGGTCATCGCGCTGGTGCAGCGGCTGGCCGCGCGCGGCGTCGCAGCCCATGTCGTGAGCCGGGGGCACGGCGGGACCGAGACGGGGCCGCTGCTCGTCGATCCGCAGCGCCACCCGGCCGATCGCGTGGGCGACGAGCCGCGGCTGATGGCGGCCTTCGGCCCGGTCTGGGTGGCGGACGACCGGGTCGCGGGCGCGCGGGCGGCGGTCGCGGGGGGCGCGCGGGCCGTGATCCTTGACGACGGGTTCCAGGACCCGGCGCTGGCGCACGATCTGGCCATCGTCGTGGTCGATGCGGCGAAGGGCTGGGGCAACGGGCGCTGCCTGCCGGCGGGGCCGCTGCGCGAACCGGTGTCGGCCGGGCTCGCGCGCGCCGATCTGATCCTCGGCATCGGGGGCGACGCGGCGCAGCGCCGGTTCGCGGCCCGCTGGCCCGCGCTGCCGGTGCCGCTGCTGACCGCCCGGCTCGAGCCGCTGCGGACCGGGATGGACTGGACCGGCCTGCGCGCGCTCGCCTTCGCCGGGATCGGTCATCCCGAAAAGTTCTTCGCCACCCTCGCCGCCCAGGGGGCCGAGGTCGTGCGGGCCGAGGCGCTGGCCGACCACCAGCCGTTTTCCCCCCGGCTGCTGGCGCGGCTGGAAACCGAAGCGCGGCTCATGGGCGCGCAGATGGTCACGACCGAAAAGGACGCGGCGCGGCTGCCGCCCGAGTTTCTGGGCAAGGTCCTGACCCTGCCGGTGCGGCTCGAGTTCGACGATACCGGGGCGCTGGACCGGCGGCTGGACGCGCTCTTCGCCTGATCTCAGCGCGCGAGCGTCCACACCTTCCGCATCAGCCCCGGCAGCGCCCCCGCATCGAAACCCGAGCGTTGCGTCCAGTCCCCCCGGCCCGGCACCGCCGCCGGTTCGGGCGCGGCCCGCAAGACACGCAGCCGCAGCTCGAAATGGGTGAAGACGTGGCGCACCTCGCCCATGTCCTGCCATGTCGCGGCGACCGGGGCGGGCAGGTCGGTCCCGTCCCAGCCGGTCGTCGGAAAGCCGAGCGTGCCGCCCAGAAGGCCCTTGGGCGGGCGGCGCTCAAGCAGCACCCGTCCGGCATCCAGCGCCACCCAGACGGTGCCGGTGCGGACGGGCTTTGCGGCCTTGGGGCTGCGACGGGGCAGGTCGGACTGGATGCCCGCCGCGCGCGCGGCGCAGGGTTCGACCAGCGGGCAGATGCCGCAGGCGGGACTGCGCGGCGTGCAGATCGTCGCGCCAAGGTCCATCATCGCCTGCGCGAAATCGCCGGGCCTCTGCGCGGGCGTCAGCGTGGCCGCCAGTGTCCCAAGCTCGCGCTTAGCGGCGGGCAGCGGCGTCGGGACCGCGAACAGCCGCGCCACGACCCGTTCGACATTGCCGTCCACCACCGTCTCCGCCCGGTCGAACGCGATCGCCGCGACCGCGGCCGAGGTGTAGGGGCCCACGCCCGGCAGCGCCTGCAACCCCTCGCGCGTCGTCGGAAACCCGCCCGCCCGCGCCACCGCCCGCGCGGTCGCAAGCAGGTTCCGCGCGCGGGCATAGTAGCCAAGGCCCGCCCATGCGGCCATCACCTCGGCGTCGTCGGCCGCCGCCAGCGCCTCGACCGTGGGCCAGCGGCCGGTGAAGCGCAGGAAGTAGTCGCGGACGGCGGCGACCGTGGTCTGCTGCAGCATGATCTCGGACAGCCAGACGCGATAGGGGTCCATCGCGGGCGTGCCGGGCGGGGCGCGCCACGGAAGGTCGCGGGCGTGGCGGTCGTACCAGTCAAGCAGCAACGGCGCCACGGCGCGCAAGGGGGTGGGGCTTTCGGCTGACAGAACTCTCACGCAAACTTTCCCCCGTGCTGGCCGCGCCGGTCTGGCATCCGGGCGCATGTGCGTCCAGATTGGCCGCGACTTCGATCCGCCCGGCCGCCCGATCCGGCACCGGGCCAAAGCCCAGACGCAACCCGAACCGCAGGCGACATGGCCCGTTCCACCCCGACCCGCAAGCCCGGACCCGACGCCCCGCCGCGCAGGCGGATGCGCGGGTTCGAGCCGGCGGCGACGCTGGTCGCGGCCCGCGTGCGGGCGGGGGCCGAGGGGCGGGGCTTTGCGATGACCCGGCTGCTGACCCAGTGGGCCGAGGTGGTGGGCGAGGATATCGCCCGCTGCACCCGGCCGGTCCGCATCTCGCACGGCAAGGGGTTCGGGGCCACGCTGACGATCCTGACGACCGGCCCCCAGGCCCCCTTGGTGCAGATGCAGCTGCCCCATATCCGCGACCGGGTGAACGCCTGCTACGGCTTCAACGCGGTCGCCCGCGTGACGATCACCCAGACCGCGCCGCAGGGCTTTGCCGAAGGGCAGGCGGTGTTCGCGCCCCCGTCTGGCACGGGGACGGGCGCGGGTGCCGCGCAAGCGCGTCCGCCCACGCCCGAGACGGCGGCGGAATGCGGCCGCATCGCCGATGATTTCGACGACCCCCGGCTTGCGGACGCGATCCGCAGGCTGGCGCTGAACATCCTGTCCCGCCGGGACGCAACCGACCGAAAGGCCACGCCATGACCCCGACCTTCCGCGCCCCCGTCTTCCTTGCCGTCGCGTTGCTTGCCGCGACCCCGGCCCTCGCCCAGTCCACCGCGACCCCGGCGCCCGCCCCCGCGGCCACGGCGCAGGCACCCAGCACCCTTCCCGACATCGTCCTTGGCGACGCGAACGCCCCCGTGACGGTCATCGAATACGCAAGCTTCACCTGCCCCCACTGCGCGGCCTTCCACGACGAAAGCTTCGACGACCTGAAGGCCGAGTATGTCGATACCGGCAAGGTCAAGTTCATCCAGCGCGACGTCTATCTGGACCAGATCGGCCTGTGGGCCGGGGTGCTGGCGCGCTGCGGCGGCGACGACAAGTACTATGCCGTGTCCGACATGCTGTTCGGCAAGCAGCGCCAGTGGCTGGACGCCAACTCGGGCGAACAGCTGACCGCGAACCTTCGCAAGCTGGGGACGACCGCCGGGTTCACGGACGCGCAGATGGAGGCGTGCTGGGCCGACCAGTCCAAGGTCGAGCAGCTGGTCGCCACGTTCCAGAAGAATGCGACCGCCGACGGCGTCGAGGGCACGCCCACCTTCATCATCGGCGGCGAGAAGGTCGCGAACGCTCCTTGGCCTCAGCTGAAGGCCAAGATCGACGAAAAGCTCGCCGCGACATCGCAACCCGCGACGAACTGAGCCCCCGCCCGTGGCGCCCCTGTCCGGGCTGAAGGTCGTCGAGCTGGCGCGCATCCTGGCCGGTCCCTGGGCCGGGCAGGTGCTGTCGGACCTGGGCGCCGAGGTCATCAAGGTCGAGGCGCCGGAAGGCGACGACACCCGCCGCTGGGGCCCGCCCTTCGTGGACCACGACGGCGACCGCTCGGCCGCCTATTTCCACGCGGCGAACCGCGGCAAGCGATCGGTGATCGCCGACTTCCGCACCCCCCAGGGGCAGGCGGCGGTCCGCGACCTCGTGCGGGGCGCGGACGTGCTGATCGAGAACTTTAAGGTCGGCGGGCTTGCGAAATACGGCCTCGACTGGGACAGCCTGCGGCAGGTCAACCCGCGCCTCGTCTATTGCTCAGTCACGGGGTTCGGGCAGGACGGCCCCTATGCCGCGCGCGCGGGCTACGACTACATCATCCAGGGCATGTCCGGGATGATGAGCGTGACGGGCGATCCTGCGGGCCAGCCGCAAAAGGTGGGCGTCGCGGTCGTGGACCTGTTCACGGGCCTTTACGGCGTGGCGGGAATCCTCGCCGCCCTGCGCCAGCGCGACCGGACGGGCCAGGGGCAGCATGTCGACATGGCGCTGCTGGACGTGGCGACGGCGGTGATGGCGAACCAGGCCATGAACTACCTTGTTTCCGGCAACGCGCCGGGGATGCTGGGGAATGCGCATCCGAACATCGTGCCCTACGCGGTCTTCGACTGCGCCGACGGCTGGATCATCATCGCGTCGGGGAACGACGGCCAGTACCGCCGCCTGGTCGAGGTGCTGGGCCTGCCCGCGCTGGCGGATGCGCCCGATTATCTGACGAACGCCGACCGGGTGGCAAACCGCGACCGGCTGACGGAAACGCTGACGGCGGTGACGCGCGGCTGGCGGCGCGACGACCTGCTCGCCGCGCTGGAACGTGCGGGTGTGCCGGCCGGTCCGATCAACGACATGGCTGACGTCTTTGCCGACCCGCAGGTGATCGCCCGCGGCATGCGGATCGACCCCGAAGGGATCCCCGGCGTCCGCACCCCGATCCGCTTTTCCGACGCCGACCTCGTGCTGGACCGCGCCTCGCCAAGGCTGGGCTCGACCGACCTGTAGTCCGCTAGATTTCGGTCCGCGCGGCGGCGGTCGCCGGATCGCCGGTGTTGGGCGTGCCCTTCGGTTCGATCAGCAGCAGGTGCGTTTCCTCGTCCGCGGCGGTGCAATGTTCGACCCCGGCCGGAATGACGTAAAGCTCGCCCGGTCCCAGATGCACGTCGCCGTCGCGCAGCCGGATCGTCAGCCGTCCCTTCAGCACCAGGAAGAGGTCGTCGGTGTCGGCATGTTCGTGCCAGTTGAACTCGCCCTTCACCTTCACGACCATCACGTCGTGGCCGTTGAAGCCCGCAACCGTCCGGGGCGACCAGTGCCCGTCGAAGCTGGCGAGCTTTTCCTCAAGATTGATCTTCATCGTCCGGCCCCCTCATCTTCTGTCCGCAAGTATCCCGCCGGGTCCGGGGGCGCGCAGCCCCCGGGTGCTCCGGTCACACGCCAAGGCACCAGCGCATCACCGCCTTTTGCGCGTGAAGGCGGTTCTCGGCCTCGTCCCAGATCACGCTGTTCGGCCCGTCCATCACCTCGGACGTGACCTCGTCGTCGCGGTGCGCGGGCAGGCAGTGCATGAACAATGCGTCGGGGCGCGCGCGATCCATCAGCGCCCTGTTCACCTGATAGCCGCGCAACTGATTGTGCCGCCGTTCCTTGGCCGACTGCGGATCGTGCATGCTGACCCAGGTGTCGGTGACGACCAGGTCCGCGCCCTCAACCGCCTTCGCGGGGTCGCGCACGATCTGGGCGTTCACCCCTTGGGCGCGGGCGAAGTCGAGCCACTCGGCCTCGGGGTCCAACGGCGGCGGGCCGGTGAAGGTGAAGTCGAAGCCGAACTGACCGGCGGCATGGATCATCGAGGCGCAGACGTTGTTGCCGTCGCCGGACCAGACCACCTTCTTGCCGGCGATGGGGCCGCGATGTTCCTCGAACGTCATCACGTCGGACATGATCTGGCAGGGGTGGGTGCGGTTCGTCAGGCCGTTGATGACCGGGACGGTGGCGTATTCCGCCATCTCCTGCAACGTCGCCTCCTCGAAGGTGCGGATCATGATGAGATCGACATAGCGCGACATGACGCGGGCGGTGTCGGCGATGGTCTCGCCGTGGCCCAGCTGCATTTCCTTGCCCGACAGCACCATCGTCTGCCCGCCCATCTGCCGCACGCCCAGGTCGAAGCTGACGCGGGTGCGGGTCGAGGGTTTCTCGAAGATCAGCGCGACCATGCGGTTCGCCAGCGGCTGCTCGGTATCGGGGGTGCCCTTGGGGGCCCCGTTGCGGGCGTCCTTCATGCGGCGGGCGCCGTCGATGATGGACCTCAGATCCTGTTTCGAGGTGGTGTGGATGTCGAGAAAGCTTTGCATGCGGTGTTCCTGAAGGCAGCGTCGGAGCGTGGCGGCGATAGGCGGCGGCGCCTATCGTCGATGCGCGCACTGCGCGCGTTCGGCCACCGCGCAGCCGGGAACGCCAGCGGGGAAAACGGCAAGGCCGGTAGGGTCTGCCGGCGGGGGATGACGCGTGACACACATGACCGACGCACTTCACAGGCGCGCCGGGTCGCGGTCAAGCCCCGGCGTCCCGTCCCCCGTCCCCCGTCCCCCGTCAGGCCGAGCGGGTCGGGCGGTCGAACACCTTGCGGCCCATCAGGCTGCCGACGAGATCCACCATCATCTTGGCCGTCTGCCCGCGTTCGTCGAGGAACGGGTTCAGCTCGACCAGGTCGAGCGAGGTCATCAGCCCGCTTTCGTGGATCAGCTCGCAGACCAGATGCGCCTCGCGGAAGGTCGCGCCGCCCGGGACCGTGGTGCCGACCGCGGGCGCGATGGACGGGTCGAGAAAGTCCACGTCGAGGCTGACGTGGAGAAGCCCGTTCGCCGCCCGCACCTGGTCCAGGAACGCGCGCATAGGGACGGCAAAGCCGAACTCATCCAGCACCCGCATGTCGTTGACGGTGATGTCGGACGCCTCCAGCGCGGCGTGTTCCGCCGGGTCCACGCTGCGGATGCCGAACAGGCAGATGTTGCGTTCCGGCACCGGGGCGGGAAAGGCCGGGAAGTGGTCGAAGCCCGCGCGCCCGGCAAGATAGGCCAGCGGCGTTCCGTGCAGGTTCCCCGATTGCGTCGTCACCGGCGTGTGGATGTCGGAATGGGCGTCGAGCCACAGGACGAACAGCGGCCGCCCGATGCCTCGCGCGTGCGCGGCCACGCCCGACACGCTGCCCAGCGACAGCGAATGGTCGCCGCCGAGGAAGATCGGCAGCCCCGTCGCGCAGGCGTCCCGTCCCGCGAGCGCCAGTTCGCGGGACCAGCCCAGCGTTTCGGACAGGTGGTGGACGGCCGGGTTCGCGGCCGTTTCGGATCCGAGCTCGCCCGGGCCGACGTCGCCCCGGTCCTCGACCGTGTGGCCAAGCGCGGCCAAAGTGTCGCCCAGCCGCGCCACTCGGTAGGCCGCCGGGCCCATCAGGCAGCCGGGGCGTTGCTGGCCGCTGTCCACCGGCGCGCCGATCAGGATGCAATGGGTCATGTGTCCGCCTACCCTTGTTTTTCGGGCCATCGTTGCCGCGCGCAACTTGCGTCCCGGGGTCGGGATCGTCAACCGGGACGCTGCACCAGCGCCAGTCCCGCGGTCACGATCAGCGCGACCCCCGACAGCAGCAGCAGCCCCAGCGCGACGCGGCGGATCGTCAGCGTCGTGACCGGCGGCGGAAAGCGGCGCGCGGCCCAGGTGCCGATGCCGGTCGCCGCCATCGCGCCCGCCCCGGCGACCAGGGTCAGGCGGTCGAGGCTTTGGTCCAGGGCGGAAAGCCCCAGCCGCCACGCCTGCGTCACCACGAAAAAGCTGACCAGCGTCACCCGCACCGCCTGCAGGGGCAGGGGCTGGCGGTAGAGCAGCCAGATGATCGGCGGGCCGGAGGTCGCGAACAGCCCGCCCATGATCCCGCCCGCGCCGCCCGCCGCCAGAAACGCCCCGCGTCCCGACCGGCGCGGCCATGGCTGCGGCTTGCCCACCAGCTGCAGCGCCGCCGCCGTGACGAACACGCCAAGGATCAGCCGCAGCCAGTTCAGCGCGCCCGTGGCCATCAGGCCGAGAAGCCAGTACCCCAGCGCGATCGTCGGCAGCGCGCCCAGCAGGGCCGCGACCAGCGCCGGCCGGTCCGCCGCGCGGTGGTCGCGCGACAGCACCATGGCGCCGTTCAGCAGCACCAGCATCGACACGATCTGCGCCGTGGCCTGCACCGGCAGCAGGTGAAACAGCGTCGCGCCGCTGACGACGATCAGCCCCAGCGCAAAGCCGGTCAGCGTCTGCGTCCACGCCCCCGCCGCCGCCAGCAGCCAGAACGCGGCAAGCTGAAGCCAGCCGGGATCAGCCATTCCGGCGATCGGTTGCCATCAGTCGCGCACGCCCTTGAACCGCTCCTGCCACTCCTCGCGCGCCTCGTCGCTGATCTTGGCGAACATCACCTCGGGCACCTCGAAGGCGTGACCGGGGGGCAGGGCGCGCAGCGCGGCGTCCGCGTCGTCGGGCCAGCTGCGGTCGTCGGTTTTCATCGCGGCCAGCATCGTGTCGGACGCGAACGGGATGAACGGCTGCGACAGCACGGCGTAAAGCCGGATCAGGTTCAGCCCCAGCCGGACCTGCATTGCGGCGCGCGTCTCGTCGGTCTTGAAGGTGGACCACGGCGCCGCCGATTGCAGGTATTCGTTCCCCAGAACCCAGATCGCGCGCAGCTCGGCCGAGGCCTTGCGGATCTCCATCGCTTCCATGAAGCCCGCATAGGCGCGGATGCGGACCGAAAGGGCGTCGATCAGCGCCGTCTCCTCGGGGCCGTAGTCGCCGCCCTCGGGCACCACCTCGCCGAACTTCGAGCGGCAGAACTTGGTGATCCGGCTGACGAAGTTGCCCAGAACGTCGGCCAGGTCCTTGTTCACCGAGGTCTGGAAGTTATCCCAGGTGAACTCGGCGTCCGACCCCTCGGGCGCGTGGGACAGAAGCCACCAGCGCCAGTAGTCGGCGGGCAGGATCGACAGCGCCTGGTCCATGAACACGCCGCGCCCCTGGCTGGTCGAGAACTGGCCGCCGTCATAGGTGAGATAGTTGAACGACTTGATGTAATCGACCAGCTTCCACGGCTCGCCCGACCCGAGGATCGTCGCGGGGAAGCTGAGCGTGTGGAAGGGCACGTTGTCCTTGCCCATGAACTGGGTGTAGCGCACGTCGTCCGCGCCCTCGTCCAGCCGCCACCAGCGCAGCCAGTCGGCCGCGGGCAGGCCGCGCGCGTCGGCCCATTCGGCGGTCGCGGCGATGTATTCGATGGGTGCGTCGAACCAGACGTAGAAGACCTTCCCTTCCATCCCCGGCCAGGGCTCGTCGCCCTTGCGGACCGGGATCCCCCAGTCGAGGTCGCGGGTGATGCCGCGGTCGCGCAGCCCGTCGCCGTCGTTGAGCCACTTCTTCGCGATCGAGGTCGTCAGGATCGGCCAGTCCGCCTTGCCGTCGATCCAGTCCGACAGCTCGCCCCTGAGCGCGGACTGGCGCAGATACAGGTGCTTGGTCTCGCGCACCTCGAGATCGCTGGAACCGGAGATCGCGCTGTGCGGGTTGATGAGGTCGGTCGGGTCCAGCTGCTTGGTGCAGTTCTCGCACTGGTCGCCCCGCGCCTTGTCGTAGCCGCAGTTGGGGCAGGTGCCCTCGATATAGCGGTCTGGCAGGAAGCGGCCGTCGGCGTTGGAATAGACCTGCCGCTCGCTCACCTCGGCGATCAGGCCGTTCTCGGCCAGCCTGCCCGCGAAATGCTGCGTCAGGCGGTGGTTTTGCGGGCTGGACGAGCGGCCGAAATGGTCGAAGGACAGCCCGAAGCGGCGGGCGATGTCGGCCTGAACCTCGTGCATTTGCGCGCAGAACACGTCGACCGGAAGCCCGGCCTTGGCGGCGGCGAGTTCCGCTGGGGTGCCGTGTTCGTCGGTGGCGCAGACGAACATCACCTCGGCCCCGCGCGCGCGCTGGTAGCGGGCGAACAGGTCTGCGGGCAGCTGGCTGCCGATCAGGTTCCCCAGGTGCTTGATGCCGTTGATGTAGGGGATCGCGGAGGTGATGAGGTGGCGGGTCATGGATCTGTCCTGTGGGTCGCGGACTATCTATCCAACGACCGTGGGCAATTCCAGAGCGGGGCCGACAGCCCGAACGGTGCGCCAGTCAGTCCCGACCGGCGTCCGGATGACGGCGGGTGAACACCGCGCGCTGCGCGTCGAAAGCGCGGCGGAACGCCGGGCGCGCCTCGCCCCGCCGGACGTAGGCCGCGAGCGTCGGATGATCGGCCAGGATCGCCGAGCCGTTCAGCCGCCGCAGCACCATCACCATCATCAGGTCGCCCGCGCTGAAGTCCCCGTCCAGCCAGTCGGCGTCGCCCAGCCGGAGCGAAAGCTCGCCCAGGCGGGTGCGGATGCGCTTTTCCACAAGTGCCATGTGTTCGGCCTGCCACGGCTGGTCGGCTTCCAGGTATTCCGCCGCCTCATGCTCGACGATCGGCGGCTCGACCGTGTTCAGCGCGGCGAAGATCCAGCCGATGGCGCGGGCGCGCGCGGCGTCGTTTGTGGGCAGCAGGCCGGGATGCGTGTCCGCGATCCGCAGGACGATCGCGCCGGATTCGAACAGCGCCAGATCGTCTTCCTCGTAGGTCGGGATCTGGCCAAAGGGATGCAGCGCCAGATGCGCGGGTTCCTTCATCGCCGCGAATGAGACGAGGCGGACGTCGTAGGGCTGCCCCACCTCCTCGAACGCCCAGCGGACGCGCATGTCGCGGGCTTGGCCCTGACCCTCGTCGGGCGAATCCTCGAAGGCGGTGATGATCGGGGTCATGGCAGCGCTCCCTTTGCCGGGAAGGATCGCCCGACCACGGCGGGTGCTGTCAAGTGCGCGCCGCGCGGTTGGTCGGTCCAAGCTGGTTCGGGCGACGCGAAAGACCGCCCGCAGGCGGCCCTCGTTCGTTCGTCGGGGCCTTAGCGCGCCGGTTGCTGATCGGCCGCCTTGCTGCGGCGATGCCGGTCGAAACCGCGCAAGAACTCTGCCACGGCCTCGCGATTTTCCGGCGCCTGCAAATGGCGCGTGATTTCGTCGGGCGAAAGTTTCATCAGGTGAAATCGCAGGAACAGATGCTCGGCGAATCGCTGGCTCACCGTCGAAAGCACCAACCTGAGTTGCGCGAGCATGTCGTCGCCCCGATGCGAGGCGTGCATCAGCGCGGTCGGTTTCTCGACGATCTCGTCGCGGGACACCAGCCAGTCGATGGCGTTTTTCAGACCGCCCGGGATTGCCCGCGCGTATTCCGGGCTGGCGATGATGACGCCGTCGCTGCGCCCGACCATGTCAGCGAATTTGCCGACCGCAACCGGCAGCGCGCCCGTTTCCAGATCCGGGGAAAAGACCGGCAGATCGCCCAAGCCGGCCAGCACGGTCACCTCATGCTGGGGCGCGGCCATGGCGGCCACCGCCCGCAGCATCGCCGTGTTGGTCGAAGCTGCCCGTCCGCTGCCCGAGATGGCGAGGATGTTCATGCCTCGTCCGCCGGGCCTGATCCGGCGTGCTTAGCGACGGCGGTCGCGGCGGGCGCTCATCGGCTGGAAGGCGACGCCGACATGCGCCTCGCAATAGGGTTTGCCGGCTTGGCTCGGAAGTCCGCAGAACCAGAACTTGTCGGTCGCGGGATCGCCGATCGGCCATTTGCAGGTGCGCTCGGTCAGCTCCATCAGCGTCAGCTTGCGCGCCTTCTTCTCGACCTCGCGGACCGAGGCGAGCGCCTCGGGCGAGATCTCGTTGGCGGACGGCTGCGGCGGCAGCGGCTGGCCGGCGGGGACGATCGGTCGGCGGGACGGGTTGAAGGCGCGGGCGGGCGCGTCTGCCCCGTCGCTGGCACCGTCGCTGTCGTCGGCGTCCGCCTCGATCCGGTCGGGGCCGGTTGCCGGGTCGTCGCGTTCATCCGGTTCCTCGACCGCGGGATCGGGCCGGTCGAAATCGGGCCGGTCGGAATCGGGCATGGGTTCCGGCTGCGGGTCGGGCTCGACCGGGGCCGGGCGGCCGGGGTTGGCCGCGGCGGCGTCGGGGCGTGAGGGGCGGTTCGCGGCGGCCTTGCCGCGCGCGGTGGACGGCGCGGCGGCCGACGCGGGGGCGCTCGCCTGCTGTTCGGCCGCGGAAGCGGCGGCCACGGGCGCCTCGCCCCCTTCGGTGCGGTTCGACAGGCCCAGCCGGTGCACCTTGCCGATCACCGCGTTGCGGGTCACGCCGCCCAGGTCCTTGGCGATCTGGCTGGCCGACAGGCCCTCGGCCCACATGCGTTTCAGGGTCTCGACGCGTTCATCCGTCCAGGACATGGATAGCCTTCCTTGGTGACCGGGCCGGACCGCACGGGCTTGCGCATCCGCCGGGGGCCGTCTTTAAACCGGGATGCTTGGGAATAAGCCCTGAACCCCCGGATTTCAAGGATGACGCGCAAGATGACCCGGCAATCGACCGACCTGGATCACGAACTGAGGGGCGAGATGGGGGTGCGCCGTTTCGGGCGCGTCAACTGGCTGGGCCTGCGGACGCTGATCGGGCGCGAGGTGCGGCGGTTCATGGCCGTCTGGCAGCAAACGATCTTTGCGCCGCTGATCACGGCGGGGCTGTTCATCGTCGTGTTCGTCCTGGCGCTGGGCCGCGACCGGGGCGAGGTGATGGGCATGCCCTACGTCGCCTTCCTGGGTCCGGGCATCCTGATGATGACGGTGATCCAGAACGCCTTCGCCAACAGCTCGTCGTCGATGATCGCGGCCAAGATGCAGGGCAACATCGTCGATACGCTGATGCCGCCCCTGTCGGCGGGCGAGATCCTGGCGGGTTATCTTGCCGGTTCGGTGATCCGGGCGGGGCTGGTGGCGCTGGTCATCGCGCTGGGGCTGGCGCTGACGCTGGGGCTGGTACCCGCGCGGCCGCTATGGGCCGTGGCCTTCATCGTGCTGGGCTCGCTCTTCATGGGCGGGCTGGGGCTGCTGGCCGGGATCATCGCGCAAAAGTTCGACCAGATGGCGGCGATCACCAACTTTATCGTGACGCCGCTGTCGTATCTGTCGGGCACGTTCTATTCGGTCGAGGCGCTGCCCGAGCCGTTCCGCACCCTGTCGCACTGGAACCCGATCTTCTACCTGATCGACGGCCTGCGCTACGGCTTCGCCGGCGCCAGCGACGCGCCGCCGCTGCGGGGGCTGGTGGTCTGCGCCTGCGCGGCGCTGCTGGTCAACTGGCTCGGCTGGCGCTGGCTCAAGACCGGCTACCGGATGAAACCCTGACGCAGGCCTCAGGGGGCCTTGATCATCAAGAGCCAGGCCCGGCCGTGGCCGCGCCAGCCTTCCTTGACCATCGGCCGGCGGTCGGTGACCGCGTAGCCCAGCCGCTCGTAAAGCCGCCGCGCGCCGGGGTTGCCGTCCGACACGATCACGCTCATCCCGCGCGGCCCGGCCGTTTCCTCGGCCGAGGCGAGGAGCGCGCGCCCGACGCCCCGTCGCCGGAACGCCGAGGCGGTCGCGAGGATGTTGACGTAGCCGGTGCCGGCGGCCTCGTTTTCCAGCTGCTGCAGGGGCACGAACATGGGGGGCAGGTCGCCGGGCAGGGTCTCGGTCGGGGTCGCGGTTGGGGTCGCGGGCGGGTCGGGCAGTCGGCAGGCGTAGCAGCAGCCGGCGGGCCGGCCGTCGAACTCTGCCACCCGCGCGTGGCGCCAGGACACGGTCGCGGTCTCGCCCTCAACACGCGCAAGGCCGACCTCGGCCGGGATTTGCCCCGGCTGCGCCAGCCGCGCCCACAGGTAGGACGGCAGCCCTTCGCCCGCCGCGTCGATCAGGGGAACCAGGAAACGGGCGTCGTCCTGCGTGGCAGGCCGGACCGTGATCCGGGGCATCAGCGAGGTCGGGGTGGCCGGACCGGGGGACATGGCGGCGAGACTAGCACGCGGCCGGTGGGGCGTCGAACAGTGTAAAAGGACAGGTCGGGGGGCGGGCGCAGGCGCGGTCGGTCGCCGCCCGATCCCTCGCCCGTCAGGCGGGCTGCGCGGCCCCGTCGGGCGCGCCGACCCACCCGTCGCCGCGGGTCCAGAAGCGCCACAGAAGCAGCGCCGCCGCCGCCGACAGACCCGCGACCAGCCCAGCCCACAGCCCCTGCGGGCCCATGCCCACCGGGAACGCCAGCACATAGGCGGCGGGAATCCCGATCAGCCAGTAGCTCACCATCGTCAGCAAAAGCGGCACCCGCGTGTCCTGCACCCCGCGCAGAAGGCCAAGCGTCACCACCTGCATCGCGTCCACGACCTGGAACGCGCCGGCATAGATCATCAGCGACGCGGCCAGCGCGACGATGGCGGGCGCGGCTGGATCGCTGTCGGCAAGGTAGAACCCGGTCAGCGTCCGCGGCAGCAGGATGAACATGGCCATCGTCAGCACCGCGAAGGCGAGCGACAGCACCAGCGCGGCCTTGGCCCCGCTGCGCAGCGACAGCGCGTCGCCCGCGCCCCTGGCCGCGCCCACGCGGATGGTGGCCGCGTTCGACAGGCCGATATGGACCATGAAGGTCAGCGACGCGATCTGCAGCGCGATCCCGTGTGCCGCCAGCGCCTCGGGACCGAACCAGCCCATCATCAGGTTCGAGCCGGTGAACATCGCGATCTCGGCGACCGTGGTCAGCCCGATCGGCAGCCCAAGCACCAGGATGTCGCGGAACGCGGCCCAGTCGGGGCGCCAGAAATGCTTGAACAGGTGAAAGCGGCGCGCCTCGGGCAGGCGGGCGGCGAACAGCGCCAGCGCGGCCAGCTGGATCCAGTTCACGCTCATCGAGGCGATGGCCGCGCCCATGATCCCCCAGGCGGGGAACGGGCCGGGGCCGAAGATCAGCAGCCAGTTGAACAGCACGTTCAGCGGCACGCCCGCCAGCGTGATCCACATCACGACGTTGGCGCGGCCGAGCGCGGCGAGATAGCTGTTGAGCGTCATCCCGCACAGCACGGCGGGCGTGGCGAAGGCCATGACCAGCAGCCATTCCTGCGCGAGCGCCGCCAACCTTGGCTCTTGACCCAGCGCCACAAGGATCGGGCCCGACGCCCACATGATCGGCGCCGACAGCGCCGCGTGCAGGATCGACAGCCACAGGGCCATCCGCGTGGACCGGCGCACATCGGTGTCGTCGTCGCGCGCAAGCGCCGTCGCCACCCGCGCCATCAGCCCCATCGCGTAGCCGCTGCCCGCCATGAACAGGATGAAGAAAAGCGAGGTCGCCAGCACCAGAGCCGCCAGCGCATCGACACCCAGCCGCGCGACCATCAGCGTGTCGGTGACGCCGATGGCCATGCGCGCGAGATGGCTGCCGATGAGCGGCAGGGCGAGCGCGAGCGTGGGCAGGAAATGGGGGCGGATGCGGTCCATGCGGGTTCCTTTGCATGGGGCCGTCGGCGGCCGCAAGGTGCCGCGTGACGCGGCGGCAGGGTTGTGCCGGACGGCGCTGCGGCCGGGCGGTCGGCTGGGGAGGGGGCGCGATACGCTCGTGCCGGGTTCTGGTCGACCGGCCGCCGGATCGTGCGGGCAGGCCCGCGCCCGGGTCAGTCCAGCGTCGCGGGCAGGGTCAGCCCCCGCAGGATTTCGGCCGCGGGCATGGGGCGCTTGCCTTGCCGCTGCGCCTGCATCACCTCGATCGCGCCGTCGCCGCAGGCGATGGTGAAGCCTTCGAGAACCTGCCCCGGCGTGTGGGCGGCAGACCCGACCGCGCCGGTATCGGCAAGCCGGGAACGCAGCAGCTTCACCCGCTCGCCCGCGATCTCGCACCACGCGCCGGGAAAGGGCGACAGCCCGCGGATCAACCTGTCCACCTGCGCCGCGGGCAGGGTCCAGTCGATCCGCGCCTCGGCCTTGTCGATCTTGGCGGCGTAGGTCACGCCCGCGTCGGGCTGCGGCCGCGCGGCAAGGGGCAGGCGCGCCAGCGTGTCCACGATCAGCGCCGCGCCCATCGCGGCCAGCCGGTCGTGCAGGTCGCCTGTAGTGTCCTCGGGGCCGATCGGGGTCCTCGCCTCGGCCAGGACCGGGCCGGTGTCCAGCCCCGCCTCCATCTGCATGATGGCTGTGCCGGTTTCCGCGTCGCCCGTCATCACCGCCCGGTGGATCGGCGCCGCCCCGCGCCAGCGCGGCAGGATCGAGGCGTGGATGTTGAGGCAGCCGAGCCGCGGCGCGTCCAGCACCGGCTGCGGCAGGATCAGGCCATAGGCCACGACCACGGCCACGTCCGCGCCAAGCGCCGCGAACGCCGCCTGCTCGTCGGCGCCGCGCAGGCGTTCGGGGGTGCGGACGGCGATCCCCAGCGCCTCGGCCGCGTCCTGCACGGGCGATGGGCGCGGCTTTTGGCCCCGGCCCGCGGCGCGCGGGGGCTGGGAATAGACGGCCACGACCTGATGCGCGGCGGCGATGGCCTTGAGCGCCGGCACCGAAAACGCGGGCGTCCCCATGAAAACGACACGCATCGCGGCCCCCTTTGCGGATGTTTCGACAGACGGATAGCGCCGGGCGGCGGGGTGAGACAGCGGATAGTTGCGGATGCGCGGCGGCCCGCCCCCTGTTGCCTTCCTTCAGCGCCGCGACAGCTTGGACGACTTCGCGACCAGCATCCGCCGCTTCAGCGCCGACAGGTGGTCCACATAGACGCGCCCGTTCAGGTGGTCGATCTGGTGCTGGACGCTGGTGGCCCACAGACCGACGAAGTCGCGGTCCTCGACCTCGCCCCGGTCGTTCAGGAACCGCACGGTGACGGCGCGCGGGCGCTCGATCACGGCCGAGACGCCGGGCAGGTTCGGGCTCGCCTCGTCATGGGCGCGCATCCGGGCGGAGGCGTGCAGCACCTCGGGGTTGGCCATCCGCACGACCTCGCCCCGCCGGTCCGAGGCGTCCACGACCGCGAGCCGCAGCATGACCCCGATCTGGGGCGCGGCAAGGCCCACGCCGGGCATCGCCTCCATCGTGTGGACCATGTCGTCCCAGACCGCGCGCACGGCGTCGGTGATCGCACCCACCGGCTCGGCCGCGCTGTGCAGGCGGCGGTCGTCGTAGGGGATGAAGGGGCGGACCGCCACGCGATCAGCGACCCGGCCGGTCGGGTGCCGAAGCCGGGTTGGGCCGGTCCGTCGCGTCGGCCGCGTCCACGATCAGGATGCCGTCGAGATGATCGTATTCGTGCTGCGCGATGCGGGCGGCGTCGCCCGACAGGTCGGCCTCGTGCGCCGCGCCGACCAGGTCGAACCAGCGCATCCGCACCTCGACGGGGCGCGACATCTCGACCGGGCGGTCGGGGATCGACAGGCACTGCTCACGCACGACCGCCGAGGTGTCCGAGCGCCACAGGACTTGCGGGTCCAGCATCACGACGGGCGCGGGCGCGCCGGATTTCCATTGCGGGTCCATGACGAACATCCGCACCGCCCGGCCCACCTGCGGGGCGGCAAGGCCGCGACCCCGGGCGTCGTACATCGTCGCCAGCAGGTCGGCCGCCAGACGCTCGCGCTCAGCCGGCGCGACCAGCGCGGCGGCCGTGCAGGGCGCGCGCAGCCCCGGGTCGGGATGGGTCAGGATCGCTCGGATCGTGCCACCGACAGGCGGCGGCGGGGGCACGCGCTCACGCTCAGGCACGGTCGCGGTCCAGTTCGCGCTTCAACTTGACCATCTTGCGGGTGATCATCTGCCGCTTCATGGGGCCGACATGGTCGATGAACAGCTTGCCGTTCAGGTGGTCCAGCTCGTGCTGCGCGCAGGTGGACCAAAGCCCGTCGAAATCGCGTTCCTGCGTCTTGCCGTCGAGCCCGGTCCAGCGCATCCGAACCTCGGTCGGGCGGACCACCTCGGCGTAGATGTCGGGAAACGACAGGCAGCCTTCCTCGAAGATCCGCGTGGTCTCGGACAGGCTGACGATCTCGGGGTTGACCATGACCAGGGGCGCGGCGCTGCGGTCGGGATCCTTGCTGCAATCCATCACGAACATCCGCTGCAGGACGCCCAGCTGCGGCGCGGCAAGGCCCACGCCCGGCGCCTGGTACATCGTGGCCAGCATGTCGGCCGCCAGCGTCTCGAGCTCGGGCGTGATCCGCACGACCGGCTCGCAGCGTTTCTTGAGGCGTGGATCGGGGTGAAGGATGATGTGTCGAAGTGTCATCCGCGCCGTGTAGGCGATGGCTTTCCGCCGCGCAACAGATCGCTATGCTGCGCGCGAAATCGCAACCGGGGACAACGCTGATGGCCGATATCGACTTCGACACGCTGATCGACCGCCGCGGCACGATGTGCAGCAAATGGGACGACATGGGGGCCCTGTTCGGCATCGACGAGCCCGACGCGCTGGCGATGTGGGTCGCGGACATGGACTTCAAGGCGCCCGAGGCGGTCCGCCGCGCGCTCGAGGAAACGGTTGCCTGCGGGATCTACGGCTATCCGGGGCAGAACCTGCCCTATCTCGACGCGATCCGCTGGTGGATGGAGAACCGTCACGGCTGGCAGATCCAGCGCGACGACATCCTGTCGGTGCACGGGCTGGTCAACGGGACCGCGCTGGCGATCGACGCCTATACCAATCCCGGCGACGGCGTGATCCTGATGACGCCGGTCTATCACGCCTTCGCCCGCGTGATCCGCGCCGCCGGGCGCGAGGTCGTGGAACTGCCGCTGGCGCAGGTCGACGGGCAGTACATGATGGACTGGGACGGCTGGGCCGCGCGCCTGACCGGGCGCGAGCGGATGCTGATCCTGTGTTCGCCCCACAACCCCGGCGGCCGGGTCTGGTCGGCCGACGAACTGCGCCGCGTCGCCGACTTCTGCCGCGAGCGTGACATCGTGCTGGTGTCGGACGAGATCCACCACGACCTCGTCCTGCCGGGCGCGCCCGTGCACACGCCGACGGCGGTCGCAGCACCCGACATCGCCGACCGGCTCGTCACGCTGACGTCCGCGACCAAGACCTTCAACATCGCGGGCGCCCATGTCGGCAACGCGATCATCACCGACCCGGTGCTGCGCGACCGCTACAAGGCGCGGATGATGGCGCTCGGCATCTCGCCCGGTCTGTTCGGGCTGCCGATGGTGACCGCCGCCTATTCGCCCGAGGGGGCCGAATGGGTGGACGCGCTGCGCGTCTATGTCAGCAAGAACGCCCGCATCTTCGACGACGCGCTGGCGCGGATCCCCGGCGCCAAGTCGATGAAGCTGCAATCGACCTATCTCGCCTGGGTCGATTTCAGCGGCATGGGCCTGTCCGCCGAGGACCTGCACCGCCGGGTCGAGGGGCAGGCGCGGATCGCGGCCAACCACGGCGAAAGCTTCGGTCTGGGCGGCGAGTGCTGGATGCGGTTCAACCTTGCCACGCCGAGCGCGCGGATCCACGAGGCGGTGGCCCGGCTGCGCGACGCGTTCAAGGACCTGCAGTGACGACCGCCGGGCCGGACGCGCCGCGCGGGAGCGCGGGCGGACGGATGGCATCGGCAGCGTGCGCGGCCGCGGGAATGGCGGCGGGCAAGGCGCGCGGCTGATGTTCGCGCGGCTCTTTTCCGCGCTATCGATCGCGGCCGTCCTTGCCGGCGCGTTCGTCGCGTGGGCGCCGGAACGGGCCCGCCTGCCGGCACCCCTGCCGCCCGCCATCCCGACCCCGGCGCTACCCCCACCGCTGCCGCCGGCCACGCGCCTGCCGCTGCCCCGCATCCCGTTTCCCGACCTGCACTGGCCGCGCTTTCCCCGTCCGGCACCCGCGCCCGAGCCGAAGATCGCAAGCCCGATCCAGCGCATCCTGGTGGAAAAGGCGGCCCGCCGCATGACCGTCTGGCAGGCCGTTGGGCCCAGCAAGGTCTATCCGATCGCGCTGGGGTTCGCGCCCGATGGCGACAAGTCGCGCCAGGGCGACGGCCGCACCCCCGAGGGCGTGTTCCGGATCGACCGGCTGAACGACCGCAGCGCCTATCACCTGTCGCTGGGGCTGGACTATCCCCAGCCGCAGCACCGCGCGGCGGCGCGCAGGCTGGGACAGGACCCCGGCGGTGACATCATGATCCACGGCCAGCCGAACCAGCTTCCCGACGGCACCCGCGTGCCCGGCGACTGGACCGCGGGCTGCATCGCCGTGACCGACGCGCAGATCGAGGAACTGTTCGCCCACACCGGCATCGGCACCGAGGTCGAGATCAGGCCCTGAGTCGGGACCGGGGCGCGGACCTTGAAGGCGCGGGGCCCGGCGTGCCCCGCCGGAACCGCGTCGCCCGACGCCCCGTCGTCAGTCCAGCAGCCGTCGCAGGTAGCCGCCGTATTCGTTCTTGCCGAACAGCTTCGCCCGCGCGCGCAGGTCGTCGTCGCCGATCCAGCCCTGATCGTGCGCGATCTCGTCGGGGCTGCCCGACTGCATCCCCTGCCGCTGTTCCAGCGTGCGGACGAAGTTGCCCGCGTCGAGCAGGCTCGCATGGGTCCCGGTGTCGAGCCAGGCGTAGCCCCGGCCCATCCGCTCGACGTTCAGCCGCCCCTCGTGCAGGTAGGTTTCGAGCAGGGTGGTGATTTCCAGCTCGCCCCGCGCCGACGGCTTCACCGACCGCGCCCGCGCGGGCGCGTCGGCGTCGAGGAAGTAAAGCCCGGTCACCGCATAGTTCGACGGCGGGACCTCGGGCTTTTCGATGATCTCGACCGCCCGACCGTTGCCGTCGAACGCGACCACGCCGTAGCGTTCCGGGTCTGCCACGTGATAGCCGAAGACCGTCGCCTCGGCCCGCGCGTCCGCCTGCTGCAGCATCTCGGTCAGGCCGTGGCCGAAGAAGATGTTGTCCCCCAGGACCATCGCCGACGGCGCGCCGGCCAGGAAATCCTCGGCCAGGATATAGGCCTGCGCCAGCCCGTCGGGACGCGCCTGCACGATCCATTCGAACCGCAGCCCCCACTGGCTGCCGTCGCCCAGCAGGCGCTGGAACTGGGTCTGGTCGTCGGGGGTCGTGATGATCGCGATCTCGCGGATGCCGGCCAGCATCAGCACGCTGATCGGATAATAGATCATCGGCTTGTCGTAGATCGGCAGCAGCTGCTTCGACACGCCCATGGTGATCGGATAAAGCCGCGTGCCCGAGCCGCCGGCCAGGATGATGCCCTTCCGCTGGGCGGGACTAGCTTGGGTCATGCGGAGAGTTCCTCGATCACGGGTTTCAGGCTGTCGCGCCAGTCGGGGCGCGGAATGTCGAAGTCGCGGGTAATGGCCGCGCAGTGCAGGCGCGAGTTCAGCGGCCTGCGCGCGGGCGTGGGATAGTCGGCGGACGGGATGTCGGCCACCTCGGGCGAAAGCCCGGACTGCGCGAAGATCTCGCGCGCGAATTCGGCCCAGCTGACGTCGGGCGCGCCCGCGAAGTGGTAGATGCCGCCCTTTGCAGGATCGTCCGCCATCGCCCGGGCCATCGTCAGCACCGCCCGCGCGATGTCGGCGGCGGCGGTCGGCCCGCCGATCTGGTCCGCGACGACCGTCAGGCGCGGCCGTTCCGCGCCGAGCCGCCGCATCGTCTTGACGAAGTTCGCGCCGTGGGCCGAGAAAACCCAGCTGGTCCGCAGCACGGCCCACTGCCCGCCGGCGGCGGCGATCGCCCGCTCGCCCTCCAGCTTGGTCGCACCATAGACGCCCAGCGGCCCCGTCTCCGCATCCTCGGCGCGGGGCTGGTCGCCCGAGCCGTCGAACACGTAATCGGTCGAGATGTGGACGAACGGCACGCCCAGTTCCGCGCAGGCCGCGGCCATGGCGCCCGGCGCGTCGGCGTTCACCAGCCGCGCGGCCGCCTGGTCGGATTCTGCCTTGTCAACGGCGGTATAGGCGGCGGCGTTGATGACCGCGCGCGGACGGGCGTCACGGATCAGCGCGGCGCAGGCCGCAGGGTCGGTCAGGTCGGCCTCGTCCCGTCCCGCGAACCGCGCGTCCGGCGCGATCCGCGCCAGTTCCAGCGCGACCTGCCCGGTCTTGCCAAAGATCAGCAGCCCGTCCATCCGTCAGGCGGTTCCAAGCCGCTTGCCCACGCCCTCGCGGTCCAGCAGCGGCTGCCACCAGTCCTCGTTGGCGAGATACCATTCGACCGTGCGCCGCAACCCTTCCTCGACCGTGACCGAGGGGCGCCAGCCCAGTTCCGTGCGGATCCGGGTCGGGTCGATGGCGTAGCGGCGGTCGTGGCCGGGACGGTCGGTCACGAAGGTGATGAGCCGGTCGTGCGGCGCGTTGTCCGGGCGCAGGTCGTCCAGATGCGCGCAGATCGTGCGGACGAGGTCGATGTTCCTGGCCTCGTTCTCGCCGCCGATGTTGTAGCTGCGCCCGTTTTCGCCCTTTTCCAGGCACAGAAGCAGCGCGTCGGCGTGATCCTCGACGTAAAGCCAGTCGCGCACGTTGCCGCCGTCGCCGTAGACCGGGATCGGCTGGCCCGCCAGCGCGCGCAGGATCACCACCGGCACCAGCTTCTCGGGGAAGTGGTAGGGGCCGTAGTTGTTCGAGCAGTTGGTCAGCACGACCGGCAGGCCATAGGTCTCGTGCCAAGCGCGGACTAGGTGGTCGGACGCGGCCTTGGACGCCGAATAGGGGCTGCGCGGATCGTAGGGCGTGTCCTCGGTGAACTGCCCGGTCTCGCCCAGCGATCCGAACACCTCGTCGGTCGAGATGTGGTGGAAGCGGAATCCCTCGGGCTTGCCCGCGTTCGTCCAGTAGGCGCGGGCGGCTTCCAGCATGTTGTAGGTGCCGTTGACGTTCGTCTCGACAAACGCGCCGGGGCCGTCGATCGAGCGGTCCACGTGGCTTTCGGCGGCAAGGTGCATCACCGCGTCGGGCCGGTGCCGGGCAAAGATGCGGTCCAGCGCCGCACGGTCGCGGATGTCGGCATGTTCGAACGCATAGCCCGGGCTGTTTCCCACCGGCGCCACGTTCGCCGCGTTCGCGGCATAGGTCATCGCGTCCAGGTTCACGACCTCGTGCCCCCGCGCCACCGCAAGCCGCACCACGGCAGAGCCGATGAAGCCCGCCCCGCCAGTCACCAGAATCTTCATGCGTCGTTCCCTGAGGTGGGCTTGAAGGGGGATTGCCAGTCGTCGAACGGCGTCGCCGCCCGGTCCTTGTCGGACAGGACCGGGTCGGCCACGCCCCAGTCGATGTCCACGCTGTCCCAGCGCACCGCCCCGTCGGCGCCCTGGTCGTAGTAGTCGGTGCACTTGTAGACGATCTCGGTGTCGTCCTCGCGCGTGACGAAGCCGTGCAGGAACCCCGCCGGCACCCACAGCTGTCGCCCGTTCTCGGCGCTAAGCTCAACGCCCACGGCGCGGCCGTAGGTCGGGCTGCCCTCGCGCGCGTCGACGGCCACGTCGAACAGCCGGCCCCGGCCGCAGCGGACCAGCTTGCCCTGCGCGTGCGGCGGCGCCTGGTAATGCAGGCCGCGCAGCGTGCCCGCACGCGCCGAAAGCGAATGGTTGTCCTGCACGAAATCAGGCAGGGTCACGCCCGCCTTTTCCAGCGTGCGGCGGTTCCAGCTTTCGGAAAAGAAGCCGCGCGCGTCCCCGTGCCGGGCAGGGGTCAGGATCAGCACGCCGGAAAGCGCCGTTTCTTCGATCTGCATGGGCCACGCCGCCTTGTTTCGGTCGCGCCGTCATTGCCACTAAACTGCCGCGGCGAAAAGCCCCAGCCGCTTGGCAAGGTTACCGGTCAGGGGCTAAGGCCGGGGCGTCAGGCGAGGTGAACGATGCGGATCGTGGGTGGCAGGCTGCGCGGGCTGAAGCTCGCCGAGGTGGGCGAGGGCGACCCGTCGGCGCATCTGCGCCCGACGACCGACCGCGTGCGCGAGGCGATGTTCAACCTGATCGAGAACAGCGCGGGCATTCCGCTGGACGGCGCGCGCGTCCTCGACCTGTTCGCTGGCACCGGCGCGCTGGGGCTCGAGGCGCTGTCGCGCGGCGCCGCCCGTGTGGCCTTCGTGGACGACGGCGCGGCGGCGCGGGCGCTGTTGCGCGCGAACGTCGAAAAGGCGCGGGCGATGGGCGTGACCGACATCTGGCGGCGGGATGCCACCAATCTCGGCCCGAACCGCGGCCCGGGCTACGACGTGGTGTTCCTCGACCCGCCCTATGGCCAGCGCCTGGGCGAGGCCGCGCTCGGCTCGGCCATCACGGGCGGCTGGCTCGCCCCCGGCGCCCTGATCGCGTGGGAAGAGGATACCGCCCCGGTCTCCCCGCCCGGCATGGCGCAGATCGACCAGCGCCGCTATGGCGGCACGCTCGTGACGCTGCTTCGCGCGGCTGGGTGAGCGCGCTTCTTCTTTGGAAAAGTATCCCGGGGTCCGGGGCAGCGCCCCGGTCGTGACGGATCCGCGTCGCAGGTGCTACGCTGCACATCGACACCGCCGCACTGGAGCCTGCCATGCATCCGCTACTGCCGCTGTTCGCCCTGACCCTGCTTGCCGCCTGCGCGGGCGCCGGGCCTGCAACCGCCCCCGACATTCGCGCCGTACAGGAAGCCGCCTGCACCGCCGCCATCGCCGCTCATGTCGGCCGACCCGCAGCCGAGGTTACCTCGCGCTGGATCGGCAACGCGACGGGCGGCATAGCGGCTGGCGGCAGAGCGGCTGGCGGCAATTCGGCGGGCGGCGGCGCGACCGTCGAGGCGATCGACGGCAACCGCCGCCATCTCTGCCAGGTCGATGCCTCGGGCCGCGTCCAAGGCTATTCGCACCCGCGCTGACGCGCCTACCCCTTGGGCCGGAACGCCTGCACCCGGCCGGCGTCCGTCTCGATCCGCGCGGCCCCGATCAGGTCAAGGCAGTAGGGCACGGCCGCGAACACCGCATCAAGGCAGGTGCCGATCGCCGCGGGCTTGCCCGGAAGAGTAATCATCAGACAGGCGTCGCGGATGCCGGCGGTCTGGCGCGACAGGATCGCGGTCGGCACCCCTTCGGCGAGGCTGGCGCGGCGCATTTCCTCGCCGAAGCCGGGCAGTTCCTTCTGGATGACGTCGGCCAGCGCCTCGGGCGTCTCGTCACGCGGCGCGGGGCCGGTGCCGCCGGTTATGAGGATCAGGTCCGCGCCGTCGCCGTCGGCCAGCTGGCGCAGGGTGGCCGCCAGCCCCTCGCGCCCGTCGGGGACGATCTGGCGGGCGATCTCGACGGCCGAGGTCACGACGCCGCGCAGCCACGCCTCGGCCGCGGGACCGCCCTTGTCCTCGTATTCGCCCCGGCTCGCGCGGTCCGATACGGTGACGATCGCGATGCGGGCGGTGGTGCGCTGGGGATCGGACATGAACAGGCTCCTTGAGGGACGGGCCATCCTGCCGGGGAACGATGCCGAAGGGAACCGACGAAAAAGGCCCGCGCGCGGCGGGCCTTGGGTTCGCGTTGCCGGTGGCCGGTTCAGCCGCGACGGTTGCGCTGCGCGACCAGCTTCAGCCGCAGCGCGTTCAGGCGGATGAAGCCCGCTGCGTCCTTCTGGTCGTAGGCGCCGGCGTCGTCCTCGAAGGTGACGTGCGCTTCGGAATAGAGCGACTGTTCCGACCAGCGCCCGACGCAGGACACCGACCCCTTGTAGAGCTTCAACCGCACCGTGCCCGAGACGTGTTCCTGGCTCTTGTCGATCAGCGCCTGCAGCATCTCGCGTTCGGGGCTGAACCAGAAGCCGTTGTAGATCAGTTCCGCATAGCGCGGCATCAGGCTGTCCTTGAGATGGCCCGAACCCGCGTCCAGCGTGATCTGCTCGATCCCGCGATGCGCTTCCAGCAGGACAGTGCCGCCGGGCGTCTCGTAGATGCCGCGCGACTTCATGCCGACGAAGCGGTTCTCGACAAAGTCCAGCCGGCCGATGCCGTGCTTGCCGCCAAGCTCGTTCAGCGCCGTCAGCAGCGTCGCGGGCGACATCGCCGAGCCGTTGATGGCGGTCGCGTCGCCGCGCTCGAAGGTAATTTCCACGTATTCGGGCGTGTCCGGCGCGTCCTCGGGGTCGACGGTGCGCTGATAGACATAGTCGGGCGCCTCGTCGGCGGGGTTTTCCAGCGCCTTGCCTTCGGACGAGGTGTGCAGCAGGTTCGCGTCCACGCTGAACGGCGCCTCGCCGCGCTTGTCCTTGGCGATCGGGATCTGGTTCTTCTCGGCGAACTCGATCAGCCTGGTGCGGCTGGTCAGGTCCCACAGCCGCCACGGCGCGATCACCTTGATCGACGGGTCCAGCGCATAGGCCGACAGCTCGAACCGGACCTGGTCGTTGCCCTTGCCGGTGGCGCCGTGGGCCACGGCGTCGGCGCCGTGCTGGTGCGCCAGCTCGACCAGGCGCTTGGCGATCAGCGGCCGCGCGATCGAGGTGCCGAGCAGATAAAGACCTTCATACAGGGCGTTGGCGCGGAACATCGGAAAGACGTAGTCGCGCACGAACTCTTCGCGGACATCCTCGATATGGATGTTCTCGGGCTTGATCCCCAGCAGCTCGGCCTTGGCCCGCGCCGGCTCCAGTTCCTCGCCCTGGCCCAGATCGGCGGTGAAGGTCACCACCTCGCAGCCGTATTCGGTCTGCAGCCACTTCAGGATGATCGACGTGTCGAGCCCCCCGGAATAGGCAAGAACGACTTTCTTCGGCGCGTCAGCGTTCATCTGGCGAAGGCCCTTTGTGCATGTGATTTTCGCGGGATAGTGCGAAAGGCGGGGTGCGACAAGGGATTCCGCCCCGCGGATTTCCCGCCGCTTGCCAAACGGGTCCGCGTGCGCGATGGCAGCAGCCATGACCGAGTTCACAGATACCGTCGCCCGCGCCGAATCCGCCATCCGGGCGCTGTTCGACCCGACCCCGCTGCAACGCAACGACCACCTGTCGGCGCGGCACGGCGCCGACATCTGGCTGAAGCGCGAGGACCTGACGCCGGTCCGCAGCTACAAGCTGCGCGGCGCGTTCAACGCAATGCGCCTGTCGGGCGGGGCCGAGGGCGCGCATTTCGTCTGCGCGAGCGCGGGCAACCACGCGCAGGGCGTGGCATTCGCCTGCCGCCATTTCGGGGCGCGCGGCACGATCTTCATGCCGGTGACGACGCCCCAGCAGAAGATCGCCAAGACCAGCATCTTCGGCGGCGA
Source organism: Paracoccus marinus (assembly GCF_007018965.1). Classification (GTDB taxonomy): domain Bacteria; phylum Pseudomonadota; class Alphaproteobacteria; order Rhodobacterales; family Rhodobacteraceae; genus Paracoccus; species Paracoccus marinus. The sequence goes on from NZ_VJYZ01000005.1 coordinate 61,592, forward strand.
TGCGGTGCGTATCGTGCTGACCGGCGACTATTTCGACCACACGCTGAAGGCCGCGCAGGACTTCGCGGCGGCCGAAGGGGCGGTGTTCCTGTCGCCCTTCGACGACCCCCGCGTGATCGAGGGGCAGGCCACCGTCGCGCAAGAGATCGTGGCGCAGCTGGGCGACGCGGGTCCCCCCGACCTCGTGGTGCTGCCGGTGGGCGGCGGTGGCCTTGCCGCCGGCGTGACCCGCTGGATGGCCGACGCCGCGCCCGCCACACGCTTCGCCTTTGCCGAGCCTGCGGGCGGGGCGAGCCTGCTGGCCGCGCTGAACGCCGGCCACCCCGTTGCCCTGCCGCGCGTGGACAGCTTCGTCGATGGCGCGGCCGTCGCGCGGCTGGGCGACCTGCCGTTCCGGGCACTTGCAAGATTTTCGCCGGACCAGGTCCACCTCGCGCCCGAGGACCGGATCAGCGCCACCATGCTTGACATGCTGAACGTCGAGGGGATCGTGCTGGAACCCGCAGGCGCGCTGGCGATCGACGTGCTGGGCGATCTGGCCGATGCGGGCCTGCTCGCCGGGCGGCGCGTCGTCTGCGTCTGTTCGGGCGGCAACTTCGATTTCGAGCGGCTGCCCGAGGTCAAGGAACGCGCGCAGCGGTTCCGGGGCCTCAAGCGTTACTACATCCTGCGGATGCCGCAGCGGCCCGGCGCGCTGCGCGAGTTCCTGACGCTGCTCGGTCCCGACGACGACATCGCGCGGTTCGAGTATCTGAAGAAATCCGCGCGCAACTTCGGCTCGGTCCTGATCGGGATCGAGACGTCGGCGCCCGACAACCTGACCGCGCTGTCGGACCGGCTGGCGCGGGCGGGCTTTGACTGGCGCGACATCACCGGCGACACGGTGCTGGCCGAGTTCCTCGTCTGAGCCCTGGCCCCGCGCGGCGCTTAACCCCGGCTTTACCGCCGGCTGCTAACCCTTGGCGCATGACGCAGCCGAATCGATTGCAGCCTTTGCGGGACCCCTTGGCGACCGACGCGATCCGGCGTCAGTCGCGTCGCGTGGTGCTGCTGGTCGATGACAGCCGCAGCTTCAGCGATCTGCTGGCGCTGCAGCTGCGGCAGGCGGGCTACGTGGTTAAGCAGGCCGGATCGGGCGAACGGGCGCTTGCCATGTGCGCTGAGGCGCGGCCCGATATCCTGCTGACCGACTGGGAAATGCCGGGCATGTCGGGGCTGGACCTGTGCCGCGCCTTTCGCCAGCTGCCCGCGACCAGCTACGGCTACGTGATCCTGCTGACCGGTCGCCGGGCCGAGGGCGATGCGATCCACGCGCTGTCGGCGGGCGCGGACGACTTCCTGACCAAGCCCGCGAACCGGGGCGAGCTGCTGGCGCGGATGGCCGTGGGCGAGCGCGTGCTGTCCATGCAGGAACGCCTGATGGCCACCAACGCCCGGCTGCAATCGGCGCTGGACGAACTGCACCACACCCAGGACGAGATGGAGGCGGACCTGCGCGAGGCGCGCAAGATCCAGCAGGGGCTGGTGCGCGAACGGCAGGCGCGGATCGGCGGGTTCGACCTGTCGCTGCTGATGCGGCCGGCGGGGCATCTGGGCGGCGACCTGGTGGGTTTCCGCCCGGCCGGTCCGGGGCGGTTCGCGGCCTATGCCATCGACGTGTCGGGCAGCGGCGTGACCGCGGCGCTGCTGACCGCGCGGCTGGCCGCGCATCTGTCGGGCGCGGACGCCGAACTGCCGGGGCGCGGGATCCTGCCCGGGCCGCGGCAGGTGGTCCACGGCCTCAACCGCCTGATGATCGAGGAGGTGCGGTCGGACGCCTATCTCACAATGATCCACGCAGATATCGACACCGAAAGCGGCCGGATGCGGCTGGTGCAGGCGGGCCATCCGCACCCGATGCTTCAGCGCGCGGACGGCCATGTGGAGCCGGTGGGGACCGGGGGCTTGCCGGTCGGCATCTTCCCCGACGCCGAGTTCGAGGAAATCGAGCTGACGCTGTCGCCCGGCGAGCGACTGTTCATCGCCTCGGACGGCGTGACCGAGGCCGCGACCCCGCAGGGTGAGCAGCTTGGCGACGAGGGGCTGATCGCCGTGATGCGGACCAACGCGCCGCTGCGGGGGGCGGTGTTCCTTGAATCGCTCTGCTGGTCGCTGTCCGAGTTCAGCGGCGGCAGCCGCATGGACGACATGTCCGCCGTGCTGCTTGAGTTCGGGCCAGAGGCGAAGCCCTCCGCGTAAAGCGGGCGATGCCTGTCGCGTAAGGCGCGGATCGGGGTCGTCAACGAAAACGGCGGCCCGCTGCATCGCAGGGGCCGCCGTGTCATCAGGTGAAAGGACCGCGTCCTAGATCACGAGGACCTGCGTGCCGACGTTGGTCAGCCCGAACAGTTCCTTGATATGCTCGTTGTACAGCCCGATGCAGCCGTTCGACGACTTGCGGCCGATCTTGCGCGTGTCGTGGGTCCCGTGGATCCGGTAGTACTGCCAGCTGAGCCACAGCGCGTGGGTCCCCAGCGGGTTGTCGGGGCCGGGGCCGACGAAGTCCGGCCAGTCGGGGTTGCGTTTCTTCATCTCGGGCGTGGGCGACCAGGACGGGCCCTCGACCTTCTTGATGATCTCGGTCCGGCCGCGGCGGGTCAGGTCTTCGCTGACGGGGATCGAGGTCGGGTACATGCGGAACACCGACTCGTCCTCGGACCAGTAGGTGAGCGCGCGCGAGGTCAGGTCCACCAGCACCGCGCCGTTCGTCAGCGAGGTGAAGTAGGGGCGCCAGTCCGCGTGCATGCGGAAGCTGGAAATGTTGCGGCGGCTGTCCTGCGAGCTGTCGAACTGGACCACGCCCGCGTCGGGGGTCGCGCCCGCGGCGGGCGCGCCTTGCAGCGGCTGGCCGGTATAGGGGTCAAAGGCGGGCGCGGCGCCGCCGCCGGCCTGCAGGGGCTGGCCGGTATAGGGGTCGAACGCCTGCGCGAACGCCGGCGCGGCGAGCCCCGCCGTCCCGACGCCAAGCGCCGCGCCTGAGGCTAGAAAGGTCCGCCGGCTGAGGGAAGATGCCGGTTTCGTGGTCATTGCGCCGCTCCTCATGTCTGGCCGGTCTGTGCCGGCCCTGTAGATGGCAGATCTGGGGTCGATGTGGCGGGCAGCCTGGCTGTCCTCGCGTTCCGCATATGGTGTGGCGACGGCGGCAGGCAATTCACCAGAGCGTCATCTGCCGCGCTGTTGCACGCTTGCACAGGTGCGGCGCCGCAACGTCCGCGCGCGGCGCCCGCGCCTCACGCATTATTGCCTTTCGGGCCACCCGCGCGCTGGTCTATCTGCACCGGAAAACACGAACAGACAGACGCCGGCACGCCAGCCGGCACGTCAACCGACACGAGGGACCCCGATGACCAAGCTTCCGTTCCTGGCCCTGGCCGTCATGCTTGCGCTGGCCGCCTGCCAGCCCGCTCCGCAGGCCACGCTCGGCCCCGACGGAAAGCCGATCCCTGTCGCCTACCGCATCACGCCCCAGGAAGAGGCGCAGATCCCCGTCCGCCTGCTGGGGCAGGTCAACATCCTGCGCGCGCAGTCGGGGCTTGGCCCGCTCGCGCTCAGCCCGCAACTGAGCGCCGCGTCGGCCGCCCACGCCCGCGACATGGCGGCGCAGAACCGCGCCTGGCATTTCGGGTCGGACGGATCGTCGCCCCTGGACCGCGCCAAGCGGCAGGGCTATTTCGGCGCGCTGATCGGCGAGAACATCTCGGAAACCTATGAGAACGAGATTTCGACCCTGTCGGCGTGGATGCAGGCCCGCGACACCCGCGACGTCATCATGGACCCGGCCGCGACGCAGCTGGGCATCGGCTGGCTGCAGGAACCGACGAACAAGATCTGGTGGGCGCTGAACATCGGCAGCTGATCCCGGACGGCCGCCGGGCACCCGGCGGCCGATCCGTTTCCGCCGCCAGAGCGGACGGGTCGCCACCGGCGACCGCACGCCCGCTACCCCCGCTGCCTTTCAGTCAGGGACCAGCATGTAGCCCGCCCCGCGCACCGTCTGCAGATAGCGGGGCTCGCGCGGGTCGCGTTCCAGCTTGCGGCGCAGCCGCGTCATCTGCACGTCGATCGCACGTTCCGAGTTCTCGCCGCCCTCGTCCGGGCTGCGGCCCAGATCCTCGATCAGCTGCGCGCGGCTGACCGGCTCGCCCGGCGTCTCGGCCAGGCGTCGCAACAGCGTCTGTTCGCTGCCGGTCAGGCGCACGTGGGTGTCGCCGTGCATCAGCTCGCCCTTGGCGGTGTCGTAGCGCAGCTGCCCCAGCGACATGAAATGCGGCAGCCGGGTTTCGGGGGCGGGCGCGCGGCGCAGGATCGCGGCGATCCTGAGCAGCAGTTCGCGCGGCTCGAAAGGCTTCGGCAGATAATCGTCGGCGCCCGATTCCAGTCCCTCGATCCGGTCCGCGGTCTCGCCTTTGGCGGTCAGCAGCAGGATCGGCGTCTGCATCCGGCGGCGCAGGTCGCGGGTCAGCGAGAACCCGTCCTCGCCCGGCATCATCACGTCCACCACCAGCAGGTCGAACTCGAGCCCCGCCAGAAGCCGCCGCGCCTGGCCCGCGTCGCGCGCAGTCGTGACCAGATAGCCGCTGCGGACGAGGAAGCGGCGCAGCAGCGCGCGGATGCGTTCGTCGTCGTCCACGACCATGACATGCGCTTCCGGCGCGCGGGGCGCGTCCGCGGCGCGCGGGGAGCCGCCCGCGGTGTCGGCATCGGTCATCGCCGGTCCTCGGGCAGGTCGCGGAGCGTCTGGAACTGGCGCAGGGTGTCGCGGTCCATCATCGCCTCGAGCACCTGGCGGAAGCCCGCGACCGCCTGCGGCCCGGTGGACCGGAACGCCGCCCGCATCCGCGCCCGCTGGCTTTCCGACAACCGCCGTTCCAGCGCCGCGCCCTTGTGGGTCAGGTGCAGCTCGCGCTCGCGCCGGTCGCGGCGGCCGACGCGGCTTTCGACCAGCCCGTCCTCGATCAGCGTCCTCAGCACCCGGTTCAGCGACTGCTTGGTCACGCCCAGCACATCGAGAAGCGCCGTGACCGTCAGGCCCGGATCGCGGTGGATGAAATGCATGGCCCGGTGATGGGCGCGGCCGAAACCGATCTCGTCCAGGATCAGGTCGGGGTCCGAGGTGAAGGCACGATAGGCGAAGTACATCGCCTCGATCCCGCGGCGCAGCTGTTCGTCGGTCAGGAACAAAAGCCCTTCGGCCCCGTCGGGGACCGAGCCCGCGGTGTTGCCGATCGCTACCCGTCTCGACACTTGCATCGCCGTCTCCGCACATGAGCCATGCGCCTACATTATGGCAGGCTTGTTGACTTTCCAAGAATCAATCCCATAGGATCGAGCGACAAGCGCAACTTTCTGGCACCCGATGCCGACCGCGCGAAACAATCCGAAATCCAGACGAGGGCGAGATGACCGGAAGCTACGATGACCGCGACGGCAAGATCTGGTTGGATGGCGAATTGGTGGACTGGCGCGATGCCAAGGTCCACGTCCTGACCCATGCGCTGCACTACGCAAGCTCGGTGTTCGAAGGCGAGCGCTGCTACGACGGCAAGATCTTCAAGTGCCGCGAACATTCCGAGCGGCTGCTGAAGTCCGGCGAGCTGATCGACATGGAAATCCCCTACACCGCCGACCAGATCGACGCCGCCAAGCGCGCGGTACTGGACGCGAACGGCTTCACCAACGCCTATCTGCGCGTGGTCGCGTTCCGCGGCGCAGGTCCCGACATGGGCGTCGCGGCCAGCCGCAACCCGGTCCGCATGGCGGTCTGCGCGTGGGAATGGGGCAGCTACTACGGCGACGCCAAGTGGCAGGGCGCCAAGCTCGACATCGCCAAGTGGAAACGCCCCAGCCCGGAAACGATCCCCTCGGCGGCGAAGGCCGCGGGTCTTTACATGATCTGCACCATGTCCAAGCACGCGGCCGAGAAGAAAGGCTGCTCGGACGCGCTGTTCATGGACTTCCGCGGCTACGTGGCGGAAGCCACCGGCGCGAACGTGTTCTTCGTGAAAGATGGGGAAATTCACACGCCGCTCGCCGACGTGTTCCTGAACGGGCTGACGCGCCAGACCATCATCAAGATGTGCCGCGACCAGGGCCTGACGGTGCACGAGCGTCACATTCTTCCCGAGGAAGTGGCGGACTTCCAGGAATGCTTCCTGACCGGATCGGCGGCCGAGGTGACCCCGGTCGCCCAGATCGGCGAGGACTGGCATTTCCAGGTCGGCCCGACCACCCGCAAGATCGCCGAGGATTACGACGCCCTCGTGCGCGCCTGACGCATGCCCCGGCGGATCGCCCACGTCACGCTTGTCGTGGGCGATTATGACGAGGCGATCGCCTGGTATCGCCGGGCGCTGGGGTTCGAGGTCCGCGAGGATACCCCGCTGCCCGACGCGGGGAAACGCTGGGTGACGATCGGCCCCGAAGGCGGGGCCGGTCCGACGCTGGTGCTGGGCCGCGCGACAGGCCCCGCTCAGGTCGCCGCGATCGGCCACCAGACGGGCGGGCGGGTGTTCCTGTTTCTGGAAACCGACGACATCAACGGCGATCTGGGTCGCCTGCGCGATATGGGCGTGCGGATCGTGCGCGAGCCCATGCGGGCGGATTATGGCACCGTCGCGGTATTCGCGGACCTTTACGGCAACCTGTGGGACCTGATCGAACGCCCGCGCTGAGTGCGGGTTCGCCTTTGCCCGGCCGCACGCGGTTGCGTTTCCGCCTGCGCCGCCTATCTCATCCGGCATGACCGAACTCACCGTCTCCGTCGTGCCGCGAATCGATGCCATCCCGGCCGAGGATTGGGACAGCTGCGGCCCCGGCGGCGATCCCTTCACCACCCACCGATTCCTTCTGGGGCTGGAACAATCCGGCTCGGTCGGCGGCCGCACCGGCTGGCATCCATCGCATCTCGTCGCGCAGGAAGGGGGCGAGGTCGTCGGCGTCTCGCCGGTCTATCTGAAATCGCACAGCCAGGGCGAATACATCTTCGACCACGCCTGGGCCGACGCCTGGATGCGGGCGGGCGGGCAGTATTATCCCAAGCTGCAATGCGCCGTCCCCTTTACGCCCGCCACCGGTCCCCGGCTGATCGCCGACCGGCCCGAGGTGCGGGCCGCGCTGCTGGCGGCCATGGCCGAGGTGGCGGGCCGGGCGGACCTGTCGTCTGCACACGTCACCTTCTGCACCGTCGACGAGCGGGAGCTGGGCGAGGCGCAGGGCTGGCTGGGGCGCACGACCACGCAGTATCACTGGGAAAACCGCGGCTACGCGACCTTCGACGACTTCCTGGGCGATCTGAGCAGCCGCAAGCGCAAGGCGATCCGCAAGGAACGCGAGCGCGCGAACGCCTTCGGCGGCACCATCCACAGCCTGACCGGCGACGATCTCGATCCCGCCCACTGGGACGCGTTCTGGACCTTTTACCAGGATACCGGCAGCCGCAAATGGGGCCGGCCCTACCTGACCCGCGCCTTTTTCGACCGGCTGCACGAGACGATGCGCGACGACGTGCTGCTGGTGCTGGCCGAACGCGACGGCCGCCCGGTCGCGGGCGCGCTGAACCTGATCGGCCGCGACACGCTTTTCGGCCGCTACTGGGGCTGCGTCGAGGATCACCCCTATCTGCATTTCGAACTGTGCTACCACCGTGCCATCGACTGGGCGATCGCGCACGGGCTGTCGCGGGTCGAGGCGGGGGCGCAGGGCGAACACAAGCTTGCCCGGGGTTATCTGCCGAGCCAGATCCATTCGTTGCACTGGGTCGCCGACCCGTCCTTCCGCCGCGCGATCGCGGGCTACCTGGACGAAGAAGGCCAGGCGGTGGGCGATGACATGGCCGAGACGGCGGCCTTCGGCCCCTTCAAGCGCGGCTGAGATCCGGTTCCCTGCAAGATCGCTAGACTTGTCGGGTTTTCCCCTGCTTTCGCGCCGTTCCAGGCGCCCGCCGGAAAGCGGCTGTTAAGCTCCGCCTTCGTATTTTCCCCTCGTTGCGCGGCAAGGTCCGTGGCCGGGTCCGCACCCGGTCCGCACCCGGTCTGGCGCGCCTGAGGGTTGAACGATGGTCGGTTTTTCACATGCTGGCACCTACAGGCACCCGCAGCCGGTGTTCTCGACGAACCTGACCGACGTGCAGCTGGGCGTGTTCGACGGCCGGCTGGTGCTGTTCACGCTGAGCCACCTGGGGGGCGGGCTCGCGCGGTGGGTGGCGGACGAACAGGGCAGGTTCGTGCCGTCCGGCCAGATCGGTCACGGCCCGCGGCTGCGCCACGTGGCCACCCCCGACATCGCGCTGCTCGACCGCCCCGGCGGCGGCGAGACGCTGGTGGTGACCGGCTTGGTCGGCGGCCCGGGTCCGCGTTCGCTGGGGTCGCGGGGCGAGATCGGGGCGGCCGACGCCAGTCTTGCGGCGGGGGCCGGGGCTGGCACTATCGCGGCCCCGGGCGGGGCCGGGGGCCTGCCTGCCGACATCGCGGGCATCGCGCGGGTCACGACCGGGGCGGGGATCGACTGCCTGATCACGACCCGCGCGGGCGACACCCAGGTCAGCGTGTGGCACATGGCGGCCGATGGTCCGCCGGTGCTGGCCGCGACATCGGGCCGCCCCAGCGGGATCGAAGGGGCGCAGGCCGACGCGCTGATCGCCGTGCGGATCAACGGCGCGGTGGTGATCGTGTCGTCGTCGCTGCGCGGCAACTACGTCTCGACCCAGCGCCTGGCGGATAACGGCACCCTGATGCCCGGCGAGTTCCTGGGCAGCCAAAGCGGCACCGGCTTCAACCAGCCCCGCGATCTGGTCCATGCCGAGGTCGGGGGGCGGCATTTCCTCGTCGTCAGCTCGGCGCAAAGCTCGTCCCTGACGGTGGTGAGCCTGTCGGCGGACGGGCGGATGCTGCCGGTCGACCACGTCATTGACGAGCTTGGAACCCGGTTCCAAAGCGTCACCGCGATGGAGGCGGTCACGATCGACGGGCGAAGCTTCATCGTCGTGGGCGGCGCCGATGACGGGCTGAGCCTGCTGACGCTGACCGCCGACGGGCGACTTCTGCATCTCGCCACAATCGCCGATACGGCGCAGCTGGCGCTTGCCGACGTGTCGTCGATCTCGGCTTCGGTGGTGGACGGGCGGATCGTGGTCGTGGCGGCCTCGGCCACCGAGCACGCGTTCTCGCAGTTCATCGTGGACCCGGGCGCCATCGGTCTGACCACGCGGGCCGGGAACGGCACCTACACCGGCACGGCGGGCGGCGACCTGATCCAGGGCAGCGACGGCACCACCACGATCCGGGGCGGGGGCGGCGACGACATCCTGATATCCGGCACCCGGTCGGTCGCGCTGTGGGGCGGGGCGGGGGCAGACCTGTTCGTGGCGACCGACCCGGGCGGGCGGATCGCGATCCGTGACTTCGACCCCGCCGAGGACCGGCTGGACCTGTCGCTTCTGGGAATGATCCGCAGCACCGCGCAGCTGGTGTTCCGGCCCCAGAGCTACGGAATCAAGATCTTCTACAACGATACCGTGATCGACATCTATTCCGCCGACGGCCGCACGCTGCTGCCGTGGCAGTTCACGAACGACATGTTCCCGATCGCGCATTACACCCCGCCGCAGATCGGCACCCGGATCGTCGGCACGCTGGGGAACGACACGATCGTGGCGCCGCATGTGGGCGGCCAGATCGAGGGCAGCGGCGGGCACGACACCATCATCGGCAGCGCGTCCGTCGACTCGCTTTTCGGCGGTGTGGGCAACGACGTGATCGCCGGCGGCGGCGACGGCGACCTGATCGCGGGCAACGACGGCGACGACATGGTGCAGGGCGAGGCGGGCGACGACACCCTGTCGGGCGGCGCGGGCAACGACCGCCTGCATGGTCAGGCCGGCGCCGACTCGATCGCCGCCGACAACGGCCACGACCTTGTGCTGGGCGGCGAGGGGCGCGACTGGATCGAGGGCGGGTACGGCAACGATTCGCTTTACGGCGAAGCGGGGGACGACACGCTTCTGGGCCAGTGGGGCGACGACATCCTCGCGGGCGGTGACGGCAACGACCTGCTGGCGGACCGGGCCGGGTCGAACCGGCTGCTGGGCGGTGGCGGCGACGACACGCTGCAGGCGGGCATCGGGCACGACACGCTGCTGGGGCACTGGGGCAACGACCTGATCCTGACCGACGCCGGCAACGACAGCGCGCGCGGTGGCGCGGGCAACGACACCGTGACCGGCGGCGCGGGGTTCGACACGCTTCACGGCGGCGCGGGCAACGACCTGATCGACGGCGGGTCCGAGGATGACTGGCTTCTCGGCGACGCGGGCGACGACACGCTGGACGCAGGGGCGGGGAACGACACCGTCTATGGCGGCGCCGGGCGCGACATTGTCGTGGGCGGGGCCGGGCGGGACGAGCTGCGCGGACAGGCGGGCGACGACGTGCTGAGCGGCGGCGACGGCGACGACATGGCTGACGGCGGCGATGGCGCCGACACCATCAACGGCGGCGCGGGGCACGACACGCTGTCGGGCGACGCGGGCAACGACGCGATTTACGGCGGCGACGGCGACGACGTCATCTTCGACGGCTGGGGCGATGACTACGTCGACGCCGGCTGGGGCAACGATTCGATCTTCGGGAAAGAGGGCGACGATCTCATCCTTGCGGGCGACGGTCACGACCTTGCGCTGGGTGGTCTTGGGCGCGACCAGATGCGCGGTGGCGGGGGCAACGACTGGCTCGACGGGCAGTCGGGCCACGACTTCATCGACGGCGGCGCGGGCGACGACACGCTGCTGGGGCTGCACGACCGCGACACGCTGGTCGGCGGCGACGGGCGCGACCAGCTGTGGGGCGGCAACGGCAATGACGTGCTTGCAGGCGGGGGCGCGGGGGGCGTCGACACGCTGGTGGGCGGGCAGGGGGCGGACGACTTCGTCCTGATCCCCGGGCGGCCCGGGGCGGGCGCGTTCGCGCGGGTGCTCGACTTCACCCGCGGCGTGGACCGGCTGGCGATCGACGCGGCGGGGCTCGACTATGTCGGCAACACCGGTTTCACCGGCGGCAGCCCGCAGCTGCGCTGGACCCGGTATGCCGACGCGAACGGGCCCGGCGTGCTGCTGCTGGCCGATCTGGACGGCGACCGGGCCGCGGATGCCGGGATCTACGTCCACGGCATCCAGCATCTCGCGCTGTCGGACCTGCTGGTGCTGCCGCCCGACGACCTGATCTGATGGCGGCGCTCAGCGTTCCATCAGCGTTCCATCAGGTCGCGGTAGTGGCGCATCAGCAGCGCGAGCCCGCTCACCAGCAGCAGAAGCGACAGCGCGGTCACGAACAGCGGGTCCACGAAAGTCGCGTTGTAGGTCAGGTACACGCCCTGCCGCACCATGGCGATCACGTGGACGATGGGGTTGTACCACAGCACGTCGCGCGACCCGGCCGGCATCGTTTCCCACAGGAAGAAGATGCCCGAGATCATGAAGAGCGGCCGGGTGATGATCTGCCAAGTCCGTTCCCACAGCGGGAACCGCGTCATCAGGAAGCAGTTCATGACCCCGATCCCCGCCGCCAGCAGGACGGTCAGGGCCAGCCCCTCGGCCAACCGCGCGACGTCAAGGACCAGCGGCATGTCGTAGATCAGGACGATGCTCATCAGCACGATCGCGAACACGACAAGGTGAACGCCCGCGTTGAGCAGAAGCCGCGCGAACAGCACGTCGAAGAAGGTCACCGCGGGGTAGGACAGGAACGGCCCGGAGTAGCGCAGCGAGATCGCCATCTTGTTGGCGACGTCGTTGAACATCATGAACGGAAGGTAGCCGGTCGCGTAGAACAGCGGGAAGTTGGTGCCGAGCGCGGGCACAGCGAAGAACTGCGAAAACACCAGCGTCAGCAGCCCGATGCCAAGGATCGGGTCGAGCAGCGCCCACAGGTAGCCGCCAGCCGAGTTCCCGTAAGTCGTCGAAATCTCGCGCAGCATCAACGCGCTGACCGACCGCCAGGTCTGGACCAGCAACCCGCCGCCCATCCGGCGCGGGATCAGCCGCAGCCGTCGCCTGCGGGACGGCCGCGCGGCGACCGGGACGGCGGCCGAGGGGGGCGCGGCACCCGTAACCGGCGCCGGCATCTGGGGCCGCGCGGTCGGAAGGGGATGCGGCTGGATTGCGGTATCGGACATGTGAAAGCACCCGCTGGCCTTGTCTGGCCGGTGTATGTAACAAGTGCGCGGATAAGCACAACGAAAAGGCGTGCAATTGAATCAGAGCTCCCAGCGGCCCGCATCGGACCGGACCGCGAATCCCGAAAACCCAAGCTCGACCGGCGCGGCCCCTGCCGCAAGCAGGCCGACGCCGCCCGCTGGCCCCGCCCCGCAGTTCGCCGGCATGCCGCAGGCTGGGCAGAACCCGGCGGCCACGCCGCAGACCCAGACGGCCCCGCCGCAAGCCGCGCCGCCTTCGGGCGCGCCGCAAGCCCAAGGCCAGGCGCCCGCACAGGGCCAAGCTCCCGCACAGCCGCAGGCTCACGCACCCGCTCAATCCGCCCCGGCCCCGCAGCCGGCCGTCACGCAGCACGCCCCCGCCCAGCCGCAAGCCCAACCGCAGCCGCAACCCGCCCCGCAGGTGCCACCCGCAGGCCGCCTCACCCCGGCCGACCCCGCCACCGCGGCCGCCGTCGCCGCAGCGCAGGCCCGTGCCGCCGCGGCGGGCGCGCCCGGACAGGCGCCCGCCCCCGCGCCGGGGCCCCGGCCGGTCGCCGCCGTCGCCGTGCCCGGCGTGCCGGTGCCTGCCGCCGCCGGGGGTGCGCCCGCGCTTCGGCCCGCCGGACCCCTGCCGGCCGCCATGGGCAACTTTCCGCCCGCGGCACCCGTCCGCCAGCCGGTGGGCTTCGCCCGCCCGCGCCGGCGCCACTGGCTCGCGCTGCTCACGCTGGTCCTGTTCGTGATCGTGCCGACCGGGATCTGGGGCTGGTACCTGTGGACCCGCGCGGTCGATCAGTACACCTCCACCACCCAGTTCTCGGTCCGCCGGGAAGAAGGCGGCGGCAGCATCGACATCTTCGGCGGGCTGTCGGCGCTGGGCGGCACGTCCGGCACCGCGACCGACACCGACATCCTGTTCGAAGTCATCCGCAGCCCCGACATGGTCCGCCGCGTGAGCGACCAGATGGACCTCGTCGGCGCATTCACCCGCGCCTGGCCGCGCGACTTTGTGTTCGCCTACGACCCCTCGGGCGCGCAGGAGGACCTGACCGACTACTGGAACCGCCAGGTCAAGGTGCTGCTCGACACCAACGCGGGCATCATCACCGTCCGCAGCAGCGCCTTTACCCCCGACGACGCGCTCAGGGTCAGCCAGGCCGTGCTGAGCGAAAGCGAAAAGATCGTGAACGCGCTGTCGGACAAGGCGCTTCAGGACGCGACATCGCTGGCCGAGCGGCAGCTGTTCAAGACCCGCGACGAGCTTCTGACCGCGCGGCAGGAAATGACGGCCTTCCGCATCCGCACCCGGATCCTCGACCCCTCCGCCGACCTCGGCACGCAGATGGAGATCCTGGCCAACCTGCAGGGCGCTCTGACCCAGCAGCAGGTCGCGCTCGACCAGCTGCGCGTGAACGCCCGCGCGGGCGACCAGCGCATCATCCAGGCCGAGCAGAAGATCGAGGCGCTGAACCGCCAGATCGAGGAAGAGCGGTCGAAGTTCAGCGGCGACACGCCCGAAGGCGAAAGCTACGCCAGCCTCATGCAGGAATACGAAAAGCTCGCCGTCGACCTGCAATTCGCAGAAAGCGCCAACACCGCGTCGCGCGTGGCCTACGAAGGGGCGCTGCAGAACGCGCAGCGGCAAAGCCGCTACCTCGCGGCCCACATCCAGCCGACGGCGGCGCAGAAGTCGCTGACCCCCGACCGGCCGTGGCTGCTGGCGCTGGGGTTCGGGCTGACCTTCGTGCTGTGGTCGATCGCGATGCTGGTCTATTACAGCATCCGCGACCGCCGCTGACGGCGGGTATCGGACCGTTCGCCATGATCGTCCTTCAGAACCTTACCAAGGTGTTCAACCTGCACCGCAGCTCGCAGGTCGTCGCCGACAACATCAACGCGGTCTTTCCGACCGGGGCGTCGGTGGCTTTGCTGGGGCGCAACGGCGCGGGCAAGTCCACGCTTCTCAAGATGATCGCGGGCACGACCCTGCCGACCAGCGGCCGGGTCTGGTCGGACGGCACGATCTCGTGGCCGGTGGGTTTCGCGGGCAGCTTTCACGGCGAGCTGACGGGCGCGCAGAACGTACGCTTCGTGGCCCGCATCTACGGCGCCGACAGCGACGAGTTGGTGGATTACGTGGGCGACTTCGCGGCGCTGGGCGACCGCTATCACGTGCCGTTCGCCACCTACTCGTCGGGGATGCGCTCGCGCCTCGCGATGGGATGCAGCATGGGAATCCGCTTCGACACCTACCTGGTGGACGAGGTGACGAGCGTGGGCGACGCCGAGTTCCGCATGAAGTCGCAGCAGGTGCTGATGGACCGCATGCGCAATTCGTCGGCCGTCGTCGTCACCCACTCGACCGAGATGATCCACCGCCTCTGCAACATGGGCGGCGTCCTGAACAAGGGGCGGCTGACGATGTTCGACGATGTGCGTGAGGCGGTGCGCTATCACGAGCACCTGATGGGCGTCCCCGACACCGTCGGCGACTGACGGCGATCTTCTGTCCGGAAATATCCGCCTTCGGGCCAAGCGTTGGCCCCAGGCTCACGCCCGCACGCCGTCCAGAAGCGCCTCGATCCGCGCCACCTGCGTCGCGACCAGCGCCGCGTCGCCCCGGCTTTCCACGTTCAGCCGCACGACGGGCTCGGTGTTCGACCGGCGCAGGTTGAAACGCCAGTCCGGGTATTCCAGGCTGATCCCGTCGGTGTCGTCGCGGGCGATCGCGCCCGGTTCCAGCTCGGCCAGCACCCGCGCGATGGCGGCGTCGGGATCGGCCAGGCGGAAGTTGATCTCGCCCGACGACGGGAACGCGGACATCCGGTCGCGGGTCAGATCGGACAGCGAGGTCGCCTGCAGCGACAGAAGCTCCACCACCTTCAGCCACGGGATCATGCCGCTGTCGGCGAATGCGAAGTCGCGGAAGTAATGATGCGCAGACATCTCGCCGCCGTAGATCGCGCCGCTCTGGCGCATGGTCTGCTTGACGAAGGCGTGGCCGGTGCGGCTTTGCACGGCCTGACCGTTCGCGCCCGCGATCACGTCGCGGGTGTTCAGGACCACGCGGGGGTCGTGGACGATGCGTTCGCCGGGGTGGCGCGACAGGAACGCCTGCGCCAGCAGGCCGACGATGTATTCGCCGGGGATGAATCGGCCCGCGCCGTCGAACAGGAAACAGCGGTCGAAATCCCCGTCCCACGCGACGCCCAGGTCGGCCCGGTGCGCGCGCACGGCGTCGGCGGTCATCGGCTGGTTTTCGGGCAGCAGCGGGTTCGGGATCCCGTTCGGGAAGGTCGCGTCGGGATCGTGGTTGATGCGGACGAACCGCAGGGGCGCGCCGCGGCGCGCGAGTTCCTCGGCGATGGCGTCGAAGGCGGGGCCCGCCACGCCGTTGCCCGCGTTGACCAGCACCGTCATGGGCCGCAGCGCGCCCGCGTCCACGAAATCGCAGACGGCGCTCGCATAGGCGGCCCGCGCGTGGCCGAAAACCTCGACCTGCCCGGTCCGCGCGGCTGCGGGAAAGTCGCCAGACCGGGCAAGGTCCGCCAGCGCCGCGAGTTCCGTCGCGGGGTCCAGCGGCGCGGCGCCCCGGCCCACCAGCTTCATCCCGTTGTAGTCGATCGGGTTGTGCGAGGCCGTGACCTCGATCCCGCCATCGGCGCCGTAATGGGCGACGGCGAAATACATCTCTTCGGTGCCGGCGAGGCCGAGGTCCAGCACGTCCGCGCCGCCCTCGGTCAGGCCGTGGATCAGCGCGGCGGCCAGGGTGGGGGAGCTTTCGCGGCCGTCGCGGCCGACGACGATGCGGGCGGCGGGGCCGTCATGGGGCCGGGCCGCGAAGGCGCGGCCGACGCGCCACGCCACGTCCTCGTCCAGTTCCGATCCCAGCCTGCCGCGCAGGTCGTAGGCCTTGAAGCAGGTGATGTCGCGCTGGGTCATGGCGGTGGTCCTGAAACGAAGCGGGCAGGGGCCCTTGCGGGATGCACCGCCGCCGCGCGCCGTGCAAGCGCCGGTTTCGGCAAGGGTCAAAGCGCGGTGACGACCCGCGCGTCGAACAGCCGCGCCACGTCCTCGGGCCGGCACAGTTCGGTCGCGGGCGTCATCACGGCGGCCGACGCCGCCGCGGCCCCCAGCCCCAGCGACGTCCCCGCATCCCAGCCCCGCGCCCGGCCCAGCGTGAAGCCCGCGACGAAGCTGTCCCCCGCGCCGACCTTGCTGACGATCGGCACGTCATGCGCGACCGCGTGCCAGCACCCATCCGCCGTGGCGATGATGTTGCCGTCGCGGCCGCGCGCCACGATGACCGCGCGCGCCACGCCCGCGTGCACCAGCCCGGCCGCGAAGGCCGAGGTGTCTGCGCGTTCGGGTAGTGGTCGACCCGCCAGCCCCTCGGCCTCGGCGTCGTTCATACGCAGCACCGATACGCCCACGGCGGCGCGGACGACGCAGGCGAGCGGCTCGCCCGAGGTGTCCACCACCAGGCTTGCGCCCCGATCCTGCAGCCGCCGCGCAAGCGTCACGGCCAGGTCGTCCGGCACGCCCGGCGGGTTCGACCCGGACATGACGACGATCCCGTCTTGCGGCACTTCGGCCACGATGGCGCGGCAGGCGGCGGCGACGTCGTCATCGTCCCAGACCGGGCCCGGCAGGACGAAGCGATACTGCTGCCCGGTCGACCGGTCGGTGACCGACAGCGATTCCCGCGTGTCGCCCGGCGCGTCCACCCGGACGATCGGCAGGCGCGCCCCCGCCATCAGCGCCTCGACCCGCGCGCCGGCTGGCCCGCCGAGCGCCACGACCGCCGTGGACAACCCGTCCATCCGCGCGATCGCCCGGCTCACGTTGATGCCGCCGCCGCCCGGATCGACCAGCGGCGGCGCGCAGCGCAGCTTCAGTTCCGGCACCACCTCGGCAGTCTCGGTCGCGAGATCCAGCGCCGGGTTCAGCGTCACCGTCAGGATCCGCGCCTGCGGCTGCGCCCCCAGCGCCGAAAGGGGGCCGGTCATTCCCACCACCGGTCGATCCGCGCCACGTCCTCGTCCGACCAGCCGAAGTGATGGGCAAGCTCGTGGACGACGACATGTGCCACCAGCTCGGTCAGGGTGACGTTCCCGCGCTCGACCCATTCGTCCAGGATCGCGCGGCGGAACAGCCAGACCGTGTCGGGAAAGTGCTGCGGCTCGCTGACCGACTTTTCAGTCAGCGGGATGCCGTCGTAGAGCCCGGTCAGCTCCAGCGGATCGTCGATCTGCAGCTCGTCCAGCACGTCGTCGTCGGCCACGTCCTCGACCTTCAGGACCACGTCCCGGGCGTGCGGCGCGAAGCTGTCGGGCAGGCGGCCCATAACCTCGCGCGCCATCGCCTCGATCTCGTCCAGCGACGGCGCCCTCGCGTCGGTCCATTCGGTCATCGCAGGCTGTCCCCCCTTGGTCCGCGTCCGGCCCTGATATGGACAAGAACGGACCCGTGTGAAAGACCGGACGCCAACGACCGGCGGCCGCCGCCGCTGCCCTCCCGAGGACAAGATGACCACCACCACCCGCTTCGCCCCGTCGCCCACCGGGCACATCCACGTCGGCAACCTGCGGACCGCGCTGATGAACTGGCTGATCGCGCGCAAGGCGGGCGGCAGCTTCATCTTGCGGCTGGACGACACCGACCAGGAACGGTCGAAGCAGGAATACGCCGACGGGATCATGCGCGACCTCGAATGGCTGGGCCTGACCTGGGACCGGGTGGAACGGCAGTCGGACCGGCTGGACCGCTATGCCGCCGCCGCCGACGGGCTGCGTGAAAAGGGCCGCCTGTATGAAGTGTTCGAGACGCCGACCGAACTGGACCTGAAGCGCAAGAAGCAGCTGAACATGGGCAAGCCCCCGGTCTATGACCGCGCCGGGCTGAACCTGTCGGACGACGACCGCGCGCGGCTGCGGGCCGAGGGGCGCGAGGGATACTGGCGCTTCAAGCTGGACCTTGAGCGGATCGAGTGGCCGGACGGGATCATCGGCGACGTATCGATCGACGCGGCGTCCGTCAGCGACCCGGTGCTGATCCGCGCCGACGGGCAGGTGCTTTATACCTTCGCTTCTTCGGTGGATGACGTGGACATGGGCGTGACCGACATCGTGCGCGGCGCGGACCACGTCACCAACACCGCGACGCAGATCCAGATCATCAAGGCGCTCGGCGGCACGCCGCCGCGCTTTGCCCACCACAGCCTGCTGACCGGCCCGCAGGGGGAGGAGCTGTCGAAGCGCCTTGGCACCCTGTCCCTCAAGGACTTGCGCGAGAACGGCGTCGCGCCCGAGGCGCTGCTGAGCCTGATGGCGCGCCTGGGGTCCAGCCAGCCGGTCGAGCTGAAGATGACGCTGGGCGAGCTGGCGGACGGGTTCGACCTGTCGCAGTTCGGCACCTCGCCCACCAAGTTCGACGCCGAGGACCTGTGGCCGCTCACACGTGAGCGCAACCAGCACCTGCCCTTCGACGCGGTCCGGGCGCGGATCGCCGGCATGGGCGTGCCGGACGACCTGGCCGAACGCTTCTGGCGGGTGGCGAGCCACAACATCACCAAGCTGGACGACCTCGCCGACTGGTGGGTGATCTTCAGCGAGGGCGCGGAGCCCGTGATCGATCCCGAGGACGCCGAGTTCGTGGCGCAGGCGCTGACCCTGCTGCCGCCGCCGCCCTACACCGACACGAGCTGGGCGGAATGGACCGCCGCCGTCAAGGACGCGACGGGCCGCAAGGGCAAGGGGCTGTTCATGCCGCTGCGAAAGGCGCTGACCGGGCAGGCGCACGGCCCCGAGATGAGCGACCTGATGCCGCTGCTGCAGGTGGTGCGCGCGAAGGCCAGGACCTGAACAGATGGCGCGCGGGGCAGCGCCGGCGCCGTCCTGACCCGCTGCATGGCAGGCCCATTTTCACCCGCCGTCAGCGCTGTTTTCCCGCTTGACGCCCCAGCGCCCGCGCCTTACATCGCGCGGACCGTGGCGGAGTAGCTCAGTAGGTTAGAGCAGCGGAATCATAATCCGCGTGTCGGGGGTTCGAGTCCCTCCTCCGCTACGGGCAAATCCAATATTCTCGTGATCTGAACGCTTGCAGCGGAATGTTGTCCGTCGCGTGGGCAGGGGCTCCATGTGCGCCCTTCGTTCGTCGCATCCTGCAATGTAATTGGCCGGGCACCATGGCCTAGCCTCTCTGGTGAGCCTTCGGTTCCCCGCTGGAACACAGCCCGCTTGCAACCGCGCCTCCGTCCACTACGTTCCTGTCGAGTTCAAGACGAGGGCGAGATGGCGGACGATCCCTATGCCGCGCTGGGTGTGGCCAGGACGGCCTCGGACGCGGAGATCAAGAAGGCGTACCGGCGGATCGCCAAGACTGATCACCCCGACCTGACCGCCGATACCGCCGCGCACGAGCGGTTCAAGGCAGCGTCGTCCGCCTATGACCTGCTCAAGGACGCCGATCAGCGCGCCCGCTTCGACCGGGGGGAAATCGACGCGCAGGGGCAGGAACGCCCGCAGCGCCGCTATTACCGCGACTTCGCGGAAGCGGGCGACAACCCCTATCGCGGGCAGGCGAATTACGGCGACTTCTCGGACGTGTTCGACGACCTGTTCGGCGGCCGCGCCCGCCCGGGCGCAGGTGCGGGTGGCGGAAGGGCGGGCTGGCCGGGCGGCGGCGCGGGCAGCTTCGACATGCGCGGGTCGGACCACCGCTACACGCTGGAAGTGGACTTCATGACCGCCGCGCGCGGCGGGACCACGCGGATCACGCTGCCCGACGGCCATGCGCTCGACGTGCAGATCCCGCCGGGCACCCGTGACGGGCAGACGATCCGCCTGCGCGGCAAGGGCGGCCCGGCGATGGGGAACGCGGATGCGGGCGACGCGCTCTTGTCGATCACCGTGGCCGAGGACGCCGACTGGCGCCGCAACGGCGACGACGTGGAAACGATCCTGCCCATCGCGCTGGACGAGGCGGTGCTGGGCGGCAAGGTCGAGGCGCCGACGATCGACGGCCCGGTGATGCTGACGGTGCCAAGGGGCGCCAGCAGCGGGCAGCGGCTGCGGCTGCGCGGGCGCGGGCTCAAGCGCGCGAACGGCACCCGCGGCGACCAGCATGTCGAGCTGCGGATCGTCATGCCGCCCCGCATCGACGACGAGCTGGCCCGGTTCATCGAAGGCTGGCGCGCCGACAACGCCTACGATCCACGCAAGGGGGTGCAGTCATGACCGACGGCGTCGCACATCCGATGACCCGCGCGGAGATTCTGGACGCGCTGCCCGACCTGACCGAGTCCGAGCTGGACGCGCTGATCCGGTCCGAGGTCGTCGTGCCGGTCACCTCTGCGGCCGGGCCCTTGTTTCGCGACATCGACGTGGCGCGGCTGCGCCTGATCCTGGAACTCGAGGATTTTTACGCGCTGGATGCGGACGGCGTGGCGATGGTGATGTCGCTGATCGACCAGCTGAACGGCCTGCGCGGCGACATGCGCGCAATGCTCGAGGCGGTGGCGGCCGAGGCGCCCGAGACCCGCGCCCGGCTGCGCCAGGTGATCCGCGAGACGCGGGTGACGATCATCACCGACGAATAGCCGGGCCCGCCGCGGGCGACGGGCGACCGCCCCTCAGCGCACCCGCCGGATCGTGTCGCCGGGCATGAAGGTCGGCGCAAGCGCCACGATCCCGTCATCGGGGCGCGGGTCCTTGCCCGCGACGATCCGCGCCGCCCGCCTGCCGATATCCAGCCGCCGCGCGTCGGTAGTGGCCAGCCGGACCGGCAACCCGTCCAGCAGGTCCACCCCGTTGAACCCCGCAAGCCCCAGCCGTCCGGGGATGTCGATCCCGTTCTCGCGCGCCCAGATCAGCCCGCCCGCGCCGATGATATCGTTGGAGTAGTAGAGGAAATCCAGCGCCGGCTCGCGCGCGAGGATCCGTTCGGTCAGCTCGCGCCCCTTCGCAAGCGACGATCCGCCCTGGTAGAACTCGCGCGCGGACAGCCCCACGCCCGCGTCCGCAAGCGCCCCCTCGAACCCCGCGAGGCGTTTGCGGGCGCGGTGATCCTCGGGCATGTGGGTGCCGATGAAGCCGATCCGGCGATAGCCCGCGCGCAGGATCTCGCCCGCCATGTCGCGGCCCGCGCGGTCGTGGCTGATGCCCACGGCGGTGTCGATCGGCGCGCCGTCCACGTCCATGATCTCGACGATCGGGATTTGCGCGTTCGCCAGCATCGCGCGGGCGGCGGCGTTGTGTTCCAGCCCGGCCAGGATCACGCCCGACGGGCGCCAGCTCAGCATGTCGTAAAGGACCGTTTCCTCGCGCGCGGGCGCGTAGTTCGTGACGCCCACGACCGGCTGCAGCCCGGTATCCTCGAGCTCGGCCGAGATCCCGCCCAGCACGTCGGGAAAGACGAGGTTCGACAGCGACGGGATCACGACCGCGACCAGGTTCACCCGCTGGCTCGCCAGCCCGCCCGCGATCTTGTTGGGCACGTAGCCCATCGACCGCGCGGTGGTCAGCACCTTCTCGCGCGTGGCGGGCGACACGTCGCCACGGTTGCGCAGCACGCGGCTGACGGTCATCTCGCTGACGCCCGCGGCGTCCGACACGTCGCGCAGCGTCAGGGTTCGGCGTGGTCTTTGCGGTGTCATTCGCGCAGCCGTTGAGTTCGTGTTCACCGGCGTTAGCGCATGACGGCCCGTGCGACAAGCTTGCCAAAGCGCGCGCAGGCAGGCATCTATCCGGCGGCGGCCCCGTGGCTCAACTGGATAGAGCAGCCCCCTCCTAAGGGGCAGGTTACAGGTTCAAGTCCTGTCGGGGTCACCATGTTTCACGCCCGACCGCTGCGCGAACCGCGCGCCTCAGCCCGCATCCCCCACGAACAGGTCCGCCCATTCCGGGTGCCGCCTGGCCTGCGCGGCGACGAAGCTGCAGCGGGGGAGGATGCGAAAGCCCTCGGCCCGCGCGTCGCTCAGCAGCGCGTCGAGCAGCGCCGAGCCGATCCCCCGGCCTTCCAGCGCGGACGGCACGCCGGTGTGGTCGGCGGTGACAGTGTCGCCCTGGCGGGAAAAGACCAGCTCGGCCTCTTGCCCGTCGATGCGGGCGACGTAGCGGCCGCCCCGCTGGCCTGCGTCTTCGCGGGTGATCGTGGGTTCGGTCATTGGATCGGGCCTTTGGTCGGGATCGGTGCAGGCGCAGTCTGCTGCATTGCGCCGCCGCGATCCACCCCTTGGGTCGGCCGCTGGAACTGGCGGGATCGGCTTGCCATCCCGCGCTTACGACCGTCATTGAACTTCGGGCAAGAATGCGCCGGGATGGCGTCGCGCCTTGCCGAAGCCGTGCGTTCCGTGGAAACCATGCCCGACGCGCATCCAACCTGTCGCGCAAAGAGGCATGACCATGACCCCCGCCAATCCCGTGCGCTACGACCGCGAGAGCGAGATCGCCCTGATCGAGATCGACAACCCGCCCGTGAACGCGCTGTCGGCGGCGGTGCGCCGGGGCCTGTCCGACGCCGTCGCGCACTTCGCGACAGACGCTGGGGCGCGGATCGCGGTGATCTGCTGCGCCGGGCGCACCTTCATCGCCGGTGCCGACATATCCGAGTTCGGCAAACCTCCGGTCGAGCCTTTCCTGCCCGACGTCATCGACGCCATCGAGGCATCGGACAAGCCCATCGTCGCCGCGCTGCACGGGACGGTGCTGGGCGGCGGGCTTGAGGTGGCGTTGGGCGCCCATGCGCGCGTCGCCGTCCCCGGCACCCGTCTGGGCCTGCCCGAGGTGACGCTGGGGCTGCTGCCCGGCGCGGGCGGGACTCAGCGGCTGCCGCGCGCGGTCGGGCTTGAGGCGGCGATCGACATGGTCACCTCGGGCCGCCAGATCGGCGCGGACGAGGCGCTGCGGATGAAGCTGATCGACGCGCTGGCGGACGGAACCGACCCGCGCGCGGCCGGGATCGCACATGCGCGGCGGCTGCTGTCCGAAGGGGCGGCCGGGCGACGCCTGTCGGACGTGGCGGCGCCCACCGTCGATCCGCAGGTCGTGGAAAGCTGGCGCGGCAAGGTCGCCAAGGCCTCGCGCGGGCAGGTCGCGCCGCTTCGGGCGCTCGACACCATCGCCGAAGGGCTGGCGCTGCCGTTTGCCGAAGGGGTGGCTGTGGAACGGCGGGCTTTCATGGACCTGATGCAGACGCCCGAGCGGGCGGCGATGATCCACGCTTTCTTTTCGGAACGGCGCGCGGCGCAGCAGGACGACCTGAAGGGCGTAACCCCGCGCGAGGTGAACCGGATCGGCGTGATCGGCGGCGGCACCATGGGGCAGGGCATCGCCGCCTCGGCGCTGGCTGCGGGGCTCGACGTGACGCTGATCGAACGCGACACGGCCGCCGCCGCCAAGGCCGCCGCCGGGGTGGCCGCGATGCAGGACGGCGCGGTGAAGCGCGGCAAGCTTTCGGCCGCCGACCGCGACGCGATGATGGCGGACCGGTTCCGCGCCGTGACGGATTATGCGGCGCTCGGCGACGCCGATCTGGTGATCGAGGCGGTGTTCGAAAGCATGGACGTCAAGCGCGAGGTGTTCGCCACGCTCGACGGCATCTGCCGCCCCGGCGCGGTACTGGCGACGAACACGTCGTATCTCGACGTGAACGAGATCGCGGCCGCCACTGGCCGGCCGCAGGACGTGATCGGGCTGCATTTCTTCTCGCCCGCGAACGTCATGCGGCTGATGGAGATCGTGGTCGCCGACCGCACCGCGCCCGACGTGGTGGCGACCGCCTTCAACCTTGCCAAGCGCATGGGCAAGATCGGCGTCCGCGCGGGCGTCTGCGACGGCTTCATCGGCAACCGCATCATGTCGGCCTATCGTGCCGCCGCCGACCACATGGTGCTGGACGGCGCCTCGCCCTATCAGGTGGACCGCGCGGTCGCGGATTTCGGCTTTCCGATGGGGCCCTATCAGGTCGGCGATCTTGCCGGTCTCGACATCGGCTACGCGAACCGCCAGCGCAAGGCGGCCACCCGCGACCCGCGCGAGCGGGTGCCCGTCCTTGCCGACCGGCTGGCCGAGGGGGGGCGGCTGGGGCGCAAGACCGGGCGCGGCTATTACATCTATGACAACCAGTCGCCGCAAGGTCGCCCCGACCCGCAGATGGGGACGATGCTGGACGGCATCCGGGCCGAACTGGGGATCACCCCGCGCGACTTTACCGACGACGAGATCCGGTCACGCTACATGGCCGCGATGGTGAACGAGGGCGCGAAGATCCTCGACGAAGGGATTGCCGCCCGCGCGTCCGACATCGACGTCGTGCTGCTTCACGGCTACGGTTTCCCGCGTGGCAAGGGCGGGCCGATGCACTGGGCGGACGCGCAGGGTCTGGGCACGATCGCCGCCGACATCGCCCGCTACGCCGAGGATGACCCGTATTTCTGGCAGGCAGCGCCGCTGCTGGCCCGGCTCGCCGAAAGCGGCGGCCGCTTCGCCGATCTTGGAAAGGACGCCCAATGACCGACGCCGTCATCGTTTCCACCGCCCGCACCGGCATCGGCAAGGCCGGGCGCGGGAGCCTGAACCTGACCCACGGCGCGGCGATGGGCGGCCACGTCGCCCGGATCGCGGTCGAGCGCGCGGGCATCGACCCGGCGCTGATCGAGGATTCGATCTGGGGCTGCGGCTATCCCGAATATGTCACTGGCGGGAACATCGCCCGCCAGATCGTCGTCCGCGCGGGCCTGCCCGTCGGCATCGCGGGCGCGACCGTCAACCGCTTCTGCGCGTCGGGCCTGCAGGCGCTGGCGATGGCCGCGCACATGGTCCGGGCCGAGGGCGCGCAGGCGATCCTTGCGGGCGGGGTGGAATCGATCAGCCTGGTCCAGCCGCCGGTGCGCCATTCGCGCGAGGCATGGATCGAGGAACACAGGCCCGACCTGTACCTGCCGATGATCGACACCGCCGACATCGTGGCCGCGCGCTACGGCGTCAGCCGCGCGGCGCAGGACGAATACTCGCTGCGCTCGCAGCAGCGCATCGCGGCGGCGCAGCAGGCGGGCAAGTTCGCGGACGAGATCGTGCCGATCGGCGTCACGCGCGCGGTGATCGACAAGGCGACCAACGAGACGACGCACGAGGATTTCACCCTGACCGGCGACGAATGCAATCGCCCGTCCACCACGCTTGAGGGGCTGGCGGGCCTGAAGCCGGTGAAGGGCGACGACAAGTTCATCACCGCGGGCAACGCCAGCCAGCTGTCGGACGGCGCCGCCGCGCTGGTCGTGATGGACGGGGACCGCGCCGCGCGCGAGGGGGTGACGCCGCTCGGCGCGTTCCGCGGCTTCGCCGTCGCGGGCTGCGAGCCTGACGAGATGGGGATCGGCCCCGTCTTCGCCGTTCCGCGCCTGCTGGAACGCGCGGGCCTAACGGTCGACGACATCGACCTGTGGGAACTGAACGAGGCGTTCGCGAGCCAGGCACTTTACTGCCGCGACCGCCTGAGGATCGACCCCGAGAAATACAACGTCAACGGCGGCTCCATCGCCATCGGCCATCCCTTCGGCATGACCGGCGCGCGGATGGCCGGGCACCTGCTGCTGGAAGGCAGGCGGCGCGGCGCGAAATGGGGCGTGGTCACGATGTGCGTGGGCGGCGGTCAGGGCGCGGCGGGGCTGATCGAAATCTTCTGAAAGGGTCCGTCATGGACATGAGCTTCACCCCCGAGGATCAGGCGTTCCGCGCCGAGGTCCGCCGGTTCCTGCGGGACCGCCTGCCCGAAGGGCTGGCCGACAAGGGCCGCCTGCACCAGGAACTGACCAAGGCCGAGTACGAGGAATGGCACGCGACCCTGGGCGAGCGCGGCTGGCTGGCCGGCAACTGGCCGGTCGAGTTCGGCGGCGCCGGCTGGACCGCGATCCAGCGCCATATCTTCGAAGAGGAAAGCGCGCTCGCCCACGCCCCGCGCGTCGTGCCCTTCGGCCTCGCCATGCTGGGGCCGGTGCTGCAGAAGTTCGGGTCGAAGGAACAGCAGGACCGCTTCCTGCCGCGCATCCTGAACGGGCAGGACTGGTGGTGTCAGGGCTATTCCGAACCGGGCGCGGGATCGGACCTCGCATCAGTCAAGACGACGGCGGTGCGTGACGGCGACCACTACGTGGTCAACGGGCAGAAGACCTGGACGACGCTTGGCCAGCACGCGAACTGGATCTTCTGCCTCGTCCGCACCGACCCGGCCGCCAAGGCGCAGGAAGGGATCAGCTTTCTTCTGATCGACATGGCGAGCCCCGGCATCACCGTCCGCCCCATCGTCCTGCTCGAGGGCACGCCCGAGGTGAACGAGGTGTTCTTCGACGACGTGCGGGTGCCGGTCGAGAACCTCGTGGGCGAGGAGAACAAGGGCTGGACCTACGCCAAGTACCTGCTGACGCACGAACGCACCAACATCGCGGGCGTGGGCTTCGCGACGGCGGCGCTGGCATCGCTGAAGCGGATCGCGCGGGCGCAGGTGGCGAACGGACGGCCGCTGTCCGAAAACCCGCTGTTCGCGGCGCGCATGGCGGCGGTCGAGATCGACCTGATGGCGATGTCCACGACCAACCTGCGGATGCTGGCGCAGGCGGCGGCGGGACAGGCGCCGGGTGCCGAAAGCTCGATGCTCAAGCTGAAGGGCACGCAGATCCGGCAGGCGATCAACGACCTGACGCGCCGCGCGGTCGGCCCCTGGGCGCTCGCCTTTCCGTCCGAGGCGATCGCGGGCGCGAGCGACGACGCGCCCCCCGGCCCGCCCGACGCGGCGGCGGCGACCCGCGCCTATCTCAACAACCGCAAGCTGTCGATCTATGGCGGCTCGAACGAAATCCAGCGCGGGATCATCGCCAAGTCCCTGCTGGGGCTGTGAAGGACGCGCGCGCGATGGATTTCGCATTCACCGAGGAACAGACGATGCTGGGCGAAAGCCTGGCCCGCACGCTCGACCGGGGCGCGGCCGCCGCCGCGCTGTTCGACCTGGGCGCGGGCGCCGCGCTTCTGCCCGAGGATGCGGGCGGTTTCGGCGGCACCGGGCCGGACATCCTGATGGTGTTCCGCACGCTGGGCCGCGCGGTGGCGGTGACGCCGCTGCTGGACGGCGTCGTGCTGGGCGCGGGGATCCTCGCCGCGGTCGGAGAGCTGGATCTGGCCGAAGCCGCCGCCACCGGCGCCGCGCGGATCGCGGTCGCGCTGGACGAGCCGGGGCAGCGGTTCGACGGCACCGTGCGGACCGCCGCGCAGGACGGCCTGCTGACCGGCGAAAAGACCATCGTCGCAGGGGCCGAGGATGCGACCCACCTGATCGTCCTTGCGACCGACGGGCTGTACCTGGTGATCGCGCCCGCCGACGGGCTCGCCATGCGCGGCTATCCCCTGATGGATGGCGGCCGCGCGGCCGAGGTGATCCTGACCGGCACGCCCGCCCGCCGGATCGGGGACGCCTCGCTGCTGGACGCGCCCCGCGCCGCCGCGATCCTTGCGCTTTGCGCCGACACGCTGGGGGTGATGGAACGGGCGGTCGAGCTGACGACCGACTACCTCAGGACCCGCAAGCAGTTCGGCCGCCCGATCGGGTCCTTCCAGGCGATCCAGCACCGGATGGCTGACCTTCTGACCGAGGTCGAGCAGGCCCGCTCGGCCGTGTGGAACCTTGCGGGCAACCTGGACACGCCCGATCGCGACCGGCATGTCGCGGCGACGAAGTCGCTGGTGGGGCGGGTCGCGCTGTACGTGGCCGAGGAAACGATCCAGCTTCACGGCGGCATCGGCATGACCGAGGAATACGAACTCGCCCCCATGGCCCGCCGCCTGATCGCCGCGGACGCGCGGTTCGGCGACAGCGACCACCACCTTGAACGCTTCATTGCGTTGTCCGCCGGATGAGTGGCGGAATGACCGGCTTGATCGAGAACGAGACCGGCACCCAGCGGCTGATCGGCTTTTCCCTCGACGTGGGCCAGCCGGACGGACGCGCCCGGTGCCGGCTGGTCGCGGACGACCGCCACACCAACCGCCATGGCGTCCTGCACGGCGGCATCGCCGCCACGCTTCTGGACAGCGCCTGCGGGGCGACCGCCAGCCTGACAATCGACGAGACCGGGCTGAAGCCGTTCCTGACCGTCTCGCTTTCCATCGACTTCATCGCCCCGGGGCGCGCGGGCGGCGTCACGGCCGCCGGCCGCGTCACGGGGGGCGGGCGCAGCCTTCTGTTCGTGGCGGGCGAGCTGATCCACGATGACGGCACGCTGATCGCGACGGCGGCGGGCGTGTTCAAGCGGGTGCCCGAAGGCCACGGCGCGCCGCGCTGAGGGCGGGCAGAAAGGACCGACGATGACCATGTCCCGCGTCCACGAGGTGCTGGACCGCCAGCGCAGGGAACGCCCCGACGCCTGGGCGCTGCGCGACCACGACGGGGTCCGCGTGACATTCGGCGCGCTGGCGGGCGCGGTCGATGCGCTGGCCGCCGATCTGTCGGCGCGTGGGCTTGGCCCCGGCGACCGGCTGCTGGTCCTTGCCGAGAACGCGGCGGCGCTGGTCGGGCTGATCCTTGCCGCGTCGCGGCTGGATGCGGTTGCGGTGCCGGTCAACGCGCGGATGACGGCCCCCGAACTCGCCCGCATCGCGACCCACGCGGACCCGCGCCTGACCGTATATCTGTCGAACGTCTCGCCGCCTGCGGCCGGTCACGCCAGCGATGCGGCGGCGGCACCTTGGGCAACGCCGCTCGGGCCTCTGCACATCACCGACGCGCGGCAGGCATCGACGGCGGAACCCGTGCGGCCGGACCCCGGCCAGACCGCCGTGATCCTGTACACCACCGGCACCACCGGCACGCCCAAGGGCGTGATGCTGACCCACGCGAACCTGTTGTTCGGGGGCGGGGCCTCGGCCTGGACGCGGGAGATGGTCCCGTCCGACGTGATCCTGGGCGTGCTGCCGATGACGCATGTGTTCGGCCTGACCTCGATGATGGTCGCGGCGCTGATCGCGGGGGCCGAGCTGCGCCTGTCGCCGCGCTTTTCAGCACCCGCCGTGGTCGCGGCGCTGCAAGAGGACGTGACCGTGCTGCCGGCCGTGCCGCAGATGCACGCGCTCATCATGGCCGAGGCGGCGGCGCAGGGCATCGCGCGGCTGACGACCGGGATCCTGCGCTACGTCTCGTCGGGGGCAGCGCCGCTCGACCCGAACTGGAAGCGGCGGGCCGAGGCGTTCTATGGCACCGCCCTGCAGAACGGCTACGGCCTGACCGAGACGACCGCAGGGGTGACGGTGACGACCTGCCCCAAGGGCATCCCTGACGTGAGCGTCGGCCGCCCGCTGCCCGGTGTCGAGGTGCGGCTGCGCGACGCCGGAACCGACGGCGTGGGCGAGATCCTGGTGCGCGGCCCCAACGTCATGCCCGGCTATTTCCGCAACTCCGAGGCGACGGCCGCCGCCTTTGATGCGGGCGGGTTCTTCTGCACCGGCGATCTGGGGCGGTTCGACGCGGACGGCAACCTTCACATCGCCGGCCGCGCGCGCGAGCTCATCATCCGGGGCGGCTTCAACGTCTATCCGCCCGAGGTCGAGGCGGCGCTGAACGAACATCCGGCGGTGGTGCAGACCGCCGTGATCGGCCGCACGGTCGAGGCGGGAGATGAGGCGGTGGACGAGGAGGTGCTGGCCTTCTGCCAGGTCCGCGACCCGCTCGCCGTGTCCGAGGCCGCGCTGCGCGAGTTCGCGGCTGAGCGGCTGTCGTCCTACAAGCTGCCCTCGCGGATCGTCCTTGCCACCTCGCTGCCCGCCGCGCCGACCGGCAAGATCCTCAAGGCGCAGCTGGCCGCGACCTTCGCGCGCGAACTGGAAGCGGGCGCAGGGACGCGGGGTCATCGCGAAAGCTAGAACGCCACGCCACCCCGCCACGACGCCCTCATTTCGTCGCGGCGCCGGAACCCGTCCCCCCGCGCAGGCATAGGTCAGGACCACGCCACAGCTCTCCGCCGAAAGCCCGCCATGCCCCGTTCCATTCCCGCCGTCATCTTCGTCGCGCTGCTCATGGTCGCCCTTGCGCTGGCGCTGTGGAAGCTGGCCTTCGTGCTGCTGCTGGCGTTCTTCGGGCTGCTGCTTGCGGTCCTGCTACGGCACCTGGCGCTGGCGCTGCAAAGCCATTCGCCCCTGTCGGCGGGCGCCGCGCTGGGCGTCGTCGTGCTGGCACTGCTGGCCGCGATCGGCCTTGGCTTCTACTTTCTCGGCGCGCAGCTGGCCGAACAGCTGGGCCAGCTCGCCGGTTCGCTGCCCGGCGCGCTGACCAAGCTTCGCGACGCGCTCGAGGGGCAGCCGCTGGTTCAGCGCCTGCGCGAGATGATGCCGCAGGAAGAGCCGGGGCAGGGCCTGAACCTGTTCGGTGCGGTCCGGGGCACGTTGTCCACGGTCGTGAATGGCGCAGCCAACCTTATCGTCGTGGCGATGGTCGCGATCTTCCTTGCCGCCGATCCGCAGCTTTACCGGCGCGGCGTCCTGCATCTGATCCCGATGGACAAGCGCGCCCGCGCGATCGAGATCATGGACGCGCTGGGGCAGGGACTGTGGCGCTGGCTGTTGGGGCAGGGGCTGTCGATGATGGCGGTCGCGGTGCTGACCGCCGCCGGGCTGTGGATGCTGGGCATCCCGCTGTGGCTCGCGCTGGGGATCATCGCAGGGATCGCCGACTTCATTCCCTTCATCGGCCCGTGGATCGGGGCCGCGCCCGCGGTGCTGCTGGCGTTTTCCGACGGGCCCCAGACCGCGATCTATACCGCGATCCTGTTTGCCGTCATCCAGCAGATCGAGGGCAATATCCTGCAGCCGATCATCCAGAAGCGCGCGAACTCGCTGCCGCCGGTGCTGACGGTGCTGTCGGTGATCGCCTTCGGGGTGCTGTTCGGGTTCGTGGGCGTGCTGGTCGCGACGCCGTTGCTTCTGGTCCTGATGGTGCTGGTCCGCATGATCTATGTCGAAGGCATCCTGGAGGACCCGACGATCGAAATGGCCGAGGAAAAGGCGCGCAGGCGCGACGGCAAGGCCGACGCCTGACCGGACGCCCGGCAGTGCCGTCTGCGCCGCCTCGTCGCGGGGCCGCGGGGGTTTATTTTTTCGCCGCGCGGCCTTATCGGGTCACCGCCGCCGACATGACAGCGGCCGCTGAAAGGACGCAGCCATGACCTTCGATCGCCGCATCAGGATAGCGCCGTCGATCCTGTCCGCCGACTTCGCCGATTTCGGGCGCGAGATCCGCGCGATCGAGGATCAGGGCGCCGACTGGGTGCATGTGGACGTGATGGACGGGCACTTCGTGCCGAACCTCACCTTCGGCCCCCCGGCGGTCAAGGCGTTCCGCCGCCACGTCACGACCTTCATGGACGTGCACCTGATGATCGCGCCGGTTGATCCCTTCATCCAGGCCTATGCCGACGCGGGCGCGGACCTGATCTCGGCCCATGTCGAGGCCGGGCCGCACATCCACCGCACGCTTCAGGCGATCCGGGCCACCGGCAAGATGTCGGGCGTGGCGCTGAACCCCGGCACGCCTGCCGACGCGGTGCGCCACGTCCTTGACCTGTGCGACATGGTTGTCGTGATGAGCGTGAACCCCGGTTTCGGCGGGCAGAAGTTCATCCACTCGCAGGTGGAAAAGATCGCCCAGCTACGCGCGCTGATCGGCGACCGCCCGATCCACATCCAGGTGGACGGCGGCGTCGATCCGGTGACCGCGCCGCTGGTGGTGGCGGCTGGCGCGGACGTGCTGGTCGCGGGCTCGGCGGTGTTCAGCGGCGGCTCGGCCGACGCGCCCGAGGTGTATGGCCGCAACATGCGCGCGATCCGCGAAGCGGTCGCCGCCAACTGAGCCTCAGAACTTGATCCACTCGGGGTCGGGCTCGATCTCGATGTCGGGCAGGTTGACGACGATCTCCTCGGGGCCGCTGCGGACCAGCGCGCAATGCAGGTCCTCGGTGTCCGAGGCGTTCAGTTCCTGGTGCGGCATGAAGGGCGGCACCAGCAGGAACGAACCGGGGCCAGCCCTGGTGATGAACTCCAGCCGGTCGCCCCAGCGCATCAGGGCGGTGCCGCTGACGACATAGATCACGCTTTCCAGCGGGCCGTGGTGATGCGGGCCGGTAATGGTGCCGGGACGGATGTGGTTGGTGCCCGCCCAGAGCGCCTGCGATCCGGTGCGGGCGCCGGAAATGGCGACCTGCCGGTTCATGCCGCGGGTGTCGGGCGTATCGCCCGACCGCGTGTGCGGGGCGATCACGCGGATGCCTTGGGTTTTCCAGTCTGTCGCGGTCACGGCGGCCCCTTCGCTTTGCGTGTTCGGCAAAGGCTACTGCGCCGGGCGCACGCTGGAAACCGCCTGCGGGCGGGGGTGAAGGTCAGGGTCATGGTCGGCGCTTACGTCCGCGTCGGCCAGCACGCGCTCAACCACGACCTCGGCGGTGGCGACCACGGCCTGCTGGGGCTCGGGCGCGTCCTCGCCCGCCTCGACGATCTCGCGCGCCTCGTCCTCGGTCTCGTCCTCGAACTGGGGCGACGCCTCGCCGGCAAGGAAGTTGCCGAACTTTTCCAGCCGCGGGATGTGGTCGCACAGCACCCGCAGCACGACCAGCGTCGGCACCGCGACCACCATCCCCAGGACCGACCACAGCCATGCCCACAGGGCCACGGTCAGGAACACCACGACCTCGTTCAGCTGCAACCTTCGCGACACGAATTGCGGGGTGACGAACTGCCCTTCGAGCGAGGTCAGCGCAAGGAAGGTCAGCCCGACCAGCAGCGGCCGCGTCATGTCGTCGAACACCAGCAGCGCCACGATCACGCCCCCGATCGTGCCCGCCATCGCGCCGATATAGGGGATGTAGTTCAGGACGAACCCGGCCACCGCCCAGAGCAGCGGCGCGGGCATCCCCCACGCCCACATCGCAAGCCCGATCGCCACGCCAAGGCCCACGTTGATGAGCGTGATCGAGCCGAGGTAGCGGCCCAGGCTGTCCTCGATCTCGCGCAGCGTCAGGTAGGCCGCGCGCTTGTCGGTGATGGAATCGAAGCTCTGCACGATCTTGAGATACATCAGGTCGCCAGACGCGAGCAGGAAGTAGAGCAGCACCAGCGTGAACACGATCTGGCTGATGATTTCCGGGCCAAGCGTCAGCATCCGCTGGATCGCGCTGGGTCCGGGGTTGCTGTCCACCGTCACCTCGACGCTTTGCGGGGGCGCGCCGGGCGGGGTGTTGGTGACGGTTGCGGTGGCCGACGTGGTGGGGGCGGGGGTGCGCTGCAAGGCCGACACCGGGTCGGCGGGGGCGCTGTCCGGCGCGCCTTGGTCGGCATCGCCTTCGGTCTCGCCGCCCTGCGCCAACTGGTCGATCTTGGCGGCCGCATGCTCCAGCCCGCGGAAGCGTTCGCGGATCTCGGCATAGCGATCCTCGACCTGCGCGCCGATGCGGTCGCTGTTGGCGATCAGCGATCCGATCGGACCGGCCAGCGAATAGCCCAAGCTCAGCGTCGCCAGCACCAGCCCCAGGCTGACGATCCCGGCCGACCAGGGCGGCCCGACGCCGATCCGCGCCATCATCCGGCGGAACGGCACGAAGACGAAGAACAGAAGCATGGCCAGCGTCGCGGGCATCAGGAACGCCCGCGCCTCGGCCACGAAGCCGAAGGCGAGGATGAGGAAGACTCCGAGGACCGGCCAGTTCGTGCCGTGGTGCCCCCTGCGCGCGGTCGCCCGGCTGCTTGCTGCGCGCGCGCCGGGCGCGTGGGCAGGCAGCGGGGCCGCCTGTGGTTTGGGCGGGCGGTCGGGCTGCTTTGGCGGGACGGTCTGGGCCAACGGCAGTCCTTCCGGGTGGCAAGCGTGCCTTCGACGAGGCCTGCGCGGGGCAGAACGCGGGCCGCCACGGGGGGTTCCGCCCGTTGAGATTGCTGAATGTCAGTGCGGGGGGCGCGACGCTGACGTAAAGCATCACGAGCTGGGACCGGCGCGCCGCCGCCGCCGCCCCCCCGTTCGGTCAGATCGGCCGGTCGCCCTCGGCGTCGATCACCCGCGTGGGCAAGCCCATTTCGCCCAGCAGTTCAAGGAACGGACGCGCCGGCAGGTCCTCGACGTTCACCATCCGCTTCACGTCCCACTGCCCGCGCGCGATCAGGATCGCCGCGGCGACCGGGGGCACGCCCGCGGTGTAGCTGATGCCCTGGCTGCCGACCTCGGCATACGCCTCCTCGTGGTCGGCGACGTTGTAGATGAAGACCTCGCCCGGCTGGCCGTTGCGGGTCCCCCGCACCAGATCGCCGATGCAGGTCTTGCCGGTATAGTCCGGGGCAAGCGTCGCCGGGTCGGGCAGAACCGCCTTGACCAGCTTCAGGGGCACGACCTGCTGCCCTTCGACGGTGACGGGCTGTTCCGACAGCAGACCGAGGTTCTTCAGCACGCCGAACACGTTGATGTAATGCGCGCCGAAGCCCATCCAGAACCGCACGTCCGCGTCCTTGTAGCGGGACGACAGGCTGTGAACCTCGTCATGGCCGGACAGATAGGCGGTCTGCTTGCCGACGACCGGCAGGTCCCATTCGCGCCCGACCTCGAACATCTCGTTCTCGCGCCACGCGCCGCCCTGCCAGCTGTAAACCGTGCCGGTGAATTCGCGGAAGTTGATCTCGGGGTCGAAGTTGGTAGCGAAGTAGCGCCCGTGCGAGCCCGCGTTGATGTCCACGATGTCGATGGAGTCGATCCGGTCGAAATATTCGTCCTCGGCCAGCCGCGCATAGGCGTTGACGACGCCCGGATCGAAGCCCGCGCCCAGGACCGCGGTGACGCCCGCCGCCGCGCAGGCCTCGCGCCGCTTCCATTCGTAATTGCCGTACCACGGCGGCGTCTCGCAGACCTTGGCCGGGTCCTCGTGGATGGCCGTGTCGATATAGGCGGCGCCGGTGTCGATGCAGCCCTGAAGCACGGTCATGTTGATGAAGGGCGAGCCCACGTTGACGACGATCTGCGCGCCCGTGTCGCGGATCAGCGCGGCGACCGCGCCCGCGTCCATCGCGTCCAGCGCGTGGGTGGCGATGGTGCGGCGGCCCAGATGTCCCTTGGCGACGATGTCGGCCACGACGGCGTCGGCCCGCGATCGGGTCCGGTTCGCCATGTGGATGTTGCCGAATTCGTCGGCCCATTGCGCGATCTTGTGGGCCACGACATTGGCCACGCCACCGGCGCCGATGATGAGGACGTTGGGTTTTTCCACCGCAGAGGTTTCCTTTCAGGATGTGGTCAGGGATCGGCGCGCTCAGGACAGCGAGGCGCGGTAGTCGTCGTAGCCGAAGGTCCGCTGGACGGTGATCGTTCCGTCCGTCTCGCGGATGCAGATGGCGGGCATGGCCACGCCGTTGAACCAGTTCTTCTTGACCATCGTGTAACCGGCCGCGTCCTGGACGCTGATCCGGTCGCCCACGGCCAGCGGGCGGTCGAACCGCGCGTCGCCGAAGATGTCGCCCGCAAGACAGGATTTGCCCGCGATCTGGTATTCATGCGCGCCCGCCTGCGGCAGCTTCGCGTTCTCGCGGTAGATCAGCAGGTCCAGCATGTGCGCCTCGATGCTGCTGTCCACGACGGCGACGTCCTTGCCGTTGTTCAGGATGTCGAGGACCGACAGTTCCAGCGTCGTCGTGCCGGTGATGCTTGCCTCGCCCGGTTCCAGATACACCTGCACCCCGAACCTGTCGGAAAACGCGCGCAGGCGCCGGGCGAGCGCGTCCAGCGGATACCCCTCGCCGGTGAAGTGGATGCCACCGCCAAGGCTGACCCAGTCGAGCCGTTCGAGGAACGGCCCGAACTCGGCCGAGATCCGGTCGAGTTGGCCCGAGAACAGGTCGAAGTCCCGGTTTTCGCAGTTGTAATGGATCATCACGCCGCTGATCCGGTCCAGCGCCTGTTCCAGCCGCGCCATGTCCCATTCGCCCAGGCGCGAGAATTGCCGCGCGGGGTCCGCAAGGTCGAAGCCGCTGGTCGAAAAGCGCGGGTTCAGCCGCAGCCCGCGCGCGATCCCGGCGGCGCGGTCGGCATACCGGTCAAGCTGGCCCAGGCTGTTGAAGATGATCTTGTCGGCGTAGCCCACCGCCTCGTCGATCTCGTGATCGGCCCAGGCGACGGAATAGGCGTGCGTCTCGCGGCCGAACGTCTCGCGCCCCAGCCGCAGCTCGTAAAGCGAGGACGACGTGGTCCCGTCCATCGACTGCGCCATCTGGTCGAACACCCCCCAGGTCGCGAAGCACTTGAGCGCCAGCAGAACCCGCGCCCCCGACCGCTCGCGCAGGCGGACCATCTTGTCCATGTTCGCCTGCAGCTTTGCGCGGTCGATCAGGTAGAACGGCGTCGGGGGTGCGGCTGTCGCGGGCATGGGGCGGATACTCCGGTGCGCGGGGGGCGGGCGCGAGGGGGCAGGCGGCGGCATCGGCGCGGCCCGGAAAAAAACGAAGGCAGTGATATAGGGGCGCGGGCCACCCTAGGCAACCGACCGTGACGGAAGGGTGACGGAACGACAATCGACCGGCCGCGTTCCCCGATGACAACCCTCACCCCCAGACCGAAAGCGAGCCTGCCCATGTTGTTCAGCAAGAACACCGATCACGACGATCCGCCGACCCGGCAGGAACTGGCCAAGGCGATGGCCGGTCTGGACCTGTGCGTCATGGCCACGCTGGACGACGGCGGTCTGTGCAGCCGGCCCATGTCGAACAACGCGCAGGTGGACTGGGACGGCGACAACTGGTTCTTCTCGAACGGCGACACCCGCAAGGTGACCCAGCTTGAGGCAGATCCCACGGTGATGCTGGACTTCCAGTCCAAGGACAGCTGGATTTCGCTGCGCGGCCGCGCCCTCCTGCACCGCGACGACAAGGCGCTGTTCAAGCAGCACTGGACCAAGGACCTGAACCGCTGGTTCCCGGACGGGATCGATACGCCCGGCCTGACGCTGATCCAGGTCAGCGCGGTCGAGGCCGAGACGTGGGGCCGGGTCGGCAACGGAGTCGTCGATCTGGAAAGCTGAACCGCGACCGCGAGGTTGAGCGGGAAGGGGGCGCTACGGCCGTAGCGCTTCCTTTCTTTTGCCCGGCGTCGTCTTGTCGTTGGCGCCGCGGCGGTTGCATGATCCGCGCGGAAACGGACCGGCCCCGCATCGGCGGGTTGAAGGGCCGGGCTCAAGGAGGATGCACGTGGCGCAGTGGGTGATGGGGATCGATGGCGGCGGCACCGGCTGCCGGGCCGTGCTGGCCGACGGCGAGGGCCGCGTGGTGGGGCAGGCCGATGGCGGCCCCGCGAACGTCATGTCCGACCGCGAAGGCGCGGTCGCGTCGATCCTCGCCGTGTCGCTGGCGGCGCTTGGCGGGCGCGATCCGGCCGATTGCGTGGCCTGCCTGGGCCTCGCCGGGGCCGAGGTCACGGACGCGAACGGCTGGCTGCCGGGCCGGCTGCCGTTCGCGCGCGCGGTGGTGGTGCAGGACGCCCGGACCGCGCTGCAGGGCGCGCTGGGGGACGTGGACGGGATCGTCGCGGCGATCGGCACGGGCTCGGTCTTCATGCGCCGCTATCAAGGCGAGGCCACGGTGATCGGCGGCCGTGGGCCCGTTCTGGGGGACGAGGCGAGCGGCGCGTGGTGCGGCAAGCGCCTGCTGTCCCGCACGCTGCGCGCTCATGACGGGGTCGAACGGCGCACCGCCCTGACCGACGCCGTCCTAGACCGCATGGGCGGCGTCGGGGGCATCATCGCCTTTGCCCGGACCGCCGGCGGGGCCGAGTTCGCGGCGCTCGCCCGCGACATCGCCGGGAACGCCGACGACCCCGCCGCGATCGACGTGCTGACCGAAGGCGAGGCGCATGTTTCGACCTATATCGCGCGGCTGCAACCGCCGGATCAGGCGCTGCCGGTCGCCTTTACCGGCGGGCTGGGGCCGGTGTACGCGGCGCGGCTCGGCGGGCGCTGGCAGGTGCGCCCGCCGCTTGGCACGCCGCTCGACGGGGCGCTGAGCCTGGCGCGCGGGCTGCTGGCCCGGCCCGCTCTGGTGGAACCGGGTGGGCGTGCATA
The DNA here is from genome assembly GCF_007018965.1 of Paracoccus marinus. Classification (GTDB taxonomy): domain Bacteria; phylum Pseudomonadota; class Alphaproteobacteria; order Rhodobacterales; family Rhodobacteraceae; genus Paracoccus; species Paracoccus marinus. The sequence continues at coordinate 99,927 of NZ_VJYZ01000005.1, forward strand.
GGTTTTGTGACGTAACCGCCCGGAAGGAACCGCCATGGCCAAAATCGAGATCTACCTGACCCGCAGCTGCCCCTATTGCCACGCGGCGCGGGGGCTTCTGGACAAGAAGGGCGTCAGCTACGACGCGATCGACGTGGGCGCCGACCCGCAGCGCCGGGCCGAGATGATGCAGCGCGCCGACGGCCGCCGCACGGTGCCGCAGATCTTCATCGACGGGCGCGGCGTCGGCGGGTCCGACGACATCCACGCGCTTGACCGGCAGGGCAAGCTGGACGCGCTTCTGGGGCTGTGAGCGGTGACGCGGCAGGCGGCCGAGGTCCTGAATGCTGCGCTGGTGCAGCTGAACGTCGGCGACGACCCGGCCGCGAACCTGGGCCCCACGCGGGCGATGGTGGTCGAGGCGGCGGGCCGTGGCGCGACCCTGGTCTGCACGCCCGAGGCCACGAACCTGCTGACCCCCGACCGCGCCCGGCAGGCGGCGCTGCTTTACCCCGAGGCGCGCGACCCGACCCTTGCGGCGCTGCGCGCGGACGCGGCGCGGCTGGGCGTGTGGATCGCCGTCGGGTCGATCTCGCTTAAGGGCGAGGACGGGGATACGGACGACGCTTCGGCCGATCCGCGCTTCGTCAACCGCAGCTTCCTGATCGCGCCCGATGGCCGGATCGCCGCGCGCTACGACAAGATACACATGTTCGACGTGACGGTTTCGGCGACCGAAACCTACCGCGAAAGCGCGGCGTTCCGCGCGGGCGACCGGGCCGTTCTGGCCCATGGGCCGGACGGCCTGCCGATCGGGATGACGGTCTGCTACGACCTGCGCTTTCCCCATCTTTACCGGCGGCTGGCCAAGGCCGGGGCCCGCGTCCTGATGGTGCCCGCCGCGTTCAACGACACCACCGGCGCCGCGCATTGGGAGGTGCTGCTGCGCGCCCGCGCGATCGAGACGGGGTGCTTCGTCCTTGCCGCGGCCCAGTGCGGCACCCACCCCGCGCCGCATTCCCCCGACGCCCGCCCGCGCCGCAGCCACGGCCATTCGCTGGCCGTCGCGCCGTGGGGAGAGGTGCTGGCGGACGCCGGGACCGAACCCGGGGTGACGCTGGTGGACATCGACCTGTCGCAGGTGGCGGACGCCCGCGCGCGCATCCCGGCGTGGCGGCATGACCCGGTGATCTTCGGCCCCGAAGGCGTGGCGCGATGACCGACCCCGCGCCCACAAGGGCGCTGGCCGCCGCCCTCTTCGCCGAGTTGATGAACAGCGAACAGCTGGCCCGCAGCATGGCGACCCGGGCGCTGCCGCGGGGGATGCAGCTGTCGCATTTCTCGGTCCTGAACCTGCTCGCGCATCTGAACGGCGAGCGCACGCCGGCCGAGCTCGCGCAGGCGTTCCGGGTGACGCGCGGCGCGATGACGAACACGCTGGCCCGGCTGGACTGGGCCGGTCACGTCCATATCCGCCCCGACTGGGACGACGCGCGGCGCAAGTTCGTGTCGATCAGCCCTGCGGGCCGCGCCGCCCGCGACGCGGCGCTGGCCGCGCTGCTGCCGCGGCTGAGCGAGGTCGTGCGCGACATCGGCGTGGACGAGGTCCGCGCTATGATGCCGGTGATGCGCCGCCTGCGCGAACGGCTGGAAGACGAGGTCTGAGGCCTCGCCCTGCGGACCGCATCAGGACCGGATCCCGGTCATCAGATAGTTCACCGACAGGTCGCGCCGCGACAGCGACCATGACCAGCGCACCGGGTTGAACACCATCCCCGCCCGGTCCACGACATTGGCGCCGACCGCGTCGAACATCGCGGCCAGCTCGCCCGGCTTGATGAAGCGGTTCCAGTCGTGGGTGCCGCGTGGCAGCCAGCGCATCACCCACTCCGCGCCCACGATCGCCGCGGCGAAGCTTTGCGGGGTGCGGTTCAGCGTGGACATGACCAGCACCCCGCCGGGGCGCAGCAGCCGGGTGCAGGTCGCGACGAAGTCCTGCGGGTCGGCCACGTGTTCCACGATCTCCAGCGCCATCACCACGTCGAAGGTCAGGTTCTCGGCCACCAGCGCCTCGGCCGTGGTCGCGCGGTAGTCTATCGCAAGCCCCGACTGCTCGGCATGAAGCCGCGCCACCGCGATGTTGCCGTCGGCTGCGTCCGCGCCCGTGACCTCGGCCCCAAGCCGCGCCATCGGCTCCGCCATCAGCCCGCCGCCGCAGCCGATGTCGAAGACCCGCAGCCCCTCGAACGGAAGGGGCGCGGTCAGGTCGCGCGAGAACTCGGCCGCGATCTGGCCGGTGACGTAGTCGAGCCGGGTCGGGTTCAGCATGTGCAGCGGCTTGAACTTGCCGTCCACGTCCCACCACTCGGCGGCCATCGCCTGGAACTTCTCGATCTCGGCAGGGTCGATGCTGGATCGCGCCCCGGGTCCTGCGGTGGTCATCGTCTCGCCCCTTCTGGCCTGCCCTGTCGGGCGCGTGTATACCGGCAACATGAACCATCGGGCAGGGCAAATCGGCGCGTCATCGGCATCGGACCGGCTTTATCCGATGGTCGAGCCGTTCGCGCGCGACATGCTGTCCACCCCCGACGGCCACCAGATCTATGTCGAGCAATGCGGCAATCCACAGGGCCGCCCGGCCATCGTGCTGCACGGGGGGCCGGGGGGCGGGTGCAGCCCGGTGATGCGGCGCTTCTTCGACCCCGATCGCTGGCACGTCATCCTGTTCGACCAGCGCGGCTGCGGCCGCTCGCGCCCGCACGCGGACATCGCGCACAACACCACGTCCCACCTGATCGCCGACATCGACCTGATCGCGGACCGGCTGGACCTTGGCCCGGCGCTTCTGTTCGGGGGCAGCTGGGGATCGACGCTGGCGCTGGCCTATGCGCAGGCGCGGCCCGCGCGCGTGGGCGGGCTGGTGCTGCGGGGCGTGTTCCTGGCCCGGCAGGAAGAACTCGACTGGTTCTATGGCGGCGGCGCGGGCCGGTTCTGGCCCGAGCTGTGGAACCGCTTCCGCGCCCCGATCCCCGACGATGAGCGCGGCGACCTGATCGCCGCCTATCACCGCCGCCTGTTCTGCGGCGACCCCGAGATCGAGACGCGCTTTGCGCTGCCCTGGGTCGCGTGGGAAAACGTGCTGGCGGCGCTGGAAACGGGGTCCAGCGGCATGTCCGCCCCGAACTACGCCCGCGCCTTCGCGCGGCTGGAAAGCCACTACTTCGTCAACCGCTGCTTTCTGGACGAGGGGCAGTTGCTGCGCGACCGTGACCGCATCCACCACCTTCCGGCAGTGGTGGTGCAGGGGCGCTATGACATGGTCTGTCCGCCCAAGGCCGCGTGGGACCTGGCCGATGGCTGGGCGCGCTGCGACCTGCGGATGGTGCCCGCGTCGGGCCACGCGATGAGCGAGCCGCGCATCGCGGCCGAACTGGTCCGCGCCGTGGCCGATCTGGGCGCGCGGGGGTGAGCGCCGGGGCGGGGGTTCGAGCCGGCATGGCGGCGGAGACGTGAGGATGATCGACTTCAGCTCGTGGCAAAGCGTCCTGTCGGCGCTGGCGGGGATCGCGCTATTCGCACTGGTGGGGATCGGCATCCGCCTGATGGTGATGATGCGCTATCAGCAGCGCCGCGAGCGCCAGAACCGCCAGATCAACGAGCGGCTGAAGGTCCTGATCGCCGCCTACAAGGTGCTGGGCGGCTCGTTCACGGGCGATCTGAGCGTCAGCCCGCTGCACCTGCGCGACCTGCGCCAGCTGGCGGCCGCCGACGCGGGCGAGGCTGTCGAGGACCCGTCCGCCCCGCGCACGGAACCGCCCTCGGCCGAACGCCGGCGCCGCATCCGCGACGCGGTCGAGGCGGCGCTGTCCGACATCCTGCTGCTGGGGACGGAGGACCAGGTGCGGCTGGCCGAACGCGCGGCCCGCGAGATGGTCGAGGGGCGCGAGGTCCACATGGACGCGCTAGTGGTGTCGCTGCGCGACTTCATCCGGGCGGCGCTGGACCTGGACCCGATCCCCGCGAACCTCGCGATCCCACGGCAGGGCCCCTCGCGCCCGTCCAGCAGCGGCGGCAAGGGAGAGGGCGGCCGGGGCGGCGGGCGCGGCGGTGGCGGCGGCGGCGGTGGGATGATGGGCGGCGGCATGGGTGGTGGTGCGGGCGGTGGCATGGGCGGCGGTGGCCCGGCCCGTGGCCGCGACGATCCCGATCCGCTCGACCCGGCCTGAGCGGCGGGGGCCCGCGCAGGTCCGCTATCACACCCGAACGCGGCCCCCCCATCCGGCTTCGTTACACGCTTGTAACTTCGGCCCGCCCGATCTATATACCCTCCAACAGCGGCGCAGGCTTCCACCCCCTGCCCACCGGACGAACTCGCACGGGCCGCTTCAGGGCCCGTTTTTCATTTTCAGGGATCGGACATGACCGACCTCATCGCCAAGACCCCCATCGACCAGCGCCTTGCCGGGATCATCACGCCCGTGATCGAGGATCTGGGCTTCGAGCTGGTTCGCCTGCGCCTGCAGGGCGGCCGCACCGCCACGCTGCAGATCATGGCAGACCGCCCCGAGGGCGGGATCAACGTGGACGACTGCGCCGTCATCTCGACCGCCGTCAGCGCCGCGCTGGACGTGGAGGACCCGCTGGAGGACGCCTATCACCTTGAAGTGTCCAGCCCCGGCATCGACCGCCCGCTGACGCGCCTCAAGGACTTCGCCACGTTCGAGGGTTACGACGCCCGGCTTGAAACCGCGCAGGCCATCGACGGTCGCAAGCGGTTCAAGGGCATCCTTGCAGGCGTCGAGGGCGACGAGGTGCTGCTGAACATCGAGGAAGGCGGCGAGGTGCAGACCATCGGCCTGGGCTTCGATCTGCTCAGCGACGCGAAGCTTCTGCTGACCGACGAGCTGATCGCGCTGATGCTGAAGGAACGCAAGGAAGCGGGCACGCTGCCCGAGGGGGCGGAAGCCGGCGCCGGGATCGGCGACGGCCGCATGACCGACGGAGAGATGGCCGACGGACAGATGGCCGACCCGGACGAATTCGACGACATCGAGACCGACGAGGGGTTCGATGACGATGACGACGACGAGGACGACGACATGAACCGCAACGACGAAACCGACGGCGCCACCCGCGCCGATCTGCCCAAGGAGTGATTGATGGCCATCACCTCTGCCAACCAGCTTGAGCTGCTGCAGACCGCCGAGGCGGTCGCGCGCGAAAAGATGATCGACCCCGGTCTGGTGATCGAGGCGATGGAGGACAGCCTCGCCCGCGCCGCCAAGTCCCGCTACGGCGCCGAGATGGACATCCGCGTCAGCATCGACCGCAAGACCGGCAACGCGCGCTTCACCCGCGTCCGCACCGTGGTCGAGGATGACGCGGTCGAGAACTATCAGGCCGAACTGACCGTCGAGCAGGCGCGCCCCTATCTCGACAGCCCCGCCGTGGGCGACCAGATCATCGACGAGGTCCCGCCGGTCGAACTGGGCCGGATCGCCGCTCAATCGGCCAAGCAGGTCATCCTGCAGCGCGTCCGCGAGGCCGAGCGCGACCGCCAGTACGAGGAATTCAAGGACCGCGCCGGCACGATCATCAACGGCATCGTCAAGCGCGAGGAATACGGCAACATCATCGTGGACGTGGGCCGCGGCGAGGCGATCCTGCGCCGCAACGAAAAGATCGGCCGCGAAAGCTACCGACCGAACGACCGCATCCGCTGCTACGTCAAGGACGTGCGCCGCGAGACGCGGGGGCCGCAGATCTTCCTGTCGCGCACCGATCCGCAGTTCATGGCCGAGCTGTTCAAGATGGAAGTGCCGGAAATCTATGACGGCGTGATCGAGATCAAGGCCGTGGCCCGCGACCCGGGCAGCCGCGCCAAGATCGCCGTCATCAGCTACGACAGCTCGATCGACCCGGTCGGCGCCTGCGTCGGCATGCGCGGCAGCCGCGTCCAGGCCGTCGTGGGCGAGCTGCAGGGCGAAAAGATCGACATCATCCCGTGGTCGGACGAGCAGGCGACGTTCCTTGTCAACGCGCTGCAACCGGCCGAGGTCGCCAAGGTCGTGTTCGACCCGGAAGCGACCCGGATCGAGGTCGTGGTGCCCGAGGAGCAGCTGTCGCTCGCGATCGGCCGGCGCGGCCAGAACGTGCGGCTGGCGAGCCAGCTGACCGGCCTCGACATCGACATCCTCACCGAGGAAGAAGAATCGAAGCGCCGCCAGGCCGAGTTCAACGCCCGCACCCAGCTGTTCATGGACAGCCTCGATCTGGACGAGTTCTTCGCCCAGCTGCTGGTCGCCGAGGGCTTCACCAACCTCGAGGAGGTGGCTTACGTCGAGCAGGGCGAGCTGCTGGCGATCGACGGCGTGGACGAGGGAACGGCGGACGAGCTGCAGGCCCGCGCCCGCGACTATCTGGAAGCGCAGAACGCCAAGGCGCTGGAAAACGCCCGCGCGCTGGGTGTCGACGACACGCTGGTCGGCTTCGAAGGGTTGACGCCCCAGATGCTCGAGGCGCTGGCGAAGGACGGCGTCAAGACGCTGGAGGATTTCGCCACCTGCGCCGACTGGGAACTGGCGGGCGGCTGGACCACGCAGAACGGCCAGCGAGTCAAGGACGACGGGATCCTGGAAAAGTTCGACGTGTCGTTGGAAGACGCGCAGGACATGGTGATGACCGCCCGCGTCATGCTGGGCTGGGTCGATCCGGACGAGCTGCACCCGGTCGCCGAGGGCGCGGAAGATGCCGCCGCCGACGCCGGCGAAGATGACGACGCCGCTGCGACCAAGGAGGCCGGGGTGTAACGCCCCGGACCGTTCTTGACACGCGGGGGTCGCGACAAGGACCGCGAGATCGCCGAACGGCGGTGCCTCGTCACGGGCGAGGTGCAGCCCAAGGCGGGGCTCATCCGTTTCGTCGCGGGCCCCGACGGCATGGTCGTGCCCGACCTGGCCGAAAAGCTGCCCGGCCGGGGGTTTTGGGTGACGTCCGATCCGGCGGCGCTTCAGAAAGCTGCCGACAAGGGTCTTTTCTCGCGCGGGGCGAAAGCCCATGTAATCCCCCCGGCCGATCTGGTCGCGGGGATCGAGGCCGCGCTTGCGCGGCGGGTGGTCGAGCTGATCTCGCTGACCCGCAAGTCCGGCAAAGCGGTGGCCGGTTTCGAGAAGGTCAAGGAATGGCTGGCAGGGGGGCGCGCAAAGGTGCTGTTCCAGGCCAGCGACGGGTCCGAACGCGGCAAGGGCAAGCTGTGGACGCCGACCGGGGGGCGGTGGTTCGGCTGCCTCACCGCGTCAGAATTGGGTTTGGCTTTCGGCCGCGTGCATGTCATACACAGCGCGCTTGCGCCGGGTGGCCTTACCGACAAGGTGATACGGGACGCCGCACGACTGAACGGTCTGCGCGGGCATGACGGCAATTCGGTTGCCGGGAAGGATTCGAGAACGGATGAGCGATAAAGACGGAAAGAAACCCCTGGGTGTTGGTGGCGGTCTTGGCGGTGGGCGCCCGGGCCAGGTGAAGCAGAGCTTCAGCCACGGCCGCACCCACAACGTGGTGGTCGAGACCAAGCGCAAGCGGGTCGTCGTGCCCAAGCCGTCCGCTGCCGGTGCCGCGGGGGGCGCGGCACCGCGTCCGAACTCGCCCGCGGCCGTCGCCTCGGACCCCTCGAAGCGTCCCGCCGGGATCTCCGAAGCGGAGATGGAGCGCCGGCTGAAGGCGCTTGCCGCCGCCAAGGCCCGCGAGGCCGGCGAGGTCGCCGCCCGCGCCGCCGAGGAGCGTGCGCGCGAGGAGGAACGCGACCGCCGCCGCGCCGAGATCGAGGCGAAGGAGCGCGAGGAACGCGAACGCGTCGAGGCGCTGCGCGCCAAGGAAGAAGAAGAGGCCCGCAAGGTCGAAGAGGCGCGCGTCCGCGCTCAGAAAAAGGCCGAGGTCACGGCGAAGCCCGCATCCGACGCGCCCGCCGACCGCGCCGCGGCCGAAGCCGCCGCCTCGCGCGCCGAGACCAAGGGCGTGGCCACCGGCGCGCCGCGCCGGACCGACCGCGACCGCCGCGACACCGGCAGCGCCGGGGACAGCGACGCCAAGGCCAAGGCCAAGGCCGACGACAGCCGCCGCACCGGCCGCCTGTCGCTGACGCAGGCGCTCGCGGGTGGCGACGGGGGCCGCACGCGGTCGCTCGCCGCCATGAAGCGCAAGCAGGAAAAGGCCCGCGCCAAGGCGCTTGGCCAGTCGATGCGCGCCGAAAAGCAGGTCCGCGACGTGCAGCTGCCCGAGATGATCGTGGTCAGCGAGCTTGCGAACCGGATGGCCGAGCGCGTGGCCGACGTCATCAAGTCGCTCATGAAGATGGGCATGATGGTGACGGCGAACGAACCGATCGACGCCGACACCGCGGAACTCGTGATCGAGGAGTTCGGCCACAAGACCGTGCGCGTCAGCGACGCCGACGTGGAACAGGCGCTTCACACCGAGGTGGACGCCGCCGAGGACCTGCAGCCGCGCGCGCCGATCGTCACGATCATGGGTCACGTCGACCACGGCAAGACCTCGCTTCTGGACAAGATCCGGCAGGCGAATGTCGTGTCGGGCGAGGCGGGCGGGATCACCCAGCACATCGGCGCCTACCAGGTGACGACGGACTCGGGCTCGACCCTGACCTTCCTCGACACGCCGGGCCACGCCGCGTTCACCTCGATGCGCGCGCGCGGTGCGAACGTGACCGACATCGTGGTGCTGGTCGTGGCCGCGGATGACGCGGTGATGCCGCAGACGGTCGAGGCGATCAACCACGCCAAGGCCGCGAACGTCCCGATGATCGTCGCGATCAACAAGATCGACAAGCCGTCGGCCAACCCGCAGAAGGTCCGCACGGACCTGCTGCAGCACGAGGTCGTCGTGGAGGAGATGTCGGGCGACGTGCAGGACGTCGAGGTTTCGGCCCATACGGGGCAGGGGCTGGACAGCCTGCTGGAAGCCATCGCGCTTCAGGCGGAGATTCTGGAACTACGCGCCAACCCCGACCGCTTCGCCATGGGCGCGGTGATCGAGGCCAAGCTGGACGTGGGCCGCGGCCCCGTCGCCACGGTGCTGGTGCAGAACGGAACGCTGAAGCAGGGCGACATCTTTGTCGTGGGCGAGCAGTGGGGCAAGGTCCGCGCGCTCATCAACGACAAGGGCGAGCGAGTGCCGAGCGCCGGCCCCTCGGCCCCGGTCGAGGTGCTGGGCCTGAACGGCACGCCCGAAGCCGGCGACGTCCTCAACGTCGTGGAAACCGAGGCGCAGGCGCGGGAAATCGCGGACTACCGCATCTCGGCCGCCAAGGACAAGCGCGCCGCCGCCGGTGCCGCGACCACGCTGGAACAGCTGATGGCCAAGGCCAAGGCGGACCAGAACGTGGCCGAGCTGGGCGTGGTCGTGAAGGCCGACGTGCAGGGTTCGGCCGAGGCGATCGTGCAGGCCCTGGAAAAGGTCGGCAACGAGGAGGTGCGCGTCCGCGTGCTGCACTCGGGCGTCGGTGCGATCACCGAAAGCGACGTGGGCCTGGCCGAGGCGTCGAACGCGCCGGTCATCGGCTTCAACGTCCGCGCCAACGCCCCGGCCCGCAACTCGGCCAACCAGAAGGGCGTGGAGATCCGGTATTACTCGATCATCTACGACCTCGTGGACGATATCAAAGCCGCGGCGTCGGGTATGCTCAAGGCCGAGGTGCGCGAGAACTTCATCGGCTATGCCGAAATCCGCGAAGTGTTCCGCGTTTCGGGTGTTGGCAACGTCGCCGGCTGCCTTGTCACCGAGGGCGTCGCGCGCCGTTCGGCGGGCGTCCGTCTGCTGCGCGACAACGTGGTGATCCACGAGGGCACGCTGAAGACGCTCAAGCGCTTCAAGGACGAGGTCAAGGAAGTGCAGTCGGGCCAGGAATGCGGCATGGCGTTCGAGAACTACGACGACGTCCGCAAGGGCGACATCATCGAGATCTTCGAGCGCGAAGAAGTCGAGCGGAAGCTTTGATCGTCTTGGCAGACACAGGGAAGGGGGCCGCGGTTGCGGCCCCCTTTTCGTTGCGGGTCAGGCGTCGGCGGATGCGGTGAAGTCGAAGTCACGGTCCAGCGGCCACAAGGGACGCGGGGCGCGGACGTAAGGGCGCCGGCTTGCCTGAGGGGTCGCGAGCCCGCCCGCGTCGCAGACGATCACCTGTCCCGCGATCGGCTGAAAGGCGGCACGGAAATGCTGCATCGACTTCAGGACCAGCACGCGGGCGGTCGCAGGCTCGATCCCGAATGCGCGCAGCTGCTGCAGGTCGACCATCTGCATCGGTTCGCTCACCACCAGCACCCGCACGCCGCCGACCTCCAGCACCGCCGTTCGTCCGAAGCTGTGCGGCAGCCCGCCCTGGATCGGGCCGTCGCCGGTATAGCCGCCGTCCGAAAGCCGCAGCACCCTGCCGGTCAGTCGCAGCGGGCCGCCGCCGAAATCGGGATCGTTGCGGCCGCCGAGGTCGAGTGTGACGGTCTCGCCCTCTTGCTGCCGATGCAGCGTTGCCGCGGCCTGCGCGTCCACCATGGGCGCGACCACCGCGCCGGTGACGCCGGCGTCGAGCAGCCCGTCTAGCAGCGCGGTCGCGTCGCCATAGGCGCCCGCGCCGGGGTTGTCGGCGTAATCGGCGATGACCAGTGGCCGGTCGCCCCGCCACGACAGCGCTTGGGCCACCGCCTCGTCCACGCTCAGGAACACGTTGCGGGCGCTCGTCCGCCCGTCCCACATCCGCGCGGCAAGCTCGCGCGCCACCTCGCGCGCCTGCGGCTCTGCGGCGGGATCGTTCGTGTCATGGACGGCAAGCACCGTCGGTCCGACGCAGTCCACATCCGCCCCGGTGAAGCCCGCATTGACCGACACTGCCAGCACGCCGCCCGTCTCTGCCTCGGCCGCGCGGTCGTACAGCGCCTGCGTTTCGGGGATGTCGGTCCGGCCGCCGTTCACCTCGTCCAGCATCGGCGCATGGGCGCGGATCGTGCGGGGCGCGATCTCGCCCGCCATCGTGCGGTGCAGCAACTCGGCCGCCTTTGCACCGATCTCGCGCATGTCCACATGCGGATAGGTGCGGTACGAGACGAGGATCTGCGCGTCCCGCACCATGTCCTTCGACACCATCGCGTGCAGGTCCAGCGTCACGGCGACGGGCAGGGCGGGCCCGACGATCTCGCGCAGGCGGGCGAGCAGCCAGCCTTCGCCGTCATCGGTGAAATCGGGCACCATCGAGCCGTGCAGCCCAAGCGCGATGCCGTCCAGCCGGTCGCGGTTGTCGCGGGCCGCCGTCAGGATCGCACCGGCGATGTGGTCATAGGCGGCCCTGGTCACCCGCCCGCCCGGCGTCGCGTGGGCGGATACCGCGTGGATCACCGACCAGCCCCGCGCGCGGCCGACGTCAAGAAACCCGGCCAGTTCCGTGTTGGCATTCCCGCGAACGGCCACCGCGTCGTCTCCCATCAGCAGGGTGTCGGCGCGGAACATCTCAAGCGCCGTCGGCAGGCGCGAGAAGGTGTTGCTCTCGTGCATGAACTCGGCGGTGAGGACGGTGAAGGTCACGGCGCCTCTGCCAGGCGCACCCGATGGTCGGGGCCGATCGCGACGAGGTTGCTCGGTTCGGGCACCGCGCGCGGGTCGGGGCGGGTCGAGATGTCGGGCGAGAAGCGCGCGCCGTCCGGCACCGGGGCGGGCGAGGGCAGCTCGCGCCGGTCGGCCAGCACCGCGTCCATGTCGGGGACGCTGTCGATGAGGCGGCGGGTATAGGGGTGGGTCGGGGTCGTGAAGACCTGCTTCCAGCCGCCTTCCTCGACGACCCGGCCGTAATACATCACGGCGACGCGGTCGCTGACGTGTTCCACCACGCTGAGATCGTGCGAAATCATGATGTAGCTGAGCTTCAGCCGCTCCTGCAGCTCCATCAGCAGGTTGATGATCTGCGCCTGGATCGACACGTCCAGCGCCGACAGCGGCTCGTCGAGGACGAGGATGCGCGGGTCGAGCATCAGCGCGCGGGCGATCCCGATGCGCTGGCGCTGGCCGCCGGAAAACTCGTGCGGGAAGCGCCGGGCGTGGTCGGGCGACAGGCCGACGCGGGTCAGCATCTCGGCCACCCGGTCGCGCGCCTCGGACCCCGAGGCGAGGCCGTGCAGCGACAGCTGCGACGTCAGCATCCGGCCGATGCTGATACGGGGGTTGAGCGAGGCAAAGGGGTCTTGGAACACCATCTGCGCGATCCGCGCGCGGTCCTTGCGGCCGGGCGCGCCGGGGCCGTTCAGGGGCTTGCCGCGGTAAAGCACCGTGCCGGACGTGGGTTCCTGCAACCCCATCACCGCTAGTGCGGTGGTTGACTTGCCGCAGCCGGATTCGCCGACGATGCTCAGGCATTCGCCCTCGTTCAGCGTCAGGCTGACGTGATCGACGGCGCGCAGCGTCTGGACGGGATGGAAGATCGTCGGGCGGGGCCGGGCGAAGTGGACCGACAGGTCGCGGATTTCCAGCAGCGGGGTCGGGTCGGTCATGCCGGGGCCCCCGTCGCCCGGGCGCGCACCTCGCGCGGGGTGACCAGTGTCGGGCTGTCGTGGCCGCGCGCGCCCTGCGGCACGATCTCGTCAAGCTCGGTCAGGCGCTTGCGGCCGCCCTCGACCCGCGAGCCCAGACGCGGGCGCGCCGCCAGCAGGCCGCGCGTATAGGGATGCAGCGGGTTTGCGAACAGCGCGGCGGTGTCCTGTTCCTCGATCAGGCGGCCACGGTCCATGACGCCGACGCGCTGGCACATGTTGGCGATGACGCCCAGGTCGTGGCTGACAAGCAGCACCGCCGTCCCCTCGGCCCGGCACAGCTCGTCGATGAGCTTGAGGACGCCCGCCTGCACCGTCACGTCCAGCGCGGTGGTGGGTTCGTCCGCGATCAGCAGGTCGGGCCGGCAGGCGAGCGCGATCGCGATCATCACCCGCTGGCGCATCCCGCCCGACAGCTGGTGCGGATAGGCGCGGGCGCGTTCCTCGGGCGAGGGGACCTGCACGCTGTCCAGCGCCTCGACGGCGCGCTGGCGCGCGGTGGTCCAGTCCATGCCTCGGTGGATCACGAACATCTCGGCGATCTGGGTGCCGATCGACGCGACCGGGTTCAGCGCCGTCATCGGTTCCTGAAAGATCATCGCGATCAGGTCGCCGCGAAGGCGGCGTCGGGCGCGGGGCCCGAGTTTCAGCAGGTTCTGGTCCTGGTAGTGGATCGTCCCGGTCGAGACGTTCAGGGGACGCTTCAGCAGGCCCATGATCGACAGGCCGGTGACGCTTTTGCCGCTGCCGGATTCGCCGACGAGGCCGTAGGTTTCCCCAGGCAGGATGTCGAGGCTGACGCCGTGCAGGATCTGCGGCCCCTTGCGGCCGATCTGCACCCGCAGGTCGCGGACCGACAGGATCGGGTCGGGGTTGGCGTCGTGCCGCTGGCCGTGGTTCATCGCCACCCCCTTACGCCCGCCGGGTCCGCATGTGCGGGTCCAGCATGTCGCGCAGGCCGTCGCCCAGCAGGTTGAAGCCCAGCACCGTTACGAAGATCGCGAGGCCCGGAAAGATCGCGGCCCAGGGCGCTGTCCGCAGCAACTCGCGCGCGTCGGTCAGCATGTTGCCCCAGCTTGGCGTGGGCGGGCGGATGCCGATGCCGAGGAACGACAGCGCCGCCTCGGCCAGCACCGCGCTGCCGATCCCCAGCGTGCCGATGACCAGCAGCGGCCCGACGATGTTGGGCAGGATCTGCGTGCGCATGATGTTCCAGTCGCTGAACCCCGCCGCCTTCGCGGCCAGCACGAAGCTTTGCGATTTCAGCGACAGGGTGGACCCGCGCGCGATGCGGCAGGTCCACGACCAGTTGGTCAGGCCAAGCGCGATCAGCAGGCTCGGCAGGCCCGGCCCCAGCACCGCCATGATCGCCAGCGCGAACACCAGCGACGGGATCGCCAGCATGACGTTGGTCAGCCCGTTGACGAAGTCGTCCCAGACGCCGCCGAAATACCCGGCGGATATCCCCAGCGCCGCGCCGATGGTCGAATTGATGAGTTGCGACACCACCCCTACCAGCAGCGACACCCGCGCGCCGTAAAGAATCCGCGACAGCACGTCGCGCCCCTGCGCGTCGGTGCCCATCCAGTGGGGCGCGCCGGGCGGCAGCTCGGACGACATCAGGTCCGCGTCCATGATCGGGTCGAACGGCGCCAGCACGCCCGCGAGCAGCGCGGCCAGCACCACGATCGACACGAGAAACAGCCCGAACATGAAGTTGAAGCGCATGCGTCAGGCCACCTTGATGCGCGGATCGATCAGCGCATAGGCGATGTCCACCAGCATGTTGATCACGAGAAACCACAGGACGATCACCAGCACCGCGCCCTGCACCACCGGGATGTCGCGCACCGACACGCTGTCCACCAGCAACGACCCGATGCCGGGCCACGAGAACAGTTTCTCGATGACGATGGCCTGCCCCATCAGCGACCCGATCTGCAGCCCCATCGTCGTCAGCACCAGCACCAGGACGTTGCGGGTGATGTGGGCGCGGACAAGTCGCGGCTCGCTTACGCCCTTGGCCCGCGCGGTGCGGACGAAATCGGCGTTCATCACGTCCAGGACGCCCGCCCGCGTGGTCCGTGCCAGCAGCGCCATCGGCGACACCCCCAGCGCGACCGCGGGCAGGATCAGGTGGCGCAGGCTGTTTTCCTGATAGCCAAAGCTCGGCAGCCAGCCTAGTTGCAGGGCAAACACGTACATCAGCAGCAGGCCCAGCCAGAACTCCGGCACCGACAGGCCCGAGACGGCGGTCACCATCGTCAGGCTGTCGAATAGGCTGCCCGGCCGCAGCGCCGCCATGAAGCCAAGGGGGATGCCCACGGCTGCGGCGAAGGTCATCGCGGCGATCGCCAGCTGGATCGACGGCCACAGCCGGGGGGCAAGCACCGACGTCACCGGCTCGCGCGTGCGATACGATATGCCAAGGTCGAATTGCAGCAGCCCCGAGACATAGTTCCACAGCCTGACCGGGATCGGGTCGTCCAGCCCGAACTGCGCGTTCATCTGCGCCAGAACGTCGGCGTTGGTCATGTTGCGGCCTTCGGACATCAGGCTTGTCAGGAAGCTGCCGGGCACGACGCTGAAGATGAAGAAGATGATGAGCACCACGGCGAGGATCGTGGGGATCATCTGCAAAAGCCGGCGAAGGACGAAGCCCATCATCGCGCGTCATTCCTTCGTGCGGCCGGTGCCGGGGCGCGCGCATCGGCGAACGGGGGCCGGCATGCGGCCCCCGTCGTCCGTGTGGCGGGCAATCCCGTCACTGCTTGCGCGTCGCGGGCGCGGTGTCGTCGATCCAGACGTCCTGGTAGTCCTGGATCGCCAGCTCGACCGAGTTCGGCTTCAGCCCGTGCACCCACGGCTGCACGCCCATCACCGCCTTGTTGTAGTTGAAGAACCAGATCGGCGCTTCTTCCTGCAGCATGTTGTTGGCCTGCTTCAGCATCGCCAGCTGCTTGTCGTGATCGGGCTCGTTCCCGGCCTGGTCGAGAAGGGCGTCGAACTCCGGGTTGGAGTACTTGACGTAGTTGCAGGCGCTCTGCGGCGTCTTGGAATGGAAGCAGCGCAGATAGTGCAGCGGGTCGGGCCCCGACGAGTTCGACCAGATATAGGCCTGGAAGTCGTCCGACAGCAGCTTGTCGGACATCACCGAGCCGTCGACCGGGTCGGTCGTGACCGTGACACCCACGCGGGCGAGCATCGGGATGATCGCCTCGACGATCGGGATGCCCCAGCTTTCGTTGGGCTGGGCCGTGACCGAGAACGACAGGTTGTCGGCATAGCCCGCCTCGGCCAGCAGCGCCTTGGCCTTTTCGGGATCGAACGGATAGGGCTTGGCGTCCTTGTCGAAGGCGGGCGACGACACCGGCAGCCACGACACGGCCGGATAGGCCTTGTCCTTGAGCAGCTTCTTGACGATCAGGTCCTTGTCGATCGCGTAGTTGATCGCCTGCCGGACGCGCTTGTCCTTGAACGCCTCGACCTTGGGGTTGAAGCCGATGTTGCGGGTATAGACCTCGGCCACTTCCAGGATGTTGGGGGCCAGCGCCGGATCGGCCTTGTAGGCCTCGTACTGGGTCGGCCCCAGCACGTTCACGTCGATCTCGCCGTTGCGGAAGGCCACGTCGCGGGCCGCCGCTTCCTCCATCAGCATGACATCGAGCCTGTCGAGGTAGGGCTTGCCTTCCTCATAGTAGCCGTCGAACTTTTCCAGCTCGACCTTGGCGCCGGGAACGTAGTTCGCCAGCTTGAACGGTCCCAGCCCGTTCGGCTTCGACGCCAGCTGATCCTCGGGGTAGTCCTTGCTGTAGATCGGCGCATAGTTCGACATCAGCACCCAGCCCGGATCGCTGAGCGAGGTCATGGTGATCTCGACCGTGCGGTCGTCGATCTTCTTCAGGCCGCTGATGGTGTCGGCGGTCCCGGCCTGCACTTCGGCCGCGCCCTTGATCGACAGGATCTGCTCGGCGCCCGGCAGCGCGCGCTTGGGGTCCGCCAGCCGGTTGTAGCTGTAAAGCACGTCGTCGGCGGTCAGCTTGGCGCCGTCGTGGAAGGTCGCGTCGCGCAGCTTGTAGGTGTAGGTCATGCCGTCGGCCGACTTCTCGACCGACTCGGCCAGTTCAAGCTCTGGCTGGTTCGTTTCCGGGTTCCAGCTGTAGAGCGAGGCGTTCATCGCCTTGGCCACGATCTCGTCCTGGGTGTGGGGGGTCGCGGTAATGTCGAGCGAGGTGATCGACCCGCCGTAGGGCGCGACGAAGACCAGCTTGCCGCCGGGGGTCGGCGTGTCCGCCTGCCCCAGCGCCGAGGTTGCCGTGCAAAGCGTCAGCGCGGCGAGAAGGCTCAGTCTGTTCAGCATGTCCGTTACTCTCCCTGGTGGGGCTTTGCGCCCCGTTGACGTTGTCGGTGGGGCTGGACGCGGCCTCAGGCGGTCCCCTCCAGCAGGTCGTGGACGATGCGGCCGTCAAGGACCGTCAGCTCGCAGCGCGTGTCGTTCAGGATGTCGGCCGGGTCGGCCGTCAGCAGGTCGCGCGAGAAGACGGCGATGTCGGCAAGCATGCCGGGCAGCAGCCGCCCCTTCACGTCCTCGTCGCCGGTGGAGTATGCGCCATGTTCGGTAAAGGCGCGCAGCGCTGCTTCGGCCGTCAGGATCTCGCTTGCGTTCAGGACCGTGCCGTTGATCGTCTGCCGCGTCAGCATCGCGTGCAGGTTCGGGAACGGGTCGGGCGAGCAGACGGGTGAATCGCTGCCCGTGGACGGCTTCATCCCCAGCCGGTCCCAGGTCCCGATCGGATAGCTGTTCAGCGCCCGTTCAGGCCCCAGCACCGCCATGTAGCCGTCGCCGAAGTCGTGGATGAACACCTGCTGCGGCGCGGGCAGGATGCCGGCCGCGATCATCCGCCGGTTCAGCGCGTCGTCCACGTAGCCGCAATGCTCGATCCGGTGCCGGAAGTTGTGGCCCGGGTCGGCCGCGCGGACCCGTTCGTAGGCGCGCACCAATTGGTCGATGGCGGCGTCGCCGATGCCATGGCAGACGAGCGTGTAGCCCATGCCGTGATAGCGATCGACCAGCGCGAACAGGTCGTCGTCGGGCAGCATCCGGACGCCGTAGTTGTCGGGCTGGCCGGCGTAGGGCTGCGTCATCCACGCCGTGCGCCCGCCGGCCGACCCGTCGGTGAAGATCTTGACCCCGCCGATGCGGAACAGGTCGTTGCCGACCCCGGTGACCAAGCCCACGTCGTGGCACGGCTCGACGATCGACGATCCGGGATCGCCCAGCAGCGTGGCCCAGACCCGCACGGGCAGCCGCCCGTCGCGCTGGGCCAGGTGATAGGCGCGGATCTCGGTCATGCCGTCGATCTGGCCCACCGCCGCGTCCATGCACGATGTGATGCCGAAGCGGGCGAGCAGCCGTCCACCCGCCTCGATCGCATCGATGAGCTCGTCGAGCGTCGGCGCGGGGCGGGCTTCCCGCAGCGCGTCGGCCGCGTTTTCCGCCAGAAGCCCGGTCAGCCGCCCGCCTTCGCGGCCGATCACGCCGCCGTCCGGGTCGGGCGTGTCGGCGGTGATCCCGGCCAGCGCGAGCGCGGCCGAGTTGGCGATGGTGATGTGCCCGCAGGCCCGCACCAGCGCGACCGGGTGGTCGGGCAGGGCGGCGTCGAGTTCGTCGGCGGTCGGCATCTGACCGTCGGGCCAGCGGGTCTGGTCGAAGCCGCGCCCCAGGACCCACGATCCCTTGGGCGTCTCTGCCCCGCGCTTGCGAAGCGCGTCGTAAAGCGCGTCGCGCGTCGGCGCGGCGGCGGCGGTCGCGTCGACCCAGCCCTGGATCAGCCCGGTCGAGATCAGGTGCAGGTGCGCGTCGTTCAGCCCCGGGATGGCCAGCCGTCCGCCCAGATCGACGACCCTGGTGTCGGGGCCGGTCAGGGCCGCGATGTCGTCATCGTTGCCGGTTGCAAGGATGCGGTTGCCGTGAATGGCGACCGCCTGCGAGATCGGAAGTCCGTAGCCGGACCACACGCGACCGTTCCGCAGAACCAGTGTCGCGACGCTCACGCGGGCGAAATCCATTTGAAAGTCAAAGCGTTCCCCTCCCCAGCGAAACGTCCGTCTCAGGGTCCAAGCTTACTGCCGGGGGGCGGGATTGTGTCAAGCTGGCTTGACGGGCAAACTGGCGGACCACGCGGGCAGAACGGCCGCGGCCGGGTTTGCGGGCAGGTGGCGAAAGCGGCGGGCGACGCGGCGACGGTCGGGCGGCGTTCTCAGGCCGACGTTCGGCGACCCGGCCGTTTCGCCCAGTCCCGGTTTCCACTGTCTGCTGAATGCATGAAGGCCGGACGATCGTCCGGCCCCACGCTATCCCTGTCGCAGGCTCGGCGCCAGCGTGCGTTCAGCGCGAAACGGGCTTGCCGAGATAGGTCTGCTGGCCGACCCGAACGGCGATCCGGCCATCGCC
Source organism: Paracoccus marinus (assembly GCF_007018965.1). GTDB lineage: Bacteria > Pseudomonadota > Alphaproteobacteria > Rhodobacterales > Rhodobacteraceae > Paracoccus > Paracoccus marinus. The sequence continues at coordinate 118,944 of NZ_VJYZ01000005.1, forward strand.
CAGATCGCCTTCAAACTGACCCTGCACGGAAATGCAGCTTCCAACGGTAATGGTTCGAATCACGGCGGTGCTCCTCCTTCGTGTAACACCACTATGACTACGTTTTCTTAGGAACGAATTACTTTCTGCCGAGTTGGGGAACCCGCGTGCAAGATTTCACATCGCTTTTGCATAATTGTTGCACAGCGGGCACATGGCTGTGCGTTGGCCCCCGCGAATGCGGCGCAATTAAAGCCAGTCGCGCAGGATCGGGATCAGCGGCAGGTCGGCAGGCGGCATGGGATAGTCGGTGAGCTTTCGCGCCGGAACCCAGGCCAGTGCCTGCCCCTCGCGCCCCTGCGGCACGCCCGACCAGCGACGGCAGGCGAAGAGCGGCATCAGCAGGTGGAAATCGTCATAGGCGTGGCTGGCGAAGGTCAGGGGCGCGAGGCACGAGTTCCACGTCTCGATCCCCAGCTCCTCGTCCAGTTCGCGGATCAGCGCGGCCTCGGGCGTCTCGCCCGGATCGACCTTGCCGCCGGGGAATTCCCATAGGCCCGCCAGCTGCTTGCCGGCCGGGCGCTGCGCCAGAAGGACGCGCCCGTCCGGGTCGATCAGCGCGACGGCGGCGACCAGCAGCAGCCGTCGCGACGACACGTCCGCCATCCGATCAGGACCGGTAGTCGGCGTTGATGTCGATGTAGCGGTGCGTCAGGTCGCAGGTCCACACCGTGCGTGCGAACCGCCCCAGCCCCAGGTCCACGCCGATCACCAGCCGGTCCTGCTTCATGTAGGCGCTGGCCTCGGCCTCGTCATAGCCGGGCGACCGCCAGCCCTTTTCGGCCAGCACCATGTCGCCGAAGCGGATCGACAGCTTGTCGCGGTCGGCCTGCGCGCCGGACTTGCCGACGGCCATCACGACCCGGCCCCAGTTCGCGTCCTCGCCCGCGATCGCGGTCTTGACCAGCGGAGAGTTCGCCACCGCCATCGCGACCTTGTGCGCGTCCTCCTGCGTCATCGCGCCGGTGACCTGCACCTCGACGAACTTCGTCGCGCCCTCGCCGTCCATGACGACCTGCTTGGCAAGATCCAGCATCACGCCCTGCAGCGCCGCCTGAAAGTCGCGGGCGGGCTTTTCGCGCATGTCGGTGATGGGCTTTGCCGCCGATTTCCCGGTCGCCGCCAGGATCAGCGCGTCCGAGGTCGAGGTGTCGCTGTCAACCGTGATCGCGTTGAAGGTGGCGTCGAGCTGGTTCGACAGCATCCGCTGCAGAAGCTTCGCAGGGATCGCCGCGTCGGTGAAGATATAGACCAGCATCGTCGCCATGTCGGGCGCGATCATGCCCGAGCCCTTGGCGATGCCGGCGATGCGGATCGTGCCGCCGTCGCCCTTGATCTCGGCCGAGGCGCCCTTGGGGAAGGTGTCGGTGGTCATGATCGCGCGCGCCGCCGCGGCGATCCCCTCGTCATCCAGCGCGCCGGCCAGATCGTCCACGATCCCGGCGATGCGGGCGGCGGGCAGCGGCTCGCCGATGACGCCGGTCGAGCTTGAGAACACCCGTTTCACCGGCACCCCCAGCGCCTGGGCCACGGCGCCGGTGACGGTGTCCACCGCCTTTTGCCCCTGCGCGCCGGTGAAGGCGTTGGCGTTGCCGGAGTTCACGATGATCGCCGCCCCGGTGCTGTTGTCCGGGACGCCCTTCAGCTTGGCCTGGCAGTCGAGGATCGAGGCGGCGCGGGTCGAGGATTTCGTGAACGCGCCCGCGATGGCGGTGCCGGGGGCAAGGCGCACCAGCATCACGTCGGTGCGGCCCTGATACTTCACCCCGGCGGCGCCGGCGGCGAACTCGACCCCGTCGATCACGGGAAGGTCGGGAAAGGACGCGGGCGCGAGCGGCGACACGACGACCGCCTTGGCCGTGGGTGCCGCCCCGGCCTTGCCCTTGCCCTTCTTGCCGCCGCCCGCCGCCAGCTTCAGCGCCTTTTCGGCCGCCTTCTGGGCGGCCTTTTCGGCTTTCCTGTCGGCCTTGTTCCCGTCCTTCGCCATCGCGCGCCCCAGCCCCCGTTCGTGGTTCAGTTCTTGGTGATGTCGGTCGAGCCGAGAAGCGCGGGGTCCAGCCCCTCGGTCTTTTCGACCTTGGCCGCGGCTGCGATGCGCTCGATTTCCGCCGCCACGCGGTCGCGGCGGACCTGCGTCGCCAGCTCGTCGCGGACCTCGTCGAAGGCGGGGGCGGCCTGGGTGCGTTCGTCGATCAGCTTGATCACGTGCCAGCCGAACTGCGACTGGACCGGGGCGGACACCTTGCCCTTTTCCAGCGCGACGACGGCGTTGGCGAACGGCTCGACCATCTGGTCGGGGGTGAACCAGCCCAGGTCGCCCTTGTTCGCAGACGAATTGTCGGACGACTTTTCCTCGGCGATGGTGCCGAAGTCGGCGCCGCCTTCCAGCTGGGTCACGATCGCCTTGGCCTCGTCCTCGGTCGCGACCAGGATGTGGGCGGCGTTGTATTCGGTCTTGGGCGTGACGCTGGCGCCGAACGCCTTGTCGTAGGCGGCCTTCAGTTCGTCCTCGGTCGGCTCGGTTTCGGCCACGCGCTGCAGGGCGGCGGTGGACAGGTAGCCGCGCCGCTCGAGTTCCATGACGGCGGTGTCGCGGGGCGTCACGGCCTTCGCGCCTTCCTGCGCGACGGCGGCCTGGCGCACCATCTGGTCCAGCATCAGGTTCCACAGCCCGGCGTCGTCCAGCCCCGCCTTCGCCTGCTCGTCCAGCGAGTCCTTCATCGCGACCATCTGGCCCAGGGTGATCGCCTCGCCGTTGACGGTGGCGACGACGGTCGTGGCGTCCTGGGCAAAGGCAGGCGCGGCGCTCAGGGCGAGTGCGGCAAGGATCGGACGGATCATCGGTATTCCTTTCAGGGTGCGCCTGCGGGTCCCGGGACCCGTGGCCGCGAAGGCCGCCGAAGGGCAGCGGCGTTGACAGTCAGGCGGGGCGGGCCTACATCCGGCGCAACCGAAATCATGCGCGCCCGCCGCCGCTTTTTCCGGCCCTCTGATAGGGCAAGGCCATCGGTGCGGGCAAGTGGCAACACCTGCGCTTTCCCTCACGAAGGACAACATGCTCGGCATCGGCAATCTGGCGAAGAAGGTCTTCGGCACCCCCAACGACCGCAAGGTGAAATCGGTGCGTCCGCTGGTGGCGCAGATCAACGCGCTCGAGCCCCGCTTCCAGGCCATGTCGGACGACGACCTGATCGGCAAGACGCGCGAGCTGCAGGGCCGCGCGCAGTCGGGCGAAAGCCTTGACCGGCTGCTGCCCGAAGCCTTCGCCAACTGCCGCGAGGGCGCGCGCCGCGCCCTTGGCCTGCGCGCCTTCGACACCCAGCTGATGGGCGGGATCTTCCTGCACGAAGGCAACATCGCCGAAATGAAGACGGGCGAGGGCAAGACCCTAGTCGCGACCTTCCCGGCCTACTTGAACGCGCTGGCGGGCAAGGGCGTCCACGTCGTCACCGTCAACGACTACCTCGCCAAGCGCGACGCCGAGTGGATGGGCAAGGTGTTCGCGCAGCTCGGCATGGCGACCGGCGTCGTCTATCCGTTCCAGGACGAGGCGGAAAAGCGCGCGGCCTACCGCGCCGACGTGACGTACGCCACCAACAACGAGCTGGGCTTCGACTATCTGCGCGACAACATGAAGGGCTCGATCGAGGAGATGAGCCAGCGCGGCCATTTCTTCGCCATCGTGGACGAGGTGGACTCGATCCTGATCGACGAGGCGCGAACGCCGCTCATCATCTCGGGTCCGAGCCAGGACCGCAGCGAGCTTTACCGCGTCCTCGACGGCTTCATGCCCGAGCTGACGCCCGCGCATTACAAGCTGGACGAAAAGACCCGCAACGCGACCTACACCGAAGACGGCAACGAGTTCATGGAACGCCGCCTGCAGGCGGCCGGCGTCCTGCCCGAGGGGCAGACGCTTTATGACCCGGAATCCACCACCATCGTGCATCACGCCAACCAGGCGTTGCGCGCGCACAAGCTGTTCCACCGCGACCAGAACTATATCGTCAAGGACGGCGACGTGGTGCTGATCGACGAGTTCACCGGCCGGATGATGGCCGGGCGCCGCCTGTCGGACGGGCTGCACCAGGCGATCGAGGCCAAGGAAGGCGTCGAGATCCAGCCCGAGAACGTGACGCTGGCCAGCGTGACGTTCCAGAACTACTTCCGCCTTTACGAAAAACTCGCCGGCATGACCGGGACGGCGGCGACCGAGGCCGACGAATTCGCCGAGATCTACAAGCTCGGTGTCGTCGAGGTACCCACGAACCGTCCGATCCAGCGCCAGGACGAACACGACCGCGTCTATCGCACCGCGACCGAGAAATACGCCGCCGTGATCGAGGCGATCCGCGAGGCGCATGGCCGCGGCCAGCCGCTGCTGGTCGGCACGACCTCGATCGAGAAGTCGGAAATGCTGTCCGACATGCTCAAGCGCGAGGGGGTCGCGCACAACGTCCTGAACGCGCGCCAGCACGAGCAGGAAGCCTATATCGTGGCCGAGGCGGGCAAGCCCGCCGCCGTCACCATCGCCACCAACATGGCCGGGCGCGGCACCGACATCCAGCTTGGCGGCAACGTCGAGATGAAGGTCATGCAGGCGCTGGCCGAGAACCCCGAGGCGCACCCGGACGAGCTGCGCGCCCGGATCGAGGCGGAACACGCCGCCGACAAGCAGGCCGTGCTGAATGCGGGCGGGCTGTTCGTGCTGTCGACCGAACGCCACGAAAGCCGCCGGATCGACAACCAGCTGCGCGGCCGCTCGGGCCGGCAGGGCGACCCGGGCCGGTCGCTGTTCTTCCTGTCCCTTGAGGACGACCTGATGCGGATCTTCGGGTCCGAGCGGCTGGACAAGGTGCTGTCCACGCTGGGGATGAAGGACGGCGAGGCGATCGTCCACCCGTGGGTCAACAAGTCGCTGGAACGCGCCCAGGCCAAGGTCGAGGGGCGCAACTTCGACATCCGCAAGCAGCTTCTCAAGTTCGACGACGTGATGAACGACCAGCGCAAGGCGATCTTCTCGCAGCGTCGCGAGATCATGGAATCGGGCGACGTGGGCGACATCGCGGCCGACATGCGCGCGCAGGTGATTGACGACCTCGTCGACGATCACATGCCGGCCCGCAGCTACCCCGAGCAGTGGGACCTCGCCGGTCTCAAGGCGGCGCTGGTCGAGCGGCTGAACATGGACCTGCCGGTCGCCGAATGGGCGGCCGAGGAAGGCGCGGATCAGGAAACCATCCGCGCCCGGATCGCGCAATCGACCGACGAATACATGGCCCGCAAGGCCGAACAGTTCGGGGCCGAGAGCATGGCCCAGATCGAAAAGCAGGTGCTGCTGCAGCAGATCGACGCCAAGTGGCGCGAGCATCTGGTGACGCTGGAGCATCTGCGCTCGGTCGTGGGCTTTCGCGGCTACGCGCAGCGCGATCCGCTGTCCGAATACAAGACCGAGGCGTTCCAGCTGTTCGAAGGGCTGCTGGACGGGCTGCGCGGCGACGTGACCCAGAACCTCGCCCGGATCCGCCCGCTGACGGACGCCGAGCGAGAGGCGATGATGCGCCAGTACCAGGACCAGCGCGACCAGCAGGAAGCGGCGATGCAGCCCTCGCACGAGAACGACGGGGGCGGCAGCGGTGTCGGTGGCGAGGCGGGTGCGAACGGCGCAGGCAACGCGGTTTCGGCCCGCGCCCCGGGCTTCGACGAGGCCGACCCGGCGACGTGGGGCAACCCGTCGCGCAACGACCCGTGCCCGTGCGGCTCGGGCGAGCGGTTCAAGAACTGCCACGGGCGGTTGGTGTGATCTGATCGGGTAGGCTGGCGGCGGTGGTGGGGTCGGCCTTTGCTGCCCGCTGATCGCGCCAACGCTATTTTCGTTGCCGATGCTGGCGTGACAGGCAGCGTCCGTCCTTTTGTGACCTGAGGTTTGCCGTTGCTGTCAGGGCAGCGGCGCGCCTCGCCTGATGCTCGTCTCAGACCCTTGCTAACAATTTTGTGGTGCGCTGGCGTGGCATCGGGTGCCGGTCATCTCGTCGACCTGCGCCCAGACTGCGGGCAGCGACCTAAGGCGGCAACCCGCAGGCAGACCGGCGAACAATCCGTGTGGGCTGCCCACGCCGACCCGTTCATCCTCGCTCGCGCAGCCGTCCCGCCGCCGCGGCCGCAAGCAGCGCCGCGGTCCCTGTCGATGTCTGCCGGTAAAGCCCCATCCGCGCCATCCGCACAGCGGCGATCGGCCCCGGCGCGGTCAGCGCCGCCGCGAACCCGTCCAGCAGGGCACGGCTCGCCGGATCGAGCAGATGCCGCGCCCCCTGCAGCGCCGCGACGTTCGCGCGCAGCCAGGTGCCGTAATCTCCCGCCCCCAGCATCGCCACCCGCGCCAACCGCGCTCGCCACGTGTCGTTCCGCCCCATGACATTGCCGCGATGCTGGCGGTAAAGCACGGTCGTCTGCGGATCCCTGACCAGCCGCGCTCCGGCGCCGGACAGAAGCTGGTAGGCCCACCAGTCGTGCGAAATCACCCCCGCCTCGGATGCCGCCCCCGCGCCTTCGCGCAGCAGCGCCGCTGCGGCCGGGTTGGCGAGGAACGTGTTCCCCGGCATGCAGGCCTGCACCAATGCGTTCCGGAACGACGGCGGCCGCGTGTAAAGCGGCGCGGGTGCGAGTTCCCGCAGGTCCTCGTCGCAGATGATGGTTCGCGATGACGTGGCCGCCGGTCGGTCGGCTGGTGCCGCGCCGGATGCGAGCGCCGCCATCCCGCGCGACAGCCGATGCGGCAGCCAGGCATCGTCCTGATCGCAGAACGCCAGCCATTCACCCGGTTCCGCTTGACCCAAGAGCGACAGGAAGTTGCGCGTCGCACCGCCTCGCGGCCCCTCGACGACGCGGATGTCGCGCCCGGGATGGCGTCGCGCGAAATCCTCCACCAGCCGCCGCGTGGCGTCGGTCGAGCCGTCGTCGGACACGACCAGCCGCCACGCGGGCCAGTCCTGCGCGGCGAGGCTGTCCAGCTGGCAGGCGATGTGCCGCGCCCCGTTGAACGACGCGAGCAGGATCGCGACCTGCGCGCCGCCCTTCACGCCATCATCGCGACCGGTGGCCCTGTCCGGCCAACCGGTAATGTCCTGACTTCGACCTGACGCTGGATCGCTCATGCAGACGGGCTACCCAAACACCGTCCCATACGCCAGCACCCGCATGACTGGCGCAGCGGTCCGGGACGCTCGGTTCAGCGCGCCTCTTGCCGGGCGATGTCGCCGATCAGCACGGCACTGATCTCGGGCACCGTCGCCTGCGCCGTTCGGGCCAAGTCCGCGCGCAGCGTGCGAAGCTGCGGCTCGGCGGTGAAGTTGCCGTCGAAGCCGCCGGTGTTGGCGTGGATCAGCAGCTGCCGCAGCACCGCGTCGCGCAGCTTGAGCTCGTGGGCGTAGACGATCTCGGCCGATCCCGCCGGCACCTCGAGCGACAGGCTCAGCACCATCGTCGATTCAAGCCGTCCGTTGCGCATGACCGGCACAAAGAACTGCTGCGGAAACTGGAACCAGGTGGTGTCGCCGCTGGTCCTTTCGCCCGACCCGCCGCTCGACTCGTCGTCTGATCCGCCGCCGTGCTCGCCCGCTGAGGATCCACCATGCGCCGCGGCTTTGCCATGGTCCGCCGGCTTCTTCTCATCCGCGGCGGCGTGCCCCGCCGTTCCGCCCGCGCTGGCGGCAGAATGGTCCTTTGCATCCGTCACCGCCTCCGCGTCCGCTTCGCCCGGCGCTGCCACCGGAGACGCGCCGTGATCCCCCCCGCCTTCGGCCGCCTCACCGCCCGCCGCCTCGACCGCGTGCCCGCTTTCGTCAGCCGCCGCCGTGCCGCCGCGCAGATAGTCGCCCGCACCGGCGCCCGCGATAAACGCCACCAGCGGCAAGGCCAGCCCCAGGATCTTCCGGATCATCGGCACGCCCTCAATACGGCAGCACGATGTCGGCCAGTTGCTGGCCGTAGCGCGGCTGCTGGACGTCGCTGATCTGCCCGCGCCCGCCATAGGATATCCGCGCGCCCGCGATGCGGTCGTAGGCGATTTCGTTCCTGCGATCCACGTCCGACGGGCGGACGAAGCCGCTGACGGTCAGCTCGCGCATCTCGTAGTTCACCCGCACCTCCTGCGTGCCCTGGATCCGCAGGATCCCGTTCGGCAGCGTGTCCACGATGGTCGCCGCGACCCGCAGCGTCAGCTTGTCGCGGCGCGAGATCGAGCCGCTTCCCTTGAAGGACGACGACGACTTCGCCTGCGCCAGGTCCTCCATGCTGGCGCCCTCGGGCAGGATCTCGTCGATCCGCTGCGGCAGACCCACGAGCGAGGGGATGCTGACCTTTTCGCCCGCCGTCCGCGACCGGCCGCTGGAGTTCGACATCTCGGCGCGGTCGTCGATCTCGATCACCACAGTCAGGATGTCGCCGCGGGTCGATGCGCGGCGGTCGCCCACCAGCGACATCGGCTTGCCCGTCCAGAGCGAGGCTTGCGCGTCCGCCCGCACCGGCGCGTCGGGGAACAGTATCGGCGGCTCGGTCATCGCCTGGAACTCCTCGGTCGTCCGGGGTTCGGTCATCCGGGGCGGCTGGCCCACATCGGCGACCCGGCTGCAGGCCGACAGCGCGGCGGCGGAGCACAGAAGGACGATCGGCAGGCGGGAAATGTGTCGTTTGCTGGTCATTGCGTATCTTTCAGTTCTGGCGTTCGGCGACGGACAGGCTGCCGTCGGCATTGACGCGGGCGTTGAGCATCGCGCGCGAGGAAAGGTTCATCACCCGGACCGTTGCGCCGGCACTGCCCGATCCCAGCGCGCGCCCCTCGGTCTCGATCGTGAGGCGGCCGCGTTCGTAGCGCAGGGTCACGACCTGGTTGCGCGACACGAGGTCGGGGGCGGACAGGTTGCCCGCCTGGATCGGGCGGCCGGCATAGACGGCAACGCGGGTCTGAAGCCCCAGCGCCACCGCCGGGTCGATCCCCGCGCCCGGACCGGATGCGATGTCGGCCGCCGACAGGATCGTGCCGGCCGGCAGGTTCCGCCCCGCCACGGCGCCTGCATCCTGCGCCAGACCCGGGAAGGGCAGGGAGAAAACAACGCAGGCGGGCAGGGCCAGCCGCAGGGCGATCGCGCGCGCGCCCATCACCGCACCTGCACCGTGGCGCCCATCATCTGGTCGGCGGCGGTGATGACCTTGGCGTTCAGCTCATAGCCGCGCTGCGCCTTGATGAGTTCCGAGATCTCGCGCACCGGATCGACGGCGCTGTCTTCCAGGTAACCCTGCCGCAGCGTGCCGAGGCCCTGTTCGCCCGGCAGCGCGATGGTGGGCGCGCCCGAGGCGGGGGTTTCGAGAAACAGGTTCGATCCCGTCGCCTCGAGCCCCTTTTCGTTGACGAAGCCCGCAAGCGTGATCTGGCCCAGGTTCTCGGGCTCAACCCGGTCGTCGAAGAAGGCGTTGACCTCGCCCGTGGCGCTGATCGAGATGCTGCGCGCCTCGGCCGGAATGGTGATGCCCGGCGCCAGCGGGAAGCCGTCCGAGGTCACGATCTGCCCGTCCGCCGACCGCTTGAGCGCGCCGTCGCGGGTATAGGCCGACGCGCCCGAGGGCAGCGTCACTTCAAGATAGCCCGGCCCGTCCATGGCAAGGTCCAGGTCGCCGCCGGTCTGGGCAAGCGAGCCCTGCGCCAGCGTGATCGACACCGTCGTGGGCCGCACGCCCAGGCCCAGCTGGACGCCTGCGGGAACCATCGTCCCCTCGGCCCCCGTGATCGTTCCCGGCCGCGTCGCCTGCTGATAGGCGAGGTCCGCGAACTCGGCGCGGCGGGCGTTGTAGCCGGTGGTCGACATGTTGGCGAGGTTGTTCGAGATCACCTCGACCCGCGTCTGCTGCGCGCTCATGCCGGTGGCGGCGATGTGGAGGGCCTTCATGCGTTCACCTTTCAGCGTGTGAGGGATGTGATGGCGGCGCGGATCCGCTGGTCCTCGGCGTCGAGAAACGACTGGCCAAGCTCGTATGCGCGCTGGACCTCGACCATGCGGGCGATTTCCAGCACCGGATCGACGTTCGATCCTTCCAGAAAACCCTGGCGCACCGTCGCCCGGGGCAGGGGCTGGGCCCCGTCGGCCCCGAACAGCGTGCCGCCGAAATGGCGCATGTCCTGGGACTGCCCGGGCGCGAAGATGCCCACGCGCGCAAGCGGCAGCCCGTCGGCGGCCACGGTCCCGTCGGGGGCCACGGACACCGACCGCGCGCCCGGCGGCACGATAATCGGCGCCTGGCCGTCGTCCAGCAGCGGATGGCCGTCGCCGTTGACGACCTGCCCTTCGGCCGAAGGCGTGAAGCTACCCGCGCGGGTCAGCCGGTTGCCCTGCGGCGTCGCGACCATGAAGAAGCCGTCGCCTTCAAGGCCAAGATCCCAGGTCCCGCCGGTGCCCGACAGCGAGCCGGGGCGCAGGTCCACGTCGCGGCCGCGCGCGTTCGCCATCGACAGCGTCTCGCCGGCGTGGTCGAGCGAGGTCATGTGTTCGGAAAACACCACGCCCTCGCGCCGGAAGCCGGTTGTGTCGGCGTTGGCCACGTTGTTGGCGACCGCGCGCATCTCGCGCATCAGGCCGGACTGGCGGGTGAGGCTGGCGTAGATCGCGTTGTCCATCTCAGCCGCCCCCGACCAAAGGCAGGATCTGATCGGTGAAGAAGCCCGACAGCAGCGTCGTCATGAAGCTCATCGTGACCCAGAAGACGGCGAGCATCAGGCCCACCTTGGGCACGAAGGTCAGCGTCATCTCCTGCACCGAGGTCAGCGCCTGGAACAGGCCGATCGCCACGCCCGCGACCAGCGCCACGATCAGAAGGGGCGCGGACATCTGCACCGCGATCCACAGCGCCTGCCGGGTCATGTCGAAGATCTGGGTCTCGTCCATGATCGTCAGACCGGCATCCGCAGGATGTCCTGGTAGGCCTCGACCACCTTGTCGCGGATCGCCACCGCCGTCTCGAGCGCAAGCTGCGCCTCGGCGATCGACTGGACCAGCTGGTGGGTATCGGCGGCGCCGGTCATCGCGCCCTGCGCGGCGATGTCGGTCTGCGCCATGACCTGGGTGAAATCGGCGGCGGCGCCGGACAGCGCCTGTCCCAGACCCGCGCCGGGGGTGGCAGAGGGCGCCACGGCGGGGCGGGCGGCGGCATAGGCGGAAACGGCGTTCTGGATCATGGCAACGCTCCTCAGCGGCGGATCAGGTCAAGAAGGGCGGACGACATCTGGCGCGACTGCTCGAACACCTTGAGGTTCGCCTCGTAGCTGCGGCTCGCCTCGCGCGAGTCGGCGATCTCGATCACCAGATCGACGTTCGAGCCGAGGTAGTAGCCGTCGTCGCCCGCCATCGGGTTGCCCGGATCGTAGATTTCGGGCAGGGCGGCGCGGTCGTGCTGGCTGCGGCTCGTGGTGACGGCGCCGGTGTCGCGGCCGTGAGCGTGCTGGGGTTCGAACTCGACCAGCTTGCGGCGGTAGCCGGGCGTGTCGGCGTTGGCGATGTTTTCCGAGATGTGGCGCAGGCGCACGGATTGCGCCTTCATCCCCGAGGCGGCGATGGCGGTGGCGGTCAGTTCGGCCATGATCCGCCTCAGCGCCGGCCGAGGCTGGTGCGCAACAGCGACAGCCCGGACTGATAGACCGACAGGGACAGGTCGAACTGCCGCTTGGTATCGGCCTGGCGCACCAGCTCGTCCTCGATCGAGACCGTGTTGCCGTTGGGCGAGGGCTCGCCGCCCGCGTCGATGTGCGAAAGGGCGCCGGTCGGTTCGCTTGCGGGGATATGCTGGCGGCGCGTGGCGCGCAGGCCCGTCGCGGGGGCGTCAATGCTGTCGGTGAAGTCGCGCAGGTCCTGCGCCCGGTAGCCGGGCGTGTCCGCGTTGGCGACGTTGCGGGCCACCTGGGACTGGCGCGCCGCGGCGTGCGCGCCCATCTGGCCCGCCATCCGCATGATTCCGATTCTGTCCAGCAAGGGCTTCTCCTCTTGTCCGATAAACCCGGTCTTAACCCTGAGATGTTTATAAACGGTTGAGACGCTTGTGTTTTTCGTTAACGGGGACTTAACATGGACGCTGCAGAAGCCGTCGCCGCCCGCATCCGCCGCCTGCGCGTGGCGCGCGTATGGGGCGAGGTGACGGCGATCAGGGCGGGACTGGTGATCGTCGGCGGGCTGGGACGCCGCGCGTCGATCGGCGACCGGGTGAGCCTTGGCGACGGGGCGCTGTTCGGCGAGATCGTGGCGCTGGGCGCGGACCAGGCCGAGGTCCTGCCCGAAGGCGCGGCCGACGGGCTGTCGGTGGGCGCGCCGGCAGAGCTTCTGTTCGCCCCGGCGATCGCCACATCCGATGCATGGGTGGGGCGGATCGTCGATCCATTCGGGCGCCCGCTCGACGGACGCCCGCTTGCGCCGGGGCGGACCGAGCGGGGTTTCCAGACGCCGCCGCCGCCCGCCGCGGGGCGCAACCGGCTGGGCGGCAGGCTTGGGACCGGGCTTGCCGTATTCGACACGCTGCTGCCGCTGGTCCGTGGCCAGCGGATCGGGTTGTTCGCCGGGTCGGGCGTCGGCAAGTCCACGCTGCTGTCCGCGCTCGCCCGCGGGGTCGAGGCCGACGTGGTCGTGATCGCCATGGTGGGCGAGCGCGGGCGCGAACTGCGCGAGTTCGTGGAAACCACTTTGGGCCCTGAAGGCATGGCCCGCGCGGTCGTGGTCGCCGCCACATCGGACCAGCCGCCGCTGATCCGCCGCCGCTGCGCCTGGGCCGCGATGGCGGTGGCCGAACATTTTCGCGACCAGGGCCGCCACGTGCTGTTCCTCGCCGACTCGATCACCCGTTTTGCCGAGGCGCACCGTGAAATCGCGCTCGCCTCGGGCGAGGCGCCGAGCTATCGCGGCTTTCCCCCTTCGACCTCGCAGACGATCATGTCGCTGGCCGAACGTTCGGGCCCGGGGCCCGAGGGATCGGGCGACATCACCGCGATCTTCAGCGTGCTGGTCGCGGGCTCGGATATGGAGGAGCCGGTCGCCGACATCCTGCGCGGGGTCCTGGATGGGCACGTCGTGCTTGACCGCAAGATCGCCGAGCGCGGGCGGTTTCCCGCCGTAGACGTGCTTCGGTCGGTCTCTCGTTCTTTGCCGCACGCGGCGTCGGCCGCCGAGAACGCGCTGATCGGTCGCGCGCGCGCCGCGATGGGGGCCTATGCCGAATCCGAACTGATGATCCGCGCGGGTCTTTACGCGCAAGGGTCGGACCCCGTTCTGGACGAGGCGGTGCGGCTTTACCCCGGTCTCGACAGCTTCGTCACCCGCACCGCGCAGGGCACCGATGACAGCTTCCGGTTGCTTGCCGCGGCACTGGAAAGCGGTCGCCGAGCAGCCCCGGCGGCATCCGGTTCCCCGCCCCGCCTCTGACATTTGGTCGCAGGCGACGGGCCACCCAAGCACCGGAAGCGCCGGAACTTTCACACCCGGCGGGTGTTGGAATGCGCACGCCGGGACGACTGCCCCGGCGAGTTGACGAGCGCAGTTTTGCCCAAGGGGTGGCCATGTCCGATCTTACCCGCGATCAACTTCCCGGCGAAGCGGTATCGGCTGCCCCGACGCAGGTCGCGGGTGTGGCGGGTCTGAATGACCCGTCGAACCGCGACCTTCGTCAGACCCTGGAACTTGCCGAGGAATTCGCGACGGTGGAAGTCGTCCGCGAGGAAACCGGCCTGATCCGGGTGCGGACCGTGACGGATTCCTTCGACGACGTCGTTCCCGCCACCGTGCGGGCCGAGATCGTCGAGGTGACCCGCCACGCCGTCGAACGGGAGGTCGATACCGCCCCCGAACCCCGCACCGAAGGCGACGTGACCATCATTCCCGTCGTCGAGGAGCGCGCGGTCGTCGTGACCCGTCTTTTCGTCACCGAGGAAATCCACGTCCGCCGCGTCGTCACGCAGGAGCCGACAGAACTGCCGGTCAACCTGCGTCGCCAGCGCGTGGTCGTGGAACGCGTCGATGCCGAAGGCCGGGTCTCGCCCGTGTCCAAAGGCGCGGGCGCGTACGACCCGGCCGGGACATCCCAAGAAGTCCCGGACCGCAAGACTGTCTGAACCGTCAGCGACAAACTCTCTTCAACCAACCTTCATCGATAGGAATGTTACGATGGCCATGGAACAAGACTACCAAGCCGGCGCGGCTCGCAGCCTTTCCGCCATGTTCGACACCCGTGAGGACGCTGACCGCGCCGTCGCGCGGCTGAAGGAAGTCGGCATCGCCGACGTGGTCCTGACCGGCGAAGAAAACGGCGGCTACTCCGTCGATACCGCCCCGGGCGTCACCGACCGTGACCGCGGCTTCTTCGAGTCCATCGGCGACTTCTTCTTCCCCGAAGAAGACCGTTATGCCTATGCCGAGGGCCTGAACCGCGGCGGCTACCTGGTCACCGTGTCGAACGTGCCGGAAAACATGTACGACCGCGCGCTCGACATCCTCGATGACGAAGGCGCCGTCGATCTGGACGCCCGCGAAAGCGAATGGCGCAGCCAGGGCTGGCAGGGCTACACCGGCGCGGGTGCCGCGACCGGCGCGGCCGTCGGCTCGACCTTTGCCGACCGCGACGTGACCGCGACCGACCGCGACCTCACCGACCGCAACCTGCGCGGCGGCGAACACATCGACGTGGTCGAGGAGCGTCTGAGCGTCGCCAAGCGCGAAACCGATGCCGGCCGCGTCCGCGTCCGCTCGTATGTCCGCGAGATCCCCGTGGAACAGGACGTGGACCTGCGCAGCGAGACCGTTCAGGTTCAGCGCCGCCCCGTCGACCGTCCGGCCGAGACCGGCGCGTTCGAAGAGCGCACGATCGAGGCCCGCGAGTACCGCGAGACCCCGGTCGTCAGCAAGGACGCCCGCGTCGTCGAGGAAATCGACCTGAGCAAGAACGTCGAAAGCCGCACCGAAACGGTTCGCGACACGGTCCGCAAGACCGAGGTCGAGATCGAGGACGAGCGCACCGCGATCGACCGCGACGTGGACAGCACGATCGACCGCACCGTCGATCGCAACCTGACCGACCGCGACGACACGTTCCGCTGATCCGTTCGGCCCATTGACCGTCGGGTGGCCCATGCGGGCCACCCGTTTTTATTCGTGTTGCTTTTTGTCAATAATCCGCATCACTTCGACTAAAGCTGCCGCAGGTCGCTCTGGGGCAGCCTCATCAGGACATATCAAATGGCACTAGGCGGCTACTTCACGCGCTTTCTTCAGCTGCGTGATGAACTTTCCGAAGACGACCTGGCGCGGCTTGCCGCCATGCCGACCAGGCTTGAGACGTTCCAGCCGGGCGAGGTCATCGTATCGCCGGGTCCGCATACCCGCAGCTGCCTCGTGGTGTCAGGGCTCGCCGGCCGGGTCACGATGCTTGCGGGAAAACCTGCGGTGCAGGCCATCACCGCCCTGCATGTTCCGGGCGATTTCGTCGATCTGCACGCCTTTGTCCTGAAGGAACTCGACCACGCTGTCGTGGCGTTCGGCCGGGTCGAGGTCGAGTTCGTCGACCATACCGAGCTCGCCCAGATGACCGAGCATTTTCCGCACCTCACGCGGCTGTTCTGGATGACCACGGCCATCGACGCCGCTGTTCACCGGCAATGGCTGTTCGCAAGCTCGGTCCTTCGCTCCAGCGCCCATCTGGCGCATCTCATCTGCGAACTTTACGTGCGGATGTCGTCGGTGGGCGCTGTCCGCGACTACATCATGACGGTGCCGCTGCTGCAGCGCGAACTGGCCGAGATCCTGGGCTATTCCTCGATCCACATCAACCGGGCGGTGCGTGACCTGCGCGACCGCAAGCTGGTCCGCTGGCAAGGGTCCGAGGTCGAGATCCTGTCGTGGGATGGGCTGACGCGGCTGGCGCGGTTCGACCCGACCTACCTGGAAATCGGCTACCGGCCGCGCTGAGGCGGCGCCTCACTGGCAAAGACGATAGCCGCCGTTCCGCGCCTTGATGTCGAGGTGCAGGTGGTCGGAATGGGCGTCATTCGATCCGGGGCCAAGGACGGTCGTGAACGCCAAGCAGGCGCTGCTGCGCACCGCCGCCTGGAACGATTCCAGCAGGTCGCCGCTGTCCTCGCGCGGGGCGACGGTCAGGTCGGTGCCGTCGTCGAAGCGGAAGGCCGCAATGTCGATGGCGTTGCCGACCGCGTGTTCCGACAGGCGCGAGGTGCTGGCGCCGCCCACAACCGGCCGGCAGAAATAGGTCGTCCCAAGCGTCATTGCGGTCACGCGCGGGGCGCCGGGCAGGCGCGCGGCCGCGGGCTGGACGAAGTCGCGGGTCCAGTGGGCCAACGCACGCGCGGTGTCGCAGCGCATGTCTGCGCCGCCTTCCAGCGCGAGGCCCGGCAGGATCTCGGTCACGCGGATGGGGCGCGCGATCCCGCAGTCGCGGTCGGCCGGGTCGGTGATCCCGGCCGCATCTTCAAAGGTCGCGCCGAGGACCGTCAGTTCCAGCTTGCAGGCGGATAGGTCGAAGTCGCTTTCGCGCAGAAGCTGGGGAACGGGCGGGCCGAGCGGCGTGGGCGGGACCGACGCTTGCGATCCGGGCGGGGGCGGCATGTCCTCGGGCGGGATCAGCCGGCCCTGCGTCTTGGGCTTGGCTCCGTCATCCGGCGACACGGGCGGCGCCTCGAAATCCTCGGGCGGGATCAGTTTTCCCTGCGTCTGGCGCGTATCGGGTGGCGGGCTGTGACCTGCCGCGGTCGGGTCCGAGGGGCGTTCGGGCGGGCGGTCCGCCGGGGCGGGATCGATGGACGCGCCGGTGCGGTCGGGTGGCGGCGTCTGCGCCAACGCGACCACACCGCCCGCAAGCGCCAGCGCGGCGGCCGCGGCAAGGACGCGCACGCGCACTCAGCGATCCGACATCGACGGGGGCAGGACGGTCGCGGCGGGCTCCACCACCGGGGGGATGGCGGCGCGCGGAACGGCGACCGGGGCCGCGAAAGGATCGATCACCAGCTGCCCCGGCGCCATCGGCTGGACCTGCCGCGCAGTCGGCTGCGTCTGCATCTGGGCCGGAACGGCAGTCTCAGGGGTCCCCACGGGCGGCAGTTCGAAGGGGATCGGCTGCTCGGAAGCGACGTTGCCGGGCAGCGGCATGGGCTGTGCGGCCATCGAGGGGTCCGCCAGATCCTGCGTGGTCTGCACCATGTCCGCCGGCAGCGGCACCGTTTGCGTGGCGGTCATGTCCGGCATCTCGGTCGCCGTCGCTGCCGTCGCTGCCGTCGCTGCCGTCGCTGTTGCGGACGCGACGCCACGCAGCGGGTTCGCGCCGGGACGCTGCGAGGTGACCAGCGTCAACGCACCCGCGCTGCCGCCGATCGCCTGCGCGACGGCCACGTCGGTCGCGCTGCCGCCCGGCAACGACAGGTCGCCCGCGGGCCGCGCCGACGCAGGCGGGCGGCTGCCCGCCATCGTGGCCCCCACGCCCGCCGCATCGGCGATGCTGACGCCGGGTGCCAGGAACTCCACCTCGGTGCTGCCCGGCTGGACCATGTGGGCAAGTTCTCGCGCGTCCCAGTTGGTCAGCCGGACGCAGCCATGCGACTGCTGGACGAACAGCCGCGACGGCGAGGGCGTGCCGTGCAGGCCGTATGTCGGCTCGCTGAGGTCGATCCACACGTTGCCCACCGGCGCGTTCGGGCCTGCCGGCACGACCAGCACACGGTCGTTTTCACCCTGCTTGAAGTTCTTGGACGGATCGTAGGTATAGGTCGGGTCCAGCGCCACCGCCGTCACCTTGTGGATCCCGTGCGGCGACGGCGTCTCGCCCGATCCCACGGTCGCCGGATAATCCGCGACCATGCGCCCGTCCGCGTCATAGGCCGCGACCCGGCTCGTCTGCTTGTCGACGATGATGCGCGCGACCTTGGCCCTGATCGGTTTCGCGGGCAGCGTGATGCGGATCGTCTCGCCGGGAACGAACGACGCGCCGGGGTTCAGCTGGGCCAGGAACTTGTCGTCCATGTGAAACCGCTCGCCCAGCTTCTCGACGACCGAGGTGTAGCCCTGCGAGGTCATCGCGGCCTTTTCGGCGTAGTCCGACGGAATGCTTTCGACCAGCCCCTCGGCGTCGGCATCGACGATCGTGTAGTCGGTCGTCATCGGCGCGTCCGCATAGGCGTGAAGCAGGTTCCAGATGTCGGGGTCCATGATCCCGTCCTGCGCCAGGCCGTGCCCCCGTTCGAAGGCAAGGATCGCGCTCTGGCTCATCCCGCCCTTGAAGCCGTCCACGACGCCCGGCGACACGCCCGATCGGTCGAGCAGGATCTGGATCCGCGCGGTCAGCGCCGACTGCCCCTGCGGCAGGTCGCCGCCGGTGTATTCCGCAAGTTCGATATCCTGCGAGTTGATGTCCGCGCGGGCCGATGGCGACTGCGCCCCGGCCGCGAGCGGCAGCGCGCCGAGCGCGATCAGGCACAGCGCGGCCGCGCGGAAGCTGCGGAGGCGGGGCTGCGGCATTGCGACCTGCATCGCGGCTGGCATCGTGACTGGCATCGTGACCGGCATCATGACCTCGGGGCGACGTTTCTTGTTGGCTCGTTTGCTTGTCGGCAAGAACGGGGGCGCGGGCAAGGGCAGGGCGGCGTGCGTCCGGTCAACAATCCTTGAATCCATGCCGGGGCAGCGCGCCCTGGCCGCAGCGTAGCGGCCGACGGGACTTGCGGGGGCGGCGCGGCGTGCGTGAAATGCGGCGCGAACCCGGGCGGCTTTGCGCCCCCGCGCCACCAGCAGGAAGGAACGTTCCCATGGCCGCCGAATGTGAGATCATCGACAAGGGCGACCGTCTGGTCGTCGTCAACCGCAACGTGGCGCGCCGCAACGCGATGTCGGCCGAATGGACCGCCGGGATGCGCAAGGCCTTCGCGCAGGCGGCGGCAGAGCCGCGCATCGCCGCCGTGATCCTTGTCGGCGAGGGCGGATTTTTCTGCGCGGGCGGCGATCTCAACATGCTGATGAAGGCCGCGTCGGTCGGCGAGGAACAGCGCCACGAGGGGATCGCCAACCTCGCCAACCTGATCCGCGACATCATGCGCTGCCCCCGCCCGGTGATCGCGGCGGTGGACGGCGGCGCGGCGGGGGCGGGGTTCTCGATCGCGTTCGCCTGCGACCTGATCGTGGCGGCGCGAGACGCACGCTTTACCGCCGCCTATGTCAACGCGGGCCTCGTGCCCGACGGGGGGCTGTCGGCCAGCGTCGCGGCGGCGCTGCCGCCCGCGCTGGCGGCCGAACTGCTGCTGACGGGGCAGCCGATCGGGGCCGAGCGGCTGCACCAGCTTGGCGCGATCAACGCATTGGCCGAGCCCGGCCAGGCGCTGGACGCGGCGCACGCGCTGGCGGACCGGCTGGCGGCGGGCCCGGCCGAAGGGCAGGCGGCGATCAAGTCCCTGCTGACGAGCGCGCGCGAACAGCTGATGGAACGCCAGCTTGCCGCCGAGACCCCGCTGATGGCCCGCGCGATCGGCAGCCCCGAGGCGTACGAGGGGATGGCCGCCTTCCTGGGCAAGCGCGCGCCCGACTATCCGGCGCTGCGCCGGGCGGCCGGGGACGCGCCCGCAGGGTAAGCGTGGCGAGCGAACGGCCGGGGGCTGAAAAAGCGGCCGGGGGGCGTTGACATTCGGCAGCCGCAAGCGCCCCTTCCGGGCACCCCGGCGCGGCGGTCCACCGACGCGCCGGCCTTTCCCGCCCGCCGTTTTTCGTTCGTCCAAGCACCGGAAATCCGCCGTGAGCCACCCCACCGCGTCCCACCCCGCCACGACCCACTCCACCGCGACCGTCACCCCCGCCAATTCGCAATCCGCCTCTGCCGCAGCCGTCACCGCGTGGTCGGTGCTGGGCGCGATCAGCCTGTGCCACATGGTCAACGACGTCATGCAGTCGCTGCTGTCGGCGATCTATCCCCTGCTGCGGGCGGAGTTCAGCCTGACCTACGCGCAGGTCGGATTGATGACCTTTGCCTTTCAGGTGACGGCCTCGATCCTGCAGCCGCTGGTGGGGATCGTCACCGACAAGCGGCCGATGCCGAAATCGCTGGCGGTGGGGATGCTCACGACCTTCTGCGGGGTGGCGCTGCTGTCGCAGGCGCCAAGCTATGGCTGGCTGCTGGTCGGCGCGATGCTGATCGGAATCGGGTCGTCCGTGTTCCACCCGGAAAGCTCGCGCGTGGCCCGCATCGCGTCGGGCGGGCGGTTCGGAACCGCGCAGTCGCTGTTCCAGCTGGGCGGCAACTTCGGTCAGGCGCTGGGGCCGCTGCTGGCCGCGTTCCTGGTGGTGCCGCTGGGGCGGCCGGTGATCGGCTGGGTCGCGCTGTTCGCGCTGGCGGGCGCCGCCGCGCTGTGGCGCGTGGGCGCCTGGGCCGAGGGGCGGCGCCGCGCCGCCAAGACGCTTGCCGCGCCCACGCCGCGCCTGCCGCGCGGCCGGGTGGTCGGCGCGATCGCGGTGCTGGCGCTGCTGGTCATGACCAAGAACTTCTACACCGCCAGCCTGTCGAGCTACTACACCTTCTTCCTGATCGAGAAGTTCGGCGTCAGCGCGCAGATGAGCCAGGTCATGCTGTTCCTCTTCCTCGGCGGGATGGCGGCCGGGGTGATGCTGGGCGGGATCATCGGCGACCGTGTCGGCGCGCTGACCGTGATATGGGTGTCGATCCTCGGCGCGCTGCCGCTGACGCTGCTGCTGCCGCATGTGGGGCTGATCCCCACGGGCATCCTGTCGGTGCTGATCGGGCTGGTGCTCGCCTCGGCCTTTCCCGCCATCGTCGTCTACGCGCAGGAACTGGTGCCGGGCCGCACCGGCATGATCGCGGGGCTGTTCTTCGGCTTTGCCTTCGGCATGGGCGGGGTCGCCGCCGCGCTGCTGGGGCAGGTCGCCGACGCCCGCGGGATCGAGTTCGTGTACCTGCTGTGCTCGTTCCTGCCGGTTCTGGGCCTGGCCACGATCCTGCTGCCCAGCGAGAAATCGCTGCGCGCCGCGTGACGTCGGGCGATCCGGCGCCCGCATCCGCGCCGACCCGGCGGCAGGTCATCCACGTCGGCTTCGACAGCTGCGGCGGGCAGGCGCTCGCCCGGCTGTTTCGCCGCAACGGCCTGCCGGTTCTGTGCTGGGACCGGGGCGCGGCGGCGGCCGAGATCGCCTATCTGGCCGCCGCCGGGCGGCCACCGCAGCCGGGCTGGCGCGATCTGGCGCTGCTGGCCGAGCTGCACAGCCACGCCGGACCCGCCCGCCCGCCGATCGAGGCGTTTCGCGAACTCGACTGGATCGACCGCCATTTTCCCGACGCGCTGATCGTGATGACCACCCGCGAGGTCGAGGCGTGGCTGGTCGAGCGGCTGTGCGCGACCGACCTGAACCGGTCGGCGCCGATGACCGCGCTGCATCGCGGCTGCGCGGTGTCGGACCTGCCGCGCCTGTGGTCGGACGATTGGCACGCGCATCTCGATGCCGTCCGGGCACGGTTCGGCGCGAGTGGACGCTACCTTGAACTGGATATCGACGCGCTCGACCCGCCCGCGCTGCGGAGGGCGCTTGCGGCGCAGGTGCCGGACCTCGCCGTGGCCGCGTCCCCCCTGCGTTCCGCGCCGCCGGACCCGGCACGGGCGCTTGCGCTTCTGGACGACGACCGCCCGCCCGCGACCCGCGCGCGCGGCCTTGTCGATCAGGCCACCGTGGACCGCCTGGTGGCGCATTGCGTCGGCCGGGTGTCGCCGGGAACAGGGGATGTGACGGCGGCCGTGTCGCCGCTTTACGCGTGGTTCAACGGCCGGCAGGGCGCATGGCGGCGCGACGGGGGGCGCTGGCCGCTGGCGCTTGGTGCCGATACGGGTCCGCCGCGCCGCATTTTCGCCCGCCCCGGCCCGCACAAGATCGAGCGGCTCGAGGGGGTCGTGAACGACCTGCGTGCGGTGGCGTTCGGCAAGCCGTTCCACATCGACATGCAGGACGGCCGCCGGATCGGGTCGGACGAAGGCGCGCCGGTGGGCGAGCCGGTGCTGGCCTACAACCGCCGCGCGGACGCCGTGAACGTGGCGCTGTGGCCCTTGCCCGGCGTCCACGCGATAGGCAATCCGGCCTATGCGCTGGCCGAAAGCGATGACGACCTTTCCTTTGCGGACAAGATCGACGCGGTCGTCTGGCGCGGCAGCCTGTCGGGGAACAGCCGCGCGCCCGACGGCACGCTCGGCCCCGCCGCGCACACGCTTTTCGCCCGCGCGTCCCGCACGGCCGGCGATCCGTCCTCCTGGGTCGATGCCGAACGCGCCGCCGCCACCATTCCCCGCGCCGCGATCCTGCTGGCGCATGCGGACAACCCCGACATGAACCTGGGCCTTGTTCCCGCGCGCGTCCTGCGACCATTTGCCGACCGCGCGCCCCTCGCGCAGCTGATCCGGCCCCGGCTGTCGCGCCGTGAGATGCTTGGCTATCGCTATCAGCTGTGCCTCGCGGGCTTCGACGTGGGCACCAGCTTCATCTGGGCCGCGAACTCGAACTCTGTTGTCCTCAACGAGGAAGCGGGGTGGGAGGTTTATTACTCCGCCCTGTTCCGGCCGTGGGAACACTATATCCCGCTTGAGCCCGGCTGCGGCGACCTGGCCCTGCGGCTGGACTGGGCGCGCGCGAACCCGAACGCCTGCCGCGCCATGTCCTCCGCCGCCCGCGCCGCGGTTCGGATGCTGTCGGACCGGGGCGGTCAGCTGGCGGTCATGCGCGCCGTGGCCGAGACGCTGCCGCCCGCCACCTTTCCGTTCTGACCGGAACCCGTCAAATATCAGCCGGAACGCACCGCGCCGCCTGACGTTTTCCGAGCGAACCATATGGAAGGAAAACCGATGGCACAGGACCTGACCGGCAAGCGCGTCCTCTTCATGGCGACCGACGGCTTCGAGGAAGTCGAGCTGACCGAGCCGCTGAAAGCGCTGGAAAAGGCCGGCGCGACGGTCGAGATCGCGTCGCTGAAGACCGGCAAGATCCAGGGCTGGGACAAGACCGACTGGGGCAAGAGCGTCAAGGCCGGGATCGCCATCGCCGACGTGAAGATCGACGAATGGGACGCGCTGGTGCTGCCGGGCGGCCAGATCAACCCCGACAAGCTGCGCGAGGAAAAGTCGGCCGTCGATCTGGTCCGCAACTTCGCCGCCGCCGACAAGACCGTGGCCGCCATCTGCCACGCGCCGTGGCTGCTGATCGAGGCCGGGCTGACGCAGGGCAAGAAGATGACCTGCTACACCAGCATCCGCACCGACCTGAAGAACGCGGGCGCCGACGTGCAGGACGAAAGCGTCGTGGTGGACGGCAACTACATCACCAGCCGCAATCCCAAGGATATCCCGGACTTCGTGGACGCGATCAAGGCGGCGCTCGCCCGCTGACGAACCTGCACGCCCCTGCGGGGTTTTCCCGCGGGGGCGTGCTGCGCTAAGGTCCCGGCGATCAGGGGACATGCGCGCCATGAAGGATCTTTTCGGACCGCAGCTGCACGACCCGCGCCCGCGCCCCCGCGCGCGGCCGGGCGCGCCCTGCGGGATGCGCCACGAACGCGAAGCGTTGGCCGACGGCGCGATCCTCGTCTGCGGCGTGGACGAGGCGGGGCGCGGCCCGCTTGCCGGTCCGGTCACGGCGGCGGCGGTGATCCTGCCCGCCCGCGGCATCCCGCGCGGCCTCAACGATTCAAAGAAGCTGAACGCCGCCGAGCGCGAGCGGCTGGCGCAGCGCGTCATGGCCTGCGCCGACTGGGCCGTCGCCCACGCCACCGTCGAGGAAATCGACGCGATCAACATCTACCACGCCGCGCACCTTGCGATGTGCCGCGCGGTCGAGGCGCTGCGGGCGCGCCCCTGCGTGGCGCTGATCGACGGCAACCGCCTGCCACGCGGGCTGTCGGTCGCGGGCCGCGCGATCATCGGCGGCGACGCGCAATCCGCGTCGATCGCGGCCGCCTCGATCATCGCCAAGGTCACGCGCGACCGGATCATGGTGGATTTGGCGCAACAGCACCCCGGCTACGGGTGGGACATCAACGCGGGCTATCCGACGCCCGCCCACAAGAAGGCGCTGCGGGAACTGGGCGCCACCCCGTTCCATAGGCGCGACTTTGCGCCCGTCCACAACATCTTGTGTAAAGATGAAATCGCAAGTACTTGATTCAATATACTATTTGACCGCGATTCGGTCCTGACTCATCATCCGGGGCAGAAAGATCGGCACCAGCCGGCGACCCCCTGAGGCAGTCCATGACGCAGACCATCCCGACCCGCCGCGCCGCGCGCGCGCCGGCCGACCACAGCCGCACGGGCGCCGCGCTGCCCCTCAACAGCATCCTTGCCGGTGACTGCGTCGAACAGATGCTGGCGCTGCCGGAGGCGAGCGTTGACCTGATCTTCGCCGACCCGCCCTATAACCTGCAGCTTCGCGGCGACCTGCACCGGCCCGACAATTCCAAGGTCGACGCGGTGGACGACGCCTGGGACCAGTTCGGCAGCTTCGCGGCCTACGACGCCTTCACCAAGGCCTGGCTTGCCGCCGCGCGCCGGCTGCTGAAGCCCGACGGCGCGATCTGGGTGATCGGCAGCTATCACAACATCTTCCGCGTCGGCGCCGAGTTGCAGAACCAGGGATTCTGGCTGCTCAACGACGTGGTCTGGCGCAAGTCGAACCCGATGCCGAACTTTCGCGGCAAGCGTCTGACCAACGCGCACGAGACGCTGATCTGGGCCTCTCGCAGCGAGGGGGGCAAGTACACCTTCAACTACGAGGCGCTGAAGTCGCTCAATGACGGCATCCAGATGCGGTCGGACTGGACCCTGCCGATCTGCACCGGGTCCGAGCGGATCAAGGGCGAGGACGGCGCAAAGGCGCATCCGACGCAAAAGCCCGAAAGCCTGCTTCACCGCGTGATCGTGGGCACGACCAACCCCGGCGACCTGATCCTAGACCCGTTCTTCGGCACCGGCACCACCGGCGCGGTCGCCAAGATGCTGGGCCGCTACTTCATCGGGATCGAGCGTGAGGCCGCTTATCGCGAGGTCGCCGAACGCCGCCTGTCCCGGGTCCGCCGGCTGGACACGGGCGCACTTGGCACCACCACCGGCAAGCGGGCGGAGCCGCGGGTCCCGTTCGGGCAGGTCGTCGAACGCGGCATGCTGCGCCCGGGCGAGGAACTGTGGTCGATCAACGCGCGCCACAAGGCGCGGGTACGGGCCGACGGCTCGCTGATCGGGAACGACGTGAAGGGTTCGATCCACCAGGTCGGCGCCGCGCTGGAAGGCGCGCCCAGCTGCAACGGCTGGACCTACTGGCACTTCAAGCGCGAGGGTCGGATGGTTCCGATCGACCTCCTGCGCCAACAGATCCGGGCCGAGATGTCGCAAAGCGACCTCGCCTGACCGGCTCGCCGGCGTCCCCTTGCCCGTGGTTCCGTCACGGGGCTGAAGGGGACAAACTCGCCCCGCCGCGCGGTGACGCCCGGCGGGGCATTTTTATAGATCCGTCAGGTGAGCCGCCCGCTCACGCGGGCAGGTCGCCGCGATGGACGACGTGGACCTTGTTTCCGTCGGGGTCGCGCAGGTAGGCCCCGAAATAGGCGTCCCCGTAATGCGGCCGGGGGCCGGGCGCCCCCTCGTCGCTGCCGCCCGCCGCAAGCCCGGCGGCATGGGCAAGGCTCACGGACGCTGGCGTGGGCGCAAGGAACGCGACCATGGTGCCGTTCCCCGCCGTCGCAAGCGCGCCGTCGAACGGAAGATGCGCGTAAAACCGGGGCAGGGTCGCCGACCGGCCGACCCAGCACCGCCAGTCCGGTGCGGCGCCGGTCGGCGGGACGCGCTGGACCAGGCCCAGCGGCCCAAGCACCGCGTCGTAGAACCGCGCCGCCCGATCCAGATCGGCGACTCCGACGGTCACGTGGCTGAACATCGCTGCACTCGCTTTTCTGGTTGTTCCTACAACGCCCCACGCGGCCGGGGGTTTTCGGCCCGGTTGTACGGGCCCCAGTCGTCGATCTCGGGATAGAACTGCCGCCGCCAGGCGCGCACGCGCGGGTTCATGCGCCGCCGCCACCACGGCGGCACCATCGCGACAAAGGTCATCGCCGGATAGCCGAAGGGCAGCTGCGGCGCCTCGTCCGCCTCATAGGTCTGCAGAAGCGGGAAGCGACGGTCCGGCTTGTAATGGTGGTCCGAATGGCGCTGCAGGTTGATGAGCAGCCAGTTCGACGCGGTGTGGCTGGCGTTCCAGCTGTGGCGCGGCATGACATGTTCGTAGCGCCCCGCGCCCAGATGGCGCCGCGTCAGCCCGTAATGTTCGACGTAATTCGTAAGCTCCAGCTGCCAGATCGCGACGAACGCCTGCCACGCGAACAGCAGGACGCCCTGCCAGCCGCCGAGCATCCCCGCAAGCGCCAGCATCCCGAGCTGCAGCGCGCCGTAGCGCCAGAACGGGTTGCGCCGGTCGCGGACCTTGCGCCCGGCGCGGGCCAGAAGCTTCGTCTCGGCCCGCCACGCCGATCGCGGGCAGGACCACAGGACCCGCGCGAAATAGCGGAAGAACCCCTCGTTATAGCGCGCCGACACCGCGTCCGCGGGCGTCGCGACCCAGGAGTGATGGACCAGCAGATGTTCGGTCCTGAAATGCGAATAGAGCGTCGATGCCAGCAGCAGGTCGCCCAGCCAGCGCTCGTGCCCCGGCTTCTGGTGCAGCAGTTCGTGGGCGTAGACCATGCCGATCGTGCCCGACATGACGCCGATTCCGAAGAACAGCCCGAGCTTTTCCCATGCGCCCAGATGACCCACCTGCGCGACGTACGAGATCGCGCCAAAGATCACCGCCGCCTGCACCGGAAACCAGATCACCGTGATCGCGCGATGCCAGAACAGCGCATCCGCGGGCGTCTCGGGGTCGGGATTGTCGCCGTTCAGGCCCAGAAGCGCATCGAGCGCCGTCACCAGGTACCACGCGTAAACCGGCATCAGCGCGAACCACCAGCCTCCCCGCCAGGTGGCCAGCGCCGCCAGCGGGACCAGCCCGAGCGACATCCAGAACGGGGCGGCGGATCGAAGGCGCGTGTTCATGGCGCCGACCCTAGCGCGCGGGAAAACGCCCCGCCAGACCCGGGAAGCGCCGCCCGGAAGCTTGCCCGCGCGGCCCGGTTCCGGCACAAGGGCCACGCGTCGCCTCACGTGGCGAAACTGGTAAACGCAGCGGACTTCAACGGAGTGCCCGCGTGGAAACGCGCGGAGTAGAACGGCTCAAATTCGGGGAAACCTCACGGGTCGCGCCGGTGGCAATCCCGAGCCAAGCCCCGCTACGGCTAAACGGTCGCGGGGAAGGTGTAGAGACTAGACGGGCCGCAGCTTACGGCAGCCTTTCGGGGCCGCCCTGCTGAAGGGATAGTCCAGCCCACGAACGCCGCGTCATGCGGCGGCGGCGGAAGCCGAAGTGGGACGAAAATCCGCCGCCTTCGGGCTTCCCGGTTCGAAGCCGGGCGTGAGGACGCGCAGCCTGCGACGGGGCATCTTCTGTCCCTGAATATCCCCTGTTCCGGGGCGGCGCGCCCCGGAAAGACGCCTCAGCCGAACAGCTCGCGGCAGAACACCAGCCCGTCGATCAGCGCATCGGCGTCCCGGGTGGTGTTGTACATCGCAAAGCTCGCGCGCGCGGTCGCGGTCAGGCCGTAGTGCTGCATCAGCGGCATCGCGCAATGCGTGCCGGCGCGCACCGCGATCCCGCGCTTGTCGAGCACCGTCGAGATGTCGTGCGCGTGCGCGCCCTGCATCGTCAGCGAGAAGATGGCGCCCTTGTGGGGCGCGTCGCCCTGAACGTCGATCCAGTTCAGCTCGCGCAGGCGGTCCCGGGTATAATCGCGCAGGGTCGCCTCGTAGGCCGCTATGTTTTCCATGCCCAGGTCCATCAGGTATTCCAGCGCGACGCCCAAGCCGATCTGGTTGACGATACCGGGCGTCCCCGCCTCGAACTTCAAGGGCGGGTCGGCGTAGGTGACGGCGTCGCGGGTAACCTCGCGGATCATGTCGCCGCCGCCGATGAAGGGGCGCATCTCGGCCTGCCGCTCGCGCGAGATCCAGATCGCGCCGGACCCGGACGGGCCGTACAGCTTGTGCCCGGTGATCGCGTAGAAATCGCAGCCGATCGCGGCCACGTCCACCGGCATGTGGACCGCCGCTTGGCTGCCGTCGACCAGCACCGGCACGTCGGTGCCGCGCGCGATGGCGGCCACGTCGACGATGGTGCCGGTCACGTTCGACATGTGGGTGACGGCCACCAGCCGCGTGCGCGGCCCGATCGCCGCCAGCACCTTTTCGGGGGGCAGGCTGCCGTCGGGTTCCGGCTCGACCCACTTCAGGACCACGCCCTGGCGTTCGCGCAGGAAATGCCAGGGGACGATGTTGGCGTGGTGTTCCAGCACGCTCAGCACGATCTCGTCGCCCGGCGCCAGCCGCGGCGCGGCGAAGGCGTAGCTGACCAGGTTGATCGCCTCGGTCGTGCCGGTGGTGAAGATCACCTCGTCCTCGTGCGGGGCGTTCAGAAACCGGGCGATGATGGCGCGCACCCGCTCGTAATTGTCGGTCGCGAGGTTCGACAGGAAGTGCAGGCCGCGGTGGACGTTGGCGTATTCGCCGGCATAGGCGGCGCCGATCGCGTCGATCACCACCTGCGGCTTCTGCGCGCTGGCGCCGCTGTCCAGATAGACCAGCGGACGCCCGTTCACCTGCCGCGACAGGATCGGGAAGTCGGCGCGGACGCGGGTTGGGTCGAAGCTCATGCGAACACCTCCGGCATGATGCCGAGCGACGCGGCCAGCAGGCTCAGCGCAAAGGCGGCCACGAACACCGTGCCGACGATGCCGAGCGCCACCAGCAGCGGATTGCGAAAGCCGTGGACGGCACGGATCAGTTGCACGGCCAGAACGAAATAGAGCGCGAAGGACAGCATGCTGAGGATGCCGCCCACCGCGGGAACGGCCATGCTGAAAAGGATCTGCGGGACCTGCACGAACAGCATCGCAATCTCGAGCCAGGCGGTGACCAGCAGCGCGTCGTCGAAGCGTCCGGTGCCGCCGAACATGCGTCCGACGCGGTCCACGAGTGCTGCGAAAAGCGCAGCCGCCCCGACCTGCAGCAGCGCCATGACGATCGGCTGCAAGGTCAGGCGGTCCAACCCCGCCTCGGCCCCGGGCAGCGTCCGCATGACGAGCCACGAAAGGATCGCGCCGACCGATGCGGCGAGGAAGATCGCGCGCCAGCTTTCGCGCGGGCCGATGCCCATGCCCTGCAGCGCGGCGACGGCGGCATCGGGGTCGCGGACGCTGACCCCGATCAGATCGACGATGCGGCCGATCATGGCGCGCCGCGCGGATCGCGCGGGCGGTCGTCCAGCGCGCGCAGGTTGATGAACCACAAGACGACGAAGGCCACACCGGCGATGCCCTGCGTCAGGTCCGCGGCCGGCCCCGGACCGACCAGCCCCTGCGTCATCCCTGCGAGAAGCATCAGCGGCGTGATCATCGCCAACGTCCAGATCAACGCCAGCCGCGCGTCCGCGCCCGTGCCCGTCCAGCCGAACGCGCGCGCGACGACCCCGGACAGCGCCGCCAGAAGATAGACGAGCAGCGGCATCAGGAACATCGTCGCCATCAGCGCGCCCCCAAGCCGCGCGCCCTGCGGGATCGAGGGATCGACCTCGGCCGCACGGACGTGGACGGGCCACTGAGCCACGAAGTACATCGCCAGCGTGCCGAGCAGCAGCGCCAGCAGCGCCGGGTCGCGCATGCCCCGCAGGCTGCGGACGGTGCGCGCGGGCGCGCGCCATCCCATCGCCAGCCGCGGGATCAGGCCCGGCGCCGCCGTCATCAGGCGGTCGCCTCGCGCCGGCCGTCGGCGATCGCGTGACGGTTCAGCCACAGCTCCAGCCGGTCGCCGATCTCGGCCCGCAGGTCGTCATCCTCGACCTCGGCCAGCGCCTCGGCCAGGAACGACAGGACCAGCATCACGATGGCCCGGTCCTTCGGCACCCCGCGCGAGCGCAGGTAGTAAAGCGCCACCGGGTCGATCGCGCCGGTGGTCGAGCCGTGGCTGCAGCGCACGTCGTCGGCGTAGATTTCCAGCTCCGGCTTGGCGAGGAACTGGCTGTCGTCGTCCAGCAGAAGCGCCTGGCTTATCTGGTAGCCGTCGGTCTTCTGCGCGCCGGGCTTCACGAGGATCTTGCCCTGGAACACGCCGACGGCGCCGTTCTTCAGGACCTTCTTGAACACCTGCCGGCTTTCGCAGCGTTCCGCCCCGTGGGTCACGAACACCGTGTCGTCGTGGTGGAACGGCCCCTGTGCGCCGTCGCCCAGGACCGCGCCCGCGACGTGGGCCACGCTGTCGTCTCCGGCGATGTCGATGATGGATTCGTGGCGCATCATCGTGCCGTTGAGCGAAAGGGTGAACGACTTGAAGGCCGCGTTCGCGCCGACGCGGCCGAAGATGTGGCGCGCGCCGATGCGGGTGTCGGCCGCGCGGATCGCGGCGATGTGGTGCAGCCGCGCGCCGTCCGCCAGATCGGCCTCGATCACCGTGTTCTCGCGCGCGCCCGCCATGCC
Organism: Paracoccus marinus; assembly: GCF_007018965.1. Classification (GTDB taxonomy): domain Bacteria; phylum Pseudomonadota; class Alphaproteobacteria; order Rhodobacterales; family Rhodobacteraceae; genus Paracoccus; species Paracoccus marinus. The sequence continues at coordinate 149,649 of NZ_VJYZ01000005.1, forward strand.
CGTCTCTATCAGCGTGAGTTCGCCGCCCGGATCCAGCTTCAGGACGTGGTGCAGGACGATGTCGGCCGCCTCGTCGCGGCGGCGGTGGATGATGTGGATCGGGCGCGCGACCTCGGCCGTGACGTGGATCGCCAGGCCGTTCACCGCGACGGCGGTGTTCAGCGCGGCGAAGGGACGCACGACCGGCGTCTGTCCGGCCGCTTCCAGCGCGCCGTAGCTGCCGGCGATCCAGTGGCCGGGCTGCGCGTCGGCGGCCGCCAGCGTCTCGATCCGCACGCCGTCCGCGTCCAGCGGGTCCGAGGCGGCGGCGTCGAACACGCCGTCCACGAACACCAGCCGCAGCCGGTCGAGCGCGTCGAACATCTGCGGCTCTTCGTCGGCGATGGCGACGGGGGCGGGGGTGTCGGCGTTCAGGGTCCTGGGATCGGTGTAGCGCCAGTATTCGTCGCGGGGCTTCGGCAGGCCGGCCGCGACCAGGCGCTGCATCGCGGCGCGGCGCGCGCCGGCCGTGCAGCCGTCCTGCGGCGCCTGCAGCGCGGCCAGGCGCGGCGCGGGCGCGGGCTGCGTGCCGCCCACCACGTCGGGGGTCTGGATCCCGGACGGCGCCGCGCGGGCGGCGTCGTCGCGGCTGCGGGTGGCGGCGTCGGTCATCACGCCCCCTCCGCCAGGATGCCGGCGTAACCGTTGCGCTCGACCTCGAGCGCCAGATCGGGGCCGCCGGTCCGCACGATGCGGCCGTCGGCCATGATGTGGACCACGTCGGGGCGGATGTGGTCCAGCAGGCGCTGGTAGTGGGTGATGACGAGGAAGGCGCGCTCGGGCGAGCGCAGCGCGTTCACCCCGTCCGCGACCAGCCGCATCGCGTCCACGTCAAGGCCGCTGTCGGTTTCGTCCATGATGCACATGCGCGGTTCCAGCATGGCCATCTGAAGGATCTCGTTGCGCTTCTTCTCGCCGCCCGAAAAGCCCACGTTGACCGGGCGCTTCAGCATGTCGGCGTCGATGTCCAGCGCCTTGGCCCGCTCGCGCACCAGCCGCAGGAAATCGCCCGAGGACAGCTCACTCTCGCCGCGCGCCTTGCGCTGCGCGTTCACGGCGGTCCGCAGGAAGGTCATGTTGCCGACGCCGGGGATTTCCACCGGGTACTGGAACGCAAGGAACAGGCCGGCGGCGGCGCGTTCTTCCGGCTCCATCTCCAGCAGGCTTTCGCCGTCAAGCGTCGCCTCGCCCCCCGTCACCTCGTAGCCGTCGCGGCCCGACAGGACGTAGGACAGCGTGGACTTGCCCGACCCGTTCGGGCCCATGATCGCGTGGACCTCTCCCGCAGGGACGGTCAGCGTCAGCCCCTTGAGGATCTGCTTGTCCTCGTCTTCCAGCTTCACCTGCAGGTTGGTCACTTCCAGCATATCGTCACATCCATTCAGTTCGCCCGCAGCTCGGCCGGGAAGCTGTCGCGCAGCGCCTGCTTGGCGGCTGCGATCCCGTCGGCGTAGGGCAGTGTTTCGGGCATCGTTTCAGACCGGAGCGCGGACAGATAGCCCGGCACCTGATCGGGGTCCAGCGGCGCGCCCAGAAGGCGGCCGATGGCGGCGGCGTAGTCGATGAACTTGAGCGTGGGCGTCGCGTGCGCCCCGATGGGGGTGAGCCAGTGGTTGGCGATCCCCAGCGCGTCGGCGACGATCAGGCCGTGCAGCGACGAGGACAGGACAAACCCGCACGCCGCGATCCGCCGCACGACCGACAGCGCGTCGGTGGTGCGCGGGTCGATCAGGTCGACCCGCGGGTCGCGGGCAAGGTCCTGCATCTCGGGCGTGTCCACGAGCCGCCAGTGCGGGACAAGGCCGATCCGGTCGGTCCGTTCGGGGCGTTCATCCAGCAGCTCGTCAGCGAAAAGGCCGGGATCGCCGAAGGGCAGGGCGGGTGCCTGATCCGTCAGCGCGGCGGTCATGGGGCCGCGCAGAGCCACGACCTCGATCCGCGACATGAAAGGCGAGGGGCGGGGCGACAGGATCCCGCTGCCCCACATGAAGGGGCGATGACCGTTCGGCTCGGCCTGCGCAAAGCGGTCGCCGATCAGGCTAATGACCGATCCGACGGCGAACAGGTCGCATTCGACCGGGCCGGACCAGACGGCCGGGCGGCCGCTGACATGGGCCACCACGTCGCGGGACAGGGCGTCGCCGAAGTTCTCGCCGCGCCAGTGAAAGACCTTGATCGGCTTCACCACTTCGTCCCGCACGATGCCGTCACCCCGCCTCGGCGATCGTGACCGCCGTGCCGGAGGCCGACACCATCAGCATGCTGTGGATCACCTCATAGTCCAGGTCTACGCCGACGACGGCGTTTGCGCCCTTCGCCCGCGCGCGATTGATCATCTCGCCGATTGCAGTGTCGCGAGCCTCGGAGAGAGACCGCTCGTAGGCAGCAGACCGGCCGCCCACGATGTCGCGAATGCCCGCAAACACGTCGCGGAAGATGTTTGCGCCAAGGATGGTCTCGCCCGTGACGATGCCGTGATAAGAAGAAATGCTCCGGCCCTCGACGTGCGATGTGGTTGTAACAACGAAAGCGGAGGTGGCGGCCTTCGCCGTAAGCTGAGCCTCTTTCGCACGGATATTGCCGTAGTGACTTCCGGTAATGGTCACCGTTTCGAGCCGATCAGTGAAAATATCGCCATTCACTGCCCCAGATACCGTCAGCAGGTAAGGCCCTGCCAAGACGTTGCCGTTCACCACGCCAGCAATGTCGGTATCTTGGCTGAGGGAATACGATCCTTGATGGAGGCCGGAAAGAACCTTAGCCATTACCCCACCGATCCTTCCAGGCTGATCGCGACGAGGCTCTGCGCCTCCATCGCGAACTCCATCGGCAGGGCCTGCAGCACCTCGCGGCAGAAGCCGTTGACGACGAGCGCGACCGCCTCTTCCTCGTCCATGCCGCGCTGGCGGCAGTAGAAGAGCTGGTCGTCGTCCACCTTGCTGGTCGTCGCCTCGTGTTCCACGCGGGACGAGGTGTTCTTGACCTCGATATAAGGAACCGTGTGCGCGCCGCACTGGTCGCCGATCAGCAGGCTGTCGCACTGGGTATAGTTGCGGCTGTTGAGCGCGCGCGGGTGCATCGACACGAGCCCGCGATAGGTGTTCTGCGCGCGGCCCGCCGAGATCCCCTTGGACACGATGCGCGAGCGCGTGTTCTTGCCAAGGTGGACCATCTTGGTGCCGGTGTCGGCCTGCTGCATGTTGTTGGCGATGGCGATCGAATAGAACTCGCCCTGGCTTTCCTCGCCGCGCAGGATGCAGGACGGGTATTTCCAGGTGATCGCCGAGCCGGTTTCCACCTGCGTCCACATGACCTTGGCCCGCGCTTCGCGGCAGTCGGCGCGCTTGGTCACGAAGTTGTAGATGCCGCCCTTGCCTTCCTCGTCGCCAGGAAACCAGTTCTGGACGGTGGAATACTTCACCTCGGCGTCTTCCAGGATAACGATCTCGACCACCGCGGCGTGCAACTGCGCGGTGTCGCGCTTGGGCGCGGTGCAGCCCTCAAGGTAGCTGACGTAGCTGCCCCTGTCGGCGACGATCAGCGTGCGCTCGAACTGGCCGGTGTTTTCGGCGTTGATGCGGAAATAGGTCGACAGCTCCATCGGGCAGCGGACGCCCGGCGGGATGTAGACGAACGAGCCGTCGGAAAACACCGCGCTGTTCAGCGTCGCAAAGAAGTTGTCGGACGCCGGCACCACCGAGCCCAGGTATTTCTTCACCAGCTCGGGATGTTCGCGGATCGCCTCGGAGATCGAGCAGAAGATCACGCCGGCCTTCGCGAGTTCATCCTTGAACGTGGTGCCCACGCTGACGCTGTCGAAGACGGCGTCCACGGCCACGCGGCGTTCGTCGCCGGGGCGCTGGATGGGCGAGGCGTCGGCGCCTTCGACGCCCGCAAGGATCGCCTGTTCCTTCAGCGGGATCCCCAGCTTGGCATAGGTCGCCAGCAGCTTCGGATCGACCTCGTCCAGCGACTTCGGCTTGACCGCCATGCTTTTCGGCCGGGCGTAGTAGAACTGGTCCTGATAGTCGATGTGGGGATAGTTCAGCATCGCCCAGCGGGGCTCGGTCATGCCCTGCCAGCGGCGGAACGCATCCAGCCGCCAGTCGGTCATCCACTCCGGCTCGCCGTTCTTTTCCGAGATCAGGCGGACGATGTCCTCGTTGATGCCCTTGGGGGCATACTCCATCTCGATCTCGGTGTCCCAGCCGTATTTGTAGGACCCCATGTTCGCGACGGTCTCGACCGTCTCGCGGTCCACGCCTTCGCGGACTTCCAGTTCGGTTGCGTCGAGTGCGGCCATCAACCTGTCTTTCCCTGCTTGCTTCGCCAGCGCGACCGGGCGGTAAGCCAGGCGTCGGCGAAGCGGTCCAATTCCTCTGCGGTCGTGGCCCGGCCGAACGACACGCGCAGCGCGCATGCGGCATCCGCCTCGGGCACGCCCATCGCGCGCAGCACGCCGCTTGGCCTGACCTTCCCGGACGAACAGGCGGATCCGGCCGAAACGGCAAAGCCCGCCAGGTCCATCTGCATCACCTGCGTCTCGCCCTTCCACCCCGGCGTCAGGATGGACAGCGTCTGCGGCAACCTGCGGGACGCGCGCCCGGGATACATAGTGTTTTCGTCATCAATATCCAGAGCGTTCTGCAGACGGTCCCGCAGTTCGGCCTGTTTTTCGGCCGATCCCGCCGCAAGGTCGTCCTGCGCGGCCGTCGCCGCGGCGGCGAAGCCCGCGATGCCGATCAGGTTCTCGGTCCCCGCGCGGCGGCCCTGTTCCTGCCCACCGCCGCGGATGCGCGCCTGAACGTCCGTGCCCTTCCTGACGATCAGCGCGCCGATCCCCTTGGGACCGCCCAGCTTGTGGGCGCTGACGAACCCCGCCTCGATCCCCAGCCAGTCGAAGGCGAAGGGCACCTTGCCGAAGGCCTGCGTCATGTCGCTGACGGCAAGCCCCTCGGGCAAGTCCTGCAGCACGCCGGTTTCGCTGTTGGCCATCTGCAGCGCCGTGCGCGAAGGGTCGGGCACGGCGACCCGGCCGCCCTCGTCGGCGGGCAGGCTGTCGTCGGACCACGCCCGCACGGCGTCATGCTCGATCGCCGACGACGCAAGCCCGCGTCCCGCCATCACCAGCGCCGCCGCCTCGGTCGCGCCCGAGGTGAAGATCACGTCCGCCGCCTGCGCGCCCGCCGCCTGCGCCACCGCCTCGCGCGCGCGTTCCAGCAGCATCTTGGCCGCGCGCCCCTCGGCATGGACGCTGGACGGGTTGCCGATCAGGTCCATCGCGTCCGCCATCGCCGCCCGCGCCTCGGGGCGCAGCGGCGCGGTGGCGTTCCAGTCGAGATAGACGCGGCTCACCTGACGCCCGCGTCCTGCAGCGCGTCGGCGATCCGCGCGGCGAGCCTGCGCGCGACTTCGGCCTTGGCCAGCCGCGGCCACGGCTCGGCGCCGGTTTCGGTGACCAGCGTGATCTCGTTCTCGGCCCCGCCCATGATCCCGGTCCCGTCGCTCACGTCGTTGGCGACGATCCAGTCGGCGTTCTTGCGCTGCCGTTTCGAGGTCGCGTTGGCGACCACGTCGTTCGTTTCGGCGGCGAACCCCACGACCAGCGCGGGCCGGCGCGCATCCGACGCGATCCAGGCGAGGATGTCCGGGTTTTCCGCCATCTCCAGCGCCGGCGGACGCCCGGAGCCGTCCTTTTTCATCTTGCGGTCCGATGCGTTCACGACCTGCCAGTCGGCCACCGCCGCGGCCATCACCGCCGCGTCGGCGGGCAGCGCGCGTTCCACCGCGTCGCGCATCTCGCGCGCCGTTTCAACGGCGATCACGTCCACTCGTTCGGGCGGGGGCACCGTCGCCGGGCCGGTGACGAAGCTCACCCGCGCGCCAAGGTCGCGCAGCGCCGCCGCCACCGCCGCCCCCTGCGCGCCCGAGGATCGGTTGGCGATGTAGCGCACCGGGTCGATCGGCTCATGGGTTGGGCCGGAGGTCACGATGACGTGGCGGCCTTTCAGCGGCTGCGGGGCAGGGGGCGTCACCAGCGTTTCGGGCGGCAGGCGCAGGGTGGCGGCGTCTGCGGGCAGGGACGGGCGCGCGGACAGCGCCGCGCCGATCGCGGCCACGATCGCGGCGGGCTCGGCCATCCGCCCCTCGCCCCATTCCCCGCAGGCCATTTCGCCCTCGTCCGGGCCGACGAACAGGATCCCGTCGCCGTCCAGCGTTGCCCGGTTCCGCCGCGTCGCCGCGTGGTCCCACATCCGCACGTTCATCGCGGGCGCGATCAGCACCCGCTTGTCGGTCGCCATCAACAGAGTCGAGGCAAGATCGTCCGCGTGGCCATGCGCCATCTTGGCCATCAGGTCGGCGGTGGCGGGCGCGACCACCACCATGTCGGCCGCGCGGGACAGCTGGATATGGCCCATCTCGGCCTCGCGCGTCAGGTCGAACAGGTCGGTGTGGCAGGGCGCGCCCGCCAGCGCCGACAGGGTCAGCGGGGTCACGAACTCCGCGCCCGCGCGCGTCAGCACCGGCGTCACCGCCGCGCCCGCCTTGCGGATCAGCCGCACCAGCTCGGGCGTCTTGTAGGCGGCGACCCCGCCCCCCACCACCAGCAAGATCCGCTTGCCCTGCATGTTCGTGCCCTTCGCTTGGTCGCTTGCCCGGAACCTAGGCGCGCCCGGCCCCATCGGCAAGGAAGCTGCCGTTAACCCGGCGTTAACGCAGGGCCATTAACCATTTTCCGGGCAGCAGGAGACGGGCATGGTCGCGATCGCCTTCACGGTGGCGTTCGAGGGGGTAGAGGCGCGGCTGGTCGAGGTGCAGGCCTCGGTCAGCCCGGGCCTGCCGTCGTTCGGGATCGTGGGCCTGCCGGACAAGGCGGTCAGCGAGGCGCGCGACCGCGTCCGCGCCGCCTTCAACGCCCTGTCGATCGCGATGCCCTCGCGGCGCGTCACTGTGAACCTGTCGCCCGCCGACCTGCCCAAGGAAGGGTCGCATTTCGACCTGCCGATCGCGCTTGCGGTGCTGGCCGCGCTCGACATCGTGCCGCTGGACGAACTGGCCGGGATCGTGTCGCTGGGCGAACTTGCGCTCGACGGGCGGCTGGTTCCGGTCGCGGGCGCGCTGCCCGCCGCGATGGCCGCGGCCGAGGATGACCGGACGCTGATCTGTCCCGCCGCCTGCGGGGCCGAGGCCGCGTGGGTCGCCTCGGTCCCCGTGCTGGCGCCCACGACGCTGAAGCAGGCGCTGGACCACCTGACGGGCCGCGCGCCCCTCGCCCGAGCGAAACCGGGCGAGGTCGCGGCCGCGCCGACCCTGCGCGACCTCGCCCATGTCCGCGGGCAGGAACGCGCCCGCCGGGCGCTGGAAATCGCTGCGGCCGGGCGCCACCACCTGCTGATGACCGGCCCGCCCGGCACCGGCAAGTCGATGCTCGCCGCCTGCCTGCCCGGCATCATGCCGCCCCTGAGCCCGGCCGAGGCGCTGGAAACCTCGATGATCCATTCGCTGGCGGGCGTGCTGGCCGACGGCGGCATCTCGCGCGAGGCGCCGTTCTGCGAGCCGCACCACACCGCGTCGATGGCGGCGATCGTCGGCGGTGGACGCGGCGCGAAGCCTGGGCAGATCAGCCTTGCCCATAACGGCGTCCTGTTCTTCGACGAGCTGCCCGAGTTCTCGCGCCCGGTCCTCGAAACCCTGCGCCAGCCGATCGAGACGGGCGAGGTCGTCGTCGCGCGCGCGAACGCGCATGTCCGCTACCCGTGCCGCTTCCTGCTGGTCGCGGCCGCCAACCCCTGCCGCTGCGGGCACCTGGCCGATGCGGCCCGCGCCTGCGCTAAGGCGCCGGTCTGCGGCACCGACTACATGGGCCGCATCTCGGGCCCGCTGATGGACCGCTTTGACCTGCGGATCGAGGTGCCGGCGGTGTCGGTCGCGGACCTCGAGCGCCCGGCGTCGGCGGAAGGATCGGCCGAGGTCGCGGCGCGGGTGGCCGCGGCGCGGGCGATCCAGTCCGAACGCTACGCCGCGCACCCGCAGATGCGCGTGAACGCCGACGCGTCCGGCGCGGTGCTGGACGAGATCGCCCGCCCCGATGCGGAGGGACGCGACCTGATCCACCGGGCGGCCGAACGCCTGGGCTTGACCGCGCGCGGCTATCACCGGGTCCTGCGGACGGCGCGCACCATCGCGGACCTGGACGGATCGCCCGACGTGCGCGCGCCACACCTGGCCGAGGCGCTGGGCTACCGGCTGAGCTATATGGGGATGTAGTGCCGCATGCTGCGGGATTTAGCGGGAGAACGAGAAGCTCAGCAACAAATCGCAAAGCTTTTCAGACAGTAACACGAGCTATCGGTGAAAACTGGCTGGGGCGGTAGGATTCGAACCTACGGTACACGGTACCAAAAACCGATGCCTTACCACTTGGCCACGCCCCAACAGTGCGGGGGTGTTTAGCCAAGCTGCCGGGGGGGTGCAAGGGGGTGTTCGGCGACTTCGACAAAAACCTCGCTGCTGGCGTGCGGTCGCGCAAGCGGGTAGGTGGCGGGGATGGAAACCTGGGATGTCGTCATACTCGGCGCGGGCGCGGCCGGGCTTTTCTGCGCGGGCGGGCTGGCCGGGGCGGGGCGGCGGGTGCTGGTTCTGGACCACGCGCGGCGGCCGGGCGAGAAGATACGGATCTCGGGCGGGGGGCGGTGCAACTTCACCAATCTGGCCACAACGCGCGAGCGGTTCCTGTCGGAGACGCCGCGGTTTTGCGCCTCGGCGCTGGCGGGCTATACGCCGCAGGACTTCGTGGCGCTGGTCGATCGCGCCGGGATCGCCTGGCATGAAAAGACGCTGGGGCAGCTTTTCTGCGATGGCAAGGCCGGGCAGGTGGTCGACATGCTGCTGGACCGCATGCGTGGGGCAGAGCTGCGCCTGAACACCGCGGTGTCGGGCGTGCGGCGGGTCGGTTCGGGGTTCGAGGTCCAGACGCCGGGCGGTCCGGTCGCGGCGCGGCAGGTGGTGGTTGCGACCGGCGGACGCTCGATCCCGAAGATGGGCGCGACGGGCGTGGGCTATGACATCGCCCGCGGGTTCGGCCTGCGGCTGGTCGATCAGCGCGCGGGCCTCGTGCCGCTGACCTTTGCCGAGCAGGACCTGGCGCGCACGAAGCCGCTTGCCGGTGTCGCGCTGCCGGCGCGGCTTGGCTGCGGCAAGACCGGCTTCGACGACGCGCTGCTGTTCACGCATCGCGGCCTGTCGGGGCCTGCGGTGCTGCAGATTTCGAGCTACTGGCGGCCGGGCGAGACGATCGTGGCCGACCTCGCGCCCGGTCAGGACGCCGCGGCACTGCTGCGGGGGATCAGGGGGCAAGGCGGGCGGATGCAGGTCGGGACGGCGCTTGCGCGGCTGCTGCCCGACCGGCTGGCCGACGCGCTGGTCGCCGATGAGGGGCTGGCGCAGGCGCGGCTTGCCGATCAGCCGAATGCCGTTCTGGACCGGCTGGGGGCGCGGGTGAACGCCTGGACGTTCCGGCCGGTCGGGTCCGAGGGGTGGCGGACGGCCGAAGTCACCGTCGGCGGGGTGGACTGCCGCGACCTCGACGGGCGCACGATGCAGGCGCGCGCGGTGCCGGGCCTCTACTTCGTGGGGGAGGTGGTGGACGTGACCGGCTGGCTCGGCGGCTACAACTTTCAATGGGCCTGGGCGTCCGCCCACGCGGCGGCCCGCGCGATCCTTGCCGCCTGAAAGGCGGAGTCCGAGAAGCGCACAGGCTGACCTCGTCGGCCTTCCACCGTCGCCCCCGGCAGCCTGCCGTGGTCAGCCCATCACCGGGTCGGCTTTCGCAAGCCGGTCGAACGCCATCAAGCTGTCGATGAGCCTCGGCATCCGCTCAAGGTGGATCATGTTCGGGCCGTCAGACGGCGCGCGGTCGGGATCCTCGTGCGTCTCGATGAAGACGCCGGCCACGCCCAGCGACACGGCCGCGCGGGCCATCACCGGTGCGAATTCGCGCTGGCCGCCCGAGGATCCGCCCATCCCGCCCGGTTGCTGGACCGAGTGCGTCGCGTCCATCACCACCGGATAGCCCGTCGCCGCCATGATCGGCAGCGCGCGCATGTCCGCGACCAGCGTGTTGTAGCCGAAGCTCGCCCCGCGCTCGGTCAGAAGGATGTTGCTGTTGCCGGTCGAGGCGACCTTGTCGGCCACGTTCGGCATGTCCCACGGCGCGAGGAACTGACCCTTCTTGACGTTGACGACCGCGCCCGTTCGCCCGGCCGCCAGCAAAAGGTCGGTCTGGCGGCTGAGGAAGGCGGGGATCTGGATGATGTCCGCGACGCGAGCGGCGGCGGTTGCCTGGGCCGCGTCGTGGACGTCGGTCAGCACCGGGCAGCCGATCCGGTCGCGCACCGCCTCGAGCATGGCGAGCCCCTCGTCCATGCCGACGCCGCGACGGCCCGACAGCGAGGTGCGGTTGGCCTTGTCGTAGCTGGCCTTGAACACGAAGCCCGCCCCGGCGCGCGCGCAGGCGGCGGCAAGCGGCTCTGCGATCGACAGCGCGTGGTCCAGCGTTTCCAGCTGGCACGGACCCGCGATCAGCACCAGCGGCAGGTCGTTGCCGAAGGTCACGCCGCGCGCCGCGACGTGCAATGGCGGTCGGGTCGCTGCAGGGTTCGACGCGGTGGTCTGGCCCGCCGTCACGACGACACCTGTTCGCGCAGGATCGACGCGGTCAGCGACAGCATCAGGTACAACGCCGCGAAGATCAGGAAGGCCACGATCGTGTTCTGGAACGCCTTGGGGTAGGTCGGCGTGTCGGCGGCGACCGGGGGCAGGGACATCGACAGGTAGCGGACCTGCTTGTTGGCCTCGAGCCGGGCCGATTCCATCTGCTCGGCGGCGCCCGCCAGCAGCGTCTGCCGGGTCTCGAGGTCGCTCTCGGCAATCCTGATCTCGCCCGAAATCGCGGCGAGCGAGGCGCGGTTGTCGGTGTCTTGCGTCAGCTGGCTGCGGGTCTCGGCGATCATCTGCTGCAGGCGCTCGATGTCGCCCTGAACGCCGACGACGCGGCTCTGGTTCGGCCGGGCGTTTGCCTGCAGCTGGCCAAGCTCCAGCCGCTTTTCGGTCAGCTCGCCCTCAAGCCGCGTGACCTGCGACATCACCGCCGATCCTTCCGCGACCGGGTCCAGCACGCCCATCTTCTGCTGCAGCGCCTGTACCCGATCCTGCGCTTCCAGCACCCGCGCCTCGGCATCCTGGTAGCTTTTGTCCGCGCCCTCCATCTGGTCGGCGCGCAGCCGGGCCGTCATCTGGTCCACCTGCCCCTCGGCATAGCCGATCAGCGCCAGCGTGAATTCTTGGCTGAGCTCGGGATCGGGCGAGATCACTTCCAGGTTGATAACGCCTTCGGTCGGGTCGTAGCCGATCTTCACCATGTCCTGGTAGATCTTGTAGGCGGCCTCGTTGCTGGCATCTTCGGGCAGGCGCAGGATCGGATCGACTGACGGGTCCTGGAAGGTGCGCTTGAAGCCCTTGTCCTCGTCCAGCCGCAGCATCGCGGCGCGCGAGTTGAGGTAGCTTTGCACCGACACGCTGTCGGGGTTGGTGGCAAGCTGGGTTCCGCTGAGCAGACCCCCGGCGCCGCCGACGCCGCCCGCATCGGCCTGCTGGATCAGGAACTGCGACTTGGTCGCGTAAAGGGGCGTCGCGACCGCGAAGTAGTAGATGCCGGCAAGGATCGTCGGCAGGACGACCATTACCGACAGCCGCGCGATCAGCATCCCGAGCCGGCGGCGACGGCGGCGGGCGAGGTCGCGCTGGATCTTCATGATCTCGATCGCGCGCCGGTCCTCGGTCATTTCCTCACGCGAGGGAAGCTGGGGCGGGACGATCGGGGCGAGGTCGCGCCGGCCGGTGCGGGCGGGCGCGGTCTGGGGCGCGAGGGCCGGGATGTTGGCGGCCGGGGCGTTGCGGGCGCGCGCGCCTTCCTGCGACAGGACCTGGCCCACGGACTCGCGGTGGAAGGGGTCGATGCCGCGCGCGCGCAGCTTGATGACCGCGTCGTGGTCAGACGCGACCTCGATCCCGTTCATGGCGGCGATGCGGGATGCCATGCGCAGCTGGCGCTGGGTGAGGTTTTCGGCCTTGACCGATGCGATCGTGTCGGCCGGGGGACTGGCGGGTGCGCCGGTGGCGGTCGGGGTGGCCGGGCCAGCGGGCTGGGCCGGCACCGATGCGGCGACGGTGCGCGCGGCGGCCGCAGCGGAACCGGGGAACGCCATGCCCTCGAACCCGTCCGAGGCGGGGGCGAACAACGCCTCGCCCGGTTGCTGGGCGGCCGGCTGCGCGGGTGGCCGGGGCGCGGGTCCCGCGGCGGCCGGTGCGCCCTTGGACCGTGCGGCGTCCGACGGCGCGGCGCGCAGGGGCGGTTCGCTGCGCCCATCCGCCCGGTCCGGGGCGCCGCGAGCGGGTTCTTGCGCGGCCTGCTGGGCGCGCGCGGTCTTGCCGCGCAGCAGTTCCACACGGACGCCGGCGGCGGGGTTGTCGGTCGGCTGCGGCGGCGCGGGGCGGTCGCCGCGGGCGCGGGCCAGCACGGATTCGTCGCGGCTCAGCCGGTAAAGACGGGCCTTAGGCGGAGTAGTCATAATATTGCTTTGCCTCGTCCAGCGTCTCGAACATGTAAAGCCGGCCATCGCGAAGCACGGCGGCCGAGCGGCAGAATTTCTCAAGCGTACCCGGCTGGTGGGACACGACCACGACCGTCGCGGTCTTGAGCCGGTCGAACAGCACGCTGCCCGCCTTGCGGTTGAAGTTCACGTCGGTGGTGGCCGGCATGCCCTCGTCGATCAGATAGATGTCGAACTCCAGCGCGAGAAGCAGCGAAAAGTTCAGCCGCGACCGCATACCCGCGCTGTAGGTCGATACCGGGCGGTCGAAGTATTCGCCGATGTCGCAGAGCCAGCGGCAGAACGCCTCGATATAGTCGGGGTCGAGGCCGTAGATGCGCGCGATGTAGCGCGCGTTCTCGTTTGCGGACAGCTTGCCCACCACGCCGCCCATGAAGCCCAGCGGGAACGACACGCGCGAGGTGCGCCGGATCGACCCCTCGTCGGGCTTTTCCAGCCCGCACATCATGTTGATGATCGTCGTCTTGCCGGTGCCGTTCGGGGCGAGGATGCCCAGCGAACGGCCCGGTTCCACCCGGAACGAGGCCTGGTCCAGGATCACCTTGCGCTGCGATCCGGTCCAGAAGGATTTCGAGACGTTGTCGAACTCGAGCATGACGATGCGGAAACCACGCGCCCCGGGCCGTGCGCCCCTTTCAACCCGGGGGACGAGCGGCGATGTTGAACGAACCCGGACGCGGCGCGGGCCGCGAAGCGTCTCGGCCTCGGTCGGGAACATAGGGCGGGGCTCGCGTCCTGTCCATCGCCGCAGGGTCGATGGTGAAAATGCGGGGTTTTTTGCGGCCGCGGCCGTGCCTATCTGGGGGCGATGATCCAGGACGACATCACCGCCTGCCGTCTGTGCGCCACGCGTTTCAGCCTGACCGCGACCGCCCACGCGCCGCGCCCCGTTGCGTGGTTCCGGCCCGGCGCGCGCGTGCTGGTTGCAAGCCAGGCGCCGGGGCTGCGGGTCCACGGGTCGGGCCGGCCCTTCACCGACGCGTCCGGGCGGCGGCTGCGCGACTGGATGGGGGTGGACGAGGACACGTTCTACGACCGCTCGCGGGTGGCGATCGTGCCGATGGCGTTCTGTTTTCCGGGCTACGACGCCAGGGGATCGGACCTGCCGCCGCCGCCCGTCTGCGCGGCCACATGGCGGGCGCGGGTGCTGGCCGACCTGCAGCCGCGCGTGACGCTGCTCATCGGCGGCCACGCGATGCGCTGGCATCTGGGCACGTCCGGCGTGACGAAAGCCGTGCAGTCGTGGCGCGATCATGCGCCGGCGGTGTTCCCCTTGCCTCACCCCTCCTGGCGCAATACCGGATGGATCAGACGCAACCCGTGGTTCGAGGCCGAGCTGCTGCCCGAACTGCGCCGCACGCTGGCAGAGCTGCTGTGACCCGACCGTCCGATCTCGACCGCCTGTGCGCGGTTCCGTTTCACATTGCGGACGACGCCACGCGCGCCGCCGTCCTGGGCCACCTGGCCGACGCCGAGCTGTTCGCGGCACTGGCAGAGGATCCGCGCGGCGACGTGGCCGACCTGATGCTGTTCGATATGGACGGCACCCGCGCGGCGCTGGCCTGCGACGACGCGGCCGAACTGGCGGCGTTCGTGGGCCGCCCCGTCGCCCACGCGGCGGTGCCCGGCCGCGTCCTTGCCGGTGCGCTCGCGGCCGAGGGGCGGGCGCTGATCGTCAATCCCGGACGCCCGTCCGAGATGCTGCTGGATGCCCACGCGCTCGGTTGGCTGGAACGCGCGCTCGCGCAGCGTCCGGGCGAGGGCGAGGCGCGTCCCGAAAGCCTGGGCGCGCCCGAGGCTCACGTCGTCGCGGCGCTTGCGGGTCCGCTTGCCGCGCGGCTGGCGCGGATGGGCGATCTGCTTTCCGGGGCCGCACTGGTGGGCGCGGTCTGGCCGGGCGGCGCGCGCGGGACGCTGCTGGCGATCGAGGGGGCGGTCGGCGACGAACAGCCCGCGATCGCCAAAGCGGTAGCCGAGCTGGTCGCGTTCCTGCCGCCGGTCGATGGCGGGGTGGACGTGACCTTTCAGCCGCTGCCCTTGCCGCCCGGCGCGCTGCGGCTGGAACTGACGCAGGCGCCCGCACCCGCGCCGGAACCGGCGCCGAAGCCCGACCTGCCGCCCAGGTTGCGCTGGTAGCCGCCGCTCAGTAGCCGCGCGCCCGGTCCACGAGGTGCAGAAGCGCGCGCCCGTCCATCGCCCGGCGCAGGTTCTCGGCCACCACGGGCGCTGCGGTCGAGGGGCGCGTCTCAGCAGCGATGTGGGGCGTCACGATGACCCGCGGGTGGGACCAGAAGGCGTGCGCGGGCGGCAGCGGCTCGGTCTGGAACACGTCCAGCACGGCCAGCCCGACCTGTCCGCGATCCAGCGCCGCCAGTAGGTCGGCCTCGACGATCAGCGTGCCGCGGCCGGGATTGATGAGCGTCGCGCCACGGGGCAGCAGCGCCAGCCGGTCTGCGTCCAGCAGTCCCCGCGTGGCGTCGGTGTCGGGCAGAAGCGAGATCAGGATCTCGGCCCGCGCCAGCGCCGCGCCAAGGTCGGCCCCGGCCAGCGCCGTCACGCCATCGACGGCGCGACCCGATGCCGACCAGCCCGCCACGTCGAAACCAAGGGCCGCGAGCGCCTGCGCCACCGCGCCCCCCAGCGCGCCGGTGCCCAGCACAGTCACCCGCCGCTCTGCCGCGAGCGGCGGCACAACGTCGTTGCGCCAGACGCCGTCCTGCGCGTAGCTGTCCATCACAAGATGCCCGCGCATGGCCCAGCCGACGCAGTATTCCACCATCCCCTGCCGCAGCCCCGGATCGACCATCCGGCACAGGGGCTGCGTGAGCGTCGGGTTGCCCACGATCCGCTCGACCCCCGCCCACAGGCTTTGCACGAGCCTTGCGCGGTTGAAGGGCGTGAAATCCAGGGCCGCGCCCCCCGCCGGAAAGCCGGGCGCGTAGATCAGGGCGTCGAAGCTGTCGGGCGCGCCGTCCTGAAGCAGCTCCATCTCCGGGCAGGCGGCGCGCAGGGGGCCGGACCAGCGGTCCCAGCCCTGCGCGGGCGCTGCGAACAGGACGCGCACGCGCTCAGCCCCTTGGACGGCTGACATGGGCGGACTGCACCATGCCGAACGCCATCAGCAGGATCATGAGCTGCGTCCCGCCATAGCTCACCAGTGGCAGCGGCACGCCCACCACAGGCATCAGCCCCATGACCATCGACATGTTCACCGCGAAATACAGAAAGAACGTGCCGCCCACGCCGACCGTCAGCAGGCTCGCGAAGCGGTCCCGGTTGGTCAGCGCGGAGTACAGGCAGAACGCGAGGATCAGGGCGTACAGCGTCAAAAGCGAGATGGTGCCGATGAAGCCGAACTCCTCGGCCAGGGTAGTGAAGATGAAGTCGGTGTGCTTTTCGGGCAGGAAGTTCAGCCGGCTTTGCGTGCCCTGCATGAACCCGCGTCCCGACCAGCCGCCCGATCCCAGCGCGATCTGCGCCTGGGTGATGTTGTAGCCCGCGCCCAGGGGGTCGCTTGCCGGGTCGATGAAGGTGTCGATCCGGCGGTACTGGTAGTCGTGCAGAAGCTGCCAGTCCGTCCCGCGGCTTTCAAGGACGGCAAAGACGAGCCCGCCGACCACCGCAAGGACGCCCGCGAAATACCACAGGCTGACGCCGGCCGCGAACATCATGATGCCGCCGCCCGCCACCAGCATCACCGAGGTGCCGAGGTCGGGCTGCTTCAGCACCAGCGCGGTGGGCAGCAGGATCAGCACCAACGGGATCAGTACCCATAGCGGCCGCGAGACGCGATCCATGTCGAGCCAGTCGTAATAGGCGGCCAGCACCAGGACGAGCGCGATCTTGGTCAGTTCAGACGGTTGCAGCTTGACCGGGCCGAGGTCCAGCCACCGCTGCGCGCCCATGCCGATGTGACCCACCAGGTCCACCGCCAGCAGCATGATGCAGCAGACGACATAGGCCGGGACCGAGATCGAGCGCCAGAACCAGATTGGCGCGAACGCGAGCGCGATCATGGCGACCATGCCGACCGCGAACCGCTCGATCTGCGGCTCGGCCCACATGTGCGGGCGCCCGCCCGACACGGAATACAGCATCAGGAACCCGGCCGAGGCCACCGCCGCCAGCAGGAACACCAAAGGCCAGTTCAGGTGCAGGATCTTGCGCCAGCCGGTTGGCGTCTGCGCCACCTTGTAGTCGAGATAGGTCATCAGGCGCGCACCCGTGCGGATTTGGGCGGCTCGGGCGTGTCGAGCCGCAGTTTCGCCCGCATCTCGACCACCGCGTCGCGCTGGCCGGGCGGATAGGCGTCAAGCGGCGGCAGCCCGCCCGCCAGGGCGAACAGAAGGATGTCTCGCGCGATCGGGGCCGCCACGGCCGAGCCGCCGCCGCCGTGTTCGACGACGACCGACACGGCATAGCGCGGCGCGTCCACCGGCGCGTAGCAGACGAACAGCGCGTGGTCGCGGCGCACCCAGGGCAGCTGGTCGTTCGAGATCACGCCCCGCGCGCGTTCCGCCGCGGTGATGTTGCGGACCTGGCTGGTGCCGGTCTTGCCCGCCATCCGCCACTCGGGCGCGAGAATCCGCGACTTGGCCGCCGTGCCGCGGTCGCCGTTCATCACCGCGTCCATCCCGCCCCGCGCGATCCGCAGGTTCATCGGATTGATGCCGAGATCGGGGAAATCCGGCGCGGGCTCGGCCACCCCGTCCACCGCGCGCACCAGCCGCGGCGCCACGGCAAGGCCGGTCGCCACCCGCGCGGTCATGATCGCCAACTGCAGGGGCGACGCCAGCACGTAGCCCTGACCGATCGAGGCATTGAGCGAATCGCCCACCTGCCATTCCTCTTCGTGCTTGGCGCGCTTCCACGCGCGGTCGGGCGCGATCCCCTCGGCCACCGCCGACATCGGCAGGTCGTGGCGTACCCCGATCCCCAGCTTCCGCGCCATCTCGGCGATCCGGTCGATCCCCACCCGCTGCGCGAGTTCGTAGAAGAACACGTCGCAGGAATGTTCCAAGCTCTGGACCGGGTCGATTGATCCGTGGCCGCCCCTGCTCCAGCAATGGAAGCGGCGGCCGGCGACCTGCAGGTGCCCCGGGCAGTAGAAGCGCGAGCCGCCGTTGATGACGCCGGATTCCAGCCCCGCCAGCAGCGTGACCATCTTGAACGTCGAGCCGGGCGGATACAGCCCCTGCACGGTCTTGTCGGCGAGCGGGCGGTGGTCGTGGTTCATCAGCGTGCCGTAATCGGTGCTGGTGATGCCGCGGACGAACTTGTTCGGATCGAACACGGGCGAGGACGCGATCGTCAGCACGTCGCCCGTCTGCACGTCCAGAACGACGGCGGCGGCGGATTCGCCCCCCAGCCGCTGGATCGCGAAGTTCTGCAACCCCGCGTCCAGCGTCATCTGGACGGTCGCGCCCTGCTCGCCCTCGATCCGGCTCAGCTCGCGCATCTCGCGTCCGGCGCTGTTTACCTCGACCCGGCGGGTGCCGGCCTTGCCGCGCAGGATGCCTTCAAGCTTCGCCTCGACGCCGACCTTGCCCAGCTGGAACTCGGGCAGCATCAGGACGGGGTCGGGGTTCTCGATCTTGGACAGGTCATAATCCGACACCGGGCCGACATAGCCCAGCACATGGGCGAAGTCGCCGCCGCGCGGATAGCCGCGCGACAGGCCGGATTCGGGCGTGACGCCCGGCAGCGCGGGCGCGTTGACGGCGATCGAAGCGAACTCGTCCCAGCTCAGCCGGTCCGCGACGCTGACGGGGGTGATCGCGCTGCGGCGGTCGATTTCGGCCATCAGCGCGGCGACCGAGCTGTCGGTCATGGGGATCAGGTGGCGCAGGCGCGCCATCACGGTGCTGACATCGCCCGCTTCCTCGCGGGTGATGGTCACGCGGTAATTCTGCTCGTTTCCGGCCAGCAGCACGCCGTGGCGGTCGTGGATCAGCCCGCGCGCGGGCGGCAACAGCCGCAGCTTGATCGAGTTTCCGTCGCTCAGCAGCCGGAACTCGTCCGCGCGGTCCAGCTGCATTGACTTGAGCCGCCAGCCCAGCGTGCCCACGACGGCGGCCTGGATCGCGCCCAGCATCAGCCCCCGCCGGCTGACCGACCGGGCGCTTTCGACGACATCCTTGGGTGATTTCCGCATCTATCGCCGTCCCGGACCCGTTCAGAACCTTGAATCCTGCAACTCGCCCGGCCGGGCCGGGCGCAGGCCCAGAAGCCAGCGCGCCGCGACCATGACCAGCGGGTAGGCGGCGACGGTTGCGATGACGTGCAGCAGCGCCTGTCCAAGCGGCGGGCGCGGCGCGGCCGCGTCGGTCACGAAGAACGCCGCCTGCACCAGCCTGTCGGCCATCATCATCCCCAGCACCAGCATTCCGACCCTGAGCCATTCAAGCAGAAACGGCTGCTCGCGCCAACGCTGTTCGCGCAGCCGCGCGGCCTCGGACCCCACCACCACCACGGCGGCCCAAAGCCCCGGCGGCCTGAGCATCAGCAGCCCCTCGATCAGGAACACGGCGGCGATCACCAGCACCGGCACCTGCTCGGGGCGGCGCAGGACCCATGCGATGGTCAGGCACAGCAGCACGTCCGGTCCCGGCATCGCGACCCGGCCCGGCGACAGCGGCAGCAGCCGCACGAACAGGATCGCAAAGGCCACGACGACATAGACGGTCATCCCGGTCATCTGCCGGCGGCGGGCGGGGTCGATCATCGCGGCCTCAATCCGTCGCGGCGGGCGCGCGGTCCGCGTTCGGGGCAGGAGCCTCGGGAACCGGGACGGCGGGAGCGGGCAGGTCAACGGCCAGCGCGGGCCGGGGCGGCATCGGCGGGCCGATGAAGTCGTCGGGCGGCGGCGGGATCAGCGTGCCCGCATCCGACAGCTGTTCGGCGGGATGACTTCGCAGCACGCGCAGGAACTCGAGCCGGCCGTAGTCGGCGGCCATCCGCACCCGCATCCGCCCGTCCGACGCCAGCACCGCCTGCCCGACGACCAGCCCGGACGGGAACACGCCCCCGTCGCCGGACGAGATCACCCGGTCGCCCGGCCGCACATCGTCCGCGCTTTCGATGAAGTCGAGGACCGGCAGCGCGGTGTTGTCGCCCGCCAGAAGCGCGTGCTGGCCCGAGGGCTGGACCGTGACCGGCAGGCGCGAACTGGGGTCGGTCAGCAGCATGACGCGGCTGGTGGTCGGGCCCACGCCCGCGATCCGCCCGACGAGTCCAAGCCCGTCCATCGTGGCCCAGCCGTCCAATACTCCGTCGCGCGCGCCGACGTTCAGAAGCACCGACTGCCGGAACGCGCTGCCGCTGTCGGTCATCACCACGCCCGACACGCTGGTCAGCGCCGGGTCGATCCGCACGTTGTTCTGCGCCAGCAGCTTGGCGTTTTCCTGTTCCAGCTGGACCGCGGCTTCTTTCCAGGCCGACATGCGCTGCAATTCGCGCCGCAATTCCTGGTTCTGCTCGTAGATGCGGGCGTAGGACTGGAAGCCGCCGATCATCTGGCTGACCTTGGTCACCGGCCGCATCGCCCAGCCGAAGCCCGGCACGGTGCGGTCGATGAACATCGCCCGCATGCGTTCGGCCCGCGGCCCGTCGATGCGCCAGAACAGGAACAGCGCGAACAGGGTGAGGATCAGGACGGCGATCAGGACCCGGCGCGCCGGGGCCACGAAATCATAGCCCTTGCGCGCCATGAGACCGGCCTCAGCTGTCGTAGTCGATCACGTGGCGCAGCTGCTTTTCATATTCCAGCGCCTTGCCGGTCCCAAGCGCCACGCAGTTCATCGGCTGGTCCGCGATCGAGATCGAAAGCCCGGTCTGCTCGCGCAGCGCAAGGTCCATCTCGCCCAGCATCGCGCCGCCGCCCGACAGCATGACGCCACGGTCGACGATGTCGGCGGCAAGGTCCGGGGGCGTCGCTTCCAGCGCGATCATCACCGCCTCGCAGATCTGCTGCACCGGCTCGACCAGCGCCTCGGCGACCATGGCCTGGGTGATCTCGATTTCCTTCGGCACGCCGTTCAGAAGGTCGCGGCCGCGCACCAGCATCGTGGCGCCCCGCCCGTCGTCGGGCATCCGCGCGGTGCCGATCGACATCTTCACCTTCTCGGCAGTCTGTTCGCCGATCAGCAGGTTGTGGTGGCGGCGCAGGTAGCTGACGATCGCGTCGTCCATCCGGTCACCGCCGATCCGCACGCTGCGGGCATAGACCACGTCGCCGAGCGACAGCACCGCGACCTCGGTCGTGCCGCCGCCGATATCGACGACCATGCTGCCGGTGGGTTCGGTGATCGGCATCCCCGACCCGATCGCGGCGGCGATCGGCTCGGCGATCAGCGCGGCCTTGCGGGCCCCGGCCGACAGGACCGACTGCCGGATCGCCCGCTTTTCGACCGGGGTCGCGCCGTGCGGCACGCACACGATGACCTTGGGCTTGGAAAAGGTCGTGCGCCTGAACACCTTGCGGATGAAATGCTTGATCATCTCTTCGGCGCTGTCGAAATCCGCGATGACGCCGTCGCGCATGGGCCGGATCGCCTCGATCGAGCCGGGGGTGCGGCCCAGCATCAGCTTGGCGTCCTCGCCCACGGCCAGCACCTGCTTCTTGCCGTCCTTGACGTGGTAGGCGACCACCGACGGCTCGTTCAGGATGATGCCCTTGCCCTTGACATAGATCAGCGTGTTCGCCGTGCCGAGGTCGATCGCGATGTCCGTTGCGAACAGCCCGCCAAATGCCATGTCAAACCCTCTCGCGCCCGTAGCTCGTTTTGTTCTGGTTATGGCCTGCGGCGTTCACCGTCAGGCGCCGCCCCCTATAGGCGTTGCGGCCGCGCGGCGAAAGCCTGTTTGCGCGGTGGCGGGATGGTTCCGCCGACGGCTGCGCGCCCACTCGCGATGTGGCGCGTCCGCAACAGGGCGGGACCAGGGGCCCGCCCTGCGCCGGCGTTACGAATACATCGTGACCGAACGAACGTCGTTGTCGGGGGCGGTCTTCTGGCGCCGCACCCGCAAGCGGTTCAGCGCGCCGACATAGGCCTTGACGCTGGCCAGCACCGTGTCGGTGTCGGCGGACTGGCCGGTGGTGATCCGGCCGTTCTCCTCAAGTCGCACGCTGACGGTCGCCTGCGCGTCGATGCCTTCGGTCACGGCGTGAACCTGGTACAGCTGCAGCGTGGCGTCGTGTTCGAACACCGCGTTCACGCAGGCGAAGGCCGCGTCCACCGGGCCGTCGCCCTGCCGTTCCACCGTCCGCTCGTCGTCGCCCACGACCATCGTGAGCGTGGCGGTCGCGGGCTCGCCGCCGCCGCACACCACACGCAGGTGCCGGACCTGAAGAAAGTCGCTGTCGGTGTTGGCCGCGCTGTCGTGCATCAGCGCGACGAGGTCGTCGTCGTAAACCTCCTTCTTGCGGTCGGCGAGCGCCTTGAACCGAACGAAGATGTCCTTGAGCTGGTTGTCACCCACCTCGAACCCGAGATCGCCCAGCTTCGCGCGCAGCGCCGCGCGGCCCGAATGCTTGCCCATCGCGATGTTGGCCTCGTTCAGGCCGATGTCGGCGGGGCGCATGATCTCGAACGTCTCGACGTTCTTGAGGACGCCGTCCTGGTGGATGCCCGATTCGTGCAGGAACGCGTTCTTGCCCACGATCGCCTTGTTGAACTGGACCGGAAAGCCCGACACGGTGCTGACGCGGCGCGAGATGCCCATGATCTTTGTCGTGTCGATGCGGGTCGTGAACGGCATGATGTCGTGGCGCACCTTGAGCGCCATCACGACCTCCTCCAGCGCGGTGTTGCCCGCGCGTTCGCCCAGGCCGTTGATCGTGCACTCGACCTGCCGCGCGCCCGCCTCGACAGCGGCGAGGCTGTTGGCCGTCGCCATCCCGAGGTCGTTGTGGCAATGGGTCGCGAACACGATCCCGTCTGCGCCCGGCACGCGGTCCAGCAGCATGCGGATCAGCGCGGCGGATTCGCGCGGCGCGGTGTAGCCCACGGTGTCGGGGATGTTGATCGTGGTGGCGCCCGCCCTGATCGCGATTTCCACGACTCGGCACAGATAGTCGTGTTCGGTCCGCGTGGCGTCCATCGGCGACCACTGCACATCCTCGCACAGGTTGCGGGCATGGGTCACCGTCTGGTGGATGCGGTCCGCCATCTGGTCCATGTCGAGGTTCGGGATCGCCCGGTGCAGCGGCGAGGTGCCGATGAAAGTGTGAATGCGCGCGCGCCTGGCGTGCCGCACGGCGTCCCACGCGCGGTCGATGTCGGGGATCTGGGCGCGGGCGAGGCCGCAGATCACCGCGTTCTGCGCGACCTTCGCGATCTCGCTGACGGCGGCGAAGTCGCCTTCGGATGCAATCGGGAAGCCCGCCTCGATGATGTCGACGCCCATCTCGTCCAGCATCTGGGCGATTTCCAGCTTTTCGGCGTGGGACATCGTGGCGCCGGGCGATTGCTCGCCGTCGCGCAGGGTGGTGTCGAAGATCAGGACGCGGTTGCGGTCGGACGTGGTGTTCGTAGTCGCGTTGTTTGGGGACGTGCTCATCAAAGTGCTGCCTTGCTGCTGCGGCATTCGGGCCGGGTTCGTGTCGGGGAAGCCGGGCGCTGACCTGCTGAGCGGCGGCCCGGGGACCCGCTCAGCGCAGCGTAAGAAGCAGCAGACCGCGGAGATGAACGGCCAGCCGCGCGCGGGCTTGCGCGTTGGGGGCGGTCGGGATCGGGCGGGTCCGGGTCATGGCCGCACTATAACGCAGCGTCAAAGGATGGGAAGAGGGTGCGCGCCGCCCGGCTCAGCGCGGAAACTCGATCTTCGGGCACTTGTCCTGCACGACGGTCTTGCCCGCCGCCTCGGCCTTGGCCGCCGCGCCGGGGTGCATGACGCCGATCTGCATCCAGACGGTCTTGAGGTTCGGCAGCACCTCGAGCGCCTCGTCCACGATTGCGGGAACCGCGTCCGACTGGCGGAAGATGTCGATCATGTCCACCGCGTCCCGTTCGGGGATGTCCGACAGCGAGGCATGGACCGTCTCGCCCAGGATCTGCCTGCCGGCATGGCCCGGGTTCACCGGCACGATCCGGTGCCCGCGCGCCTGAAGGAAGCGGGCGACGCCGAAGCTCGGCCGTTCGGGCTTGGGCGAAAGCCCCACGACCGCGATGACCCGGGTTTCGGCGGCGATGCGGTCGATGTCGGTCTGGGTCGTCATGGGGCACCCTTCTGAATGGCGGCGGATGAAAAAAGCCCGGCACTGACGAGCAGGCCGGGCGTTAGTCGCGGAACGAGGGACAGTGATCCGAACAAGACCGTTCCGTGGTCATGTTCACGAGATAAATGCGCCCGGGCGCCCTTTGGTTCCAGACCTGTCACCGCGATGTGACGGGGCGTGAAAATCGCGCGAGGGGGCTTTACGAGAACTCAGCGGCGTGCGTTGCGGGCGGCGGCCAGCACGCCGTCGGGATCGGCCAGCAGCTCGTCCCGCAGCGCCTCGGACGAGGACAGATAGACCCGTCCGCCGATCATCACCGCAAGTTCGGGACGACCCTGCACCCGCGATCCGGCGGCCAGCGCCGCAGGGCACAGCCCGTCGAAGCCGGGCGCATAGCGGCGGGGATCGGCCTCGAACGCGGCGCGGTTGATGTCGGACACGAACAGCCACGCATGGCCGTGCCAGGCCGTCATCATGTCGGGACGGCCGGGCACTGAGCGGCCGGTGACGTACAGCTCCACCGTATCCATGCCGCCCACGGCCACGTCCTGCGCGGATGCCGGTGCGGAACCAAGCGCGCCCACGGCAAGCGCGGCCGCGATGGCGAGCGGCACGATGCGGGGCAGGGATCTGGAAAGAAGCGTGGCGGGTGCGGTCATGGCCCGGATGTGCCACCGGGCCCCGGAAATCTCAACCACGGCGGCGCCCTACACGCGCGCATGTGAACGGGATCGCGGCAGGCGCGCCTACCCGGCCTGCCGGACGGCATACAGCGCGACCGCCGCCGCGTTCGACACGTTCAGCGACCCGAAGTCCGCCGCGAACGGGATCCGGGCCACGTGGTCGCAGGTCTCGATCGTCTTGTCGCGCAGGCCCGGCCCCTCGGCGCCAAGGACGATGCAGACCGGCCGGGTGCCCAGCGTCGCCAGCAACTCGGGCAGCGCCTGCTCGCCCGTGCCGTCAAGCGCGATCAGGACGTAGCCCAGCCCCTTCAGCTGGACGAGGGTGTCGGCCAGGTTGGTGATCCGCAGATAGGGCTGGCGCTCCAGCGCGCCCGAGGCGGTCTTGGCCAGCGCGCCGGTTTCGGGCGCGGCGTGGCGGGCCGGGGCGATCACGGCCTGCGCGCCGAATACCTCGGCCGACCGCAGGATCGCACCCACGTTATGCGGGTCGGTCACCCGGTCCAGCGCCACCACCAGCGGCCGCAGGCCGGGCGGGGCCGCAAGCACCACGTCCTCGACCTTGCCCCAGCCGAGCGGCTTGACCTCGAGCGCGGCGCCCTGGTGAACGCTTTCGCCCGCCAGCGGCACGACCTTGTCGAAGCTGCGCGCGTCCACGATCTCGGGTTCCATGCCGGATGTGCCCACGATGCTGCCGAGCCGGTCGGCGGCGTTGCGGGTCAGGACCAGCCGCAGCCGCTCACGCGCGGGGTTCGCCAGCGCGTCGCGCACGGCATGAAGACCGAACAGCCACACCGTCTCGGCCGCCGACGCGCGGCGGGCGCGCTCCTTGTCGATGACCCAGGTCGGCTTCTTGGTGCGCGACCGGTCGGGCGCGTCGCCGCGCGGTCGGGTCGCGTCGCGCGGGCGGGCGGGGCGGTTCGGGGTGTCGTTATCCTGCATGCGGCCTTCCTGCGCGCGCACGGGGTCGGACGCAAGGGGCACGCACGGACCGCCGCGCGCGAGGCGGGGCTGGGCGCGGCAGCGGGCGAGCAGACGGAACGCGGAAATCCTGCTTGACCGGCCCCGGCCGCGCGGCTAATCACCCCCGGCGTCGGGCGACGTGCTGCAAGGTGCGGCAGCGGACTGTAACTCCGCCGGGGAGACCCATGCCTGGTTCGATTCCAGGGTCGCCCACCATCCTTCGTGTTGGTGCCGAGTCGGAAACCCACCTCGTGCGCGGCCCCGCGCCGATGCCAGAGGTTCAGATGACCGATCGCGACAAACCTCTCGACCCTGCGCGCAAGCCATCTTCGACGACCCTACCCGCTGACGCGGCAAGCGAGGACAAGGCCGCCGTCCGTGCCGCCCGGCAAGCCGCGAACAAGGCCGAGCGCGCGGCGCGCCAGGCCGAGAACAAGGCCGCGCGTGCCGAGACCGCGGAGGGCGGGCGGCGGGCCGCGACGGCGCGAAAGGGAAACGGGCCCGCCCGCCGACCTGCAAAGTCCGACAAACCCGCGCAAGCAAGGAAAGCCGCCCCCGGCGCGACCCCCTTCAACATCCTCGCCATCGGCCAGTCCGGTCGGCTGGAACGCGAAGCCGCGCTGCTGGCCGCGAGCCTGCGCCGCAATGCGCCGGGCTTCACCGGCCGGCTGATCGTGGCGGAACCGCAACCGACCGGCGCGTGGGAAACCCGCGACGTCCGAATGTCACCCGTAGGCCGCGAGGCGCTGACCGCGCTCGGCGCCGAGATCGTGCCGCTGCACGCGCGCGAGTTCGGGCGCGCCTATCCGCAAGGCAACAAGATCGAGGCGCTGGCGCTTCTGCCCGCGGGCGAGCCGTTCCTGTTTCTGGACAGCGACACCCTGGTCACCGGCGCGCTCGACCAGGTGCCGTTCGATTTCTCCCGTCCCACCGCGTCGATGCGCCGCGAGGGGACCTGGCCCGAACCGCCCCTGTATGGCCCCGGCTACGGGGCGATCTGGCAGTCGCTCTACGAACGCTTCGGCCTCGACTTCCCGTCCTCGCTCGACCCCGTCCAGCCCGACGAGCATTGGGAACGCTATCTCTACTTCAACGCCGGCTGGTTCTGCGGCGCCGATCCGGCTGCCTTTGGCCGGCGCTACCTCGACTGGTCGCGCGAGGTCAGGAACGATCCCGGCGAGGCGCTGGCGACGCAGGAGCTTGACCCGTGGCTCGACCAGGTGGTGCTGCCGCTGATCATCCACAGCCTGGGCGGCGGCCGTCCCGGGCCGGACCTCGCCGGCATGGACGGCGACGTGACCTGGCATTACCGCAAGCTGCCGCTGCTTTACGCCTCGGGCCCCGACCGCGCGGTCGAGACGGTCGAGGCGCTGGCGTCGATGCCGGAACTGAACGCGGTGATGGACGGCTGGGACGCCTGGCAGCAGCTGGTGGTCGCGGGGAACGGCCGCAGGCTGGCGCGGCCGCTGTTCGACCGCGCGCGGCTGCCGCGGCGCGAGCAGGCGATCCGGCAGACCCTCAAGGCGAACGCCTTGTGGCTTGACTGATCGCGCGCCGCTTGCCGGACGGTCCCGCGATCCCGTAAACGGACCCTGACCCGAAGGGAGCCCCGATGCGCCGCGCCACGATCACCCGCAAGACGAACGAGACCGACATAGCCGTCACGCTGGACCTCGACGGGACGGGGGCGGCCACGATCCGCACCGGCATCGGCTTCTTCGACCACATGCTGGACCAGCTTTCGCGCCACGCGCTGATCGACATGCAGATTTCGGCTGCGGGCGACCTGCATATCGACGACCATCACACGGTCGAGGATTGCGGCATCGCGCTGGGGAAGGCGCTGGCGCAAGCATTGGGCGACAAGGCGGGCATCCGGCGCTACGGCAGCTTTCACCTGGCGATGGACGATGCGCTGGTGCGGGTCGCGCTCGACCTGTCGGGGCGGCCCTACCTGTGCTGGAACCTGCCGTTCGCGGCACCCAAGATCGGCAGCTTCGACACCGAGCTGGTGCGCGAGTTCTTCCAGGCGGTGTCGGTACACGCGGGCATCACCCTGCACGTGGACCTGATCAGGGGCGAGAACGCCCACCACATCGCCGAGGCCGTGTTCAAGGCGCTGGCCCGCGCGCTGCGCGAGGCGGTCGAGCCCGACCCGCGGATGGAGGGGCGGCTGCCGTCCACCAAGGGCGCGCTCTGATGCGGCTGGTGCTGATCGACTACGGCAGCGGCAACCTTCATTCGGCGGAAAAGGCGTTTGCGCTGATGGGGCGCTATGCGGGCGTGGCGTCGGTCGAGGTGACGGCCGACCCGGATGCGGTCGCGCGCGCCGACCGGATCGTGCTGCCCGGCGACGGCGCGTTTCCGGCATGCCGCGCGGCGTTCGACGCCCGGGACGGCCTGCGGGAGGCGCTGGACGAGGCGGTCGGGCGGCGCGGGGTGCCGTTCATGGGGATCTGCGTCGGCATGCAGATGCTGGCGGACCGTGGCCACGAACACACGGTCACGCCGGGCCTCGGCTGGATCGGCGGAGAGATCCAGGCGATCGCGCCCGAAGACGCGTCGCTGAAGGTGCCGCACATGGGCTGGAACGACCTGACGCTGCGGCAGGCCCACCCGGTCCTCGATGGTCTGGCGACCGGCGATCACGCCTATTTCGTGCATGGCTGGCAGTTCGTGCCGTCGGACCCGGCGACACTGCTGGCGTCGGTCGATTACGGCGGGACGGTGACGGCGGTGGTCGGGCGCGACAACATCGTGGGCACCCAGTTCCATCCCGAGAAGTCGCAGCAGGTCGGGCTGCGGATCATCCGAAACTTCCTGGACTGGCGGCCCTGAGGGGGTTTCGCCGAACCTGCGGCGGCTTCCGGCTTCCCACGATCTACGCAGACGACCGGCCCCTTTCGGGACCGGCCGCCATCTGGTGAAGGTTCAGCACGGGTTCGCCGGCTTGCCGGTCCTGCGCCGATGCGCGGCCCGCCCGGGCTTAGCCAAGCTTCAAGAACCTGCCGCATTCGCCGGCGGCGCGACCTCAGGCCGCGCGACCGGTGCGCCGCGCTTCGGGCACAGCGTTCCGCGCGTGGACGGGCAGGTCGCTGGTGCGGAAGGCATCCATCATCTGGCCCAGATCCTCGACCTGCGACGACAGCGCGCCGGCCGCCGCCGCGTATTGTTCCGACATCGACAGGTTCGCCTGGTTCACCCGGTCCAGCTGCGACAGCGCCTCGGACACCTCGCGCACGCCATGCGACTGTTCGGTGGTCGCATGCGCGATGCCGGTGATGTTCTGCACGACGCCGCCCACCGCCAGCTGGATCTGGTCGAGCGAGGTGCCCGCGTCGCGCACCAGCTTCACCCCCGCCTTCACCTCGGTTTCGCTTTTCCCGATCAGGTCGGCGATGTTCTGGGATGCCTTGGCCGATTGCTGGGCGAGGTTGCGGACCTCGTTCGCGACCACGGCGAAGCCGCGCCCGACCTCGCCCGCGCGCGCCGCCTCGACCGCGGCGTTGATCGACAGAAGGTTGGTCTGGAACGCGAAGCCTTCGATCACGCGGGTGAATTCGCCCATGCGCTTGGTGTGCTCGTCGATCCGTTCGATCGCGGCGATGGCCTGCGCCACCACGTCGGCCCCCTTCAGGACGACCTGCAGCGCGTCGCGGGCGGCGGCGTCCGCCTCGCGCGCGGACTGGCTTGTCATCGAGATGTTGCCCGAGATCTGGTCCACTGCCGCCGCAGTCTGTTCCATCGACGCGGCCTGCCCCTCGCCCCGGCGCGCCAGCTCGCCCGCGGCCAGTGCGATCGCCTCGGCCTCGGTGTTCATGGCGTTGGTGCGGCTGCGGACCTCGGTCACCAGCTCGCGCAGCGCCGACATCATGGTGTTGAAATTGGCGCGCACCTGCACGAACTCGCCGCCCGCGTTCTGGCCCAGGTTGTAGGTCAGGTCGCCGCTGGCCAGCGCGGCCAGCCCCTCGACCAGGTCGTCCACCGCCACCCGGCGGGCCGTCACGTCGAGCGCCAGCTTGATCACCGACACCACGCGGCCCTTGTCGTCGGTCACCGGCGCGTAGCTGCCGTTGATCCAGACCGGCGATCCGTCGTGGCGGGCGCGCTTGAATTCGCCCGTGCGGCTGTTGCCGAGCGCCAGCTGGGCCCAGAACTCCATCGACTGTTCCAGGTTCATCTCGGTCGCGGGGATGAACATGCGGTGGTGGCGCCCCGCGCATTCCTCGAGCCGGTAGCCCAGCAGCGACAGGAAGTTGTCGTTGGCGTGCAGGATCTCGCCGCGCGGGGTGAACTCGATCAGCGCCTGCGCGCGGTCGAGCGCGTTCAGCTTCGCTCGCGCCACCTGCGCCTCGGACCGCGACGCGGTGATGTCGATGCCGCACATGACGATCTGCGTCACCGCGCCGTCGGCGCCCCGGACGGGCGTGTGCATGGCGCTGATCCAGAACGGGCTGCCGTTCCGGGCGACGCGGCGGTATTCGCCCACCATCGTCTCGCCCGAGCGCAGCCGTTCCCAGAAGTCGGCGATCCCGCCCGCCGCCGCGTCGTCGGGGTCAAGCAGGACCGAATGCGGACGCCCGACCAGTTCCTCGCGGGCAAAGCCGCACAGCGCGAGCGCGCGGGGGTTCGCGGCGAGGATCCGGCCCTCGGCCGAATAGATCACCACGCATTGCGAGGCGTCGATGGCGGCCAGCGTCTGGCTGGCGTCGGTATGGGTGAAGGTGGTTCCGGTCATGCGACGCCCCTTGTGCTGCCGATGTGCTGCATTGCCCGACAATTATGCGCGGCGGGCTTAAGGGCGGGTTAGCGGCGGGCTGCAGGCGGCGACCGGGGCGCGGAAACTGCCTAAAATGCGACCGACCGGCTGTTCAGCCGTCCTTCGGCGGATCGCCGAAGCGGCCCAGCATCCGGTCGCGGATCTGGTCGCGGGTGACGCGGTAGGCGGCCAGCTTCGCCTGCCGCCCCTCGGCCGCGCCAGACGGGTCGGTGATCGGCCAGTATTCGACCGCCACGTGGGCGTTCGTGGTCAGGTCCAGCGCCTGCTGCTCGCTTGCGGGGCTCAGCGCGACGATCAGGTCGAACTGGCCCAGGTCGTCGCCGAACTCGCGCATGTCCGAAAAGCTGCGCGAGCGGTGGCGCGACAGCTCCACCCCCAGTTCGTTGCAGACCGCGACCGCGAAGCCGTCGATCTCCATGTCGTTGCGGACCCCCGCCGACTGGACATAGGCGCGCCTGCCGTAGAACTTCTTCATCAACCCCTCGGCCATCGGCGAACGGATGGCGTTGTGATCGCAGCAGAACAGCACCGAGCTGGGAAAGCTGCCCGGCATGTCAGTCGGGGATCAGCGCGCAGACGAGCGTGAACAGCCGCCGCGCCGTGTCGATGTCGATGTTGGCCTTGCCGTCCAGGCGTTCCATCAGCGTGCGCGCCCCTTCGTTGTGGATGCCGCGCCGGGCCATGTCGATCGCCTCGATCTGGGCGGTGGGCAGCTTGCGGACCGCCTCGAAGTAGCTGGAACAGATCTGCGAGTAATCCTTTACCGCCTGCCGGAACGGCCCCATCGCCAGGTGGAACTCGGCCACCGGGTCGCCGCCCTGCGTCGCGATGTCGAAGACGAGCCGCCGGTCGCGCACGGCAAGACTGAGCGCGTAGGGGCCGGGCCGCGCCGCCACCCCCTCGCGTCCCGGCAGGGTGAAGCTGTTGTCCTCGAGCAGGTCGAAGATCGCGACGCGGCGTTCCTGTTCCATCTCGATCGTCGCGGTGGGCAGGGCGCTGTCGTCAAGGTCGATGCGGATCAGCCGCGTCATGGGGTCTGCCCTTCGTTGAGGCTGTCGAGCCGGGCCTGGATGGACCCTGCATGCGCCCCCAGCCCCTCGGCCAGCGCCAGCGTAACGGCGGCGGGGCCGATCGCGGCGAGCGCGCCGGGGGTCAGGCGCGACAGCGTGGTGCGCTTCATGAAGTCGATGACCGACAGGCCCGACGAGAAGCGGGCCGAACGTGCCGTCGGCAGCACGTGGTTGGGGCCGCTGACGTAGTCGCCCGCGGCTTCGGGCGTCCAGCCGCCCATGAAGATGGCCCCGGCGTGGCGGCAGCGCGCGGCCAGCGCCTCGGGGTCGGTCACGCACAGCTCCAGATGCTCGGGGGCGATCCGGTCGCTGAGCGCCGCCGCCTCGGCGAGGTCGCGGGTGACGATGATGGCGCCGTGGTCGCGCCAGCTTGCGCCCGCGATGGCCGCGCGGGGCAGGGTGGGCACCAGCCTGTCGACGGCGCGCGACACGGCGCGGGCAAGGTCCGCGCCCGGCGTGACCAGGATCGACTGCGCGTCGGCGTCGTGTTCGGCCTGGGCCAGCAGGTCGAGCGCCAGCCAGTCGGGGTTCTGCGGCCCCTCGGCAATCACCAGCACCTCGGACGGGCCCGCGATCATGTCGATGCCCACGCGGCCAAAAACGCGGGCCTTGGCGGCGGCGACATAGGCGTTGCCGGGCCCGGTGATCTTGTCCACCGGCGCGATGCTGGCGGTGCCCCAGGCCATCGCGGCGATCGCCTGCGCGCCGCCGATCCGGTAAACCTCGTCCACGCCGGCGATCTTGCAGGCGCGCATGACCAGCGGGTTCACCATGCCGCCCGGCGTGGGCACGCAGACGACGAGCCGCGCGACCCCCGCGACCCGCGCAGGGATCGCGTTCATCAGGACCGACGAGGGATAGCTCGCCTGCCCGCCCGGCACGTAAAGCCCGGCGGCCGAGACCGGGGTCCAGCGCCAGCCGAGTTCGGCGCCTGCGGCATCGGTCCAGCGTTCGTCGCGGGGCAGCTGGCGTTCGTGATAGGCGCGGATGCGTTCGGCCGCGAGGTCCAGCGCCGCCGCATCGGCGGGCGAAACCCGGGCCGCCGCCGCGTCGATATCGTCCGTCGAAAAGCGCAGCTCGCCCGGCGAAAGCGTCACCCGGTCGAAGCGCGCGGTCAGGTCAACCAGCGCCGCGTCGCCGCGTGCGCGCACGTCGTCGATGATGTCCGAAACCGCCGCGCCCACGTCGGCCGCATCCTCGCGCTTGGCCGCCAGCAGCGCCGCGAAGCGCCGCTCGAAATCGGTGTCGGTCGTCGAGAATATCACCGGCATTCGGTGCGGCCTTTCCTGCGTTGCGCCCCTGTTAGCCGCTGGCCGGCCGGCCCTCAAGCGGGGCCGGGCTTGGAACCTTCGCGGACGCTTGCGGGTTGTAAGGACGAGCAACAACCGAAAGGAGTGCCGCCATGAACTGGGATGTCATCAAGGGCAAGTGGGACCAGGTCAAGGGTTCGGTCAAGGAACAGTGGGGCGATCTCACCGACGACGAGATCGCGCAGACCGAAGGCGATGCCGACAAGCTGTCGGGCAAGCTTCAGGAAAAATACGGCTGGGCCAAGACCGAGGCCGACGAGAAGATGAACGAGTTCGTTCGCAAGCACGGCTGACCGGGCTACACGATTCCCAAGCGAAAGGGCGCCACTTCGGCGCCCTTTCTGCGTTTTGCGATGCCGTCATCTGTCCGGCCCGGGTCACGCCGCGTTGCGGCGGTTCCAGCGCAGCGACGACCACAGAGACAGGCCGATCACGAAGGCACCGCCCAAGCCCGTCACGACCTCGGGAATGTGCCACATGCTTTGCGCGAACATGACGACCGACAGGATCAGGATCGACCAGAACGCGCCGTGTTCGAGATAACGGAACTCGGCCAGCGTCCCGCGCTCGACCAGCATCACGGTCATCGAGCGGACATACATCGCGCCGATCCCCAGCCCGATCGCGATCAGGAACAGGTTCTGCGTCAGCGCGAACGCACCGATCACCCCGTCAAAGCTGAACGACGCGTCCAGCACCTCGAGATACAGGAACGCACCGAGTCCCGCCTTGCCGGCGGTGGCGGCGGTCGCCTGTCCCCAGCGGTCGAGGATGTGGCCGAGCGCGTCCACCGCGAGATAGGTCACGATCCCCCAGATCGCCGCGAACATGAAGCGGCGCTCTTCCTCGACCGGCAGCAGGATCGTGAACAGCAGGACGAACAGCAGGACGAACCCGACCTCCATCCCGCGCACGGCGCCGACCTTGCGCAGCTGGCGCTCGATCCCGGCGATCCAGTCCACCTCTTTCGACTGGTCAAAGAAGTAGTTCAGCCCGACCAGCATCAGGAACGATCCGCCGAAGGCGGCGATGGGCAGGTGCGCCTCGCCGATCAGTTCGGCGTAGCGTGCGGGATCGGTCGCGGCGAGCTGGATCGCGGCCCACGGCCCGATCTTGGCGGCGATCACCACGATCATCAGCGGGAACACGATCCGCATCCCGAACACGGCGATGACGATGCCCCAGGTCAGGAAGCGGTGCTGCCATTCGGGGGTCATCGTCTTGAGCTTGTTGGCGTTGACGATGGCGTTGTCGAACGACAGCGAGATTTCCAGCACCGCCAGCACCGCGCCGATCAGGAAGAACGACAGCGTCCCGCTGATCGTGCCCGAGAACTCCCACCCCAGGAAGGCGGCGAGCACAAGGCCCACGACCGTCACGATCAAGGGCCACTTCATGTATCGCAAGGTGGACTGCATGCCGGATCGCTTTCGTTCAGGTCGCTGGATGTGTCGGGGTGCAGATAGGCTCCGCGCGGGCTGACGGCAACCCGAAGGCTGGCCGGCGGCTTGGCCAGCGGTCAGGCCCGCAGGTGAACGGCCGGGCCGTCACAGCCACTTCATCAGCCGCGCGAGGATCCAGGTGCCCGCGGCCGAGGCGACCATCAGCCCGAGCGCCCAGACGAAGCCGTATCTCCAGTGAAGTTCCGGCATGTGGTCGAAGTTCATGCCGTAGATGCTCGCGATCAGCGTCGGCGGCAGGAACAACGCGGTCACCACCGACAGGATCCGCATCGTGCTGTTCTGAGCCAGGTTGATCATGCCCATCGTGGCGTCCACGATCAGCTGGACCCGCGTCGACAGGAAGTCGGCATGCACCTCGAGCGACTGGATGTCGCGCATGATCGCCTTGGAGTTCTGGCGCAGCGGCGTGCCCTTGTGGCCCGGATGCCCGGCCATCATCAGGTTGTGGAACGCAAGCACCCGGCCAAGGCTCAGAAGCCCCAGCCGCACCCGCGACATCACCTCGGCCTGCGCGCCGGTGCGCTGGAGCGCGCGTTCAAGCTGCGCGGACCGGCGCTGGCTGGTCGGGCTGAACACGTCGGCCGACACCTCCTCCAAAGCGTATCCCGCGCCCTCGGACATGTCGGCGAGATAGGCCACGATGTCGTCCACCAGCCCCAGGAACACCCCATCCGGGCAATCGGGGTCGGTCGGCGCCAGACCTGCGCGCGGCGGGTAGGTGTAGAACGGGCGCGGCGCGTGATGGCGCACGGTGACAAGGCGGTCGGGCGTAAGGATAAAGGTGACCGGCATCGCCGTCGACTTGCCGTCGGGCAGTTGCCCCGGCAGCACCGCGGTCATGTACGAGACGTCGCCCTGCCGGTAGATCCGGTTGGACATCTCGATCTCTTCCATGTCCGCGAGGGTCGGGACCTTGACGTCCAGCGCCTCAACGAGCGCCACCTGGGAATCGAGCGGGCGGTACAGGTCGATCCAGATCGCGCGGTCCAGCGGCTCGTTCACGGCAAGGGGGCCGAGGCTCGAGCCGAAGGTCTTGTGCGCGTAAAGCATCTGGGTCCGTGATCCTGAAGCTGCGATAAAGGTTTGCGGACCCGCCGCCGGGGTCCGGGCGCAGCGAACGACCTTGTGCGACGGCCGTCAAGCGCGACGGCGATCGGACGGGCCTTAGGCCGCTGTCCCGCGCCGGCCGGTGCGCCGCAATTGGGGGCGTCAGTGCGCCTCGGCGCGTTTGCCGGTCACGGCGCCGATCAGCGGGCCGATCACGTATTTCGCGACCGGGATCAGCGCCAGACCCAGCACCACCCCCGCCACGCCGTCGAAAAACGCCGTGACGCCCCAGCGCACGATGCCCGCCAGCTTGCCCGGCACGGCGTGGGACGCTTCTTCGGCCCAATGGTGGATCTGGTCGTACATGCCGCCGTATCCGAGGTCCGCGAGCCCATGCAGGACGATGTTGCCGCCCACCCACAGCATCGCCGCGGTGCCGACCACCGTCAGCGTGGACATGAAACCGGGCATGATCTTCACGATCCGCTTGCCCGCACGGCTCAGAAGTCCGGTGCGGGTCCGGGCCAGGGACAGCCCGTAGTCGTCGGCCTTCACGATCAGCGCCACGGCCCCGTAGACCGCCACGGTGATCCCCACCGCGACCGCGGCAAGCACCAGCGCCTCCATCCAGATGGGCTGGTGGGCGGGAATGGTGGCCAGCGCGATGGTCATGATTTCGGCCGACAGGATGAAGTCCGTCTTGATCGCGCCCTTGACCTTTGCTTCCTCGAGATGGGCCGGATCGCCCCCGGATTCCGCCTCGTCGTCGGCCGCATGGTCGCCGGGCGAAATGGCGTGCCACAGCTTCTCGGCACCCTCGAAGCACAGATAGGCCCCGCCGAGCATCAGCAGCGGCGAGATGGCCCAAGGGGCGAACACGCTCAGCAGCAGGGCCACGGGCAGCAGGATGACGATCTTGTTGAAGATCGACCCGCGCGCGATCTTAAGGACGATCGGCACCTCGCGGTCGGCATCGAAGCCGTGGACGTATTTGGGCGTGACGGCGGCGTCGTCGATGACCGCGCCCGCCGCCTTGAGCCCCGCCTTGGCCGACATGCCCGCCACATCGTCGATCGACGAGGCCGCAACCTTGGCGATCCCCGCCACGTCGTCGAGCAGCGCAATCAGTCCGGCCATGTCGTCGGTCCCCGTCGTTTCGCGGCGCGGCGCGCGCAGCCTGTGTTCAACCCGCGTGTTTCATGTCGTCTTTCACGTCCGCGGGGCAACGCGCAAGCGGTCCGATCGTTCAACCCGTACCTTTTCGCACCCACAAACGGGATCGGACCCGCACCACCGGTGCGGGTCCGCCCAAGGGCAAGGCCGGCCCCCACCACAAAGGCCGGCCCGCCCAACTCGGATCGCGTGGCTTACATCTTGGGCATAAGCACCGTGTCGATGACGTGGATCACGCCGTTCGACTGTTCGACGTCCGGGATCGTGACCGTGGCCATGGTGCCGTTCTCGTCGGTCAGCATCAGCTCGTTGTTGGCGCCGATCGACGCGGTAAGCGTGCAGCCGCCCACGGTCTTGACCGGGTGCTTGCCGCCGTCGTCCATGATCATCTTGCCGATCGCGGGCGAATGGGCGTCCACGGCCACGACGTGGCAGGTCAGGATCTGCGCCAGCTTGTCCTTGTTTTCAGGCTTCAGCAGGTCGTCCACGGCCGCCTTCGGCAGCTTGGCGAACGCGGCGTTGGTCGGGGCAAAGACGGTGAACGGGCCTTCGCCGCTCAGCGTCTCGGCAAGGCCCGCGGCCTGCACGGCGGCGACCAGCGTCGTGTGGTCGGCCGAGTTCATGGCGTTCTCGACGATGTTCTTGTCGGCGAACATCTCGGCGCCGCCGACCATGGTGTTCTGCGCCGTGACCGGCGTGGCGAGGGCCAGGAAACCGGCGGCAAGGGCAGCTTTGCTCAGGAAAGTCATGTCATGCTCCTCCAGGATGCGGGCCGCTGTTGCGCCCGATGCCCCAAGACACGGAGGAAACCGGCGAGAGTTTCAGCCCCGCCGGAAAAACGACATCACAGGGTCGTGAGGGGTGCGGTCGCCAGCACCGGTCCGGTCGGCTGGCCGGTGGGCGAGCCGCCGCGCGGTTCGGACGACAGCGCGATCGTCACCCCCTGGGCGTCGGCGGCGTGGGCGGCGACGTCGCGCGGCAGCGGCAGCGTGACGGTTCCGTCATGCGGGGCGAGCCCCAGCGAGACCGGGGCCGCGTCGGGCGATATCCACCACACCTCAAGGTCGCCGTCGGCAGGCGCCGGCCCTTCGGCAAGCGTCACTTCGACGGCGCCCGCGTCGGTGTCAAATGCCGTCGTGATCCTCAGGCCGCGATCGGGCACCGACAGTTCCGCGATCCGGTCCGCCTGCTGGGTCATGAGCGCCGGGGCGATCACAAGCGCCGCCACCGCAACCGCAGCTGCCGTCAGCGCGGCCGCCAGCCAGCCGCGCAATCCAAGCCCGCGGCGGGCGGGCGCAGCGAACAGCCGGGCGTCCAGCCGTTTCTTGACGGTGTAGTGCGGCGGCACCTGCGGCAGGTCGGCGGCGAGCCGAGCCAGCCGTTCCTGCCAGGCGCGGACCTCGGCGGCAAAGACGGGCTCGGCCCGCATCCGCACGGCGGCCGCCGCCGACTCTTGGGCATCGAGCAGCCCCAGCGCGTATTCGACCGCCTGCGCGCCCGCCTCGTCAAAGGCGGGATCGTCGGGTTCGGTCGCGGGACCTGGCGTGGTGTCGTCGCTCATCTGTCCACGCAGTCCTTCAGCCGCATCAGGCTGCGCCGCAGCCACGTCCGGACGGTGTTCAGCGGCACGCCCTGCGCCTGCGCCATGTCGGCGTAGCTCATCCCTTCCAGGTAGACGCCGCGCACGGCCGTCGCCCGGTCCTCATCCAGCTCGTCCAGGCATTCCAGCAGGTGCTGCTGCTGTTCGGCGCGGATCGCGTGCGTCTCGCCGTCGGGCACCGGGGTGGGCAGGTCCACGGCATCCTCGGGCACCGCCGCGACCCCCTTGCGGGCACGCAGCCGGTCGATGGCGCGGTTGCGGGCGACCGTGATCAGCCACGTCATGGGCGACAGGCCGTTGACGGTATAGCGGCCGGCCGCGCGCCAGATGCTGACATAGACGTCCTGCAGCGCCTCTTCGGCCTCGACCCGGTCCTTCAGGACCGACAGGCAGATCGCGTAAAGCCGCCCCGAGGTGGCGGCGTACAGCGCGTCGAAGGCGGCGCGGTCACCCAGCGCCACCTGCGCGATCATGGTCTCGACGTGCGATCGGCGCGCCTGCGTCGTCGTGGTCATGTCCATCCCCGCGGCGGGCGACCCTTGCATGCGGGTCCCGAATACTTCATCAAACCCCGGTTAACGGAACATGGGACGTGCGGCAATGCTGGATCAGAACGCGAAACCGACCGAGGACATCAACGTTCGCGACGTGTTCGGCATTGACAGCGAGATGAAGGTGCGCGGCTTTGCCGAGCGGACCGAGCGCGTGCCGGACATCGACCCGACCTACAAGTTCGATCCCGACACCACGCTCGCCATCCTGGCGGGCTTCGCCTATAACCGCCGGGTGATGATCCAGGGCTATCACGGCACGGGCAAGTCCACCCATATCGAGCAGGTTGCCGCGCGCCTGAACTGGCCCGCCGTCCGCGTGAACCTCGACAGCCACGTGAGCCGGATCGACCTGATCGGCAAGGACGCGATCAAGCTGGTCGAGGGCAAGCAGGTCACAGTGTTCCACGAGGGCATTCTGCCCTGGGCGCTGCGCAACCCGACCGCGATCGTCTTCGACGAATACGACGCGGGTCGCGCCGACGTGATGTTCGTAATCCAGCGCGTGCTTGAGGCCGAGGGCAAGCTGACCCTTCTGGACCAGAACGAGGTCATCGCGCCCAACCCCTATTTCCGCTTGTTCGCGACCGCGAACACGGTGGGCCTTGGCGACACGACAGGGCTTTACCACGGCACCCAGCAGATCAACCAGGGTCAGATGGACCGCTGGAACCTGGTGGCGACGCTGAACTACCTCAGCCACGATGCAGAAACCGCGATCGTGCTGGCGAAGGTGCCGCAGATGAACACCGACAAGGGCCGCAAGATCGTGGCACAGATGGTGACGCTGGCCGACCTGACGCGGACGGCCTTCATGCAAGGCGACCTGTCCACGGTGATGAGCCCGCGGACGGTGATCTCGTGGGCGCAGAACAGCCGCATCTTCGACAACGTGGGCTACGCGTTCCGGCTGACCTTCCTGAACAAGTGCGACGAGCTGGAGCGGCAGACGGTGGCCGAGTTCTACCAGCGCCTGTTCGACGAGGAACTGCCGGAAAGCGCGGTGGCGAAGGCGGGGTGATCCGATGACGGTGCCGCTTCCCGAACCCGAGATGCGGCACCCGGAGCGGTTGGCCGAGGTCATTGCGCTCGTGACCGAGATCGTCGACCTTCTGGACGTGCCCGCAGATG
This sequence comes from Paracoccus marinus, assembly GCF_007018965.1. Taxonomy (GTDB): domain Bacteria; phylum Pseudomonadota; class Alphaproteobacteria; order Rhodobacterales; family Rhodobacteraceae; genus Paracoccus; species Paracoccus marinus. The sequence continues at coordinate 189,345 of NZ_VJYZ01000005.1, forward strand.
CGAGCGTGCAGATCGCGCGGCTGAACGCGCTGACGGACCGGGACGACCTGACCGAAGAGGACCTTGTCGAGCTTTATGCCGCGGAAGATGGCGAGGACTTCGCCGCCCGCATCCTGATGCCCACGAACATCCCCACCGGGCTCGACCGGGCGCAGCTTGTCCATGTGGCGCAGCGCATCATCGAGGAGGTGGCGGAAGATCAGGCCAAGCTGCACTACTGGCTCAAGGTGTGGCACCGAAACGAGCCCTCGGGGAAGAGTTCGGACCTGTTCTTCTGGAAACAAGATTGGGCGGAACGTGTCGGCGAGCCACTCGACACCTTTGAGCCGACAGCGGAAGATATCGTCAAAGAGGCTTTCCGGATTGCAGCGGAATTGAAGGGCGGCAGCTAGACGCCCCTGATCCGCCGTCTTCGCTCACACCCGCCTGTCCAGCGCCAGCAGCCGCATCAGGGCCGCGTTCCGCTGCCGCGCCAGTTCCTCGACGTCGCGCCCGCCGGTCTCCTCTGCCACGCCCTCGACCAGCACCCGTGCCGTCTCGTCGTCCAGCGTCGCGTCGCCCAGGTCCGCCCACCAGCTTTCCACCGCGGGGCCCAGGTTCTTCACGAACCCCTCCATCCCGCCCGCGCCGCCGCCCAGGTGGAACGTCAAATGCGGGCCCATCAGCGCCCAGCGGATACCGACGGCCCCGGTCAGCGCGCGGTCGATGTCGGCGACCGAGGCCACGCCCTCGCGCGCCAGAAACACCGCCTCGCGCCACAGCGCCGCCTGCAGGCGGTTCGCGACATGGCCGGTGATCTCGCGGTTCAGGCGGATCGGCTGCTTGCCCAGCCGCTCGTAGAACGCGACCGCCGCAAGAATCGCGTCGTCGGACGTGCGCTCGCCGCCCACGATTTCGACCAGCGGGATCAGGTGGGGCGGGTTGAACGGGTGGCCGACGACCAGCCGGCCGGGATGCGTCATGTCCTGCTGCATGGCGGTGGGTTTCAGGCCCGAGGTCGAGGACAGGATCAGCGCATCGGGCGCGAGGGTGGTTTCGAGCCGGGCGAGCAGGTCGCGCTTGACCTCGATCCGCTCGGGCGCGTTTTCCTGCACCGCCTGCGCGCCGCGCGCGGCCTCTGCCGGATCGGCGTGGAAGGTCAGCCGTTCCAGCGCGCTTTCGACCGGCCCCTTTGCGACGCCCAGCGCGGCAAGGTCGCCCCAGTTCGCGGCCACCTGCGCGCGCAGCCGGGCCTCGGCGCCCTCTGCCGGGTCGCTGGCGGCCACGTCGTGCCCGGCGGCGAGGAACAGCGCGGCCCAGCTGGCGCCGATGGTGCCGGTGCCGATCACCGCGATCCGGGCGTCGTCGTCGATCCGCATGTCCGTTCCTTTCGTTGACCGTCTCAGCGCGAGGCGAAGTCCATCAAGGCGCGGAACAACTCGGGCGGCAAGGCCTGCGGATCGGTGATCGTGATCGTCGTGCCCGGCGGCAGGGCGGCGGGGTCGGTAGGGGCGGCGGGCTGCGGCGTTGCGGGACCGCCCGCGCCCCGCGCGGTGCGGGCGTCAAGCGACTGGATCGTCGCGGATAGCGACGGCATCCGGGCATCCGGCGCAACCGTTGTTCCGCCTGCGACCACCGCGCCCTGTTCGTCCAGCGCCTTTTCCTGCGCGGCGGCGATGCGCGTGTCCAGCTCGGCCGAGGATTGCCGCTGCAGCTGACGCAACTGTTCGTTCAACTGCGCCTGCACCTGTTCCTGCATCCGCGCGGTCGATTGCGCGAGCTGCGATCCGATCGCATCGACCCCGTCGGCGTAGCCCTTGCGGTAGGCGTCCTTGACGCCCGCGACGCAGACCGGTGCCGCCGCGTCCAGCACCGGGCCGGACGCCGCCGGTTGCGCCGCGGCCGGCGCTACTGCGGCAATGAGGATTGACAGGGTCATCGCGCGGGCAGGGATCATCGGCGTCTCCGGGGCTGGCGTGCCGTCCAACGGCCGGGGGACGGCGGGGTTCCGCCCCCGCAGCCACTCGACTTCGTCGCGCGCATGCGGGACAAGGATGCATGCCAGCCGCCCGCGCGCCCCTTTGCCCCAGAGGCCGACCCGCACGCCGACCCGCACGCCGCCTGCCCGGAACCATCACGACCGCCGCATGAAAAAGACCGACAACCCCGCCGATCCGTTCAAGAAGGCCCTGTCCGAGGCGACGCGCGCCCTGGCCGAGCAGCACGAGCTGAACGTCACCTTCACCGCCGACCCCTCGGGCGTGGCGGGCGACACGATGCGCCTGCCGCAGGTCAGCCGCCGCATGACCCGCGACGAGGTGCTGATGGCGCGGGGCACCGCCGATGCGCTGGCGATGAAGGTCCGCCATCACGACCCGGCGACGCATCTGCGCTACACCCCCGCGGGCCCTGTCGCGCGCGAACTGTACGAGGCGATGGAAACCGCCCGCTGCGAGGCGCTTGGCGCCCGCGACATGCCGGGCGCGCTGTCCAACATCGACGCCAGGATCGGGGCCGAGGCCGAGCGCAAGGGCTACGGGCAGATCCGGCAGGCCTCGGACGCGCCGTTGTCGGTTGCGGCCGGGCTGCTGGTCCGGCAGGCGGCGACCGGCCGCCGGTTGCCGGCGGCGGCGCAGCACGTGGCCGACCTGTGGCGCCCCTTCGTCGAGGAACAGGCGGGCGGCAACCTTGACCGCGCGGCGACCGCGCTGGCCGACCAGGCGGCGTTTGCCCGCATCGCCCGGCAGATGATCGCCGACCTCGGCTATGCCGACCAGCTGGGCGACGACCCCGACGACGCGCAGGACGAAGGCGACGAGAGCGCCGAGCAGGAGGACGACGAGTCCGGCCAGAACCCGCCCCAGCAGGAAGAGGAAGGCGAGGACGCCGAGGCGAGCCCCGAGCGCACGCAGGAACAGACGCAGGAAGAACGTCAGGCCCAGGTCAGCATGGACGACCAGGCCGACGACGAACTGTCCGAAGAGTCCGAGATGTCGGACAGCGAGATGCCGCCCGAGCTGCCGCCGCAGGTCAGCGAGGCGAGCAGCGAGTACCGCGTCTACACGCAGCTTCACGACGAGGAAATCGCGGCCGAGGATCTTGCCGACGCGGCCGAGCTGGAGCGCCTGCGCGCCTATCTCGACAAGCAGCTCGACCCACTCCGCGGCGCGGTCTCGCGGCTTGCCAACAAGCTGCAGCGCCGGCTTCAGGCGCAGCAGAACCGCAGCTGGGAGTTCGACAAGGAAGAGGGCGTGCTGGACGCGGGCCGCCTTGCCCGCGTGGTCGCGAACCGGACGACGCCGCTCAGCTTCAAGGTCGAGAAGGACACCGAGTTCCGCGACACCGTGGTCACGCTGCTGATCGACAACTCGGGCTCGATGCGCGGGCGGCCGATCTCCATCGCCGCGATCTGCGCCGACGTTCTGGCGCGGACGCTGGAACGCTGCTCGGTCAAGGTCGAGATCCTGGGCTTCACGACCCGCGCGTGGAAGGGCGGGCAGTCGCGCGAGGAATGGCTGAAGGCGGGCAGGCCGGCCGCGCCGGGGCGCCTGAACGACCTGCGGCACATCATCTACAAGAACGCCGACGCGCCGTGGCGGCGGGTGCGCCCCAACCTCGGCCTGATGATGAAGGAAGGGCTGCTCAAGGAAAACATCGACGGCGAGGCGCTGGAATGGGCGCATCGGCGGATGGTCCGGCGGTCCGAGGCGCGCAAGATCCTGATGGTCATTTCCGACGGCGCGCCGGTCGATGACAGCACGCTGTCGGTGAACCCGGCGAACTATCTTGAAAAGCACCTGCGCGACGTGATCGCGATGGTGGAACGCCGCCGCCAGGTCGAGCTGATCGCGATCGGCATCGGCCATGACGTGACCCGCTATTACGAGCGCGCGGTCACGATCACCGACGCCGAGCAGCTTGCCGGCGCGATCACCGAACAGCTTGCGGCGCTGTTCGAAAGCGATCCGAGGAAGCGCGCGCGCGCCTTCGGCAACCAGGCCCGCAGGGCGGCACGATAGAACTTGGGGCGCGGATGATGATCACACGGCGCGGCGTGGTTTCCGGGGGCGTGACCTCGGGCCTGATGATTTTGGCGACGGGCGGGTGCAACCTGACGCGCGCCCGCGCGTCCGACCCGCCGCCGCCCGACACGCCGACCGGCGATCCCCTGGGCGAGATCCCGGGATATGGCCCGCTGATCCGCAGCTTCGGCGACACGGCGCAGCCGATGCCGCGCGACGAGCCGTTGACCCGCGCCGTCTACGACCGCGCGGCGTCGCGCCAGCGGCTCGACCTTCTGGCGATTTCCGGCGGCGGCGACGACGGCGCCTATGGCGCGGGGTTCCTGAACGGCTGGTCGAAACTGGGCACCCGGCCCGAGTTCGACGCCGTGACCGGCATCTCGACCGGGGCGCTGATCGCGCCGATGGCGTTCCTCGGCAGCGCCTATGACGGCTACCTGCGCGATTTCTACACCCGGACCGAGGCCGAGGACATCTACCGTCTCAAGATCGCGAGCCTGCTGACCGGCGGGATCGCCGCCGCCGATCCAGGTCCGCTGGCCCGGCGGATCGAGCAGGTGATATCGCCCGAACTGGTGGCGCGGATCGCCGAGGAACGGCGCAAGGGGCGGCTGCTGCTGATCGGAACCACCAACCTCGACGCGCAGCGGCTCGTCATCTGGGACATCGGGCGGATCGCGGCGTCGGGCAGGCCCGACCGCGTGGCGCTGATCCGGCGCGTGATCCTCGCCTCGGCCGCGATCCCCGGCGTGTTCCCCCCGGTCACCTTCGACGCGGTGCGGAACGGGACGGGGTTCAAGGAAATACACGTCGATGGCGGCGTGACGCGCGGCGTCTTCGCCTATCCGGGCAATCTGGATGTGCCGCCGCGGGCGGGGGCGCGCAACATGTGGGTGATCCGCAACGCCAAGCTGGGGCCCGAGTGGGAGGCGACGAGTTCGACCGCCATCGGGATCGCGCGGCGCTCGCTCAGCACCGTGCTGAAGGCGCAGTCGCGCGGCGATATCGCCGAGATCCAGGCGGTCGCGCAGGCGGGTGACTTCGACCTGCACCTGACCGCCGTGCCGCCGAACTTTCCGCTGCGCTACGAACGCCCGTTCGAGCCGCGCTACATGCGGACACTGTTTGCGACCGGCGAGGCGGCGGGCCTTTCGGGCCGCGCCTGGGGGACGATGGCCGAACTGACGGGGGTGGGGGAATGACCGGAAACGAAGCGGCCGCGCCGGGCTGGCAGGACTTTACCGCCACAGGCGACCCGGCCACGGCCGCCCCGCGGATCGCGGCGCTGCGGGCGGTGATGGCCGAACAGGACCTTGATGCCGTGATCGTGCCCCGCGCCGACGCGTTCCAGGGCGAATACGTGACCGACCGCGACGCCCGGCTGCGCTGGCTCACCGGGTTTTCGGGCAGCGCGGGCTTCGCCATCGTCACCGCCGACCGCGCCGGGCTGTTCATCGACGGCCGTTACCGGGTGCAGGTCCGGGCCGAGACCGACGCCGCTGTCCTCACCCCGGTGCCCTGGCCCGAGACCGCGCCGGCGGACTGGCTGCTCGAGGCGCTGCCGGGCGGCGGCCGGGTCGGGTTCGACCCGTGGCTTCACACCCGAAGCGAAATCGAGGGGCTGCAGAAACGTCTGTCCACCGCCTCGATCGCTCTTGTCCCGATCGAGAACCCGGTGGACGCGATCTGGCACGATCGGCCCGAGCCGTCGGGCGGCCCGGTCCGCATCCACCCCTCCGACCTTGCCGGCGCCACGCCGCAGGAACGCCGCGCGCGGATCGCGGCCGAGCTTGTGGGGCAAGGCCAGCGCGCCGCCGTGCTGACCCAGCCGGATTCCATCGCCTGGCTGCTCAACATCCGCGGCGCGGACGTGCCGCGCTACCCCGCCGTGCAGGCCTTTGCGATCCTGGGCGACGACGGCCATGTCGCGCTGTTCGCCGATCCCGCGCGCTTCGACCCCGACCTGCGCGCGCATCTGGGCAACGAGGTGTCCGTCCTGCCGATGGGCGGGCTTGCCCCGGCGCTGCTGGGGCTTGAGGGGCCGGTCCGCATCGACCCGCAGACCGCGCCCGACAAGCTGTTCCGGCTGATCGAGGGGGCGGGCATCGGGATCGCCGCCGCCGACGATCCGGTCGCTCTGCCCAAGGCCGTCAAGACCGCGGCCGAACTGTCGGGGATGCGGGCCGCGCATCTGCGCGATGCCGCGGCCGTCGTGCGCTGCCTCGCCTGGATCGACGCGCAGGAGCCGGGCAGCTTTTCCGAGATCGACGTGGTGCGCCAGCTGGAACGCTGCCGCGAAGGGGCGGGGGCGCGCGATCTCAGCTTCGACACGATCTGCGGGTCCGGCCCGAACGGCGCCATCGTCCATTACCACGTCACCGAAAAGACCAACCGCACCGTCGCGCCGGGCGAGCTGCTGCTGCTCGATTCGGGCGGGCAGTATGCCGACGGCACCACCGACGTCACCCGCACGATGCCCGTCGGACCGGTGGCGCGCGACGCCCGCGACCCCTATACCCGCGTGCTGGCCGGGATGATCGCGCTGAGCCGCCTGCGCTTTCCGAAAGGGTTCTCCGGGCGCGACATCGACCCGGTCGCCCGCGCGCCGCTGTGGCAGGCGGGGCTGGACTACGACCACGGGACCGGCCACGGGGTCGGGGCGGCGCTTGGCGTCCATGAGGGGCCTGCGCGGATCGCGCGGCGGTCCGAGGTGCCGATCGCGGCAGGCATGATCTTCTCGAACGAGCCCGGCTACTACCGCGAGGGCGCGTTCGGCATCCGCATCGAGAACCTGATCGCCGTCGAGGATGCCGAAAGCCCTGACGGGCGCGCGATGCTCGGGTTCGAGACGCTGACGCTGGTCCCCATCGACACCCGGCTCGTCGATCTGGACGCGGGCATCCTGTCGGCCGGCGACATCGCCTGGCTCGACGCCTATCACGCCCGTGTCAGGGCCGAACTGTCGCCGCTGCTCGACGGCGGCGATCTTGACTGGCTCGTGTCCGCGACCCGGCCGCTTGCGGCCCGCGCGCCCGCCTGAACCCGGAACTGTCCCGCCATGCCGATCCCTGCCGCCGCCCTTGACGCGCTTCGCGACGTTCTCGGCCCCCGCCTGTCCACCACCGATGCCGACCGCGACGCGCATGCGGGGTCCGAAACCTTCCACCGCGCGCCGCCGCCCGACGCGGTCGCCTGGCCGCTCAGCACCGCCGAGGTGTCGGCCGTCCTGAAGATCTGCAACGAACATCTGGTCCCCGTCGTGGGCTGGGGGGCCGGCACGTCGCTGGAGGGGCACGCGCTGGCGGTCCGCGGCGGCCTGACGCTGGACCTGACCCGGATGAACCGGGTGATCGAGGTGCGTGCGGGCGACATGTTGGCGATCGTCGAGCCTGGCGTCACGCGCGAGGACCTGAACCGCGAGCTTCGCGCGACCGGGCTGATGTTCCCGATCGACCCCGGCGCCAACGCGACCCTGGGCGGCATGGCCGCGACCCGCGCCAGCGGCACCACCGCCGTCCGCTACGGCACGATGCGTCCGAACGTCCTTGCGCTCGAGGTCGTGCTGGCCGACGGCCGCGTGATCCGCACCGGCAGCCGCGCGGCCAAGGCCAGCAACGGCTACGACCTGACCGGCCTCATCGTCGGCTCCGAGGGTACGCTCGGCATCATCACCGAGCTGACGCTGAAGCTGCACGGCCAGCCCGAGGACGTGGCGGCGGGCGTCTGCGCCTTTGCCACGCTCGAGGATGCGGTGGGCTGCGTGGCGATGACCATGCAGGCCGGCATCCCGATGGCCCGAATCGAGTTCATGGACCCGATGGCGATGAAGGCCGTGAACCTTCATCTGGGCAGCGACTATCCGCTGCTGCCGCACCTGATGATCGAGTTCGCGGGCAGCCCCGACGCGGTGCGCGCCAACGCCGCAGCCTTCGGCGAGCTTGCGGCCGAGTTCGCGGGGCAGGGCTTCGCCTGGGCCACCTCGCTCGACGAACGCAACCGGCTTTGGGCCGCGCGTCACGCGAGCTACTGGGCCACGCTGAAGCTGCGGCCCGGCGCCACCGGCGTCGTGACCGACGCCTGCGTGCCGATGACCGAACTGCCGGGGCAGGTGGCCGCGGCCGACGCCGACATGAAGGCCGCGGGCATCATGGGCGACATCGTCGGCCATGTGGGCGACGGCAATTTCCACACCCTGATGCTGGTCGATCCGGGCAACGCAGACGAGATCGCGCAGGCCAAGGCGCTGGCCCGGCGGATGGCGGAACGCGCGCTCGCCGTCGGCGGCACGATCAGCGGCGAACACGGCATCGGCCTGGGCAAGCGCGGCTTGATGGAGGCGGAGCATGGCGATGCCTGGCAGGTCATGGGCGCGATCAAGCGGGCGCTCGACCCCAACGGCATCCTGAACCCCGGCAAGATCGTCCCCGACGCCTGAGCGGGCACCGCCGTCCGTCGCCGCCGGCCTGACGGTTTAGTGATCGCCCGCGTCATCGGTCCCTCATGACGGGACGGCGGCCCTGTGAAACAAAGCTCACAAACAAGCGACCACGAATGAACGAGGGGCGGGGCAGTGAAAAACATCCTGAAGATTGCGGCGATCTTGTCTTTGGCGGTGCTGACGGCGTGCGGCGGCGGGGGCGGCGGCTCGCGCGGCGGCGCGGGTTACGTCGGCGGCACGGTCCCGCAGCTTGGCGACACCGCGCCCCATGTCTGGACCAGCGGCCACCCCTACAACCACGAGGTCCACGGGGTCGACGTCTCGCGTTATCAGGGCGGCGTGGACTGGAACCGGGCGCGCCAGGCGGGCATCAGCTTCGCCTTCATCAAGGCGACCGAGGGCGGCGATCACGCCGATCCGATGTTCCGTACCTACTGGGAACAGACCCGCGCGGCGGGCATCCCGCGCAGCGGCTATCACTTCTATTACTTCTGCCGGTCGGGGGCGGAACAGGCGGCGTGGTACATTGCGAACGTTCCGCGGGAACGCGGCGCGCTTCCGCCCGTTGTGGATCTTGAGTGGGTCCACACGTCGCGGACCTGCCGCTACAAGCCGTCACAAGCCGAGATCCATCGTGAAGTCGGAATCTTCATGTCCGTCCTGCAACAGTATTACGGCCAGCGGCCGGTCGTCTACACGACGGTCGACTTCTACCGCGAGGCCAACCTGCGCGCGCTGCCGGCGGAATACTGGCTGCGTTCCGTCGCCGATCACCCGCGCCGTACCTATCCGGGCCAGCGCTGGACGTTCTGGCAGTACACGGGCACGGGCACCGCGCCCGGCTTTGGCGGCAATGTCGATCTCAACGCATTCGCCGGGAACCGCAGACAATGGCAGCAGTGGGTGAACAGCCGCGTGGTTCGCTAATCGCGAAACCGCATGCGAGGCTGATATGGGAGTTCGTGGCGCTGTTCGTTGCGGCGCCGATTGCGATCGCGGTGTTCGTGAACCCCGTCTACATGTTCGCAACGCTGTCGGCCTTCTGCCTGCTGTCGGTGTTCCTGATCCGGCTGACCGGGGACTATCACTGGAAAAGCCTCGTCTCGGGCTGGGGCGAGGTGCGCTGGGGCCGGATGGCGGTGTTCTGCGTGTTCGTGGCGGTTGCGGCATTTCTCGTCATGGCCGCGACGAAGCCCGGCTTCATGCCCAACGTCTCGCCCGAGCGGCTGAGGCTCCTGGCGCTGCTCTGGGTGCTTTACCCGCTCCTGTCGGCTTTGCCGCAGGAGGTGATCTTCCGCGTCCTCTTCTTTCACCGCTACGGCGCCCTGTTCGGGTCCGAGCGGAGCGCACGGCTGACCAACGCCGCGATCTTCTCGCTCGCGCACATGATGTACTGGTCGCCGGTGGTGGCGGTGATGACCTTCGTGGGCGGCTGGATCTTCGCCGACGTCTACATGAAGCGCGGCTTCCCGGCGGCGTGGCTGATCCACGGGCTGGCGGGCAACATCCTGTTCACCATGGGGATGGGCGAGTTCTTCTGGTCGGGCAACGTGGTCCGGCCGTTCTAGCCGACCAGCCGCATCGTCAGCAGGTAAAGACCGAAGGTCAGCGCGCAGCCCGCGCCGAGGCTGGGCCAGAAACCGACGCCCGCGCGCAGCAGGACCGGGATCAGCAGGAACATGGGCAGGGATGGCAGCACATACCACAGCGTCGCCTGCGCGTGATCGGCCAGCCGTGCCGGGTCGCGGGTGTCGTGCCACAGCCAGATCATGCCCAGCACCGACACCAGCGGCAGGGATGCGACCAGCGCCCCCGCTGACGCGTTGTGCCGCGCCGTCTCGGAAGCGAGCGCGATGAGAACCCCGGAAATGGCAGCCTTCAGCAGCAGATAGAGCATGGCGTCTCTTGCGTTTTGCTGTGGCGCCGCCTTGACTTCACGCCTTCAAACCCGTGTATGCACGCCCGGATAAGGATGCACCGGCCGAGGCCGGAAAGGAAGCCCGATGAACGCCTATCGCTCTCATACTTGCGGCCAGCTGACTGCCCAGGACGCGGGCAACGAGATCCGCCTGTCGGGCTGGGTGCATCGCGTCCGCGATCACGGCGGCGTACTGTTCATCGACCTGCGCGACCACTACGGCATCACTCAGGTCATCGCCGACAGCGACTCGCCCGCCTTCGCGGCGCTGGAACGGCTGCGGGCCGAGACCGTGATCCGCATCGACGGGCGCGTGAAGCTGCGCGACGCGAGCCTCGTGAACCCGAAGCTGCCGACGGGCGAAATCGAGGTGTACGCGACCGCGGTCGAGGTGCTGGGCCCCGCGGACGAACTGCCGCTGCCGGTGTTCGGCGACCAGGACTACCCCGAGGAAACGCGCCTCGCCTATCGCTTCCTCGACCTGCGGCGCGAAAGCCTGCACAACAACATGATGCTGCGGTCGAAGGTGATCCGGTCGATCCGCAACCGCATGTGGGATTCCGGATTTACCGAGTTCCAGACCCCGATCATCACCGCGTCCTCGCCCGAAGGAGCGCGCGACTTCCTCGTGCCGTCGCGGCTGCACCCGGGCAAGTTCTACGCGCTGCCGCAGGCGCCCCAGCAGTTCAAGCAGCTGATCATGGTCGCGGGCTTCGACCGCTATTTCCAGATCGCGCCCTGCTTCCGCGACGAGGACCCGCGCGCCGACCGTTCGCCAACCGACTTCTACCAGCTCGACGTCGAGATGTCGTTCGTGGAGCAGAAGGACGTGTTCGCCGCCGTCCAGCCGGTGATCCAGGGCCTGTTCGAGGAATTCGGCGGCGGCCGTCGCGTCGATGCCGACTGGCCGCTGATCCCCTATGTCGAGAGCCTGCGGAAATACGGCACCGACAAGCCCGACCTGCGCAACCCGATCGAGATGCAGGACGTAAGCAACCATTTCCGCGGTTCGGGCTTCGGCATCTTCGCCAAGCTGCTGGAACAGGACGGGACCGAGGTCCGCGCGATCCCCGCGCCGACCGGCGGGTCGCGCAAGTTCGCCGACCGGATGAACGCGTTCGCGCAAGGGCAGGGGCTGCCGGGAATGGGGTACATCTTCTGGCGCAAGGACGAGGGCGGCGCGACCGAAGCCGCCGGTCCGATCGCCAAGGCGCTGGGGCCGGACAAGACCGAAGCCATCCGCACCCAGCTTGGTCTGGGCGAGGGAGATGCCGCGTTCTTCCTTGGCGGCAAGCCTTCGGATTTCGAGGCTGTCGCCGGCCGCGCGCGGACCGAGATCGGGCGCGAGTTGAAACTGATCGACGAAAAGCAGTTCAAGTTCGCCTGGATCGTCGATTTCCCGATGTACGAACGCACCGACGACGGCAAGATCGACTTTTCCCATAACCCGTTCTCGATGCCGCAGGGCGGGCTCGAGGCGCTGAACGGCGACCCGCTCAAGGTCCACGCCTATCAGTACGACCTCGCCTGCAACGGGTACGAGCTGATCTCGGGCGGGATCCGCAACCATACGCCCGAGATCATGTTCAAGGCGTTCGAAATCGCGGGCTATCCGGCGTCCGAGGTGGAAAAGCGCTTCGGCGGCATGGTCAAGGCGTTCCGCTATGGCGCCCCCCCTCACGGTGGTTGCGCGGCGGGGATCGACCGGATCGTGATGCTGCTGGCCGACGAGCAGAACATTCGCGAGGTCATCATGTTCCCGATGAACCAGCGCGCCGAGGACACGATGATGGGCGCGCCGAGCGAACCCACCAACGAACAGATGCGCGACCTGCGCCTGCGGGCGCTGCCGAAGGACGCCTGAGGCGCGCGCGGTGGGCCTGGAAGGTTGACAGGGGTCGGATGACCGACGATCCGCACTTGAAGATCGGCACGGGGGACCGCCCGCTGGGGCGCGAGGTCGCGGATTTCACGCCGCCGCCCGCCCCGGGCCCCGACCGGATCCAGGGGCGGTTTGTCACCCTGGAACGGCTGGACCCGGACCGGCACGCGGCCGATCTGTTCGCCGCCAATGCGGGTCGTGCCGAGATCTGGGACTATCTCGGCTACGGCCCGTTCGAGGGTCCGGCCGGCTACCGCGACTGGCAGGCAAGCGTGGCGGGGTCGGCCGATCCGTTCTTCTATGCGCTGCGTTCGCATGGCACCGGCACCATCGGCGGCGTCGCGTCCTTCCTGCGCATCGACCGCGCCAACGGCGTGATCGAGATCGGGCATATCCAGATCGCCCCAGTCCTGCAGCAAACCTCGGCCGCGTCCGAGGCGATCATGCTGATGATCCGCTGGGCGTTCGAGGCGGGCTACCGCCGCGTCGAGTGGAAGTGCAACGACCTGAACGCGCCGTCGATGCGGGCCGCCGACCGCTTCGGGTTCATCTACGAGGGCACGTTCCGCAACCACATGGTCACCAAGGGCCGCAACCGCGACACGGCATGGTGGGCGATGACCGATGACGACTGGCCCGCCATCGCGGCGGCGCACGACGCCTGGCTCGACCCCGGCAACTTCGACGCGGCGGGACGTCAGCGCCGGTCCTTGCAGGCGATCCGGCAAGACCTGGCGGATCGCTGAAGGGCCAGGCCGCGCCCCGTCACGCCCCCGCCGCCGCCAGCCGGTCCTGCACCAGCCCGCTGATACGCGCTAGGTCGGCCGCCAGCGCCCGCCCGGCGGAATGATCGCGCGCGAGCGCCGTTGCCGCATCCTCGAGCCGGGGATCGTGCGACGACCGGGCCACGCCGGCAAGGAAGCGGGCGATATAGTCGATGCAGTCGGTGCTTTCGGCCGCCGCCAGCACCTCGGCCACGTGGACGAGGTCGTCGCGCAGCGCGCCGCTGTCGGGAACGATGGTGTCGTCGACCACCAGCCGCAGGCCGGTCGGCCGCGCGTCGGCGGGCAGGTTCGACAGGATCGCGTGCTGGAACACGGCCAGGCTTTCCACGGGCTTGGCCAGGAACGCGTCGGCCCCGGCCGTCAGCGCCACCGTTTCGTTGTCGGGATCGCCCGACATGCCCAGCAGCACCGGAACGCGGGGCGTTGCCTCGGCGATGGTGCGGATCAGTTCCGCGCCGTTCCCGTCGGGTAGGCCCAGGTCCACGATCACCACCGCCGGGCGATAGGTCGCCATATGCCGGGCGGCCGCCCGCAGGCTGTCGGCGCGGCGGATGCGCGCGCCCGAGCGCAGGCACAAAAGCCGCACGGCTTCGGACGCGATGCGCGAATCCTCGACCACCAGCACCGTCAGCCCCGTCAGCGGTCGCCCCGGCAGTGCCGCGCGCCACAGGGGCGCGGTGTCGTCGCGGGTGATCGGATTCTTGCAGTCGTGCATCGGCGCGTTCCCCAAAGATCGGCCTCGAATCGGCCCTGTCCAGACCCTACGGCCGGTCTGCCTAATGCGCGGTTAACGCCGCCCCGCACGTGGCCTGCGACAATCCGGGGGCTTTCGCCCGACCCGGATCGGACGTAGAAACCCGCGATTGCAGCGGGAGCGTTCCATGATCGGCCGCCTGAACCACATAGCCATTGCCGTCCCCGACCTTGCCGCCGCCGCCGCCCGTTACCGCGACACGCTCGGCGCGGTCGTGCGGCCGCCGCAGGACGAGCCCAACCACGGCGTGACCGTCGTGTTCGTCGAGCTGGACAACACCAAGGTCGAACTGCTGCACCCCCTGGGCAATGACAGCCCGATTCGCGCATTTCTTGACCGCAACCCGTCGGGCGGCATCCACCACTTGTGCTACGAGGTCGACGACATCCTCGCCGCTCGCGACCGCCTCACTGCGCAGGGCGCGCGCGTGCTGGGCGACGGGACGCCGAAGATCGGGGCGCACGGCAAGCCGGTCCTGTTCCTTCACCCCAAGGATTTCGACGGCTGCCTTGTCGAACTGGAGCAGGTCTGATGTCCATCACCGGCGGGATCGTCCTTTACGCCACGCTGTGGTTCCTGTGCCTGTTCCTGATGCTGCCGATCGGGCATCGCAGCCAGGACGATGCGGGCGACATCGTGCCCGGCACCCATGCGGGCGCGCCGGCCGAGCCGCGGCTGAAGCTGAAGGCGATCTGGGCCACGATGCTGGCGACGGCGCTTTTCGCGGTGCTGGCGTGGGTCATCATGGCCGACATCGTGACCCGCGCCGACGTGACCTCGTTCAACCCCTTGGGGGTCTGACCGCCGCCTCGTTCCGCGTCACGATCTGGTAGAGGTGGGTGAATGACGCCGCCGCCAGCACCGGGACGACGATGTTGAGGACCGGGACGGTCAGCAGCGCCGCGACCGCGATCCCCAGCAGCATCACCGCGCCGCGTTCGCGCCTGCGGATCTCGTGCGCGCGCGCGGTCGGGACGTGGCGGCGCCCGGCCATGGCGAAGAACTCGCGCCCCAGAAGCCAGCCGTTCGCAAGGTAGAATGCGATCGGCGCCAGCGGCCCGAGAAACGGCGACAGGACCAAGAGCGCGACCGCGATCCCCAGCGCGGCGGCCACCACGGCGAGGGACTCGAGCAAACCGTCGAGAAAATCGGTCGAGCGGCCGCGCCTTTCGCGGTAGTGCGCGGCTTCGACCCGCGCCGCCACCCGCTCGGTGAACAGCCCGGCGAACCCGGCCGCGACCGGCGTCATCAGGAAGAACCCCATGACCGGGAACAGGGCAAGCGATCCCCAGGACAGCGCCGATCCGAGTTGGATCGCGCCGATCCAGGGCAGGGTGATGTGATCCGGGCCGAAAGCCGCAAGCGCCCAGAAGATCGCGGCCTGCGACAGCACGAACAGCAGGATCGTCAGGGCGACACCCAGCAGGACGACGCTGAAGATGCGCGGCCGAAGCAGGTCGCCGAGGCCGCGGATCAGCGCGACGGGAAAGGCGGCGAGCCCGGTCATGGCAGGTAGGTCGAAATGGCGGCCACATCGGGGCGGGGGCGGTCGGGGACCGCGGTCTCGCCCCTTGTGCCGATATGGATCAGCCCGGCGACGCGCTCGTGCGCGGCCACACCGAGATGCGCCTGCGCGAAGGCCGCGTCGGTCGCCCGGCCGCTCAGCCACGATGCGCCCCAGCCGGCCGCGAGCGCCGCGTTCACCAGCGACAGGCACACCGCGCCGGCCGACAGGAACTGTTCCCATTCGGGCACCTTGGGATCGTCCACGGGCGCCGAGACGACGGCCACGATCACGGGCGAGGCAAAGGCGTCGCGCGCCTTTTGCACCGCCGCCTCGTCGCCGCCCGCAGCGGCCACGTAGTCCGCAAGCAGGGGTGCGAGGCGGTCGAGCGCCGCGCGTTCCAGCACCACCAGCCGCCACGGGGTCAGCTTGCCGTGGTCGGGAACCCGGGTCGCAAGCGTCAGCAGGTCGGCCAGCTCGGCGCGCGAGGGGGCGGGGCCGCGCAGCGTCTTTGGCGGGTGCGACCGCCGGCGGCGCAGGAAATCGCTGGCTTCGGTGGTCATGCGCGCCTCGGATCAGGGGAATGGCGGGTCAGATAGGTAGCAGCCGGGCCGGGCGTCACCGGCCCGGCCCGGGTAGTGGGACTTCAGGTCCGCAGGATCGAGCGGCCGGCGTATTCGGCAGTCTCGCCCAGCATCTCCTCGATGCGGATCAGCTGGTTGTACTTGGCCAGCCGGTCGGAACGGGACAGGCTGCCGGTCTTGATCTGGCCGCAGTTGGTGGCGACGGCGAGGTCGGCGATGGTCGCGTCCTCGGTCTCGCCCGAGCGGTGCGACATCACGCTGGTGAAGCCCGCGCGGTCGGCCATGCGGACGGCGTCCAGCGCCTCGGACAGGGTGCCGATCTGGTTGACCTTCACGAGCAGGCTGTTGGCGCAGCCGCGCTTGATCCCTTCTTCCAGACGCAGCGGGTTCGTTACGAACAGGTCGTCACCCACCAGCTGGACCGACTTGCCCAGCCGGTCGGTCAGCAGCTTCCAGCCTTCCCAGTCGTCCTCGGAACAGCCGTCCTCGATCGACAGGATCGGATAGTCGGCGCAGAGCGCGGCAAGGTAGTCCACGTTCTCGGCCGCGCTGAGCGACAGCCCCTCGCCCGAAATCTC
This sequence comes from Paracoccus marinus, assembly GCF_007018965.1. GTDB lineage: Bacteria > Pseudomonadota > Alphaproteobacteria > Rhodobacterales > Rhodobacteraceae > Paracoccus > Paracoccus marinus. The sequence continues at coordinate 205,789 of NZ_VJYZ01000005.1, forward strand.
GTACTTGCCGTTCTTGAAGTATTCGGTCGCGGCACAGTCGAGCGCCAGCATGATGTCTTCACCGGGCTTGTAGCCCGCCTTTTCGATCGCCCGCAGGATGAAGTCGAGCGCGTCGCGGGTGGACGAGATGTCGGGCGCGAACCCGCCCTCGTCGCCGATGGCCGTGGACAGGCCCGCCGCCGACAGTTCCTTCTTCAGCGTGTGGAAGATCTCGGACCCCATCCGCACGCCGTCGCGCAGCGTGTCGGCCGACACCGGCATGATCATGAATTCCTGGATGTCGATCGGGTTGTCGGCATGTTCGCCGCCGTTGATGATGTTCATCATCGGGACCGGCAGGACGCGCGCGCCGGTGCCGCCGACGTAGCGGTAAAGGGGCTGCATCGTCGCCTCGGCGGCGGCCTTCGCGACGGCCAGCGACACGCCGAGGATGGCGTTCGCGCCAAGCCGGGACTTGTTGGGGGTGCCGTCCAGCTCGATCATCATGCGGTCGATCGCCAGCTGCTCGGTCGCGTCCTCGCCCACCAGGTTCTCCGACAGCTCGCCGTTGACGGCGGCGACCGCTTCCAGCACGCCCTTGCCGAGATAGCGCGCCTTGTCCCCGTCGCGCTTTTCGACCGCCTCGTGCGCGCCGGTCGAGGCGCCCGACGGAACCGCCGCGCGGCCCATGGTGCCGTCTTCCAGCGTCACGTCGACCTCGACGGTCGGGTTGCCGCGGCTGTCGAGGATTTCGCGGGCATAGATGTCGATGATGGCGGTCATGGGCGCGCTCCTGTGGGGGTTCGCCGGTGTCTTAACCCCCCGGCCGGATGGGGGAAAGCTTGGTGGCGCTAACCGGCGAAAGGTTCAAGGTCGGCCCAGATCGGCAGGTGGTCCGAGGCGCGGCGGGCAAGGGGCGTGTCGTGGACCGCCGATTGCAGCACCCGAAGCCGGGGCGAGATCGCAATCCGGTCGTAGCGCAGCTGCGGGAAGGGCGCGGGCCAGCTTGGCCCCGGCGCGATCACGTCCAGCGGTTGCAGTGATTCCAGCCCCCGGTCGTCGCGCCATTCGTTGAAGTCGCCGGTCAGCACCAGCGCCTCGGACCCGATCCGGGCGGCCTTGGCGACCAGCCGCGCCAGCTGCGCCCGGCGCGACGACCGCGCGAGGCCAAGGTGGATCGCCACCACCGTCACCTCGGGCAGCATCAGGGCCAGCGCACCGCGCGGCTCGATCCCCGGCAGGGGAAGGCGGCGCAGCCGCGCCTGCGCGGCGAGGTCGGGGCGCAGCAGCAGGGTCTGGCCGTGCCAGCCCAGCGACAGGCTGCTGGTGCCCAGATGCGGCGCGGGGACGAGGCCGGTCATGTCCTCGATCAGCGCGCGGGGCAGGGCCTCGGGCCGCGCGCCGAACCGGAAATCCACCTCTTGCAGGGCAACCACGTCGGCCTCCATGTCGGCGATGACGGCAAGGTTGCGTTCCGGCGCGTGCGGTCCGGTCATGCCGCGACACTTGTGCAGGTTGTAGCTCGCCAGCCGGAACTTCATGGCGCCCTGCGCCCCGTCGTAGCCTGGTGCATCGCCGGGTCTCTCGTCTGGCCCATCGCCCCGCCCCGCTCAGGTGCCGCAGAAGGTGACCCGCACCTCTTCCCCCTCGCGGGGCGGTAGCGACAGGTCGGCCCATTCAGGCCGATCCTCGAACGGAAGCCTCAGCGCCTCGCCCAGGGCCGCGAAGGGCTCGAAGTCGCCGTGAACGCCCGCCTCGATCACCTGCTGGATACGGTGGTTGCGCGGGATCCGAACGGGGTTGACGCGCAGGGCGAGTGCACAGTCGGGGTCGCGCGCCTGCCAGTCGGCCCGCCACGCCTCGAACGGGGCGGGATCCGCGAACTCGGCCGCCGCGTCGCCCGTGGCGAGGCCGCGGAAGACGCGGGTGAAATCGGCCTTTTGCGCGGCCATGAGGTCGAGCAGCCGCTCGACCAGGGCGCGGTCGCTCGGCTCCGGGGCCGCCAACCCCAGCTTTGCAGCAAAGCGGCGCAGCCAGGCGGCCTGGTAAAGCTCGGGGAAGCCGTGGACGATCTCGGTCGCTTCGGCGACAGCCGTCTGTTCGTCGCCCATGATCGGGATCAGGCAGCTTGCCAGCTGCGCGAGGTTCCAGACCGCCACGCGCGGCTGTTCCGACCAAGCATAGCGCCCGCCCCGGTCGATCGACGAAAACACCGTGTCGGGGTGGTAGGCGTCCATGAACGCGCAGGGGCCATAGTCGATCGTTTCCCCCGACACGGCCATGTTGTCGGTGTTCATGACGCCGTGGACGAACCCCAGCGCCATCCAGTGCGCCACCGTCTCGGCCTGCCGTGAGACGACCGCGCGCAGCATCCCCATCGCGTCGCCCGCGTCGGGGTAGTGGCGGGCGATGACGTGGTCGGTCAGCGCCTGCAGCCGTTCGTTGTCGCCCCGGATCGCGAAGAACTCGAACGTGCCGACGCGGATGTGGCTTGATGCGACGCGGGTCAGGACGGCGCCGGGAAGCGGGCTTTCCCGGACCACCTGCTCGCCCGTGGTGACGGCGGCCAGTGCCCGGGTCGTGGGGACGCCCGCCGCATGCATGAATTCGCTTACGAGGTATTCGCGCAGCACCGGACCCAGCCACGCGCGCCCGTCGCCTCGGCGCGAAAACGGGGTGGGTCCCGATCCCTTCAGCTGGATGTCGAAGCGGGCGCCGTCGGGTGCCACGACCTCGCCCAGCAGCACGGCGCGGCCGTCGCCCAGCTGCGGCGAAAGCCCCCCGAACTGGTGCCCGGCATAGGCCTGCGCGATCGGATCGGCACCCGGCGGCACCAGGTTCCCGGCGAGCGCCGCCACCCCTGCGGGGCTTTTCAGCCATTCCGGGTCCAGGCCCAGCCGCGTCGCCAGCTCGCCGTTGACGGCGATAGGGCCAGGATCTGCCACCGGGACGGGCGGGGTGCGGGCAAAGAAGCCCGCGCCGAGGCGAGCATAGCTGTTGTCGAATGTCGGTGCTGTCATGAGACCTATCTGGGTTCGGCCATGCCGGATTTGAAGCCGGCGGCACGAAATCGGCCCGCCGTCGCCGGCGGGCCGTCAAATGTGCGTCGGGATCAGCGGTGGTAGCGCAGACCGCCCCACAGCTTGTTCTCGTCGCGGTGGCGGCCGCCGCGAACCGCGCCGATATAGGCCGCGGCACCGGCCACCAGCGACGACGCCGCCAGCAGGAACGCCGACAGGATCGCACCGCGCCGTGCAGTCTCGGCCGCGTCGATCGCCTGCTGGGCGACCTGCTGGGCCTTCGCCTCGGCTTCCTGGCGCAGGGTTTCGGCCCGCTGGCGGGCTTCTTCCAGCGTGCGCTCGGCCTCGGCCCGGATCTCGCGCGCCTGGGCGACGGCCGCATCGACGCGGGCGTTCACCTCGGCTTCGGTCAGGCCGGTCCGCGCGGCGGCGGCGCTGACGAGATACTGGCGGTCCGTCTCGCTGATCTCGCCGGTGCGGATCAGGGACATCAGGATGCCGCTGACCTCACGCCGCAGCGCCGCTTCCGAATAGCCGGCGGCCGGGGTGTTCTGCCGCAGCAGCCCGTCGGTCAGATAGTCGAGCGGGTTCGACGCAAGCCCCTCGGGCAGCGCATCGCCCAGCGTGCCTTCGGCCGCCTGGCCCACGCCCGCGGCCGCGCCGCCGACCGCCTGGCCCGCGCCCGACACGACGCCGCCCGCAAGCTGGCCCGCGCCCTGCGCGATGCCGCCCACGGCCGATCCGGCGGCATCGACCGCCGTACCCGCCGCCGATCCGACGGCCTTTGCGCCGCCGCCGATCGCGTTCGCGGCGATGAAGCCCGTAAGGATCATCCCCAGCGCCCAGACGACGAGCCCGTGAATGCCGTCGCGGGCGGTGACTTCGTCACGGCTGGACGCATCGACGCGCTTGCGAAGCCGGCCCGCGATGTAGCCGCCCAGCATGTAGATCGCGACCATGGAGATCACGGTGAAAAGCGCCGTCAGCGCCAGACCCCAGCCGCTGACCATGTTGCCGTCCGGCTCGGCCGAGATCGCGCCCAGACCCAGCGCCGCGGCGAAGGTCGTCAGCACGATCGACGTGCCGGCGGCGATCGCCGCGCCGGCAAGGATCGCGCCCCAGTCGACGTAGCCGCGCCCGGCGTCGCCCGCAGCCGGCGCGCCCACGGAACCGGGCATGTTGCCGCCCTGTGTCGTCCCGCGCTCCATCAACGAAGCCCCAGCAGCGACAGGATGAAAAGAACGACGACGACGAGGCCGACGAGATAAATGATCGAGTTCATGAGATGGTCCCCCAGTGGTGGCGGCCCGTCGTTGCGACGCGGCCTTGCGCGATAAACGCCGCGAGGCGCGCGCAGTTCCGGGGCGACCGCGATCCTACCACGCTCAATCAAATGATAAGACACGGCAAAACCGGCATCCCGCCACCCGTGTGGCCCGCGCCCGACACGGTTGCGTCCGCCGTCCTTGCGTATTACCCATGTCCCTTGCTGCAAGAGGACGGCCATGAAGTTTCTCGACCTTGCCAAGGTCTATATCCGCTCGGGCGGCGGGGGCGCCGGCTGCGTGTCGTTCCGGCGTGAGAAGTTCATCGAATATGGCGGGCCCGATGGCGGCGACGGCGGACGCGGGGGCGACGTCTGGGCCGAGGCCGTGGACGGCCTGAATACGCTGATCGATTTCCGCTACCAGCAGCACTTCTTCGCGAAGTCGGGCCAGCACGGCATGGGCGCGCAGCGCACCGGCGCGTCGGGCGACGACATCCTGCTGAAGGTGCCGGCCGGGACCGAGATCCTTGACGAGGACCAGGAAACCGTCATCGCCGACCTGACCCGCGCGGGCGAGCGGGTGCTGCTTGCCAAGGGCGGCAACGGCGGCTGGGGGAACCTTCACTTCAAGACCTCGACCAACCGTTCGCCCCGGCGCGCGAACGCGGGGATCGAGGGCATCGAACGCACGTTGTGGCTGCGGCTGAAGCTGATTGCGGATGCGGGCCTCGTCGGGCTTCCCAATGCGGGCAAGTCCACGTTCCTGTCGGCGGTGTCGAACGCCCGGCCGAAGATCGCGGATTATCCCTTCACCACGCTGGTGCCGAACCTTGGCGTCGTGGGCGTGGACAGCCACGAGTTCGTCATGGCCGACATTCCGGGCCTGATTGAGGGCGCGAGCGAGGGCAGGGGCTTGGGCGACCAGTTCCTCGGCCACGTGGAACGCTCGAACGTGCTGTTGCACCTCGTCGACGGCACGTCCGAGGACGTGGCGGGCGACGCGCGCACCATCCTGACCGAGCTCGAGGCGTATTCGCAGGTGCTGGCCGACAAGCACCGGATCACCGTTCTGAACAAGATCGACGCGCTGGACGACGACACGGTGGCCGAACGCCGCGCCGCGCTTGAGGCCGAGACCGGCGGCCCCGTCCTGACCATGTCCGGCGTCTCGCGCGAGGGCGTGACCGAGGTGCTGCGCGCATTGTGGTCGCAGATCGAACCCACCCGCCAGGCCGTCGCCGCGGCCGACGATGTCGGGACATGGCAGCCCTAGGCGATATTCACCCCGGCGCGGGCGCGGTGCCCGAGGCGGCACCGGCATCGCCCGGCCTGCCCGACATCGCGCGGGCGCGCCGGCTCGTCATCAAGATCGGCAGCGCGCTTCTGGTGGACGAAGGCGGGCTGCGGACCGGCTGGCTGCGGGCGCTGTGCGACGACGTTGCCGAATGGCGCAGGCGCGGGGTGGACGTGATCCTGGTCTCGTCGGGGTCTATCGCGCTGGGGCGGCGAGTGCTGGACCTGCGCGCCGCTGCGCTGACGCTGGAACAGGCGCAGGCCGCCGCCGCCGTCGGCCAGATCCGCCTTGCCCGCGCCTACGAGGAAATGCTGGCCCCCAGCGGCGTCACCACCGGGCAGGTGCTGGTCACGCTGGAGGATTCGCAGGATCGCCGCCGCTATCTCAACAGCCGCGCGACCATGCAGACACTGCTCGCGCTCGGCGTGGTGCCGATCGTGAACGAAAACGACACGGTGGCCACCGACGAGATCCGGTTCGGCGACAACGACCGTCTGGCCGCGCAGATCGCGGTGACCTGCGGCGCGGACCAGCTGCTGCTGCTGTCGGATGTGGACGGGCTTTACACCGCGAACCCCAAGACCGACCCGGACGCCCGCCACATCCCGGTGGTCGAGCGCCTGACGCCCGAGATCGAGGCGATGGGCGGCGACCCGGTCAGCGGGCTGAGCAAGGGCGGGATGAAGACCAAGCTGATGGCCGCGCGCACCGCCGTCGCGGGCGGCTGCGCGATGGCGATCGCCGAGGGATCGGTGCTGCGCCCGCTTTCGGCGGTGGCGTCGGGGGCCCGGGTGACGTGGTTCCTGCCCGAGGGCGATCCCCACGCCGCCCGCAAGCGCTGGATCGCGGCGATGAAGCCGCGGGGCGAACTGGTCGTGGACGCGGGCGCCGCGCGGGCGCTGGCTGACGGGCGCTCGCTGCTGCCCGCCGGGGTCGCGGCGGTCGCCGGCAACTTCCTGCGCGGCGATCCGGTCGCCATCGTCGATGCCGGGGGCGTGCGGCTGGCGCAGGGAATCGCGCGCTACGACGCGCCCGAGGCGCGCCGGATCGCCGGGCTACGAAGCGACGAGATCGCGGCGGTGCTGGGATACGAGCCGAGGGCCGCGCTGGTCCATCGCGACGACATGGCCGTGGGACGCTAGCGGCGGCCGACGCGCAGGCGACCCGCGGAACGTGGCGGATCAGGTCCGTTCGCCGCTGGCCTTGCGGATCGCGCGGCGGCGCTGGCGCACCTCGCGCAGGTGCGACATGTGCGCGGCGCCCGGTCCGGGCGGCGGCAGGTCCAGCACCGCGCGGCGCAGGACCGCAATCCCTTCCTCGGACGATTTCGGAAGCGTCGCGGCGGGGATCGGCTTGCCGACCGTGATCCGGTAGGTGTGTCCGGCCTTGTTCAGCACCTCGTTGAACAGCGTCACGTCGCGCAGCGTCGGGTGGATCGCGTCGAGCAGGTAGAACAGCGCCGAGTTCCGGGCCCGGATGTGCAGCGGGATCACGGGCGCGTCGAACTTGCGCGCGATCATCACCGCGCTGGCCATCCACGGCCGCTCGTGCAGCGTCATCCCGTGGCGCTTGGCCAGACGGCCGGACGGAAAGATCAGCCCGATCCGGCCCTGACCCAGCGCGGCGCGGGTGTAATCCATCGTCGCCTTGGTCTTGGCGTGGCTGCGCTTTTCCATCCGCCACTCGACCGGGGCGATCAGCTCGTCGGTCTGCGGCAGCACCCGGATCATGTCGTGGTTGGCGTAGATGAACAGATCGTCGCGCACCGCCGACACGACCGCATGCAGCACGATGCCGTCGGCGATCCCGGTCGGATGGTTCGACACGATCAGCGCAGGGCCGGTCGCCGGTATGTTTTCCAACCCGTCGATTCGCAGGTCGCGCACGATCAGCGCCGAGATGCGGCGCATGATCTCTTCGGCGGGAAGGTCGCGGAACTCGGTCGCAAGCTCCATCGTGCGCGGATAGCGCAGCAGCCGCATCATCGCCCATTTCGCGAGCGTGTGATGGGGCTGACCCGAAAACAGCCACGGCGCACGCTCCTCGATCAGGGGATCGAGGCGCTGTTCCATGTCCAGCCGGGCGGCCAGCCGCGACGGCTGGCCTGCGGGCACGTGATGGTCCTGAGGCGATCGCTTCATCATGTTCCGGCGAGTATTGCCGCGCGCAGGCGCGCCTGCAAGGATCGTCAGCCCCCCGCCGCCAACAGGCGGGTGACCATCTCGGATGTGTTGCGCGACAGCCGCGGCAGGTCGGCGATCCGCTGCAGCGCCGTCCGCGCGTGGCCGCGCCGGGCGTCGTCGTAGCGGGTCCACGTCTCGAACGCTGACACCATTCGGGCGGTCGTCTGCGGGTTGACCGGGTCAAGCCGGATCAGCCAGTCCGCGACGAAATCGTAGCCCGAACCGTCGGCCGCGTGGAACGCGGCGTGGTTCGCGGTCAGTCCGGCGATCAGCGAGCGGAAGCGGTTGGGGTTCTTCCAGTCGAAGTCGGGCCGGTCCGACAGCGCCCGCGCCACCGCGACCGCGCGGGCGGGTGCGGCAGCCATCGGCTGGACCGCGAAGAACTTGTCCATGACGAGGCGGTTGTCCGCGAACCGCGCCTCCATCTGCGCCAGAGCCTCCGCCCCCCGGTCCACCCGCACCAGCGCGGCGAGCGCGCCCATCCGTTCGGTCATGTTGCCGGCCTGATCCCACAACGCTTGGGCGCGGTCGCCGCCGTCGAGCCGGGTGAGCAGCGACAGCGCCTCGAGCCGCAGCGCGCGGCGCCCCGACGGGCCCGCGTCGGGCGAGTAGGGTCCGGGTTCGTCCATCGCGGCGTAGATGTCGGCCAGCGCCGCCTCGTGCGCGCGGGCAAGGTCGGATGCGAGGCTTTCGCGCGCGGCGTGGATCGCATCGGGGTCGGGGACGATGCCGCGGTCGTGCAGCCGGGTCGCGATCTCGTCCTCGGGTGGCAGGCGCAGGACCAGCGCGGCAAAGGCAGGATCGGCGCCCGCGTCGGCCAAGAACCCGCCGATCGCGCCGATATAGGCCGTGCCCGCGTCCGCGTCGCCGCCCGTGCGGGCCATCAGCGCATCCAGCGCAAGGCCGCGCCCGGCTTCCCAGCGGGCGAAGGGGTCGGTGTCGTGCGCCAGAAGCGTCGCGCGCGCGGTCTCGTCCAGGTCATGGCGCAGCACGACGGGGGCGGAAAACCCGCGCAGCGCCGACACGACCGGGCGCGCGCCCAAGCCCTCGAACTGCCAGGTTCCGGTGGGTGCGTCGAGTTCCAGCACCTCGGTCGGGCGCTGTTCGCAGCCGTTCGGGCCGATCAGGCCGATCGCCACCGGGATCACCCGCGCGGGCTTGTCGGGCTGGCCCGGGGTCGCCCTGGTGTCCTGCGACAGGGTGATCGTCAGCGTGCCGCCCGCCTCGGTTTCGTCCCAGGCCTCGCGCAGCGTCACCTCGGGCGTGCCGGCGTCTGTGTACCAGCGGGCGAACTGGGTCAGGTCGCGCCCCGTGGCGTCCTCGAACACCTTCAGCCAGTCCTCGATCGTGCAGGCCTGCCCGTCGTGGCGGTCGAAATACAGGTCCAGCGCCGCGCGGTAATTGCCGTCGCCGACCAGGCGCTTCAGCATCCCGATCACCTCGGCGCCCTTTTCGTAAACGGTCGCGGTGTAGAAGTTGTTGATTTCCTCATACCGGTCGGGGCGCGGCGGATGGGCCAGCGGGCCCGCATCCTCGCGGAACTGCCGCGCGCGCAGCGTCACCACGTCCTCGATCCGCTGCACCGCGGCCGAGCGCATGTCGGACGTGAACTGCTGGTCGCGGAACACCGTCAGCCCCTCCTTAAGGCACAGCTGGAACCAGTCGCGGCAGGTGATCCGGTTGCCGGTCCAGTTGTGGAAGTATTCGTGCGCGATCACCGCCTCGATCCGCTCGTAGTCGGTGTCGGTCGCCGTGTCGGGCGAGGCGAGGACCAGCTTGGAGTTGAAGATGTTCAGCCCCTTGTTCTCCATCGCGCCCATGTTGAAGTCGTCCACCGCGACGATGTTGAACACGTCCAAGTCGTATTCGCGGCCATAGACGCGCTCGTCCCACAGCATCGACTTCTTCAGCGCCTCCATCGCGAAGCCCGCGCGCGGCAGGTCGCCCGGGCGGACCCAGACGTTCAGCGCGACGTCCCGGCCGGTCATCGTGGTGAAGCGGTCGGGCAACGCCTCGAGCTCGCCCGCGACCAGCGCGAACAGATAGGCGGGCTTCGGCCAGGGGTCGTGCCATTCGGCAAGCCCGGGCTCAACCGCTACGGGGTTGCCGTTCGACAGCAGCACCGGCATCGAGGACGCAATCTGGACGCGGAACGGCGCCATCACGTCGGGCCGGTCGGGATACCAGGTGATGTGGCGGAACCCCTCGGCCTCGCACTGGGTGCAGAAGATGCCCCCGGACAGATACAGCCCCTCAAGCGCGGTGTTCCGCTCGGGGTCGATCTCGACGACTGTGGACAGGGTGAAGGGGCCTTCGGGCAGGGCGGCGGCGGAAATCGTCAGCGTCTCGTCGCTCATGTGCAGCATCGCGGGATCGGGTTCTGCCCCGTCTATCCGCAGCGACAGGGTCCGCAGCCCGGCCCCGTCCAGCACCAGATCGGCGCCGGGGACGAGGGCGCGGAAGTCCAGTTCCGCCTCGACCCGCGTCGCGACCGGGGCAAGGTCGAACCGCAGCCGCGTCTCGGTCAGCGCGAACGGAAAGGGCTGGTAGTTGGCCAGTAGGCGGGTTGTTGCCATTGCATTCACACCGGAAAAAATTGTTGCAGACGCGGAACTTGTCTTCCGAGCAAGTGTTAAGCGCAGGATAGCCGGGTCGCAAGCCGGTGCCCGGTCGTCCGCGTCCACGCACCATCCTGTCGACCTCAGGCACATCGCAAATACATTTCGAGGAGAGCTGTCATGGCCAACTATGATCCGAACGATCCGCGTCGCACCGATGCCACCGACCCGCACCGCCCGGTCGATCCGAGCGGCCGCAACACCGTCGTGACCGAAACCTATGTTGAGCCGGTCGAAAAGAAAGCCTCGCCGCTGCCGCTGATCATCGGCATCCTGCTGGCCCTCGCGCTGGCTTGGTGGCTGCTGTCGCGCTTCATGGGCGACGACGAAGTCGTCGTGACCGAACCGGCCGAGACGACCACCTCGTCCACTGGCACCGCGACCACCGGCACCGACGCGACGACTACCACGACCGCGCCGGCGACCGACACCACGTCGACCACCACCACGGACACGGCGACCACGCCGGCGACCGATACGGCGACCCCGCCCGTGACCGACACGGCCCCGGCGACCACCCCGGCGACCACGACCCCGCCGGCGACCGACGCCCCGGCGACCGGCACGGATACCTCGACCACGACCGTTCCCGTCGCGCCCGCCACCAACTGATCGGCGGACCGACCCCACGGGGTGACGGACTGAACAACGACCGCAGCGCCCCCGGCGCTGCGGTTTTTCGTTGTCGGCCCGGAACATCCGGCAACGCAGCGTCGCATGGCCGCGCGTTGCCGGTTGCGGACCGGGGCGCTTGTGCAACATTGTTGCGCTGAATACAGATCGTCTGTGTTTAAAAGGCGGAGGGAATACCGGTGAAGATTGGCGCCTTGAAGGAAACGGCCCAGGGGGAAGCGCGCGTCGCCGTCACCCCCGCATCGGCCGCGCACCTGCAGAAGCTCGGGCACGAGGTTCTGGTCCAGTCGCAGGCCGGCGCCGCCGCCGGTTTCTCGGACGCGCAGTACGAGCGCGCGGGCGTCGCCGTCCTGCCCGACGCCGCCGCGCTGACGGGCGCCGCCGATTTCGTGGTCAAGGTCCGCCCCCCGTCCGAGGACGAGCTTGACCGGATGCAGTCGGGCCAAAGCCTGATCTCGTTCTTCTATCCCGGCCAGAACCAGGACCTGCTGGAACGCGCCCGCGACCGCGGCGTCAGCGTCATCGCGATGGACATGGTGCCGCGGATCAGCCGCGCGCAAAAGATGGACGCGCTGTCGTCGATGGCCAACATCGCGGGCTACCGCGCCGTGATCGAGGCCGCGAACAACTTCGGCCGCTTCTTCACCGGCCAGGTGACCGCCGCGGGCAAGGTCCCGCCCGCCAAGGTGCTGGTCGTCGGCGCGGGCGTCGCGGGGCTCGCGGCCATCGGCGCGGCGACCAGCCTCGGCGCGCAGGTCCATGCCTTCGACGTGCGCCCCGAAGTGGCCGAGCAGATCGAATCGATGGGGGCCGAGTTCGTCTATCTCGACTTCCAGGACGCGCAGGACGGGTCCGCCACCGGCGGCTACGCCAAGCCCTCCAGCCCCGAATTCGCGGCCAAGCAGCTCGACAAGTTCCGCGAGCTCGCGCCAGACATGGATATCGTCATCACCACTGCGCTGATCCCCGGCCGGCCCGCGCCGAAGCTGTGGACCGCCGACATGGTCTCCGCGATGAAGCCGGGCAGCGTGATCGTGGACCTTGCCGCCGAGCGCGGCGGCAACTGCGACCTGACCGTGCCCGACCAGCGCATCGTTTCGGACAACGGCGTCATCGTCATCGGCTATACCGACTTCCCCTCGCGCATGGCCGCGCAGTCGTCCGAGCTTTACGGCAACAACGTCCGCCACATGATTGCGGACCTGACGCCCGGCAAGCACGGCGAGATCGTCCACAACATGGACGACGACGTGATCCGGGGCGCGACCGCGACCCACGGCGGCGACATCACCTACCCGCCGCCGGCGCCCAAGGTGCAGGCGATCGCGGCGGCAAAACCGCGCGAACGCGCCCGCGAACTTACGCCCGAGGAACGCCGCGCGACCGAGGTCGCGGCCTTCCGCCAGCAGACCCGGTCGCAGGTGACCATGCTTGCCGTGGGCGCGGTAGTGATGCTGCTGATCGGCCTCGTCGCGCCGGCGTCGTTCCTGTCGCACTTCATCGTCTTCGTGCTGGCCTGCTTCATCGGCTTCACCGTGATCTGGAACGTGGCCCACTCGCTTCACACGCCGCTGATGGCGATCACCAACGCGATCTCGTCGATCGTGATCGTGGGCGCGCTGATGCAGATCGGGTCGGGCTCGCCCTGGGTCACGCTGCTGGCGGCGCTCGCGGTCCTGATGACCGCGATCAACATCTTCGGCGGCTTCCTGGTCACGCGCCGGATGCTCGCCATGTTCCAGAAGTCGTAAGGGGGCGTCGATGGCAACCACCGTGATCACCACCGCGCCCGGCGCAGCCGACCCCCTCGTCAGCCATGCCGCACCCGGCATCGTCGAGGCGCTGCCCGCCTATGGCTTCACCACCGCCGCCTATGTGGTGGCGGCGGTCCTGTTCATCCTGTCCTTGGGCGGGTTGTCGGGCCAGGAAAGCGCCAAGCGCGCGATCTGGTACGGCATCGCCGGCATGGCGCTTGCCGTCGTGGCCACGCTCATTGGCCCCGGCTCGGGCAACTGGCTGATCTCGCTTGCCATGATCGCGATCGGCGGCGCGGGGGGCTACGTGCTGGCGACGCGGGTCCAGATGACCGACATGCCGCAGCTTGTCGCGGCGATGCACAGCCTGGTCGGGCTTGCCGCCGTGTTCATCGGCCTGAACGCGCAGATCGAACTTGGCCGCGTCGTCCGCGCGCGCCTGAACGGCGTGGCGGATGCGTTCCACGGCTTCGCCGCCGTGCTGGCGCACAAGACCCCGGCCGAGCTTGCGATGCTCAAGGTCGAGGTCGCGCTAGGCGTCTTCATCGGCGCGGTCACCTTCACCGGCTCGATCGTGGCCTATGGCAAGCTGTCGGGCAAGATCGACGGCAAGCCGAAGAAGGTGCGCGGCGGGCACATGACCAACCTCGGCGCGGCGCTGGCGGCGCTGCTGTTCACGGTGCTTTACGTCACCGGCATCGGGCCCGCGCTTCTGTGGTTGATCCTGATCCTGCTGATCGCGGGCTTCATCGGCTGGTCGCTCATCATGGGTATCGGCGGGGCCGACATGCCGGTCGTGGTGTCGATGCTGAACAGCTATTCGGGCTGGGCGGCGGCGATGATCGGCTTCACGCTGTCGAACGACCTGCTGATCGTGACCGGCGCGCTGGTCGGATCCTCGGGCGCGATCCTGAGCTACATCATGTGCAAGGCGATGAACCGGTCGTTCGTGTCCGTGATCCTGGGCGGCTTCGGCGGCGAGACGGGCCCGGCGATGGAGATCGAGGGCGAGCAGATCGCGATCGACGCCGACGGCGTGGCGCAGGCCCTGAACGAGGCCGACAGCGTTGTGATCGTTCCGGGCTACGGCATGGCGGTGGCGCAGGCGCAGCAATCGGTCAGCGAGCTGACGCGCAAGCTGCGCGCCGCCGGCAAGTCGGTGCGCTTTGCCATCCACCCCGTCGCGGGGCGGCTGCCCGGCCACATGAACGTGCTCTTGGCCGAGGCCAAGGTGCCCTACGACATCGTGCTCGAGATGGACGAGATCAACGACGACTTCCCCGACACCGACGTGGTGATCGTCATCGGCTCGAACGACATCGTGAACCCGGCCGCGCAGGACGATCCGAACAGCCCCATCGCCGGCATGCCGGTGCTCGAGGTCTGGAAGGCCAAGAACGTGTTCGTCAGCAAGCGCGGGCAGGGGACCGGCTATTCCGGGATCGAGAACCCGCTGTTCTTCAAGGATAACACGCGGATGTTCTATGGCGATGCGAAAAAGTCGGTGGATGCGCTGCTGCCGCTGATCGACTAGTCCGCGAGTTCCTACCGGCGGGCGAGCAGGGGCGGCACGGCCGCCCCTGTCCGTTCAGACGCTGCCTTCGCGCTCGATCACCAGTACGCGGGCGGCGCCGACCGGATGGGCGACATGCTCGTCGCCATCCGCGGCGTGAAAGACGTCGCCCACGCCCAGTTGATGCACCACCTCGCCTTCGGCAGTCCGGGCGTGCATCTCGACCCGGCCGTCCAGCACGACGAACACCTCGGGTCCGTCGTTCACGTGCCACTTGTAGGGCTGATCCGTCCAGTGCAGGCGCACCGTGGTGGCGCCCTCGATCCGTTCGATCCCCATCGCCTCCCAGGCGCGGGTTCCGGTGAAGTCGCGGGGTGATATCTTTCGCATGACGTGCTCCCTTGTCATCGGAGGCAATCTAGCCTTTGCCACGCAGGCCGGCATCTTGCGGACCGACGCGAGTTGCCTGCCAATCGCAGGATCGACATGGACCTTGACCGGACGAACAAGCGCATCCTCGCCATGCTCGAGGCGAATGGCCGTCTGAGCGCGGCCGCGATCGGGCGCGAGATCGGCCTGTCGCGCACGGCCGTGCAGGACCGGATCGCGGGCATGGAACAGCGCGGCACGATCAGCGGCTATCACGCCGCGATCGAGGACGGGCCGGGGCTGGTCCGCGCGGTCCTGTTCGTGGGAATCGCCGAGCGGCCCTGCGACAAGGCGCTGCGCTGGCTCGCCTCGCTCGAAGGCGTGACCGCCGTCCTGTCCTTGTCGGGAGAGGTCGATGCCGTGGTCTCGGCGGTTCTGCCGGGGGTAGAGGCGCTGTCGGCGCTGAACGACCGCGTCGCGCAGTCGCCGATGATCTCGGCCGTGCGCAGCCAGGTCGTGCTGCGGCGATACGGGGCAGGCGGCGGCTAGGCGCGCCGGCCGGTCATACGTCAGGGGTTGATCTGGATCGGCGTCCCGTCGCGGATCATCGCATAGATGTCCTCGATCTCGGCGTCCGTGACCGCAATGCAACCGGCCGTCCAGTCGCGGCGCATGGGCGCCAGCGCCTGCCCCTCGGGGCCCTGGCCGTGGATGAAGATGTCGCCGCCCGCGTTCTGGCCCTGCGACAGGGCAAAGGCCGCGTCCTGCACGTTCGGGTAGGACACGCCGAGCGACAGGTGATAGCGGCTGTCGGGGTTGCGGCGGTCGATGTAGTACAATCCCTCGGGCGTCTTGCCGTCGCCCGAGAACTGCTTGTGCCCGACCGGCTCGTTGCCCAGCCCGATGTTGTAGGCGGCGATCACCGACGGGCCGCTGAAGAAAAACATCTGCCGGGCGTTCTTGTTCACGACGATCTGCGTGACGGGCGGGCCGTTGTAGGTCTTGATCTTGCTCGGTCCGCACGATGCCACGACCGCCAGTAGAAGCGCGCCCGCGATAAGCCTGAACGTCCTGAACATGATGCCGCTGTCCCCGTTTTTCCTAGCTTGTGCAGCCCGGACCGGCCCGGCGCAACCGCCTCGTTTTCACGAAAGGATGAGCAGGGTGGCCACTGGCGCGCTGCGCGCGGCCGTGGCACGGTCGCCGTCACCCCGATGATGGAAGATGCCGATGAAGACGATCCTTGCCCTTGCCGCGATCCTGGCCCTGTCCGCCTGCGGCGTGCCGTTCGTGCCGCTGATCTGAGGACTTGGGCGATGACGCGCCGTCTGCAGATGTATGGCCTGTCCCAATGCTCGACCTGCGCGAAGGCGCGGGACGATCTGGCACAGGCGGGCTGGACCGTCGATTTCCGCGACGTGCGGGACGAGCCGCTGGCGCCCGGCGAACTTGACGCGCTGCTGGCACGCTTCGGCGAACGGCTGGTGAACCGCGCCAGCCTGACCTGGCGCGCGATGTCGGATGAGGAACGCGCGGGCACCCCGGCCGCGATGATCGCGGCGAAGCCCGCGCTGATGAAGCGACCCGCGATCGTGACGGGCGAGCATGCCCTGCTCGGCTGGACCGCGAACGTGAAGCGTGCGCTGGACGTTCCCGCCTGAACGCTAGCGCAGCGCGGCGTCGGTGATCGCCGTCGTCCACGCGCCCGCGTCGGTCGCAATCCCCAGCGTCTCCCCCGCTCGCGCCACCGTATCCGGGCCCATCGCGCCGCTGCCCAGCAGCGGCAGCACCGCATCGAGCCGCTGGCGCTGGTCCGTAACGCGGCCCCCGTCCAGCGTCGCCAGCAGCGTCGCCGTCGCGTCTGGCTGCGCCGCCGCCTCGCGCCAGCCCCGCATCGAGGCGCGGACGAACCGTTCCAGCCGGTCACGCGCCGCCGGATCGTTCAAGGTGGGCGCAAGTACGTAGATCCCGTCATCGGGCAGGTCCACCCCGCCCGCGGCCAGCCTGAACCGGACGATCGGACCCGCCGGCGTCGGGTCGGCGGCATGCATTGCCACGCAGGTCGCGCGACCGCTTTCAAGCTGCGAAAGCCCATCGCCCCGCGCGATCAGCGTGACGCCCGCCGCGCCCCCGTCCGCCGCGCCCCCGTCCGCAGCGATCCCCCGGCGCGACAGCCATGCCCGCAGCACAAGATCGTCGCCGGTCGGATCGACCGCGATGGTCTGCCCCGACAGGTCCGACGCAGGACCTTCGATCCCGGCCGCGCGCAGGCAGGCCAGACCCAGCGAGCCCGCGCCGAAGGGCTGCGCGACGTTCACCACCGGCAGGCCCGCGCCGCGCGCGGCCAGCGCGTGCGGCAGGCCCATGACCGCGACATCGGCCGTGCCGCGCGCAAGGGCGGCATCGGGCGGGCTGTCGGACTGGCCGGGCAGCAGCTCGACCTCCAACCCCTCGGCGGCGTAAAAGCCGCGCTCGCGCGCGACGACATAGCCCGCATGGGCAGCGGCGGGTTCGGCGGCAAGTTGCAGGCGCAGGCGGTCCGCCGCGTGCGCGGCAGGCGCCGTCAGCAGCGCCAGCGCCGCAATTGCCAGGATCGCCCGCATCAGCAGCTTCGCGCAGCGCCAGAGATCACGCAGCCGCCTTCAGCACCTGGCCCAGCTTGCCGACCAGCTCGTCGATCTGCGCCTCGCTGATGATGAGCGGCGGCGATATCGCGATGATGTCGCCGGTGACGCGGATCAGGATCCCGGCCTCGAACGCGGCGACAAAGGCGTCGAAGGCGCGCTTGCCGGGCTGGCCGTCGATGGGCGCAAGCTCGACCGCGCCGATCAGCCCCATGTTGCGGATGTCCACGACATGCGGATGGTCGGCCAGACCATGCAGCGCGTTTTCCCAGTGCTTTTCCAGCGAGGCGGCGCGGGTCAGCAGCCCGTCATCGGCATAGGTGTCGAGCGTGGCGATCCCCGCCGCCGACGCGATCGGGTTGCCGGAATAGGTGTAGCCGTGAAACAGCTCGATCACGTGGTCGGGGCCGGACATGAAGGCGTCGTGGATCGCGGCCGAGGTCAGCACCGCGCCCATCGGGATCACGCCGTTGGTCAGGCCCTTGGCGCAGGTGATCATGTCGGGAACTACGCCGAAATGCTGGCTGGCGAAGGGCGAGCCCAGGCGGCCGAAACCGGTGATGACCTCGTCGAAGATCAGAAGGATGCCGTGCTTGCGGGTGATCTCGCGCAGGCGTTCCAGGTAGCCCTTGGGCGGCAGCAGGACGCCGGTCGATCCGGCCATCGGCTCGACGATCACGGCGGCGATGGTTTCCGCGCCGTGCAGCGCGACGATCCTCTCCAGCTCGTCGGCAAGATGCGCGCCGTGTTCCGGCTGGCCGCGCGTCATGCGGTTCTCGGGCAGGTGGGTGTGGGGCAGGTGGTCCACCCCGCCAAGCGCGGTGCCGAAGAAGCGGCGGTTGTTCACGATCCCGCCGACCGAGATGCCGCCGAAGCCCACCCCGTGATAGCCGCGCTCGCGCCCGATCAGGCGTGTCCGGGCCGCGTCGCCCCGCGCGCGGTGATAGGCGAGCGCGATCTTCAGCGCAGTGTCCACCGCCTCGGACCCCGAGTTGCAGTAGAACACGTGCTCGATCCCGTCCGGCGCGATGTCGACCAGCCGGTTCGCCAGCTCGAACGCCGTCGGGTGGCCCATCTGGAAGGCCGGCGCATAGTCGAGCGTGCCCGCCATGTCGGAAATCGCCTGCGTGATCCGCGGCCGGCAGTGTCCCGCGTTGCAGCACCACAGCCCGGCCGTCCCGTCCAGCACCTCGCGCCCGTCGCTCGTCCGGTAGTGCATGTCCTGCGCCGAGACGAGCATCCGCGGCTGCGCCTTGAACTGCCGGTTGGACGTGAACGGCATCCAGAAGGCGCGCAGGTCGTTCGGGGCGGGCTTGTGGTCCAGGGCCATCGCGAGGTCTTTCTGTTGGCGGACGGGCGCGCGGGGCGGCGTGACCGCAAGAATAGGATCGGCGGGAATCCCTGTCCACCGGATCGACGGCGGTTTCCTGCCGCCTGCGACCGGC
The DNA here is from genome assembly GCF_007018965.1 of Paracoccus marinus. Taxonomy (GTDB): domain Bacteria; phylum Pseudomonadota; class Alphaproteobacteria; order Rhodobacterales; family Rhodobacteraceae; genus Paracoccus; species Paracoccus marinus. The sequence continues at coordinate 224,488 of NZ_VJYZ01000005.1, forward strand.
GCCGCCGGGCGTTCGGGCGGCGTTGCGTGACCCTGCGGGAACCGTGCGGCGATCACCGGCTTGTGTTCCGGTCTCGGCAGCGTCAGACACTGCCGATCAGCAGGTCAGCCGCATCATCATGTCCGAGCCTCAGTCGAACCCGTCCAGCGCAGCGCCCGCCGCGGCGATCCCGCCGCAATCCGGGCCGCGGGCCGGCGCAGACCCGCAGCACCACGGCGGCAAGGCGAGCGCGGGGCTGGTCATGGCCTGCCTCGGCGTCGTTTACGGCGACATCGGGACCTCGCCGCTTTACGCGCTGCGCGAGTCGCTGGTTCACGCGCATGAACACAACATGGCCGAGACGGCGGTGATCGGCATCGTGTCGCTGCTGTTCTGGACCGTCTGCCTGATCGTGACGCTGAAATACGTGACGCTGATCCTGCGCGCCGACAACAACGGCGAAGGGGGGACGCTGTCGCTGGTCGCCAAGGCGCAAGGGGCGCTGCGGCGGCGGACGTGGTGGCTGTATCTGATTGGCATCGTCGGCGTGTCGCTGTTCTTCGGCGATTCGATGATTACCCCCGCCATGTCGGTCATGTCCGCGATCGAGGGGTTGGAGCTGGTGGCCCCCGGTTCGGGCGACTTCGTCGTGCCGATCACGCTGGTGATCGTCGTCGCGCTGTTCTGGGTGCAGCGCAGCGGGACCGAGACGGTGGCGCGGCTGTTCGGCCCGGTGATGCTGGCGTGGTTCGCCACGCTCGCCGTTCTCGGTGCCTCGCACCTGCTGGACGATTCGCGCATCATCCTGGCGCTGAACCCGCTCAACGCCTTTCGCTTCATCGCCGAGAACGGCTTCGGCGCGCTGCCGGTGATGGGATCGGTGTTCCTGGCCGTCACCGGGGCCGAGGCGCTTTACGCCGACATGGGACATTTCGGGCGCAAGCCGGTGCGGATCTCGTGGCTCGCCATCGTGTTCCCGGCGCTGACGCTGAGCTACCTGGGGCAGGGGGCGATGGTCCTGTCGCACCCCGAACGCGCGGTGAACCCGTTCTTCCTGATGGCGCCGTCGTGGTTCACGCTGCCGCTCGTCTTGCTGGCCATGGCCGCCACCATCATCGCGAGCCAGGCCGTGATCTCGGGCGCGTTCTCGGTGGCCCAGCAGGCGGTGCAGCTGGGCCTGCTGCCGCGGCTGGAAACGCAGCACACGTCGGACAAGCAGCTGGGCCAGATCTACCTGCCCAAGGTGAACACGATCCTGATGGTGGGTGTGTGCGCGCTGGTCCTGACGTTCGGATCGTCCACGCGGTTGGCCAGCGCCTACGGGATCGCGGTGACCGGTGACATGGTCATCACCTCGATGCTGGCGATCATCGTCTTTCGCTACGCCTGGGGCTGGCGCTGGCCGGTGGTCCTGGGGATCATGCTGCCGATCCTCGCGCTGGAACTGGTGTTCTTCTACGCCAACATCCTGAAGGTGCTGGACGGGGGCTTCATCCCGCTGATGTTCGCCGCCGTCGTCATCCTGTTCATGGTGACCTGGCTGCGCGGCACGATGAAGTTGCAGGCGAAGCTCGCGGCCGAGGCGGTGCCGATGCAGCTGATCGCGGACCGGCTGACGGAAAGCCCGCCGGTGATCGTGCCGGGGACGGCGGTGTTCCTGACGGCCAACCCGCGCATCGCGCCGCCCGCCCTGATGCACAACCTCAAGCACAACCGGGTGCTGCACGACCGCAACTTCATCGTCACGGTGGACGTGCAGACGACCCCGCGCGTGCCCGCGGACGACCGCCTGACGATCGTCGAGCTGGCGCCGCGTTTCTGGTGCGTCCACATCCGGTTCGGCTACATGGAACAGCCGAACGTGCCCCGTGCGCTGGCCGACGCAAAGGCGCTGGGGCACAAGTTCGACATCATGTCGACGTCGTATTTCCTCAACCGCCGCTCGCTCAAGGTGGGCAAGGGGCGGCTGATGCCGCCGTGGGCGTCGCGGCTTTACGCGGGGCTGTACCGGCAATCTTCCGAGCCCACGAACTTCTACCGCCTGCCCACCAACCGGGTGGTCGAGCTGGGACAGCAGATCAACATCTGACGCGTAGTCTGGGGGGCGCGTCGTCAGACCAGCGCCACGATCCGCCGCCGCCGCCAGACGAGAAAGAAGAACGCGGCCTGCCCCAGCATGAGTGCCGCGAAGCTGCCGACATAGCCCCACCAGATCCCCGCAAGCCCCGCCGTGCGCGACAGCGTGACCGCAAGCGGCAGCTCGACCAGCACGATCGCGCCGATGGCGATCAGCATCGGCGGCAGCACCGTCCCCGACGACCGCATGATCCCCGAAAAGATCGACCCCGCCCCGAACATCAACGCCGACCAGGCGCTGATATGCAGCAGGTGCTGGGCAAGCTCGATCACCTCGGCGTTCGACGTGAAAAGCCCGACCACCGGGCGCGAGAACAGATAGACGGCCGCGACCAGCCCACCCGTCAGCAGCAGGTTCATGGCAAGCGCGGTCCGCAGCACCTCGTCCAGCCGCTCGGTCTGGCCCGCGCCGATCGCCTGCGCGCCAAAGATCGACGCGGCGATGGCGATCGAGAGCGCCGGGAACTGGACATAGGTCATCACCTGCGTCACCGCGCCGTAGGCCGCTGTCGCGTCGGACCCGAAGCCGTTGATGAGTCCCACGATCACCAGCCCCGACAGCGACCCCACGACCAGCTGGACCCCGGTCGGCAGCCCCAGCCGCAGCACGGTCCCAAGAAGCGCCCGGTCGGGCACGAGCCGCGCGAGCAGCATTCGGGTAGGCGCCAGCGGGTGGCCGATCCGGCGCAGCCACAGCCCCAGCACGGCAAGGCCCACCGCCTGCGCGACGGCGGTCGACAGCGCCGCCGCCTCGACCCCCATGCCAAGCTGGCGGATCATGGCGACGGTCAGCCCGGCGGCGACCACCGTCACGATCATCTGCACGAACAGCATCCGCATCGTGTCGCCGATCCCCCGCAGGATCGAGGTAATGGCGATGAACTGGAACAGCACCGGCATGGTCAGGAACGCCGCCCGCGCGTAGCGCGTCGCGTTGTCGAGGATGTCGGCGGGCGCACCCATCCACCCCAGGATCGCAGGCGTCGCGGCGTAACCCACGGCGGCGATTGCAATCCCCATGCCCAGCGTGACGCCGAGCGTCGTCCCCGCGACGGCCACCACCACGTCGTCCTTGCGCGCCCCCCAGGCCTGCCCGATCAGGATGCTGGCCCCCGCCGTGATCCCGATCAGGAACGAGATGAAGAAGAACGCCAGCGGCATGAACGTCGCAAGGGACGCCAGCGCCTGCGTGCCGAGGATCTGTCCGACCGCGATGCTGTTGATCGTCATGGTCAGCGATTGCAGGATGTTCTGCGCGATCAGCGGCAGCACGAAGGCAAGAAAGCTCCGCCAGAGCGGACCCGGATGCGGCTGCGAAGCGGGCGGCATGGCGTATCCTTCGGGGTTGTCGTGTTGGGTCGGGGGGCCCGGCCCGGGCATTTGGGGGTGCGTCCCGCCGGGGCACGCTAGGCCCGGGCGTCGCCGGCTTCAACGCCTGCCTGGGTGCGCGGGTCCCGCCCTAGGCCACTTGCCGCCTGCGCGCCGAAAGCGCGGCATCGATCGACGCCTCGAACTCGGCCGTCGTGGGGGGCACCCAGCCGAAGCCGCGGGCCCGGTCCGACGACATCAGCTTCGCGGCCATCCCTTCGGGTCGGGCGGGGTCGTGGACCAGCCGCCCGGACCAGCCCGCGCGGTCGGCGACGATCCGGTAATAGTCGTCAACCGAATGGTCCCGGTCCGCGCCCACGCTCAGAAGCGGCGGCAGGTCGGGAAGCCGTGGCAGCACGGTCAGGATGAAGCGGGCGAGGTGGTCCACGTCCATGAACTCCCGCCGTGCCGCGCCCGTGCCCCAGACCTCGATCTCGTCCCGCCCGTCCGCCTGCGCCTCGACCACCTTGGTCACGATCGCCGCCAGCAGATGCGAGGCGGCGCTGCCGAAATGGTCGCCCGCCCCGAACAGGTTGCAGGGCACGATCGTGCGATAGGCCCGCCCCGGGAACTGCCGCGAGATATAGTCGCAAAGCCGCGCCCCGGCGATCTTCGACAGCGCGTAGCCTTCGTTCGTGGGCTCCAGGGGGGCGGCGAGCATGTCCGCTTCGACCAGCGGCTGGCGGTGGTCGCGCGGATACATGCAGGACGAGCCCAGAAACAGCAGCCGGCCCACGCCTGCCTCGTTCCCCCCCGCGATCACCGCGTCGTTGATCCTGAGGTTGTCGAGCAGAAAGCCGGTCGGATCGTCGATGTTGGCCTGGATGCCGCCCACCCGCGCCGCGGCGTGGATGACCGCATCGACCGGGTTCGACGCGTACCACCCGGCGACCGCCGCCCGGTCGGCCAGGTCCAGCTGACGCCGCGTCGGGGCAAGCAGCGTCAGATCCGGCGCGGCCGTGGGCGCAAGGCGCAGGATCGCCGCGCCCAGCATCCCCGATCCGCCGGTCAGAAGGACCCGCATCAGGTTCTCGCGTAGCGGTCTTCGTAGCGGATGATGTCGTCCTCGCCCAGATAGACGCCGGTCTGGACCTCGATCAGGACCATCGGCACCTTGCCGGGGTTTTCCATCCGGTGGACGGCGCCCAGCGGGACGTAGATCGACTGGTTTTCCGTGACCAGCGTCACGTGGTCGTCCACGGTGACCCGCGCGGTCCCGCTGACCACGATCCAGTGTTCCGAGCGGTGGACGTGGCTTTGCAGGCTCAGCGAGGCACCGGGATGGACGACGATCCGCTTGACCTGGAAGCGGTCGGCCAGCACCAGCGTCTCGAACCAGCCCCAGGGGCGGTGATCGCGGCGGAACGCCTCGGCCTGGCGCTTGTCGCGCGCCTTCAGCGCGGCCACGGCCAGCTTCACGTCCTGCGCCCGGTTCATGTCGGCGACCAGCACGGCGTCGCTGGTAGCGACCACCATCACGTCCTTCAGGCCGATGCCGACGATCTCCATGTCCTCATTGTCGGACCGCATCAGCACGTTGTCGCAGTCGATCGCGGTGGACCGGGGGTCGGTCACGGCGCCGCGCGGGGCGGGGGCGTCCGACTGCGCCTCGCGCCAGATCGCGTCCCAGCCGCCGAGATCGGACCAGTGGTCGTCGAAGCGCACGACCGACAGGTTGTCCGCCTTTTCCATCACCGCATAGTCGACGGACTGGTCGCGCAGCCCGTTCCAGGGTGCGGGCGCGAGCCGCAGGAAGCCCAGGTCGCGCTGCGCCTCGTCCAGCGCCTGGGTCACGGGGGCGATGAAGTCGGGGGCGTGGTTGCGGAACGCCTCGATCATCGAACGGGCCGAGAACAGGAAGATGCCCGCGTTCCACAGGAAGCGGCCGTCGGCGAGCATCGCCTGCGCGGTCGCGGCGTCGGGCTTTTCGACGAAGCGTTCCAGATCGGCGGTCTGCCGGTCGGGGCCGCCCGCGACCTCGAGATAACCATAGCCGGTTTCGGCGCGGGTCGGCTTGATCCCGAAGGTGACGATCCGCCCCGCCTGCGCCAGCGGCATGCCGGCCTCGACCGCGCGGCGAAAGGCCGCCACATCCGGCACCGCGTGGTCCGAGGGCGCGACGAGCAGCAGCGCGTCGGGGTCGGTGGCGCTGGCGTAGAGCGCCGCGGCAAGCACCGCCGGGGCGGTGTTGCGGCCCGCGGGCTCGATCAGGATCGCCTCGGGCTCGATCCCGATCTCGGCCAGCTGCTCGGTCACGATAAAGCGGAAATCGGCGTTCGTGAGGACCAGCGGCGCGGCGTAGCCCGGCCCCGACAGGCGGCGGGCCGACGCCTGGAACAGCGTCTCGTCACCGACCAAGGGCGCGAACTGCTTGGGAAACGACTTGCGCGACACCGGCCACAGCCGGGTGCCCGATCCGCCGGCAAGCAGGACGGGAACGACGGTCGCGCCGTCGGGCGTAGCGGTCGAAGGGTCCTGCGTCATTCCAGCACTCCATAGGCGCGGCGGGCCAGCCGTTCGGATTTAAGAAGCCGGAGGTCCTCGGCCACCATCTCGGCCACCAGCTGGGGAAAGGGGGTCGTGTGGGTCCAGCCAAGCTCTGCCCGCGCCTTGGACGCGTCACCGCAAAGCTCGTCGACCTCGGTCGGGCGGAAATAGACCGGGTCGATCTCGATCACGCACCGGTCGGTGCCGGCGACGACGCCGCGCTCGTCCACGCCCGCGCCGCGCCATTCGATCGTGATCCCCGCCTCGGCAAAGGCCGCCTCGCAGAAATCGCGGACGCTGTGCATCACGCCCGTCGCCAGCACGAAGTCGTCGGGCCGGTCGTGCTGCAGGATCCGCCACATGCCTTCGACATAATCCCGCGCGTGCCCCCAGTCGCGGCGCGCGTCGAGATTGCCGAGATAAAGGCGGTCCTGAAACCCCAGCGTGATCGCCGCGACCGCGCGGGTGATCTTGCGGGTCACGAAGGTCTCGCCCCGGATCGGGCTTTCGTGGTTGAAGAGGATCCCGTTGGACGCGAACATCCCGTAGCCTTCGCGGTAATTCACCGTGATCCAGTATGCGTAAAGCTTGGCGGCCGCATAGGGGCTGCGGGGGCGGAACGGGGTGGTTTCGGACTGCGGGCTGCCCTGCACCTGCCCGTAAAGCTCGGACGTCGAGGCCTGGTAGAACCGCGTCGTCCGCTCGAGCCCGAGCAGCCGTATCGCTTCCAGCAGGCGCAGGGTGCCGATCCCGTCCGCGTTCGCCGTGTATTCCGGCATCTCGAAGCTGACCTTGACGTGGCTTTGCGCGGCGAGGTTGTAGATCTCGTCCGGGCGCGTTTCGGCCACGGTGCGGATCAGCGCGGTGGCGTCGGTCATGTCGCCGTAGTGCAGGTGGAAACGGCCGTTGCGATGCTCGTCGATTTGCAGGTGGTCGATCCGCGCGGTGTTGAAGCTGGACGAGCGGCGCTTGATCCCGTGGACGGCATAGCCCTTGGCCAGCAGAAGCTCGGCCAGATAGGCGCCGTCCTGGCCGGTGATCCCGGTGATGAGGGCCGTTCTGGTCACGCGCGCGTCCTTTCCGCCGTCTCAGCCACGATCCGCCACCCCTTGCACGACTTCGCGCAGGCGGGCGATCTGGTCCGGGATCGGATAATGATGGTTGCCGGTGAACAAACCGTTGACGTCGATGTTCTCGGCCGCCTCGAAGGTGCCGCTGGTGGAATGGTCCAGCTTGTCGATGACGGGGTTGGCGAGGAAGTTGCCGGTGACGATGGGGCGGCATTCGATGTCCGCCTCGCGAAGCGCGGCGACCAGCGCGGGGCGGCGGCCCGCCAGCCGGCCCTTCAGCGTCAGCGCGAACCCGAACCACGACGACTGCCCGGTTTCCTGCTGTATATCGACGCAATCCACGTCGGCGAATGCCTGCCGGAACAGCGCCGCGTTCGCGCGCCGCGCGGCGATGAAGCCCGGCAGCTTTGCAAGCTGCGGGATCCCCAGCGCGCCTTCAAGTTCCAGCGGGCGCAGGTTGTAGCCGGGCAGGACGAAGCGGAACTGGCGCACGAACGGATCGGGGTCGAGCGGCAGGTGCGTGTCCGCGGGCAGGCCGCGCGTCCAGCCGTGCGCGCGCACCGACAGCATCGTGTCGGTAAGCTTGCGGTCGTCGGTGACGACCATCCCGCCTTCCATTGTGCAGATGTGGTGCGAAAAGAACGACGAGAAGGTGCCGAACAGCCCGAACGTCCCAGCCTGCCGCCCGTCGACGGTCGCGCCCATGGATTCGCAGTTGTCCTCGGCCAGGACCAGGCCGTGGCGGTCGCAGAATGCGCGCAGGCGGGGCGCGTCGACCGGATTGCCGAGCAGGTTCACGGCCAGGACGGCGCGGGTGCGCGGCGTGATCGCCGCTTCCAGCTTGTCGAGATCGAGGTTCAGGGTGGCCGGGTCGATATCGACGAAGCGCAGCCTGAGGCCGGTCTGGCTGACCGGGAAGTAGGTCGTGGACCAGCTGACCGCCGGCACGATCACCTCGTCCCCCTGACGCCAGCCGAGGTCGGGGTGCCAGAATGCCGAGGCGATGGCCAGCAGGTTCGCGGCCGACCCCGACGAGGTCATCACCGCATAGCGGCTGCCGAACTGCCGGGCGAACGCGTCCTCGTAGGCGCGAACCTCGTCCCCCATGGTGAACCTGCCCGACGCGATGACGCGGGCCATCGCCTGATGCTCGGCGTCGTCCCAGGTCGTCGAGGCTAGGGGGTAGAACATGAAGGCTCCGGTCGAACTCGCCCGGGGTGTAGCCTATCGGACGAGGACGGGAAACGGGGCTGAGTGCGGTTCATGCAGCGCGTTGCGCGCGGGCAGCGACGTTACGTTCATGGACTTGAGGTAACGCCGAATCACAAAGGCATTACCATGCAGCCGAAGGCGTGACCCCAAACGCGACAAGGCCCGCCGAAGCAGGCCCGTGTCGATGTCGTCGTGTCTCGGGCCGTCCGGATCGGCGGACCGTCCGCGTTCAGCCGCCCCAGTGGCGAACCGGACCGCAATCCATGTGGACGAAGTTCGAGCTGGAGTACTTGCCGACGCCGCCCGCCTGGCAGGAAGAGGCCGCCTTGTACATCTGCGCGACCGAGCGCGACTTCAGCCGCAGGTCGGCCGCCTTGCCCTTCATGTGAAGCGAGTTGCGCGCCACGCCCGAGCTGCGCGAGCGCAGCATGGCGTTAGTCTTGGGCGAGCGGTAGCCAGACAGCATCATATAGGGTTCGTTGGTCTGCAGCAGCCGGTGCGAGGCCGCCGCCACGTCCACGGTGCGGGGATCGACACCGATCACTTCACCGGTCCGCCAGTCGCGCATGAAGATGTTGATCTCGTTCAGCGCGTCGCGGATGTACTTGCCCTCGACCCAATAGACGGTGTCGATGCTTTCGCCGGTCCGGCCCGAATACATCCGCACGCGGCGGTAGTCGCCGGCGCCGCGCAGCACGCCAAACGCGTTCGCCATCACCGGCGCCGCCGCAACCGTCGTCGCAGCGAACACACCAAGGATGCCGCGACGCGAGAATTGGATGGTCATGTTCTGATCCGCCTGTCCTGCATTCATTGTGCTGCCACCGGGATGGCACGCCCGGTTTAGCCCGGACCTGTTAACAATATGTCACTGCGCCGCGATCATAGGAACCGATTCATTTCAACCGCTGCGATTATCTGCCATCATCGGCAGAAAGCCGCCTAAGGCTGAACGGGGCAGGAACGAAAATGATCGAGCGATCGGAGAGATACGCGGGCGGGCGGGCGAAAGGGCGCGGTTGGTGGTTCCCGAATTGCCACATCGCTGCGGGAATCGTGGCTGGCGCGCTGTGGGCCGCAGCGCCCGCGCAATCGGCGCCGGCGCCCCAACTCGATTTCACCCCCGAACAGATCGCGCTCGCCGAAGCCGTCGCGGGCGGGCCCGGGCTTGCTGCCTTCTACGGCGCGCACGCGCTTGCCCCGGTGTTCACGGGACCGCAGGCGGCGGGCAGGCGGCAGGCCCTGATCGCAGCGGTCGCGCGAGCCCCCGGCCATGGGCTGCCGCCCGCGCGCTATGATCGCGGCGACCTTGCCGCCCGCGACGCGGCTGGCGCGAATGGGATCGCCGATGAGGTCGCCTTTGCCGAAGTCTTCGCGCGTTGGGCGCATGACGTCGAGGGCGGGCTGGTCGATCCCGGCAAGCTCGGCCACGGCAATCACCGCACGGTCCAGCGCAGCGACCTCGATGACCTGCTCGACCGTTTCGTGGGTGCGGCCGACCCGGCCCAGGTCCTCGCCTCGATCGAGCCGCGCGATCCCCGGTACCTTGCGCTTCAGGACGCGCTTGCCAGCCAGTCGCGGCTCTTCGCGCCGCCCGGCACGGTCGAGGTGCCGCCGGGGCTGATGAAGCCCGGCAGTTCCGGCCCGCAGGTCGCGGCGCTGCGGACCCGCCTTGCGTCAATCGGGTTCGCCAGCGACGGGGGCGATCTGTACGACGAGCCGCTGGCGCAGGCGGTCCGCGCCTATCAGGCAAGCGCCGGGCTTGGCCCCGACGGCGTCGCCGGGCCGCGCACCGTCAAGATGCTCAACCGCCGCGTGGGTCCCCGCAGCCGCGCGCTGCTGATTGCGCTGGAACGGATGCGCTGGCTCAACGGCCACCACCTTGGCGCGCGCCACGTCTGGGTCAACCTGCCGGAGTTCAACGCCCGCATCGTCAGCCACGGCCGGACCGAGTTCGTGACCCGGGTGGTCGTCGGCAAGACCGATCCCGAGATGCAGACGCCCGAGTTCTCGGACCAGATGGAGCATCTGGTGGTGAACCCGCGCTGGAACGTGCCGCGATCGATCGCGGTCAAGGAATACCTGCCGCGGCTGCAGGCGAACCGCAACGCGGCAAGCCATCTCGACGTGGTGGACGGGGCGGGGCGGATCGTGAAGCGCGCCAACATCGACTTCGGCCGCTACACGCCTGCGACGTTTCCGTACCGTCTCAGGCAGAAATCGGGCGACGACAATGCCCTGGGCGAGGTGAAGTTCATCTTTCCGAACCCGTGGAACATCTACCTGCATGACACCCCGACCAAGGGGCTGTTCGGGGAAAGCACGCGCGCGTTCTCGCATGGCTGCGTGCGGATCGCGCGCCCGGCCGAGCTTGCGAACGCGCTGCTGCAGGGGCAGGTGGACGATCCGGCGCGGACCTATGACCGGGCGATCGCCTCGGGCAAGGAAACGTGGCTGCCGTTGAAGCCGACGATCCCGGTGCATCTGGTGTATTTCACGACCTTCCCCGACGAGACGGGCGCGATCCGCAGCTATCCCGACATCTACGGGCGCGACGCCTCGGTCTGGGATGCGCTGGTCAAGGCCGGGCTGGAAAACGACGGCGGAGAGGGATAACCCGGTCGGGCAGAAGGATGCCCGCATGATCGTGACCCTTGCCGAACTGGCTCGTGCCCTCGACGCCCGCCTGTGGGGCGATCCCGCGATCCGCGTGACGGGCGCGGCCGAGCCGGCCGAGACCGAGCCCCTGTCGGGCGGCGCGGGGCGGATCGCGCTGGCGATGGCGCCCGGCTATGCCGCGACGCTGCGGCCCGGCTGCATCGCCGTCCTGGCCGAGGGGATGGAGCCCGCCGATTACGGGCTTGCCGCCGCCGTGTTGGTCCAGCGCCCGCGGCTGGCGATGGCGGGGCTGACCCGCGCCTTCGATCCCGGTCCCGACATCCAGCCCGGCATTCACCCGACCGCGATCGTCGATCCCGACGCGCAGATTGGGGCCGAGGCCGCGATCGGGCCTTTCGTCCTGATCGGCGCGGGCGCGCGGATCGGCGCGCGGGCGCGGATCGGGTCGCACAGTTCGATCGGGCGGGGCAGCGTCATCGGCATCGACGCCGTGCTGGGGCAGGGGGTGCGGATCGCGCACGGCATCGCCGCAGGTGACCGGCTGGTGGTCCATGCGGGCGCGGTCATCGGCGGCGACGGGTTTTCCTTTGTCACGCCCGGCGAATCCGGGGTCGAGGAAATCCGCCGCACGCTGGGTGCGCGCGGCGCGATCACCGCGCAAAGCTGGGTGCGGATCCATTCGCTGGGCGGCGTGACGCTGGGCGACGACGTGGAGATCGGCGTCAACGCCGCGATCGACCGGGGCACCATCCGCGCGACCTCGATCGGATCGGGCACCAAGATCGACAACCTGGTGCAGGTCGGCCACAACGTGCAGATCGGCCGCGACTGCCTGCTGGCGGGGCAGGTCGGGATCGGCGGATCGACCCGGATCGGCGACCGCGTGGTCCTTGGCGGCAAGTGCGGGGTCAGCGACAACATTTTCGTCGGCGACGACGTGATCGCGGGCGGCGGGACGAACATCTACACCAACGTCCCGGCCGGCCGCGTGGTGCTGGGCTCGCCCGCCACGAAGATGGACACACAGGTCGAGATCCAGAAGGCGATGCGGCGATTGCCACGGCTGGTGGCACAAGTTGCCGAGCTTCGGAAAATCGTTACAGGAACGTCGGAAAAGGACTGAAACCGGAGGTTGCCATGCCCACACAAGTCCACGACCGCATCGTCGCCATCATCGCCGAGCAGGCCATGCTCGACCCGGCCGACATCCGCCCCGACATGACGCCCGCGGAACTGGGGATCGACAGCCTCGGCATGGTCGAGTCGATCTTCGCCATCGAGGAGGCGTTCGACATCTCGATCCCGTTCAACGCCAACGAGCCGGAAAAGTCCGACTTCGACGTCTCGACGATGGGGTCGATCGTGGCGGCGGTCGAAAAGCTCGTGGTCGCCAAGGCATGAGCCCGAAGTCCGGCAAATCCGGCAAGGACGACAAGGGGCGCGCGGGCAAGGACCGCGCAGGCAGCGACCGCGCCGGCAGGACGCGGAGCAAGGCCAAGCCGGGCGCGGACGAAACGGCGGCCCGTGACGCGGTTGCCGCGATCCCGCCGGCCGCCCCGGCGGTGGCCCCGGTGCAGGGCGCGTCGGGATTGCGGCGCGTCGTCATCACCGGCGCGGGCACCGTGAACGCGCTGGGGCTGGACGTGGCCTCGACCCTTGCCGCGTTCCGCGACGGGCGCAGCGGGATCACCCAGCTGGACTTCCGCGACGTTGAGCGGCTGACGATCCAGATCGGCGCGCAGGTCCACGACTGGAACCCGGAAACCTACTTCAACCGCCAGCAGATCCTGCTTTACGACAAATTCACGCAGTTCACGCTGCTGGCCGCGAAGGAAGCGGTGGCGCAGTCCGGCCTCAGCTTCCACGGCGAGCTTGGGCTTTGCTCGGGTGTCGTCCTTGGCACCGCCGGGGGCGGGCTCAACACCTGGGATGAAAACTACCGCGTCGTCTACGAAGAGGGAAAGAACCGCGTTCACCCCTTTGTCGTCCCCAAGCTGATGAACAACGCCGCCGCCAGCCACGTGAGCATGGAGTTCGGGCTGCGCGGCCCCGCCTTTACCGTGGCCACCGCCTGCGCCAGTTCCAACCACGCGATGGGGCTGGCGTTCCAGATGGTCCGATCGGGCGCCGCGCAGGTGATGCTGACCGGCGGGGCCGAGGCGATGCTGTGCTTTGGCGGCGTCAAGGCGTGGGAGGGGTTACGGGTCATGTCGAAAGACGGCTGCCGCCCGTTCTCGGCCAACCGCAACGGCATGGTGCAGGGCGAAGGCGCGGGCGTCTTCGTGTTCGAGGATCACGACCACGCCCGCGCCCGCGGCGCCGACATCCTGGCCGAGGTCGTGGGGTTCGCCATGTCGGCCGACGCCCAGGATATCGTGATGCCGTCCGCGCAGGGGGCCGAGCGCGCGATCACCGGCGCCATGCGCGACGCGCGCCTGAACCCCGAGGACGTGGGCTACATCAACGCCCACGGCACCGGCACCGCCGCCAACGACAAGACGGAATGCGCCGCGGTGGCCCATGCCTTCGGCCATCACGCCGACCGGCTGATGATGTCGTCCACCAAGTCGATGCACGGCCACATCATCGGCGGCACCGGCGCGGTCGAGCTCCTGGCCTGCATCATGGCGCTGCGCGACGGGGTGATCGCCCCCACCATCGGTTATCAGGAACCCGACCCGGAATGCGCGCTGGACGTCGTGCCCAACACCGCGCGCGAGGCGCGGGTGGACGCGGTGCTGTCGAACGCTTTTGCCTTCGGCGGCTTGAACGCGGTGCTGGCGCTGCGCCGCGCCTGACGAGGCGAAAAAGCCGCAGCGGCACGGCGCGCCCCGCGGCCCGCGCGCGCTTCCCATCGCCGCCGCCATCCCCTAATCACGGACCCTAATCACGGCCCCTCATCACGGGCGGCGGACGCGGACGGAGCATGTCATGGCCAAGATCACCTACATCGAATGGAACGGCAACCGCCACGAGGTCGAGGTGCGGCCCGGCATGACCGTCATGGAAGGCGCGCGCGACAACGGCATCCCCGGCATCGACGCCGATTGCGGCGGCGCCTGCGCCTGTTCCACCTGCCACGTCTATGTCGATCCCGCGTGGACCGACAAGCTGCCGCCGCGCGACCCGATGGAAGAGGACATGCTGGACTTCGCATGGAAGCCCGATCCGGCGCGTTCGCGGCTGACCTGCCAGATCAAGGTCACGTCGGCGCTCGACGGGCTGGTCGTGCAGATGCCCGAACGGCAGATCTGACGCCTTGGCGACCATCGGCGAACACGTGGGCGGCGCGCCCGCCGACCCTGTGGGCGATGCACCGGGCGACATGGTGCTGACCGTCGCCTGCCCCACGCAGCGGGGCATCGTCGCGGCGGTCGCCTCGTTCTTGGCGCGCCACGGCTGCAACATCACCGACTCGGCGCAGTTCGACGACCTGCCGCAGGGGCGGTTCTTCATGCGCGTGAGCTTCCGGTCCGAGACCGGATCGGGGATCGAGACGCTGCGCGCGGCCTTTGCCGAAACGGCCGCGACGTTCGGCATGGATCACGCGTTCCACAGCGCGGCGCACCGGATGCGCGTCCTCGTGATGGTGTCGAACTTCGGCCATTGCCTGAACGACCTGCTTTACCGCCACCGAATCGGCGCGCTGCCGATCGACGTGGTGGCCGTGGTGTCGAACCACGCGACCTACCGCACCGTGGTCGAGCAGGCGGGGCTGCCCTTCCACCTGATCCCCGTCACCGCCGCGAACAAGCCCCAAGCCGAGGCCGAGCTGCTGGCGCTGGTCGAGCGCACGGGGGCCGAGCTGATCGTGCTGGCGCGTTACATGCAGGTCCTGTCGGACCGGCTGTGCGCGGCAATGTCGGGCCGCATCATCAACATCCACCATTCGTTCCTGCCCAGCTTCAAGGGCGCGAACCCCTATCGGCAGGCGTTCGAGCGCGGGGTGAAGCTGATCGGCGCGACCGCGCACTACGTGACCGCCGACCTGGACGAAGGGCCGATCATCGAACAGGACGCGGTGCGCGTGACCCACGCCCAGTCGCCCGAGGACTACGTCAGCCTTGGCCGCGACGTCGAGGCGCAGGTGCTGGCCCGCGCGATCCACGCCCATATCCACCACCGCGTATTCCCGAACGGCGGCAAGACTGTCGTCTTTCCCGCGAGCCCGGGCAGCTACGCGTCCGAACGGATGGGCTGAGCGGCCCCGGGCAGGAAGAGCATTTCGGCAAAGGCGTCCAGCGCGCCGTTCAGGATCGCGTGCTTGTCCATGTCGGCCTGCTCGGGCAACCACACCCGCAACTGCCGGTCCACGTAAAGCCGCGACAGCCCGTAGGTGAAGGCGCGCACGATCAAAAGCAGCGCGACCTCGTCGATCTCGGGTCGCAGCTGCCCGCGTTCCCGAACCCGGCGCAGCATCGACGCCGTCAGCGTCTGAAGCGAACGGTGATAGCGCACCAGCTCATCGGCATCCACGACCTGCCCGGCCAGCGGCAGGTTCAGGATGTGATAGTCGTCGCGGTTCTCGACCGCCCATTCGACGCCCGCCTTTCCAAAGGCGATCAGCTGCGCGACCGGATCCTCGCCCGAAACCTCGCTCAGCTTGCGGGTGAGGTAATCCATCTGCCGCCTGAGCGCGCTTTCCATGACGGTCCTGACGACCGCGTTGCCGTCGGGAAACAGGTCGCGGGCGACGGTGGGATCGATGCCGGCCTCGGCCGCAAGGCTTTCAGGCTCGCAATGC
Organism: Paracoccus marinus; assembly: GCF_007018965.1. Classification (GTDB taxonomy): domain Bacteria; phylum Pseudomonadota; class Alphaproteobacteria; order Rhodobacterales; family Rhodobacteraceae; genus Paracoccus; species Paracoccus marinus. Next base: position 240,103 of record NZ_VJYZ01000005.1, read on the forward strand.
AGCGGCTCGGTGGCGACGAGCCGGTCGCACGCGACGCGCAGGATGGCCTGCATGGCCGATTCGCCGGGTTCCATTGGGTCCTCGCTTGATAGCTGCCGGTCAGGCGAAACGCCCGGGCTTGTCGGAATGGTTCCGCAAGCGTCAGCGGATCGCTGCGGCAAGCGGCTGCGGCGCCGCTTCCGCGACATGGTGCCCCGACTGGATGCCGAAGCCGTCGAGCGGGCCTGCGACCCACGGCCGCCAGACTTGCAGCGGGTCGCCGTAAAGCCGTTCCATGTCGTCATCAAGCGACCACAGGACCCGGACGGGGCAGGCGATCCGGCGCCCGGCGTCGCGGTCGGCGGCGTCGTCGAGATGGTCGATCTCGATCCCCGCGCGGTAGTCGGCAAGCATGCCCGCGACCACCCGCGGATCGCGCGTGGCGCGCATCGCGTCGGCGTGGTTTTCGGGGCCGAGCGTGGCCGCGTCCAGCGGATACCACAGATCGGGCGCGCCCGTGACCGCCGCGATCGCCTTGTCGGATTGCGCGAAGAAGAACCAGTGGAACCAGTCGCGGGCAAAGCGCCAGTCGGCACGCTCGAGCGCCTCGATGATCGGGACGCCGTCGATGATGGTAAGCGAGGTCACGCGATCCGGGTGGTCCATCGCCAGCCGAAACGCGGTGTAGCTGCCCCGATCGTGACCCGCGACGGCGAAGCGGTCGTGCCCCAGCGCATCCATCAGCGCGACCAGCGCCGCCGCCTTGGCGCGCTTGGACGACCCCTTAAGGTCGCGCGGTTGGTAGCTGTCGCCGAACCCCGGCAGGTCGGGGCAAACGACCGTGAACCGGTCAGCCAGCAGCGGTGCGACCTGCCACCATGTCGTGTGGGTGCGCGGATGGCCGTGCAGCAGCAGAAGGGCCGGCCCCGATCCGCCCCGGCGCAGCCGGACGGGGCCTTGCGGCAGGGTGACGGTTTCCAGCACGAAGCCCGGAAAGAACGCCACCCCTGCCGCCCCTTACGCGTCGGCGCGCGACTGGCGCTTGCGCTCGTGCGGGTCCAGGTGGCGCTTGCGGATGCGGATCGCCTTGGGCGTGACCTCGACCAGTTCGTCGTCGTCGATATAGGCGATCGCTTCTTCCAGGCTCATCCGCACCGGGGTCGTCAGGCGCACGGCCTCGTCGGTACCGGACGCGCGGACGTTGGTCAGCTTCTTGCCCTTGAGCGGGTTCACTTCCAGGTCGTTGTCGCGGCTGTGTTCGCCGATGATCATGCCCTGATAGACCTGTTCCTGCGCGCCGATGAACAGCTTGCCGCGTTCTTCAAGGTTCCACAGCGCGTAGGCCACGGACACCCCGTCCTCCATCGAGATCAGGACGCCTTGGCGGCGGCCCGCGATCGCACCCTTGTAGGGCGCCCAGTCGTGGAAGATGCGGTTCAGGACGCCGTTGCCGCGCGTGTCGGTCATGAACTCGCCCTGATAGCCGATCAGCCCGCGCGAGGGGACGTGCGCGACGATCCGGGTCTTGCCGTGCCCGGCGGGGCGCATTTCCACCAGGTCGCCCTTGCGGGCGCCGGTCAGCTTGTCGATGACCGCGCCGGTGTAGTCGTCATCGACGTCGATGATGACTTCCTCGACCGGTTCCAGCCGCTCGCCGTTCTCGTCGCGGAAGATCACGCGCGGGCGGGAAATCGACAGCTCGAACCCCTCGCGACGCATGTTCTCGATCAGGACGCCCATCTGCAGTTCGCCCCGGCCCGAGACGACGAAGGCATCGCCGCCCGGCGTGTCCTCGACCCGGATCGCGACGTTGGTTTCCGCCTCGCGCATCAGGCGCTCGCGGATGACGCGGGACTGGACCTTGTTGCCGTCGCGGCCGGCAAGCGGGCTGTCGTTGATGCCGAAGGTCACGCTGATGGTCGGCGGGTCGATCGGCTGGGCGGGCAGGGCGGTTTCCACCTCGGGCGCGGCAAGCGTGTCGGCCACGGTCGCCTTGCTCATGCCGGCAATGGTCACGATGTCGCCTGCGACCGCCTCGTCGATTGGGGTCTGGTTGAGGCCGCGGAAGGCCAGGACCTTGGAGATGCGGAACTGTTCGATCCGCTCGCCGTCGCGGGCCATCGCCTTCAGCGTGTCGCCCGCGCGCGCGGTGCCCGCCTCGACCCGGCCGGTCAGGATGCGGCCGATGAAGGGGTCGGCGCCCAGCGTCACGGCGAGCATCTGGAACGGCTCGTCCTTGCGGTCCAGTTGCTTCGGCGGCTGGACGTGGCGCACGATCAGGTCGAACAGCGCCGACAGGTCCTTTCGCGGCCCGTCCAGCGCCTCGTCGGCCCAGCCGCCGATGCCCGAGGCGTAGACATGCGGGAAGTCGAGCTGCTGGTCCGTCGCGCCCAGGTTCGCGAACAGGTCGAACACGTCGTTCAGCGTCTGGTCCGGCTCGGCCGCGGGCTTGTCCACCTTGTTCAGCACGACGATCGGCTTCAGCCCCAGCGCCAGCGCCTTGGAGGTCACGAACTTCGTCTGCGGCATCGGCCCTTCGGCAGCATCGACCAGCAGGCAGACGCCGTCGACCATCGACAGGATGCGCTCGACCTCGCCCCCGAAGTCGGCGTGGCCGGGGGTGTCGACGATGTTGATCCGCGTGCCCTTCCATTCGACTGAAGTCGCCTTGGCAAGGATGGTGATCCCGCGTTCGCGTTCGATGTCGTTCGAATCCATCGCCCGCTCGGCGACCGCCTGGTTCTCGCGGAAGCTGCCCGACTGCTTGAGCAGCTGATCGACCAGCGTCGTCTTGCCGTGGTCGACGTGGGCGATGATGGCGATGTTGCGGATATCCATGGGTGCGCCTTTATGCATTGCGCGGTCCCGTTATCGCAGCGTCGGTCGGATTGCCAGCCGAAAGCCGGGGCGGGCAGGGCGGCCACGCCCTAGGCGCGAAGCGTCAGGCGGGCAGCGCCGCCATCCAGCCAAGCCCCGCCGTGGTGATGGTCGCGGGCACGTATTCGGCGCTGACCCAGCCGGTGTAGCCGCCATCCGCCAGCGTGCGCAGGAAGGCGGGGTAGTCGATCGGTGCGGCCGACGGCTCGACCCGGCCCGCCGGACCCACGCCCGCGATCTGGACGTGGCGCACGCGGGCGGCGTGGGCGCGCAGGCATGCCGTCGCGTCGCCGGTGATGAGATGGGCGTGGTAGGCGTCGAACTGCAGCCCCAGGTTCGGGCGGTCCAGCGTGTCCAGCACCTCGGCGGCGGCGTCGAAGTCGGCGAGGAAATAGCCCGGCATGTCGAGCGGGTTCAGCGGCTCGATGGTCAGGCTTGCATGCGGGGCGCGGTCGCAGGCCCAGGCGAGGTTGTCGAGAAAGGTCTGGCGCGCGGTCGGCCCTTCGGCCACCCCGGCCATGACGTGGATATGGCGCGCGCGCAGCACCTGCGCGAAGCGCAGCGCGCGGTCGAAGTCGCGGCGGAACCTGTCCTCGCCGCCCGGCACGGCGGCAAAGCCGCGCGCCCCGCCCGCCCAGTTCGGCGGCGGCGTGTTCATCAGCACGAACTCGATGTCCGCCGCCTGCGCCGCCTGCGCAAGCTCTGGCGCGGCGAGGTCGTAGGGAAACAGGATCTCGGCCCCCCGGAACCCCGCCTGCGCGGCCGCGCCGAAGCGTTCCAGCATCGGCAGCTCGGTGAAGAGGAAAGTCAGGTTGGCCGCGAGGCGAAGCATGCCTCAGCCCAGAACGAACTCGGCGCCGTCCGAGCGAAGGACCAGCCGCCCCCCGGGGTCCGCCTGCGCGGCCTCGACCAGCCGGTAGAACGTTTTGCGGTCGATCAGGGCGTCCAGCCCGCGCCGCACATGCACATAGGGGCGGGGCGCGCCGTCGCGGTCGTCCACCCGGATCGCGTGATCGGGCCCGGCTCGCACCGTGTCGCCGGTGTTCGTGGTGAAGGTGATGGCTTCGGCCGCGATGTCGGCGTCGATCGCAAGGAACGGCGCGTCCTCGACCGTGATCCCCAGCTTCTCGACCGGGGTCACAAGGAAGAACCGTTCGCCCTCGCGCTTGAGGACGGACGCGAACAGCCGCACCATCTCGGGGCGCGCGATCGGCCGTCCCTCGTGGACCCATGTGCCGTCGGCCTGGATGGTCAGGTCCATCTCGCCGCAATAGTCGGGGTTCCACAGGTGGACCGGGGGCAGCCCCCGACCGGCCTTGCGCGCCTCTGCCGCCGCGGCTTCGACCGCGGAAATCACGCTAATGTCACTGTCGGCAGTCATTGGATGTGGAGCCTCCTTCCGGTGGACCGTAAGGTAGGATGAAAGCAAACCGGGGACGTTGCAATGGCCGAGGGCGCAGAGCTTGTGGACGAGATCGGGGCCCTGACCGAGCGGCTCGCGGAGGCGCGCCGGATGGTGGACCGCGTGTTCGTGGGGCAGGACGCGGTGGTCGAGCAGGTGCTGGCGGCGATCCTGTCGGGCGGGCATGCGCTGCTGGTCGGCCAGCCGGGGCTTGGCAAGACGATGCTGGTGGACACGCTGGGCAAGGTCATGGGCCTGGAAACCGCGCGCATCCAGTTCACCCCCGATCTGATGCCGGCCGACATCCTGGGATCCGAGGTGCTGGACGTGCGCGACGACGGCACCCGCGCCTTCCGTTTCATCGAGGGGCCGGTGTTCACCCAGCTTCTGATGGCCGACGAGATCAACCGCGCCAGCCCGCGCACCCAGTCCGCGCTGCTGCAGGCCATGCAGGAACACGAGGTGACGGTCGCGGGCCGGAACCGTCCGCTGGGGCGTCCCTTCCACGTGCTGGCGACCCAGAACCCCATCGAGCAGGAAGGCACCTATCCGCTGCCCGAGGCGCAGCTTGACCGGTTTCTTCTGCAGGTGGACATCGACTATCCCGACCGCGCCACCGAACGCGCGATCCTGCTGGCGACCACCGGGGTCGAAAGCAACGTCGCGGGGTCCGTGTTCCACGAATCCGACCTGATCGCCGCGCAGCGGCTGGTGCGGCGGATGCCGGTCGGCGAAACGGTGATGGAGGCGATCCTGGACCTCGTGCGCGGCGCCCGTCCGGGGGAACCCGACGCGCCCGCCTGGCTTGGCGACACGCTGGCCTGGGGGCCGGGACCGCGCGCGGCGCAGGCGCTGATGCTGGTGGTGCGGGCGCGGGCGGTGCTGAACGGGCGCTTCGCGCCCTCGCTCGACGACGTGGCGGCGATGGCCTATCCGGTCCTGCGCCACCGCATGGCGCTGTCCTTCGCCGCCCGCGCGCGCGGCGACCGCATAGACGACGTGATCGCCCGCCTGACCGCCGACCGCGCCCGGATGGCCGCGTGACGCAGGCGCGCCCGTTCCCGTGGACCCGCGCCGGATCGGCCGGGGCCGCCAACACCGGCGCGCCCGCGCGGCTGCGGGCGGCTGCCGAGACGGCGGCGGCGGCGCTGCCCGCGCTGATGCTGTCGGCCGAACGGCTGGCGATGGCGCTGCAGCCGGGCGCGCACGGGCTGCGCCGAGCCGGGCAGGGCGAGGATTTCTGGCAGTACCGCGCCGCCGCCCCCGGCGACAGCATGCGCCAGATCGACTGGCGCCGCTCGGCCCGGTCAGACGCCACCTTCGTGCGCGAGCGCGAACTGCATACCGCGCAATCGGCGGTCCTGTGGGTGTCGGGCGCGGCGGGCATGGACTGGACCGGCGATCCCGCGCGGCCCACCAAGCGCGCACGGGCCGAGCTGATCGCGCTGGCGCTGGCGCTGGTTCTGCTGCGCGGGGGTGAAAAGGTCGCCATGTCGGGCGCGCTGCCGCAGGCGGGGCGCGGACAGGCCGACCGGATCGCGCATGACCTGTTGGGACGCACCGGCCCCGCGCCCGCCACCGACACGCCCTCGGGCGCGGATCTGCGGCCGCTGCGGCGCGTGGTGCTGATCGGGGATTTCCTGTCCGATCCTGCCCCCGTCGCGGCCTATCTGTCGGCGGCGGCCGCCCAGGGGGTCGGCGGCGCGGTGCTGCAGGTGCTGGACCCGGACGAGGAAAGCTTTCCCTATACCGGCGCGGTCCGGTTTCACGCGCCGGGCGCGGGCGCCGCGCGGCACGACACCCGCAACGCGGACGCGCTGCGGGCGCTGTACCTCGACCGGCTCGACGCGCAGCGGCAGGCGTTGTCGCGCGCCGCCAACGCGGCCGGCTGGCGCTTCGGCACCCACGAAACGGGTGCCGCACCCGGGCAGGCGCTGATGTGGCTTTACGGCGCGCTGGCGGGCTGAGGGGTTGCGCGGGTGCTGACGCTGGGGCCGATCGGATTTTCCGCGCCGTGGGTGCTGACCGCGCTGATCGCGCTGCCGGTGCTGTGGCTGCTGCTGCGCGCGGTTCCGCCCGCGATGCGCGAGGTGACGTTCCCCGGCACCGCGCTTCTGGCCGGGCTGCCCGACCCCGCGCCCATTGCGCGGCGCACGCCGTGGTGGCTGCTGGCGTTGCGGCTCGCGGCCATCGCCGGGCTGATCCTCGCGCTCGCCGGTCCGGTCTGGAAGCCCGCGCCCGATGACGCGGGCACCGGTCCGCTGCTGGTCGTCATCGACGCCGGCGCATCCGCCGCGCCGGGGTGGGAAGGCGCGCGCGCCCGCGCCGTCGCCGCGCTGGACCGCGCCGAAAGCGCAGGCCGTCCCGCGGCGCTGCTGGTGGCGGACGGCGCGCCGGGGCAGGGCGACACCATCCCGTTCCAGCCCGCCGCCGACCTGACGGCACGCGTTCGCGGCGCCGCGCCCCAGCCTTGGGAAACCCGTTACCCCGACGACCCGGCGAACGTGCTGCGGGATGCGCCCGAACGCTTTGCGACGCTGTGGCTCAGCGACGGGCTCGACCATCCCGGCCGCGCCGGATGGCTTGCGGCGCTTGGCGCGCGCGGGCCGGTCACGGTCGTGCCTCAGGCAGCACCCGTCCGCAGCTTGCAGATCGTGCCCGGCACCATGCCCGCGCTGGCGCTTCGGTCCACCGCCCCGGGCGCGCTGCCGCAGGTGCTTGCGATCGGCCCCGATCCGCAGGGCACGCCCCGCACGCTCGCCCGGCTGACCCCGCCCGATCCTAAGGTCGCGGCAGGGATCGCCGAGGCCACGGTGCCCATCGACCTGCCGTCCGAACTTCGCAACCGCGTCACCCGCTTCACGATCGAGGGCGAGGCTTCGGCCGCCGCCGTCGTGCTGGCCGACGACCGCGTGCGCCGCCGCAAGGTCGCGCTGGTGGGCGACACCCGCAGCACCGAGGGGCAAGCGCTGCTGTCCCCCGTCCACTACCTGCGCCAGGCGCTCGCGCCTCGGACCGACCTGATCGAAGGCGCGCTGGCCGAGGTCCTTCCCGCCGCGCCCGACGTGATCGTCATGGCCGACCAGCCGCTCGACCCCGAGCAGCCGGAGCTGTCCGACTGGATCGACCGGGGCGGGCTGCTGATCCGCTTTGCCGGGCCCCGCATGGCCGCGTCCGAGGCGCTGGACCTCGACCCGCTGCTGCCCGTGAGGCTGCTTCCCGGCGGCCGCGACATCGGCGGCGCGCTGAGCTGGGGTGAGCCGCGCGCAGTCCAGCCCTTTGCCGCTGACGGCCCCTTCGCGGGGCTGACCCCGCCCGCCGACGTGACCGTGCGCGCCCAGCTGATGGCCGAGCCGGGGCTGGACCTTGCGGCCCGGACCGTGGCATCGCTCAGCGACGGAACGCCGCTCGTGACCCGCGACGCACTAGGGAAGGGGCAGGTGGTCCTGTTCCATACCGCCGCGAACGCGGACTGGTCGTCGCTGCCGCTGTCGGGGCTGTTCCTGTCGATGCTCGACCGGCTGGCGCAGGGTGCGGCCGGGATCGACGCCGCGCCGGGCACCGGACCCGCCGATGACCCCGCCAGCGAACCCAGCCGCACCGACGAGCAGCCGTTCTGGGCGGCCGAGACGGTGCTGGACGGCTTTGGCCGCCCCGGCCCCCCGGGCGAGGACCTGCCGCCCGTCGCAGCCGAGGATTTCGCGCGGGGTCCCGCGCCGGGCGCGCCCGCGGGCATCTACGTTGCAGGCGAACGGCGGGCGGCGCTGAACGCGGGCGGGCCAATGGCGATCGCCACCTGGCCCGGCGCGACGGTCGAGACGGCGGGCCGCGCGGCCGGCACCGACCTGCGCGGCTGGTTGCTGGCGCTTGCGGCGGCGGTGCTGGCGCTTGACGCCGTCGCGTCGGGGACGCTGGCCGGCCGCCGTGGCGCGCGGCCCCAACGGGTGGCCGCATGATCGGCCGCATGTTTTCCGCCGCCCTGGCCGCTTTCCTTATGGCCCTGCCCGCCGCCGCGCAGGACACGCCGCCGGGCGATCCGGCGCCGCAGCTTGCCGCCGCCGCGCGGCAGGTGGCGCTCGCCCACGTGCTGACCGGCGACCCCGAGGTGGACGAGGCCGCGCGGCAGGGTCTGGACGGGCTGTCGCTGGAACTGACGCTGCGCACCACGGTCGAGCCGGGGCCGCCTTTGGGGATCGACGTCGATCAGGACGACCTCTCGCTGCTGACCTTTCTCTACTGGCCGGTGACGCCGGACCAGCCGGCCCCGTCGCCGCAGGCCTATGCGCGGCTGAACCGCTTCCTTCGCTCGGGCGGGGTGATCCTGTTCGACACCCGTGACGGCGACGTCGCCATGGCGGGTGGGCCGGGATCGGGCGCCGACCTGCAGCGGCTCGCCGCGCCGCTGGACATCCCGCCGCTCGCGCCGGTACCAGAGGACCACGTGCTGACCCGCAGCTTCTACCTGCTGCAGGACTTTCCCGGCCGCTGGCAGGGCAACCCGCTGTGGGTCGAGGCGTCCGCGCCGTCCGGGGACACGCCCCCCGCCGCCGGGTTCCGCACCCGCAACGACGGCGTCTCGCCGGTCGTGATCGGCGCGAACGACTGGGCGGAGGCATGGGCCATCGACGAACGCGGGCTGCCCACCCATCAGGTCGGACGCGGGATCGAGGGTGAACGGCAACGCGAGCTGGCGCTGAGGTTCGGCATCAACTTGATCATGTATGTCCTGACGGGCAATTACAAATCAGATCAGGTCCATGTTCCGGCTCTGCTCGACCGCCTGGGACGGGCCGAGGCTGATGCGTTTGCGGACGATCGCTTCGACGATCGATGGGACGACCGCCCATGACGGGACTGCACTTCGATCCCGCACTTCCCTGGCCGCTGATCGCCGGCGTCGCCGCGCTGGCGCTGCTGGCGGCGGCATGGGCGCTGTGGCGGGGCCTGCCGGGCTGGGGGCTGCGCGGGCTTGCCGGCCTTGCCGCGGCGTTCGCGCTGGCCGGGCCGGTGATCGAGCGCGGGGTGCGGCAGTCCCTGTCCGACATCGTGATCCTGATCGATGACCGCAGCGCCAGCCAAGGCCTGCCCGGACGCGGCGCGCAGGCCGACGCGGCGGTGGCGCAGCTGTCGGCGCAGCTTTCCGCCCTGCCCGGGGTCGAACTGCGCCGGGTGACGGTCGGGGACGACCCGGATGGCACGCTGCTGGGCACCGCAATGACCCGGGCGCTCGCGGCCGAACCCGAGGCGCGGGTCGCGGGCGTGATTGCCGTCACCGACGGACAGGCCGCGGACGCCGCGATGGTGCCCGCATCTGCGCCCGCGCCGGTCCATGTCCTGCTGACGGGCCAGCCCGCCGACTGGGACCGCCGCCTGGTCGTCGAGGAAGCGCCCGCCTTCGGGCTGATCGGCCACACCGCGACGATCCGGGTGTCCGTGCAGGATCAGGGCGCGGTGCCGCCCGAAATGGCCGCAAGCGCCGCGACCCTGCGGGTCCGGGTGGACGGTGAGGACGAGCAGGTGGTGGCGCTGCCCCGGGGCGTGCCGCTGGACCTGCCGGTCGAGGTGGCGCATGCGGGGCAGAACGTCGTGTTGCTGCGGCTGGACCCGCCCGAGGGCGGACCTGTGCAGCTTACCGACCGGAACGACGCCGCCGCGATCCAGATCGAGGGCGTGCGCGACCGCCTGCGCGTGCTCCTGGTGTCGGGCGAGCCGCATCCGGGTGAAAGAACCTGGCGCAACTTGCTGAAATCCGATGCGAACGTGGACCTTGTCCACTTCACCATCCTGCGCCCGCCGGACAAGTCGGACGGGGTTCCGGTGGACGAGATGGCGCTGATCGCCTTTCCGACCCGCGAGCTGTTCGAGGACCGGATCGGCGACTTCGACCTGATCATCTTCGACCGCTACAAGGTGCGCGGCATCCTTCCGCCGCAGTACTATGAAAACATCCGCCGCTATGTCGAGGAAGGCGGCGCGCTGCTGGTCTCGGCCGGGCCGGAGATCGCGAGCGTCGAAAGCCTGAACCTGTCGCCCTTGGGCGAGATCGTGCCCGGCCGTCCCACGGGCCGCGTGATCGAGGAGGCGTTCACGCCCCTGCTGACCGATGCAGGCCGCCGCCACCCCGTGACCGCGGGCCTGCCCGGCGCCCCGGCCCCCGACGCCCCCCCCGACACCCGCCCGAGCTGGGGGCGCTGGCTGCAGCGGGGCCAGATCATCCCGAAGCCCGGCGCCGAGGTGGTGATGAGCGCGGGCGACAACGCGCCGCTCATGGTGCTTGACCGCGTGGGCGAGGGGCGGGTCGCGCTTCTCGCGTCGGACCAGGTGTGGCTGTGGGGCCGGGGCTTCGAGGGCGGGGGGCCGCAGCTCGAACTGCTGCGGCGGATGGCGCACTGGTCCATGAAGGAACCCGAGCTCGAGGAAGAGGCGCTGCTGGCGCAGATCGGCCGCGACCTGTCGCTGACGGTGACGCGCCGCACGATGAAGGACGCGGCCGGGCCGGTCCGCATCACCGGGCCTGACGGCGCGGTGGTGGACCTTGCGCTGGAACCGGACGGCCCCGGGCGCTTTGCCGCCCGCTGGCAGGCGCCCGCGCCGGGGCTTTATACGCTGGCGGACGGCGATCTGACCCGCCTCGTGGCGCTGGGACCGGCCGCGCCGCGCGAGTTCGAACAGACCGTCGCCACGGGAAGCTTGCTGGCGCCGCTGGCGGACGCCACCGGCGGGGCTGTCATCCCGCTTTCGGATGGCGTCCCGGACGTGCGGATCGCCCGCAGCGCGCGCTCGGCCCACGGGCAGGGCGTGGTCGGCGACTGGATCGGGATCACGCCGCGCGAGGCGGCGCAGGTGTCGGGCCTGTCGCGCCGCCCGATCCTGCCCGATTGGGCGTGGCTCGTCCTGATCGCGGGCCTCGCGGTCGCCGGATGGCTGCTGGAAGGCGGCCGGTTGAGGAGAAGCCGATGAAGATCGACCGCCGCGTTTTCCTGGGGCACGCATCAGCGGCGGCCGCGCTGGCGATGATCGCGCCCGCAGCCCGCGCGCAGACCGCGCCCGGCGGCCTTGCGCCGCTGACCAGCGCCGCGCCCGTGCGCCGTCCGGCCCCGCCGGTTTCCGACCTGATCGACGCCGCGCGGCTGAACGCTCTGGTCAGCTTTGCGGCGCTGGCCCCCGACGGCCGGATCGTCGAGGCGCGCGACGCGGACCTGCCGCTGCCGCCCGCCAGCACGCTCAAGACCGTGACGGCGCTTTACGCGCTGGACCGGCTGGGCCACGCGCACCGCTTCCGCACCCGCGTGCTGCTGGACGGCGATACGCTGATCCTCGCGGGCGGGGGCGATCCGGTGCTGGACAGCGACGCGCTAACGGTGCTTGCCACCGAGGTGGCGGCGGCGATGGCGGGGCGGCCCGTCGCGCGCTTCGTCGTCTGGGGCGGCGCGCTGCCGCAGATCACGGAAATCGCGCCGCCGCAGGCCGATCACCTGGCCTACAACCCGTCGCTGTCGGGCATGATCCTGAACTTCAACCGTGTCCTGCTGGACTGGCGCGGCGGGCAATCGGGGCCGCGCCTGTCGCTGACCGCGCGGGGCGAGGACGTGGCGCCGCAGGCCTATAGCGTGCGGATCGCCGTCGCCGACCGTGCCGCGCCGCTGCTTGCCTATGACGGCGACCGGCAGACCGAAAGCTGGACCATCGCCGCCCGCACGATGGGCAAGTCGGGAAGCTGGTGGCTGCCGGTGCGGCGGCCGGAGCTTTACGCGGGCGACGTGTTCCAGACCCTCGCGCGGGCCAAGGGACTGGTCCTGCCCGCGCCCGAGGTGGGCTACGCGGCGCCCTCCGGGGCCGAGATCGCGGGCCATGACAGCCCGCCCTTGCGCGACATCCTGCGCGACATGCTGCATTATTCGACGAACCTCACCGCCGAGGCGGTTGGACTGGCGGCAAGCGGCGCGGCGGATCAGGCGGCGTCGGGACAGGCCATGGCCGACTGGCTGCGCGGACAGGGGATCGCGGGCGAGGTGGCGTTCGCCGATCACTCGGGCCTGTCGCCCGACAGCCGGATCAGCGCGCTGACGCTAGCGCGCGCGCTGGCAGCACCTGTCGCGCGGGACCGGCTGGAGGAGCTGCTCAAGACCGATCCCTTGGCCGAGGCGCTGGGGGCCGAGGCGCGCGGGTCGGGTGTGCGGGGCAAGACCGGCACGCTCAACTTCGTGTCGAACCTTGCGGGCTACGGGCCGGGCGGGATCGTGTTCGCGGTTCTGACGGCGGATGCGGCACGCTTGGCGGCGACGGCGGGCGAGGACCTGCCGGATGGCGTCCTGGGCTGGACGACCCGGTCGAAGCGGTTGCAACGCAAGCTGGTCGAGCGGTTCGGGCAGCTGTCGGGCGATACGAACCGGCACGCGACCCTGGCCGAAATCATGGCCGATCCAAGGGGTTAATCGGAAAGCTCCGAAACCGGATCAGCTGTCAAAGCACCCGGTGCCGGGTCACGGCCGACAACTCGATCGCGGCGGCGTGCAGGCGGTCGATGTCGAGCTGTTCGCGGATCTCGGACAGCATCTGCCATTCGCCTTCGCCCAGCCGCCCGTCCGCCGCCGCGACGTCGCAGGCAAGCGCATAGGCCGTGTCGAACAGACGTTCCGGCACCGCCTTGCGGATCAGTCCGAACAGGGTGTCCAGCCCGTCCTCGTCCTCGAACAGCGAGAACACGGTCTGGGCCACGGCGCGGACCCGTCCGGCGTCGTAGGTTCCGAAGATGGGCGTGTGGTTCACCATCCTGTCGATCGCCAGCAGCTCCGACGTCCGCATCGCCTCGTCCGAGACGGAGACCGCGACCATGACCGCGACCAGCGCGTCGCAAGCGGAAAAAGAGGGCAGATCGATTGGCATGCGGCAGGGGTCCGGGTGTTGTTGACGTGGCGGTCGGGCGCCGATACGGCACTCTGCGAACGAACGGAGAAACGCCGATGACTACCCTGCGCGATGCCGCGATGAATTCCAAGGCCTGGCCCTTCGAAGAAGCGCGCCGGGTGCTGAAACGTTACGCGGGCAAGGACCCGGCCAAGGGCTACGTCCTGTTCGAGACCGGCTACGGCCCCTCGGGCCTGCCGCACCTGGGCACCTTTGGGGAGGTCGCGCGGACCACGATGATCCGTCGCGCTTTCGAGCTTATCAGCGATATCCCTACGCGGCTGTTCTGTTTTTCCGACGATCTGGACGGCATGCGGAAGGTGCCCGACAACGTCCCGCAGCCCGAGTTGCTGCGCGAGAACCTGCAAAAGCCGCTGACGAGCGTGCCCGACCCGTTCGGCGAATGTCCGAGCTTCGGCGATCACAACAACGCCATGCTGCGCCGCTTTCTCGACACCTTCGGGTTCGAGTACGAGTTCATCAGCGCCACCGACTTCTACCGCTCGGGCCGGTTCGACGAGACGCTGCTGCGCGCCGCCGAACGCTACGATGCGATCATGGAGATCATGCTCGCGTCCTTGCGCGAGGAACGCCAGCAGACCTATTCCTGCTTCCTGCCGATCCACCCGGAAACCGGGCGGGTGCTGTATGTTCCGATCAAGCACGTCGATGCGGCCAAGGGCGAGATCACCTTCGACGACGAGACGGGGCGCGAATGGACGCTGCCGGTCACCGGCGGCAACGTGAAGCTGCAGTGGAAGCCCGATTTCGGCGCCCGCTGGGCCGCGCTCGACGTCGATTTCGAGATGTACGGCAAGGACCATTCGACGAACACGCCGATCTATGACGGGATCTGCGCGGCGCTCGGCGGGCGGCCGCCGGAGCATTTCACCTATGAGCTGTTCCTGGACGAGCAGGGGCAGAAGATCAGCAAATCAAAGGGCAACGGGCTTTCCATCGACGAATGGCTGACCTATGCGGCCACCGAAAGCCTGTCCTACTTCATGTATCAGAAGCCCAAGACGGCCAAGCGGATGCATTTCGACGTGATCCCGAAAGCGGTGGACGAATACCATCAGCAGCTTCGCGCCTTCGGTGGCCAGACGCCGGACCAGCAGCTGAACAACCCGGTCTGGCACATCCACGGCGGCGACGTGCCCGCGTCGAACATGGTGGTGCCGTTCCAGATGCTGCTGAACCTCGCCTCGGTCGCAGGTGCGAAGGACAAGGCCGGGCTGTGGGGGTTCATCCGCCGCTACGCGCCCGATGCGAGCCCGGAAACGCACCCTGACCTTGATGACGCGGCGGGGTTCGCACTGAAATATTACAACGACTTCGTGGCACCTTCTCGACGGTTTCGAGCGCCGACCGACAAGGAACGCGCGGCGTTGCAGGACCTCGCCGGCCGCCTTGCCGCGTGGGACCAGCCGGCCGACGCCGAGGCGCTGCAGACGATGGTCTTCGCGGTCGGGACCGAACACGGGTTCGAGCCGCTGCGCGACTGGTTCCAGGCGCTCTACCAGGTCCTGCTGGGCGCCGATCAGGGGCCGCGCTTCGGCGGCTTCATCGCGCTTTACGGCGTCGATGAAACCCGCGCGCTGATCGGGCGCGCCCTGGCGGGCGAGCTTGCCGCCTGATGGCAGACGACCGCCTGCCGCAGCCTGCCGTGATCCTCGTCCGTCCGCAGATGGGCGAGAACATCGGCGCGGCCGCGCGCGCGATGCTGAACTTTGCCCTGACCGACCTGCGGCTTGTGGCGCCGCGCGACGGCTGGCCGAACCCGCGCGCGGTCGCAATGGCGTCGGGCGCGGCGGGGCAGGTGCTGGACCGCGCCCGCGTCTTTCCGACGCTGGCCGAGGCGATGGCCGATGTCGATTTCGCCTTTGCCACCACGGCGCGGGGGCGCGAGCTGACCAAGCCCGTCCACACGCCCGCAACCGCCATGGCCGAGGCGCGCGGCATGTCCGCCGCCGGGCGTCGCGTCGCGCTGATCTTCGGGCCCGAACGCGCGGGGCTTGAGAACGACGACGTGGCGCGCGCGAACGCCATCGTGACCGTGCCGGTGAACCCGGACTTCCCGTCCCTGAACCTCGCCCAAGCCGTGCTGCTTCTGGGCTACGAATGGGGCCGCGAGGCGCTGCCCGCCCAGCCCGCCCCGCGCTTGCGCGTCCCCCACGGCGAGACGCCCGCCACCCGGCTTGAGATCGAGAGGCTCGCCGACCACTGGGAAGACGGGCTGACGCGGGCGCGGTTCTTCTTTCCCGCCGACAAGGCGCCGGCGATGCGGCTGACGGTCCGCAACCTGTGGTCGCGCATGGGTCTGACGCGCGGCGACGTGCAGATCTTTCACGGGATGCTGCGCCAGCTGACCTGGACCGGCCCCGGCAAGCCGCGCCAGGACGCGGGCGCGCAGGACCCCGCTGCGCAAGATTGACGTTTGCGGACGCCGGGGTCACAGTCGCGCCGCATCAGCAGGAATGACGACATGGCCAAGCGCCCCATCTTCGAGGAGGTGTCGCAAGCGACGCCTGCCCAGACCGTGCCCGCGGGCAATCTGATCGACGCGGGCGCGCGGGGCGGCCCGAACATGGCCCGGGGCGCGATCCGGGCGTGGCTCGTCGTCCTGTTCGTCATGGTCGTGGCGATGATCGCGCTTGGCGGCGCGACGCGGCTGACCGGATCGGGGCTGTCGATCACAGAATGGAAGCCGGTCAC
This sequence comes from Paracoccus marinus, assembly GCF_007018965.1. GTDB lineage: Bacteria > Pseudomonadota > Alphaproteobacteria > Rhodobacterales > Rhodobacteraceae > Paracoccus > Paracoccus marinus. The sequence continues at coordinate 255,983 of NZ_VJYZ01000005.1, forward strand.
CGGCGCGCTGCCGCCGTCGTCGGCCGCCGCCTGGGACGCGGAGTTCGCCAAGTACCAGCAGATCCCCCAGTTCAGGATCGAGAACCCGGACATGGACGTGGCCGGGTTCAAGCGCATCTACTGGTGGGAATGGTCGCACCGGCTGCTTGGGCGGCTGGTCGGGCTGGTCTGGGCGCTCGGCCTCGGGTTTTTCTGGCTGACGGGTCGGGTCGGGCCGGGCTGGACCTCGCGGCTGCTGACGCTGGGGCTGCTGGGCGGGCTGCAGGGCGCGGTCGGCTGGTGGATGGTCAGTTCGGGCCTTGGCGCGGGCATGGTCTCGGTCGCCTCGTACCGGCTGGCGGTGCATCTGGGCCTGGCCTTCGCGATCCTGGGGCTGATCGCGTGGTACGTGTTCCAGCTGGCGCGGCCTTCGGGGCAGATCCTGCGCGCGCGCCGCGCGGGCGAGCCCAAGCTGTTTTCCATGACCACGGGCCTCATGCACCTCGCCTTCGTGCAGATCCTGCTCGGGGCGCTGGTCGCGGGCATCGACGCGGGGCGGCAGTACACCGGCTGGCCCACGATGGGCGGCGAATGGATCCCGTCCGCGATCTGGGACCCCGTGCTCGGCTGGCGCAACTTCTTCGAGAACGCGGCCACGGTGCAGTTCACCCACCGGATCGTGGGCTACCTGCTCGCGATCTTCGCGGTCGTCGTCTGGGCGCGCTCGCGCCGGTCGCCGCACCCGGTCACGCGCGGCGCCTATACCGTCATGATCGCCGCCGTCGCGCTGCAGGTGGCGCTGGGGATCGCGAACGTCCTGCACGGCGCGCCCCTGCCCGAGGCGCTGGCCCACCAGCTTGGCGCGGTCGCGCTGTTCGTGCTGGTGATCCGCGCCCGCCACCACGCCCGCTACCCGTATGAAACCAGCGTCAGGGGGACGATCCGATGACCAGCCACGGCAGCCTCGCCACCCTTATGGAGTTTCAGCGCACGACCGAGGCGCTGGCCGCCGTCGCGCAGCGGCTCGACTGGGATCGCGAGACGATGATGCCGCGCGGCGCGGCCGAACAGCGGTCCGAGGAAATCGCCGCGATGGAGGAGATGCTGCACGCCCGCCGCACCGATCCGCGCGTGGGCGAGTGGCTGGACGCGGCGCGCCCGGAAACCGAGGCCGAGCTGCGGATGGTCGAGCTGATCGACCGCGACTTCCGCCGCAAAAGCGCGGTGCCGGCGCGGCTTGCGACCGAACTGGCGCGGCTCACCTCGCTTTCGCAGGGGATCTGGGCCGAGGCGCGGGCGGCCGACGCGCCCGAGGATTTCCTGCCGACGCTGGACGAGGTGCTGAGCCTGAAGCGGGAAGAGGCCGACGCCTATGTCTCGGCCGGGTTCGGCCGCGGCGACCGTTACGACGCGCTGCTGGACGATTACGAACCCGACACCTCGGCCGCGGCGATCGGGCGGCTGTTCGACAGCATGCGCCCGCGTCTCGTCGCGCTGCGCGATGCGGTAATGGGCGCGGACCGGCAGCCGCAGAAGCTCGACGGGCTGTTTCCGCAGGAAACGCAGCTGCGGCTCAGCCGCGCCTGCGCGACGGCCTTCGGCTATGACTGGAACTTCGGGCGGCTGGACATCGCCGTCCACCCGTTCAGCTCGGGCAGCTGGCAGGACAGCCGGATCACCACCCGCGTGGTCGAGGCGGACCCCTTCAACTGCATCTATTCCACCATTCACGAGGTCGGCCATTCCAGCTACGAGCTGGGGATCGACCCGGACTACGCCTTCACGCCCCTGGGGCGCGGCGTGTCGATGGGCGTCCACGAAAGCCAAAGCCGGATCTACGAGAACCAGCTTGGCCGCGGCCGCGCCTTTGCCGGCTGGCTGCACGGCCGCATGGACGACATGTTCGGCGGCCTGTCCGCGCGCGACGCGGATGCGTTCTACGGCGCCGTGAACCGGGTGGCGCCGGGTTACATCAGGACCGAATCCGACGAGGTGCAGTACAACCTGCACGTCATGCTGCGCTTCGAGCTTGAGCGTGAGCTGGTGTCGGGCAAGCTGGCCGTGGGCGACCTTGTCGAGGCGTGGAACAGCCGCTTCCTGCGCGACTTCGGCTTTGCCGTGGACCGTCCCGCGAACGGCGTCCTACAGGATGTCCACTGGTCGGTGGGGCTGTTCGGCTATTTCCCGACCTACGCGCTTGGCAACGTCTATGCGGGCTGCCTGAACGCGGCGCTCCGCGACGCCGTGCCCGATGTGGACCCCGCGCTGGCGCAGGGCGACGCGACCCCGGCGGTCGAATGGCTGCGCGAGAACCTGCAACGCCACGGCAGCCTGCATCGGCCCGTGGACCTGATCGAGCGCGCGAGCGGCGCCCCGGTCAGCGTCGAGCCGCTGCTCGATTATCTGGACGCGAAGTTCGGGGAAATCTACGCGCTGTAAGGGGCGGGTTTCAGGCCAGGAGCGCGGTCAGGATGCGCCCCGCCTCGTCCCGGCAGGGCGTCAGCGGCGAACGATCCTCGCCCGGGTAGAAGCGGGCGCGGGTCGCCGTGGCCATCGGGGCCGGCCTGTCGATGGTGACGCGCGGCCCGATCCGCGCGGCTTCCCGTTGCCAGCTTTGCGCCAGCGCGACCTGCGCGGCCTTGGTCGCCCCATAGACGCCGAAGAACTTTTCGCCCGCGCGCGGATCGTCGAAGAAGACGGCCTGCCCGCCCCGCGCGCGCAGCAGCGGCTCGACCAGCTGGATCAGCCCGTGGGTGGCCGCCACGTTCGTCTCGATCGAGCGCGCCATTTCCTTGGGGTCGGTCTGGGCGGCGGGGGACAGGGGTGCGGCATGGACCGCGCAATGCGCCCACAGGTCGATCCCGCCCCAGCGGCGCTGCACCGCCTGCGTCATCTGGATCATCGCGGCGGCGTTCGTCACGTCCATGGGGGCGAGCGTCGCCGAGCCGCCGCCCGCGCGGATGCGGTCATCAAGTTCTTCGAGCGCGCCGGTGGTCCGCGCGACGGCGATCACGTGCCAGCCCCGCGCGCCGAGCGCCTCGGCCAGCGCCGCGCCCAGACCGCGCGATGCGCCCGTGACCAGGGCCACGTTCGGGTTCGTTGGTTCAATTTGCGGTTCGATTTGCGGGTCGATGTCCATGCCGGGTCAGGTGCCACCGCCGCGCGGGTGCCGCAAGGGGAAATCGGTTAGTCGAATGGCAAAGCTTCTTGCCGCGGGCTGATCGCCGTGATACATAGCCCTATGGCTAAGCTTGACCGCACCTTCCACGCCCTCGCAGACCCGACCCGTCGCGCCGTCCTCACGCGGCTGACGGAAGGGCCCGGCAGCGTGGGCGACCTGGCGCGGCCCTTCGCCATGGCGCTGCCCACCTTCCTCGCGCATCTGCGCGTGCTCGAGGAAGGCGGCCTGATCCGCACCGAAAAGCGGGGCAGGGTGCGCGTCTGTGAACTTGCCGAGGGCGCGTTCGCCCCGGTGTCCGAATGGCTCGACGCGCAGCGCCGCGATTGGGAAGCGCGCACCGACCGCCTGGCCGCCTTCGTCGAAGCGCGGGCGGATCCCGAAACCGAAACCGCCGACAAGGACAGCAATCCATGAAAAGCACGACCCGGGTCGAGGGCAACGACCTCGTCATCACCCGCCGCATCGCGGCCGCGCCAGAACGGATCTGGGACGCGCTCACCGACGCCCAGCAGCTCAGGCAGTGGTTCGCGCCGCGGCCGTGGCGGATCACCAGCGCGGTGGTCGAGCCGCATCCCGGCGGCCGCTTCGACATCGAGATGCGCGGCCCCGAGGATCAGCCCGAGGACTGCGCATCCGACAGTTCGGCGGGCGGCTGCGTGATCGTGGCCGAGGCGCCGCGCCGGATCGCCTGGACCGACGCCATGTCGGGCGGCTACCGCCCCAACGCCACGCCATTCATGACGGCGATCATCACGCTCAATCCGGCAGAGGGCGGCGGCACCACCTATACCGCCCGCGTCCTCCACCGCACGCCCGAGGACCGGCAGAAGCACGAGGACATGGGGTTCGCCGAAGGCTGGGGCACCTGTATCGAGCAGCTGGCCGAGCTGGTGGAATGACGAAGGGGGCCGCGAGGCCCCCTTTTCCAGCGTTCGGACAGCCGGCGCTCAGCGCTTCGACTTCTCGACGTAGTCGCGGCGGTCGGCGCCCACGTACAGCTGGCGCGGGCGGCCGATCTTGCCCTGCGGGTCGGCGATCATCTCCTTCCACTGCGAGATCCAGCCGACGGTGCGCGACAGGGCGAAGATCGGGGTGAACATCGAGGTCGGGAAGCCCATCGCGGACAGGATGATGCCGGAATAGAAATCGACGTTCGGGTACAGCTTCTTCTCGACGAAGTAGTCGTCCTCGAGCGCGATCCGCTCCAGTTCCTTGGCGACCTTCAGCGTCTCGTTCTTCTCGATCCCGAGGATGCCGAGAACCTCGTCCGCGGTTTCCTTCATGACCTTCGCGCGCGGGTCGAAGTTCTTGTAGACGCGGTGGCCGAAGCCCATCAGGCGGAACGGATCGTCCTTGTCCTTGGCCTTGCCGATGTATTCCGGGATCCGGTCGACCGAGCCGATTTCCTGCAGCATCTCGAGCGCCGCCTGGTTCGCGCCGCCATGCGCCGGCCCCCAAAGACAGGCGATCCCCGCCGCGATGCAGGCGAACGGGTTCGCGCCCGACGAGCCGGCAAGCCGCACGGTCGAGGTCGAGGCGTTCTGTTCGTGGTCGGCGTGCAGCGTGAAGATCAGGTCCATCGCCCGGGCGAGCGCCGGGTCCACCTTGTATTTCTCGGCCGGGACCGAGAAGCACATGTTGAGGAAGTTCGATGCGTAGTCGAGTTCGTTGTCGGGATAGTTGAAGGGCTGGCCGACCGAGTACTTGTAGGCCATCGCCGCGATCGTCGGCAGCTTGGCGATCAGGCGGATCGACGCGATCTCGCGCTGCATCGGGTCGTTGATGTCGGTCGAGTCGGGATAGAACGCCGACATCGCGCCGACCACGCCGACCATCGTCGCCATCGGGTGCGCGTCGCGGCGGAAGCCGCTGAAGAACTTGTGCATCTGCTCGTGCACCATCGTGTGACGGGTCACGCGGGTGTCGAAGTCGGCCATCTGCGCCGCGTCCGGCAGCTCGCCGTAAAGCAGCAGGTAGCACACTTCGAGATAGGACGACTTCGCCGCCAGCTGCTCGATCGGGTAGCCGCGATACCACAGCTCGCCCTTGTCGCCGTCGATATAGGTGATGGTGGAATCGCAGGCCGCGGTCGAGGTGAAGCCCGGGTCGAAGGTAAAGACGTCGCCCTGCGCGTAGAGCTTGCGGATGTCGAGGCAGTCGGGCCCCTTGGTGGGAGTGAGGATCGGCAGGTCGATGTCCTTGCCGCCGAGGTTCAGGGTTGCAGTCTTGTCGGCCATGAAGAAAGTCCTCTTGCCTCGGCCCGAAGGCCAGGTTGGTCCATGTATCAGCCCGTGACATCCGCTAGCCGGGCGAGCGTCTCGTCCCGGCCGAGTGCGGTCATCATGTCAAAAACGCTGGGGGTCGCCGTCCGTCCGGCAAGCGCCGCGCGCAGGGGCGCCGCGATCTTGCCCAGTCCAACCCCGTTCGCCTCGGCAACGGCGGCTGCGGCAGCCTCCAGATCGTCTCGCGTCCAGTTAACATTCTGCATTGCAGCGGTCAATTCGACGAGAATGGAACGTGAGGGCGGATCGAGCGCGCGGGCCGCCTTGTCGTCCGCCTGGATCGGGCGGTCGGTCATCGCAAAACGAGCCTGTTCAATAAGTTGCGGCAGGGTCTTTGCCTTTTCCCTGAGCGCGGGCAGGGCGGGCGTCAACCGGCTGGTCTGCACCGGCGTCAGGGCTGGCTGCCCGGTCTCATTCAGGAATGCCGCCAGCTCGTTCAGCAGCGCAGCATCGTCCATCGCGCCGATGTGGTGGCCCGACACATGCTCCAGCTTCTTGAAGTCGAGCCGCGCCGGCGCGCGCCCGATCCCGGGCAGGTCGAACCATTCGGCCGCCTGCGCGTCGTCGAACAGTTCGTCGTCGCCGTGGCTCCACCCCAGTCTGGCCAGATAGTTCCGCATCGCCGCCGCCGGGTAGCCCGCGGCCGCGTATTCGTGCAGCCCCACCGCGCCGTGCCGCTTGGACAGCTTCTTGCCGTCGGTCCCGTGGATCAGGGGAATGTGGGCAAAGACCGGGCGCGGCCAGCCCATCGCGTCGAACACCTGCGCCTGCCGCGCGGCGTTGGTCAGGTGGTCGTCGCCCCGGATCACGTGCGTGACGCCCATGTCGTGGTCGTCCACCACCACCGCCAGCATGTAGGTCGGCGTCCCGTCCGAGCGCAGCAGCACCATGTCGTCGAGCTGGTCGTTGCGGAACGTCACGTCGCCCTGCACCGCGTCCTCGATCACCGTCTGGCCGTCGCGCGGGGCGCGCAGGCGGATCGCGAAGGGCGCGTCGGGCCGGGTCGCGGGGTCCGCGTCGCGCCACGGGCTTGCAAAGGTCTGGTTCGGGTGCGCCGCGCGCCACGCCTCGATCTCGGCGGGCGTGGTGTAGCACGGATAGGCGCTGCCATTCGCCATCATCTCGCGCGCGACCTCGGCGTGGCGGGGGGCGCGCGCGAACTGGCTGACGGGCTCGCCGTCCCAGTCGAGGCCGAGCCACGACAGGCCTTTCAGGATCGCCTCGGTCGCCTCGGGCGTGGAACGCGCGCGGTCGGTATCCTCGATCCGCAGCAGGAACCTGCCGCCCCTCGCGCGGGCGTAAAGCCAGTTGAACAGCGCGGTGCGCGCGCCGCCGATGTGCAGATAGCCGGTCGGCGAGGGCGCAAAGCGCGTGACGACCTGCGCGCCGCCTTGGGTGCCTTGGGGCGTTGCGGACTGGCTGGGGGTCATGGCGGATCCGGGTTTGGGCTGGGGGCGGCGGTTAACGCTTTGGTAAGGCGCGGTCCGCTAGGGTCGGCGCAGTGATACGGGGCCACCCGCGAAAGGACAAGGTTGTGACCGCGATCGACGCAGCAGGGCCGGGGCGCCCGGACACCGCCGACCGCGCCCTGCGCGCCGTGACCCGGCTGCGCGACCGCGCGCGTCCCGAACGCCCCGACACGGTTGCGCGCGCGGGCCTGTTCCTGTGGACACCGGTCTGCCTGGCCTTCGGCATCGGCGGCTGGTTTTCGCTGCGGGCCGAGCCGGAGCCTGCGTTCTATCTGGCGCTGGCCGCGGTCGGGCTGCTTGCGGCGCTGGTCGGCTTGCGCGCGGCGGCCTGGGCGGAAACGGGGCGGCTGCCCGGCGCGGTCGCGGGGTGGGCGCGGATCGCGGGCTTTGCCGTGGCGCTGACGGCGGCGGGCGCCGGCCTTGCGGGGTTGCGCGCGCACCGGGCCGACACCCAGGTGCTGGGCTATCGCTATTACGGCGCGATCGAGGGGCGGGTGGTCGGGATCGACCGGTCCGGCCGCGACCGGATGCGGCTGACGCTGGACCGGGTCGTGCTGCCCGGCATCGCGACGGCGCGGACGCCCGGAAAGGTGCGCCTGTCGCTGACGGAACCCGGACTGCTGCCCGACCAGCTGCCTGATCCGGGGCAGGTGGTGATGACGACCGGCCATCTCGGGCCCTCGCCGGGACCGGCCGAGCCGGGCGGCTTCGACTTTCGCCTGGGCGCATGGTTCGACGGGCTGGGGGCGGTCGGCTATACCCGGAACCCGATCCTGACGGTCGAGCCGGTGCCCGAGGGGGCGATGGCGATGCAGCGCCTGCGCCAGCGGGCGGCGGCGGGCATCGCCGACGGGATCGGCGGGCAGGAAGGCGCGGTCGCCGCCGCGCTGATGACCGGCGACCGCTCGCGCATCGCCGAGGCGACGAACGAGCTGATGCGGGCCTCGAACCTTTACCACATCGTGTCGATCTCGGGCCTGCACATGGCGATGCTCGCGGGGTTCGTCTATGCCGCGCTGCGCCTTGCGCTGGTCGGCGCGCAAGGGGCGGGGCTGCTATCTGCGGGCGTCGCCTGGCACAAGGTCGCGGCGCTGGCCGCGCTGCTGGCGGCGACCGCCTATCTGTGGATGTCGGGGGGTGGGGTCGCGACCGAGCGCGCCTTCGTCATGGTCGCGGCGATGCTGGGGGCGATCCTGGCCGACCGGCGGGCGATCTCGCTGCGGACCGTGGCGCTGGCGGGGACGCTGATCCTCGCCATGAACCCGCAGGCTCTGCTGTCGCCGGGGTTCCAGATGAGCTTTGCCGCCACCGTCGCGCTGATCCTTACGGCGGGGCCGTGGGCGCGCGTGTCGCTGCGCTTGCCGTGGTATGTGCGCCCGGTGGCGATGCTGGTGATCTCGTCCCTCGTGGCGGGGCTGGCGACAAGCCCCATCGCGGCCGCGCATTTCAGCCGCGCGGCGCAATACGGTCTGGCCGCGAACCTGCTGGTCGTGCCCATTGTGGGCGCGCTGGTGATGCCCGCCGGCGCCTTTGCCGCGCTGCTGGCGCCGCTGGGCCTTGCCGCGCCCGCGCTGTGGGTGATGGGGATCGGCACCCGCTGGATGCTTGCCGTGGCCGAGTGGATCGCCGGGCTGGACGGGGCCGTCTATGCCGTCGCAGCACCCCCGCCCGCGACGCTGCCCCTGCTGTGCGGGGGCACGCTGATCGCCGCGCTGGCGCTGCGTCGCAAGGCGGGCCGGATCGCGCGCGGGGTCGGCGCGGCGGCGATCCTTGCCGCCGTCGCCGGTGTGGTCCTGTGGCTGCGGGTCGAACGCCGGGCGATCCTGATCGCGCCCGAAGGCGCGGCCGTCGGCATCCTCGGGCCCGAGGGGCGGGCGCTTTCAAAACCCGCGAACGCCTTCATCGCCGACAGCTGGATTGAGGCCGACGGCGACATCGCCACGGCCGAGGAGGCCGCCGCCCGCCCAGGCTGGAGCGGCCCGCGCGGCGTGCGGCAGGCGACGGTGGCGGGGGAAGGGATGGCGGGGGTGAAGATCGTTCACCTGACCGGCAAGGCGGGTCGCGCCGCCTGGCCCGCTGCCTGCACGGCGGACGCGGTGGTGATCGCCGATTTCGACACCGACGAGGTCGTGAAGGACCGGTCGTCCGGTCCCCGGGACGCAGACAGCCCCGGTAAGGCGGACGGCAAGCCGGACCGCGCGGGGGCTGATGCCGAACGGCCGGACCCGACCGCAGGAAACATCCCACGCCAACCCTGCACCGTTTTCGACCTTCGCCGCCTGCGTCGCACCGGCTCGGTCGCTGGGCGGTTCACAGCGGACGGGCTCCACTGGACGACGGCGGCGGACGTGGCCGGTGACCGGCGGTGGGCACGGGACTGAGCCGAAGCGAAAAGCCCCGTCGTCCACGGGGACGACGGGGCTTCGTTTGCGGCCGTGTTGGTCCAGCGACCGGGGTGGTCAGCGGACCTCGGCGAACACCTTCGTCAGCGCGCCGTCGAGCTTATCCAGCATCTCGTCCATCTGCGCGTCGGTCAGGATGAACGGCGGGCACAGCACGATCGACTGACCCAGCGGACGGCAGATCAGCCCCATGTCGGTGCAGGTGTTGGCGATCCGCTCGCTGATCGACAGGCTGCCCGGGAACGGCTCCTTCGTCTCGACGTTCCGCACCGCCTCCAAGGCCCACATGTAGCCGACGCCGCGCAGCTCGCCGATGTTCTCGTGACGCTGCATGATCTGGCGCAAGCCCGCTTCCAGCCGCGGGGCGCCGCGGACGACGTTCTCGGCCAGCCCCTCGTTCATCACCACGTCGATCGCCTTGAGCGCGATGGCGCAGCCGACCGGGTGGCCCGAGGCGGTGAAGCCGTGCGGGAACTCCTCGATCGGCGCGATCGCCGCGTCCAGCCGGTCGCCGAGCGCCGGCCCCAGGATCACCGCGCCCATCGGGAAGAATCCGGCGGTCAGGTTCTTCGAGCTGATGATCGCGTCGGGCACGAAGTCGTAGGTCTGGCAGCCCCAGGTGTTGCCGGTCCGGCCGAAGCCGGTGATGACCTCGTCCGCGATCAGCGGGATGTCGTGACGTTTCAGGATCGGCGCGATCGCCTGGAAGTAGCCGTTGACCGGCGGGATCACCCCGCCCGCGCCCTGCACTGGCTCGGCGAAGAAGCCCGCGATCGTGTCCGCGCCCTCGTCGGCGATCACCGTTTCCAGCTCGCGGGCGAGGCGCTGGACGAACTCCGCCTCGCTTTCGCCGGGGTTGCCCTCGCGCCAGTAATGGGGGCAGGTCAGGTGGATGAAGCCGTCCATCGGCAGGCCGAACACCTCGTTGTAGGGCTTTCCGGTCATCGACGCGCTGACTGCCGTCACGCCGTGATAGGCGTTCCAGCGGGTCAGGATCTTGCGGCGTTCGGGCTTGCCCTCGGCGCGGTGCATGAACCACAGCATCTTGACCATGGTGTCGTTCGCCTCGGATCCCGAGTTGGTGTAGAACACCTTGCCGCGCTCGAAGGGCGACACCTCGACGAGCTTTTCGGACAGCATCACGGTCTGGTCCGACATCCGGCCGAAAAAGGCGTGATAGCCGGGGAAGCGGTCGTACTGCGCCTTCGCCGCCTCGATCAGGCCGGGGTGGTCGAAGCCCGCGACCATGTTCCACAGGCCCGAGTTCGAATCGAGCCACTTGCGCCCTTCGGTGTCAAAGACATACGGCCCCTCGCCGTGGGTCAGCACGACGGTGCCGCGGCGTTCAACGCTGGGCAGGTCGGTGAAGCCGTACATCGAGTATTGGTGCGCCCGGGCGGACCAGCTCCTGTCGTCCATGATCGTGATCTCCTGATCGATTTGGCGCGCAGGCTATCCGGGCGGCGGGCGGGGTTCAACGAGGGGCAGGGGGGTGAGCCGATCCGCCTCGCCGAACGCGCGCGCTCACGTGACCTCGCACGGCGTGATCCCGTCGAGCAGCCACGCCCTCAGGCGCGAGCCCGGCGCATTGAGGTCCGATAGGCGCGTGTGTCAGCCCGACACGAGGTGGCTCGCCACCGAGTACAGGTAGTCGCCCCGGCGGCGATCCGTCGCTGCGGACGCAAGCGTGATGGGCGAGCACGAGTCCCCGTCCCTGAAATCGACGAGGATCGGGAAGCCGTGGAAGATGCTTTCTTCGTCGTCGTCCAGCCGCCACGTGCCGCGGCCCGCGGTCTTGCGGATCGTTTCGCCGATGTAGGCACCGGCGTTGTTGATCATGCCGGCCATGTCGGCGCGGGCGGCGGCGATGTCGGGGTAACGGTCGAGCAGCCATGCCTCGAGCGGCTTGAGGGAGTCCAGGCTGTAGTCCAGCGTCACCTCCGCCGGAACGGCGGCGCGGAGTTCGTCAAGGTAGACGTAGATCGAGGCATGCCAGGTTTCGAAGTGATCCTGCCGCTGTTCGGGGGTCATGAGCAAGTCCTTCATCGCCTTGATCCTAGCGCACTGTGGCTTTGATGCCGGCGGCTTTCAAGGCGTCCAGCAAGGGCTGCGACGCGGTCCCGTCCACCACCCACTCGACGTCCCAACCGCGCTTGACCAGCTCGGAGTCACGCTGCAGCTCCCAGTTGTTTTCCTGACTGAGGTACTGGTACCCGGACTTGTGCTCGATGCCGCGCTGGGCCGCGTTGTCGCCGATATCAAAGCGACGATTGTAGCTCTGGCCATCCGGCATGTTTACGCGGGTCGTTGACTCGCGTGTTCCCCACCCGCGTTCAGCTTGCAGCGCGTCCGCCGCCTTGTGGGCATCGGTTGCGCGGGTCATGTTGCCTTCGTAGGTCTTGGACCAGCGCTCGTAATTCCAGTTGCCGCCGCTGGCAGAATACTCCGACCAGGCGTTGCCCTTGTGGGCGAGCGAGCCCGCCGGCCCTTCCGCAGCCGCGCCCGGCAGGCGGCCGAGCGTCGCGCGCATCTCCAGCAGCTTTTGCTGGGCGTCCGCAGGCAGCTTGTCGAACATGCCCTTGGGGGCATGGTCGATCGCGTCCGCGATCTTCTTGAGGTGCGGCCCCGCGGCCTTGGCGAAATCGTTGTTCTTTAACGCCAGCTCGACCGCGTTCGACGCCGTTTCGGCCCATTTGCCGAGCTTGCCCAGCTTCGCCGCGTCGCCGACATAGGGGACGACACCGGCCAACGACAGACCCGCGCCCATCCAGTCGCCGCGGCCCAGCGAGATCAGCGTGTTCGCCCCGTCGGCGACCGGGGTCGGCTCGAAAATCCCCACGACGTCGAGCGCGACCTGGGTAACATCCAGCATCATTTCGCGGCTGTCGACGTGCTTGCCCGCCTGGTGCTTGCCCGCTTGCACGGGTTCGGGCGCAGGCCTGTAGGGGTGGTGAGACAGGTTCCGGGCTTGCGGCGTGATGGGAGGCAGCATCGGCAACACCAATGATGTGAAATTGCACACAGTCTGGTTCAGCATGCCGCTTCTGCGTAGCGGAAATATGGCAGTCGGTCCGCATGCGCGGAGCCTTGCCGATACTCGGCGATCAAAGGCGGCGTCCTGCCGAAGATCGCCGTTGCCCCCGTCGCTTCCAAACCCGCCCGTCTTCCTGTATGACCCCGCAATTCCCGGGGACATCGCGATGACCGAACAGACGCCGAAGCGGCTTTTCATCAAGACCTATGGCTGCCAGATGAACGTCTATGACAGCCAGCGGATGGCCGAGGCGATGGGCGCCGAAGGGTATGTGGAAACCGACCGTCCCGACGACGCGGACATGGTGCTGCTGAACACCTGCCACATCCGGGAAAAGGCGGCGGAAAAGCTGTATTCGGACCTGGGCCGGCTGAAACCGTTGAAAGCCGGTCGGCCGGACCTCAAGATCGGGGTCGCGGGCTGCGTGGCGCAGGCCGAGGGCGACGAGATCATCCGGCGGATGCCGATCGTCGATCTGGTCGTGGGCCCCCAGGCCTATCACCGCCTGCCGGCGATGGCGCGGGGGGACGCGCCGGCGGTGGACACCGACTTTCCGGCCGAGGACAAGTTCGACCACCTGCCCGCGCGCACGATGAACCGCGCGACCCGCCGCGCGCCTGCGGCCTTTCTGACCGTGCAGGAAGGCTGCGACAAGTTCTGCGCCTTCTGCGTCGTTCCCTATACGCGCGGGGCCGAGGTCAGCCGTCCGGCGGCCCGCATCCTCGCCGAGGCGCGCGATCTGGTCGCCCGCGGCGTGCGTGAGATCACCCTGCTGGGCCAGAACGTCAACGGCTGGCACGGCGAGGGGTTGGATGGGGCCGAGACGGGGTTCGGCGACCTGCCGGGGCTGGACCGCATCCGCTACACCACCAGCCACCCCAACGACATGGGCGACGATCTGATCGCCGCCCACCGCGACGTGCCGCAGCTGATGCCCTATCTGCATCTGCCGGTGCAGTCGGGGTCGGACCGGATCCTCAAGGCGATGAACCGCAAGCACACGGCCGATCACTACCTGCGGCTGATCGACCGCATCCGCGCGGCGCGCCCCGACATCCTGCTGACCAGCGACTTCATCGTGGGCTTTCCGGGCGAGACGGACGCCGATCACGCGGCGACCCTGCGGCTGGTCGAGGCGGTGGGGTTCGGCACCGCCTTCAGCTTTCGCTATTCGCCGCGCCCCGGCACGCCGGCGGCGGGCCGCGAGCCGGTCGAGGGCGCGGTCGCAGACGCCCGCCTGCAGGAACTGCAGGCGCTGCTGACGCGCCAGCAGCGCGCGGTGCAGGACGCGATGGTGGGGCGCACCGTGGGTGTGCTGTTCGAAAAGGCGGGCCGGCTTCCGGGCCAGATGGTCGGCAAGTCGGATTATCTGCACCCGGTCTTCGTGGATGCGCCCGACGCGCAGGTAGGCGACCTCGTGCCCGTGCGGATCAAGGCAAGCTCCACCAACTCGCTGGCGGGCGAACTGGTCTGACGGCGGGGTGCCCGCGCGTCCCCGACCGCCCCTTGACCCGCCCGTTCCGCCGCACTGGACAAGCGACCGCCCCGCCGCGATAACGCCGACGCGGCGCGGCTTGTCCCTCGCCACCTGACCCTGCCCATGGATTCCCGCGCCGAATGCTGATCGTGACGACGAATGCCATCCCCGCCGCAAGCGATGCGGCCGCGATGGAGGGATGGGCCGAGCCCCGCGTGCTGGTCGTCCTGCCCGCCTCGGGCTGGACCGAGGCCGAGCTGACCGCGATCCAGTCCCGCGCCACCGTGATCGAATATCTTCAGCCCCGCGCGACCTTTTCGGCGCTGATGGGCGACGTTCAGGACATGATGCGCCAGACCGTCCGGCCGGTGACGGGGCCGCTTCTGTTCCTCGACACGCCGCCGGTGGGCGACCTGTCGATCGCCGCGCAGGCGCAGGCGGCCGCGGGGGCGCCCCATGGCATCACCGCCGACGTGGGCGGCGACGGCCGGATGAAACGGCTTTTGCTGGGCGAGATGGTGGCGACAAGCCCGCTTTTGCCGCAGCTTCTGGACCACCTCGCCCGGCGCGAGGTGGATGACACGCGCTTTGCCCAGGCGCTTCGCACCCCCTTCCTGCAGGCCCCCGCATGAGCAAGCTCGACGAGATCTGGACCACCTACGCCGGCCCCGCGGGCCTGCTTGAGGGGCGGCCCGACTTCCGGCTGGACCCGGTGTTCTACGGCCCCGGCATGTCCAAGGTGGAACGGCTGCAATATTCGCCGCAGCGCCATTACGAAAAAACGGGCCGCGCCGAGGGCCGTCCGGGCAACACCTTTCGCGGCATGGGCAACGTGCGCCCGCCCGCCATCGACAACGCGCTGGCGAGCCTCGTCACCGACCCCGACCTGACCGAGGCGATCGCGGCCGGCGACCCCGAGGCGCTGGAACTCGCGTTCGAGCTGATCCGGCTGGGCGATCCGATCGACGCCCGGGTGTCGGACTTTTCCGGCCGCGCCTATCTGCGGGCGCATCCCGACCTGATGCAGGCGCAGGTGCAGCCACTGGAACACTACCTCGTCTATGGCTACGCCGAGGGGCGCACGACTTTGGGCGCGCTGCGCAAGAAGCGGACCCGCGGCGCGCGGCCGTTCCGCCCCGACCGCCCGACCTGCCTGATCTGCATCCACGAGATGTCGCGCACCGGCGCCCCCGTCGTCGGCCGCGACATGGCCCGCGAGGCGGCCGAGGATCACAACGTCATCGTCATGTCGCTGCGCGGCGGAGAGTTGCTGGACCAGTTCGTCGAGAACGCCTGCGAGGTCGTGATCACGGAAAATCCGCTGCAGGACATGACCTACTTCTCGGACCCGATCTTCTCGCGGATCGCGTTCGCGGTGACGAACTCGGTCGAGACGTGGCCGATGCTGCCCTATCTGGTAGCGCACGGGATCCCGTTCGCGTCCTACATCCACGAATATTCGGAATATTATTCGCTCTTCAACGCGATCTATCACGCGCCGCTGTTCGCCGACCTGATCGTCTATTCCTCGGACACCGTGCGCGACGGCTGGCGCGGGCGGCTGGCCGACATCGACTTCGACGTGGAACGCGATTCGGTCGTGGTGCCGCAGCGGGGGCTGGCGGTCGGCGGCGTGGACGCGGCGACCCGCAGCATCGCCCGCGCGCGCCTGTCCGAGATGCTGGGCCGCGACCTGACCGACGCGCGCATCGTCTGCGGGGCAGGGCACCTGCAATGGCGCAAGGGCACCGACATCTTCGCGATGACCGCGCAGATCTGCCGCGACCGCGACCCCGATACGGTGTTCGTCTGGATCGGCGACGGGCTCGACGCGCAGGACATGCTGTTCGGGGTCTGGATGACCGCCCATCTCAACCGCATCGGCGCGGGCGAGAAGGGGTCGAACCTGTTCCTGCTGCCCGCCGGGCCGGCCTACAACGACGTGCTGGCCGCGTCCGACGCGATGTTCCTGTCGTCGCGGCTGGACCCGCTGCCCAACGTCGTCTTCGACGCGCTCGACAAGGGCTGCCGGATCGTCCAGTTCGACGGCGGCTCGGGCTTCTGCGACCCCGTCTATCGCGCGTCGGAGCAGTTCACGACTGTCGAATACGCAAACCCGCTGGAGGCGGCCGAGGCGATCCTGGCGCTGCCCGCCAAGGAACCGGCCGAAGGGGCGGGCCCGCGCCCGCCCACGCCGCTTCTGACCCGTATCCGCGACCTTCTGTTCGCGCGCCTCACCTCGCAGCGCCGGTTTGTCCATGGCGCGTCCGAGTTCGACATTCCCGTTCTCTACACCACGCACCGCGACGACGCCGCTCTACGTGTGCGCGAGCGCGAGAAGATGATGCGCTACGGCCGCCGCCGGATGTGGCGCGACCTGGCCGACGTGCAGCAGGCCGTGGACGGGTCCGACAACTGGATGCACAAGGGGATGCGGCTGCTGCCCTTTGCCGCCGCCGAACCGCGCGGCGTGCCGCCGTTCGCGATGCACATCCACGCCTACTATACCGACGAACTCGCCAGCGACCTGCGCGAACACTGCGCCTATGGCCTTGCCCGCCGGATCGTGGTGACCACCGACACCGAACGCAAGCGCGACGATATCCAGGCGATCTTCGCCGCCGCCGGCCGGTCGGTCGAGGTGCGGCTGGCGCCGAACCGCGGCCGCGACATCCTGCCGTTCATGGACCTGTTCCGCGACGGCGGCGCCGGGTTCGACGACGAGATCTGGTGCCACCTGCACCAGAAGAAGTCGATCGGCGTGACCGTGGGCGGCGACGTGTGGCGCAACTTCCTCAAGCGCATCCTCTTGGGCGACGAGACAAAGCTGTCGAACGCGCTGTCGCAGATCGCCCAGCCCCGGGTGGGTCTGGTCGCGCCGATGGACCCCTATTACGTGTCGTGGAACGCGACCCGGCAACTGGTCCACCGCATGGCCGACCGCCTGCCGGGCCCGGTGCCGCAGACACCGCTGCTGTTCCCGGTGGGCAACATGTTCTGGACCCGCCGCCAGGTCGTGGAACGGATGAACGCCTTTTTCGGACCCGGCTATCCGTGGCCCAACGAGCCGGTGGGGATCGACGGGTCCGAATACCACCTGATCGAGCGTCTGTGGCCCGCGATGGCGGTTCAGGAAGGGCTCGATTCCGTGTTCGTCCACAAGCTGGACGAGCAGAGGAGGTAGCGGCCATGCGCGTCGTCATCCATGCCGGCATGCACAAGACCGGATCGAGCGCGGTCCAGCAGCATTTCGCGGGCCACCCGACGCCCGGCGTCTCTTACGCTCCGTGGAACGAGGGCAATCACTGCGGCCTGTTCATCCTGCTGTTCGAGGACCCCGAAAAGGCGGCGCGGTACCACGGCTTCGTCCATCGAGGGCCCGAATACATCGCGCAGCTGCCCGCCATGCGCGAGGAATGGCTGTCGCGGCTGCGCGCGACGATGGACGCGGCCGGCACCGACACCGTGGTGTTTTCGGCCGAGGACATCTCGCTGCCGATCTATCGGGACGCGGTCGTGCGGATGCGCGATTTCTTCGCCGCGTGGACCGACCGGATCGACGTCGTGGCCTATGCCCGCAGCCCGCGTTCGTTCGCGGTCAGCGCGTTCCAGCAGATGGTCAAGGACGGTCTGAACCGCCTCGCCCCCGAGGAGCTTTGGCCGCACTACCGCGCCCGGTTCGAGCTGCTGGACCAGATCTTCGGGGCCGACCGCGTCGATCTGCGGACCTACGACCGGGCCGAGCTGATCGGCGGCGACATCGTGCGCGACTTTGCGGCGGTGCTGGGCGTCGCGGCGGGCGGCCAGATCGCGCCCGACGTGAACGCGACGCTGAGCGCCGAGGCGACGGCGCTGCTGTTCGCGCAGCGCAAGCTGGGCGACAACCTTCCGACCGGGTTCCCGGGCGCGCAGGTGGCCAACCACGTCTTCACCACCCGCATGTCCGCGCTTGGCCGTTCGCGGTTCGACTTCTCGGACGCGCTGTGGGCGCCGGTCATGCAGCGCCACGCCGACGACATGGCCTGGATTCAGTCGCGTATGGGGCGGCCGCTTGTCGACAGGCGAGCGCAGGGCGCGATCTCGATCGGGTCCGAGGGTGATCTGCTGGCGCTTGCCCATGAGAGCCGCGGCCTGATCGAAAAGGCGCTCAGGGACTGCATCGCCCAGCCGCGCCGTCCCGACCTGCGCGACACCATCCGGGCCGTGGACCAGTTGAGAAAGCTGAGCACCTGAGATGACCCCGCTCGACCAGAAGAAGCTTCAGCGCCGCGCGTCCAAGGCGATGCGGGCCGTCCGCGGCGCCAGCACGGCGCTGCCCGACTTGCGGCGCCGGGCCATCGTCGTTCTGGGGATGCACCGCTCCGGCACCTCGGCCCTGACCGGGGTGCTGGCCGAGATGGGTTGCACCATGCCCGAACACCTGATGGCGCCCGAAGAGATGAACCCCAAGGGCTTCTTCGAATCCGACGCGGTGACGGGGCTGAACGAACGGCTGCTCGCCTCGGCCGGGATGCGCTGGTTCAGCTTTCCGCCGTTCCCGCGCGAATGGTACCGCTCGGCCGCCGCCGCCGAGTTCGCGGCCGAAGCGGACGAAACGCTGCGCGCCGAATACGGCGACGCCGACATCTTCGCGATGAAGGATCCCCGGATCTGCCGCCTGGTCTCGTTCTGGGACGCCGTGCTGCGCCGCGCCGGTTGCCGGCCGGTCTATGTCTGCACGCACCGCCACCCGGTGGACGTGGCATCCTCGCTTCAGTATCGCAGCGGCTACGATCTGGATTACGGGCTGCTGCTGTGGCTGCGCCACCAGCTGGACGCTGAGGCCGACAGCCGCGGCAAGCCGCGCGTGTTCGTGAGCTACGACCAGCTGATGAGCGACTGGGCCACGTCGGTGACGAAGATCGGGGCGTCGCTGAACATCGCCTGGCCGCTAAGCGTGGACGAGGCGCGGCCGGGGGTCGAAGGGTTCCTCAGCAGCGCGCTGCGGAACTTTGCCGCCCGCGACGACGACGGGTCCTCGCCGATGCCCGACTGGGTGGCCGAGGTGCATGTCATCATCGAACGCTGGGCCGCGCTTGGCGAGGACGCGGCCGACCATCCCCGCCTTGATGCGATCCGCGCGCATCTGGACGCAGCCACCCCGACGCTGGGTCAGGCGGTCCGGGGGCTGCAGTCGCGGGCCGAGGAAAAGAAGGCCCAGGCGGGCGTGATCGCCGGGCTCGAGGAACGGCTGGTCGCCGAAACGGGCGCCCTGACCGACCGCCTGGCCGCCGAGGCTGCGGAACTGAACGATCGTCTCGTCACCGAAACCACCGCGCTGAACCGGACTTTCGCGGTCGAGCGCGCGGCGCTGGAAAACCGCTTCGCCGCCGAGCGCGCGCAGCAGAACGACCAGCTTGCCGCCCGGGATCAGGCGCTGGCTGCGGCGAACGAGCGCGCGGCGCTTCTGGACAACGTCATCCTGCAGCGCGCGCAGGAGATCGAGGACCGCACCCGCGAGGCGGCCGAGGTCACGGCACGGCTTGCCGCGTTGCAGGCCGACATGGACCGGCTGCGCTCGCAACACGACGCGCTGCGGGTCCGCCACGACCGCGAGAACCGGCAGCTGCGCCAGATGACCACCCATGTCGCCGCGCTGATGCTGCGCGACGTGGACGAGCGGCTGGACGGCAGGACGCCGGCTGCCGCCGCCACGCCGGCCGGGGCTCGACCCGGCATGCCCGAGCCTGCGCCGGGCGACGCAAGCCAGACCGGCACCGCCGGGCAGGCGCGCGTCGAGGAACTCGAGCGGCAGCTGGCCGAGCTGTCACGCCACAGCGCCGGGCTCGAGGTCGCGGTGCGGGAACTTACGTCCAGCACGTCATGGACGATGACGAAGCCGATGCGTTGGATGTCGGGCCGCGTGCGCCGCAAACCCTGAGACACACTCGGGCCACGCCGGGCCGGCACGGCGCCGCGCCCAGCCGATCGGATCAGTCCGGCAGCGGGGTAAAGGCGGTGAGCAGTTCGGCCACGCCCTGCTGCAACGGCACCTGCGGCTGCCAGCCCAGCACGTCCTGCGCGCGGCGGCTGTCCAGCACGTTGCGCGGCACGTCGAAGCCGCGCGCGGCCTCGAATGTAACCTCTGGGCGGGCGCCGCGCACCCGCTCGATCATGTCGAGGATGTCGTTCAGCGTCGTGCCGCTGCCCGCGCCGATGTTGACCTGGATCCCGTGAACTTCGGCGTCCGCCGCCATTACCAGCGCCCGCGACACGTCGTCGATATGGACGAAATCGCGTTCGACGCTGCCGTCGCCCCAGATGGTGATCGGGCGGCCCTGCGCCGCGTGGTGGCAGAAGGTGGTGACCGCGCCATGCGCCTTGTCGATGTTCTGGCGCGGCCCGTAGGGGTTGGCGATCCGCAGCGCCAGCGTCGAAAGCGGCCGCTTGCCGCGTCCGTCGTAGAGCCGCAGATACTGCTCGCAGGCAAGCTTCGACACGCCATAGGCCGACATCGGCCGCGTTGGATGGTCCTCGTCCACCGGCAGCCGCTCGGGCGGGCCATAGACCGTGCCACCCGACGAGGCGAAGACGACGCGCCGCACCTCGGCCTCGACGGCGCGGTCCAGCATCATCACGGTGCCGATGATGTTTTCCTGCGCGTCGACCAGCGGGTCGCGGTCGGCCTCGCGCGGGAACTTGGTGGCGGCCAGGTGGAACACGGTGTCCACGCCCACCATCGCCTCGGCCAGCAGCTCGCGCTGCAGGAAGCTGCCGCCCCAGTGCGTCAGGCGCGGATCGGCGATCTGCCCCGCCACGAAGTCGAGGTTGCGGACCGCCCAGCCGTCGCCCAGCAGGCGGCCCAGCAGCGCCTGCCCGATGAACCCGCCGCCGCCCGTGACCAGCGCGACGCGCTCGTTAGCTTTTGGGGACATCTCGCGCTCCGCTTGTGGCTTGCAAAGGGATTACGGACTGTCGCGCGACTGCGCAAGCATGGCCGGGCGGGACCGGCGGCGCATGGCCTGCGTCAGTTGGCCCGAGGGGTCGCGGCGGCGTCGGCGAGGTTCGGGTCCCACGGCGGCACCTGGCCGAACCGATCCGCCGCCCAGTCCAGAAAGGCGCGCAGCCGCGCGGGCGGGCGGCGGTCGCCGGGCCACACCGCGAACACGCCGTCAAGCTCGGTCGCCGGGTGGTCGAGGTCCAGCGCGACCAGCCGCCCCGCGCGCAGGTCGTCGCACAGGATGAAGGTGGGCTGGCTGATGATGCCTTGCCCCGCCACCGCCGCGGCGACGAGCGCGTCGCCGTTGTTCGCGCGCAGGTTGCCCGCGAGCGGCACCTTCACGGCCCCGCCCGGCCCGAACGACCATTCGTCGGGCGCGTTCGACGAGGCGAGCGTGTAGCTGAGGCAGTTATGCGCGCCGAGGTCGGCCACGCACCGGGGCGTGCCGTGGGCGGCCAGATAGGCGGGCGAGGCCGCCACCGCGACCCGGCAGGGCGCCAGCCTGCGCGCGATCAGCCCGCCTTCGCGCAGGCGGCCGATGCGGATCGCCACGTCCCAGCCTTCGTCGATCAGGTTCACCACGCGGTCGTTCAGCCCCAACTCGACCCGCAACGCGGGATGCAGCGCCTGGAACGCGGGCAGGACCGGGGCGAGGATGCGGGTCGTGAACGACACCGGCGCGCTGACCCGCAGCGTTCCCGTGACCTCGATCCGCTCGGCCGCGGCGGCGGCGTCGGAGCGGTCGAGTTCCTCCAGAATCCGCTCGGCGCTTTCCAGGTAACGCTGCCCGGCCTCGGTCAGGGTGATGCGGCGCGTGCTGCGGTGAAGAAGCCGGACCCCCAGCCGCCCTTCCAGCGCGGCCATGTGCTTGGTGGCCATGCTTTGCGACATGCCAAGCGCGCGCGCCGCGCCCGACAGGCTGCCAAGCGCCGCGACGCGGGCGAACACCTGCAACCCCGTGAACCGATCCAGCATCGCCTGTCCCTGTCCCTGTCCCTGTGAGTGTGAGCTGTAGCCACCCGAAAGGTGATTATCATCGTGGCAGCCACAGTCCATATCATGCACGCAAGGACAGGAGAGTACGCGATGCAGGATCACGTTTCGACGACCACCGCCGGGATCACCTCGGCCGGGGCATCGCTGCGGATCGGGTCGGTGGCGCTGACGGTGCGCGACCTGGATCGGGTGAGCCGCTTTTACCGCGATACGATCGGGCTGGCCCCGATCAGCACGGACGGAAACATCCACCAGCTCGGCGCGGGCGGGCGGGTGCTGATCGAACTGCGCCACGATCCCGACGCCGCGATCGCCGACCGGCGGCAGGCGGGGCTGTTTCACACCGCCTTCCTGCTGCCCCGCCGCGAGGACCTGGCCGACTGGCTCGTCCACGCGGCCACTACCGGCGTGCGGATTGACGGCGCGTCCGACCACCTGGTCAGCGAGGCGCTGTACCTGACCGACCCCGAGGGGAACGGGATCGAGATCTACCACGACCGCCCCAGCGAGGCGTGGCCGCGCGAGGCCGACGGCCGGATCGGCATGGCGACGCTGCGGATCGACCTTGACGATCTTGCCGCGGCGGCCGGTCCCGGACCCTTTGCGGGCATGCCCGACGGCACCATCGTCGGTCACGTCCACCTGCAGGTGGGCGACCTGGACGCGGCCGGGGATTTCGTCGCCGGCACCTTGGGGATGCCGGTCACCAGCACGTATCGCGGCGCCGTGTTCTTCGGCGCCGACGGCTACCACCACCATCTGGGCGCGAACATCTGGAACAGCCGCGGCGCGGGCCCGCGTGCCGAGGGCACCACCGGGCTGGCCGGGATCCGGCTTCTGGCGGCGCCTGCGGCGTTCCGCCGGCTGGAAGCGCGGCTTTCGCGCAACGGTGACGGTCTTCTCGAGGTTCGCGACCCCTGGGGCACGCGGCTTGTCTTTGAAGAAAAGTGAAGCGGGGCGCATACTTGCACCTGCGAAGACGACCGCGCCGCAACGACGGCGCGGGGCTGAAGACAGGCATTCACAATTGAAGGAACTATCATGATGACGACCACCTGGGCGCCGCGCGCGCTGAGCATCCTGCGGATCATGGCCGGGCTTCTGTTCATGGCGCACGGCACGCAGAAGCTGCTGGGCTTTCCCGCCTCGGCCGATGCGGCGGGCGGGCCGCTGCCGCCGATGATGATGGCCGCGGGCATCATCGAGCTTGTGACCGGGATCCTGATCGCGATCGGCCTGTTTACCCGGCCGGCGGCGTTCCTCGCCTCGGGGCTGATGGCGTTCGCCTATTTCATCGCCCACGCGCCGCAAAGCTTCTTCCCGGTGCTGAACGGCGGCGATGCGGCGGTCCTGTTCTGCTTCGTGTTCCTGTACCTCGCAGCCGCTGGCGGCGGCGAGTGGAGCATCGACGCCGCCCGCAATCGCGGCACGGGCGACCGGCGCACCATCTGAGACACTGGGCAGCGTTCGTTCACACGGCCAGTCCGAAATGCGACCGGAGCCATACTGGCTCCGGTCGTTTTCGTCCATCGGGGCTGGTGCGGCGTCAGTCCATCGTGACGTTCGCGTCCGTCACCACCGGTTCCCACTTGGTCATCTCGGCCTTGACGTGCTGGGCCAGTTCCTCGGGCGACGAGGCGACGATGCTGGCGGAAAACTCGCCCATCCGCGCGACCACGGCGGGATCGGCCATCGCCGCCACGGCGGCGGCGTTCAGCCGCGCGACCGCCTCGGGCGGGGTGCCCGCGGGCGCGAAGAGGGCGTTCCAGCTGTAGGTTTCATAGCCCGGCAGCGTCTCGGCGATCGCGGGCACGTCGGGGAAGGACGGCGCGCGTTCCGCCGTGGTCACGCCAAGCGCTCGCAGCTTGCCGCTGGTGATGTGGCCCGATGCCGAGGGCAGGTTGTCGAAGATGATCGGCACCTGGTTGCCCAGCACGTCGGTCAGCGCGGGACCCGAGCCCTTGTAGGGGATGTGGGTGATGTCCACGCCCGCCATCGCCTTGAACAGCTCGCCCGACAGGTGCAGGGGCGTGCCGTTCCCGGACGAGGCGTAGGCCAGCGGCTGGGTCTTGGCCAGGTCGATCAGTTCCTGCACGTTCTGGACCGGCAGTTCGGGGTTGACGGCCAGCACGTTCGGCACCAGCACCAGCAGCGACACCGGCGCGAAGTCGGCGACCGGGTCGTAGGGCTTCTGCTTCAGGATCAGCGGGTTCAGCGCGTGGGTCGCGACGGTGCCCATCAGGATGGTGTAGCCGTCCGGGTCCGCCTCGGCCACCTGCGTGGCACCCAGGCTGCCGCCGGCGCCGCCGACGTTCTGGACGACGACCTGCTGGCCAAGGTCCGCGCTCATCCGCTCGGCCACGATCCGGCCGACCACGTCGGTCGAGCCGCCGGCGGCGAAGGGGATCACGAGGGTGATCGCGCGGTCGGGGTAGTCGGCGGCGGCCGCGCCGGCCAGGCCGAAGACGAAGGCCGTTCCCAGCAGGATCCGGCGGGTCAGGGTGAGCGTCATTGTTTCCTCCCGTGGTGTGATGTCGTGGTTGCGGGGCGGGGCGGCCGTCGCGCGCCCCTGCCGGGTTCAGCCGTCGCTTTCGGTGAACACCTCTTCGCGGCGCTTGCGGATCTGGGGCAGGAACACGAGGACCAGCACCGCGAGCGCCAGCACCAGAAGCCCCGCGCTGATCGGCCGGGTGACGAAGGTCGTCGGATCGCCCCGCGACAGGATCATCGCCCGGCGCAGGTTTTCCTCGAGCAGCGGGCCAAGGACGAAGCCCAGGAGCAGCGGCGCGGGCTCGAACCGCAGCTTCGACAGGACGTAGCCCAGGAACCCGAAGAACGCGACCGCGAACAGGTCGTAGACGTTCGAGTTCACCGAATAGACCCCGATCGAGCACATCGCCATGATGATCGGGAACAGCACGTAATAGGGTACCGTCAGCAGCTTCACCCACAGCCCGATCAGCGGCAGGTTCAGGACCACCAGCATCAGGTTGCCGATCCACATGCTGGCGATGATGCCCCAGAACAGGTCCGGCTGCTCGGTCACGACCCCCGGGCCCGGGACGATCCCCTGGATGATCATCGCGCCGATCATCAGCGCCATCACCGGGTTCGCGGGGATGCCGAGGGTCAGAAGCGGGATGAAGCTTGTCTGCGCGCCCGCGTTGTTCGCGCTTTCCGGGCCCGCGACGCCGGCGATCGCGCCGTGCCCGAACTCTTCGGGGTGTTTCGAGAGCTTTTTTTCCAGCGTGTAGGATGCGAAGGACGCAAGGATCGCGCCGCCACCCGGCAGGATGCCCAGAACCGATCCGACGCCGGTGCCGCGCAGCACGGGGCCGATGATCTGGCGCAGCTCGGGGCCGCTGGGGAACAGGCGGTTGATGTTGCGGGTCATCACCTGCCGCTCGTGCTCGTCCTCGAGGTTGCGCAGGATCTCGGCGATCCCGAACACGCCCACCGCCAGCGCGACGAAGTTCAACCCGTCGGCGAACTGCGTGATCCCCAGCGTGAAGCGGGGCGTGCCGGTGTAGATGTCGGTGCCGACGATCCCCAGCAGCAGGCCCAGGATCACCATGGCCAGCGCCTTCAGCACCGTCCCGTGCGCCAGCGCGACGGACATGACGAGGCCCAGCACCATCAGGCTGAAATATTCGGCCGCCCCGAACTCCAGCGCGATGGCGGTCAGCGGCGGGGCGAAGATCGCGACGAGGAAGGTGGCGACGGTTCCGGCGAAGAACGACCCCAGCGCGGCGGTGGCGAGCGCGGTTCCCGCGCGGCCCTTGCGCGCCATCTGGTAGCCGTCGATGGCGGTCACCGCGGACGAGCTTTCGCCCGGCATGTTGATGAGGATCGCGGTGGTCGATCCGCCGTACTGCGCGCCGTAGTAGATGCCGGCGAGCATGATGAGCGAACTCACCGGCTCCAGCTGGAAGGTGATCGGCAGCAGCATGGCGATGGTCGCGGTCGCGCCGATCCCGGGCAGCACCCCGATCAGCGTGCCCAGCAGCACCCCGATCAGGCAGAACCCCAGGTTGGCGAAGGACGACGCGACCGAAAAGCCCAGGCCGAGGTTGGAAAGAAGCTCCATCGTCACGTCCTCAGAAGTCGAGCCAGGGGCCGACCCGCCGGAACGGCAGGCCAAGCCCGTAGCTGAAGATCAGCGTCGAGATGATCGTGACCAGCACCGCCAGCACGAGCGCGGGCAGGGGCCGCATCCGGGCCGATGCCTGCGACGCGATCAGCGCGGTGAAGAACAGCGCGGGCACGAAGCCCAGGCCCCGCACGGTCAGGCCGAAGAACACCGGCGCGGGCAGGATGAACAGCATCCCGCGCCACGCGACCGGACCCATCGGCTCGCCCGTCCGTCCGAAGGATTTGAGAAACACCAGGACGCCCAGCAGGAACAGAAGGCCCGACAGCACCATCGGGAAATAGCCCGGTCCCATCCGCAGCGAGGTGCCGATTTCCAGCCCCGCCGTCTGCCAGCCGAAGAACGCCGCCGCCGCCATCAGCAGCAGCCCGGCGATCATGTCCGTGTCGTCGCGTGGTTTCGTGGCCATCGGGTGTCCTTGGTCGTGCAGGATGGGTCCGCCGCCCGGATCCCGGGCGGCGGCGGGTCGGGCGCGTCAGTCGGCGTAGACGCCGGCGGCTTCGATCACGGGCTTCCAGCGCGCGATCTCGGATTCGAGCTTCGCCTTCAGCGCCTCGGGCGTGGCCTGTTCGGCGGTCGCGGGCGCGGTGCCCAGTTCCGCCATCGACGTGGCGACGCTTTCGTCCGCCAGCGCCTTTTGCAGCGACGCGGACAGGCGCTGGTTCACCTCGGCCGGGGTGCCCTTGGGGGTGTAGATGCCGTGCCAGATCGAAACCTGCACGTCGGGAAGCCCGCCCTCGATGGTGGTCGGCAGGTCGGGGAACAGGGCCAGCCGCTCGGGCATGGTCACGGCATAGGCCTTGATCGTGCCGCCCTTGATCTGCTGCGTGGTGTTGGTCGTCTGGTCGCACATGATGTCGACCTGACCGCCCAGAAGGTCGGTCATCGCCGGGCCGGTGCCCTTGTAGGGGACGGTCACCAGCGGCACGTCCAGTGCCTGCATCATCAGCATGCCGCACAGGTGGCTCGCCGCGCCGATGCCCGCGTTCGCCATCGTCAGCTTGTCGCCGTTCGCCTTGACGTAGCTGACGAAGGCCGGAAAGTCGGCGGGCTCGAAGTCCTTGCGCGCCACGACGACCATCGGCACGTCGGTCACGAGGCCGACATAGTCGAAGGCGTTCTCGGTATCGTAGGCGAGGTTGCGATAGAGCGTGTCCGAGGTCGCCATGCCGATGTGGTGCAGAAGGACGGTGTAGCCGTCGGGGTCGGCCTTGGCGACCTGGCCCGCGCCCAGCGTGCCGCCCGCGCCGCCCACGTTTTCGACGATGACCTGCTGGCCAAGATCGGCCGACATGCGTTCGGCCACGAGGCGGGCGACGGTGTCGGTGGGGCCGCCCGCCGCGAACGGCACGATCATCGTGACCTGGCGCTCGGGGTAGCCCTGCGCGAATGCCGGGGCGGCCAGCATCATGGCGGCGCTGACGGCGCCGATCAGTTTGGAAACGGACATGTAACCTCCCAGTTCATCCGCGGGCGCCGCTTCTCAGCGCGCCGATCGGGAAAGACTGGAGCGAGGGTGCCGCTTTCGCCAACGACAATCATGCGGCAGGCGAAAGATTATATGACGGTTTGATGCAATATGGGTGGGAACGGTAACATTGGGCCGCGGGGTTCGGGTGAAAATCCACCCAGCCGCGGGTCAGCCGGCATCGTCATCGCCCGGCTCGACGATCAGCCGCCGGTCCAGGCCGTATTTCTGCATCTTCTCGTAAAGCGTCTTTCGCGAGATCCCCAGGTCCTCGTAGACCGCGCGCAGCCGCCCCTTGTGAAGCCCGATGGCGCCCGCGATCAGGCTGCGCTCGAACTGGCCCACCCGGTCGGGCAGCCGCGCGCCGGCCAAGCCGCCGTCCCCGGCGATCCGGCCGGGATCGTCCAGCCCCAGCACCATCCGCTCGGCCAGGTTTCGCAGCTCGCGCACGTTGCCGGGCCAGTCCCGCGCGGCAAGGCCCGACAGGAACGCCGACGGCAGCTCGCGTTCAGGTCGCTTGTGGCGCGCGGCGGATTCGCGGATCAGGTGCAGGAACAGCAGAGGGATGTCCTCGCGCCGGGCCGACAGGGGCGGAACCCGCAGGACCGCGACGTTCAGGCGCCAGAACAGGTCCTCGCGGAACTGGCCGCGGGCGACAAGCGTGGACAGGTCGACCTTGCTGGTCGCCACGAACCGGACATCCAGCGGCACCGGATCGTTCGCGCCAAGGCGGGTGATGACGCGTTCCTGCAAGACCCGCAGCAGCTTGGCCTGCGTGTCGGGCGGCATCGACCCGATCTCGTCAAGCAGCACGGTGCCGCCGCGCGCGTGTTCGAACTTGCCGAAGCGTGGACGCAGCGCGCCCGGAAACGCGCCCGCCTCGTGCCCGAACAGCTCGCTTTCGATCAGCGCCTCGGGCAGCGCCGCGCAGTTGATGGCGACGAAGGGCCGCCCCGCGCGGGCGGAAATGTCGTGCAGCGTGCGGGCCACGACCTCTTTCCCTGCGCCGGTCGGGCCGATGATGAGCGCGTCGGCGTCGGATGCGCCGATCGCGCGCAGCCGGTAGCGCAGGTCCACCATCGCCTCGGTCCGGCCGGGCAGCCGCGCCTCGACATCGTCGCGCTTGCCCGCGACCGCGCGCAGACGGCGGTTGTCCAGGATCAGGTCGCGGTGGTCGATTGCGCGGCGGATCACGGTGGCGAGGTCGTGGACGACGAAGGGCTTCTCGATGAAGTCATAGGCGCCGCTGCGGATCGCCTCGACCGCCAGCGGCACCTCGGCGTGACCGGTGAAAAGGATCACTGGGATGTCCGGGTCGATCTCGTGCAGGCGGCCCAGGAGCGTCATCCCGTCCATGCCCGGCATCCGGATGTCGCTGACGACCGCGCCGGCAAAGCCGGGGCCTGCGAGCGTCAGCGCCTCTTCGCCCGACGCCAGCGCCTCGACGGCAAAGCCCGCGAGGTCGAGCGCCTGCGCGGTCGAGCGGCGCATCTGCGCGTCGTCGTCGACCAGAAGCACGCGCGATCCGGTCACGGCATGTCCTCGGCGGGGGCGATCGGCAGGCGCACCCGGAACTCGGCCCCCGGGCCGGGGTCCGCGTCGTGGCAGGCGATGGTGCCGCCGAAGTCGCGCACGATGTTGGCCGTGATCGACAGCCCCAGCCCCAGCCCAAGCCCCAGCCCCGCGCCGACCCCCTTGGTGGTGAAGAACGGATCGAAGATCCGCTCGGCTATGGCTGCGGGCACGCCCGGCCCGTGGTCGCGGACGCGGATCACGACGCCCCCGCCGTCCACCCGCGCGCTCAGCCGGATGCGGCGGTCGGGCCCGCCCTCGACCGCGTCGGCCGCGTTGGTGACCAGGTTCACCAGCACCTGTTGCAGCCGGGTGGGCCCGGCCCGCAGCGGCGGCAGGTCGGCCGGCACGTCGATCAGAAGCTCGGCCCGGCAGGTGGCGAGCCGCGCGGCCACGATGGTGCGCGTTTCCGCCAGCAGCGATTGCAGCAGGACCCCGCCGGGCCGCGCGGCGGGCTTGGCGGCCGCGTCGCGCAGGTGGCGGCCGATCGCGGACATCCGGTCAACCAGCGACAGGATTTCGGCGATGTTTTCGCGCGCCGCCGCCGTGTCGCCGCGGTCGATCAGGATCGCCGCGCTGTCGGCGTAGTTGCGGGCGGCGGCGAGCGGCTGGTTGATCTCGTGCGAAAGCGCCGCCGACATCTGCCCCAGCGCCGCCAGCTTTCCGACCTGGACGAGGCTCGCCTGTGCGGCGCGCAGCTCGGCCTCCGTCGCGCGGCGTTCGGCCACCTCGCGTTCCAGCCGGTCGTTGACGCGGGCGAGGTCGGCGGTCCGCGCCTCGACCCGGCGTTCCAGCTCGGCCCGGGCGAAACGCTGCATCGCGATCCGTTCGGCCACCTGCGCGCGGCGCTGGATCAGCATCACTGCCCCGAAGGCGGCCGCGCCCAGCATCAGGAACAGGCTTGCGACCGCCAGCTGCGTTTCCCGGCGCAGCTCGGCCGTGTCCAGCAGCACATGGACCGTCCAGCCCGCCTTGGGCATCGTCTCGGACGCGGCGATATAGTCGTCGCCCGCCACGCGGAACACCGGCACGCCGAAGACCTGCCGCCGTTCCAGCGCCAGATCGCCCAGCGGCGCGTCGGCGTAGCGGCGGGTCGCGCGCGTCCGCGCCAGCCGTTCTTCGGTCGCGGGATCAAGGCTGCGGTAAAGCCAGCTCGGCTCGGACGACATGAACACCCGCCCCTCGGGGTCCGTCACGACGACGCGGTGATCGCCCCCGCGCCACGACTGCTCGATCCGGTCGACGCCGACCTTGACCGCGACCACGCCCGCGATCCGCCCCGAGCGGCCGAACACGGGCGCCGAATAGAAATAGCCGCGCACGCCCGAGGTGGTGCCGATCCCGTAGAACCGCCCCGGCCCGCCCTTCATCGCGTCGATGAAATAGGGGCGGTAGCTGAAGTTCTTGCCGACGAAGCTCGCCTCGCCCAGCCGGTGGTTCGAGGCGGCGATCGTCTCGCCGTCGGTCTTGATGACGTAGATGTCGGACGCGGCGATGGCGGCGCTTTCCTCTTCCAGCCACAGGTTCGTGGCCTGCCGCAGGCCCGTGTCGTCGGGGCTGGCGACAAGCCGTTGCAGCATGTCGAGATCGCCCACCAGCTGCGGCACTACCTCGTGCCGGGCAAGGTCCGCGTCCAGCGCGTTGACGGTCAGGCGCAGCGCCGTCTCGGCCCGCGCATAGGCCGAGGCGTGATAGTGTCGGTGGGCGAGCCGCGCCCCGGTCCAGACGAGCAGGGCCAGCAGCGCGACCACCGCCAGCAGCAGCCCGCGCCGCCCGCGGGCGAAATCGCGCAGGCGCGCGCGCGGCGCAAGGCCGGCGGGCAGGGGCGGGGCGGCGTTCAGGGCCAAGGCGGGTCTTTCGTTCCGGTGCGCGGGGCTGGGCGGCGGGGCGGGACGGCGGCGGCGGGATCGGGGTGACGTAGGGCGGGCCGGCGCAGTGTGCCCCGCCGCCCGCCGCCCTGCAACGACGCGTCCTCTCGCGCCAACCCCGCGCGGCTGATATGGCGGGCCGTCCCGCAGCGTTTCCGGTGAGTGCCCCATGACCATGATCGACCATGCCGCCCTGACGACCGCGCTGGACAGGCTGCCCGCCCGCTATCCCGGCCCCGGCGGCGTCGCGGGCGTCGTCCACGAGGGGCGGGTCGTGGCCGCCCGCGCCTGGGGGCATGCGGATGTCGAGACTGCGCTGCCGATGGCGCGGACGCTGCGGCTGCCGATCTGCTCGATCTCCAAGCAATTCACCTGCGCCGCGCTGCTGGCTTCCATCGGCGATCCGGCCCGCCTCGACGCCCGGCTGCGCGCGTTCCTGCCCGCGTTCACCGGTCCGCTGCCGACCGCCCGCCAGCTTTGCGACAACCGCTCCGGCCTGCGCGACTACTGGGCGCTTTCGATCCTGCAGGGTGCGGTGGCCGAACGGCGGCTGACCCGCGGCGACGCGCTGCCGTTGATCGCGGCGATGCGGACCGGGCACTTCGCGCCGGGCAGCGCGTATTCCTATTGCAACGCGAACTTCCGGCTGCTGGCCGAGATGATCGAGGCCGAGACCGGCGAGACGCTCGAGGCGCTGTGCCGCCGCCATGTCTGGGACCCGGCCGGGATGGCGACGGCGGTGATGGCCAGCGACACGTCCGAGCGGCTGGACGGGGTGACCGGGTACGAAGGCAGCGACGCGACCGGCTTCCTGCCGGCGGTGAACGGCGCGTGGTGGCTGGGGGACGCGGGGATCGCCGCCTCGCTTGACGACATGCTGGCCTATGAGGCGTGGATCGACGCCACCCGCGACGACCCGCGCGGGCTTTACCGGCAGCTTTCGAAGCCGGCGTTTCACGACGACGGCACGCCCGCCGGTTACGCGATGGGCCTTGGCTTCAGCACCGTCGCGGGGCTGGCCGCGACCGGCCACGGCGGTGCGCTTCGCGGGTTCAGGGCGCAGCGCCTTCACATCCGGGATGCGCGGCTGTCGGCGGTGGTGATGTTCAACCACGAAGCCAGCGCCCATGTCGCCGCAGCCGACCTGCTCGACGCGGCACTGGGGCATCGCGCGCCGCCGCCGGCGCCGGTCCCCGACGGCTGGGACGGGCAGTGGCTTTGCCGCGAGACGGGCCTGATCGCGCGGATACAAACCGGACGCACCGACGCGTGCCTGCGCTATGCGGTAGGGGCCGAGGCGTTGCAGGTCGACGGTGACGCGCTGGCGGCGCCGGGCATCCGCGTCGAACGCGTCGGGGACGGCCTGCGGATGACGCGGGCGCTGGATCACGAGGTCCTGGCGTTCGATCCGCTGCCGGTCGTCGAGGTGGCGGACGGGTCGGAAATCGCGGGCAGCTTTGCCTGCGACGAGCTGGGCGGCGCGACCATGCAGGTCGAGGCGCGGGACGGCGGGGTCCATGCCCGCTTTACCGGCGTGATGGGCACCGGGCGGTTCGAGCGGCTGGTGCCGGCGGGCAAGGACGTGTGGCTGCTGGCCACGCGGCGGTCGCTGGATGCGCCCGCGCCGGGCGACTGGACCGTCATCGTCCGACGGGGCGCGGCGGGTGGCGTGACCGGCCTGACGGTCGGCTGCTGGCTCGCCCGCGCGCTCGACTATCGCCGGGCAGGGTAGGGGCCGACGCTCACGTCTTGTCGGCCGCGCCTGCGTACTGGTCCACCGCGCCGCCCATCTGCAGCATCAGCGTCTCCATCGAGATCGAGTCCGGCCCGTAGGGGTAGAAGTCGGACTTGTCGCCGCGTTTCCACTTCGCGCGCATCTCGGGCGTCGTGATGTCCCAGTCGGCATAGGTGTCGCGCGCGACGGTCCGAAGGTCGGCGTGCAGTTCCGCCGTCGAGGGGCGGCCCCAGTAGTAGTAGCCGTTATAGACCTTGAACACCTTCAGGCCGCGCCCCAGCACGATGGTGTGCGGAATCATCACGTCCTGCGTGGTGTCGGTGTATTCCTTGATATCGAGGTCCTTCTGCACCACCCGATCCTCGTCATAGAGGAACGGCCAGTGCGCCGAGGTCTGCTGGCGATAGTTGTTGGTCGCGTGCCAGTCGTCCGTGGTGATCGTCACGACCTGGGTGTAGCCGACGACCAGCTGCGGGTGGAACCGCACCAGCTCGAGCATCTGCTGGCGGTCCTTGGGGCAGAACGATCCGCGCGTCAGGAACACGATCATCAGCTGGTCGCCCTGAAGGTCCGACAGCCGGCGCATCGTCTTGGTGTGGTCGGGCAGGGTGAAGTCGGGGAAGGTCGCCCCTGGCTTGATGTCGCTTCGCATTCGTTTGCTCCTTCGTGGCGGCCGGTCGTCTCGGGAGGTCAACGGGGTGATGCAACGCGCGTTCCACGATGCAATGCGCGGAACCTCGTATTCCGCCGGCGCCGCGTTGCAGCGGACCGCGGTCTGCGATCTCGGCCAACCCGGGAAATTAATCCTAACTTATGTCCTCTCGCCCACGTGAACATCCCTATTCACGCGCACCCCTGCCCAATAGCAGGAACATCATTCTATATTAAGACTGACTCACAGGAGGCGTCAGCCATGGACCATTTCCCCATCTTCGTCCGCACGCAGGGTCGGCGCGTGTGTCTCGCGGGTGGCGGGGATGCGGCGCTGGCGAAGCTGCGACTGCTGATGAAGACGCAGGCGACGCTGGTCGTGTTCGCCGCCGATCCCGCGCCAGAGATCGAGGGCTGGGCGGGGCAGGGGCTGCTGAAGCTGGTCCGGCGCGAGGTGCAGCCCGGCGACGCGCGGGGGGCCGTCATCGCCTATGCCGCGCACGAGGACGAGGATGCCGACGCGCGCGCCCTGCGGATCATGGCCGGCGACGGGGCGCTGGTGAACGTCGTCGATGACCTGGAACGGTCGCAGTTCATCACCCCCGCGATCGTGGACCGCAGCCCGGTCGTCGTCGCGATCGGGACCGAGGGCGCGGCCCCGGTGCTTGCCCGCCGGATCAAGGCCGACCTGGAAGAACGCCTGCCGGCAACGCTCGGCCGCCTGACGGATGTCGCGCGCGGGTTCCGCGCCCGCGCCGAAAGGCTGCGCCACGGTGCGCCGCGCCGCCGGTTCTGGGCCGACTGGTTCGAACTGGACGGGCCGCGCGCGTCGGGTCGCGGGGCCGATCTGGATGCCGCGCTGGGCGACCTTCTGGACCGTCACCTCTCGGCCGCCCCGCGCGCGGGCCACGTCGATTTCGTCGGCGCGGGCCCGGGCGATCCCGAGTTGCTGACGCTCAAGGCCCGCGCGGCGCTCGACCGCGCGGACGTGGTGATCCACGACCGGCTGATCGCGCCCGCGATCCTTGAACTCGTCCGGCGCGAGGCGATGCTGGTCGAGGCGGGCAAGGAAGGGTTCGGCCCGTCGATGGCGCAGGGCGACATCAACGATCTGATGATCCGCCACGCCCGCAAGGGGCGCCATGTCGTGCGACTGAAATCCGGCGATCCGGGCGTGTTCGGTCGCCTGGACGAGGAATCCGGGGCGCTGGAGGCGGAGGGGATCGCGTTCGCCGTCGTCCCCGGCATCACCGCCGCCTCGGCCGCCGCCGCGGGCATCGGCCGCAGCCTGACCCGGCGCGGCCGCAACGCCGAGGCGCGATTCCTGACCGGCCACGACATGAAGGGCTTTGCCGATCAGGACTGGACCGCGCTCGCCCGCCCGGGCGCGGTCGCCGCGATCTACATGGGCAAGCGCGCCGCGCGCTGGATGCAGGGGCGGTTGCTGATGCACGGCGCTGATCCGGCGACCTCGGTGACTGTGGTGGAGAACGCCTCGCGCCCCGACGCCGTGACCGTGGCTGCGACGCTGGCCACGTTGCCCGACGCGGTCGAGGGGCTGGACGGTCCCGCTGTCATCTTGATGGGCATCGCGCCGCGCGACACCGCCGCCATCGCCCTTCCCGTTCCCGCCGGCGCGCTGCGCCAGGAGTCCGCCCGATGAGCCGCCGTTCGTTCGCCCCCAAGGTCGTCACCGCCAATCACCTGCTGGAAGGCGACGTGGTCTATCTGTCCGCCGCCGACGAATGGGTCCGGGACCTGTCCATGGCCGAGCTGATCGACGACGAGGCGCACGCGCAGCTGCGCCTGCTCGACGCCGAAAAGCAGCGGAACGTGGTGGTCGGCGCCTATCTCGCCGACATGGCGCCGACAGGCGCGGGCCCGGTGCCCGTGCATTTCCGCGAGGCGTTTCGCGCCTCCGGCCCGTCGAACCGGCCCGAACACCGCCGCGCCCCGCCCGCGCCCGCGACGCCCGACCCGATCGTGGTGCCGCGAAGCGATGCCCGCCAGACCGAAGGTGCCCTCTGATGTACCAGTACGACGACTTTGACCGCGCCTTTCTGGACGAGCGCAACCGCCAGTTCCGCGCCCAGGTCGAACGCCGTGTAGACGGCGCGCTGACCGAGGATGAGTTCAAGCCGCTGCGGCTGATGAACGGCGTTTATCTGCAGCTTCACGCCTACATGCTGCGGGTGGCGATCCCCTATGGCACGCTGCGTTCGGACCAGATGCGCGCGCTCGCGGACCTCGCCGAACGCTGGGATCGCGGCTACGGTCATTTCACGACCCGGCAGAACATCCAGTACAACTGGCCGCGCTTGGCCGACATCCCGGACATGCTGGACCACCTCGCGACCGTGGGGCTGCACGCGATCCAGACCTCGGGCAACACGATCCGCAACGTGACCGCCGACCACTTCTCGGGCGCCGCCGCCGACGAGATCGCGGACCCGCGCCCGGTGGCCGAGCTGCTGCGCCAGTGGTCCACCGACCATCCGGAGTTCCAGTTCCTGCCGCGCAAGTTCAAGATCGCGATCACCGGCTCGCCCAACGACCGCGCCGTCACCCGCTCGCACGACATCGGCCTGCGGATGATCGAGCGGGGCGGCGAGGCGGGGTTCGAGGTTCTGGTGGGCGGCGGCCTTGGCCGGACGCCGCTGATCGGGCAGGTGCTGCGGGACTTCCTGCCCCGGGCGGACCTGCTGCCTTACGTGGAATCGATCCTCGCCGCCTACAACGCCGCCGGGCGGCGCGACAACAAGTACAAGGCGCGGCTGAAGATCACCGTTCTGGAAGGCGGGCTGGACGAGTTCCGCGACGCGGTGGAGGCCGAGTTTCCCGCCCGCCGCGCCGCCTTCACCGGCGTCGATCAGGCGCTGCTGGCCGACATCACCGACTTCTTCGCACCCCCCGCCTTCCGCGACGCGGACGAGGGCCTGCTGGATGCGGCCCGCGCGGTCGATCCGGTGTTCCGGGCGTGGACCGACACCAACCTGCACCCGCACCGCCGCGCCGACCACGCCATCGTCACCCTGTCTCTGAAAGCGCACGGGGCGACGCCGGGCGACGCCACGGCGGAACAGATGCGGGCGATGGCCGATCTCGCCGACGCCTACGGCTACGGTGAGCTTCGGATCAGCCACGAGCAGAACGTCATCCTGCCGCATGTGCCAAAGGACGCGCTGCCGGCGCTGCACCGGGAGCTGAAGGCGCAGGGCCTCGCGACCGCCAACGTGGGCCTTGCGTCGGACATCATCGCCTGCCCTGGCATGGACTACTGCGCCCTTGCCACCGCCCGGTCGATCCCGGTCGCGCAGGCGATCGCGCTGGCGCTCGAGGAACGCGAGGCCGAGGTCGGGCAGCTGAAGATCAAGATCTCGGGTTGCATTAACGCCTGCGGGCATCACCACGTGGGGCATATCGGGATCCTGGGCCTCGATCGGGCGGGCGTCGAAAACTACCAGATCACGCTGGGCGGCGACGGCACCGAACGTGCGGCCATCGGCGAGCGCACCGGCCCGGGCTTTCCCGCCGACCGGATCGTGCCCGCGATCGAACGACTGGTGGACGCCTATCTCGACCTGCGCGAAGACGCGGACGAGCCCTTCATCGACACCTACCGCCGCGTCGGCATGGACCCCTTCAAGGCCGCCCTTTACGATCAGGCAGGGGATACCGCCCATGCCGCATGATCTGGCGCCCATGGACCTGTCGGACGCGACCTCGGCGGAGCTTGCCGACCGCGCGGCCGCGCTGAACGCCGCCTATCGCAACCACTCGGCCTTTGCGGTGATGAGCCGCGCGATGGACGACCCGTCGGTCGGCACCGTCGCGCTGGTGTCGTCGTTCGGGGCGGAATCGGTCGTGCTGCTGCACATGCTGTCGGTGATGGACCGCCGCCGGCCGGTGCTGTTTCTGGAAACCGGAATGCTGTTTCGCGAAACGCTGGACTATCAGCGCGATCTGGCCGAACGCTTCGGCCTGACCGACCTGCGGCTGATCCGCCCGGACGACGCCGCGCTGGCGGCGGTGGACCCGGACGGCACGCTCAACACCCGCGACACCGACGCCTGCTGCGCGGTCCGCAAGGTCCGCCCGCTCGAACAGGCGCTGGCGCCGTTCGACGCCTGGATCACCGGCCGCAAGCGGTTTCAAAGCGGCACCCGCGCCGCGCTCGAGTTCTTCGAGCCCGACGGGGCGCGGCTGAAGATCAACCCGCTGGCCTGCTGGACGCCCGAGGACGTGCGCGACTACATGGACAACAACCGCCTGCCACGCCACCCGCTGGTCGCCAAGGGGTTTCCGTCCATCGGCTGCGCGCCCTGCACCACGGCGGTCGCGCCCGGCGAGGACCCGCGCGCCGGACGCTGGCGCGGCAAGACCAAGGAAGAATGCGGCATCCACTTCGTGAACGGGCGCATGGTGCGCGGCCCGGCGCCGAAGGCCGACGAAACGATGGGGGAGACGATCGTGGCCAAGGATATTGTGGCGGAAGACCGGGGCGTCGAAGCGCCCGCGCCCGAGCTTGCCGCTGACGCGCCGGCCGCGCCCGTGATCGCGCGTGACGACGGCTTCAGCGCCGAGGACTGGCACGCGCCCTTCGACGCGCTGGCCGACCTGACCGAGGCAGGCGCGGCAGCCGTTGACGTGCCGTCCGACGCCGATCCGGCCGCGCTTGCAGGCAGGCTGGATGCCGCCCGCATCATCCGGGTGGACTTCCCGTCGTTCTCGGACGGGCGCGGCTTCACCATCGCCAGGCGCCTGCGCGAGATGGGCTATACCGGCCGGCTGCGCGCGCGGGGCGTGATCGCCGACCAGTACGCGATGGCGCGCCGGTCCGGGTTCGACGAGGTCGAGGTCGCCCCCCAGCTGGCCGCCCGCCAGCCCGAGGACCAGTGGCTCGCCCGCGCGCAATGGCGCGCCAACGACTACCAGGCCCGCCTGCGCGGCTGACGCCCCGCGCTTTCCCGACCGACCCACGGCGACGCCCGCCGGCCGAAAGGATGTCCATGAACCAGATCGCCGCCACCCCAAACGCCGCCACGGCCGAAACCGTCGCCGCCCCCGTGGCCGCCCCTGTGGCCACCCCCGCCACGATCCCCGATGCGACCGAGGTCACGGCCGTCACCCACTGGACCGACCGGCTGTTCTCGTTCCGCTGCAAGCGGCCGGCGGCGCTGCGGTTCCGGTCGGGGGAGTTCGTGATGATCGGCTTGCCGGGCGATCCCGACCCGGTCACCGACCGCAGCAAGCCGGTCATGCGCGCCTATTCCATCGCCTCGCCCGCCTGGGACGACGAGCTCGAGTTCTATTCGATCAAGGTCGCGGACGGGCCGCTGACCTCGCGGCTTCAGCACGTCCGGCCCGGCGACCTGATCATCCTGCGGCCCAAGCCTGTGGGCACGCTGGTCCACGACGCGATCCTGCCGGGGAAACGGCTGTGGCTGTTCGCGACCGGCACCGGCTTCGCGCCGTTCGCGAGCCTGCTGCGCGAGCCCGAGACGTGGGAGCGCTTCGACCGCGTGATCGTCACCCACACCTGCCGCGAGGTCGCGGACCTGGCTTACGGGCGCGCGATCGTGGCGGCGTTGCCCGACGATCCGCTGATCGGTGAGCTGGTCGGCAACAAGCTCAGCTACTATCCCACGACCACGCGGCAGGACAGCGTTCACACCGGCCGGATCACCGACCTGCTGCGGGCGGGGACGGCGCAGCGCGACCTGGGGATCGACGCGATTTCGGCCGCGACCGACCGCGCGATGATCTGCGGATCGCTGGACTTCAACATTGACATCAAGGCCGTCCTCGAAGGGTTCGGGCTGGGGGAGGGCGCGAACTCGGACCCGCGCCACTACGTCGTCGAAAAAGCTTTTGTCGGCTGAACGAGGCCGTCTTGCCGCAGGATGCGGAGCCCCGCCACTTTACATTCATCCATGACTGTATATTACTGCGCCTCGACAACGGGTGTGGGCGATGCGGCGGACCAAGGAAGAATCGGAGCTGACGCGCGCCGCGATCCTGAACGCGGCCGAGCGGGTGTTCTGCGAGCAGGGCTTCGCAGGCGCGACCATCGACGGGATTTCCCGCGCCGCCGGCCTGACGCGGGGCGCTTTCTACTGGCACTTCAAGGACAAGGCCGAGCTTCTTGGCGCGCTTTATGCGCGATCTGTGCTGCCACAGGAACTGATCCTCAGCAGCGCGGCCGAAACCGGCAGCGATCCCCTGTGCTCGCTCATGGATGCGGGCGTCGCATCGCTGCGCGAGTTCGAGGAGGACGAGGGCAAGCAGCGGATGTTCCGCATCATGTCCGACATGACCATCGGCGACGACGCGCGGACGAACCTTGCGCGGGTCGACGCCGAACTCGATGCGCTGATCCTGCGCGTGATGACCTGCGCCAAGGATACCGGCGGGCTGCATCCTGAAATCTGCGCGCGCGAGGCGGCGGTGTTCGTGGGCGTCACCATCGGCGGTCTGCTGGCCGAATGGCTGCGCTCGGGCAAGTCGTTCCCGCTTGCGTCCTACGGCGAAAAGCTGCTGCGCCGCCACATCGCGATGCTGCGCGGCGATGCGGTGGGCTGCGGGCTGGCGCCTGCGCCCGGACCCGCGCCGGAAACTGCCGCCGCACCGGCCGCCATAACCGACTGACCAGACCCGAACCGCCCGGCCAGCGTTGGCCAAACCCCAGGCGCCCCGCCGCCCCAACCGATCATCCGAAGGCTCGCCATGCCCCGCACCGTCCGCCCCCGCCGTCCGTCCCGTCCTGTTCAGGGCGGCCGCTTCGGCCATATCGCCGTGACCCTTGCGGGCGCGATCCTGACGGCGTTGCCCGCCGCCGCGCCGGCGCAGGACCAGGCGGGTGGCGAGGCGCCGCCGCCCGCCAGCGTCTCGGTCGTCACGGCGCAGCCCACCGACTACACCATGACCGTGCGCCTGCCCGGGCGGATCAAGGCGTCCACCATTTCCGAGGTGCGGCCGCAGGTGTCGGGCATCATCCGCGAGCGGCAGTTCGAGGAAGGGGCCGAGGTCGAGGCGGGCCAGCCCCTGTATACCATCGAGCCCGACACCTATGCCGCGGGCGCGGCGGCGGCGCGCGCGGGCGTCGCGCAGGCGCAGTCGAACTTCGACCTCGCCGCGCGCGAGGCCGACCGGGCCGAGGAACTCTTCGCGAACAACACCACGCCGGGCCAGCGCCGCGACAGCGCCATCGCCGCGCGCGAAAGCGCGGATGCCGCTCTGCAACTGGCCAAGGCCGAGCTGCAGGCGGCCGAGATCGACCTTGAGCGGACGACGATCCGGGCGCCCATCGCGGGCGTGATCGGCTTTTCACAGGCGACGCCCGGCACGCTGGTCGCGGCCCAGCAACCCGAACCGCTGACCACGATCCGCGCGCTCGATCCTGTCTATGTCGATGTCACGCAGTCGGCCAACGACCTGTTGCAGTGGCGGCAGTCGGCTGAACACGGCGGCGTGCTGGCGACGGGGCAGGCGACGCTGATCCTGCCCACCGGCGACACCTACCCGATCAAGGGCGAGCTGCGCGCGGCCGAGCCGCAGGTCGAGCCGACCACCGGCATGATCGCGCTGCGGATCGCGTTTCCGAACCCCGACCAGCTGCTGCTGCCCGGCCTTTACGTCGAGGTCGAGCTGCCGCAGATGGAGGAAGAGGACGCCTATCTCGTCCCCATGGCGGCCGTGATGCGCGACGCCGAGGGCGCGCCGTCGGCCTGGGTGGTCGAGAACGGGACGGTCGCGGCGCGGCCGCTGACGGTTCTCACGTCGGACGAAAGCAACTGGGTCGTGACCGACGGGCTGAAGCCGCGCGACCAGATCATCACGGCGGGCTTCCAGAAGACCGGCCCCGGCGCGCCGGTTGTCATCGCCCCTCCCGCAGGCGCACCCGCAGGCGCACCCGCAGGCGTTCCGGCCCCTGAGGCGGCCGCCGATGGCGCCCCCGCCCAGGCCGCACCCGCCGAAGGCGGCGCGCCGGGCGAGGCACCGGCACCCGTTGGCGAGGCTGCCGCGCCGCAGGCGCCCGTCGATGGCGCAGCCGCCCCGGCCGCCGACGCGCCCGCGCAAGCGCCCGCAGCCACCGAACCTGCCGCGCGCGACCCCGCGACCGACCCCGCGTCCGGCCCCGCAGCCGCCGCGCCCGAAAGCACCGGCACCGCCCCGGCATCCGACGCCGCGCCGGAAGGAAACTGATCCATGTCACGCTTCTTCATCGACAGGCCGATCTTCGCCTGGGTGATCGCGATCATCATCATGGGGCTTGGCACCCTGTCGATCCTGCGGCTGCCGATCTCGCAATATCCGACCATCGCCGGTCCCTCGGTCGTCATCAACGCGGTCTATCCGGGCGCGTCGGCGGAAACCGTGTCGGACACGGTGGTGCAGGTGATCGAACGGCAGATGACCGGGATCGACGGGCTGCGCTACATCAACTCCAGCACCACCTCGACGGGCGGGGCGACGGTCACGCTGAACTTTGAGCTGGGGACCGACCCCGACATCGCGCAGGTGCAGGTGCAGAACAAGCTCGCGCAGGCGAACGCGAGCCTGCCCGAGCCGGTGGCGCGGCAGGGCGTAACGGTCCAGAAGTCCGGCTCGGGCTTCCTGATGGTCATTGGCCTGGTGTCCACGGACGGGTCGCGCTCGGCCATCGACCTTAACGACTACCTCAACTCCTACGTCGTCGACTCGCTGTCGCGGCTGGAAGGGGTGGGCGGCGTCCAGGTGTTCGGGACCGAATACGCGATGCGGATCTGGCTCGACCCGGTGAAGCTGAAATACTACGACATGACCCCCGACCAGGTGGTCGCCGCGATCCGGGCGCAGAACGCGCAGATCTCGGCGGGCGCGTTCGGGCAGATGCCCGCGCCGCAGGGCCAGCAGCTGAACGCCACGATCACCGCGCAGTCGCTGCTGCGCACGCCCGAGGACTTCGAGCGGATCGTGCTGCGCGCCGACACCGACGGCGGGCTCGTGTTGCTGCGCGACGTGGCCCGGGCCGAGCTTGGCACCGAAAGCTACGAGATCGCGGGCTTCTACAACGGCGACCCGGCGTCGGGGATGGCGGTGCAGCTTGCCTCGGGGGCAAACGCGCTCGACACGGCCGAGACCGTCAAGGCGCATGTGGATCAGCTGGCCAAGTTCCTGCCCGCAGGCACCCAGTTCGTCATTCCCTACGACACGACCCCGTTCGTCCTGATCTCGATCGAGGCGGTGATCGACACGCTGATCGAGGCGATCGCCCTCGTCGTCCTCGTCATGCTGGTGTTCCTGCACAACTTCCGCGCGACGCTCATCCCGACGCTGGCGGTGCCGGTCGTCATCCTGGGCACGTTCGGGATCATGGGACTGCTGGGGTTCAGCATCAACACGCTGACCATGCTCGCGATGGTGCTGGCGATCGGGCTGCTGGTCGATGACGCCATCGTGGTGGTCGAGAACGTCGAGCGGATCATGCGCGACGAGGGGCTGGGCCCTGTCGAGGCGACGCGCAAGTCGATGGATGAGATTTCCGGCGCGCTTGTTGGCATCGGCCTTGTCGTGTCGGCGGTGTTCGTGCCGATGGCGTTCTTCGGCGGCTCGACCGGCGAGATGTACAAGCAGTTCTCGGTCACCATCGTGTCGGCGATGTTGTTGTCGGTGGTGGTGGCGCTGATCTTCACGCCCGCGCTGTGCGCGACGCTGCTGAAACCCTATGACCACTCGCACGACCCCGACCAGCAGGCCGCCCGCGCGAAAAGCGGCCAGCGCGGCCCCCGCAAGGGCATCCTCGCGCGCCTCGGCTCGGGGTTCAGCGACGGGTTCGAGCGGGTGTTTTCCCGGATCACCAACGGCTATGCCGCGATCGTGCGGGCAGTGACGGCCGGTCCGCTCAAGATGCTGATCGTCTATGCGCTGATCGTGGGCGGCATGGTCGTGATGTACCAGCGCACCCCGACCTCGTTCCTTCCGGGCGAGGATCAGGGCGCGATCATGACCATCGTGCAGGCGCCCTCGGGCACCACGGCCGAGGCGACCGAGGCGGTGCTTGAAAACGTCTCGAACTACTGGACCACGGCCGAGGCCGACAACGTCGAGTCGGTCTTTTCGGTGCGCGGCTTCTCGTTCGTGGGGCAGGGGCAGAACGTCGGCATGATGTTCGTCCGCCTGAAGGAGTGGGACACGCGCACGTCGCCCGAAGCCTCGGCCGAGGCGATCGGCGGGCGCGCCTTCGGCCCCCTGATGGGCGGCATCCGCGAGGCGATGGTGATCCCGATCGTGCCCCCCGCGGTCCTGGAGCTTGGGAACTCGGACGGGTTCTCGGGCATCCTGACCGCCGCCGCCGGGCAATCGCACGAGGAGCTGCTGGCCGCGCGCAACCAGCTTCTGGGCCTTGCCGGGCAAAGCAAGGTCGTGACCGCGGTCCGCCCAAGCGGGGTCGAGGACGCGTCGCAGTTCCAGCTGAACATCGACTGGGCCAAGGCGGGCGCGGTCGGGGTAACGGCGGCCGACGTCGGTTCGTTCCTCTCCACCATCTGGTCGGGCACCTACGTCAACGACTTCATCTACAACGGCCGGATCAAGCGGGTCTATGTGCAGGGCGAGCCCTGGGCGCGCACCGCGCCCAAGGACCTGTCGCTGTGGCGGGTTCAGAACACGAACGGCGAGTTCGTGGACTTCTCGACCTTCGCGACGCAGGACTGGGTCTATGGCCCGCAGCAGGTGTCGCGCTACAACGCGGTGCCGTCCATGGCGATCGACGGCAGCGCCGCGCCGGGATCGTCCACCGGCGAGGCGCTGGCCGAGATGGAGCGTCTGGCCGCCGAACTGCCGCCCGGCTTCTCGCTGGAATGGACCGGCCTGTCGCTGGAGGAAAAGGAGGCCGGGGCGGGCGCCATGACGCTGTATGCGCTGGCGCTGGCGGCGGTGTTCCTGTGTCTTGCCGCGCTTTACGAAAGCTGGACCATTCCGGTCGCGGTGCTGCTGGCGATGCCCGTGGGGATCCTCGGCGCGCTGATCGGGGCCTATGTGGGCGGGCAGACGAACGGGGTCTATTTTCAGGTGGGGCTGCTGACCGTCGTGGGCCTGACCGGCAAGAACGGGATCCTGATCGTCGAGTTCGCGCGCGAGCGGATGGAGACGACGGGCGAAACCGCGCTGCAGGCGGTGCGCGAGGCGGCCAAGATCCGGTTCCGGCCGATCCTGATGACCTCGCTCGCCTTCGGGCTGGGGGTGGTGCCGCTGCTGCTGTCCTCGGGCGCGGGTGCCGGCGCGCGGGTCGCGATCGGCTACGCCACGTTCTTCGGGACGGTCACGGGCACGACCCTGACGCTGATCTTCGTGCCGGTGTTCTTCGTGCTGATCGACCGCATCTTCGGGCGCAGGAAGGCGGCACCGGCGCAGGCAAAGCCCGCCTGACGCCGCGCCGTCGCCGGCGGACATGACGAGGGGCGCGGTCCGGTGGCCGCGCCCCTCTTTCCATCTCGCAACGCTGCGATCACTCGACCGGCGGATAGGACGCGTCCCGGACCTCGGTCGTGAACGGCCCGGACATGCCTTCGAACGTGGTGTTCGTGAACGCCACCACCGACATCTTCCGCGCGGGGTCGACGAACCAGCTGTGGCCGTAGGCACCGCCCCATTGCAGGGTGCCCGCCGACTGCG
The DNA here is from genome assembly GCF_007018965.1 of Paracoccus marinus. Lineage (GTDB taxonomy): Bacteria > Pseudomonadota > Alphaproteobacteria > Rhodobacterales > Rhodobacteraceae > Paracoccus > Paracoccus marinus. The sequence goes on from NZ_VJYZ01000005.1 coordinate 300,881, forward strand.
GCGTGCCCGCGGCGGCCGGGTCGTCCAGGATCGCCCAGCCATAGCCGAACCCCCAGCCCGGCCCCTGTGTCGCGGCCTGCGCGCCGACGGTGTCGTTCGTCATCGTGGTCACGGTTGCGGCTTTCAGGATACCGCCGCCGCCCGTGCGGATCGCTTCGAGGAAGGTCATGAAATCGCCCGCCGTCCCGACCATCCCGCCGCCACCCGACGGATACGACGTCGCATCCAGCGCCCGGGCGGGCGCGAAAAGCGCGCCTTTGTTGCCCAGGGGAACGAACTGGCCATCGGTCATGCGCGCGGGCACGGGGTCGCCGTCCGCATAGGGCACCGCCAGCCGCGCCGGGTCCGTCACGGTAAAGCCCGTGTCCGTCATGCCAAGGGGACCCGTAACCGCGTTTTCCACCGCATCAGACAGCGGCTGGCCCGTCACCTGTTCTACGACCCCGCCCAGCACGTCGATGCCCAGCGAATAGCCCCAACCCTCACCGGGCCGGAACTTCAGCGGCGCCTGCGCGAGGCGATGCAGGTTCTCGTCCAGCGACAGCCCCGGCTGGTCCAGCCCGTCCGACACGTCAAGCCGGTCGTAGTCGCTGTCCATCGGCTCGATGAACCGGTAGCTGAGGCCCGAGGTGTGGGTCAGCAGCTGTTCCAGCGTGATCGTGGGCGCGGTGCCGTCCGGCAGGCGCGGCGCGAAGTCGGGCAGGTATTTCGTCACCGGATCGTCCAGCCCGACGCGGCCATCCTCGACCAGCCGCATGAAGGTGGCCGAGACCATGGGCTTGGTCACCGAGGCAAGGCGGAAGATCACGTCCTCGCGCATCGGCGTCCCGGCCTCGCGGTCGGCCATGCCGGCGGCGCGGTGATAGACGACCTTGCCGTCGACCGAGACGAGAACGACCGCCCCCACGATCCGGTCCTCGGCGATGGCGCGGTCGATGACCGCGTCCATGCGGGCGGCGATGTCGGGGCTCGGTTCCGCCAGCACCGGCAGGGCGCCGGCCAGAAGGGCGGCGAAGGCAAGGGAAACGGATCGCATGCTCGATCTCCTGTGGGTCACACGGAAGACCGATCTAGGCAGGGGTGCGATCGGGAAAAAGGGGCGCGCGAGAATGGGTTTGGGCCGTTCCCGCGGAGGCGGTGGGATTCGAACCCACGGAGGGCTTTCACCCTCGTCGGTTTTCAAGACCGGTGCATTAAACCACTCTGCCACGCCTCCTGCGGGCGCGCCTCGGTAGCTCACTCCGCTGCCTTGGGCAAGCGGGCGCTTGTCGCCCGCATGCGCCGCTGCTAAGCGTTCGGGCATGAGCGCACGCGCCGCCACCACCTGCTGCATTACCGCCTGACGAAGCACCGGCGGGCCGTTCATGCATGACCGATGAACCCCGCCCACGGGGAAGCCATCATGGTCGAGATCAAGCTGACGAACACCCGCACCCGCCGGAAAGAGGCCTTTGCCCCGATCGATCCGGCGAACGTCCGCATGTATCTGTGCGGGCCGACGGTCTATGACCGCGCGCATCTGGGGAACGCGCGCCCGGTGATCGTATTCGACGTGCTGCTGCGGCTGCTCCGTCACGTCCATGGCGAGGGCTGCGTGACCTATGTCCGCAACTTCACCGACGTGGACGACAAGATCAACGCCCGCGCGGCCGCGACCGGGCGGCCGATCCGCGACATCACCGACGAGACGATCGGCTGGTACCACGCCGACATGGATGCGCTCGGCGCGGCGCGCCCCGACCACGAGCCGCGCGCGACCGACTACATCGCGCAGATGGTCGACATGACGGGCGAGCTGATCGCCAAGGGGCATGCCTACGAGACCGAGGGGCACGTCCTTTTCGATGTCCGGTCATTCCCGGACTACGGCAAGCTTTCGGGCCGGTCGGTGGACGACATGATCGCGGGCGCGCGGGTCGAGGTCGCGCCGTTCAAGCGCGATCCGATGGATTTCGTCCTGTGGAAGCCGTCGGACGCCGACACCTCCGGCTGGGACAGCCCGTGGGGCCGCGGCCGCCCCGGCTGGCACATCGAATGCTCCGCCATGTCCAAGGCGCTGCTGGGCGACAGCTTCGACATCCACGGCGGCGGCATCGACCTGCAGTTCCCGCACCACGAGAACGAGATCGCGCAAAGCTGCTGCGCCAGCCCGCAAGCCGACTTCGCCCGCGTCTGGCTGCACAACGAGATGCTGCAGGTCGAGGGGCGGAAGATGTCGAAGTCGCTCGGCAACTTCTTCACAGTGCGCGACCTGCTGGACGGGGGCACGCCCGGCGAGGTGATCCGCTTAGTGTTCCTGATGACGCATTACAGGAAGCCGATGGACTGGACCGCCGACAAGGCGCGCGAGGCGGAAGCCACGCTGCGGAAATGGCATGCGCTGGCGGCCGGGGCTCAGGATCGCGGCCATCTGGATGCAGGGATCGTGGACCTGCTCGCCGATGACCTGAACACGGCCGGGGCGCTGTCGCGGCTGCACGCGATGGCGCGCGACCTGGCCGAGAACGCGACCCGCGACTGCCACGTGGAAAAAGGCATCTTTCTGTCCTCGGCCCGGTTGCTGGGGCTGTTGCTGCCCGGCATGGACGGCTGGCTTTCGGCCGGCCCGGACCTTTCGGCGCAGGCCGCGCGTCTTGTCCGGTTGCGCGACGAGGCAAAGGCCAGCCGCGACTTCGCCGCGCTCGATGCGTTCAAGGCGGCGCTCACGGATGCGGGCGTGATCATCCGCATGAACCGCGACGGGGTCGAGCTTGACCCCTCGCCGTCGTTCGACGCGGCCAAGCTGGCGGCGCTGTCGTGACCGAGCGGCTTTACCTTTACGACACCACCTTGCGCGACGGGCAGCAGACGCAGGGGGTCCAGTTCTCGGCCGCCGAAAAGGCCGAGATCGCGGCGATGCTCGACGATCTCGGCGTCGATTACATCGAGGGCGGCTGGCCCGGCGCGAACCCGACCGACAGCGACTTCTTTGCCGCCGCGCCCGCCACCCGCGCCACCCTGACCGCCTTTGGCATGACCCGCCGCGCGGGCCGGTCGGCGCAGAACGACGACGTGCTGGCGGCGGTGCTGGACGCGGGCACCCGCGCCGTCTGCCTGGTCGGCAAGACCCACGACTACCACGTGACGCACGCGCTGGGGACGACGCTGGACGAGAACCTGCGCGGCATCGCCGAGTCTGTCGCGCAGGTCGTGAGCAAGGGCCGCGAGGCGATCTTCGACGCCGAGCATTTCTTCGACGGCTACAAGGCCGATCCCGCCTATGCGCTCGCCTGCCTCGCCGCCGCGCGGGACGCGGGCGCGCGCTGGCTGGTCCTGTGCGACACCAACGGCGGAACGCTGCCGTCCGAAACAGGCCGGATCGTGGCCGAGGTGATCGCCTCGGGCTTTGCGGGCGCGCAGATCGGCATCCACTGCCATGACGACACCGGGAACGCCGTCGCCTGCACGCTGGCGGCGGTCGAGGCGGGGGCGCGGCAGGTGCAGGGCACGCTCAATGGCCTCGGCGAGCGCTGCGGCAACGCGAGCCTCACCACCCTGATCCCGACGCTGATGATCAAGGAACCCTTCGCCTCGACCCTGAAGGTCGGGGTGACCGGCGAGGGCCTGTCGCGACTGACCCGGATCTCGCGCCGCCTGGACGAGATCCTGAACCGCGCGCCGCTGCGGCCCGCGCCTTACGTCGGCGCGTCGGCGTTCGCCCACAAGGCCGGGCTGCACGCCAGCGCGATCCTGAAATCCCCGCGCACCTACGAACACGTGGACCCCGCATCGGTCGGGAACGAGCGCGTCATCCCGATGTCGAACCAGGCCGGGCAATCGAACCTGCGCGCGCGTCTTGCCGGTGCGGGAATCGCGGTCGAGCCGGGCGATCCCGCGCTTAGCCGCATCCTCGATCTGGTTAAGACGCGCGAGGATCAGGGCTATGCCTATGACGGCGCGCAGGCGTCGTTCGAGCTGCTGGCGCTGGATGAACTAGGGCGGCTCCCGCGCCTCTTCGACGTGGAACGCTACCGCGTCACGGTCGAGCGGCGGCTGAACGCGGTCGGGCGGCGGATATCCGTCGCCGAGGCGGTGGTGACGGTGCGGACCGACGCGGGCACCGTGATGTCGGCGAGCGACGGCGCGGACGCGGATGGCGGTGATCGCGGCCCCGTCCACGCGCTGTGGGCGGCGCTCGCCAAGGACCTGGGGCCGTGGCAGGGGTCGATCGACGACATGGCGCTGGCGGATTTCCGGGTGCGGATCATCGGCGCGGGCACCGACGCCGTGACCCGCGTCATCATCGACAGCGCGGACGGGGCAGGGCGGTCGTGGTCCACCGTGGGCGTGTCGGCCAACATCGTCGATGCAAGCTTCGAGGCGCTGGTGGACGCGATCCGCTGGAAGCTGGTCCGTGACGGGGCGGGGTCGGGTCCGGGGTTGACGTCGTGAGCGACGCGCTGACCATGCTTGCGGACCTGTTGCGTCGGGACGATCCCGACCGGCACGCGATGGCGATGCTGGCGCCCGCCCGCGCGCGGGCACGGCTGGTCACCCTGTATGCGCTGAACCTTGAACTTGCGCGCACCCCGCTGGGCGCCCGCGATCCGCTGCTGGCGCAGATGCGGGTGCAATGGTGGATCGACCACCTCGCCGACATGGCGCGGGCCGAGCCGCCGCCGCACGAGCTGCTGACGCCGCTTTTCGCCGCATGGGGGCGCGACGCGGCGGCTCTGTCCACGCTGGCCGAGGGTCGGCTGCGCGACGCCGAGCGCGCGCCCTTTGACAGCGCGGACGCGCTTTGCGGCTATATCGACGGCACGGCGGGGGTGTTGATGGCGGCCGCCGCGCGGGCCGTGGACATGCCTGCCGGGGCCGCGAGCGCCGTTGCCGCGCAGGCGCGGGGCGCGGGCCTTGCCGCCTGGCTGTCGGCCGAGCCGCAGCTGGCGGAACTGGGGTCGGGTCTTGCCGATCCCGCCTTGCGCCCCGGACTGGCCCGGCTGGGGCTGGCGGCGCTTGCGCGCGCGCGCGGCGCCCGCCGCAGCGTTCCGCGCGGGCCGGGTGTCGTGCTGTTCGCGGGCGCGGGTGCGGGTGTGCGGTTGCGGGCGATCGGGGCCGGGAACACCGCCCCGCCGCCGTCCGACTTCGCCCGCCGCGCGGCGCTGGCGCGCCTGGCCCTGACCGGGCGCTGGTGGGTCGGGCGTTAAGCCGATCTTCAGGCTTCTGTGCGAGACCATGCGCGACCTTTTCAGGATGCGCCATGTTCCCCGCCTTCCCCCACCACCCCGGACCGTGTGCATGAGACGCGTTCGCGTGCTCGTCATCGACGACAGCCTGACCATGCGCCGGCTGATCGGTCTGGCGCTTGCCGCCGACCCGCGGATCGAGGTTGTGGGCGAGGCGTGCAACCCCCTGCAGGCCCGCCACAAGATCGCCGATCTCAGGCCCGACGTGCTGACGCTGGATGTCGAGATGCCGGACGAATCCGGCCTGGCCTTCCTGCGCAGCCTGATGGCCGTCAGGCCGATGCCCGTCGTGATGGTGTCGTCGGGCACCCATTCCGGCAGCGCCGCCGCGATCGAGGCGCTGTCGCTGGGTGCCGTGGACTGCGTGGGCAAGCCCGCCTCGGCCGACACGGCGGCAAGCTTTGCGATGCTGCCCGACCTGGTCGCGGCGGCGGCCTGCGCGCGGGTTCGCCCGCGCCACCCGGGCGCGCCGTCCGCCGCGCCCGCACACCCGCCGGGGCAATCGGCGGCGCGGTTCCAGTGGAACGGCCGCGTCGTCCTGATCGGGTCGTCCACGGGCGGGGTCGAGGCGCTGGAACGCATCCTCATGCACTACCCAGCCGACTGCCCGCCGACCCTTATCACCCAGCACATGCCGGCCGAGTTCCTGGCCAGCCTCGCGCAGCGTCTGGACCGGACGATGGCGCCGCGGGTCGCGCTGGCCCGGGACGGCGCGCCGCTTGCGCCCGGTTACGTCCACATCGCGCCCGGCGCCGACACCCATCTGGTCGTGGGCGCCGGCCCGACGCCCGCCTGCCTGCTGGTGCCGGGCGAAAAGCGCAACTGCCACCGCCCGTCCGCCGATGTCCTGTTCGAATCCGCCGCCCGGCTTGGCCCCCGCGCCGTGGGCGTGGTCCTGACCGGCATGGGCGTGGACGGCGCGGCGGGGCTGCTGCGGATGCGCATGGCGGGCGCGCTGTGCCTGGCGCAGGACCGCGAAAGCTCGGTCGTCTGGGGGATGCCGCGGGTCGCGCTGGAAAACGGCGCGGCCGAACGCGCGGTGCCGCTGCTTGAGCTGGGGCCCGAGATTTTGCGCGCCACCGCGATCGGCAACCGGCAGATGGCGCGGCTGGGGTGATCGTATCGTGCCGCGGGCAGTCGTCGGACGGTCAGCGCCGCTCCATCCGGTAGTTGCCTTCGGGCAGGTTCAGCGCCGCGCGCAGCTCGTCCAGCTGCTCGATGCTCAGCACGACGGCGGTCAGCAGGTCGCCGTCGTCGGATGCCTGCGAAACCACGACGCGGTCGTCGAACGCGGTGATCACGACGTCCTCGAAAAGCGGCCGGCTGCCCTGCCGCACCTCGTCGATGAGGGTGACGACGGTCGCGTCGAACTCGTGCTCGATGGTGAACATGCGCGGTTCCTTCGGTCGTGGCGACGGTGGTCCGATGACCCGGCGATGCCGTGCCCCGAACTCCGGTGCCGTCCGCGCCCGAACATTCGCGTGAAGCCTGCCAAAGTGCAACCGCGACCATAGCGCGGGGGATCGTTCCTGACTAAGGTGCCCGGACCCGACCAGCATTCAAGCGGCCCCGATGCACCCCACGTTGCACCCCACCAAGACCCTTCGCACCCTGGCCGCGCTGGCGCTGGCAACCGCGATGACGGCCTGCGCGCCCGCCGGGCCGCCGGTCCTGCCGCCCGACAGCGCCAGCCCGAACATGCCGCCGCCCGCGCCGCAATCGGGAACCTCGCTCAGGTCGGACACGCCGTCGCAGGCGGCGGGCAATTTCCTGTCGGTGCTGCGCTCGATGGAACCTGCGATCGAGCGTGAGTGCCTCGTCCGCCGCACCACGCCGATTAACTGCGACTACCAGTTCGTCGTGGACGACCGCACCGGGCTTGAACCGAACGCCTTCCAGACCATCGACCGGCAGGGGCGGCCGATCATCGGCTTCACGCTGTCGCTTCTGACCGCGGCGAACAACACCGACGAGCTGGCCTTTGTGGTTGGCCATGAGGCGTCGCACCACATCCTCAACCACCTGCGCCAGCGCGAATCCGCGGCCGCCGCCGGGGCGATCATCGTCACCGGCATCGCCGCCGCCAGCGGCGCGAGCATCACTTCGGTCGAGGTGGCGCAGCGCATCGGCGCGCAGATGGGCGCGCGCTACTATTCCAAGGAATGGGAGCTTCAGGCCGACTACCTTGGCGCCATCATCGCCATGCGCGGCGGCTACGACCCGGAACGGGGCGCGCTGTTCTTTGCCCGGATGCCGGACCCCGGTGACCAGATCCTGGGATCGCACCCGTCGCGCGCCGCGCGGCAGGCTCAGGTGACGAAGGCGGTCGCGGACGTGCGGACGGGCCGGATCAGCTAGGCTCGCCCTTCGGTTGTTGCCCGGCAGCAACAATCCCGCGCTGGGTGCAAGCGATTGCAGCGATATCCACAGATTTAAGTTCCTGCGGCCACGCGGCTAGGCAATATTCCGCTTATTGTCAGCGGAGCCGGGAAAGAATTGATCGGGGTCATTTTGTGGAGCAGCGCGGACCAGAAACGGGCCGTCATCTGGTGCGAGAACAACGGCGGGTTGGCATATCTGGAATCGGCGCGCGACTTCACGGACGAGGGTTGGCCCGACTGCGGCGAGATCGTGCACCTGTCCGAGGAACGCGCCGCCGGCTTCCATTACGCCCGCTCGGTCCGGCGCTGGACCGACCAGCACCCGTCGAGCGCGGCAGGCGCGGCGCATGTCCGCGCGGTTCCCGCGCCGACCAGCAACTGCGACCACCCGCCCGCCCGCGTCGCCTGCGGCTGACGCGCGCGGCTCAGTTGCCCCGCACCAGCGCCGCAACCCCGGTCCGCGCCAGGTCGCATAGTCCCAGCGGCCGCATCATGTCGGCAAAGGCGTCCAGCTTCTCGGGCGCGCCGGTGATTTCGAAGACGAAGCTTTCCAGCGTCGAATCGACCACCTTGGCGCGGTAGATGTCGGCGATCCGCAGCGCCTCGACCCGCTTGTCGCCGGTGCCGCGCACCTTGAACAACCCCAGCTCGCGCTCGACGCTCGGCCCTTCGACTGTCAGGTCGTTGACGCTGTGGACCGGGACGATGCGGCCGACCTGCGCCTTGATCTGTTCGATCACGGCGGGCGTGCCGCGCGTGACGATGGTGATGCGGGACCGATGCCCGGCGTGGTCGATCTCGGCCACGGTCAGGCTGTCGATGTTGTAGCCCCGCCCCGAGAACAGGCCGATCACGCGCGCCAGCACGCCCGCCTCGTTGTCGACGATCACCGCGAGGGTGTGGCGTTCCTCGGCCTGCGCGTTCGGGTCGCGCAGGTCGTAGGCGGAATGGCTGGATGCGCCCTGCGAAAGCTTGAGGTTCGACATGATGTTTCCTCAGACCAGCACGGCGCCGTCGTCCTGGATGGCCGAGCCGATGTCCTCGGCCGCCTCCTGGTCGCCCAGCAGCATTTCGTTGTGGGGCTTGCCCGACGGGATCATGGGCAGGCAGTTCTCGTGCTTTTCGACCAGCACGTCCAGGATGAACGGCCCGTCGTACTCGATCATCTCCCGGATCGCGTCGTCCAGCTCCGCCGGGTCGCTCACCTGCCGGCCCCTGCAGCCGAACGCCTCGGCCAGCTTGACGAAGTCAGGCAGGCTTTCCGACCACGACTGGCTGTAGCGTTCGCCGTGCAGCAGTTGCTGCCACTGGCGCACCATGCCCAGCCGCTCGTTGTTCAGAATGAACTGCTTGACCGGCGCGCGGAACTGGACCGCGGTTCCCATTTCCTGCATGTTCATCAGCCAACTCGCGTCGCCCGCGACGTTGATGACCAGCGCGTCGGGGTGCGCGACCTGCACGCCCACCGACGCGGGCAGGCCGTAGCCCATGGTGCCCAGCCCGCCGCTCGTCATCCAGCGGTTCGGCCCCTCGAAGTGCAGGAACTGCGCCGCCCACATCTGGTGCTGGCCGACCTCGGTCGTGATGTAGCGGTCGTGGTCGCGGGTCAGCGCCTCAAGCCGTTCCAGCGCGTGCTGCGGCTTGATGACCGTGTCCGAGCGGCGATAGGACAGGCACTTGCGCGCCTTCCACCCGTCGATCTGCCGCCACCAGTCGGCCAGCGCCGCGCCGTTCGTCCTGGACCCGCGCGATTTCCACAGCGCCAGCACCGCCGTCAGCACGTCGCCCACGTCGCCGACGATCGGCAGGTGGCAGCGGATCACCTTGTTGATGCTGCTGGGATCGATATCGACATGCGCCTTGATCGAGCCGGGTGAGAAATCCGCGATCCGCCCGGTGATGCGGTCGTCGAACCGCGCGCCGAGGTTGATCATCAGATCGCATCCGTGCATCGCCATGTTGGCCTCGTACAGGCCGTGCATCCCCAGCATCCCGAGCCATGACTTGCCGCTGGCCGGATAGGCGCCAAGGCCCATCAGGGTCGAGGTCACGGGAAACCCGGTCGCGTCCGCCAGTTCGGTCAGCAGGCGCGACGCCTCGGGGCCGGAGTTGATGACGCCGCCGCCGGTGTACAGGACCGGCCGCTCGGCGCGCTCGATCAGCTCGACCAGCTTCTCGACCGCGACGCTGTCGCCGTGGCGTTCCGGCTGGTAGCGGCCGGGGGCCACGTCCTCGGGGCCGACATAGGCGCCCTCGGCGAACTGCACGTCCTTGGGGATGTCGATCAGCACCGGACCGGGACGGCCCGAGGTCGCGATGTGAAAGGCGCGGTGGATCGTTTCGGACAGGCGGTCGGTTTCCTTCACCAGCCAGTTGTGCTTGGTGCAGGGGCGGGTGATGCCGACGGTGTCGGCTTCCTGAAACCCGTCGGTGCCGATCATGAAGGTCGGAACCTGCCCCGACAGCACCACCAGCGGGATTGAATCCAGCAGCGCGTCGGTCAGGCCGGTGACGGCGTTCGTGGCCCCCGGACCGGACGTCACCAGCACCACGCCGGGCTTGCCGGTGGAACGGGCATACCCCTCGGCCATGTGGACCGCGCCCTGTTCGTGCCGGACGAGGATGTGCTGGATCTGGTTTTGCTGGAAGATCTCGTCGTAGATCGGCAGCACCGCCCCGCCCGGATAGCCGAATACGGTATCGACGCCCTGATCGCGCAAGGCTTCGACCACCATTCTCGCACCCGTCATAGTTCGGGACATATCCGGTTCTCCGATCAGTTTTCGACCACGTGGCAGGGCAACGCCCACTGCCGCGACGCCGGAAGCTATTGCCGCGTTGCGGCAGGGTCAATGCAGTCGGCGCGAAAAATAACGTTCAGACATCATGTTTTGTAATTTAGTTGCTTAAAGTGTCACCCGAGCGGCAGATCGATGCGCGCGACCTGCTCTACGATCGGGTCAACCGACAGCGGGTGGATATCGGCCTCGTGCGCCTGCGGATCGCCGAGATCCTGCCAGACGCCACCCTTGTAGATTTCCAGCGCGCCGAACCGGGCCTTGTAGGCCATCTTGCGGCTGCCCGGCACCCAGTAGCCCAGATAGACGTAAGGAAGGCCCGCCGCCCGCGCCATCTCGACATGGTCGAGGATCATGTAGGTGCCAAGGCTGAAATCCGACAGCGCCGGGTCGTAGAAGCTGTAGACGAGGCTCAGCCCGTCATCCAGAACGTCGGTCAGGCACACCGCCCGCAACTCGCCATCGGCGCGGCTGTGCCGGGGGGGCGGCGGGTCGCGGTATTCGACGACGCGCGTGCGGACCGGCGTTTCCTCGATCATGGCCGCGAACTCGAACACGTCCATGTCGGCCATCCCGCCGTCGGCGTGGCGGTCGTCGAGATAGCGGCGGAACAGCTCGTACTGTTCTTCGGTAGACCAGGCGCTGGTCGCGGTGCGGACCAGGGCCGCGTTACGGCGGATCAGCCGGCGCTGGGTGCGGCTGGGGGCAAAGTCGCGCACCCGGATCCGCGCCGACATGCAGGCGACGCAGCTTTCGCAGCTGGGCCGGTACAGCACGTTCTGCGAGCGCCGGAATCCCTGCCGCGACAGCACGTTGTTCAGCGTCTGCCCGGCGTCGCCGGCCAGCGCGGTGAACAGCTTCCGTTCGGCGCGGCCATGCAGGTAGGGACAGGGTTGCGGCGCGGTGACGTAGAACTGCGGCGCGTTCGGCAGGGTGTGGCGCATCAGGCAACGCACCTTCCGCAGCGCGGAATTGCCCGGCCGGCAGTGGTCATCAGCGTCCAGTGCATCGGCATGGTGGATTATCGTCGGTGGTGGTAACGACGCAAAGCCTATCAAGTGTTTGCAGGTCCGCCAAGCGTTGAAACCGGGGGGCCGAGACGGCGGGTTGCCCCCGGCCTGATGACAGCGATGTTGTTGACGGCTCCCGCGCCGCGGCTACGCTGGCGCGATGGATTTCGCCCCCCGGATCACCCGCACTCCGTTCCCGTCCGACCCCGCGCGCGGCGCGGGCGCCGCCGCGCTGTTCCCGGACGCGCCACCCGCGCTTGCCCGCCTGATCGAAGGGGCGGCGGGGTCCAGCCCCTATCTGTGCGGCCTGATCCAGCGCGAGGCGGGATGGCTGCGGGACGCGCTGGAGGCAGGCGACGTGGTCGCGCGCGAGACGGCGGGGTTCGAGACGCTGACGGCGGTCGAACTCGGCCCCGCGCTGCGCCGCGCCAAGCGCCGGGTGGCGCTGTGGATCGCGCTTGCCGACCTGGGCGGCGTCTGGACCGTCGAAGAGGTGACGGCGGCGCTGACCGGTTTCGCCGACCGCGCGACTGATCTCGCATTCCGCGCCCATGTCGCTGACGAGGCGCGGCGCGGCAAGGTGCCGACCCCGCGTCACGGGGCAGACCCCGACGCCGCCGGGCTGTTCGTCCTTGCCATGGGCAAGATGGGCGCGGGCGAGCTGAACTATTCGTCCGACATCGATTTGATCGTCCTTTACGACGACGCGGCCTATGCCCCCGCCGACCAGTCCGAGGTGCGCGCGGCCCTGATCCGCGCGACCCGCAAGGCCGTTTCAACTCTGTCTGACCTCACCGAACACGGCTACGTCTTTCGCACCGACCTGCGGCTGCGGCCCGACGCCTCGGTCACGCCGGTCTGCATTTCGGCCGCAGCGGCGCTGTCCTATTACGAGGCGGAAGGGCGCGGCTGGGAACGCGCGGCCTACATCAAGGCGCGGGTCTGCGCGGGCGACCTTGCGGCCGGGGCGCGGTTCCTAGGCGACCTGCGCCCGTTCGTCTGGCGGCGCGCGCTCGACTTCGCGACCGTGCAGGACACCCACGACATGCGGCGGCGCATCCGCAGCCACAAGGGGCTGCACGGGCCGATCCGCGCGATGGGCCACGACATGAAGCTGGGCCAGGGGGGCATCCGCGACATCGAGTTCTTTGCCCAGACCGGCCAGCTGATCGCAGGCGGTCGCGATCCCGACCTGCGCGACCGGGCGACCGTGCCGGCGCTGGCCGCGCTGGCGGCCAAAGGCTGGATCCCGCAGGCGGTCGCGGACGAGCTGACCGACTGCTACCGCGCCCACCGGCGGGTCGAGCATCGCGTGCAGATGATCAACGACAGCCAGACGCATGTGCTGCCGCACGCGGCTGCGGCCTTCGCCCAGGTCGCGGCGCTGGACGGGTCGGACGATCCGGCCGCCTGGGCCGCCGAGATCGAGGCGCGACTGGCCCGGGTCGACGAACTCGCGGGCGACTTCTTCGATCCCGGCGCGGGCCAGCCGGACGACGCCGATCTGCCGCCGATGTCGGCGGAAACGGCGGCCATGATCGAGCGATGGCGCACCTACCCCGCGCTCCGCTCGGGCCGCGCGCAGGAAATCTTCGCCCGGATCGAGCCGCAGATCCTTGCCCGCATGGGCCGCGCGGCCCATCCCGACGAGGCGCTGGCGCGGTTCGACAGCTTCCTGCGCGGCCTGCCGGCGGGCGTGCAGCTGTTTTCGCTGTTCGGGTCGAACCCGCAGCTGATCGACCTTCTGGCCGACATCTGCGGCACGGTGCCGGGGCTCGCCGCCTATCTCGCCCGCCACCCGGAGGTTCTGGACGCGGTCCTGGCCGGGCATTTCTTCGCGCCGTGGCCGGGCGCGCAGGGTCTGCGCGAGACGCTGTCGGACCAGCTTGGCGCGATCCTGACGCAGCCTGCGGGCGGCTACGAGGTCGCGCTGGACGCCGCGCGCCGCTGGGCGCACGAATGGCAGTTCCGCGTCGGCGTCCACCACCTGCGCGGCCTCATCGGCGCGGACGAGGCGGCGGTGCAGTACGCCGATATCGCCGATGCCGCGATCGGCGCCCTGACGGGGGTGGTCGGGCGGAACTTCGCGGCCCGGCACGGCGCGTCGCCCGGACGCGGCGCCGTGGTGCTGGGGATGGGGTCGCTCGGCGCGCGGCACCTGAACGCGCAATCGGACCTGGACCTGATCGTGATCTACGACGTGGGCGGGGTCGAGGCGTCGGACGGCGCCCGGCCGCTTGCGGCGCGCGCCTATTACGCGCGCCTGACGCAGGCGCTGCTGACGGCCGTGTCCGCCCCGACCGCGTCGGGACGGCTTTATGAGGTGGACATGCGGCTGCGCCCGTCCGGGCGGCAGGGGCCGGTCGCGACGGCGCTCGCGTCGTTCCGCGATTACCAGATGACCGAGGCGTGGACCTGGGAACATCTCGCGCTCACCCGCGCCCGCGTGATCGCGGGGGTCGGCGGCGAGGCGGGCGCGGCGGGCGCGGACGAAGGCGGTCACGGCGCGGCGCTTGCCGCCGAGGTCGAGGCGCTTCGGGTCGAGATCCTGCAGTCCCGCGGCGGCGACCCGCGCGTAGTGCCCGACCTCGCCGACATGCGTGCGCGCATCTTTGCCGCGAAAGCGCCCGACGGCCGGTGGGAGGCGAAGAACGGTCGCGGCCGGTTGCAGGACATCGAGTTGCTGGCGCAGTCGCTCGCCGTTCGCACGGGTTCGCCCGCGCGCGCGGTCGCGGCGCAGCTGCGGGCAGGCGCGCGCGCGGGCCTGATCGACGCGGCCGATGCCCTGGCGCTGGCGGAGGCGTGGCGCGCCCTGTGGCGCATGCATTGCGCCGCGCGGCTGCTGACCGAAGGACGCCTCGACATGGATGCGGCGGGGCTTGGCGGGCAGGAGTTCCTGCTGCGCGAGATGGGGCAGCCGTCGCTGGATGCGCTGGCGGCGGACCTGGAAAGCACCGTCGAGACGGCGGGCGCGATCGTGGACCGGCTGGTGCGGGATGCTTGCGCCGAGATGTCGGCGGGGGAGTGAGCGGGGCAGGCCCGGGTGCCGTCCCTTTCCCGAGAACAGGACCATCGACGACGTGGCCGGGGAGTGAGACTGGTCAGGAAGCTGATGATCCGAACCGCCGACGATAAACGCCCGACTGTCAGACCGGGCACAAGCTTTTGCCGGATGCCTGACACTTCCTTGCTGCCCCGCGGGCCGGAAGGCCGCACGATATCGAAATGCCGCCACCCCGATTCGCCGGGCCGCACTCCGAAACCCGCTGAACGCCCGCGCCCCCGCGACGGGCTTAGCCCTCCGCTGCCCCCTCGATCGCTTCGGATCGCCCCCGCGACTCACCCGCGTTGATCGTCCCCATCGGAACCGCCGCCCCGATGGCGATCCCGGCCAGCGGGCCCGCCACCGGAACCCGCCCGTCCAGCTGCCGCAGCGGGATCGGGGTCAGGCCCGGCGCGGGGGCCAGCGCGATCTCGGGCACCTCCTCGGCTGCATCCACGCCGTGCGCGGTCTTGTCCCAGTAGAACGGGTTTACGACCACCTCGTAGAGTGCCTTCCACGCCGCGAGGCAGCCGAGCGGAAAGTAGAAGTGCAGCGTCGGCGCCCAGGCCCACAGCCCGGCATGACCGGCCCGGCGCGCGGCCCAGGCGCCGATGACGATGTTGAGCAGTTCGGACGCGACGAAGATCGAGAACAGAACCGGTACCCCGACCCCGCCCCACGGCCCCGCCAGCGGCTCGCGCAGCGGGTGCGGCAGGCCAAGGCTCAGGGCCCAGAAGCTCCACAGAAGCGGTGCCAGCAGGTATTGCGTCAGCATGCCCGCGAACTGGATCTGAAACCCCACGAACGCCCGGGTGCCGACCTGCCGCCACAGCTGCACGGGCGTCCGCATATGGACCCCCCAGGTCATCGCGTAGCCCTTGAGCCAGCGCGAGCGTTGCTTGACCCATGGGATCGGGCGGCAGTTGGCTTCCTCGTGGGTGGTAAAATCCGCGACTTCGACGCGCAGGCCCATGCGTGCCAGGCGCACGCCCAGGTCGGCGTCCTCGGTGACGTTCCAGGCGTCCCACGCGCCCGACCGCTCCAGCGCCTCGCGGCGGAAGAATTGCGTGGTGCCGCCAAGGGGCACGATCAGCCCCATGCGCGACACGCCGGGCAGGACGGCGCGGAAAAGTGCGGCATATTCGATCGTGAAGCAGCGCGACAGCCAGTTGGTGCGCGGGTTGTAGAAGTCGAGCGCGCCCTGCACGCAGGCGACGTCGGCGGGGGCCGTGGCCAGGTGGCGCGCCACCTTGTGAAGCTGCTCGGGTTCGGGCCGGTCCTCGGCGTCCCAGACGCCGATGATGTCGCCGCGGCAGAAGCTGAGCGCGTAGGTCAGCGCGCGGGGCTTGGTCCTGATCGGCCCGTCGGGCACGATGACGACGCGCAGCCAGCGCGGCAGCGTCACGCCGGCTAGGGCTTCACGGGTGATCTCGTCCGTTTCCTCGACCACCAGCACGATGTCGCTGAGTTCGCGCGGGTATGTCAGGCGCGACAGCCGCCCGACCAGCTTGCCCGCCACGTCCGCCTCGTGAAACAGCGGCACTATGACCGAGATCAGGGGCAGCTTTCCCTTCATCTCGGGTGGCGGTGCCGCAGCCAGCGCGCGGGCGCGCAGCGTGGCGCGGAACGCCAGCAGCTTCAGCGAAACACTGCCCAGAAGCGTGAGCGTGGCCCAGAGCGTAAGCGCCGCCAGCAGCGTCAGCGGCGCCAGCAGAAGGCCCGCGCTCAGCGCCCCCATGGCGATCAGCGCGACGCGTCCCGCCCCCGCCTCGTCGCGGGTGCGGCAGCTCAGGTCGCCCGACACGCGGGTCTCGGCCTGCCGGATCAGTTGCGTGCGCCGCGCGGTCAGGATCGCGTCGCGGGCGGCGGTGGGGGCGCACAGAAGCATTCGCACCGTCCCGAACCCGTGCGGCAGCCGGGGCGCGAGCGCCGCGAACTCCTCGGGCCGGGACGCGGCGACATAGGTCACGCCGCCGATGCGCCGCCAAGGCACGATGCCCGCGTTCAGGCAGAAGCCCGCGCCGGCCTGGTCGATGAGCCGCGCGTCGGGCGGGTTCGCGTCCAGGTCGGGCATGGTCGTGCGCCACTGCCGGGTCAGGGCGCGGGCCAGCGCCGCCTCGGTCACCCAGCCGTGCGCCAGCAGGATCTCGCCCAGCGGCACGTCCTGGCGCTGCCGCATCACGACGGCTTTCAGAAGGTCGCCGGGATCGACCGCCCCATCCTCGATCAGGATCTGGCCAAGCGGGCGCTGGTCGCGGACGGGGCGGGCCGCGGCCTGGGCGCGCGCGGCCGCGTCGATCCGGTCGCGGCCAATGCGCCCTTCGCGCAAGCGGACGCGAAGCGGGATGACCTGCCCGCCCGATGCGCCCTCGCCGGGCCGGTTGGTGGCAGGGTCGGCGGCAAGGTCGGGGGCTGGCGCGGTCGATGCAGGCATGGAATGTCCCCGGACGTCTGTCCGGTCATCCATGCACGACCACAGGTTAAGGCGCGGTTAACGGCGGCCTTCGGAACCGAGCAATCAGCCGCGCCGCTGTTCCATCGCGCGGGTGAACCGCTCGAACAGGTAGGCGCTGTCCTGCGGCCCCGGGCTCGCCTCGGGGTGGTGCTGGACCGAGAAGACCGGCCGCTCCGCCATGCGGATGCCGCAGTTCGACCCGTCGAACAGGCTGACATGCGTTTCCAGCACGCCCTCGGGCAGGGTCTGCGCGTCAACCGCGAAGCCGTGGTTCATCGAGGTGATCTCGACCTTGCCGGTTTCCACGTCGCGCACCGGATGGTTCGCGCCGTGATGTCCGTGGCTCATCTTTACCGTGCGGGCACCCAGCGCCAGCGCCAGCATCTGGTGGCCAAGGCAGATCCCGAAGATCGGCAGGTCACGGTCCAGCAGGTCCTGGATCATCGGCACCGCGTATTCGCCGGTCGCGGCCGGGTCGCCCGGGCCGTTCGACAGGAACACGCCCTCGGGGTCGTGGGCCATCACCTCGGCGGCGGTGGCGGTGGCGGGCAGGACCGTCACGTCGGCGCCCGACGCCACCAGCGAGCGCAGGATGTTGCGCTTGGCGCCGTAGTCCAGCGCCACGACCTTGAACGGGCGCGCGGGCCGGGCAGGGGGCTGGAACCCGTCGGGCCAGGACCACAGCCCCTCGTCCCAGCGATAGCTTTGCCGGCAGCTCACGTCGCGGGCAAGGTCGAGGCCCACGAGCCCCGCCCACGCCCTTGCCCGCTCGACCATCGCGGCGGTGTCGAAGCGGCCTTCGGGATCGTGGGCCAGCACCACATGAGGCGACCCCTGCTGGCGGATCGCGCGGGTCAGGCGGCGGGTGTCGATGCCGCCGATGCCGATCCGGCCGCGCCGCTCCATCCAGTTTGCGAGGTCCGAGGTCGCGCGCCAGTTCGACGGCTCGGTCGGGTCCCACTTGACGACGATGCCGGACGCCACCGGGTCCGCCGCCTCGTCATCCAGCGCGGTCACGCCGGTGTTGCCGACGTGGGGAAAGGTGAAGGTCACGACCTGCGAGGCGTACGAGGGATCGGTCATGATCTCCTGATAGCCGGTCATGGCGGTGTTGAAGACAAGCTCTGCCACCACCTCTCCCGCCGCGCCGAAGCCGTGGCCGCGGAAGATCGTTCCGTCGGCAAGCGCAAGGCAGGCGGTCGGTGTCGGCATGTCATGTCTCCGGCAAATCGGCGGGAAACTAGGCGCGGGGGCCGCGCGCGTCAAGCGGGCCGAAGGGCTGGAGGGCGCTTGCGGACGATGCCGCTTGACCCCGGATGCGCGCTGCGGGATTGACTGCGGGACTTAAGGCCATCCGCACACCAGCTTGCACGAGGACGACATGGACCTGCGCGACCGCATTGCCGCCGCGACCAAGGACGCGATGAAGGCCCGTGACGCCGCCCGGCTGTCCACGCTGCGGCTGATCGGCGCCGGGATCAAGGACCGCGACATCGCGGCCCGGTCCGAGCCGGGCGCGGCTGCCTCGGGTGCCGGGGCCGCGACGGGCGGGCAGGGTGTCGGCGACGACGACCTGATCGCGCTTTTGTCGAAGATGGTGAAGCAGCGCCAGGAATCGGCCCGCGCCTTTGAAGAGGGTGGCCGGATCGAGCTGGCCGAGCGAGAGATGGCCGAGATGAAGGTGATCCAGGAGTTCCTGCCCCGCCAGCTGGACCCGTCCGAGGTCGCGGCGGCGGTGGACAAGGCGGTCGCGGACCTGGGCGCCGGTTCGGTGCGCGACATGGGCCGGGTCATGGGCGAGCTGCGCGCGCGTCACGCCGGGCAGATGGATTTCGGCGCGGTCGGCGCGCTGGTCAAATCCCGGCTGATGGGCTGACGGCGTTCACGCGCAGAGAGGCGGGCAGGCGGCCTGCGCCGCCCGCTTGATCGCCGATCAGCGCTCGGCGATCTCGACCAGCGGCGCGGTTGCATGCGACAGGGCGAGCCTGCGGCCGGTCCGGTCGGCGAGCAGGCTGTCCACGCGGTCACCGTCGCGGGCGACGTGGACCAGGATTTCCTCGCCGTCGCCGACATTGCCGAAATACCAGATCGCGCGCTCGGCGTTCAGCCGCGTCGGCTCGCCGCGGTTCTGCCGCCACTCGGCCGCCTTCGCGATCCGCACGAAGTTCTTGAAGTACATGAAATCGGCGGTGTTGAAGTCCTGGATCCGGTTGACCTCGTATTCCATCGCGACCGGCCCCTCGAAGGCCGCGGTCTTCATCGCGTGGTGCCGGTCCAGTTCCGCGTCGACCAGCTCGGGCGCGTGATCCTCGCCGTTCCAGACGTCGCGGACGCGCGAGAAGCGTTTGTTCGACCCGCGCTCGGTGCGCTTGATGAAGCTGGTGAACAGGTCCACCGAGGCGCGCGCCTGCCCGTCCACGACGTACTCGGTCCGCGAAAGGGCGTGCGGCTTGCGGATCGAATGGATGGTCGTCCGCGCCTCGAACCGGTCATCCTCGCGGATGGTGTCGGTCAGGTCGAACCGGGTCCGCAGTGCGATGACCGCGCCGTACATCCGCTCGCCTCGCGCATCGAGCCATTCGGACGGCTTCAGGCCCAGGAGGTCGGCGAGGATGATCCAGTGGTTTTCCAGCGCGGTGGCCAGCGCCCAGTCCTCGGACAGGGTGTGGACGTCGAGCTGCGGCAGGCCGGCGGTGAAGGTGCTGGTGTAGTGCATGATGAGCCTTGCCGTGAGTTGCGGATGACTGCGGACAACGGTGCCGCGGGGGTGGCCCGGCGCTACTGGAAGAAGCGCCAGAAGCCGCCGTTCGGGGCCATGTCGATGGCCGGGCCCAGGATCATGCGGCGCATGTGGCCCACGTAGAACTCGACGAAGTTTGCCACGAACTGGTCGCCGTCGGTATAGGCGGCGGCGTTCGGCCCCGCCTCGAGCACCAGCGTCACCTTGCTGCCGTCCCACTGGCTGCGCGGCACGAAGGTCGCGGCCCTGGCCCGCCACGCCAGCATGCCCGCGCCGCGCCCCACGACGATCGGCCGGTCGATCAGCCACGCGTCCTGCATGTCGCCGAACGGCCCGTCCGGGAAGATATGGACAAGCCGCGGCCCCTGCTTGAGCAGCTTGGCGAGCTTGAGGAACCGCATCGCCACGTCGGGCGCGTCGGCGGGCACGTGGAAGTTCGGCTCGGGCGCGTTCACGGGAACGCCCGCCGCCACGATCGACAGCGGCATGCTGGGCACCCCGATGCCGAGATCGGTCACGGCCGACATGCCGCCGTGCAGGTTGGCGATGAAGATCGATTGCCCCTGCCGCGCCGCCTGCTGGACCAGCGTGTTGTCGATCAGCACCGCGTCGCGGACCGCCTGGCTGCGGCGCTTGGCGTCGCGGGTGCGCTCGTCGTCGGGGCCGTAGGCAATGACGTGGTGGTTGTAGCCCGACATGACGAACTTGAAATAGCCCGCCATGACGCGGCCCCAGTTCACCTCGTCGCTGAACGCCTTGAAGTCGTGCTCGGGCACGCCGCGGATCTGGGCCAGACTGTCCACGATCGTCTTTTCGACGATCTGCGGCATGTAGTCGGCGCGAAGCGTCGCAAGCCGTTCGGCGATCGAACCGGTCGCGCCGTTGAACAGCTCGTCATCCAGCAACGGAAACAGCAGCGCGCACACGTCCGCGTGCGACAGCACCAGCGACCGCAGGGCATTTCGCAGCGCCGGATCGCCGCGCGAGACGCTCACCAGACGCGCGAGTTCCTCGCGGTATTCCGCGTGCTGGCCGCTGCGGGCGAGCGCGGTCAGGCGCAGGTGCGACATCTGCGGGTGGTCGTTCAGTTCCCGGTCCATCCGGGTCAGCAGGATGGCGGGGCGCGCCTGGCTGTGCTGCAAAAGCAGCCGCCAGCCGGTGGTCGCCAGCAGGCCGAGCTTGCCGTTGCGGGGGTCGTCGGGACCGATGACGCGGGCGGTTTCCGCCAGGGCACGCAGCGCGACGGCGCCGTCCGGGTTCTGCTCAAGCGCGTCGAGCGCATGCGGCTCGAACAACTCGGGTAGCCGTACGGCGGCCAGATCTTGCATCGTCATCCACGAGGCTGTTGCGGAAGCCGAACCGAAAAGGGGGGGTCTCAGCATGCCGGAGCGTATGACATTCGATCCGCGGCTGTGCAAGGCCACGGGGTCGAGGTGACCGGGCCAGGCCCGCATGGATGCGCGGGTATGGCGGCCGATCGCGCAGGACCAACCGGACGGCCGCCCGAAACTTGCACCCTCGGCGCGAAAGCTGCTACGCAGCTTGGACCGAAAACGAGGGAGGATCCGGCATGCTGGACCGCGCGACATTCGACCGACTGCTGTCCAAGTACGCCAAGGTGGACGAGGTTCGCGACGCCGATCCGCTGTTCGCAGAGGGCCTGGATTTCAGCTCGATCGGCTTCACCGAGTTCGTGATGGCCATCGAGGACGAGACCGGGCTGGACATCGACCCGGACGAGCTGGACCACTCGATCCGCACGGTCGGGCAGCTTTACGACCATCTCAGCCGGATGTGACCGGCGAGAACGCCGCACCGGGGCCGCAACGGGTCAGAGCGGCAGCGCGTAACGGCGGCCGTGTTCGTCCCACTGGCTGTCGGGAACGATCACCATCTTGCCCGCAAAGCCCCGCGACGGGTCGGCAAAGGCCTCCTCGGCCTCGCGCAGGCGCGACAGCGGCACGGTGCCGGCGAGGACCGGGCGCAGCCGCTCCGCGCGGATCCAGCCGATCAGCCGCTCCGCCTCGGCGCGGGTCCCGTGCGAGACGCCGAAGATCCGCACTTGGTTGAGGTAGATCAACGTCCACGGCACCTGCGTCAGGTTGCCGTTCGACGCGCCTGCGATCGACAGGCGCGGATAGCTGCGGCGCGCGCCCATGTCCCCGCACATCGAACGGATCAGGGGCAGCGTCATCTCGCCGCCCACAAGGTCCATCGCGGCGTCGGGCGGGTGGCCCGTCGCGGCCAGGATCGCCGTTTCCAGGTTGGTTCCGGGCGCGCGGTGGATCACCGTCTGCGCGCCAAGCGCGCGCAGCACCTCGTCGTTGCCGGGGGTCGAGACGGCATGCGGCACCGCGCCGAGGATCCGGCACAGCTGGATCAGCGCCGACCCGACCCCGCCGCTCGCGCCGGTGACGATCACGTGGTCGCCCGCGGTAATCTCGGCCGAGGTGAGCATGTGCAGCGCCGTCTGCCATGCGCACATGCCGAGGCTGGCCAGTTCGGCATCAGAAAGGTCGGCGTTCGGGACGGCATGGAACTGGTCAGACGGGAACACGCCGTACTCGGCGAAGCCGCCATCCGCGCCGTGACCGAAGTAATCCGGGGCAAGGTTCAGGTCGGCGCGGTCGTCGGGGTAGATGTTGAAATCGAGAAGCCCCCGTTCGCCCACGCGCGCCGGGTCCACGCCCGCGCCGACGGCGGCGACCCGGCCGACCACGTCCGCGCCCTGGATGCGCGGAAAGGACAGCGTGTCGCCCGCCATCCGGAACGAGGCGATCTTGGCGTCGTCCGAGGTGTCGTAAAGCCCCTCGCGCACCTTGCGGTCGGTGTTGTTCTTGGCGGTCGCAGTGATCCTGACCAGAACCTGGCCCGGCCCCGGTCGGGGCACGGGCCAGTCGTCGCGGATCCGGATCGCGTCGATGCCGCCGTGGCGCGTCAGGATCGCGGCCTGCATCGAGGTCGGGATCGCGGCCGGAACGCCGGCCGCGACGCCGTCAGCCATTGCCGAGCACTTCGACCACCGCGTCCTTCGTGACCGACACGATGGTGTCGGCTTCCTCGCGCGTCAGGCACAGCGGCGGCGCGAAGCCCAGGATGTCGCCCTGCGGCATGGCGCGGGCGATCACGCCGCGCCGCATCATCGCGGCCGAGACCTTGACGCCGATCCCTTCGGACGGGTCGAAGAACACGCGGCCATCGCGCGCGCGCACCAGCTCGACCGCGCACAGCATCCCTTCGCCGCGCACCTCGCCGACATGGGCGTGCCCGCCAAGCGCGTCCGCCATCTGCCGGTTCAGGTACCCGCCGACCTCGCCCGCGTTCTGGACCAGACCCATGTCGTCCAGAAGCTTCAGGTTGGCGACCCCGGCCGCCGCCCCGATCGGGTGGGCCGAATAGGTCCAGCCGTGGCCGAGGACGCCGTATTCGTCGGTGCCCTGCATCAGCACGTCCCAGACGCGGTTGCCGACGATGCTGGCCGACAGCGGCGCATAGGCCGAGGTCAAGCCTTTGGCGCAGGTGATGAGGTCGGGCTTCATTCCGTAATGGTCCGACCCGAACATCGTTCCCAGCCGGCCGAAGCCCGTCACAACCTCGTCCGCGATCAGCAGGATGTCGTGGCGGTCCAGGACCTTCTGTATCGCGGCCCAGTACCCTTTCGGCGGCGGCACGATCCCGCCCGTGCCCAGCACCGGCTCGCCGATGAAGGCGGCGATGCTGTCCGCGCCCTCGGCCGCGATCAGCTTTTCAAGCTGGTCGGCGCAATGGGCCACGAAGTCCGCTTCCGACATCGACAGGTCCGGGCGGCGGAAATAATAAGGTGCCTCGGTGTGCATCACTTGTTCCAGCGGCAGGTCGAACTTTTTGTGGAACAGCTCGAGCCCCGTAAGCGACCCGCTCATCAGCCCCGAGCCGTGATAGCCGCGCCAGCGCGAGATGATTTTCTTCTTCTTCGGCAGGCCGCGGACGTTGTTGTAGTACCAGACGAGCTTGATGTTCGTCTCGTTCGCGTCCGACCCCGACAGGCCGAAATAGACCCGCGCCATGTCCTTGGGGGCGCGGTCCATGACCATCTTCGACAGCGTGATCGCCACTTCCGAACCGGCCCCCGCATAGGCGTGGTAATAGGCCAGCTCGCGCGCCTGCGTCGCGATCGCCTCGGCGATCTCCTGCCGGCCGTAGCCGACGTTGACGCAGTAGAGCCCCGCGAAACCGTCCAGCACGCGGTTGCCGTCGCGGTCGGTGATGTGGCTGCCCTCGCCCCCGGTCACGATGCGCTGCGGCGCCTCGCCGCGCGCGAACTGGGCGAGGTGGGTCGAGGGGTGGAAGAAGTTCTCGCGGTCCCACTTGGCGAGTTCGTCGTTGGTAAGCATGGGTGTCTCCTTACTCTGACCAGTCACGGCAGACGTACTTGATGTCGGTGAACGCCTCGAGCCCGTGGCGCGACCCTTCGCGGGACAGCCCGGACTGCTTCATCCCGCCGAAGGGGATCGGCGCGCCCGTGACCTTGGTGCGGTTGACCGCGACCATCCCGAAGTCGAGCGAGCGCGAGATGCGGTAGATGCGGCGCGGGTCCTGGCTGTGGACATAGGCGATCAGGCCGTATTCGGTCGCATTGGCGATCCCCACCGCCTCGTCCTCGGTGTCGAATGGGGCGATGGCGGCGACCGGGCCGAACGTTTCCTCATGAAAGACCAGCGCGTCGGTCGGCACGTCGGCAAGGACGGTCGCGGGATAAAACAGCGGCCCCTGCGGATCGCGCGCGCCGCCGGCCAGCAGCGTGGCGCCGCGTTCCAGCGCGTCGGCCACGTGTTCTTCCTGCTTCTTCACGGCGCGCTCGTGCATCAGCGGGCCCAGATCGCGATCCTCCATGCCCGGCCCCAATGTCAGCGCGCGGACCTTTTCGGCGAAGGCCGTGCAGAAGCGGTCATAGATCGGGCGCTGCACCAGAAAACGGTTCGCGCCAAGGCAGTCCTGCCCCGAGGTCGCGAACTTGGCCTTGATCGCCTCGGATACCGCAAGGTCCAGATCGGCGTCGGCAAAGACGATGAAGGGCGCGTGCCCGCCAAGCTCCAGCACCAGCCGCTTCACCGTGTCGGCGGACTGGCGGTAGAGCAGCTTTCCGACCTCGGTCGAGCCGGTGAAGCTGAGCGCGCGGATGCGCGGATGCGCGGTCCATGCGCCGACGATCTCGGGTGCGTTGCCGGGCAGGACGTTGAAGACGCCGGGCGGAAAGCCCGCACGGTCGGCAAGTTCCGCCAGCGCCAGCGCCGACAGCGGAGTCTCGGCCGACGGATGGCAGACGACGGTGCAGCCGGCGGCGATGGCGGCGGCGGCCTTGCGGGTCAGCATCGCGGACGGAAAGTTCCACGGCGTGATCAGTGCGGCGACGCCCACGGGCTCGCGCCAGACCTCCATCTCGGCGGTGGCGAGATGCGAGGTGACGCTTTCGATGTTCGGCCGCTTGGCTTCCTCGGCGTAGAATTCGACGAACGAGGCGGCGTAGTCGATCTCGCCCAGGGCTTCCGACAGGGGCTTGCCCTGTTCGGCGACCATGATCCGGGCCAGATCGTCGCGGTTCTGCATGATCAGCTCGAACCAGCGCCAAAGCGGTTCGGCCCGCAGCTGCGGCAGTTCCCAGGCCCATTCGTCAAAGGCGTCATAGGCCACGGCCACCGCGTCGCGAGCCGCGTCGGCGTTTAGGCTTGCGACCTCGGCCACCGTCGCGCCGGTGGCGGGGTCGGTCACGGCAAAGCGGGCGCTGCCCTTGACCCAGCGCCCTCCGACATAGCCGTCGGTCCTGAGCAGCGAGGGGTCGTTCAGGTCGAGTTGCATCAGATCATCCCCTCGAGTTCGCGGGGACCCGGCCCCTCCATGTCCTCGGCGCCGCCGACCTCGACCCCCACGACCGCCACGCAGTCGCCGGGCTTGACGATGCCGGGCACGTGGCGCGCGCACATGATCCCCGACCGGCCCGCCAGCAGGACGGCGGGCTGCACGCCCGTCCGCCCCGTCTGCCACAGCCTCGCGATCGGCTCGCCCTTCTTCACCACGTCGCCAAGGTCCGCGTGAAACTCGACCAGCCCGCCGTCGTCGGCGAAGACGAAGCAGTCGCTGTCGGGCATGTCGAGCCAGCGGGTCGGCGCGCGCGGCACCTCGCCCGCCAGGATCCCGAAGGCGGTGAGCACGTTCCGCAGCCCCTGCCGCGCGATCCGCACCGTGCGGGCGGTTGCGGTGCCGCCGCCGCCAAGCTCGGTCGTGACGAACACCTTGCCCATTTCCTCGGCGGCGGTGTCGTACATGCCGATCGCGTCGATCTCCAGCATCCGCACGCTCCACGGCGCGCCGAACGCCTCGACCAGCTCGAAGGCGCGGGCTTCCTGCGCCCGCGTCTCGGGGTTGTCGCCGGGCAGGATGTGGGCGGCGCAGAAGGGCAGGAAGTCGAGCGTCTTGCCGCCCGAATGATAGTCCAGCACCAGGTCCGCCATCGGCAGCAGCACGCGCTGGAAATAGTCGGCGATCTTTTCCGTGACCGTCCCGTCGGGGCGGCCCGGAAAGGTGCGGTTCAGGTTGCCGCGGTCGATGGGCGAGGTGCGGGTGCCCGCCGCAAAGGCGGGCTGGTTCATCGCGGGCACGACGATGATGCGCCCCGTGACATCCCCGGCCGCGAGGTTCGCGGCCAGATCGAACAGCGCCAGCGGCCCCTCGTATTCGTCGCCGTGGTTGGCGCCGGTCAGAAGCGCGGTCGGCCCCTCGCCGTTCCTGATGACGGTAATCGGGATCACGACCGAGCCCCAGGCGCTGTCGTCGCGGCTGTAGGGCAGGCGCAGGAAGCCGTGCTGGATGCCGTCGCGGTCGTAATCGACCGTGGCCAGCACGGGCGAGGGGCGCAGCCCCTCGGGGAACGCGGGCATGGGTTCAGTCCTTCACGAAAAGCTTGCGCGGCACGTTCGACAGCAGTTCCGGCGCGCCGTCGGTGATGGCGATGGTCTCGGTGATTTCCAGCCCCATCTCGTCGGACCAGAGCCCGGTCATGAAGTGGAAGGTCATGCCCGGCTGCAGCACGGTCTTGTCGCCGGGGCGCAGCGACATGGTGCGCTCGCCCCAGTCGGGCGGATAGCTCACGCCGATCGGGTAGCCGGTGCGGCCGTCCTTGTGGATGCCGTATTTCCTGAGGACGGAATAGAATGCGCCCGCGAACTCCTCGCAGGTGTTCCCGACGCGGGCGGCTTCCAGCCCGGCCTCCATCCCTTCCAGCACGGCCTTCTCGCCCTCGACAAATACCTTGGGCGGCTTGCCCAGGAACACCGTGCGAGACAGCGGGCAGTGATAGCGGTTGAAGCAGCCGGCGATCTCGAAGAACGTGCCTTCGCCCGACTTCATCGGCTTGTCGTCCCAGGTGAGGTGGGCGGCCGCAGCCTCGCGCCCCGACGGCAGCAGCGGCACGATGGCCGGGTAGTCGCCACCGAACTCGGCCGTGCCGCGGATGCCCGCGTCATAGATTTCCGCCACGAGGTCGTTCTTGCGCATCCCCGGCTCGATCACCTCGACGATGCGGCGGTGCATTTCCGTGACGATCGCGCCCGCCTTGCGCATGTAGTCGAGCTCGGTCGCCGATTTCACCGCGCGCTGCCAGTTCACGAGCGCGGTCGTGTCCTGGAACTTCGCGTCCGGCAGCCCGGATTGCAGCGCGGCAAAGGCGCGGGCCGAGAACCAGTAGTTGTCCATCTCGACGCCGATGCGCTTCGCGCCCCAGCCCTTGTCTTTCAGGATCGAGGACAGAAGGTCCATCGGGTGCTTTGCCGTGTTCTGCACGTAGTCGTCGGCGTAGCCGATGATGTTGTCCTCGGCGAGATAGGCGGTGAAGCGCGCCCCCACCGCGTCCATTCCCCGCCCGAAGAAGATCGGCTCGCCCTCGGGCGGGACGATCACCGCCTGGTGGACGTAGAACGACCAGCCGTCGTAGCCCGTGAGCCAGTTCATGTTGCTGGGGTCGCTGACGATGAGCAGGTCGACGCCCTTCTCCTCCATCGCGCGGCGGGTCTTTTGCAGGCGGTCGGCGTATTCGGCTCGGGTGAACTTCAGGGCGATATCGGGCATGTTGTCCTCAGGCGGTGAAGGTCTGGCCGGCCTTGGCCGCGCGGGCGCGCGACAGGGCAAGGGCGGCGATGGCGGTGTCCTGGATGCCGGTGCCGGTCAGGTCGGCTATGGTGATCTCGTCCGGGCGGGTGCGGCCGGGTACCTCTCCCGCGATGATCTGGCCCAGTTCGGGGCGGGTGTCGGTGTCCGCGACGAGCCCGGCGGCGATCGCGTGGTGCCACTCGCCCAGGCGGCGGGTCTGCGCCAGCCGGTCGGCCGCGTAGGTGGCCTGCGCGATGAGCGCGGGGTCGATCTCGTTCTTGTGCTCGGCGTCCGATCCCATCGCCGTGACGTGCGTGCCGGGGGCGACGTCGGCGGCGTTCAGGATCGGGCTTTCGGCGGGGGTCGTGGTGACGATGAGGTCGGCGCCGCGCGTGGCGACGGCCACGGTGGCGGCGGACGTGACGGGGATGCCCAGCCGCGCCGCCATGTCGGTGGCGAAATCCGCGGCCTTGGCCGGATCGCGCGCCCAGACCCGCGCGGCGGAAAGCCCGCGCACCTGCGCCAGCGCCGAAAGCTGCATCCGCGCCTGCATCCCGGCCCCAAGGATCGCCGCGACCGACGCATCGTCGCGCGCGAGATGCTTGGCCGCGACCGCGCCCGCGGCGGCGGTCCGCACATCGGTCAGGTAGCCGTTGTCGAGCAGCAGCGCCTCGACCAGCCCGGTGCGGGCCGACAGGACGACCATCATCCCGTTGGTGGACGGCAGGCCGAGCGCCGGGTTGCCGAAGAAGCCGGGGCTGATCTTGATCGCGAAGTGATCGACGCCGGGAATATAGGCGGTCTTTACGTCGACCTCGCCCCGGTGTTCGGGGATGTCGAGGCGCAGGATCGGCGGCATCGCGACGGATTGCGTCGCCAGCGCCACGAAGGCGCGTTCCACGCAGTCGATCGCATCCATGTCCAGCGGCACCAGCGCACGCAGGTCGGTTTCGGTCAGGATGGTGACGGGGGGCCGGTTCATGCCGCCTCCGCCGTGTTCGCGCCGGCGACGATGCGGGCGTGAAGCGCGGGGTCCACGTTGCCGCCCGACAGCACGGCAACGACCGGGCTGCCCGCCAACGCCTTCGCGTGGATCTTGCCCGCCAGCAGCGCTGCGGTGCCGACGGCCGCCGCGCCCTCGACGACGTGGCCCTGCGCGGCGAGGTGGCGCATGCCCTCGGCAATCTCGGCTTCGGTCAGAAGGACGGTTTCGTCCACCAGCGCGCGGCAGATCGGGAAGGTGACGCGGTTCTTCAGCCCCACGCCGCCGCCGAGCGAATCCGCGAGGCTCGCGGTCTCCTCGACCTCAACGGGGGCGCCGGCGGCAAGGCTCGCGATCATCGCGGCGCCGCTTTCCATCGTCACGCCGACGATGCGCGTGCCGGGCCTGAGCGCCTTGACCGCCACCGCGATCCCGGCGATCAGCCCGCCGCCCGACAGCGGCACGAGGATCGTGGTGGCGTCCGGCGCATCCTCGGCGATCTCGAGCCCGATGGTGCCCTGACCGGCGACGACCGCCGCATCGTCGAAAGGGGCGATCTCGGTCAGGCCCTCGTCGCAAACGGCCCGGGCAACCTCGACCATCGCCTCGTCCTGGCTCGCGCCCACGATCCGCACCTCGGCGCCAAGGTCGCGGATCGCGGCGACCTTGTTCTGCGGCACGAGCCGCGACAGGCAGACCACCGCGCGGGTGCCCGCAAGCCGCGCCGCATGGGCGAGCGCGCGGCCATGGTTGCCGGTGGAAGCGGTGACGACGCCCCGCGACAGCGCGTCCGGCGCGAGCGACAGGACCGCGTTGGTCGCGCCGCGCAGCTTGAACGCGCCGGTTTCCTGCAGATGTTCGGCCTTCATCAGGACCGGGACGCCAAGGCGCGCGCTCAGCACCGGATCGGCCAGCATCGGAGTGCGCCGGACCCGGCCCGCGATCCGCGCCCGCGCGGCGGCGATGTCGTCCGGGGTGACGGGAAGGGCGGTCATGGCGTCCTCATCAGCGCGCCGGGCGCGGCCGCGCCGGTGTCGCCGCAGGCGCGCAGCACCGCCCAGGCGGTGGCGAGGTTCGCGGACACCACCGGCACGCCCGCCGCTTCTTCCAGCCGGTCGATCCATGCGGCCGCGCGCAGCGCCGTGCAGGCGATGAACAGCGCGTCCGACCCCGGCGCGGTCGCGGTCCTCGCCTGTTCGACCAGCGTGGCCGCATCCACCCGCGCCATCGCGCGGTCGTCCGCAAGCCCCATGCAGGTCACGCGGTCCAGCGCGAAACCTTCGGCCGCGAACAGCTCCGCCATCGGCGCGGTGGTTTCGGCGACGTAGGGGGTCAGCAGCGACAGCCGCCGCACCCCCAACGCCCGCAGCGCCGCCAGCGCGGCCGAAACGGGCGTGATCGCCGCGGCACCCGGCTTGCCCGCCGAAATCGCGGCCCGCACCGCCGCGTCCCCGATCACGACCGAGGCCGAGGTGCAGCTGTAGACGACCGCATCCAGCGTCTCGTCGGGCAGGATCAGCGCCGCGGCGGCGGTGATGTCGGGCGCCATCGCCGCCAGCGTCGCGGGCGTCACGGGGTTCGCGAACGGGATCCGCGTGGCGTGGACCGCGATCCCGCGCGGCGCCAGCATCCGGGCGAAATCCACCTCGGTCGTCATGTCGGTCGAAAGCGCGACGAGCCCGATCCGGCGCGGGGTCGGCTGGTCGTCCAGCGAAACCGCGAGCGGCGACAGCTGCGGAACCACCGTCGCGCGGGGCAGGGCGGTCACGTCCGCCTCCCGTAGCGGTGTTCCAGCCAGCGCAGGATCGCGACCGAGATCAGGCTGATGACCAGGAAGAACACGCCCACCATCGTCATCGGCTCGACATAGCGGTAGCTCGAGTTCGCGATCGACTTGGCCTGGTTCATCATCTCAAGGACGGTGATCGCCGACAGAAGCGGCGTTTCCTTGAACATGGCCAGCAGGTAGTTCGCGAGCGCGGGGATCATCGGCGGCACCGCCTGCGGCAGGACGACGTTGATCCAGGTCTGGCGCATGGTCAGGTTGGTGGCGCGCGCGGCTTCCCACTGGCCGCGCGGCACCGCCTCGATCCCGCCGCGATAGACCTCGGCCGCGTAGGTTGCGTAGTGCAGGCCCATCCCGATCACCCCGGCGGCGAGCGCGGGCAGGCGGATGCCGATGTCGGGCAGGACGTAGAAGATGAAGTACAGCTGCACCAGCAGCGGCGTGCCGCGGATGAACTGGACGAGGAAACCTGCGGTGCGCGCCACGATCCGGTTCGACGAGCGGCGCAGCAGCGCGAACACCAGCCCCAGTACGGCGGCGACGGCGGCGCCAAGGACGGTCGCGATCACCGTGACCTTCAGCCCCGACAGCAGCAGCGGCAGGATCTCGCGCGCGTAGGCCCAGTCCCATTCCATCAGCGCACCCCGTCCAGACCGCGCGTCACGCGCCGTTCGAGCCAGCCGATCGCGCCGGCGATCGCCAGCGACATCAGGAAGTAGAGAACGAGGATCGTCAGGAACGGCACGATCGTGTTGCCGGTCTGCGACCGCACGATCTGACCCTGGAAGGTCATGTCGGCAAGCGAGATCAGCGACACCACGGCAGTCGCCTTGAGCAGTTCGATCGCGTTGTTGCCAAAGGTCGGCAGCATCAGCGGCAGGGCCTGCGGCAGGATGACGTGGCGCAGCCGCTGCCAGCCAGTCATGTTCAGCGCGACGGTCGCCTCGCGCTGGTCGTTGGGCACCGCGAGGATCGCGCCGCGCACGACCTCGGCCCCGTAGGCGCCCACGTTCAGGCCAAGCGCCAGCACGCCGGCCTCCATCGCGCCCAGCGACACGCCGGTCATCGGCAGGACGAAGTAGATCCAGAACAGCTGCACGAAGATCGAGGTGCCCCGGAAGAACTCGATATAGGCGGTGGCGAGCCAGCGCACCGGCGCCCAGGGCGCGATGCGCCCCAGCCCGGCCACAAAGGCCACGACCAGCGCCAGCGCGCAGCCCATCACCGTCAGCCGCACGGTCACCCACGCGCCTTCGAGGATCAGCACAAGATATCCAGCCCAGTCGCCCATGCGGCCCCGGTCCAATTCCGTTTCAGGTCAGGTGGGTGGCCGCGGGGCCGGTGCGCGCACGATCGCGCGGTTCAGCCCCGCGGCCGGACGATCACTGCTGCGCGCAGAGCTTATCGCGGTCGGTAGACATCGCGGCCTGGGCCGAGAAGCCGTAGGGTTCGATGATCTTGGCGAACTCGCCCGATTCCTTCATCTTGGCCAGCTCGACGTCAAAGGCGTCGCGCAGTTCGGTGTTGCCCTTGCGGAACGCCACCCCATCGCAATAGACCGGCGCGCCTTCGACCGGGGCAAACACTTCCAGGCTCGCGTCGGCCGATTTGGTGAGCAGGTCGTTCAGCGACAGCACCGGCAGCGAATAGGCGTCGATGCGGCCATCCTGCAGCATCTTCAGCCCCGACTGCGCGTCCGGCACCACGACCACGCGATCGCGCGGCACGCCCGCTTCCAGCGCCAGCTTTTCCTCGGTCCCGCCACCCGGCGCGCCCAGACGTGCTTCCGGGTCCTTGGCGAAGTCGGCGTAGGACTTGAAGCCCTTGGGGTTGCCGCTGGGCAGCAGCAGCGCCTCGGCGTCGCACAGCACGGGCTGCGAATAGTCCACGGCCGCGCAGCGCTCGGGCTTCATGAACAAGCCGGCGGCGATCGCGTCCACGCGCTTGGCCTGAAGGCTGGGGATCATCGCGCCGTATTCGATCACCTGCGCGTCAAGGGCAGCCACGCCCAGCTTCTCGAACACCGCGCGGGCCACGTCGGGGGCCGCGCCCGAAACCTTGCCGCTGGAATCGATCGCGGTGAAGGGCGGCTCGTTGCCGATCGCGATGGTGACGTTGCCGTCGGATTTCAGGTCGTCGAGCGTCTGGGCCGACGCCATCGCCGGAGCGGCGAGAAGCATTGCGGCAAGCACACAGTTTTTCATCATCTTCTCCGCTGTTGATCTGTTCTTGGTCGTCCGGCGGCCGTTGACCGGCCGTCTCGATGGTAGGTCGGTCGTCTCAGACGCGGTGGCCCGCGGCGATGATCTTGCGCAGGAACGTGCGTGTGCGGTCCTGCGCAGGATTGGTGAAAATCTGTTCGGGCGTGCCCTGCTCGCAGATCCGGCCCTTGTCGAAGAACAGGACCCGGTCGGCGAATTCGCGGGCGAACCCCATCTCGTGGGTGACGAGCAGCATGGTCATGTCGGTCTCGTCGGCCAGGCGCTTCATGACCTCCAGCACCTCCTCGACCAGCTCGGGGTCCAAGGCCGAGGTCACCTCGTCGAACAGCATGATTTCGGGCTTGAGCGCGAGCGCGCGGGCGATCGCCACCCGCTGCTTCTGCCCGCCCGACAGCTGCGAGGGCATCGAGCCCGCCTTGTCGGCAAGCCCGACCATCTCGAGAAGCTCGCGGGCCTGCTTTTCCGCCTCGGCCCGCTTTGCGCCCTGGGTCAGGATCGGGGCCAGCGTGATGTTGTCGAGGACCGACTTGTGCGGGAACAGGTTGAAGTGCTGGAACACCATGCCGATGTGGCGGCGCATCTTGTGCAGGTGCGCCTCGTCGGCCGGCACCTCGGCCCCGTTCCGGCGCATCTGGTACAGCGGCTCGCCGCAGACCTCAATGCGGCCGCCCGAGATGGTTTCCAGCGTCATCAGCATCCGCAGGATCGTGGTCTTGCCCGACCCCGAGGGGCCGATCAGGGCCAGCTTCTCGCCCCGCTGGACGTCGAACGACAGGCCGTCGATCACGGTCAGCGGACCGAACGATTTCTTCAGGTCGTGGATGCGGATGATCGGATTGTCCAAAGCCTTCCTCGCGCTGTTGCCGGCAGGATTGAACTGATCTCGCATCATGTCAATCGGCTTTTTCTTATCATGACAATTTGGACAGGTCTTGCCTAGATCATGGGCAGGACGGGCTCGGCCGACCGGGCCAGCATGTCGCGCACGACGCCAAGGCCGCGGCGCAGGCCGGCCGCGTCGGTGGACCCCAGCGCGATGCGCACCGCGCCGCCTCCCACCCTCTCGCCCAGCCGGAACGCGCGGCCGGACGCGACCGCGACGCCGCCCGAATGGGCCTGCGCCACGAACGCGTCCTCGTCGGTGTGGGCGGGCAGTTCCATCCACAGGTGCAGGCTTTGCGGGTGGGCGCGGAACGGCATGCCCCTCAGCATCTCGGCCGCCAGCGCGTGGCGTTCGGCAAGCGCCGCGCGTTGCCAGTCGATCAGTTCGGCGATGGTCCCGTCGCCGATCCAGTGGCTCAGCAGCTCGACCATGACCGGCGTCGCGATCCAGTTGGTGACGAGGTGGCGGTTCGCCGCCGCCGTGGCCAACCGCTCGGGCACGACAAGATAGGCCAGCCGCAGGCCTGGCAGGGTGATCTTGGTGAAGCCGCTGATGTGCAGCACGCGTTCCGGCGCAAGGGCCACGAACGGCGCGGGGCGATCCTTGATGAGCGCGTTCAGGACGTCGTTTTCGATGATCATAAGGTCGTGGCGGCGCGCGACCGCGACGATTTCCTCGCGCCGGGCGACGCTGGACACCAGCGCGAGCGGATTGATGGCGGATGGTTGCAGGTAGACGGCCGCGACCGATCCGCGCCGGGCCGCGCGGTCGAGCGAGGCCGGAACGATCCCGTCGTCATCGACCTCAAGCGGTTCCAGGTGCAGGCCGAGATAGCGCGCCAGCGGGATCAGCAGGTGGTGGGTCAGCCGCGCCGCCGCCAGCGTCCCGCCCGGCGGAACCGCCGTCATCACGGCGGTCGAGATCGCGGGCGTCGCCCCGTCGGTGATGACGATCCGCTCGGGCGCCGCGTCGATGCCCCCGCGCGCAAGCCAGCCCGCCGCCACGTTCCGGTGCGGCGGCAGGACCGAGTTCGGGCGGAACGACAGCGCGTCCTGCGCGGGCATGTTCTGCGCCAGCCACGCCATCCCGTCGCGCATCCGGTCCACGTGCAGGCGCGAGGTGACGGGTTTCAAGATCGACAGGTCCACGACCTCGCCGCTGCGCTGCGACAGGTACGGCGCGCGCGTCTCGGGCGGCAGGACGAAGCTGCCGCGCCCGACCTCGCCCGAGACGAGGCCGCGGCGGATCAGTTCCTCATACGCGCGCGACACGGTCTGCAGCGACAGGTCCAGCCGGTCGGCCAGCTGGCGCTGCGGCATCAGCCGGTCGCCGGGCGCGATCGTGCCGCGCCGGATCGCCTGCGCCAGCTGCTCGGCCAGCGACAGGTAGGCGGGGCGGGTCAGCGTCGCGCGGTCTGGAATCCACAATGTCATGGTTTCCAGCTAGCAAATCCGTGCAATTTTGCAAGACAATGCGTATGCGGGCGGCGGGGCGCGGTGTCGCCGGATCACTCGCCGCGGGGGAAACGCTTGCTGTCCTCGAGGATGTCCAGGTTCATGTGGTTGCGCATGTAGCGCTCGGACGCCTGCATCAGCGGCTGGTAGTCCCACGGGAAATAGGCCCCGTTCCGCAGCGCCTCGTAGACGATCCAGCGGCGGGCCTGGCTTTGCCGCACCTCGGCGTCGTAGGCGGCAAGGTCCCACCGCGCGGCCGCCATCGCCCGCAGCCGATCCAGCACATCGGCATGGGCCGGGTCGTCCGCCAGATCGGCCCGCTCGCCCGGATCGGCGTCAAGGTCGAACAGCTGTTCGGGGTCGGCAAGGCAGGTGGTGTATTTCCAGCGCCCGTACCGGATCGCCACCATCGGCGTGACGCTGGCCTCGGCCGCGTATTCCATCGCCACGGGGGCGCGGGGCGCGCCGCCCGCCACCGGCACCAGCGACTGCCCGTCGGTCCACGGCATCACCTCGTCCAGCGGCAGCCCGACGAGGTCCGCCAGCGTGGGCAACAGGTCGATCGTGGAGACCGGGGTGTCCACCCGGCCCGGCCTGATCCCCGGCGCGGCGATCATCAGCGGCACGCGGGCGGACGGGTCGAAGAAGTTCATCTTGAACCACAGGCCGCGGTCGCCCAGCATCTCGCCGTGGTCCGACAGAAAGACGACGATCGCGTCCTGCCGCGTGTCGCGCAGCACCGCCATGATCTCGCCGATCTTGTCGTCGATGTAGCTGATGTTGGCGAAATATCCCTGACGCGCGCGCCGGATCTGGTCGCCCGAGATGTCGTAGCGCCGCCAGTCGCAGGCGTCGAGGATGCGCTGCGAATGCGGGTCCTGCGCGTCGTAGGGGATGGCCTCGGGCGGCTCCAGCTCGGCCGCGCCGTCGTACAGGTCCCAGTAGCGGCGGCGGGCGACGAAGGGGTCGTGCGGGTGGGTGAAGCTGACCGTCAGGCACCACGGCCGCGCGTCCGCGCCGCGCGACAGGTCGTAGAGCTTGCGGCAGGCGTTGTAGGCGACCTCGTCGTCGTATTCGTACTGGTTGGTGATCTCGGCCACGCCCGCGCCGGTGATCGAGCCCATGTTGTGATACCACCAGTCGATCCGCTCGCCCGGGCGGCGGTAGTCGGGCGTCCAGCCGAAATCGGCCGGGTAGATGTCGGTCGTCAGCTGCTCCTCGAACCCGTGCAGCTGGTCGGGGCCGACGAAGTGCATCTTGCCGGAAAGCGTCGTGGCGTAGCCCGCGCGGCGCAGGTGGTGGGCGTAGGTCGGGATGTCCGACCCGAACTCGGCCGCGTTGTCGTAGACCCGCGTACGGCGCGGCAGCTGCCCCGACATGAAGGCGGCGCGGGCGGGTGCGCAAAGCGGGCTCGCGGTGTAGGCGTTGGTGAAGCGCGCCGACCGTTCGGCCAGCGCGCGCAGGTTCGGCGCGTGCAGGAACGGCGCCGGGCCGTCGGGGAACCACACACCCGACAGCTGGTCGGCCATCAGGATCAGGATGTTCGGGCGGCTTCCCGTCGGCTGGTCGGCGGTCATCCGAGAATTGCGGCCTTCGCGGCGTCGAGCCCGTTCTGGCCGTCCAGCGTGGTGACGCCGGTGGTCCATTCGGTGACGACCTCGGGGTTCTCGCGCAGCCACGCCTTCGCCGCTTCCGGCCCGGTCTTGCCGTCGTCGAGGATCGCCCCCATCAGCGCGTTCTCCATCTCCACGCCGAAGGTCATGTTCGTGAGCAGCCTGGCCGCATTCGGGCAGGCCTGCGCCCATTCCGAACGGGCGAGCGTATGGACGGTGGCGCCGCCGAAGTCGGGACCGAACTCGTCGTCGCCGCCCGACAGGTAGGTGATGTCGTGCGCGATGTTCATCGGGTGCGGCGCCCATGCCAGGAACACCGTCGGCGTCTTGCCCTGGTCGTTGCGGGCGACCTGCGCCAGCATCGCCTGTTCGCCCGATTCCAACAGTTCCCAGTCGCCAAGGCCGTTCTTGTCGGCCGCGATCATCGCCGCGATCGACTGGTTCGCGGGCGCGCCGGGTTCGATCCCGTAGATCTTGCCCTCGAACGCGTCGCGGTGGGCGTCGAGATCGGCGAAGCTCGCCACGCCCAGCTCCGCGCCGGCCTTGTTCACGCCCAGCGTGAACTTCGCGCCCTGAAGGTTCTGGACCAGCTCGGTCGTCTTGCCGGACGCGTCGAGGTCGTCGCGGAACTTCTTCTGCGCCGGCATCCAGTTGCCGAGGAAGGCGTCGATCTGCGCGCCCTTCAGCGCCTCGTAGCCGATCGGCACCGACAGCGTCTGAACGTCCGGCGTGTAGCCGAGCGATTCCAGCATGACCGAGGCTAGGCCGTTGGTCGCGGTGATGTCGGTCCAGCCGGGATCGGACAGGCGGACGGTGCCGCAGGTGCCGGCATCGTCGGCCAGGGCGGGCGTGGCCGACAGCGCGAGCGCGGCGATCAGGAACGGACGGATGGTCATGGGTGAAGCTCCCCCTGCAATGACTGGCTGGCGGGCCCGGCCGGGCCCGCCGCCACCGGGGCAAACTTTGCGCCCAAATCCGCAGTATGCAAGTCGTGATTTCAGGCGCGAAAATGTCGCGCCCCTGACCCTGCGGGGAAAGTTGACCGAATGCCTCGGACATATTAAACGCCAGACCTGCGGCACCCCGCCGCCCAGGACTTTGCCCGTGCTTGCCCCGTTTCTCATCATGCTGCGCGAAGGGATGGAGGCCGCGGTGATCGTCGGCATCATCGCGACCTATCTGCACCGCACCGGCCGCGCGGCCTTCATGCCGGCGGTCTGGACGGGCGTCCTGCTGGCGGTCGCGCTGTCGCTGTTCGCGGGCGCAGCGCTGCAGGTCCTGCGGGCAGGGTACCCCCAGAAATCGCAAGAGGCGTTCGAGGCGGGCGTGGCGCTGATCGCGACCGGGATGCTGCTGTGGATGGTCGTCTGGATGCGCGCCAACGCGCGGTCGCTGTCATCGACGCTGCGCGGGTCGGTGGACGACGCGCTTGGCCCTGCGGGCGGCGCGGGTCCGCGGTCCGGCGCGGGCGTCTGGCCACTGGTGGGCGCGGCCTTTCTGGCCGTCGCGCGCGAGGGGCTCGAGTCGGTGTTCTTCCTGCTCGCGATCTTCCAGCAAAGCCCCGGCGCTGCCGCGCCGCTGGGCGCGCTGGCCGGACTTGGCGTCGCGGTCGGCCTTGGGATCGCGCTTTATCGCGGCGGGGTGCGGCTGGACCTGCAGCGGTTCTTCCGCTGGACCGGGGTGTTCGTGATCCTCGTCGCGGCCGGACTGTTCTCGGGCGCGCTGCGCAGCCTGCACGAGGCGGGGGTGTGGAACCACCTTCAGCAACCCGTCTACGACCTGACCCGCACGCTGCCCGTGTCGTCGGTCCCGGGCACGATCCTGTCGGGTCTGCTGGGCTATCACGACCGCCCGACGCTGGGCGAGGCGCTGGCGTGGCTTGCCGTCGCGGGCGGCGGGCTGTGGCTGTTCCTGCGCCCGGTGACCGGCGCCGCCGCGCCGCGCCTGCGGACGCAGGGCTGATCCGATGGCCCCCGCCGGTCCGTCCCTGAACATGAAGCCCGTGCTGATCGGCGCGGGCATCCTGGCGCTCGCGGGTCTGGGCGCGTTCGCCGCGGCCACCCGGCACGCAGCCCCGGGCCTGCCCCAGGGCGCGCGCCAGATCGCGGTGTCGGAAACCGCCTGCGAGCCGATGGCGATGACGGTGCCCGCAGGCGCGGCAAGCTTCGTCATCCGGAACGCCTCGTCCCGGCCGCTGGAATGGGAGATTCTCGACGGCGTGATGGTGGTGGCCGAGCGCGAGAACATCGCGCCAGGCTTCACCGCCACGCTGACCGAGCGGCTGAAGCCCGGCAGCTACCAGATCACCTGCGGCCTTCTGTCGAACCCGCGCGGCACGCTGACCGTGACCCCCACCGCCCAGTCCGAGGCGGCCCGCGCGGCCCCGCCTACGGCCGAGTTCATCGGCCCCCTGTCCGAGATGCGGGTGCGGCTGATTCAGGCCGGCACCGCGCTGGAACGCGACACCGCCGCGCTGGCTGACGCGGTCGCGGCGGGCGATCTGGACGCCGCCAAGGCGGCCTATGGCACGGCCCGGGCGTCCTGGGCACGGCTCGGCACCGCGACGGCGCGGGCCAGCGATCTTGCGAACCGGATGTCGCCCGCTGCCGCCGTCCTTGCGGGGCGCGAGGCCGATCCGGGCTTCACCGGCTTCCACCGGATCGAGCATGGTCTGTGGACCAAGGCCACCACCGAGGGGCTGGAGCCCGCCGCCCGCGTGCTCGCCGCCGACGCGACCGAGATGAAGGCGCGTCTGCGCGACATGGCCGTGGACCCCGCCGACATCGCGGGCGACGCCGCGCGGCTCGCGCGCCACATCGCCGACGGGCAGGCGCGGCAGGGCGTGAACCTGTATTCGGGGCAGGACGCGGCCGAGTTCGACGCCGCGCTCGACAGCATCGCGGGCGCGGCCAAGGTGCTGGCCCCGCTGACGACCGCCGCCGCGCCCGATGCGGCCAAGACGGTGGAATCCCGGATCGCCGCGACGCGCAGTGCGATCGCCGCAATGGGCGCTTCGCCCGAAGCCGAAGCGCGCGAAGACGTGGCGCAGGGTTTCGCGGCGCTGGGGCAGGCGCTCGACGCCCTGAACCCGGCGCTGGGTTTGGACGCCGGCGCTGCGGAAGCCGGGGCAGCGTCCGGGCCAGCGTCTGGGGGAGGGGCGGGCTGACGATGGCTGGCGGTCACGACCCCACCCGCCGCACCCTGCTGCGCGGCTTCGGCGCGGCGGCGATGGTCTGCCCCTTCGCCGCAGGCATGGCCCGCGCCGAAGGAAACGCCGCGCCCGACAACAACGCAACCGGGCAGCCGCGCGTGACGCAGGCCCCGCAGGCGAACGAATCCTCGCCCGGCGACTACGTCTCGCCCTATGGCGCGCATCAGGCGGGCATCGTCACCCCGCGCCCGGCCCACGGCATGGTCGCAAGCTTTCACGTGCTGGCCGATACCCCCGCCGATCTGGAACGCCTGCTGCGCCGCCTGGGCGAGCGGATCGCGTTCCTGACCCGGGGCGGCGAGGTGCCACAGGTCGATCCCGGCCTCCCGCCCGCGGACTCGGGCCTGCTTGGCCCCGTCATCCGGCCGGACGCGCTGACGATCACCGTGGCCCTCGGCGCGGACCTGTTCGACCGCCACGACTGGCTGTCCCCCCATCGCCCGCGCCAGCTGGTGCGGATGCCGAAGTTCCCCAACGACGCGCCTGACGCCTCGATCCTGCACGGCGACCTCGCGCTGCAGATCTGCGCCAACACGCAGGACGCGACGATCCACGCGCTGCGCGACATCATCAAGTCTGTTCCCGACCAGCTGCTGCTGGCGTGGAAACAGGAAGGCAGCGTCCCCGTGATCCCGCCCCGCCCGGCCGGCGAGATCGAGAATGCGCGGAACTTCCTGGGCTTCCGCGACGGCTCGGCCAACCCCGACGCGAGCGACGCGGCCCAGATGGACCGCATCGTCTGGGTGGGCGCGGCGCAGGGCGAACCCGGCTGGACCCACGGCGGCAGCTACGCCGCGGTGCGGATCATCCGCAACTTCGTCGAACGCTGGGACCGCACCCCGCTGGCCGAGCAGGAACGGATCATGGGCCGCGTCAAGTCGAACGGCGCCCCCCTCGACCGCCGCCACGCGACCGAGATGGACGTGCCCGACTACGAAGCCGACCCGGACGGCGAGGCGACGGCCATGGACGCCCATATCCGGCTGGCAAACCCGCGCACCCCCGACAGCCGGCGCAACCTGATCCTGCGCCGGCCCTTCAACTACTCGAACGGGGTCACGAAATCGGGTCAGCTGGATCAGGGGCTGCTGTTCATCTGCTGGCAGGCGGACCTCGCGCAGGGGTTCGTGGCGGTCCAGGACCGGCTGAACGGCGAGCCGCTGGAGGAATACATCAAGCCCGTGGGCGGCGGCTTTTTCTTCGCTCTGCCCGGTTTCACGGACGCCCCCGACGACTATCCCGGCCGCCAGCTGATCGGCGCCATCGGCCGCACCACCGCGCCGGCCTGACCGGCAACTGAAAGGACTGACGATGAAGACGACCCTGGCCCTTCTGGGCCTCATGCTGCCCGGCGCGGCCTTCGCGCAGGACGCGACCCTCGCCCTTGTCGGGCCGATGGCCGAATACAAGCTGTATGTCGCGGACGAGACGCAGGAACTGGTCAAGGACACCCGCGCCTTCACCGACGCGGTCAAGGCCGGCGACGTCGAGACCGCGAAGTCGCTGTTCGCGCCGACCCGCCTGCATTACGAGAAGATCGAGCCGGTGGCGGAACTGTTCAGCGACCTTGACGTGTCGATCGACAGCCGCGCCGACGATCACGAGGCGGCCGAGGCGGACCCGGGCTTCACCGGCTTTCACCGGATCGAGCATGCGCTGTGGGCCACGGGCTCGACCGAGGGGATGGCCCCCTTCGCCGACAAGCTGATGGCCGATGTCGAGGATCTGGCCGCCCGCATCGACGGGCTGACCTTCCCGCCGCAGGTCGTCGTGGGCGGCGCGGCGGTGCTGATGGACGAGGTCGCGGCGACCAAGATCTCGGGCGAGGAAGACCGCTACAGCCACACCGACCTGTGGGATTTCCGCGGCAACTTCGACGGCGCGCGCAAGATCGTCGAGCTGTTCCGCCCGCACGTCAAGGACGACGCCTTCCTGGCCACGATCGACGCGAACTTCGACAAGGTCGACCGGACGCTCGAGAAGTACCGCGAGGGCGAAGGGTACCAGAGCTACGAAAAGCTGACCGACGACGACCGCCGGGTGCTGGCCGCGGGCGTGAACACGCTGGCCGAGGACCTGTCCACCCTGCGCGGGCGCGTGGGGCTGGATTGACCGCAAGCCGGGGCGGGCCCTGTCGCGGGCCCGCCCTTCTCTAGCCCTTCTCGGGCACGTCGGTCGAGGCGCGCAGGACCAGTTCGCACCCCAGCTCGATCTTGCGCGGCACGAAGGGCTCGCCCGTCGCGCGCCGCCGCGCGGTTTCCTGCATCAGCACCAGCGCCTCTTCCCCGATCTTTCGCATGGGGATCACGATGGTTGACAGCGCGGGCGACAGGAACTCGCCCTGCGGCAAGCCGTCGATGCCGATCACCGAGATGTCGCCGGGGACCGAACGACCGCTTTCCCGGATCGCCACGATCGCGCCCGCGGCAAGGATGTCGGCCGCAGCCACGATCGCGGTGAAGGGCGGGCCGTCCTGCAGCGCAAGCGCCACCCGCGCCCGCGCCGCCTGCGCGGTCCAGTCATCGACCTCGAGGATGTGGCTGGGGCCGAGGCCGGGCCCCAGCACGTCGCGCACCCCTTCCAGGCGACGGGCGATGGTGCGGCGGCCGGGCTTGGTCAGGAACGCGATCCGCTGGTGGCC
Organism: Paracoccus marinus; assembly: GCF_007018965.1. Lineage (GTDB taxonomy): Bacteria > Pseudomonadota > Alphaproteobacteria > Rhodobacterales > Rhodobacteraceae > Paracoccus > Paracoccus marinus. The sequence continues at coordinate 343,446 of NZ_VJYZ01000005.1, forward strand.
GAGCGCGGTCAGGTGCCCCGCCGCCAGCGCCGCGGCCGCGCGGTTGCAGGGCGCGACCGAGTCGAGCTTCATCAGCGGGTCGTCGTCGTTCAGAAGGACGACCGGGCAGGGCAGCAGCCGGGCCTGCGCGATGGTGTCGTCATCGACGGTCATCAGGATGATGCCCATCAGCCCCGACCGACCCTGGCGGCCGGGAACCCGGGCGGGCAGGCGCGCGATCTCGGCCGGATGGGCGTAGCCCAGCACCTCGACCTCGATCCCCAGGTCGCCCGCCCGGGCGCGCAGCCCTTCCAGCACGTGCAGCGTGTACTGGCTTCGCTGCAGGTCCAGAAGCGCCGCGTGCGACGCGACCAGCAGCACCTTGGACCCCGCCGGCTCCTCGCGCAGCGGATAGTTCAGTTCGCGCGCGCGCGCCCTGATCCGGCCCAGCATCTCGTCGCGGACATAGCCGCGCCCGCTCAGCGCGCGGGACACGGTGGCGGTCGAGACGCCGAGGTCGCGGGCGATGTCGGCGATGGTGGCGCGCCGGGGGGCGGGATGCTTGACGGGCATGTCACCGCGTATGCAAGAAAATTACATATTGCAACAATGTTTCACAGCACCGCTCATTGTCCCGCAGGGAGGGTCCATGGCCGACGTGATTCCAGACGCGGGCGACCGCATCGGCGCGACGCTGGACCGGCTGGTGGCCGGGCTGACGACGCTGTCGCACGACGGCCGCTTCGATGAGCCGAACCTCGACGGCACCGCCGGCGACTACATCAGCTTCGACGCCTGGGAATGGCCGCAGGGCGTCGGCATGTTCGGGCTGGTGCAGCTTTGGCGGGCCAAGGGGAACGACCCCGCGCTGGGGCGGATCATCGGCGGCTGGTACCGGCGCGCGCTGGATCGCGGGCTGCCCGCGCTGAACGTGAACACCACCGCGCCGATGCTGGGGCTGGCGCTATACTGGGACCAGACCCGCGACCCCGCGTTCCGGGCCGCGCTGGACGACTGGGCCGACCGGCTGATGACGCAGGCGGGGCGCACGGGCTTCGCGGCATTCCAGCATGACGTGTCCGACAAGCTGAACGCGCACGAATTGTGGGACGACACGCTTTACATGGTCGGCCTGTTTCTCGCCGCCTACGGGCAGGTGTCGGGCCGCCGCGGGCTGGTGGACGAGGCGGAACGGCAGTTCCTGTCCCACGCGCATTTCCTGGCCGACCGCCGCACCGGCCTGTGGTTTCACGGCTGGACCTTCGACGGCCGCCACAACTTCGCCGACGCGCTGTGGGCGCGGGGGAACGCGTGGATCACGGCCGGGTTCGTGGACCTGTTCGAGCTGGCCGACCTGTCGCCCGCCGTGCGCGACCATCTCGCCTCGCTTCTGCGCGACCAGGTCGAGGCGCTGCTGCCGCTGCAAGCCTCGTCCGGCATGTGGCACACGCTGCTGGCGGAACCGGGCAGCTACGCCGAAACCTCGGCCACGGCGGGCTTTGCCTACGGACTTCTGAAAGGCGCGCGGCTGAGGCTTGGCGACGACCGCTGGCGCGCGGCCGGGCTGCGCGCGCTTGACGCGGTGATCGGCGCGGTCGATGCGCAGGGCGTTGTCGGCGGCGTCAGCTACGGCACCCGGATGGGGCACGACCTGCAGCATTACCGCGACATCCCGATCCAGCCCACGGCCTACGGGCAGTCGCTGGCCATTCTGGCGCTGGTCGAAGGGCGCCGGCACCTGACCGAAAGGAACGACCGATGACCATGCTGCAGCGCTACGGGGCCGGACCCGACCAGATCGACGCGATGCTGACCGACGACCTGCGCGACAACTTCATGGTCGAGGGGCTGTTCCAGCCCGGCGAGATCGGGTTTTGCTACACCCACTACGACCGCATGATCCTTGGCGCGGCGGTGCCGACGGATGCGCCCCTGTCGTTCGGCGACGGCGCCGACGTGGGGACACCCCGGTTCTTCGACGCGCGCGAGATGGGGGTCGCGAACCTTGGCGGCGCGGGCTGGATCGAGATCGACGGCACCCGCCACGCCTTGGCCAACCGCGACGTGCTGTATATCGGCCGCGGCGCGGGCGAGGTGGTGATGGGCAGCGACGACGCCGCGTCGCCCGCGCATTTCTACATGAACTCGGTCCCCGCGGGGGCGGACATCCCGCACCGGCTCATCACCCGCGACGAGGGCAAGCAGGTCGAGTTCGGCGAGGCGGCGAAGTGCAACCACCGCCGCCTGCGGATGTACATCCACCCCGAGGTCGCGCCGTCCTGCCTGCTGCTGATGGGGATCACCGACCTGGCCGAGCAGTCGGTGTGGAACACCATGCCCCCGCACCTGCACGAGCGGCGGATGGAGGCGTATTGCTACTTCGACCTCGCCCCCGAGGACCGGGTCATGCACTTCATGGGCCGCCCCGACAACACCCGCCACCTGGTCGTCGCCAACGGCGACATGGTGCTGTCGCCCGCATGGTCGATCCACATGGGCGCGGGCACCGGGCGCTATGCCTTCGTCTGGGGCATGACGGGCGAGAACCAGGCCTACGGCGACGTCGATCCCGTCGGCATCGCGGAGCTTCGCTGACATGCGCCTGACCAGCGGCCAGCCCTTGCCCTGGTGGCAGACGACGCCGCTGGCCGCGACGCGCTACGACGTGCCCGACGCGCCCATGCAGGGCGAGATGGATTCGACGTTCTTCCTGACCAAGGACAAGAACTACATCCCCCACACCTATCCGTGCCGCACCGCCTATATCGCCCGGTACCGCGACTGCGAGCCGGTGCCCGACATGGACCCGGACTGGACCACCGCGCGCAACGTCCTGCCGATGGGGTCGGCGTTCCTCGACCTGTCGGGATTCTGGTTCCGCGCGACCCGGCTCAGGAACTGGCAGCGCACCGCAGTTCATGCGGAACGCGCCGGCCCGGCGCGGTTGCGGCTGGGGATCTGCGGGGCTGCCAAGCTTTTCGTCAACGGCGAGGCGGCCGGCTGGCTCGCCCCCACAATCCGCAACGCGATGACGAAGGCAGAGTTCGACGTGACCCTGCGCGAGGGCGGAAACGAGATCGCCGTCTGGCAAGAGGACCTGGCCGAGCGCGACGCCGTCATCCGCATCCTCGTCGAATGGGTGGACGGCCCGCCCGCCCGCGCGGCCCGTCCATATGGCGCGGACGACGCGCTGGTGGACGCGGTCGAGGCGGCGATCGACGCCATGCACCTGGACCGCAAGCATTACGACGACACCGACGAGATCGCGCTGGTCCTGCCGCGTCCGTTTCCCGCCCCGGTCGCGGCCAAGGTCGTCGTCAGCGGCCATTTCATGGCCCACGACAGCCAGGGGATCGCGCTCGACATCGCGCCGGGCGCCGCGCGCGCGACGATCGGGCGGGCAGGGGACTTTCCCGCCGACTACCGCTATTTCCACCTCGATCTCGACTGCGGCGGCTTTCGCACCCGCGCGACGCTGGGGGCCGAGATCAGCTGGCGCGGCCGCACCGGCCCCGCGCCGGACACGCTGCCGGGCCGCATCGCCGAGACGCTGGGCTGGATCGCCGCGCACGCCGAGAACGACACCCAGACCGCGCTCGCCTGCCTTGATCAGGGCGACGCCGATCGTGCCGCCGCGATCTATGAACACGAGCTGGGCGGGATCGAGGAGTGCTTCGACTGCGCCGACTTCGCGCTGGTGCCGCTGCTCTGGGGCCGGATCGCCTATGCCGACCGCATCCCGGCCGCGCTGCGTGCGCGGATCGACGCCGCCACGCTGAACTTCCGCTACTGGATGGACGAGCCGGGCAACGACGTGCAGTGGTACTTCTCGGAAAACCATGCGCTGCTGTTCCACACCGCCGCCTACCTGGCCGGGCATCACCTGCCCGACGCCACCTTCCGCCGCTCGGGCCGCAGCGGGGCAGAGCAGTCGCGCGTGGGTCACGACCGGCTGAACGCGTGGTTCGACCACTTCGAGCGTGCCGAGATGGCCGAGTTCAACTCGTCCCCCTATTTCCCAATCGACCTCAAGGGGATGACCGCGCTTTACGCGCTGGCGCCCGACGAAGGCATCCGCGAACGCGCGCGCCGCGGCATCCTGCGGCTGGTCGAGATCGTCGCGAACGCGGCCCATATGGGCGTGAACACCGCGGCCGAGGGGCGCAGCTACGAACATTCGCTGATCCCCGCCGACACGTCCGAACTGACGGGGATCGCCCGGCTTCTCTGGGGGCGAGGCTGGTTCGGGGCGCATGTGAATTGCCTGAGCCAGCTCGCGCTGTGCCTGCGCGACCACGGGCTGACGGTCGATCCGGCGCTGCGCGACCGCGCGATCTGGTCGGGCGAGGGCGCGCAGGAATGGACCTTCGGGCAGGGCAACAACCTCTTCGCGCGGCTTTATCACCACAAGACCGAGGCTGCCGCGATGGGCAGCGCCGCCGCCTATCGCTGGGGCGAATGGGGCTACCAGGAAACGCTGATCCACGGGCGGCTGGGGCAGGAGCCCCGGGCGCAGTTCTGGATCAACCATCCCGGCGAGATGGTGCAGTCGGGCTATGGCCGCCCGTCGTTCTGGGGCGGATCGGCCAGCGTACCGCGCGTCCAGCAGTATCGCGGGCTGGCGATCGTGTCGTTCCGGGGTGTCGAGGGGCAGCTGGGCTTCACCCACGCCTGGTTCCCGACCGAGGTGTTCGACGACTGGCACGTCCAAGGAACCCGCGCCCGCGCGCGGTCCGGAACCGGCGTCCTGCTGCTTGCCGGGTCGGGGCCCTTGCAGCTGGTCACGACCGGCGGGTCGGCGAACGCCGAACTGCGGCTTGAGGGCCGGGCCGGGCTGTGGATCGCGCGGGTCGGGCGCGGCGACAGCGCGGCCGGGTTCGAGGCCGCGCACGCGCTTGTGGCGACGCGGAACGGGGACGTGCTTGCCGTGGACGATCCCGAATACGGCCTGGTCCGGTTCCACGAGGACGGCCGGGTCGAGGCCGAGGGGCGGACCCTCGATCCGCGCGACTGGACGCTGGCGGGCACCCGGCTCGGCATCGTGACGCAACCCGATTACCGGGCGGACCCGGTCGCGGCCGGATCGGCCTAGCCGCCGAACCCGTGGGCGGCCCGAACGGCACGAGCCGACCCCGCAAGGTCCGCCGCACGACGAGACGCCCACGCCTGATGTGACAACAAGTCTGATCTCAACAAGCCTGAACAAAACTGGGAGGAACTGATGAAACGAGCCTATCTCCGCGGGACGGCGATCGCAGCCGCCCTCAGCTTCGCCACCGGGGCATACGCCGCCGACGAAGTCCGCATCATGTGGTATTCCGACGGCAACGAGGGCGAGGTGGTGGCCGACCTGCTCAAGAAGTTCGAGGAACAGAACCCCGACATCAAGGTCACGCTGGACAACGTGTCCTATCAGGTCATCAAGGAACAGCTGCCGATCACGCTGGAAGCAGGCGACGGCCCCGACATCGCCCGCGTGACCGACCTCAAGGCGCTGGCCGACCACTGGCTGGACCTGACGCCCTACCTGGCCGACAAGGCCTACTGGGATGCGAACTACGGCGAGCAGGCCGACTGGATGCGGCCCGACGGGTCGCAGGCGATCACCGGCTTCATGACCCAGATCACCCTGACCGGGGCGTTCGCCAACAAGACGCTGTTCGACCAGGCGGGCGTCGCCCTGCCGGCGGCGGGCAGCACCTGGGACCAGTGGGTCGAAGCCGCGGCGCAGGTCGCGCAAAGCCAGCAGTCCCCCGCGGCCTTCGCGATGGACCGGTCGGGCCACCGGATGAGCGCGCCGATCCTGAACTACGGCGCCAACTACATTGGCCAGGACGGCATGCCCGCGCCGGTCGACGCGGGGGCCAAGGCGTTCCTGACCGAACTGGTGGGCTGGACCGAGGGCGGGCAGAACCTCAAGGACGTGTGGGTCAGCGCCGCCGGCGCATCCTACCGCGCGGCGGCCGAGGATTTCATCAACGCGCAGATCCCGCTGTATTTCTCGGGCAGTTGGCAGATCTCGAACTTCTCGACCAAGATCGGCGACACCTTCGACTGGGTCGCGGTGGGCAACCCCTGCGGCCCCGACGGGTGCAGCGGCATCCCGGGCGGCGCCGGGCTGGTCGCGGTGAAATACACCAAGAACCCCGAGGCGGTCGGCAAGGTCATGGACTATCTCGCGTCCGAGCCGGTGATGCGCGAGTTCACGCAGCGCTCGCTGTTCATCCCGTCGAACGCGGCGATCCGCGCGGCGGGCGACCTGAAGTACGAGACCGCCGATCCGCAGGTCCAGCCCGCGCTCGACGCCTTCAACGCCGACGTGAAGAACCTCAGCCCCGAGGCGAACGCGCTGCCGGCGTGGAAATGGGCCAGCGCCTATTACACCGCGCTCGTCACCCGCACGGGCCAGGCGATGGCGGGCGAGATGTCGCTGGACGACGCCTTCGCGCGGATGGACAGCGACATTGCCGAGCAGGTCGCACAGGCCGGGCAATGACGATGCAGGGCGAGGCACCGGCGGGCGCGGGGAACCCCGCGCCGCAGCAGGCGCCCGCCCGCCGGTCCATCGGCGCGGTGCTTGCCGCGCCGGTGGGCCTGCTTGCCCATCTGCTGGACGGGCCGATGCGGTTTTGGCAGCGGCTGGCGGGACGGGGCGGCATGATCGCCTTTTTCCTGCTGCCGAACATGGCCGTGTTCGCGCTGTTCGTGATCGTGCCCCTGGGCATCAACGTGGCCTATTCGCTGAGCGGCGGAACCCAGCTGTTCCTGCCCTCGCGCAGCTTCGTGGGGCCTGAGAACTTCGCCCGGCTCCTGACCTGCGACAACCACCTGGCGCCCGCCACCTGCCGCGACGACCTGTTCTGGATCGCGGTCTGGAACACGGTCCGCTTCGTGGCGCTGCAGGTGGTGGTGCTGGTCGCGGTGGCGATGACCACGGCGCTGATCCTCAACCGCAGCATCCGCGCGCGCGGCTTCTGGCGGGCGGTGTTCTTCTTTCCGGTGCTGCTGTCGCCGGTGGTCGTGGGCCTGATCTGGAAATGGATCTTCCAGCGGCAGGGCCTGCTCAACTGGCTGATGGTCGAGATGGGGCTCGATCCGGTCAACTGGCTGACCGACCGCACCTGGGCCTACGTCTTTTCGGTCGGGATCTCGGTCTGGGCGCATGCGGGGTTCTATGCGCTGATCCTGCTCGCGGGCCTGCAGGCGATCCCCCGCCACATCTACGAGGCGGCCGAGATGGACCGCACGTCGCCCGCGCGCGCGTTCCGCCGCATCACCCTGCCGCTGCTGTGGCCCAACCTTCTGGTCGTGATCGTGCTGGCGCTGATCCGCGCGGTGCAGGTCTTTGACGAGGTCTATGTCCTGACCGGCGGCGGCCCCGGCACATCGACCATGTACCTGACCCAGTACATCTATGAGACGGGCTTCGCCTCGACGCTGCGCAACCCGGGCGTGGCGGCGGCCGCGTCGCTGATGATGGGGGGCGTGCTGGTGGTGCTGACGCTGGCGCAGATCGCGCTTACGCGGTGGAGGGACCGGCAATGACCCGATCGGCGATGAACCCCGTGGCCTTCCTGACCCGGCGCCGCGGCGGCAAGGGGTGGCACTGGACCGACGTGGTGACGTTCGGCTGGCTCGCGCTCAGCCTCGTCATGATCTTCGGCCCGGCGCTGTGGCTGTTGCTGTCGTCGTTCAAGACCCCGGCCCAGCTGGCCGAGTTCCCGCCGACGATCCTGCCCTATGCCGCCCAGACCGCGACGGTCGAGACAAAGACGGGCCCCAAGGCGCTGCCGCTTTACACGGTCGAGCTGCCCGACGGATCGAGCGCGGTGATGGCGGAGCTGAACCGCGTCGGCATCATGGCCAACATGGTCCGCCCCGAGGCGCCGGACGACCCCGTCAAGGTCAACATCAACGCCAGGAAGCCCCTGCGCGAGGTCGCCTTCGCCACCGACAACTACACGACGCCGCTCAAGCAGTTCGACTTTGCGCGCTACCTTCGCAATTCGGTCTTCGTGACCACGATGGCCACGATCATCACGCTCATTACCAACTCGATGGCGGCCTTCGCGCTGTCCAAGTACGAGTTCCGGGGCCGCAACGGGGTCATGATGGTGATCGTCGCCACGCTGATGATCCCGCTGTCGGTGAACCTCGTGCCGCTTTATTCGGTGGTGTCGTCGCTGGGGCTGATGAACAACCTGTGGGGCGTGATCCTGCCCACGGTCGCCACGCCCACAGGCGTCTTCATGCTGCGCCAGTACATGCTGACGATCCCCGACGAGCTGATCGAGGCCGCGCGCATGGACAACGCCAGCGAATGGCAGATCTACTGGCGGATCGTGTTGCCGCTGACGGCGCCCGCGCTTGCGGTCCTCGCCATCTTCTCGGTCGTGTGGCGCTGGAACGATTTCCTGTGGCCGCTGATCGTGCTGAGCCGGAAAGAGCTTTTCACGCTGCAGGTCGGGCTCAACACCTATGCGGGCGAGCTGAACGTGCAGTGGCAGTTCATCCTTGCCATGACGGTGGTGTCGATCATCCCGGTCCTGATCGTGTTCGTGTTCCTGCAGCGGTTCATCACCGCAGGCATCGCCGGCACCGGACTGAAGTAGGAAGGAAACCCGATGGGGCAGATCAGGCTGCAAGGCATCCGCAAGTCGTTCGGCGCGCTCGAGGTTCTCAAGGGCATCGACCTTGACATCGCCGAAGGCGAGTTCGTGGTGTTCGTGGGGCCCTCGGGCTGCGGGAAGTCCACGCTGCTGCGCCAGATCTCGGGGCTCGACCAGCCGAACGCGGGCAGGATCCACATCGACGGCCGCGACGTGACCGACGTGGGCGCGGCCGACCGCGGGCTTGCGATGGTGTTCCAGTCCTACGCGCTTTATCCCCACATGACGGTGCGCGACAATCTGGCCTTCGGGCTGCAGAACAACCGCATGCCCAAGGCCGAGATCGCGTCCCGCATCGCCGAGGCCGCGCGGATGCTGGAAATCGGGCACCTGATGCAGCGCCGCCCGGGCCAGCTGTCGGGCGGGCAGCGCCAGCGGGTGGCGATCGGGCGCGCGGTGGTGCGTGACCCGACCGCATTCCTACTGGACGAGCCGCTGTCGAACCTGGATGCCGAGCTGCGGGTGTCGATGCGGGCCGAACTCGCGGCGCTGCACGCGCGGCTGAAAGCCACGATGATCTACGTCACCCACGACCAGATCGAGGCGATGACGCTGGCCGACCGGATCGTCGTCCTGCGCGACGGCGAGATCGAGCAGGTGGCGACGCCGATGGAGCTGTTCAACCGCCCGGCCAACCTGTTCGTCGCGGGCTTCATCGGCGCGCCGCGGATGAACCTGATCGACGCCGCCGAAGCCGCGTCGCTGGCGCCAGGCGGCCTGCCGCGCGGCGCCGCATGGGTCGGGGTGCGGCCGCAGAACCTGCGGCTGGACGATGCCGGGGCCGAGTTGAAGGTGGATCTGGTCGAGGCATTGGGGACGGAAACGGTGCTGCACGGGCAACTCGCGTCGGGCACCCGTCTGATCGTCGCGCAGGCGGGGCAGGTGGATGCCGCGCGGGGCGACACGCTGCGGGTCGCGGCCGAGCCGGGCAAGCTGCATTTCTTCGACGACGCGGGCCGCCGGGTCGAGCCCTGATCACAAGGAGCCTGTGATGACGAACCCCCCGACCCTTTTCGACCTCGGCGGCCGCGTGGCGGTCGTCACCGGCGCCAATACCGGGATCGGGCAGGCGATCGCGGTGGCGCTGGCGGACGCAGGCGCCGCCGTGGCGCTGGTCGGCCGGTCCGCGATGGACGAGACCCGCGCCCTCGTCACCGGCGGGGCGCGCGTCCACGAGATCCGCGCGGACCTGTCCACCACCGCGCCCCTGCAGGGGATCGTGGACGAAACGGTGGCCCGGCTGGGGCGGCTCGACATTCTCGTGAACAACGCGGGCATCATCCGCCGTGCCGACGCGGTCGATTATTCCGAGGCCGACTGGGACGCCGTCATCGACACGAACCTGAAATCGCTTTTCTTCCTGAGCCAGGCGGCGGGGCGGCACATGATCGCCCAGGGGTCGGGCAAGATCGTGAACGTGGCCTCGCTTCTGTCGTTTCAGGGCGGGATCCGGGTTCCGGCCTATACCGCGTCGAAAAGCGGCGTCGCCGGGCTGACCCGGCTGCTCGCCTGCGAATGGGCGGCCAAGGGCGTGCAGGTCAATGCCATCGCGCCCGGCTACGTGGCGACCAAAAACACCGAGGCGCTGCGCGCCGACGAAAAGCGCAGCGCCGACATCCTCGGCCGCATCCCGGCCGGGCGCTGGGGCAAGCCGTCGGACATCGGCGGCGCGGCGGTGTTCCTGGCCTCGGCCGCGTCGGACTATGTCAACGGGATCGTGCTGCCGGTGGACGGCGGCTGGCTGGCCCGCTGAGCGCCCGCGCCATGAAGATCGCCTGCATCGGCGAGGTGATGATCGAGCTGTCGCCCGCGGGCGAGGGGCTGATGCGCGCGGGCGTCGCGGGCGACAGCTTCAACACCGCCGTCTACCTGTCGCGGCTGCTCGGGCCGGGCGTGGTGTCCTACGTCACCGCGCTGGGGTGCGATCCGCAGTCCGACCGGATCATGGACGCGATCGCCGCCGAAGGGATCGCGACCGACCTCTGCGAACGCGTGCCAGACGGCCTGCCCGGGCTTTACATGATAACGCTCGACGACCGGGGGGAACGGAGCTTCGCCTACTGGCGCTCGACCTCGGCTGCGCGGGGGCTGTTCTCGCGCGCGGGCGGGATCGGGCCCGACACGCTGGCGGGGTTCGACGTGATCTACCTGTCGGCGATCACCCTTGCGGTGATCGCGCCCGAGGCGCGGGCACGGCTGCTCGACTGGCTCGCAGGGTTTCGCGACCGTGGCGGCAAGGTCGCGTTCGATTCGAACTACCGCCCCAGGCTTTGGCCCGACGCCGAGACGGCGCGCACCGAAATCGGGCGCTTCTGGTCGGCAACCGACATCGCATTGCCCTCGCTCGACGATGAGGAGGCGCTGACGGGCATGATCGGGTCCGAGGCGACGGTGGCACGCTTCCGCGTCCTCGGCGTGGGAACCGGCGCGCTGAAGCGCGGGGCGGCGGGGCCGGTGGCGCTGGATGGAAGCGGCGCGGCGTTGCGGGTGCCGCGCGCGGACCGGGTGACGGACACGACCGCCGCCGGCGACAGCTTCAACGCGGGCTTCATCGCCGCGACCCTGACCGGCGCGTCGGCCACCGCAGCCATGGCCGCAGGCCACGCGCTGGCGGCCCGTGTCATCGCGCACCCCGGCGCGATCATCCCGCGCTCGGCGATGCCGACAGCCTGACCTCATCGGGTCCGCATCGGGCTTGCCGGGCTGCAAGCGACGCGCTCGCGCGGCAAACCGCCTTCAGCGCAATCAGCGCGCCAGCCGGTCCAGCTCGTCGCGAAGCGCGCGGACGCGGCCCACGTCGGTGCCGCGCGCGCCGGGTGGCTGGAAGCCCAGCGACCGGACCAGCGGCGACGCGTCGGGCAGGGCCGCCCCGCCCGAGGCGTGGATCTCGCGCAGCGGCAGGCGGTCGGCAAAACGCGCGGCGTTGTCGGCCGTGATCCCGCTGCCCGGCATGACGATCACATCGGGCGCGGCCGTGGCCATCGCCGCCAGCCGGTCCAGCCCGTCCACCGCCGCGCGGGCCCCGCCCGACGACAGGACGCGGCGTATTCCAAGCGCGCGGCACGATGCCATCGCCTCGACCGGGTCGGGGGCAAGGTCGATCGCGCGGTGCAGCGTGACGTCCAGCCCCTGCGCCGCCTCGACCAGGCGCGACAGCACCCGGGCGTCCAGCCGCCCGTCGGGCAGCGAGGCCCCGATCACCACGCCGGCTAGGCCCGCGCCGCGCACCGCCTCGATCTCGGCCAGCATGGCGCGGACCTCATCCTCGGTCCAGACGAAATCGCCTGCGCGGGGGCGGATCATCGCCATGACCGGCAGCGCGACATCGGCCGCAAGCGCGATCAGCCCGGCCGATGGCGTCAGGCCGCCGACCCCCAGCGCCGCACAAAGCTCGATCCGGTCCGCACCGCCTTCGACCGCCGCGGCGATCCCGGCGGCGTCGTCCACGCATATTTCGAGCAAGATCCGGCTCACGCCTGCCTCCGTTCCGGTTTCACGAGCAGCCGCGCGACCGGGAGTGCGGGTCTGCGGATGCGTGGGTGTAAAAGCTGCGTCCTCATAGCCGGTGCGGTATCTCAGGTGAAGGCGGCCAGCCAGAGAGGACACGGGTGCGGGCGCTTTCTCGTGGCCGGCTTGGGACTACGCGAGGTCCAAGGCCATCCGGCGTGGGCGCTGGCAAGCCTCGCCACCAAGACGGGGTGTGCGTGGTGGTGGGTTGGTAATGTCGTTACGGGGTTGCCCGGCACCAACGGCACTGCAAGACCGACCCGGGCGAGATCTTGACGCCGTCGTTCTTAGGCACGACGCGGCGACCGCCACGTCGCACGACGGACCTTCAGTGATGGCCGTGGCGTTCCTATCTTGTGGGCAAGGGGGACCCGCCATGTGCCGCCTGCTCGTTCTGCTGCTCCTGCTCGCCCTTCCCGTGCCGGCGCTGGCCGAGGATCGCCCGCGCGCCGGGCTCCTGTGGAACCGCAGCGGCTTGCCCGCGACGTTCCCGCTGGTGGTGAGATCGAACCAGGGCACCGATCACGTCCTCTACGTCACCGACCCCGAAGACCGCGCCCCGGTGATGGCGGGCTATATCCGCGGAGGAGAGGTTTTTCGCCTGCTGCTGCCGCCCGGCGAATGGCGCCTGCGCTTCGCCTCGGGCCGCGATTGGCAGGGCGGGGACCGTCTGTTCGGCCCCGCGACGGCCTGGACCGAGATGCAGGACAATGTGGATCTGAAGGTCCTCGGCATCGACCGCCGCCGCGCCTACGTGATCACGCTGGACGACCGCGACGGCGCGACCGTCATCGCCGAGGCGCGCGAGGCGGCGGAATGCCAGCTGGTGCTGTGGGACAGCTACAACCGCGAATGGCCGGACGACTTTCCCGGAACCTCGGACCGGGACCGGGGGCTGCTGGAGCGCCGGCCCGACGAGCCCCGCGACGACGCCCGCTACGGCGACCGTGTCCGCCCGAAGCTGCGCTATGTCGAGCGGGACTACGATTTCTACCGTAAGCGCCACGGCGCTCTCCTCCTGCCGCTGCTGATCTGATCGGTCCATTCTCCGCGGGTGGGCATGGGGCGGA
>NZ_VJYZ01000034.1 GCF_007018965.1 Paracoccus marinus
ATCCCTCGAGACCCATGATTCAGATTTTCAGGGCGAAGGGAATCCCAAGCGAGTCAGAAATCAAGGCGATTGGTATTATACGGCGGAACCCTTGGTCCAGCAGGCAATCCACCAGCCTCGAGGAGCCGGCCCCAACATCGACGATGGCCGCATCCTTGCCCGCGCCTGTCTCCGCTATGAGGTCGAGCGATACCTGCGGACGGTCCTCGAACCAGCTTGTCTCAGCCTCCTCCTTGCTCCGGTAGACGCCTTCCCAGTGGTTCGGTTCTTCGGACATCGTCAGCCCTTTACAGCTCGATCCGCCGCAGTCGCAGCGCGTTCGTGATCACCGACACCGACGACAGGCTCATCGCCGCCGCCGCGATCATCGGGGACAGCAACATCCCCGTGAGCGGGTAGAGCAGCCCCGCAGCGACCGGCACTCCGAGAGTGTTGTAGGCGAAGGCGAAGAACAGGTTCTGCTTGATGTTGCGCACGGTGGCGCGAGCCAGCTTGCGCGCCCGGACGATGCCCATCAGGTCGCCGCCCAGCAGGGTGATCCCGGCGCTTTCCATCGCCACATCGGCCCCCGTACCCATGGCGATGCCGACATCGGCGGCAGCGAGCGCGGGCGCGTCGTTAACCCCATCGCCCGCCATCGCGATCTTGTGGCCGTCGCGGCGCAACTGGTCGATCAGATCCTTCTTGGCTTCGGGCAGGACGCCGGCGCGCACCTCGTCGATTCCGAGCTTGCCCGCCACCGCCTGCGCCGTGCGCTCATTGTCGCCCGTCGCCATGATCACCCGAAGCCCCAAGGCGTGAAGTTCCCTGATCGCCTGCGCGGTCGAGTCCTTTATCGGGTCGGCCACCGCCACGATCCCGGCAAGCATGCCATCCACAGCGATGAACATCGCCGTCTTGCCCCCGGCGCGCAGGATGTCGGCCTTTGCTTCGACGGCGCCCGTGTCCAATCCCATCTCCCGCATCATCGCAGCGTTTCCGAGCGCCACCGCGCGTCCGCCAACTCTGCCGCGCACGCCCTTTCCGGTGACGGCCTCGAAGTCGGTCGCCTCCTGACGCGGCGCACCCCGTGCCTCGGCGCCCTCGACGATCGCCTCGCCCCGGACGCGATCGAGACGTAGCCGCTTTCGCGCCTCCAGCCCTACGCGAAGAACGCGAAGGCGCATGGCGCGGACCAGGTCGCCAAGATCGCCGCCAGCATGGCGGAGTTCGGCTGGACCGTGCCCTGCCTCGTCGCTGAAGACGGGGAACTGATCGCGGGGCACGGGCGCGTGCTGGCCGCAACGCAGCTGGGGCTGACCGAAGCGCCGGTGATCGTGCTGGGCCACCTGACCGAGGCGCAGCGGCGGGCGTATCGCATCGCGGACAACAAGCTGACCGAACTTGGGACCTGGGACGAGGCGCTGCTGTCGGCCGAACTGAACGACCTGCTGGCCGAGGATTTCGACCTGTCGCTGGTCGGGTTTTCCGATGGCGAACTCGACAAGCTGCTGGCGTTCGATCCGGAATCGGGCAGTGAAGAAGAGGGTGGCGCCGGGGGCTCCGTGCCTCCGGTGACCATCCCGGAGCCGCCGCGTAACCCTGCGTCGCGGACCGGCGACCTGTGGATCCTCGGGGACCATCGGTTGCTGTGCGGCGACAGCACCAGCGCTGCCGACGTGCGCCGCCTGATGAATGGCGAGCGGGCGATCCTGTTCGCGACGGACCCGCCGTATCTCGTGGACTATGACGGCTCGAACCACCCGACCCGCAACAAGGACTGGTCGGCGTCCTACGGCACGACCTGGGACGACAGTTCGCAGGGGGCCGAGCTTTACGATGGTTTCATCGCTGCGGCCGTGGCCGAGGCCATCACCGAGGATGCGGCCTGGTACTGCTGGCACGCCTCCCGCCGCCAGGCGATGCTGGAAGCCTGCTGGGAAAAGGCGGGCGCCTTCGTCCATCAGCAGATCATCTGGGTAAAGGATCGCGGTGTCCTGACCCGCTCGCACTATCTCTGGAAGCATGAGCCCTGCTTCATGGGCTGGCGCCGTCCGAACCGCCCGCCGAAGGTGGCCGAGCAGACTCTCCCCTCGACGTGGGAGATGCCGTCCTTCTCCAAGGACGAGCGCCCCGACCACCCCACGCCGAAACCGCTCGACGCATTCGGAATCCCGATGCGCCAGCATGTGGCGCGGGGCGGCCTCTGCTACGAGCCGTTCTCAGGCTCCGGCTCCCAGATCATGGCGGGCGAGGCCAATGGCCGTCGCGTCTTCGCGATGGAAATCAGCCCGGCCTATGTCGATGTGGCCGTGGAGCGCTGGCAGGCCGAGACCGGCCGCGAGGCAATCGTCGATGGCGACGGTCGGACCTTCGCGCAGTTGAGAACCGAGCGGCTGAGCGACGGTGCCGAAGCCCCGGCCGACGCGCCGGACACGGACGCCGCCCCCGAACCCGCGCGAAAGCGAAAGACTACAGCATGAAGCAATCGCGCCTCATGTCGCTGGTCGAGTCCGTCACCAACGTCATCATCGGCTACGGCGTCGCCGTCGTCACGCAGATCCTGATCTTTCCGATCTTCGGCTTGCACACAACGCTGGAGCAGAATCTGCAGATGGGCGCGGTCTTCACCGTGGTGAGCATCGCGCGGTCCTTCGCCCTGCGACGGCTGTTTGAGGCGGTCCGGATCGCGTCAAATCAGAGCCGATTTGGACTTGCCCGGCTTTTGTGGAGAGCGTTTAGCTCACTTCGCGGGCCTTTCGCTCGAAGGCGATGGGGCTCTGGAA
>NZ_VJYZ01000035.1 GCF_007018965.1 Paracoccus marinus
TCGGCCTGTTCCCGTTTCCCATAGAACACCTCCTGGTTCCTCAGTTGGTGCTCTCCACATTTTCCGGGCAAGTCCAATGCGGATCGGCGCGTTCATGTAGGCCTGGCCCACGGTGTTGACCGCGTAAATCTCGTTTGCTCCGTCGAAGTTGGTGTCGAAGGCGTTCATCACCATCGCCAGTTCCTGCCATCGAGCATTCTCGGGGCTGCCGAGCACGCGCGAGGCTGCCACGGCCGCATTCTCGGGGTGCCGGGCGGGATCGGGGTCAATCACGAACAGGCCATACATGCCCTTGTGAATGTGCCGCTTCAGCGGCAGGGCGTGGCAATGATAGAGGTGGCATCCGAACGGCTTGGCGTCGAACTCGTAGATGAACTCTTCGCCGGGACCAATCAAACCGGCACCAGGAACGCCGTCCATTCGCGCCGAATGGATGCCGTGGAAGTGCATCGAATGCGGGTGCGATCCATAGTTGCGGAAGATGATCCGCAACCGCTCGCCTTCCTTCGCCCTCAGTGCCGGTCCGGGCACGCGGTCATTGAAGGTCCAGGCCGGAAAGAAGATGCCGGGCGCGATCTCGATCTCCCGGTCGATGGCAGCGACTTCGAAGGTGCGCAGCGTTCGGCCATCGGGCAAAAGATCGGTCAGGCCCGTTTCCCACTCCGTCAGCATGGTTGTCGGGTCGAAGCCGTTCCGGTCGTGATCGACCACACCGACCGTTGTCATGTTGCCATGCGCCATGCCGGGCATGGGTGCTGCATAGGGGTCGGTCGGCATGGCGGACATGTCGTGGCCCGCCATCGGGTCTGGCGCGGCCTGGGACCGCGCGACACCCGCTATGATGGCGGCGCCACTCGCGGCGGCCAGTCCACCGACCAGCAACGCGCGTCGGGACGTGTCAACCGACCCTGCGTTGCCGTCAGGCGGAGCGATGGACCGGGACGCCTCCAATTCGGACGGCGCATCGCGCGCTTGCTTCCGGACATTGGCAGTCATGGGGAAGGCTTTCCCTGTGGGCAGCACGCCAAAGCCTCGGCGCGACAAGTTAGACAAGGCTAATAATCATCCCTGTGGCTTTACGTGTCAATCCGGTTCGTGCGAGACTGGAAGGATGATGGCTGATGACCACACTGAAGCAGAAGCTCTCGAGCCCGAGGCGCGCCCCGCCGACCCACGCGCGGAGGCGTTCCAAGGGGTGCGAGAGGCGCGGCGCAACGAATTGGCGGAAGACTACGTCGAACTGATCGCGGAACTGATCCACGAACACGGCGAGGCACGGCCGGTCGATATCGCGACCAAGATGGGTGTCACGGCGCCCACCGTCGCCAAGACACTCGGCCGTCTGGCCCGGGACGGCCTGATCACCCGCGCCAAGTACCGCTCGGTCTTTCTGACGGAAGAGGGCCGGGCGCTGGCCCGGGAATGCCAACAGCGGCACGAGATCGTGTTGCGGTTCCTGCTCAGTCTTGGTCTTGATCCCGAGACAGCCGAGCGCGATGCCGAAGGGATCGAGCATCACGTGAGCGAGCGAACGCTCGCCTTGTTCGCGGCCTTTGCCGACCGTTCCTGAGCCTTCCGTTCAGGCATTCTCCACGGCAGATCGCACAGCGGCGACAAGGCTTTCCGCGCTGAAGTTTTCCAGTCGCGTGCCGTTCAGAAAGAACGTCGGCGTCTGGCCGACGCCGAGGGCTTCAACATCGGCCATGTCCTGATTGAGGATGCCGGTGATCCCCGGAAACAGCCTGTCGCTTTCGGCCCGCTCGAGGTCGAGGCCAGCAGCTCCCGCGACCTGCCAGGCCACGTCCAGTCTCGGCATGCCATGCACTGCCCACTGGGGTTGCCGCTCCAGCAGCGCATCAAGCACCGGTTCGAGCTTGTCCTGCATCCGCGCGGTTTCGAGGATGCGCACCGCTTCGTCCGAGCCTTCGTGGAACACCGTGTAGCGCAGCACGACCCGGACCTGCTTCGGGAACTGCCGCCGGATTTCCTGCACCACCGGATGATAGGCTCGGCAGGCTTCGCAGGAGGGGTCGAAGAACTCGACCAAGGTAACCGGAGCATCCTCGGGGCCGAAGCTGGGGGAATGGGCGCGGATCAGAAGGGATGGATCCACCGCGGGGGTGGCGGCAGCGAGCGCTTCGGCCTCGGCCTGACGCTGGCGGTTCAGGATGGACGCACCGCCGCCGAATGCGACAAGCCCAAGAGCCGGAGCCCCGATCAAGAGAGTGCGGCGGTTCATATGCGGTTTCCTTTGGGCAAGATGAGACAGGCAAGGATCGCGGCAAAGGCTGCCAGCGACAGGTAGGGAATAGGCAGGCCCAGAATGATCTGCGCCGGACCAGAGCAGGACGGGCCATCCTTGGTGCAGGGTGCGATGTCCTGCGGGATTAGCCCCATGTAAAGCCCGGAATGCCAGGCGGCCAACGCCAGACCCGCCAGCGCCAGCGGCAGGGCGTATGGGCGGGCCATGCCGTCGCTTCGCCACAGCGACAGGCCAAGGATCGGCACCAGCGGGAACATGGCGATGCGCTGATACCAGCAGAGCGTGCAGGGCGTCTGTCCCAGCACCTCGCCGATGAAGAGCGCGCCAAGTGTTGCCGCCAGCGCGATCAGGAATGCGGCCGTAAGGTGCAAGTCGTCGTGGGACAGGCTCTGTACGTCAGTGTTGGTCAAGAACAGGCTCCTTGCGACGGCGTGCGGGAAGAGAGGCTGCGAGGATGCACACCGCGCCAAGCGTGATGGCAATATCCGCGACGTTGAACGTGGGCCAATGCCAGTCGCGCCAATAGAGGTCGAGGAAGTCGGTCACGGCGCCCTGCCGCAGCCGGTCGATGATGTTGCCAAGCGCACCGCCAACGACCAGCGCAAGACCGGCCCGCTCGAACGGGCGCGGCGCCCGGACTGCCATGACGGCGAAGATCAGGGTCAGAAATCCTGTCAGGGCCGCCATCAGCAGTGGCTTGCCCGCCATTACGTCCGACAGCATGCCGAAGCTCGATCCCTCGTTGAAGCCGAGCGTCAGGCTGAAGCCGGGAAGAACGGGAACCGTCTCGTCGCGAGAGAGCAGCGCCAGCGCCGCCGCCTTCGTCAGTTGATCGGCCAGCGTGGTGATACCGATCAGGGCAACGATCAGCCGGGTGCTCATTTGACGCTCCTGCGGCGCAAGCCGATCCAGCGCGGGACTGAAGCCGCGTAGCGCTCATACTCCGCGCCAAGGGACTGGCGCAGGACAGCTTCCTCGGACCGGATCTGCAAGGAGGCCGATCCGAGGAAGAGCAGCGGCGCAAGGATCGTCGGGAGTGAAGGGATTGCGAAGCCGACGCCCGCAAGCAGCGCGAACTGCCCGAGGAAGGTCGGATTGCGGCTGAACCGGTAAAGCCCGCCCGAGACGAGATCGCCCGTGGCATCGCTTGCGACCCCGACGCGCCACGATGTGCCCATCGACATCTGCGCGGCAAAAGCCACCATCGCGCCGACCCCGGCGAGGAACACGCCAACCGCACCAAGCGCAGCCACCTCTCCCTCGGTCCAGAGCGGGTCGGCCTTGTGCAGGATCGGCCAGGCCAGCCAGAAGAGTGGCCCGAACAAGGCGACGACGAAGGCCGCACGAAAGCCGAAGGCCGCCCAGCGGTCGCGTCCGGACGCCCGCCCGAAAAGCCAGACAGAGCGGCCAGATGCATCTGCCGCGATGGCGATGCCCCAGAGGAACAGCGCCAGATAGCCGAAGATCAGGACCAGGACGGCCCAGCCAAAGCCGGAGATCATGCGTCATGCCTCGCGTTCGGGCTTGAAAGCGAGAAGCCGCAGCGCATTGAGCGTGACCAGCACCGTTGCGCCGGTATCGGCGAGGATGGCAATCCAGAGCCCGGTGATCCCGAGGATGGTCGTCACCAGAAACACCGCCTTGAGGCCGAGCGCGATCGCCACGTTCTGCCGGACGTTGGCCATTGCCGCACGGGCGAGCCGGATCATCGCCGGGATATCGATCACCCGGTCGCGAAGGATCGCCGCATCGGCGGTTTCCAAGGCCACGTCGGTTCCTGACCCCATAGCCACGCCGACATCCGCCTGTTTCAGCGCGGGGGCGTCGTTGATCCCGTCGCCGATCATCATCACGCCACCGTGCTCGCTCATGTCGCGGATCGCCGTGAGCTTGTCCTCGGGCATCATGTCGGCCTGGAACTCCATGCCGAGGCCCCCGGCAATGGCAGCGGCCGTGCGCGGATTGTCTCCGGTCAGGATGACCGGGGCGACACCCATGTCCTTGAGCTGCCGGACCGCCTCGGCCGCGTCCTTGCGGGGTTCGTCGCGCATGGCGATCAGGCCGAGCGGGGTCTTTTCACGGAACACCGCAACGGCGGTCTTGCCCTCTTCTTCGAAGACGGTGGCCTGGCGCAGGCCAGGATCGTCGAGGCCGCCGTTCTCCATCGCATGGCGGGGGGAGGTCACCCAGGCCGCTGCGTCCCCGACTGTCGCGATCACGCCCTTGCCCATCAGCGCCCTGGCATCGCGCGACGGCAGGGCTGCAACGCCCGCTTCCGTGGCCTTGTTCAGGATGGCGATGGCCAGCGGATGGCTGGATCCGGTCTCGACGCCCGCCGCCACGGCCAGAAGCTCGGCCTCGGTGGTGGCGCCGAAGGTCACGATATCGGTAACCATCGGCCGCCCGTGGGTCAGGGTGCCGGTCTTGTCGAAGGCGATGCGGCTGACCTTCGAGGCCGCCTCGATCACCGCGCCACCCTTCATCAGCAAGCCGCGCCGCGCGCCGGTGGATAGCGCCGAGGCGATTGAGGCCGGAACCGAGATGACCAGCGCGCAGGGGCAGCCGATCAGCAGAAGCGCAAGGCCACGATAAATCCAGGTATCCCAAGGCTGAGCGAAGGCCAGCGGCGGCACCAGCACGACCAGCGCCGCCACGGTGACGATGGCGGGCATGTACCAGCGGCTGAAGCGGTCGATGAAGCGTTCGGTCGGCGCGCGGGCCTCCTCGGCTTCTTCGACCAGACGGATGATGCGGGCGATGGTGTTGTCCTCGGCTGCCTTCGTGACCATTACGCGCAGCACGGCCTCGGTGTTGATCGACCCGGCAAAGACCGGATCGCCCGGCCCCCGCGTTTTCGGCATGCTCTCGCCGGTGACCGGGCTTTCGTCGATGCCGGATGTGCCCTTGGCGATCTCGCCATCCGCCGGGACGCGGTCGCCGGGGCGGACGAGCACGAACTGCCCGACCCGCAGGCTGGCGGCCGGAACCTCTTTCGTGACGCCATTCAGTTCAAGAGATGCGGTCTTCGGCACCAGATTGGCCAGAGCCCGAATGCCGTCCCGGGCCTTGCCCGCCGCGACACCTTCCAGAACCTCGCCGACCGCGAACAGGAACACGACCAGTGCCGCCTCCTCGGCCGCGTCGATGAAAAGGGCGCCGATGGCAGCCACGGTCATCAGGCTTTCGATGGTGAACGGTTGGCCCAGCCGCAGGGCGGCAAAGGCGCGTTGCGCCACCGGTGCCACGCCGATCAGGCAGGCGGCGACAAAGGCCCACTTGCCGAACTGAGGCGCCAGCAACTCTATGCCCCAGGCCACCGCCAGTAGGAGAGCGGTAAAGATGACGAGCTTGCCCTTGCCCGTCTGATACCAGCGCTTGCCGCGGTCTGCCGGGTCGTCATGGACATGGCTGGGGCTGCCGTGGCCGCTTTCGTCTCGTGTCGCGGCCGTGCCGGCCTTCGGGCCGCCGGGCATCACAAACTCGTTCTTGGCCGCCGCGGCGCGTGGTGCGATGCCGTATCCAAGGGCCCGGACCGTCTTTTCAACCTTGTCGCGGCCGGTCTGCGCCTCGTCCAGGGTCAGGCGCAGACGCTCGGACATGATGCCGACCTCCACGCCGCTGACGCCGGGGAGGCGCCCGACCGCATCCTTGATCTTGGTCGCGCAGGAGCCGCAATCCATGCCCGAAACGGTCCAGTCGCAGGCCGTCGCTGTTTCCACGTCGGTTCCCGTCATCGTCTTTCCTTCGCCCCGATCGGGCAGTTGCCTTCATCGAATCGGGAACTTAATGTCTCTAGCTACTGTAGCTTCAAGAGGGAATCTGATGCTCACCATCGGAAAACTGGGTGAGGCGGCCGGGGTGAAGGTGCCGACCATCCGCTACTACGAGCAGATCGGCCTCCTGCCCGAGCCGGAGCGCAGCGCCGGCAACCAGCGTCTATACGGAAAGTCCGCACAGGATCGGCTGGCTTTCATTCGCCACGCGCGCGAACTCGGGTTTCCGCTGGACGCCATCCGCGACCTTCTGAGCCTCTCCGACCAGCCCGACCAATCCTGCGCAGCCGCCGACATCATCGCGAAGGAGCAACTCGCTGCGGTGAAGGCCCGGATCGCGCAGCTGACGGCGCTGGAAGCCGAGCTGGAGCGGATGATCCGGCAATGCGCACAAGGGACCATCGCCGACTGCCGCGTAATCGAGTCGCTGAGCGACCATTCCCACTGCGCACATGACCACGACGTGCCGACGGCGGCGGCTGAATGACGGCGCTGCCGACCTTGACGATCTATGCCGCCGCGGCTTTGGCGCGAGATCGCGGGCTGTTTCGCCATTGTGGCGCCTCGGCGCCTCCGCGGCTTCGCTCGGGCCGGGCGTGGCGAGCCTGATCGCCTTCGGCCGGTTCCTGGCGCAGATCGACTCCGAAGCGTCTGCATCGTGGCGTCGATCCTCTGGACGTGGCTGGCCGAGCGACCCGATCGCCCGGACGTGACAGGCGGCCGCGTCTGCCTTGCGGGCGCTGCCGTGAACCCGCCCGGCCCGCGCAGCGCTGGGCATAAATCCACGCGCCGCCCTCGAACTTCTGGGGACCAGAGGAACCAAAACTGTCTCTCGACCGATTCTTGGGCAAAGGGCTACCCTTTTCCGGCGAGGATCGAGTGGTTTGCGCCTGCAGGGTGGATGGAGCCGCCTTGATCCGCCGGCCAGTACGAACGGAGGCGAACCTGATGTCCAGAAAACTGTCAAAGGATCCGGATGAACGTCAGCGCCGTACGCTCTGGACGGTTCTGCTGCTGAATGTTGCCATTGCGTTCGGCTTCTTCGCGACCGGCGCACTGGGCGACTCCAGTGCGCTGATCGCCAACGGTCTGGACAACACCTCCGACAGCTTCGTCTACGCCATCAGCCTTTTCGCGCTGTCTCGTTCGGACAAATGGAAGCGTTGGGCCGCGAACTTGTCGGGGGGCCTGCTGCTGATTCTGGCGGTTGGCATCCTGATCGATGCTGTTCGTCGCTACTACACCGGTTCCGAGCCGCTCGGCCCGCTCATGATTTCCATGGCGCTCATTGCCGCGGTCGTGAATGGCGTCTGCATCCGGCTTCTTGGTCGACTCGAGGATCCGGACGTGAATGTCAGAGCGGCCAACACCTTCAGTATCAACGACTTCATTTCAAACGGCGGAATTCTCGTCGCAGGCGGTCTCGTCTGGTGGCTGGGCAGCAATTGGCCCGATCTGGTGGTCGGTATCGCCGTCGCCGGCGTCGCCGCTTGGGGCGGCATCGGAATCCTGCGCGACGCGCATGGCGAGCACCACAAGGCGGTCCATCAAGGTGACGCCGAGACCTGAGAGAGAAGACGATGCCTCACGATCACGGCCACGCCCATATCAGCCCCGCGTCCCGCGACCGGCGGGTCACCATTGCTTATCTGGGCCAACGCGCTTGACCGGCGCCCAGATTGTCTGCCGAATCCTCTCGGGCAGCCTCGCCCTCAGCGCCTTCGCGCGCGCAAGATCGCACGGCGGCCGGCGGACGAGCGCATGACCTTCGGTCATGATCGGATCGACGTTGTCGCAGCAGGCTCACCAGCGATCTCCAGTGTCTTCCTCGGGGGGCGGACAATCTCGTACTGGATTTCGGGCTCGCCGTACTGCAGGCAGTGCAGTTCCCGCGTCATGCCGCGAACCGGGCCCAAGCAAGTTCCATGACCTTCAGTTCGAGATCGTCGAGCACCTCTACGTGCAGTTCGACGCCCCTTCGCCTCACTGACGTAGCAAGAGCCCGGCTACCGGCGCGCGCGGGCGCGCTCAGAGGAGGTCCCGGCCGGCGCGAATGTAGCCCATCGGATCGACCGCTTCACCGTTCACGCGCACCTCGTAGTGGAGGTGGGATCCCGTGGAGCGGCCCGAGTTACCCATGTCGCCGACCCGCTCGCCGCGCGCAACTTCCTGGCCCACCTCGACGCGGATGGCGTTGAGGTGCGGGTAGCGGGTCTCCAGACCGAAGGGGTGGCGAACGATGATGATCCGCCCGTAGCCGTTCTGCCAGCCGGCGAAGGTGACGACCCCGTCGGCCGTGGCGTAGACGGGGGTGCCGACAGGCCCTGCCATGTCGACCCCTTTGTGCATTTGCCCCCAGCGCCGGCCAAAGGGCGAGGTGTACCGGAAGGCGTCCTGGACCGGCATGGCGAGCGGCAGCGATTCAAGGGCCAAGCGATAGTGGCTGAGCTCGTCGAGCCGCTCGAGAATGCGGTTCGCGCGCACGGTCTCGTCATCCAGCGAGGCTATTCCCCTCGTGGAGACCGCAAGGGGAACCAAGGCTTCCTTCGGGGCTGAGTGACCATCGCCAGCGGATGCGAGTACCGCCTCAGAGTCCAGTCCGGCCTCACGGAGCACCTCGTCGAGCGGCTCCACCGAGGCGATCAGAGCCTCCTCGATCTGCAGCAGGATTCGATTACTCTCGGATTTTCTCAGCCGCAGATCGTGGACTTGCCCGGCTTTTGTGGAGAGCGTTTAGCTCACTTCGCGGGCCTTTCGCTCGAAGGCGATGGGGCTCTGGAA
>NZ_VJYZ01000036.1 GCF_007018965.1 Paracoccus marinus
CTAGGGCGTGTTGACAAAAGGGGTTCACCGGGCGCGGTGATCGTGATTCAAGCTGGTATCTGCAATGGAGACCAGCGTGGCACGAGACCTGATGTCGAACGACGAGTGGGCGTTCTTTAAACGCTTCATCCTGGCTGTCCGTTCTCCGAACGGCCGCAAGCCCACGAACCATCGGCTTGTTCTGGATGGGATTTTCTGGATCGCCCGAACGGGGTCGCCCTGGCGCGACCTGCCGGAAGAGTTCGGCAAATGGTCGTCTGTCTATCGGCAGTTCCGGCGCTGGACGTTGGCGAGGCTGTGGGAACAGATCCTGGAGGCGCTGAACGAGAGCCGGATCGTGCCGGATGCGCTGCAGATGATCGACAGCACCGTGGTTCGCGCTCATCATCAGGCAGCGGGCGCAAAAGGGGGACTCCGCGCCAAGGTTTCGGCCGCTCGCGCGGTGGCTTCACGACCAAGATCCATCTGCGGGTCAATGCGGCAGGCCTGCCCATGAGAACCGAAATCACGGCCGGGCAGACATCGGACTACCTCGGCTTCGATCTGGTCATGGCTGACAACCTGCCCGAGCCAAGCGTTCTGCTCGCAGACCGCGGCTACGACTCCGACAACATCCGCAAGACCATGGAGGTGCGCGACGTGGTGCCGGTCATCCCCATGCGCAAAACCCGGAAGCTACGGGTCGCCGTTGACCGCAGGCTCTACCGCCTGCGCAATCTCGTTGAGCGGTGCTTCAACAAGCTCAAGAATGCCCGTCGCGTCGCCACCCGCTACGACAAGACCGCCGAAAGCTTCCTGGGCTTCATCGACATCACGTCGATCCGCTTATGGCTCCGCCATTTGTCAACATGACCTA
>NZ_VJYZ01000037.1 GCF_007018965.1 Paracoccus marinus
CCAGAGCCCCATCGCCTTCGAGCGAAAGGCCCGCGAAGTGAGCTAAACGCTCTCCACAAAAGCCGGGCAAGTCCACTCTTCGCCGGTAACGAGGTTGGCGCAGAGAACTGGGCCATGCTCGCCTCGCTGGTCGCAACCTGCAAGATGTCCGGCGTGAACCCGGTCGACTACATCGCCGACACCCTTCGCGCGATCCTCGACGGCCACCCGAAAAGCGCCATCGAGGACCTCATGCCCTGGCGCTTCAACCAGCCGTCAAGCATCGCCGCATAGGGCAACGACCTCGCGCTTACCGAGGACCTCATGCCCTGGCGCTTCAACCAGCCGTCAAGCATCGCCGCATAGGGCAACGACCTCGCGCTTACGGTGTTGATGTGGAATTTGGACATGCGAAAACCCCGCGGTGAGGCGGGGTGTAATAGTTTATTAGTGCGATAGAATTTGGTTGCGGGGGCAGGATTTGAACCTGCGACCTTCAGGTTATGAGGCTATGTTATTGATATTACACAATTCTTTTGAAATCAAGCGCTTACACCACAACCTCCTGTTAACGCGAATCTTAATTCCAGCATTGGCCGACTTTCATCGGGTTCCACCGTGCGGGAAAGCTGCTCAAAGAGCGTTCACCTGTTGAGTTGGTGTTGAGTCGAAACCGAAGCCCTCGGGTGACCTAACGCTCCGATCTCTAGAAACCGTACTTTGTTCGACGTGTTGTGAATGCCTGCTCGCCACCCTCTAGTAAATCCTTGATGAGTTGTTGAACCGACGCCTTATCAATCGAGCCGCAGTCCTCATCGAAAATCTTGGTCCGGTCACCGGCGTCCTCAACTGTTGGCGTCAGTCCTATGATCTGATCGGCATCGCCAAGCACCGGTATGTTCGGGTTGTGGCTGGAGAAGATAAACTGTCTTCGCTTCTTGCCGGTGCGCATGATCGGAACCACCCGGCCAGCGATGAACTGGTTGTCCAAGTCATCTTCCGGCTGGTCGATGATTAAAGGAGCTTCGGCATCCAATAATAGCAGCAAGAGAACCGCCGTGGCCTTTTGCCCAGCCGACAGGTTTTCGAGCCTCTTCCAGTTGTCGCTTCCTTCGCGCCCAACATTCAGTTCGATCAGCGCTTCAGGTGGGATCCGACACTCTTCCACTTCTAGGGCGAGGGTCTCACCAGCATCGGCGATCTTTTTTGCGCTGGCCTCTGTGAAACCATATTCGGTCATCAGGGCGTCGGCCCCGTCACGGATTCGCTCTGCAAGCTTCGACAAAGATAGCGCCTGGACCTCCTCAAGCTTGCCAAACGCCTGACTAATGTTACCATCAACGTGCTTGCGGAAGACCTCCCGCAGCGGCTCTATTGTTGAACTCGGCTGAATAATGGCTTTGACAGTGCCCGTCAGTTTCTTAGAAACGCGTTTCGCCGCCTTCTCTAGCTCGGTGTAGGCGCGGGTATCAGCCTTTTCCCATTGATCTATGATCCCCTGCCTTGTTCGGCGCAGCGATGCCAGTTCATCTTCAAGGCCCTGCTTTTCAGCCTGCTTAGGCTCTAGGCGCGCAACCTGATCATCGAGACTGACATATTCGTCGGGGTTATGCCCTTCCTCCGCCAGTTTGGCCTTAAGGTCTTCAAAACGCTTGTTCGCCGTGTCCCGCAACGGCTCCCAATTGCTTCTGATAGCTGCGAGCTCCACCTCAGCGGCCTTGTGAGCTGAGGCCAAGGCATCTGATGCCGAGCGTAGGGCGAAGTCTATGTCCTGAACGATCTTTTGGAGTGGCTCTAAGGTCGAGCGATGAGGGAGCTTTTGATCGACTTCATTCGGCAGAACGGATTCTGTCCCGTCTCGCGACGGTCGTAATCTCTTTGACTGGCCCTCAAGCTCCGTTAAAATATCGGAAACTTTCTCAATCAATCGAGCTTCGGCTTGAACTGCGGTCTTTTCCTCGGCGTGTTCTTTGAGGTTTGTTGCTTGGAACCTCCTGAGTTTCTCGCGAAGGCCGGGCAACGCGGCTAAAGCTTCGTCCAACTCCTCGATCTTTCGACGCTTGTCCGCAATGCCACCGCGCGACTCTCTAAGGCGCGAGCGCAGGCTATCCATCTCAACATTCACGTGATCATCGTCACCGACAAACCGCTTCAATATCTCCGCGAGCTTGGCTCTATCTCGCGTCAGCTCTGAGATTTCGTGCTGCCCATAGACCTCAAGTCCCGGAACTAGGTCCATCGGCTTGAGGTCTTGAATAATATCCCCGCTCTGATCTTTCACGCGCGCGTCCTGCCCATAGACACGTTCGACTAGATAGTAGCCAGGCGAGGGTCTTGGAGAATACAAAAGGACAGCGACACTGGCTTTTTGCCCCATCAGCTCCTTCATCATCGCTTTGTGCGTGGCCGATGCATCCTTGCCTTTTGGTTCCAGTCCGAATGCGTAACGGATACTCTCGACAATAGTGGATTTTCCCGCGCCGCGACCACCGATCAGAACGTTCAAGCCAGCGTTCAGGGCGACTGATTGCTCTGACAGCAAACCGCGATCCCAAGACAAGGCAACTATTCTTGTGTAGTCGGCGGGAACTCCGTCCGAGTTGAGCAAAATGCGCCCCTCCGCATCGAGGAACGCCTGCTTCAAGCCTTCAATGGATATGTCCGTCATCTTTACAAGACATGTCGCGCTATCCTTCGCGAAATCCTCAGGCTTTGTAACATCAGCAGCGTTTACGAATGCGATGGGTCGGCTGCGCCGATAGTCGGCGTTCTTGTTTTCGCATATCTGATTAAGCCCGTTCGGGACATCCTTGATCGGACCCGGTATCGCCGCTGCCAAATGATGATCGGATTTCCATGCGTTTATGCGGGAAGCACCGCTAAGCGTCTTAAGCATGCCGGCGGCCAAGGTGACATGCGCAGATATTGTAATGCCGCCGCGCTCCTGGACGAGCCGCATCAACTGCTCGCATGTTTTGTTCGATATTGGAGATTCCGCCTTGGGGTCGCGAACGTCGCATGCGCCAATCAGCGTGTTCATCTCAGAAGCGGTGGTCTCGGGCGGGAATAAACAAAGGATATGCACACCCTCAGACGAGTTAGCCTCAAAGCCCGGAAAAACCGTGATGCCGTCGGCTTGAAGACGCTTGGCCAACGACACCGATCCATCATAGCGAAAGTGATCAGTAATCGCGACGATCTGAACGCCGCTATCGCGGCAGGCTTTGGCCATCGCGTCGTTGTAGTCGCTCTCTGACGAAAATCCTGTGTCCTTTGCATGGCGCTGACCATACTCATAAGGGTTCACTTGAAAGGCGCAGCGGTAAAACCGGCTTCCGCTCGGTTTTCGCAGCGCTGTGGCTATCCCTTTGGGGGTCGCAGCATGAGCAATCAGGGTTTCAAGGCTTGGAGGGTGTTGGTGAGCCAGTTCCATCGTGTCAATCAATCTCCAGCTCGGGCAGCCCATTCACGATCTTCATCGTCTCGAGGCTCACAGTGATGACGCGCTGGAACAGCTCCAGGGGGTAGCGGGGGTTGCCGACGGTCTCGTTGGCGTAGTCGTTGGCGTCGTTGGTGATGCCGCTGGCTGGGTCGGTTTTGACCACCTGGCGCTCCATCACCCAGTCGAGGGCGGGTTTGCCGTTCACGACGTAGTCCCAAGCCTCGAGGGGGATGTTCTGCATGGTGATGCGGTCGTTGTAGATGACGGTGGTGCGGTCCTTGGTCTTGCCCTTGCCGCCGAGCATCATCTTTTTCACGCGGTAGAACTTCACGGGGTCGGCCTGCGCCTCGGGGATCAGGCGGTGGTCGCCTTCCTTGAAGGTGACCATGTAGGGTTCAACGCTTTCGAAGTTCACATGCAGGTGGCCGAGGGCGCGGCCGGCGTCGCGGAAGGCGGCGAAGTCGGCAAAGTCCTTCACCGCCGGGATGCGGGGCAGTTGCTTGGCGAGGTTGTTCTTGAACCGCTCGCGGTAGTCGGGCGAATGCAGCAGGCCGTAGATGTAATAGAACAGGTCTTCCTTGCTGATCTCTTCGCCCGGATAGGCGGCTTGAAAATGCGCGAGTCCTTCGTCGGTGATGGCATCGCGGCGGGTGAGACCACTGGCCTGAGCGCCCGATGCGGCGAAGAATCCGTCATCGGGTTGGGTGTCTTCGTAGAGATAGAGGGGGAAGCACTTGCTCTTTTCGATCAAGTCATAGTTGGGCATTGCGTTGACGCAAAGTGCAGAAAACCCGCTTCTAGCACCCTTGCCCGATAAGCAAATTATCGGCGTTCCATCAGGAATAGCGGCGAACCCCCCAGCCCGTTCAATGACTTGACTGTCATAGTATAAATTCGTTTTTTCAAATGGCCGATACATCGCGTGCCGTGTCTTATCGGCTTTGAACGTTAGCCGAGCGCCACGTTCAAATGCCCTCTCCAGATCGGCGGACCATTTTATGCGTTTGGGATCACGGTCTACATCTTTGAGTGCATCACACCTGTCTAGTTCTGAATTGAAAGCGTTCATAGTTTGCTGAACAATCACGTAAAGTTTCTCACGGGAGGAGCCGTAAACCCACATGTCCCTTGCTGTTGAAACGCCGTTTGTCAGGGCTTCAAACACCTTTATGGTTTCGGAGGAACGTGAGCCAATTTCGATGAATTGATCAAAACTGCCGTCAACTTGATCCAGCCAGTCGTTCCGTTCATCGGGCGTTATGCTGATCCAGCCATGCGTTTGAGCGATACCGTCAATGGAACCCAAATCTCTAATAATAGCGCGTTTTTCCTTGGTGGTAAAATCAGGGCCAATGTCGTGGAAGTGAATATTCCCGCCATCGTCGCGCTTAGGGTTCTTGACCAAAACGGCGATTGCAATGCCTGTCATACTTCCAGACGCGAAGACATTTTCACCCTCGCGCGCAGCGCCCTTCGACAGCATGTTCTTTCGGACATCGCCTCTCAAGTGAAAGATATATAGATCGCTAAATTCTTCGGCGAGGCATTTTCGCATTCCGTCCGCGTAGCCGCGCTCAATCCAAGCACTACCCGCTACAAAGGCCATAACCCCTGAATCCCCAATTCGATCTGACGCCCAACGGAATGCTCTGATGTAGCTGTTGTAAAGTTGGTTCATAAGTTTTGCGGAGGACGATACAGCGTAGCTGCTTCGTATCGCCTTATCCAGTTGAGAATATTCGATATTGGCGGCATCATCATTTGCACTTTCCTGCCCACCAGAATACGGCGGGTTGCCCATGACCACCCGGATATCCAGCGCCTTCTGCTTGGCGCGGCGTTCCGAGTTGTCGGGCAGGAGGTTGGCGACCATATCGCGCTCCTGCTCATACATCTGGAAGGTGTCTGTCAGCAGGATGCCGGTGAAGGGGTGATAGGGCGCATCGGCCTTCAGCCCACCTTGGCTCAGTTCGTGATAGACGGTCTCGATGTTCACGGCGGCGATGTAATAGGCCAGCAGCACGATTTCATTGGCGTGAATCTCGTGCTTGTATTTGTGCTCAAGCTCATCAGGCGCGATCAGGCCCGATTGCAGCAACCGGGTGATGAAGGTGCCGGTGCCGGTGAAAGGGTCGAGGATATGCACGCCCTTTGAGCCCAGCGTCTGGCCGAACTGCGCCTTCAGCACGTCGTTCACCGAGTGGATGATGAAATCCACCACCTCGACCGGGGTATAGACGATGCCGAGGCGCTGGGTCAGGCGCGGGAAGGCGTTGCGGAAAAAGCGGTCGTAAAGCTCGGTGATCAGGGCCTGGCGACCATGGGCGGTCTTGATGCCCTGGGCCCGGCGAGCGACGCTGGCATAGAACTTGTCCAGGCTTTCCGCTTCCTTGGCGAGGTTGTGTTCGTGCAGCTGGCCGAGCACCGTCTCCATGGCGCGGGAGACGGGGTTAGCTTCGGTGAACTTGCTGTCCTTGAACAGCGCATCAAAGACCGGCTTGGTGATCAGGTGCTGGGCCAGCATCTCGATCGCGTCGGCCTCGGAGATTTCGGGGTTCAGGTCGTCGTGCAGCTCATCCAGGAAGGCGCGGAAGGCGGTCTGTTCCGGGCCGGGCTTGGCGGTGATGGCGGTGATGCGGGTGATATGGGCCTGGGCGATCTTGGCGATGTCCTTGGCCCAGCTGTCCCAGTAATCGCGGGTGCCGCATTTTTCGACGATCTTCGCCATGATGGCCCGGGTGAACTCGTCAAAGACGAAACTGCCCTGTTCGGGGCCGAGATCGGTGATGGTTGGGTCGCGGCCTTCCTGGCCGATATTGGCACCGGCTTTTTCCGCGCGGGTCTTGTTGATGTTGATGTCGTCGACCACGGCGGTCAGCTCGCGCAGCTCGGATTCGGACGAGATGCGCACCAGCTCGACCTTGTCGCTGATATCCTCGCCCAGCTTGGCCTGGTTGATGCGGGCGTCGAGGCGTTCGTCATGGGCGCGCAAGGCGTTCAGGATCTGCCAGACGACCTGATAGCGTTCATTGTCCTTCAGCGCCTCTTCGGGGGTGGTGTCGGGCGGGATGGCGACGGGCAGGATGACATAGCCCATCTTCTTGCCCTCAGCCCGGCGCATGACGCGGCCGACCGATTGCACCACGTCGATCTGGCTTTTGCGCGGGTGCATGAACATGATCGCGTCCAGCGCGGGCACGTCCACGCCCTCAGACAGCACGCGGGCATTGGTCAGGATGCGGCAGGTATCCTCGCCCGCATCGGCCTTGAGCCAGTTCAGCATCTCATCGCGGGCGGTGGCGTTGAAGGTGCCGTCGATATGGCGGACCTCGGTCGTCAGGTGGCGGGCATCGTCAATCAGTTCGCTGCCGGTATATTCATCGACGACCTTGGTGAACTCATCCTCGATGATCTTCGACTTGGCGATGGTCTGGCAGAAGGCCAGCGCGCGGCGCATCGGACGCGGATCGAAGGCCAGGTCTTCGACCAGGTCAGCTTTGGTCAGCGCCTTATAGCAGCCGATGATCTTCGTCGCGTCATCGAGAGTCAGCTCCGGCCCGTCCTTGAGGCGGTTCTGGATGGTGGTCGAGATCAGCCCTTCGTCGACCGCAAGCACCACGACCTTGTAATCGGTCAGCAGGTTGTTCTCGACCGCCCAGCCAAAGCCCCGGTGGAACAGATCCTTGCCGAACTTGTCCTCGTCATCCATCGAGGCCAGTTCGGCATCGTGGTCATCCGCCTTGCGCCGGGCGGCATCGCCGAAGATGCGCGGCGTCGCGGTCATGTAGAGGCGCTTTTTCGCCGCCACATGGTCGTTGCTGTGGATGCGCACGAAGGTGCTGTCGTCTTCGTCCTTCAGCGTGACGCCGGTGGTGCGATGCGCTTCGTCGCAGATCACCAGATCGAATTCCGGCAGGCCATGGTTTTTCTGTGCGCGGGTCAGCACGTCGATCGAGTGATAGGTCGAGAACACCACGGTCATGCGGTTGGGCGGCGCAGCGGCAACCTGCTGCGCGAGCCTCTGCGGATCGGTCGTCGCCGGGAAGGCCAGATCATGGACGTTCAGATCGAGGCTGTCGGCATCGGCATTGCGCCCGATCCTCACATCGGAGCAGGCCGAAAACGCGGTGAACTCCTGCTGGCGGTCATTGCTCCATTCGCGCACGGTCTGCGACATCAGCGCCAATGATGGCACCATGAACAGCACCCGCTTGCCCGGACCCGCCAGGGCTTCGGCGATCCGCAGCCCGGTGAAGGTCTTGCCAGTGCCGCAAGCCATGATCAGCTTGCCGCGATCGGCTTCCGCCAGCCCCTCGGTCACGGCCTTCAGGGCATCGCGCTGGTGCGGACGCAGCTGTTTCTTCGGGGCGAGGCTGACGGTGCCGGTGCGCAGGAACTGCGACCAGTCGATGCGGCTGGCCTCCAGCTCGCTGATGCTGATGCGGTTCCAGTCTTTCGACAGCTTGTCGAGCGTCCCGCTGGCGTTCTTGCCGAATTCCTTCTGCGTGGTGTCGGCAATGATCAGCCGCGTAAACAGATCATTGGAGGCGGCCGAGATGAAGCTGTCGATATCGGGCTTCTGAATCGTGTGATTGGGCGCATAGAATTTGCACTGGATCGCAGCATAACCCGAGCCATCGGCCAGCGTCGCCACCAGGTCGATGCCGGTGTCGGCCTTGCTCCAGCCCTGTTCCTTCGCCCATTGGGCAAAAGGCACAACGGCGGAATAGTATTGCTTTTGCGCATCGTCGTTTTCCAGATAAACGCGAACGACCCGCTCAAAGTAATCGCCCTTCTCGCGCTCGGACCGGGCAGCCTGGCGGTAGGAATCCAACAAATCACGCAACTGCATCAGTACCGCCTGTCCCGGAACAAGGTTTTCTTTTTATCATCAGGCGCTCGAGGGCCTGAAACAGAACCTAGCCGCCCGTTGCGGTTGAATCCATATGCAACTGACCGATTCCCTCCCGTCCTCCGCCCCCCGATGCCCCCCTTCCACCCGACCGGCGCGGATTGTGCCCTTCCGGCGCCGGTCCGCGCCTGTCTTCCGGTCTGCGAATCATCTCGTTGATAAGCCGGCGCTTCTACGCCTGTGTCGGAGCGGAAAACGGAGTGCAGGGCATTGCGAAACAGAGAAAGACTGACGGAAAAACTGGTCCGGGCGGCTGAGCCGCGGTCGAAGGCATGGCAGATTTTCGACAGCGATGTGCTGGGGCTGTCGATCTGCATCTATCCATCCGGCGGGCGCAGCTTCATGTTCGACTACCGCGCGGCCGGGCGGCAGCGGCGGCTGACCATCGGGCGCTGGCCGGAATGGAACGTCACCGCCGCGCGCGAGCGCGCCAAGGCGCTGCGCCGCGATGTCGATGGCGGGCTGGATCCGCTGGCCGAGCGTGAGGAAATCCGCGAGGCGCCGCGCTTTCCCGACCTGGTCGAGCGATACCTGCGCGAACATGCCGCGCATCTGGCGCCGCGCAATGCCGCCGATCAGGCATCCATGCTGCACAAGCTGATCATGCCGCATTGGAAGCACCGGCTGGTGGCTGAGATCGAGCCGGCGGATGTCGAGAAGGTGCTGAACCTGATTGCCGAGGGGCGTTCGCGCCCGGCCAAGAAGAAACCCAAGACCAAGCGCCGCACCCCGCTGAGGCCGCCAAGGCCCACGCCGGTGCGGGCCAATCGCGCCGGTGAGATGCTGCGCCGGGTCTTCAACCTTGCCATCGCATGGCGGATGCGCCCCGACAATCCGGCGGTCGGTTTCCGCCGCCGCGTCGAGACCGAGCGCGAGCGGTTCCTCGACATGGAGGAGATCGCCCGGCTCAGCGAGGCGCTGGGCGGGGCCGAGGACCAGCGCGGCGCCAGCATCATCCGCATGTGCATGCTGACCGGGGCGCGGTTGGGCGAGGTCCGGACGTCGCGCTTCGAGCATTTCGATCTGGAGCGCAACACATGGGTGAAGCCCGCCGCCAATACCAAGCAGCGCCGCATTCACCGCGTCCCGATCTCGGCCGAGACGGCGGCCTTGGTGCGCACGCGGCTTTCCGCCGTGCCGGTCGGTTGCAACTGGTTGTTTCCGGGCGATGTCGAGGGCAAGGACCAGCCGGTGCAGGAGATTCGCCGCTTCTGGAAGAGCATTCAGGATCAGGCCGGGTTGCCCGGGGTGCGGGTTCACGATCTGCGCCACACCTTCGCCTCGCTGCTGGTCAGCGGCGGGGCCTCGCTGGAGATGATCGGCAAGCTGCTGGGCCATTCGCAATCCAGCACCACCATGCGCTATGCGCATCTGATGGATTCGCCGCTGCGCGCCGGCGTCGATGCAGTGGCCGACATGATGCGGATACGGCCGAGGCTCGTGCATTCCGCACCCTCGGCCGAGGAGGTCACGCCTCCGCGTGCAGCATCCGCAGGATCGGGCTGACCCGCTTGCGGACTGTGCTTTCGTCAGGCGCATCACCATCCGTGCTGTTGGCAATGAACCAGTCCAGCATCTCGCCCACGAGATCGCCCTGTTTCTCGGGCAGGCCGTTCTGGAAGATGCGCAGAATCAGGGCTCCATAAAAGCCTTCCCAATCATAGCTCTTGGTCGGGTTGGAGTTGACCCGGCGAAACACCCCGTGCTCCTCCTCGAAACGCGCCAGCGTGCCGGCCTGAATCAACAGGTCGTCGCGGGTGACCCGCAGCCCGGCATCGGGCAGCGGGATGTGTTTCCACTCGCCGCCGCCCGGCATGCGGACGCGGCGGATCACCCCTTCGCGCGGGCCGGTGCCGGAGCGGCGAAACATCGCCAGAATATCGCCCGGCGCAATCACCACCAGGTCCGAGATGATCTCGGCCCCAAAACGCGTGGGCGGGATCGCGATGGTGATATCCAACTGACCGGACATGGCCCATTCGGCGATATCGGCAATATGGCAGCTCCAGCGGGCAGCGGCTTCGGGCAGCGTGTAGATCACGCGGTTTGGCAGAGCCATCGTGTATTTCCTGAATTGTTGGCTTTTCTGAAAGGCGTGCCTTTCAGGCCAATGCCTCTGACAGGTCCGCACGCATGGGTTGATTAGGCGCTTGGGCGCACCACCGCCGACCCGTCTCTTGGAGGCCGGCATGCCGGTGCGGACGACGTTCCCCCCTGCCCCACGGAATGCCCGCAAACCCCATGAAACATGGGACCGGCGCACATCCGGCGCTTCCGGCGCCGGTCCGCGCCGCGCCGCCGGTCCTCCGCCTGTGCTCTCGCTTGCCCCACAACCACGGGGAAAGGACCGGATGATGACCGATCAGACCATGATCACCGCCGAGACCGGCGCAATCGCCCATGAAGGGCTGCTGGATGACTGGATGCCGCGCAAGGAACTGGCCGGCATCATCGGCATCAGCGCCGACACGCTGAAGCGCTGGGAGACCCGCCGCATCGGCCCGCCCTGCATCCGCATTGGGCGCAAGGTGCTCTATCGGCGCGGTGCGGTGCGCGACTGGCTGCTGGAGCAGGAGACCCGCAAGACCGCCGGTCGCGGGAGGGCGGCGCGATGAGCGGCGGCAGTGATGACGGCCGCCGGCCCATCGCATGGGCCATCGTCTTCGCGCTGATGCTGATCATGCTCCTGCTTCTCGCCGGGCTGCTGATCTGGGCGCTGGTTGCGGCCGTGGACTGGGAGGCGGTGCTGCGCTTCATCGCGCCCACCGCCTTCGAGACCCGGTCGATCGAGGAAATCCTCGAGGGAGGCCGGCGATGAGCAATCTGATCTCGGCCTCGGTGCAGCGCCGCCTCGTCGGCTCGGCGACGCGCAAATCGGTGCTCGGCTACATGGCCGACAAGGCCGCCGATGACGGCAGCGGCATCTGGACCTCGAAGGCCAATATCGCCCGCGATCTCGAACTGTCGCGACGCGCCGTGCAGCTGGCGATCCAGGAGCTGATCCGCGACGGGCTGATCACCGAGACCGGCCAGCGCGACTGCAAACACGGCTTCACGGTGGAATATTCCATCGTGATCGAGGCTGTGGATAACCTGCCCTCGACCCGTGAACCACGTTCACCCCGTGAATCTGATGCACGGGTAACCCGTGAATCTGGTTCACATGACCCCGTGAACCAGATTCACCCGAACCATCCTTATAAAGATACTACTACGCCCCCAGCCAAAGATGCGGCTGTGGATAACTCCGACCCGCAGACCCGATGCCTGGCCGTCGCCGGCCCCGGCCTCTGCCCCGCCTCACGCGCCGAGATCATCAAAACCGCCGAGGTGATCGAGGGCTGGTTGCGGGAGGGCATCGACCTCGAGGCCGACATCCTGCCGGTGATCCGGGCGCGCACGCCCAGCATCCGCATCAGCCCGATCCGGACCTGGGGCTATTTCACCGACGCGGTGCGGGCGGCCCATCGGCAGCGCCTGCGCCAGCCGGCAAGGCCGCAAGGCGCAGAGAAAGACAGCGCCCCGGCCAACCCGCAGCTGCGCTTCTATGCCGACTGGGTGAACGCGGATCGCTATCTGCCCGCCAGCGCCATCAGCAACAGCGTCGCGCTGGCCTTGCTGGAGGCCGGGCTGACCAGCGCCGAGCGGCTGTCGCTGCGCGGTGTCCCCGTCCCCACCCGAAAGGAGCGCCGATGATCACCCCCCGCGAGATCGAGGACCGCTTCGAGGAAGCCGCGCTGACCCTGAAGCGTCTGCCGAACCCGCCCGGCTCCGGCGCGCGCGGCTATGGCCGCTCCTGGCCGGATTACGTCCACGAGGCCAGGCATGCCTATGGCTACGAGGAGGCGCGGATGCGGGTGATTCCGAACCCTCGCGAGATCCAGCGCATGGAGGAGGCGCTGGAATGGCTAGCACTGATCGGCGGCGAGTCCGAGCAGGCGGTAATCGACAACCGTCGCATCGTCTGGATGCGGGCCGAGGGCCACCGCTGGAAGCAGATTTGCCGCACGGTGGGCTGCGTGCGTTCGACCGCCTGGCGGCGCTGGACGGCGGCGCTGGTAACTATTGCCAACCGGTTGAATAAACAGCGGAAAACCAGCCGTCGCCCGCACAGCGTCAAAGCCACCGGGGATGAGGGAGGCGCAAAGCGGGGCGACGAGGGCGCGAAGGGGCCGCCGTAAAGGCGCGAAAGGGTCGAACTTAGGGCGCGACAAAAGCCGGCGATACGGGCCATATTCATCCCAAGATCGGGGCGAAAGCCGCCCTGCGGCCGCCTCCCCCCGGCCATGGTTCCTCCGCAGCGGCAACGCTATGCGGGGGGCATGCGCGCGCTAGTCCTCTAGCGTCAAAGGATTTTTCTGGGTTTCCACCCGTCGGTTGCCACTTTGGGTTGCCACGGTTGCCGCCCCCTCCGCCGTCCCTCGGACATTCGCCTGTCCGTCACTTTGGACCCGCCTGCCCTGTCGCAGCGGGTCTTTTCTTTTGGAGTTCGCCCTTTGCAGATCGAGATGATGCCGACCGGGCAGCTGGTGCCCTATGCGCGCAATGCCCGCACGCATTCGGACGATCAGGTTGCCCAGATCGCCGCCTCGATCACGGAATTCGGCTTCACCAACCCGATCCTGATCGGCGAGGACGGCGTGATCATCGCCGGCCACGGGAGGCTGATGGCGGCACAGCGGCTGGGGCTTTCCGAGGTGCCGGTGATCGTGCTGGCGCACCTGAACGCAGCGCAGCGCCGGGCGCTGGTTGTCGCGGACAACAAGATCGCGTTGAACGCTGGCTGGGACACCGTGATCCTGCTCGAACAGATCGAACTGATCCGCGCGGACGGGTTCGACATCGATCTGGTCGGCTTCTCGGATGTCGAACTCGGCGAATTGCTCGCGGAAATCGAGGCACCGGAGACGGCCGGCGCCATCGATGGCGAGGATGACATCCCCGAGCCGCCGGCCGAGCCGGTCTCGCGCCCCGGCGATCTGTGGATCCTCGGGCCCCACCGGCTGCTCTGCGGCGACAGCACCGTGGCGACGGATGTCGAGCGGGTGCTGGCCGGGGTCACGCCGCTCCTGATGGTCACCGATCCGCCCTATGGCGTCGAATACGACCCCTCCTGGCGCAATCAGGCCGGGGCCTCCGCGACGAAGCGCACCGGTAAGGTGCTCAACGACGACCGCGCCGACTGGCGCGAGGCATGGGCGCTGTTTCCGGGCGATGTGGCCTATGTCTGGCATGGCGCCCTGCACGCGACCACGGTCGCCGACAGCCTGATCGCCAGCGGCTTCAATATCCGCTCGCAGATCATCTGGGCCAAGGACCGGCTGATCCTCAGCCGCGGCGATTATCATTGGCAGCACGAGCCTTGCTGGTATGCCGTTCGCGCCAGGGGCAAGGGCCATTGGGCCGGCGACCGCAAGCAGACCACGCTCTGGCACATCACCAGCCGCGATCAGGATGCCGAGACCGTGCACGGCACGCAAAAGCCTGTCGAATGCATGCGCCGCCCCCTCCTGAACAACTCCAGCCCCGGTCAGGCGATCTATGAACCCTTCATGGGTTCCGGCACCACCATGATCGCCGCCGAGACCACCGGCCGCACCTGCCTCGGCATCGAGCTGAACCCGGCCTATGTCGATGTCGCCGTGGAGCGTTGGCAGAACCTCACCGGCGGCGCAGCGGTGCTGGAGGGCGATGGACGGTCTTTTGCGGAGGTTGCCGGGGAGCGGTCGGGCACCAATCCCGTCGCGCCCACCGCGCCCGCCAGCGACCCCGATCCCCAGCCGAAACCCGCGCGCAAGCGCAGGACCGCCGCGTGAGGCCATGCATGACCTGGTTGTATCTTCCGCCGGCCTGCCTGCCGGCGCCGGTAGCGCCTGCCTCTTCGGCCTGTCCCTCTGTGCTGGTGCCGGTGGCCTCGATATCGGGCTTGCCATTGCCTGCCCCCGATATCGAACTGTGGGTTACGTCGAGCGGGACGCCTTCGCCGCGTCCATTATCGTGGCGCGGATGGAAGACGCGGCCCTGGATCACGCGCCTCTCTGGGACGACATTGCCAGCTTCGACGGCCGCCCATGGCGCGGCGCGGTGGATATCGTCACTGCCGGATATCCGTGCCAGCCGTTCAGCGTGGCGGGCAAGCGCCGGGGCGCCGACGATCCCCGCCACCTCTGGCCCCATGTCGCCCGCATCATCGACGAGGTTGAGCCGCCCTTCGTCTTCCTCGAAAATGTCGCCCATCATCTCCGCCTCGGCTTCCCCGAAGTCGCCGCAGGACTGGTCGGCTTGGGCTACAGGCTTGCGGCAGGCCTCTTCACGGCGGCGGAAGTCGGTGCGCCCCATCGGCGCGAGCGGCTGTTCATCCTCGCCATCCGCGAGGGGGACGAGCTGGCCGACCCCGCGCGCCTGCTCCGGGATCCGCTCGAGCGGCGGCAACCGGACGGAAATGCTGCGCCTCTGGCCCACGCCGATGGCGACGGATGGATGCAAACCGAGCGCCGGCAACCGCCGGGCGGCCGATCTGACCCACGCGGGCGCCCTGTGGATGACGCCGACGGCACGCGACCACAAGGACGGGGCGACGAGCCTGGCGAACACGCCGGTCAATGGCCTGCTTGGCCGCCAGGTCCTTGTGACACCGATGGCTGGCGAGACTTTCTGCGACACGCCCCGGACATTGAACCCGCTATTCGTCGAGGCGCTGATGGGCTGGCCCACCGGGTGGACCGGCTTCGCCTCTGTGGCAACGGCGTGGTGCCCCTGGCTGCAGCGTATGCGCTCAGAACTCTCGCAGCTCAGCTGCTGGCCGATGGGTGAGGCCGCGTGATGCAAACCAGGATGATGATGCCGGCAGAGCAGATCGGCGGGGTGACGTTTCCCGAATGGGATGCGTCACAATGGGCGCAAGAGTTCGCTGCGACGGACTGGAAGAAGGTTACCGCGGACATGAAGCCGATCATGGACCGTTTGAAGGCGATGGGCGCCCTCGAGCCGGATTTCGAACTGTGATGCAGGTTGAGCTGATCGCGGTCGACAACCTGACCCCCTACGCCCGCAATGCCCGCACCCATTCGCCGGATCAGATCGCCCAGATCGCCGCCTCGATTGCAGAGTTCGGCTTCACCAACCCGATCCTGATCGGTGAGGACAGCGTGATCATCGCCGGTCACGGGCGGCTGATGGCCGCGCAGCGCCTCGGGCTGGCCGAGGTGCCGGTGATCCGGCTGGCGCATCTGAGCGCGGTTCAGCGGCGGGCGCTGGTCATTGCCGACAACCGCATCGCCGAGAACGCGGGTTGGGATGAGGAACTGTTGCGATCCGAGCTGACAGCGCTGCAGGGGCTGGATTTCGACCTCGATCTGGTCGGATTCTCGGATGACGAGCTGGCCGATCTGCTCGGAGACGCCGAGGCATCGGGTTTCGGCGCCGTTCCGGAAGAAGAAGAGGACGGCATCCCTGACCTGCCAGAGGATCCTGTCACTCGCCCCGGCGATATCTGGATCCTTGGCGATCACCGGCTGTTGTGCGGCGACAGCACGGATGCGGCGGCGGTCGCGCGGCTGATGGACGGGCAGCGCGCCACGCTCCTCTTCACCTCGCCGCCTTATGGCCAGCAGCGCGATTACGGCGCGGCGAAGGAGAAGGTCAGCGATTGGGACCGGCTGATGCAGGGCGTGTTCGCGGCGGCGCCGGTGAGCGAGGATGCGCAGCTGCTGGTCAATCTCGGGCTGGTGCATCGCGACAGCGAATGGATTCCATATTGGGACGCATGGATCCAGTGGATGCGGACGCAGGGCTGGCGCCGCTTCGGCTGGTATGTCTGGGATCAGGGGCCCGGCCTGCCCGGCGACTGGAACGGGCGCTATGCCCCGGCGCATGAGTTCGTCTTCCATTTCAATCGGGTGCCACGGCGGCCTAACAAGACGGTGGAGAGCAAGCATGCCGGCGAGGTGCTGGGCGGCGGCGGGTTGCGCGCGGCCGATGGCACGGTGAGCGCCAAGCACGGCGCCGGCAACGCGATCCAAAGCCACCGCATCCCCGACAGCGTGATCCGGGTGATGCGCCACAAGGGCGCTATTGCCGGCGGCGCGCATCCGGCGGTGTTCCCGGTCAGGCTTGCCGAGGAGATGATCGCCGCCTGGAGCGATCCGGGCGATCTGCTCTATGAGCCGTTCACCGGCTCCGGGTCGCAACTGATCGCGGCGACGAACCTCGGGCGCATCTGTTTCGGGATGGAACTGGACCCGGCCTATTGCGACGTCGCGGTGCGGCGCTGGCAGCTGATGACGGGCGAGACCGCCACCCATGCAGAGACCGGCGCGAGCTTCGAGGCAGAGACTGCGACGCGCAAGGCGCTGGCGGCATGAAACAGTCGCGCGCGATGTCGATGGTCGAGGCTATCGCCAACGTTGCCGTCGGCTTCTGGGTCGCGGTTACAGTGCAGGCGCTGGTGTTTCCGCTGTTCGGGTTTCACGCCGCACCGGCACAGCATCTCGCCATCGGCGCCATCTTCACCGGCGTATCGCTGATCCGCTCCTTCGCCCTGCGGCGGCTGTTCGAGGCGATCCGCCAACAGGCAGTGCGAAGAGGATCGGCGCATTCCCCCGACCCGCATCCGGTTTGCGACCATATGACAGACGATGGCCTGTGTCAGTCCATGGGCGAGCTCAGGGCACTGATGGCGTCCTGTTCCGCCTGATGGCGCGGGGCGGCGTCAGGCGGATCGCGCCGCGCGGCAAGAATCGCCACGAACAGCGCCCGGCAGGCGGCTGCCAGTTCATCGGCCCCTGCTGCGTCGAGATCGACATCATGGATGGCGCGGGCCTCGCCCAGATCGGTGATGCCATAAATGGTGGCGAACTCGGCCTCCGCCGGTGCGCAGGTGGCGATGAATGCCTCATCGGCGCCCGCTTCCGCATCGTTGCGGCAGAACCGGATGTCGATGCTCTCAACGCATTCGCGCCGGGCGAATTCGCCCAAGGTCTCGTGCTCCGGCAGGCAATTGAAGGAAATCATGGCTCAGCCCTCCGTGGCGATGCGGTAAACGGTCCCGCGTCCGTCGATTCTCTCTGCGGCAATGGTCAGCCCGAGCCGCTTTTTCAGGGCCCCGGAAATGGCGCCGCGCACAGTGTGGGGTTGCCACGAAAGGGCGGCCGCCGCCTCTGCAACACTCGCGCCCTCGGGTCGCTGCAGCAGCGCGATCAACGCCGCCTGTTTGGTGCCGGCGCGGGTGGTCGCGGGCCTTTGGGCCTCGGGAGCAACCGCAGCGGCCGCTTCCCGCTCCATCCGCCCGCGCCTTGCCCCGGCGATGGCGCCCGCCACCAGCGGCTCGATGCCGACGGCGGCCAGCCCGGCCTCGGTGGCAAGCAGCGTGGTGCCATGACCATCGCCGGTCTCGCGCCAGAGCGGCTCGCTGCGGCGAATATTGGCCTCGACCTCCTCGACGAGGCCCTTGGCAAGCAGCGCCTCCACCACCTTGGCGGCGGCACCACCGCGCAGGCTGTCGGGCAAGGGAAGCGCCAGATTGCCGGGGCGCGCGGCGGCACGGCTGAGGATCAGGCTCTGGGTTTCGGAAAGCGGGATCATCGCGCATGCTCCCCTTCGCCAAAAGCGCTGTCGGTGATCTGGCGCAGAAGGCTGGCATAATGCTCCAGCGTGCCGACATGGCCCCAGTTCACCGCGTCGGGGCTGGCGTTGAAATGATCGTCGCTCAGCGCGGCGAGGCGGGCGAGCATGGTGTCGATCTCGGTCTTCTTGCCAAGGAAAGCGGTGAGCGCGGCGCCGCTGTTGCGGTGGGCTTTCTCGGCGCGGGTGGTGGTGATGGCCATGGTCATGGGGTGCTCTCCGGCGTCTGAACTGCATCGTTTTCGTGCCATCAGAATCGCTCACCACAGGCCGGAAGTGTAGCATAATCGCAGCAATATCATTGCTTTATGTAATCTGCCCAGATGCTTGGGCGCAAGCCGGAAGGGTCACGCGGAATGGGCATGTCGCGCCGTCAATATGCGGCGCATCGCGGCGTCAGCCACACGGCGGTGGGCAAGGCAATCTCCTCGGGGCGCATCAGTCTCGAGCCGGATGGCAGCATCGATCCGGTGACGGCCGACCGGCAATGGGACGCGCAGACCGACCCGGCCAAGCAGCGCGGCGCTCATGCGCGGGCGCTGGGGACCGCCACGGCGG
The DNA here is from genome assembly GCF_007018965.1 of Paracoccus marinus. Classification (GTDB taxonomy): domain Bacteria; phylum Pseudomonadota; class Alphaproteobacteria; order Rhodobacterales; family Rhodobacteraceae; genus Paracoccus; species Paracoccus marinus. The sequence continues at coordinate 18,513 of NZ_VJYZ01000037.1, forward strand.
CCGGCACCGCCCGCGCCAGCGCCGCGACCAGGCCGGTGCCGCGCGCCGCCATCGAGTCGGTGGGCGAGACCCTGCGCGAGGCCGGCGCCGATCCCGATCCCGGCACGGGCGGCGAAGTGTCGTTCCTGCGCGCGCGGATGGCCAATGAGGTGCTGAAGGCGCAAACCGCCAAGGTCAAGCTCGCCAGGATGAAGGGCGAGCTGGTCGACCGGGCGCGCACCACCACCATGGTCTTCGATCTGGCCCGGCGCGAACGCGACGCCTGGCAGAACTGGCCGGCCCGGGTGGCCGCCAACATGGCCGCCGATCTGGGCGTCGATGTCCATCGGATGGAGCAGGTTCTGGACAATTATTTGCGCCAGCACCTGGCCGATCTTGCGGAGGTGAAGATTGACTTACGATGAATGGCGCGCCGAGGCGCGGCGCCGGCAGGCGTTCGGCCTGCTGATCGACAGGACAATGGCGCGGATCAGAGCGAGGAAAGCCCGCGAGCAACGGGATGCGGATGCGGAAGGCGCCGGGGCCGTTCTCTGCGCGATCCGGCAGGCGCGAGGGGAGACGATCCGTGGCGCTGGCTGATTTCGAGGGCGCCGAGGATATCCGCAATGCCTGGCTGGCTGGTCTGGCGCCGGACCCGGCGCTGACGGTCAGCCAATGGGCGGATCGGCACCGGATCCTGTCCTCGCGCGCAGCAAGCGAGGCCGGCCCCTATCGCACCGCCCGCACGCCCTTCATGCGGGCGATCATGGATGCGCTGTCGCCGGCCAGCCCGGCGCGACGGGTGGTATTCCAGAAGGCCGCGCAGGTGGGCGCGACCGAAGGCGGCAACAACTGGGTCGGCTTCTGCATCCACCGCGCGCCGGGGCCGTTTCTGGCGGTCCAGCCGACCGTCGATCTGGCAAAACGCCTGTCGCAGCAGCGGATCGACCCGCTGATCGAGGAAAGCCCGGAGCTGCGGGCGCTGGTGATGCCGTCGCGATCGAAGGACAGCGGCAATACCATTCTCGGCAAGCGGTTTCCCGGTGGGCAGTTGATCCTGACCGGCGCGAACAGCGCCGTGGGCCTGCGCTCGATGCCGGCGCGCTGGGTGTTTCTGGACGAGGTGGACGCCTATCCGGGCGATCTCGATGGCGAGGGCGATCCCATCGCGCTGGCCGAGGCGCGCACGATCAGCTTCGGGCATCGGAGCAAGCTGTTTCTGGCCTCGACCCCGACCGTGAAGGGCCTCTCGCGCATCGAGCGGGAATACGAGCTGTCGGATCAGCAGCGATACCATGTCCCCTGCCCGCATTGCGGCGGCCTGCAATGGCTGAAGTTCGAACGCCTGCGCTGGCAGTCGGGCCGGCCGGAAACCACGCGTTATGTCTGCGAACACTGCGATCAGCCCATCGCCGAGCGCCACAAGACCGAGATGATGGACGAGGCGAAAGGCGCGACATGGCTGCCCACCGCCGAGCCGGAGATGCTGGAGCGGGCGCGGGCGGCGGGGATCGTTGGATATCACATCAGCGGCCTCTATTCGCCGCTGGGCTGGCTCAGCTGGTCGAAGATCGCGCAGGATTGGGAGCAGGCGGTCGGTAACGAGTCCGCGCTGAAGACGCTGAAGAACACGGTGCTGGGTGAGACCTGGCAGGAACGCGGCGAGGCCCCGGACTGGCAGCGCCTTTATGAGCGGCGCGAGGATTGGCATCTGGGGGAGGTGCCGCAGCGCGCGCTGATCCTGACGGCCGGCGCGGATGTGCAGCGCGACCGGATCGAGATCGACGTCTGGGGCTGGGGCGAGAACCTTGAATCCTGGCTGGTCGATCATGTGGTGCTGGAAGGCGACACGGCCCGCGAGGAGGTCTGGGACGATCTGACCGGGTTTCTGGCCGAGACCTGGCCCCATGCCGGCGGCGCGCGCATGGCGTTGGCGCGGCTGGCGATCGACACCGGCGACGGCGCGACCACCGATGCGGTCTATGGCTGGTGCCGCAAGATGGGCCACGGCCAGGTAATCGCGATCAAGGGCGTCGGCGGCTTTGACCGCTCCACCCCGGTGGACGGCCCGAGCTATGTCGATGTGACCGAGGGCGGGCGCAAGTTTCGCCGCGGGGTGCGGCTGTGGAAGGTCGCCGGCGCGGTGTTCAAATCCGAGACCTATCGCCTGCTACGCCTCGCCGCGCCCACCGACGAGGACATCGCCGACGGCAGCGGCTGGCCGGCCGGCTTCGTCCACATCCCGAAAGGGACCACGGCGGAATGGACCAAGCAGCTGACCGCCGAGCAGTTGATGACCATCAAGACCCGCCAGGGCTTCCAGAAGCTGGAATGGCAGCAGACCCGCGACCGCAACGAGGCGCTGGACTGCCGGGTCTATGCCCGCGCCTGCGCCTGGCTGATGGGCGTGGATCGCTGGGACGGCGCCAAATGGGACGATCTGCGCGCGCAGCTCATGCCCGGCACGAGTGATGCGCGCCCGGCCGGGCAACCGCATCGTCAACCGTTGAAACCGCCGCCGCCCCGCCCGTCGGGCTGGCTGGGCAAGAGACAAAGAGGAAGCTGGTTCTGATGGCCTGGACCGAGAGTGAACTTGACGCGCTGCGCCGGGCCTATGCCTCGGGCACCCTGCGGGTCAGCTATGATGGAAAGACCCTTGAATACGGCTCGGCCGCCGATCTGCTGAGCCGCATCCGCACCATCGAGGGCGAAATGGCAGCCGGATCGGGCCGTCCCTTGCCCGTGGCGGGCTTTGCCGGTTTCCATAGGGGCTGACCATGGCAGGACCGAAGGAGATCACCCCGGACGTGCGCTGGGGGCTGATGGATGCTGCCTTGTCGGTGGTTTCGCCACGCTCTGCCGCCCGGCGCTATGCCGCGCGGGTGGCGATTTCAAACCTGCGGCGTGGCTATGAGGCCGCCTCAAGGGGGCGTGGAACGGCAGGCTGGAAAGTCGGTGGAACGGCGGCGGATGCGGAAATCGCTGCGGCCGGGGCCACGCTGCGCGACCGCATGCGCGATCTGGTGCGCAACAACCCCATCGCCGCGCAGGCGGTGCAGGTGCTGGTCAACAATATCGTCGGCACCGGCATCCGGCCCCGCGCCGCGACCCCCGATCCGGCGCTGAACAGACAGGTCGACGATCTGTGGCGGCGCTGGGCCGCCCGTTGCGACGATCATGGGCACACGGATTTCCATGGGGTTCTCTGCCTCGCCGTGCGCGAGATGATCGAGGGCGGCGAGGTCTTCGCGGTGGCCCGCTATCGTCGTGGCGCACACGCGCGTGATCTGCGTTTGCGCATCGAGCTGCGCGAGGCCGATCACCTCGACAGCGCACGCTTTGACAACCGCGCCGATGGGACCCGGATCAGCCAGGGGATCGAGACCGACCGGGATGGCCGGCGCGTCGCCTACTGGATGTTTCCGGATCATCCCGGTCACAACGACCCCATTGTCAACCACCGCCTGGAATCGGTGCGCCTCAGGGCGCAGGACGTGGCGCATCTGTTTGAACGCCAGCGGGTCCAGAGCCGGGGCGTGCCCTGGGGCACCCCGGCCATGCGGGCGATCCGCGATGTCGACGACTGGCAGACCGCGGAACTGGTGCGCAAGAAAACCGAAGCCTGTCTGGTCGGCATCGTTTTCGGCGCGGATGAGGATCAGCAATCCATCGCCCCGGTGATCGAGGACGGGATGGGCAACCGGGTCGAGCAGTTCGAGCCGGGCCTGATCGCCTATGCCCGCGGCGGCAAGGACATCAAGTTCAACCAACCGGCCTCGACGGCTGGCGTCTATGAATGGCACCGGACCCAGCTTCACATCATCGCCGCCGGCTTCCGGGTACCCTATGCGATGATGACCGGTGATCTGTCGCAGGCCAACTTCTCGTCCACCCGTGCGGGCCTGAACGAATTCCGCCGCATGGTCGAGCAGATCCAGTGGCAGACCGTGATCCCGATGTTCTGCGAGCCGATCTGGCGCTGGTTCATCAAGGAGGCACAGTCGCAGGGCCTGCTGCCGGATGGCGTCGAGATTCTTGCGGAATGGGGGCCGCCGAAGTTCGAGAGTGTCAATCCGCTGCAGGACGTGCAGGCCGATCTGCTGGAGGTGCGCTCCGGCTTCTCGACCCTGCCGCAACAGATCGCGCGGCGGGGATATGACCCTGAGGAAATCCTCAGCGAATGGGCCGATTTCGCCAGGAAGGCCGATGCCGCTGGCCTCGTCTTCGACAGCGACCCGCGCAAGGTCAGCAAGGCTGGCCTTGTCCAGACCACCGACCCGACCGCGCCCCCCAGCGGCGATAACTGACGGAGACCACCATGGAGAATGAGGAAATTCTCGACCTGCCCGTGATCGGGCGGGCCGGCACAATGCAATCTGTCGATGACGCCTCGCGCACATTCGAGGTTCTCTGGACCACCGGCGCGCAGGTGCGGCGCTATTCCTGGGCGCGCGACGAGGAGTTCGACGAAGAACTGGTCGTGTCGCCCAACGCGATGCGGCTGGACCGTCTGAACGCGGGCGCGCCTTTCCTGAACTCGCATGCGTCCCAGCGCCTGACCGACATTCTCGGCGTGGTCGAGAATGGCTCGATCCGCATCGAGAACGGCCAGGGGTTCGCCCGCATCCGGCTGTCAGAGCGCGATGAGGTCGAGCCGATCTGGCGCGACATCAAGGCCGGGATCATCCGCAATGTCTCGGTCGGATACCGGGTCCATCGCTTTGAGCGGGTGGCGAAGGCCGACCGCACCGATGGCGGTCCGCGCGCCCTCTATCGCGCGGTCGATTGGGAGCCGCTTGAAATCTCTGCCGTCGCCATCGGTGCCGATCCCGGCGCCGGCATGCGGTCGGAAGCCAGGCAGTCTGACGCCCGGCAATTCCCCTGCGCGATCACCACGAAAGGACGAAACATGCCTGAAGACACCATTGCGGCGGGTGCTGATGAAACCCGCAACGCCCCTGCCCCCGCGCAAACCCCTGCCATCCCGCAAGCGGCCCCGGCCGTGCCCGCGCCCGACGCGGAAAGCATCCGCGCGGAAGAACGCAGCCGGGTCAGCACCATCATGACGCTCTGCGCCCGGCACGATCTTGGCTCTGACCTTGCCAACGACCTGATCGCACGCGGCGTCTCGATCGATGCCGCCCGCGAGGCGGTCCTCGACGCACTGGGCGAGGCAAACCCGCTGGGCCGCACGATTGAGCTGGCCCCGGCGCAGGCCCGCGGCACCGGCGATGCCGCCTATCGCGATGCGGTTGCCGACGCGATCATGCACAGGGCGGCACCATCGCTGCATGCGGTATCGCCGCAATCGCGGGAATTCGCGTTCCGCAGCCTGATGGACCTGGCCCGCCATGCCGTCGAGCGCGCCGGCGTCAACACCGCCGCCATGCCCGATATGGAGATCGCAGGTTTCGCCATGGGCATGCGCTCGGCGGGTTACCACAGCACCGGAGACTTCCCGGCGATCCTCAGCAGCGTGGTCAACCAGACGCTGCGCGCCGCCTATGACGCGACCCCGCGTACCTTCGGGGCATGGTCCACGCGGGTGACGGTGCGGGATTTCCGGCCCGTTGACCGCCTGCAGATCGGCAACGCCCCCGATCTGGTCAAGGTGCCCGAAGGCGGCGAGTTCACCTATGGCACCGCGACCGAGGGCAAGGAAAGCTATGCGATCGCCACCTATGGCCGCATTATCGGCTTCAGCCGGCAGATGCTGATCAACGATGACCTGCGCGCCTTCGACCGGGTCGTCCAGTCCTTCGGTGCCTCGGCCGCGAACCTTGAATCGGATATCCTCTATTCGATCCTGCTGTCGAACCCCGCCATGGGCGACGGCACCGCGCTGTTTCATGCCAATCACGGCAACCTCGGCACGGCGGCGGCGATCACCGAGGAGTCCCTGACCGCGATGCTGCGCGCCTTCGCTGTGCAGAAGGATCTGGACGGCCGGGCGATCACGGTTCTGCCGCGCAACATCATCGTTCCGCCCGGAAAGCGGATGGTCGAAATCCACAAGCAACTGGCCGCAACCACGCCCGGCAGCACGGCCGAGGTGAACCCCTATTCGAACCGCTTCTCGGTGGTCGAGGAAATCCGGCTGGTGAATACCGCCGGTCCCGATCCGTGGTTCGCCGCCACCGATCCCGCCTTCGGTGCGGTGGAATACGCCTATCTGGCGGGTCAGGAGGGTCTCTATACCGAGCATCGCGTCGGCTTCGAGGTCGATTGCATCGAGTTCAAGGCCCGTCACGATTTCGGCGCCAAGGCCATCGACTGGCGCGGTCTCTACAAGAATCCCGGCATCGCGTGATGCTGCCGGCCCCGGTCTGATCCTGACCGGCGCGGACCGGTGATCGGCCCGCATTCCCTTCTTTCCCTCATCTGGAGAAAGCCCATGAAAAACTTCATCGCAACGGGTAACACGCTCACCATCACCGCCGAGGCGGATATCGCCTCGGGCGCAGGCGTTCTGATCGGCTCGATCTTCGGCGTTGCCACCGGCCCCATCGCCAATGGCGCGCAAGGCGTCATCAACCTCACTGGCGTCTATGATCTGCCGAAGACCGCGTCCCAGGCCTGGACGGTCGGCGCGAAGGTCTATTGGGACAACACCGCCAAGGCTTGCACGACCACGGTCGGCTCCAACACGCTGATCGGCATTGCGGTGCTCGCGGTCGGAGGCGGCGCTGGGGAAACTACCGGCCGCGTCCGTCTGAACGGGGCGGCCGTCTGATGAGCGCCTTTGCCACCGCTGCGACCCGGATCTTCGCGGACCCGAACATGGCGGTTGACGCGACATGGTTGCCGGGCGGGGTTCGGCCCGGCAGCACCATTCGCGCCATCCGCAAATCCTCTGACGAGTTGACCAGCTATGGTGGCGCGCGGGTGTGGTCGGAGACCGTGCGCATCGACGTGATGGCGGCCGAAACCCCGTCAATCCAGTCCGGCGACCGTATCGTGATCGGCGGCGAGACCTTCGAGGTTCAGGGCGAGCCGATCCGCGACCGGGAACGGCTGATCGTGACCCTCGATCTGAGGCCCATATGAAGCTGCGTGCCGAGATCGCGGATATCGCCAGGCTGATGGCCGATGAGGTCAAGGCCGGCGAAAAGGCGGTGCATTTCGGGATCCGCGATGCCGGGATCGCGCTCAAGGCCGCATGGCGGGGGCAGGTCACCAGCGCAGGCCTTGGCCAGCGGCTGGCCCGCACCATCCGCTCGGAGACCTGGCCCAAGGGGCGGCACAGCATGAATGCCGCGTCGATGGTCTGGACCCGCGCCCCGGTGATCGTGAACGCCCATGACACCGGGCCGCTGATCCGCTCAAAGGGCGGGTTCTGGCTGGCGATCCCGCTTGAGGCAGCCGGAAAGAGCCGCAGCGGCAAGCGCCCGACGCCGGGCGAATGGGAGGCGCGCACCGGGCTGCGGCTGATCTTCGTCTATCGCCGAACCGGCCCCAGCCTGCTGGTCGCCGAGGCGCGGCTGACCAAGCACGGTCGGGCGGCCGTGTCCCGGTCCAGAACCGGGCGCGGCCTCGCCTCGGTGCCGATCTTTCTGCTGGTGCCGCAGGTCAGGCTGAAGAAGCGGCTGGATCTTGAGAAGCCGGCCAATGCCGCTCTGGCATCCCTGCCGGGCGCAATCGTCTCTCGCTGGGAACGCACATGACCACCAGGCGCGAACAGGTTCTATCGTCCCTGTTCACCCTCCTGCAGGGCATCGGCGGCGGCACCATCGTCCTGCGCAATGAGGTCCTGCCCGAGCGCATCCCCGCCGCCGGGCTGCTGATCCTGCGCGACGGAACGCCGGGCGAGGCCGAAGTCACGCTGTCGCCGCTGCGCTATCACTGGCAGCACCGCGCCGAGGTCGAGGTCTTCGTGCGCGGATCCTCCGGCCTGGAACTGGCCTTCGACACGCTGGCTGAGGGGATCGGGCAAGTGATCGCCGCCGACCGGACGCTGGGCGGGCTTTGCGACTGGATCGAGACCGACGCGCCCGAACCTGCCGATCTGGCGGTCGAGGGTGCCCCGACCATCAGGGCGGCGGTGCTGATCCTGACCCTGCATTACACCAGCAACGATCCGCTGGGTTGAGATGCGAACAAGGCCGGACCGGCGCGGAATCCGGCCTTGCCGCGCCGGTCTGCGCCGCGCCGCCGGTCGGGCGGATGTGCCTGTCTGATTCAGGCCCGAATCCCCGGTCCGCATCGAATATCAGGAGAAAGAAATGAGCACCATGATCTCGCATCTGCCAGCCGGCCCGCAGGAAGCCAGCCCGCTCACCATGTCTTCGCGCGAAATCGCCGAGCTTCTCGAAAGCCGCCATGACAAGGTAAAGCAATCCATCGAGCGGCTGGCCGCACGCGGTGTCATCGTCCAACCCCCAATGGGGGATGAACAGGATATGGATGCATTGGGCCGTCTGCGCACGACTTCCGTCTATCGGCTCGAGAAACGCGACAGCATCATTGTCGTGGCGCAGCTCTCGCCCGAGTTCACCGCAAGGCTGGTCGACCGCTGGCAGGAACTGGAAGAGCAAGTGGCCCGCGCCCCGGCCACCGACCTCAACGACCCGGCGCAGCTGCGGGCGCTGCTACTCAGCTACAGCGAACAGCATGTGGCCCTGCAAGAGAAAGTGCAGGCGCTGCTGCCCGCACAGGAGAAGCTGGACCGGATCGCGCAGGCGGATGGGTCATTCTGCATCACCAACGCCGCCAAGCTTTTGCAGATGCGCCCGAAAGACCTGTTTCTCTGGCTGCAGGAAAATGGCTGGATCTACAAACGCCCCGGCGGCGCGAGCTTTCTCGGCTACCACAGCAAGACCGCGACCAGCCTGCTCGAGCACAGGATCACCACTGTCTTGCGCGCCGATGGTTCGGAAAAGGTCACCGAGCAGGTGCGGGTGACCGCCAAGGGCCTCACCAGGCTGGCCGCGCTGGTCAAGCCGCCATTGCACTGACCCGGTCCCGGCACGGGATCGCTTCCATAGAAAGGAACCTTCCATGGCACGCGCCCAAGGTGCGCGGTCGCAACTCGCGGCTGCGTTCGAGACTGTTTATGGCACCGCCCCCGTCAGCGGCTTCACCCGCCTGCCCTTCGCATCCTCGACGCTGAGCGCCGAACAGCCGCTGCTCGGCTCGGAGCTGCTGGGATATGGCCGGGACCCGCTGGCCCCGGTCAAGGATGCGATCACCGCGGATGGCGATCTGACCATCCCCATCGATGCCGAGGGTTTCGGCTTCTGGCTGAAGGCCGCGTTCGGGGCGCCGGTCACGACCGGAACCGCGCCGGGACCCTATACGCATGAGTTCCGCTCAGGCAACTGGACCCTGCCGTCGATGGCGATCGAGACCGGCATGCCGGAGGTGCCGCGCTTTGCCATGTATTCCGGCGTCATGGTCAATCAGCTCAGCTGGACCATGCAGCGTTCGGGGCTGCTGACCGCCAGCGCCCAGCTTGTGGCACAGGGCGAGACCGTGGCCAGCACCTCGCAGGCCGGCACGCCCACCGATCTCGACCTGCTGCGCTTCGGGCACTTCAACGGACAGGTCACGAGGAACGGCGCGGCGCTGGGCAACGTGATCTCGGCCCAGATCACCTATGCCAACAACCTCGACCGGATCGAGACCATCCGCAGCGACGGCATGATCGACGGCGCGGATCCCTCCATCGCCGCGCTGAACGGCCAGATCGAGCTGCGCTTTGCCGATATGGTGCTGATGAACCAGGCCATCGCCGGCGGGCCGTGCGAACTGGAGTTCGCATACACCCTGACCAGTGGCGAAAGCCTGACCGTCACCGCCCATGCCGTCTATCTACCCCGCCCCCGCATCGAGATCAGCGGGCCGCAGGGCATTCAGGCCAGCTTCGACTGGCAGGCGGCGCGCGGGTCCAGCCCGGCGCGCATGGCAACCATCACCCTTGTCAACAACACCGAGGAATATTGAACCATGATCCGTCTGAACCTTACCACCGAGCCGCGCTGGATCGACCTCCTGCCCGGCCTGATGATCCGGGTCGCCCCGATCACCACATCCATCATGGCCGCCGCGCGCTCCGATGTCTCCCTCGATACCCTCGACGCGGGTGCGCCGAAGGAAGTGCTGGCCGTGGCCATGGCGCAGGCCGTCGCCAGAATGGTGATTACCGAATGGTCGGGCGTCGGCGATGCCGAGGGCATCGACCTTCCGGTGACGCCCGAAGGCATCGACGCGCTCTTGAACATCTGGCCGGTGTTCGAGGCATTCCAGGAAAAGGTTCTGGGCCCCTATCTGGTGCTGGATGCGGAAAAAAACGGCTCCGCGCCCTCGCCGAATGGCATTTCGGCGGGGGCGAGCGATATTGCGCAGCCTGCCCCGGACACTGCCCCGACTGCCCTGCCCGGCTGAACAGTCCCGAAACGCAAGAGGGCTGGCAGGTCTGGGATCTGGCCGGGAGGCTGAGCGGGCAGGTCCGGGCGATCCCCGGCGCGGTGCTGGGCTGGGACATGGGCACGGCGCTGGAAATGGGCCGCGCCCTTGGCATTGCACCGCTGGCGGTCGTGGAACTGCTGCCGGTGATCGAGGCGGAAATGATCCGCAAGACCAACCAGAAGATCGAGGAAGGCCGCCAGGATGGCTGAGAAAAAAGTATCCGTCCGGCTGGTGGCCGAGAACGGCCGGCAGGTCCGGGCGGAACTGGAGGGCGTCGGCAATGCTGGCGCCGCCAGCTTCCAGAAGCTGTCGAAGGAGGTGGACACGGCCGGCGTCATGTTGCGCCGCCTCGCCGGTATCGCGGCTGGCGCGCTCAGCATCCGCCAGGTCGCGCAATATGCCGATACCTGGACCGATCTGCGCTCGCGGGTCGATCTGGCGACCGGGTCGCAGGAGAAGGGCGCCGCCGTCATGGACCGGCTCGCGCAGATGGCGCGGCGCACCTATTCGGGAATCGAGCAGACGACCGAAAGCTGGCTCTCGAACGCCACCGCCCTGCGCGAACTCGGACTTTCCACCGCCGAGAGCCTCGATTTCACCGAGGCGCTGAACAACGCCATGGTGGTCTCGGGCGCAAAGGCCGAGCGCGCGGCCTCGGTCCAGAACGCGCTCTCGAAGGCGATGGCGCTGGGCAGCCTGTCGGGCGACAACCTCAATACCGTGATTCAGACCGGCGGCCGGGTGGCCGAACTGCTGGCGGCGGAACTTGGCACCACGGTTTCCGGCCTGCGAGTGATGGGAACGCAGGGCGCGATCACCGGCGAGGTGATCCGCACCGCGCTGGTCGGCAATCTGGAGCTGCTGCGCGAGGAAGCGGACTCCATGCCGGCCACCATCGGCGACGCGTTCACGCTGATCGGCAATGCGGCGCTGCAACTGGTTGGCAGCTGGGATCAGCTTCTGGGTGCCTCCTCCACCGTCGCCTCTGTGCTGATCCTTGTCGCGGACAATATCGAACGCCTCGCCTCGCTCGCGATTGCCTTCGCCGGCTTCATGGCCGGGCGCTGGGTGGCGGCTTTTGTCGCCGCCCGTGTCGCGACCTTCTCGCTGTCCACGGCGCTGACCGTGCTGCGGGGGGCGCTGATCCGCACCGGCATCGGCGCGCTGATCGTCGCGGCGGGCGAGCTGATCTACCAGTTTTCCTCGCTGGTCAAATCAGTCGGCGGCATCGGCACGGCGTTCAAGCTGCTAGGCGATGTCGCAAAGGAGGTCGGCCAGCGCATCGTCCTGGCCTTCCAGGCATCGTTCGCGCTGCTCAATGCGGCCTGGGATGGCTATCGCGCCTATGTGTTCACGGTGCTCGACCTGATCGTGACCGGGGGCGTCACCGCCGTGGACCGATATGTTGCGGTCTGGCACGGCGGGTTTGAGGCGATCAAGGCGATCTGGGCATTGCTGCCGGATGCCATTGGCGATCTGGCGTTCAAGGCGGCGAACGGGTTGATCGCCGGGGTCGAGGCGATGCTGAACGGCGTCGTCACCCGGATCAACAGTTTCATCTCCGGCATCAACGCCGCCCTCGCCATGCTGCCGGAATGGGCTGTCGGCGAAGGCGGGGCGCAGATCGGCCTTCTGGACCCGTTCAGCATCGGCCGCATCGACAATCCGTTCGAGGGATCGGCATCCGAGGCGGGTTCCGCCGCCGCCGAGGCGTTCAGCACGGCATGGGACCGGAGCTACATCGAGACACCGGACCTGTTCGGCGATCTTGCCGATCAGGCGACCGCGGCTGCCTCCGCCCATCTTGATGTCGCGCAGGCGCTGGGCGCGGCTGCGGTCGCGCCGCTGGAAAGCTGGCAGGCGCTGAAGGATGCCGTCACCGCCTCAGGCGAGGATGGCGCGAACGCGCTGGACGATGCCGCTGGCGCGGCCGAGCGGGTTGCCGGTGCCATGGATCGCGCCGGTGGCGCTGCGGGCCGGGCCGGTGCGGCTGGCAAGAAAGCCGGCGAAGACACTACAAACGGCGCGGAACAGGCGAAACAGGGCTGGGATGCGGTTATCGCCCCGCTCTCCGACTATGCCCAGAAGGCCCGCGACATCAGCGGTGATATCGGCAACGCGCTGGTCGGAGCGTTCCAGAGCGCCGAGAATGCGGTCGGCGAGTTCGTGAAGACCGGCAAGCTGAACTTCCACGACCTCGTGACCTCGATGCTGGCCGACTTGGCGAAGCTGGGCGCGCGCCGGTTCCTGCTCGGGCCGCTGGCCGGGATTCTGTCGGGCTTCATGCCGGGGCTGAATGTGCCGATCCTCCATGCCGGCGGCATGGTCGGCGGTGCAGCGCCGTCCCGCATGGTCTCGGCCATGGCCTTCGCCAATGCGCCCCGGATGCATTCCGGCGGCTGGGCCGGGCTGCGCTCGGACGAGGTGCCGGCGATCCTGCAGAAGGGCGAGCGGGTGCTCTCGCGCCGCGAAGCGGCGGGTTACGGGGGCGGCGTCACCATCAACATCAACGCCCGCGATGCCGAGAGCTTCCGGCAGTCGCGAGCACAGATTTCGGCAGATATCGCGCGGGCCGTCGCCATGGGAAGGAGAGGGGTGTAATGACTTTTCACGATGTCCGGTTCCCGGACAATATCAGCCGCGGCGCGCGCGGCGGCCCGGAACGGCGCACGCAGATCGTGGAACTGGCCTCCGGCGACGAGGAACGCAACGCCAGCTGGGCCAACTCGCGCCGCCGCTATGACGTCTCCTATGGCATCCGCCGCGCCGACGATCTCGACGCCGTGGTGCAATTCTTCGAGGCCCGCAACGGGCGTCTGCACGGCTTCCGCTTCAAGGATTGGGGCGATCATAAATCCTGCAAGCCATCGGCGGTGGTGACGCACCAGGACCAGTTGCTCGGGACCGGCAACGGAACCGCAACCGCGTTCCAGCTTGTGAAGCGGTATGCCTCCGGGGCGCAGTCCTGGACCCGCTCGATCACCAGGCCGGTCGCAGGCAGCGTCAGGCTGGCGCTGGGCGGCGTCGAGCAGCTTTCCGGCTGGTCGGTCGATACGACGACCGGTGTCGTTACATTCGGAACCGCACCCGCCGCTGGCGTCACCGTCCGCGCGGGGTTCGAATTCGACGTGCCCGTCCGCTTCGACAGCGACACGCTCGACGTCACCCTCGATATAGAGCGGCTCGGCTCGATCACCTCAATCCCGCTCGTGGAAATCCGCCGATGAAATCGCTCCCTCCTGCCCTGCAGGCGCATCTGGACGATGGCACCACCACGCTGGCCTGGTGCTGGAAGATCACCCGCGCCGATGGCCAGAGCTTCGGTTTTACCGATCATGACCGGCCTCTCGCCTTCGGCGGTACAGACTATGAGCCGGAAAGCGGGCTTTCGGCATCCGAGATCCGGTCCGGTTCGGATCTGTCGGTGGATTCCCAGGATGCGCAGGGAGCGCTGACCTCGGGCCGGATCACCGAGACCGATATTCTGGACGGGCGCTGGGACAACGCACTGGTCGAGGTCTGGCGGGTGAACTGGAACGCCCTCGGCCAGCGGGTGCTGATCCGGCGCGGCGCCATCGGCGAGTTGCGGCGCGGGCGCATGTCCTTCGTCGCCGAGGTGCGCAGCATGGCGCATGTGCTGGGTCAGACGGTCGGCCGGGTCTATCAGGGCACCTGCGATGCGGCACTGGGCGACAGCCGCTGCGGGGTGAACATTGCCACCGCCGCTTATCGCGGCACCGGCGCGGTGGTCGATCCGATCCGCGACCGCGCCTTCACCGCCTCCGGCCTCGGCGGCTTCGCCAGCGGCTGGTTCAGCTTCGGCCATCTGGAATGGACGAGCGGCCCGAACAGCGGTCGGCTGGCCGAGGTGATGCTGCACGAGATCGCCTCCGGCGTTGTCACCATAACGCTGCTGGAAGCGCCTGTGCGCGCGGTCGCGGGCGGCAATGCGTTCACCATCCGCGCCGGCTGCGACAAGCGCAGCGCGACCTGCGCGGCCAAGTTCAGCAACATCGCCAACTTCCGCGGCTTCCCGCATATCCCCGGTCAGGACGCGGTTGTCCGCTACGCCACGGCGGATGGCGGGCACGAGGGGGCGGTGCTGTGAGCGGCGCGGCAGTTGTTGCACCGCATGCAGCATCTGATGCCCGGCCCGCCGATCCCCGATCCGTGATCGCCGCCGCGCGCGGCTGGCTCGGCACGCCCTATCACGATCAGGCCAGCGTCAAGGGCGTCGGCTGCGACTGCCTCGGGCTGGCGCGCGGCATCTGGCGCGAAGTGGTCGGAAGCGAGACGCTGCCGGTGCCGCCCTACAGCCGCGACTGGGGCGAGATCGGCACGCGCGAGGTGCTGGCCGAGAATGCCGGCCGGATGATGATCCGCATCGACCCGGCCGAGGCCGGGCCGGGCGCGGTGGTGCTGTTCCGCATGCGCGCGGGCGCCATCGTCAAGCATGTCGGGATCCTGACCGGCGAGGGCACATTCGTCCATTCCTATGAGCGGCTCGGGGTGATCGAAGAACCACTCACCATCGCATGGCGGCGGCGCATTGCCTTCGCCTTCCTGTTCCCGCGCCAGGCTCCCGGCCAGCGCAAGAAGAAGACCTGACCTGTGGCGACAATTGTTCTCGGCGCCGTCGGCACCGCCATCGGCGGCGGCCTTGGTGGCACGATCCTCGGCCTCTCCGGCGCTGCCATCGGCGGCATGATTGGCTCCGGCATCGGCTCGATGGTCGACAGCTGGATCGTCTCGTCGCTGTTGCCCGGCCAGCGCATCGAGGGCCAGCGCATGGACAGCCTGCGGGTGACTTCCGCCACCGAGGGCGTTGTGATCCCGCGCCTCTACGGGCGCATGCGGATCGGTGGCAATATCATCTGGGCCACGGATTTCCGCGAGGAAACCAATGTTCACCGCCAGGGGGGCGGCAAAGGCGGCGGGCAGAAGGTCACCACGACCGAGTACCTCTACTATGCCAGTTTCGCGGTCGCGCTCTGTGAAGGCAAGATCACCGGCATTGGCCGCATCTGGGCTGATGGCGAGATCGTGGACCTCAGTGAGGCGACGTGGCGCTGGTATCCGGGCAGCGAGGCACAGGCCCCCGACCCCTTCATCGCGGCGAAGATGGGGGTGGGGAACACGCCTGCCTATCGCGGCACCGCCTATGTGGTGTTCGAGGAACTGCCGCTGGCGCGCTTCGGCAACCGCCTGCCGCAACTGTCCTTCGAGGTGTTCCGGCCTCTGGACGATGCCGACACCGCCGAGGGGCTGGTGCCCGCGGTCACCGTTATCCCGGCGTCGGGAGAATGGTCCTACGCAACCCAGATCGTGCGCAAGGCCGGGGACGGCGACAGCGCGGCCGAGAATGTCAACGCCATGGCCGGAACCGCCGACATGGTGGTTTCGCTGGACCGGCTGGAAGCCATGGTGCCAAAGGTCGAAAGCGCCTCGCTGGTGGTGTCCTGGTTCGGCGACGATCTGCGCGCCGGAAGCTGCACGATCCGCCCGAAGGTCGAAATGGCGCAGAAGAACACCACGCCTGCCTGGAGCGTCAACGGCGTGAGCCGCGGCGATGCGCTGGTGGTCAGTCAGGACGATCAGCGGCGGCCGATCTATGGTGGCACGCCAACGGATTTCTCGGTGCTGCAGGCCATCCGCGAGATGAGGGCGCGCGGGCTGAAAGTGACCTTCTATCCGTTCCTGATGATGGATATTCCGGCCGGCAACCTGCTGCCCGATCCCTACAGCGACAACGCCGCGAGCATCGGCCAGCCGGTGCTGCCATGGCGCGGGCGGATCACCTGCGCGCCCGCCGCCGGCTTCACCGGGAGCGTGGATAAGACCGCGCTCGCCGCCGCACAGGTCTCGGGTTTCTTCGGCAACGCCCAGCCCTCGGACTTCACCGTCAGCGGGGAAACCATCACCTGGACCGGCGGCACGGATTGGGGCTTCCGGCGCATGATCCTGCATTACGCCCACCTCTGCGCGGCGGCGGGCGGGGTTGATGCCTTCCTGATCGGATCCGAGATGCGCGGGCTGACCTCGATCAGATCCGGGGCATCGACCTATCCGGCGGTTGCCGCGTTGCAATCTCTGGCCGCTGCCGTCCGCTCGATCCTCGGCCCCGGCGTGAAGATCAGCTACGCCGCCGACTGGTCGGAATATTTCGGCCATCATCCGCAGGACGGCTCGGGCGACGTGTTCTTCCACCTCGACCCGCTCTGGGCGGATGACAATGTCGATTTCATCGGTATCGACAATTACATGCCGCTTTCCGACTGGCGCGATGGCTGGGAGCATCTCGATGCGCTGGCATGGCCGTCGATCTACGACCGCGCCTATCTGCAATCGAACATTGCCGGCGGCGAGGGCTTCGACTGGTACTATGCCAGCGAGGGCGACCGGATCGCGCAGAACCGCACGCCAATCGAGGACAGCATCACACCGGGCGCCGGCGGCAAGGTCATCACCGCGATGCCTGTTCCAGCACCCGGCATCAGCCAAAGTCCCGGCGCCAGTTTCACCACCACGGTGCCATATCGGAGTGCCAGCATCACCCTATCCTGCCGGGTTCAGTTCCCAACCCTGATCGCGGACGGCATTGTTTTCGAGATCGGCAACCTGAGCAGCGGCATGTTCTTCGGCCTGGCTGGCGGTCAGCTGATCCTGCACGAGATTTTCTCGGCCATCGGACAGACCAGGACGGCCTCGACCCCTGCCGCCTCGCTCGCTGGCAGGACCGCCGATCTGGTCGCATGGTTCGACATGGCAAGCGGCGAGATCGGCTTTGCAGTCGACGGGAATGTCGCTGCCACGGCAAGCTTCGGCAGGTCCGTATCCGGCACATGGGCCGCCAACAACGGCGGGGGATATGGCCTTGCCAACGGCCCGGTGTCGGGGTCCAGCACCGTCACGACAGCACTCCCCTGGCCGGGAACGCTGGTCAGCAATCTCAGCATATGGTCGGGCGCAGTCCCGAGTTTCGCGACCTTGCCCGCGGTGGTGCCCGAGCCGTGGATCTTCCGCTACAAGGACATCCGCGGCTGGTGGTCAAACCCGCATCGCAACCGCCCGGGCGGGATCCCCGCAGCGTCCCCGACCGCATGGCTGCCGCAGTCGAAGCCGATCCGGTTTACCGAACTCGGTTGCCCGGCCGTCGATCGCGGCCCCAACCAGCCGAACGTGTTTCATGACCCGAAATCCTCGGAATCCTTCGTGCCCTGGTTCTCACGCGGCTGGCGCGACGATGCCGTCCAGCGAGCCTATCTGGAAGCGACCTACCTGTTCTGGGGTGACGCCGCAAACAACCCGGTCTCGACCGGATATGCCGGCCGCATGGTCGAGGTGGCGGAATGCGCGGCATGGACCTGGGATGCCCGGCCTTATCCGTTCTTCCCGCAACTCGGGGACATATGGGCGGATGGCGACAACTGGCGGCTGGGCCACTGGCTGACCGGGCGGCTGGGCGCGGTGTCGCTGGCGGCGCTGGTGCGTGATCTCTGCCTGCGCGCCGGCATGCCCTCGGCGTGGATCGATGTCTCGGGCCTCACCGGCGCGGCGGACGGCTATGTGATCTCGGCCCTGGAATCGCCGCGGACCTCGATCACCATGCTGGCGCGGCATTTCGGCTTCGATGCCGTCGAGAGCGAGGGGCGGATCAGGTTCGTGATGCGCGGCAGCGCCCCGGTGGCGACCATCGCACCGGCCGACATGGTATCCTCGGGCGCGGGCGACGTCATGGAACTGACCCGGGGCCAGGAGACTGAACTGCCGCAGGCCCTGAAATGGCAGGTGGCGCGCGCGGACGAGGATTATGACGGCATCACCGTCGAGTCCCGCCGCATTGCCGTGAGCGCCAGCAGGGTATCCTCGGACAGCTTTCCGATGGCGGTGCCGCCCGAGGAAGCCGACCGGCGCTGCCGCCGGGCGCTGATGGAGGCATGGATCGGCCGCGAGACCGGAGCCTTCAGCCTGCCGCCCTCGATGCTGGCGCTGGATCCCGGCGATGTCATCGCGCTGGGTCACGACGGGCGGCTGGCCGAGATGCGCATCCTCACGGTTTCCGATGCCGAGGCCCGCAGCATCGAGACCATCCGCCAGGACCGGGATGCCTATGATCTTCCGCCCGGAAGCCCTCGCCCGGCTGCGCTTGCCCGGCCGGTCGTGTTCGGTGCGCCGCTGGTCGAACTTCTGAACCTGCCGCAACTGCGCGAGGATCTCGCGCCACACCACCCGCTGATCGCCGCCCATGCCCGCCCCTGGCCGGGCCGGATAGCGGTGTTCCGCAGCCCCGAGGCTTCCGGCTTCGAACTGCTGACCACATTCAGAACCCGGGCGCGCATGGGCGAACTTGTGGCCGACCTCCATTCCGGCCCGACCTCTCGCTTCGACTACGGCAACTCGGTCTATCTCGACCTGCTGTCAGGCACCCTCGAGAGCATCACCGACCTGCGCCTGTTCGCTGGCGAGAACGCGCTCGCCGTCGCGCAGCCAGGCGGCGGCTGGGAGATCCTGCAATTCGGCACCGCCGAACTGATCGCCCCCGGCCGATATCGGCTCTCGCGCCTGCTGCGTGGTCAACGCGGCACGGATGCCGACATGGCAGCCATGGTGCCGGCAGGGGCGCGGGTGGTGGTGCTGGATGCAGCGCTGGCCCCGCTGCCGGTGAGCCAGGCCGATCTGGGCATGCCGTGGAACTGGCGCGTCGGGCCATCCTCGCGGCCGGTCAGCGACGACAGCTATCTGGCCGCGACCTTCACCCCGCTCGGGATGGGCCTGCGCCCGTTCTCACCCGTGCATGTCGCGCAGCCGTGGCGGCGGGCGCGCAGCACCGGCGATCTGACCATAAGCTGGGTGAGGCGTGACCGTTCGCTCGCCGCCGACAGTTGGAACGCGGCCGAGATCCCCATGTCGGAGGCAAGCGAGTACTGGCGGGTCGAGATCCTCGACGGGGCAACCATAAAGAGATCCTTGACCGCTGCGACAGCACGCACCGTCTACACTGCCGCCCAGCAGAGCGCCGATTGGGGCGCACCGCTCGGCCCCGGCGCATCGCTCACCATCCGCATTGCCCAGATCGGGCAGGCCTATGGGGCGGGCGCCACCCCTATCACCACACTCTGGTTCTAAAGCAGGAGACCGCAATGTCTGACACAACAGCGCATTTGGCGCTGCCTTTCATCATGGCCGCGCAGGCGCAAAAGCACGTCACCATGAACGAGGCCCTGCGCCAGCTCGACGGCATCGTCCAGCTGGCGATCCTCGACCGTGACCTGACGGACCCGCCAGCCAGCCCGGCCGAAGGCGACCGCTACATTCCCGCCAGCGGCGCAACAGGTGCGTGGGCAGGCTGGGCGGGCAGCATCGCCTACTGGATCGACGGCGCGTGGATGCGGATCCTGCCGAGCGCAGGCTGGATGGCCTGGATCGAGGACGAGGCGCAGGCCATCGTCTGGACCGGATCGGCGTGGATCCCGGTGGTGGATGCCATGGGCTTCATCGCCCAAGCCGCCTCGGTCGCCGTGGCGCGGGAGGCGAATGGTGCGACCACCGGCATGGCCGTGCTGGAAGAAACCATCACCGGGCTTTCGGGTGCCTCGGTCGCCAGCACCATCAATATCCCCAACCGCGCCATCGTGCTGGGCGTATCCGTGCGGACCGTGACCGCAGTGCTGGGGGCCAGTTCCTTCGACTGCGGCATCGCGGGCGAACCCTCGAAGTTCGGCGGTTCGCTCGGCGTGGCCGTGGGCAGCAGCAATATCGGCGTCATCGGCCCGACGGCGTTCTATGCCGACACGCCCGTGCGCCTCACCGCCAATGGCGGCAGCTTTGCCGGCGGCGCGGTGCGCATTGCCATCCATTACCTGACCTGCGCCGCGCCGGACTGAACCCATGGGAGAGAACCTCATGGACAGCATCCGCGAATGGTGGGGCGCGATCATGGCGGCAACCGGGCTGGGCGTCTGGCTGGTCCGTCTTGAAGGTGCCTCCAAAACCGCCCTGCGCGAGATCTCAAGGCTGGAAAAGCAGCTCGACGCCGACCGCCAGGCGATCTCGGAAACCCGCAAGGAACAGAACGAGATGCTGCGCGAGATGCGCGCCGACATCAAACGCCTGCTGGAACGCAGCGGTCCCGCCCGCGACTGACCGACGCCCAACCCGACCATCCACCCACCCCGCCAGCGCGCGGGGTATTTTTTATGGAGAGAACCATGTCTGTGGCGAAAGAAACCATCGAGCACGTCAAGCGCTGGGAGGGCCTGCGGCTGGAGGCCTATCCCGATCCCGGCAGCAAGGACGGCACCCCCTGGAGCATCGGTTACGGGCACACCTCGGACCGCTTCATGACAGTCCACAAGGGCCTGAAGATCACCGAGGCACAGGCCGAGGCCGCGCTGGAGCACGATCTGGGCGAGGCCGAGGATATCCTGCGCCGGCTGGTCAAGGTGCCGCTCACCGATGGGCAAAGGGCGGCGCTGACCAGCTTCGTCTTCAACATCGGCGAGGGGCAGTTCGCTGGTTCCACCCTGCTCAGAAAGCTGAATGCCGGCGATCATGATGCCGTGCCCGATCAGCTTGCGCGATGGGTCTATAATGACGGCAAGAAGATGACCGGGCTGGTCAACCGCCGCGCGGCCGAGATCGGCCTGTGGTCGAAGGGCAGTTTTGTCTCGTCGCGCACGGTCGAGGCCGCAGTCCCGCCCCTGGTCGAAAAGCTGGTCACGCCGGAAGTGCTGACAGCGGCGGGCGGCGCGCTGGCCGGGCTGACCGGGACGCTGCAGGGCGACGGGCCGGTCTCCTTCGCGCTGGCAGCGCTGATCGTCATGGCCGGGGCCTGGGTGCTGTTCCGGCTGATCAGGCGGGCCTCGTGATGCTGGCCCGCTTCAAGTCCTGGCTGGCCATCGCCGCCGCCGCCATCCTGTTCATCCTCGGCGCGCGGCGCAGCGGCGAGAAGGCCGGGCGCGCCAACGAACGCCTCGAAAATCTGGAAAGGACCAATGATGCGCGTCAAAGGATGCTCGATGCCGCCAGCCGCCGCCCTCATGATCGCGATGCTCTCGCTGAGCGGCTGCGCGACGGAAAGTTCTGACAACGCCCCCTGCCCGCCCGTGGTGGAATACAGCACCGCCGAGCAGACCCGCGCCGCGGCCGAAGTCGAGGCCCTGCCGGAAAGTGCGGTGCTGGTACGAATGATGAGCGATTACGCCGTACTGCGTGATCAGGCACGGGCCTGCAGGTGATAGCCGGGCCGGGCACAGCCCTGCGGGAAGCGCCAAACACCTCGACCACAGCATCATGCCCGGCCCGGTTCACGGCTTCACGGTTTCAAAAAGCGGCAGGGATTCGCTGCGCGGGCATGGTCGCATGAGCAGACCACCTCTGTCGCGCATCAAAACAGGCACAGTTGGGCCCCCTGGACAGTGCCAGACATACCGCAGGTCATCCTACCGCCGAACGTCATAAAGGGGCGGAGAGCGGACGGTCGCTGCGCAAAGGATGGAGGTCAGCAATGCGGACAAAGCGGACGGTCGCGTTGGCGTCGACCACTATTCCATCATTCTCAGCAGCGAGTCGGTCACCATCGCCTTGACCTCCGGCGACAGCGGTCGTCCGCCCATGGCCCGGTGAGCCCAAAGCCCGTCAGCTGCAATCCGCGCCAAGAAGTTTGCTCGGCCCACAGGATCATCCACCTGCGGAGCCGGTGGTGCCCAATGATCCATCACTTCTGACCACACCTGAGCCAACCGTTCATCCCCGGCGCTTTCCAGCATCATCAGCAGCTCGGCCCGGGTGGCATCCCGGCTGCAGCTTTGCACATAGGCTTTGTAGCGGTCGGCGGGCAGGTCCGGGTCCGGTGTAAGACTGAGCAGTTGCGCCTCCCATTGCCGGGCAAGGTGCTGGTGCGTGGCTAGGATTAGCTCATCACGGGAGGAGAAGTGATAGATGATCCCTCCCCGGGTTATGCCGGTTTCTGCAGCCACAGCGTCGAAGGTGACCGCTGTGACCCCATCCCGCTCGATCAGCCGCACCACCCCATCGAGGATCTTGTCACGGTTGCTCTCTCTCATCGTGATCTCCTCAATGCGGATAGTGCGAAGACTGCGAACCCGGTCCATAGGACCGCAGTAATACGCCGGTGAACAGCGCACCAAGCGCAATGACACCCGCGACGACATACATCACCATCAGGAAAGCGCGGTCAAACGCCGTTGACGCGGCCTGTTTTAGCGCAATGCCATCGGCGCCCATCTCATCGGCAATCGACAAAGCATTGGGCAGGCTGTCGCGCGCCGCCGCAGCGATGCCCCCAGGCAAAACAACGCCCAGAGAATAGACCGCCGCCATCAGGCTGCCCAAAAGGGCAACGGCAATCAGACTGCCGAACTCAAAGGAAACCTCCTCGACCGAGGCTGCCATCCCGGCGTTTTTCACCGGCGCATTGCCGACGATGGCAGTGGAGGCCACCGACATGGCCGCCCCGACCCCAGCACCCGCAAGCACCGATCCGGCGATCAGCCAACCGATGCCGTGGCTGATCCCCAAGGTTGCGATCAGGACACCGACCGTCGCTACCGCCAGCCCGCCCGCGATTAGGATGCGCAGCCCGATCCGGTGCAGGAAGGCACCACCAAGCATTGCGGTCGGCAGCGACCCGATGGCTGCCAACGAAACAAGGATGCCCGCCTGCATGGGCGTGAAGCCGGCGACCAGCTGGAAGCGCTGCGTGGTTGCCAGTTGCAGCCCGGCGAAGGCGAACATGGCAAAGGCCGCAGCCAGAGTGCCCGCAAGGAAGGCCGGGTTGCGAAACAAGGCAAAGTTCAGGAGCGGGTCCGCCAGCCGGGATTGCCGACGCGTGAACAGGAGCGTTGCGATCAGGCCGATGGCTGCTGCGGCGGCGGGGACTGCCCAGGATTGCCCGGCATGAGCGGTTTCCTTGATGGCGATCACCAGCGCCGCTAGGGAAACCAACGCCAGCACGGATGAGACGAAATCCCAGTGCCGCGACCTGTCGGGAGCAACCCTCGGTGCCACAATCAGCGTCGAGATGAACGCGAGGGCCACCACCGGCACGTTCACCAGGAACACCGATCCCCACCAGAAATGGGACAGCAGGAAGCCCGAGATGATTGGCCCGAGTGCGACGCCGATCACCGAGATCGAGCCCCAGATCGCGATGGCGAAATTGCGCTCTTTCTCATCGGTGAAGCTGACCCGCAGTAGGGCAAGCGTGGCGGGCATCATTGCGGCGGCACCGACCGCAAGGAAGGCCCGGGCCGCGATGAGGACATTGGCCGTTGGCGCGAATGCCGCGACCAGCGAGGCGATGCCGAACAGGACCAGCCCGATCAGAAACATTAGACGATGCCCGACGCGGTCACCGAGCGTGCCCGCCCCAAGAAGCAACCCCGCCATGACAAGAGGATAGGCGTTGATGATCCACAGACCCTGGGTCTGGCTCGCGCCCAGTTCCCGGGTCAGGGTCGGCAGGGCGGTATAGAGGATGGAGTTGTCCAGCGTGATCAGCAGCAGACCAGCCGCCACAGTCACCAGAACCGCCCAACGGTTGCGGGGGGATACAGTCATTTTCAATGCACCTTGGCTAACACTTAACTATACTATCATGTTTGTATAGTTTTGCTAGACTGATTTTGTTTGTGTCAACCGGCGGGCTGTGCTGCAGCATCACACCAATCTAGGCGTCTGCTTTGGGCTCCAAGTGGACCTTCGTTGCAATGAAGTCGAACGGCAGCTCCGGGCCGTTCGTACGTCGACAGGCGGTGTCAGCGCCGCTCGTCATCGTCCCCGAAACCGGATGACATTATCACCGCGCATGAAGGCGACGGCGCCTTCTTCCTCGATTGCCTGGATAGCGGCGTTTCTTGCCTCCTTGTCGGAGGCGAACTGATCGTCCCAAACGTGGCTGGTGCCATCCTGGTCGACGACCTCAAGCATCCAGTTCTGATCCGTTTCAGCACGGTAGATTTCGATGGAGAAAGGATGGCCGTCGATGATGACACGCTGGCTTTTGCCCGACGTGACTATGTTCGGTTCTTCTTCGATCATCTGGTGGACCCCGGCTTGTCGGTATCTGTCCAGTATGCGCCTACCGTCAGCCGGGTCAATCGCCTGCAGCGACGCGGTCTCGCCGCCGTTTCCCCATGCAGCCCGTTTTTGTTGAGTTGGTGTTGAGTCGTCGGTGGACGGCAAAAAGCCCCGCCTTGTTGCGAGGCGTAACGTGCTGATTTATTAGTAAAATTTGGTTGCGGGGGCAGGATTTGAACCTGCGGCCTTCAGGTTATGAGCCTGACGAGCTACCGGGCTGCTCTACCCCGC
>NZ_VJYZ01000038.1 GCF_007018965.1 Paracoccus marinus
CAGAACGGCCGACCCGACTACCAATCTCAAACCCGCAGACTCTCGTTATGAACGAGGGACCCGAGGGGGGCAGGTCACCAGCCGTCAAGCATCGCCGCATAGGGCAACGACCTCGCGCTTACTTTCTACCGCAGGCTATGCGAGGACTGACGCGGCGCGGCGGGTGTGCGGGGATCGTTCTGTTGTGGCGTGAACGTGGCGAGCGCGCGGTGGTGTCAGCGTTTGCCACGCGTGACGGCCGGGTCCACCGAGTGGGCAAGTTGCCGGACGCCCTCGGCGCTGTAGTCCTGAAGCTTCCAGCGCTCCGCATCCTCGTTCTCGAACGTCGCGGCGAAAGCGGGCCCGGGCATCCAGACTTGATAAAGCATCTTGATCCAGGTCGTCCCGTTCCGCTCCGCCATCCGTTTCTGAAGCATCTTCGCAGTCTGATTGATTTCGTGACTGAACTCCGCTGGGACTGACGCCACGGGCGGTGCGCCCTTCTCAGGGTAAATGTACGCCTCCACCGATCCCATGCCGGGTTCCTGAGCGATGATGAAAGAAACGGCGCGCCAGTCACCGTCTCTGTAGCGGGAGTCGGTAAGTATCAGCCGTCCGATTTCCAGAAGCAGCTGGGATGAATCCATAGTGTCGAGAGGGTCAATGCTCATGCTTAGGTAATCCTGCATCGGGTTACTAATACCAATCGCCTTGATTTCTGACTCGCTTGGGATTCCCTTCGCCCTGAAAATCTGAATCATGGGTCTCGAGGGAT
>NZ_VJYZ01000006.1 GCF_007018965.1 Paracoccus marinus
TAATACCAATCGCCTTGATTTCTGACTCGCTTGGGATTCCCTTCGCCCTGAAAATCTGAATCATGGGTCTCGAGGGATGGAGGCTTTGATGGCGGTTGAGATCACGCGCACGGATATGTCGGCAAGCGAACTTCGGACGACGGCGGCTCGCACAAAGGATGCGAAGGCGGCGCGGCGGATGCTGGCGATTGCTCTTGTTCTGGATGGGACAGATCGCAGGACGGCAGCTGAGGCCTGCGGCATGGATCGGCAAACCCTGCGCGATTGGGTTCATCGCTACAATGCCGACGGGATTGCCGGTCTGTCGAACCGCTATGCGGCGGGTCCGACGCCGCTCCTGAACCCTGAGCAGAAGGTGGAACTGGCTCGGATGGTCCGGGAAGGGCCTGACCTTGAGGCCGATGGGGTGGTGCGCTGGCGCTGCGTCGATCTCAAGCGCAAGATCGAGGACCGCTTTGGCGTGGTCATGCACGAGCGGACGGTTGGCAAACAACTGGCGGCCCTCGGCTTTCGCCGCCTTTCAGTGCGCCCCCAGCACCCCAGGTCCGACCCCTTGGCGCAAGAGGCATTCAAAAAAACTTTGCCGCTACGGTGAACGCCGCCCTGCCAGAGGCAGCATGCGGCAAGCCATTGGAAGTGTGGTACCAGGACGAGGCCAGAGTGGGCCAGCAGGGGACGCTCACCCGGACCTGGGCTGAGCGCGGAACCCGCCCCCGCGCGCCACGCGACACCCGCTACACATGGGCCTATATCTTCGGCGCCGTCTGCCCGGCGCGCGCCACAACTGCGGCCCTGGTCATGCCGCGCGCCGACACCTCGGCCATGAACGCCCATCTCGGAGAGATTGCAAAAACCGTCGCGCCGGGCGCCCACGCCGTGCTCGTGATGGACGGCGCCGGCTGGCATGGCTCCAGCGCCCTGCGCATCCCCGACAACATCACCATCGTGACGCTCCCGCCCTATGCACCGGAGCTGAACCCGGTCGAGAACATCTG
>NZ_VJYZ01000007.1 GCF_007018965.1 Paracoccus marinus
CCATCGAGGACCTCATGCCCTGGCGCTTCAACCAGCCGTCAAGCATCGCCGCATAGGGCAACGACCTCGCGCTTACGATCAGCCGGGCAGTCAGGGGGGGCTGCACATTCACGCCAACTGCGACACAAACGATGATTTGACGGGTGCCGAGTCCGTCATGATGACATACACTATCCCAGACCACGGTCGACGCCGACGTCGGCGCCTGTCGTGGACAAAAGCCCTGTTTTTCATGTCTGCTTGTGATTTTTTTCGGGTCGATCTCCCGGCAGAACAAGAGGAACTGTTCCTGTGACCGAGATAGCCGCCATCAGCGCTGCATTGAGGAATGCATTCTGCACGCTACTCGACGTCGCGCCGGTCCCGGCCGGCTACGCGATCACCACAGGATTTATGCTGCCCGACGGGGACCTGCTGTCGTTCTACCTGATCGCTGATGCAGATGGTCGATTCCACCTCGAAGATGATGGCATGACGCTGCCCAATGCCGTTGCCGCTGGCCTCGACCTGAAGTCACCGGTTCGGGACGGCTTGTTGCGCGGGATCCTCAGGGACGAGGGGCTGTGCTACCTCGAGGATCTGTCGATCCGGTCAGATAGCGTGGAGGCATCCAGCCTTGGCCCAGCGGCTCTCCGTTTCGTATCTGCCATGATCCGAACGCGCGACCTTGCCCTTCTCAGCCGCGAGAATGTAGCCGCTTCGTTTGCCGATGATGTTCGGCGCGAGCTGGCCGGCCACTTGCCTGATAGTCTAGCCTTGGACGAGGAGAACCAAGGCCGGGGCGGCTCTACACCTGACATCACCCTGCGCAACCGCGCGACCGGAATCCGGGCGGCGCGTGTCTACGCTGCCGGGGGCGACCTACGGCTTCTGGATGCCCTCGTCGATTACCAGTCGAGTGACCGTAACGATTCTCCGGTCGTGGCCGTCGTGGATCGGCGCCGCGGCCGCGTGAGCGAGAGTCGGTTCAACACAGCGACGAACAAGGGCCTGCCAATGGCTATCGTGGATGGCAACGATGCGGAATGGGTGGATCGGGTCTTGGCGCTAGCTGGCGCTGGAAATCCACGTCACCCGATCATGCACTGAGCTAACTAACAGTCCAGCTGCTCTAGCCCGCCCTCATGGACGGGCTTTCTTATGCATGTCGCGTCGAAGCGAATTTCTGCGGTTTTAGCAGTAGCAAGCGAGGACGCCGGTCCTGCCTACGCGCCCTCCGCCGTCGATGCTGTCCCCCGTCACGACAGTAGTTGCGCGTCGGGGTCCACAGCAGATCGTTCGTCCAAGCGCTTACGCGCGCGACGAGCGTGACTGGTTCATCTTGGCAAGCAGCCGCCTCAGCAGCTTTGATAGCGCCGGCATATGTATCAAGGTCGATCGCAGCGCTCGCCTCTCAACTAGGGAACGCCTTGGCGCGTTCTTAGAATTCCACGAGAGGTTTGCCTGCGGCTCCTGCCTCGGGGCGCGCGCCGCAACCAGTGGGTCGCGGATCGATTCTTCCGCCTTCACACCAGAACAACGAAAACCCTCCGCATTCCTCCAGTACCGCCGAAACACCCGTCCTCATGTCGGCCCCCGCCGCGGCAGCCTCGTCTTATCCTCGCCCCCGACCTTCCCGCCGCGCGGCCGCGTGACTACTCTCCTGCTGCTTCCTCAGAAAGATCGACCGATGGGTATATTACTGAACCTGATCGCATTCGCGGTCCTGCTGTTCCTGATCTGGCAGCTTCGAGATCGCACGCTGTCCACCCGCGTGTTTGCCGCGCTGGTCGCGGGCACGGTGTTCGGGATCGTGTTGCAGATGATCCACGGACCGGACAGCGCCACCACCTCGACCACGATCGAGTGGGTCAACATTGTCGGCAACGGCTACGTGAAGCTGTTGCAGATGGTGGTCATGCCGCTGGTGTTCGTGGCGATCCTGAACGCGGTGGCAAAGCTGCACGACGCAAGTTCGCTCGGGCGGATCGCGACGTTGACGGTCGGCACGCTGCTGGTGACGACCGCCATCGCCGCCGCCGTCGGCATCGCGCTGGTGCTGGCCTTCGGCCTGAGCGCCGAGGGGCTGGTGCAGGGCGCCGCCGAAACCGCGCGGCTCGAGGCGATCCAGAACGTGCAGGCGCCCAAGGTGGCCGACCTGAGCGTGCCGGACATCGTGCTGTCCTTCATCCCCAGCAACCCCTTTGCCGAGCTGACGGGTGCCAGCCCGACCTCGATCATCGCCGTCGTCGTCTTCGCGGCGTTCCTGGGCGTCGCGGCGATCCGGCTCGTCCGGCGCGACGCGGAAAAGGGGCGCAGCCTGCTTGCGCTGATCGACACGCTGCAAAGCTGGATCACGCAGCTTGTGCGGATCATCATGGCGCTGACGCCGTTCGGCGTGCTGGCGCTGATGACCAAGATGGCGGCCACATCCGACGCGGCCGACATCCTGAACCTCGGGACCTTCGTCGTGGCGTCGTATATCGGGCTCGCGATCATGTTCGTGGTGCATGCGCTGTTCCTTGCGGGCGTTGGGGTGAACCCGGCGGCGTTCTTCCGCAAGTCGCTGCCGGTCCTGACCTTCGCGTTCTCCAGCCGGTCCAGCGCGGCGGCGATTCCGCTCAACGTCGAGACGCAGATGCGCCGCCTTGGCGTGCCGCAGACGATCGCGTCGTTCTCGGCCTCGTTCGGTGCCACGATCGGCCAGAACGGCTGCGCGGGGCTGTATCCGGCGATGCTGGCGGTGATGGTCGCGCCGACCGTTGGGATCAACCCGTTCGACCTGGGCTGGCTCGCGATGCTGGTGGGCGTCGTCACGCTGTCGTCGGCAGGCGTCGCGGGTGTGGGCGGCGGGGCCACGCTGGCCGCGCTGATCGTGCTGCCCGCGATGGGGCTGCCGGTAACGCTGGTCGCGCTGCTGATCTCGATCGAGCCGCTGATCGACATGGGCCGGACGGCGCTGAACGTGAGCGGGGCGATGACCGCCGGAACGGTGACGTCGCAGCTGATGGGCCAGACCGACCGCGGCATCCTGCAATCGCCCGAGGATGCCGAGTTGCTGACCGCCTGACGACGGCAGGCAATGGAACGGCGCGGGCGGAGGTCGCCCGTGTCAAGGGAAACGGCGCTCGTCAATGCGGGCGCCGTTTTCGGTTGTAAGGGGCCGCAGGATCAGCCGGTCCTGTCCAGCCTATCCCGATCAGAACTTCCGCGGCTTGCCCTTGGGCTTGCCGGTCGGACCGGTCGCCGGCCGGGTGGCGCTGCGGGGTTTGCGCGTCCCGGCCGGACCACCTTCGGTCGGGCCCGCCTTTTTGTAGCCTTTCGGGCGGTCGGGCGCGGCGAAATCGGCCCCGGCCTTGCGCGCGGGTTTTCCCTTGCGGTCGTCGGGCTGGGCGTTCGTGCGGGGGCGGGCGGGGCGTTCTGCCGGGTCGGGGCGCTCGGCCTGCTCGGCCCGGGCGGGTCGGGCGGGGCGCTCCGTCCGCTCCGGGCGGGGGGCTCCGTCGGTGTCGGGGTGGCGGCGCTCGGCCGCTTTTTTCGGCCACGGCTTGCCCGAGCCCTTGGCGGCGGGCTTGCCGGTCCTGGAGGCAGGGCGGTCAAGCATCGGCTCGCCCGCCATGCGGGTCATGACAAGGCCCGCCTCAAGTTCCGTCACCTGGCCGAAGCGGGGTGCGTCGGCGGTCGCGATCTGGACGAAAGTCTCGTCCTGGCGGACGCGGATCGCGCCGATGGAATCGCGCGAGATCCCGCCCGCCTCGCAGATCTTGGGCAGAAGCCAGCGCGCCTCGGCCCGCCCGGTGTGACCCACCGACAGCGAAAACCACACCGCATCCCCGAACTCGCCGCGCGGGCGCGGGGCCTGGTCGGACGGCGCGGCAGGCGGATCGGCCAGTTCTTCGGGCGCGGGGCGGCCCTCGCGCCACAGGCGGATGAAGGCGGCGGCGACGTGTTCGGCGCCGAAGCGCTCGATCAGGGCGGCGGCGGCTTCGGCCTCGTCGCCCACGCCCTGCAGAAGCGCCGGGTCGTCCAGCATCCGGCGGTCGTCCTCGGCCCGGACCTCGTCGGCGGTGGGGGGCGTGCCCCATTCGGCGCTGACCTTGGCGCCTTGCAGCAGGCGCTGCGCCTTCTTGTAGTCGGCGGGGGTCACGATCAGCGCCGACACGCCCTTGGCGCCCGCGCGGCCGGTCCGGCCGGAACGGTGCAGCAGGGTTTCGGGGTTCGTCGGCAGGTCGGCATGGATCACCAGTTCCAGCCCCGGCAGGTCGATCCCGCGCGCGGCCACGTCGGTCGCCACGCAGACGCGCGCGCGGCCGCCCCGCAGCGCCTGCAGCGCGTGGGTGCGTTCCTGCTGGCTGAGTTCGCCCGACAGCGCCACGGCGCCGAAGCCGCGGTTGCCCAGCCGCGCCAGCAGGTGATTCACGTTGGCGCGGGTCTTGCAGAAGACGATCGCGGTCTTGGCCTCGGTCAGGCGCAGCAGGTTGAAGATCGCGTTCTCGCGGTCGCGCGCGGTCACGCTGATCGCGCGATAGGTGATGTCGCCGTGCTGGCGGGCCTCGCCCTGCGTCACAAGCCGCAGCGCGTCGCGCTGGAAGGTCTGCGCCAGCTTCTCGATCGCGGGCGGGACGGTGGCCGAGAACATCAGCGTGCGCCGGTCGGCGGGCGCCGCGCCAAGGATGAACTCAAGATCGTCGCGGAAGCCGAGGTCCAGCATCTCGTCGGCCTCGTCCAGCACGCAGGCGCGTACGAAGGACAGGTCCAGGCTGCCGCGGTCGATGTGGTCGCGCAGGCGGCCGGGGGTGCCCACGACGATCTGCGCGCCGCGGATCAGTGCCCGGCGCTCGGTCCGGTAGTCCATGCCGCCGACGCAGGTCGCGATCTCGGCCCCGGCGTAAAGCCATGCCAGTTCGCGCGCGACCTGCAGCGCCAGTTCGCGCGTGGGTGCGATCACCAGCGCGGCGGGCAGGCCGGGCAGGGGCAGCGCATCGCCGTTCAGGATGTCGGCGGCCATCGCAAGGCCGAAGGCCGCGGTCTTGCCCGACCCGGTCTGTGCGGACACCAGCAGGTCGCGCCCCGCCGCCTCGGGCGCGAGGACGGCGTTCTGTACGGGGGTCAGGTCGTCATAGCCGCGCGCCGCGAGTGCGGCCGCCAGCGGCGCGGGAATCATCCCGCCGAGGGTCGGTTCGGTCATGTGTCTTGCCAATGCAAAGGGGGATGCGCGCATCCGTGTGATGGCGCCATCCCCTTGCGGCAGGCCCCTGTTGCCCGCCGACCCGGTCATCCGGTGCCGAAGGGGCCAACTAGGGGACGTGGCCCGGCAATGTCAAGGAAACCCCGGCAAACAATGGAAAAATCGCGTTGGTCAGGCTAGCGCGCGGGACCGGCTGGGCGGCTCCGCGCCGCCTTGCCGCGGCCGATAGCGTCAACATGCTTTACCGATTGTCGGATTTGCGTCACGTTCGCCCCAGTTTGACGCCTGGGGGGCGTCGCACACACAATTCGGAGGACCCGCATGACCAAGCTTTTCCTGACCACGGCGCTTGCCGCCATCCTCGCCGTCCCGACGCTTCCGGCGCTCGCCGCCACGCCCGCGCCGGGCGAGAAGCTGGCCGCGCAGCAAAGCTACAACTACTGGCTGCTGGACGCGATCAAGACGCTCGACCCGCAGAAGAACACCGACCGCGAAGGCTCGGACGTCATCAACCAGCTGTTCGAGGGTCTGACGAGCCAGGACGCCAAGGGCGCGATCATCCCGGGCCTCGCCGAAAGCTGGACCGTGAGCGACGACAAGAAGGTCTACACCTTCAAGCTGCGCGACGCCAAGTGGTCGAACGGCGATCCCGTGACCGCCAACGACGTGGTCTTCGCCTGGCGCCGCCTGGCCGACCCGGCCACCGCGTCGGAATACGCGTGGTTCGCGGAACTGGCCAACATCGCCAACGCCAGCGAAGTGGTGAAGGGTGACCAGCCCGCCGACCAGCTGGGCGTCAAGGCCGTCGACGACCGCACGCTGGAAGTGACGCTGACCCAGGGCACGCCCTACTTCCTCAAGATGCTGACCAACGCCTCGCTGTTCCCGGTTCCCCAGAAGGTCGTCGAGGCCGAGGGCGACAACTGGACCCAGCCCGGCAAGCTGGTCGGCAACGGCGCGTTCACGCTGGTCAGCCACGACCTGGGCGTGCAGCTGACGCTGAAGAAAAGCGACACCTACTGGGATGCCGCGAACACCATCCTGACCGACCTGAAGTTCACCACCGTCAGCGACGTGAACGCGGCGCTCACGCGCTTCCAGGCCGGCGAGCTGGACTATACCGAGATCCCGGGCGGCCAGTATCCGCGCCTTGAAAAGGAATACCCGGACGCGGCCACCGTGTCGCCCAAGGCCTGCACCTACGCCTACATCCTCAACCTCAGCGACAAGGGGCCCGAGGCGCTCAAGGACAAGCGCGTGCGGCAGGCGCTGGCTCTGGGCATGCAGCGCGACATCGTCGTGAACAACATCCTGCAGGGCGGCCAGAAACCCGCCTGGACCTGGACGCACTGGGCGATGGACGGCTTTGCCGAGCCGGAAAACCAGTGGGCCGCGATGAGCCAGGAAGACCGCACCGCCAAGGCGAAGGAGCTGCTAGCCGAGGCCGGTTACGGCCCCGACAAGCCGCTGGCGCTGTCGCTGCAGTACAACACCTCGGAAGATCACAAGAAGATCGCCGTGGCCGCGCAGCAGTTCTACAAGCAGCTGGGCGTGAACGTCACGCTCAACAACGTCGAGTGGAAGGTCCACACCGACAAGATGCAGAACCAGGACTTCGACATGGCGCGTTACGCCTGGTGCGCCGACTACAACGAGCCGTCGACCTTCCTCGACTACTTCCGCTCGACCGGCAAGAACGAGGGCAAGTTCAACAACGCCGACTACGACGCGGCGCTGGATCACGCCAAGACGGCCGAGAACCCCGCCGAGGACTACAAGAAGGCCGAGGCGATCCTGGCCGACGAGGTTCCCGGCGTGTTCGTCTACAACTACGCCTCGGTTGCGATGCGCAACCCGGCGATCAAGGGCGTTCCCCTGGAAAACCCGATGAACGACTGGTACGCCAAGGACTTCTATCGCGTCGAACAGTAACGCGATCGATGTCGTGACATGACGGCCGGGGCGCGCGCGCGAGAGCAAGCGCGCCCCGGACCCTTGTCATTCCTTTCGGATCTCATCCAGGCGAGACCCAGATGTTCGGATTCATTCTGCGGCGGCTCGCGGTGGCGATACCCACCCTGCTGCTGCTCATCATCATTTCATTCGTCCTGATGCACTCGGCACCCGGCGGGCCGTTCACGCAGGAACGCGCGCTGCCGCCGCAGGTGCTGGCGAACCTCGATGCCAAGTACGGGCTTGACCAGCCCCTGATCGTCCAGATGTGGACCTATATCGTCGGCATCGTCACCCGGTTCGACTTCGGGCCGAGCTTCATCTATCCCGACCTTTCGGTCAACGACATCATCTCGCAGGGTTTTCCGGTGACGCTGACCTACGGCGCGATCGGGTTCACCCTGTCGGTGCTGTTCGGCGTGATGCTGGGGATCGTCGCCGCGATCCGCCACAACACGTGGATCGACACGGCGGCCGTCGGCGTGTCGATCGGGGCGCAGGTGCTGCCCAACTTCGTGATCGCGCCGATCCTGGTCCTCGTCTTCACGCTGTGGCTGCGCTGGCTGCCCGGCGGCGGCTGGGGCGGCTGGCCCTACTGGGTGATGCCGATCATCGCGCTGACGCTGTCGCACATGGCCTCGATCGCGCGGCTGACCCGTTCGTCGATGCTGGAGGTGCTGGGCTCGAACCACATCCGCACCGCCCGCGCCAAGGGCCTGAGCGAGCGCGCGGTCATCATGCGCCACGCGCTGAAACCGGCGATGCTGCCGGTCATCAGCTACCTCGGGCCGCTGTTCGTGACGATGATCACGGGCTCGGTCGTCGTGGACATGTACTTCTCCACCGGCGGGATCGGGCGCAGCTTCGTCGATTCCGCCCTGTCGCGCGATTACGCCGTGATGATGGGGATCACGATCCTCGTCGGCGCGCTGACGATCTTCTTCAACCTGCTGGTCGACGTGCTTTACGCGTGGATCGACCCCAAGATCAGGTACTGACGCCATGACCATGATCGACCGCGAAGCCATCGAACGCCTTGGCGATTCGCTGAACGCGCAAGAGGTTCAGGGCCGCAGCCCGTGGGCCGACGCGCGCCGCCGCTTCCTGCGCAACAAGGCCGCCGTGGCGGGGCTGATCGTCCTGCTGCTGGTGCTGGCGTTCGGGCTGTTCGGCCAGCATCTGGCCGCCTGGAACAACGAGGACCTCGACTTCAACGTGATGGGGATGGTGGCCGAAAAGGGCCAGCCATCGATCGAAAGCGGGCACTATTTCGGCACGGACGAGCTGGGTCGCGACCTGTTCGCGCGCACCGTGCAGGGCACCCGCGTGTCGCTGCTGGTGGGCATCGTCGGTGCCGCGATCGCGGTCGTCGTCGGCACGCTGTACGGCGCCGTCTCGGGCTTTTCCGGCGGGCGGACCGACCAGATCATGATGCGGGCCGTCGATATCCTGATGTCGATCCCCTACATGTTCGTGCTGATCCTGCTGCTCGTGATGTTCGGCCGCTCGATGTGGCTGCTGTTTCTGGGGATCGGCCTGATCTCGTGGCTGGACATGGCGCGGATCGTGCGCGGCCAGACCCTGACCCTGAAGAACCGCGAGTATATCGAGGCTGCGCGCGCCACCGGCGTTCCCGGCTGGCGCATCATCCTGCGCCACATCGTCCCGAACCTTCTGGGCGTCGTCGCGGTCTATGCGACGCTGCTGATCCCGCTGATGATCCTGACGGAAAGCTTCATGTCGTTCCTGGGCCTCGGCGTGCAGGAGCCGCTGACCTCATGGGGCGCGCTGATTTCCGAAGGCGCCAAGACGATGAACTACGGCACGTTGTGGCAGCTGCTGTTCCCGCTGTTCTTCTTTGTCATCACCCTGTTTGCGTTCTTCTTCGTCGGTGACGGGCTGCGCGACGCGCTGGACCCGAAGGATCGCTGAGATGCTGCTTGAAGTGAAAGACCTGAACGTCCGTTTCGCCACCCCGGACGGAGAGGTGAAGGCCGTGAACGGCATCGACCTTGACGTCGAGCGGGGCGAGACGCTGGGCATCGTGGGCGAATCCGGCTCGGGCAAAAGCCAGCTCGCCTTTGCGATCATGGGGCTTCTGGCCCGCAACGGCACCGCCACCGGGTCGGTCCGGTTCGAGGGGCAGGAAATCCTGAACGCCCCCGCCCGCACGCTGTCGAAGCTGCGGGCCGAGCGGATCGCGATGGTGTTCCAGGACCCGATGACCAGCCTGAACCCCTACATGCGGGTGTCGGACCAGATGGCCGAGGTGCTGATGCTGCACAAGGGCATGGGCAAGTCGGCGGCGGTCGCAGAATCCGTGCGGATGCTGGACGCGGTGCGGATTCCCGACGCCCGCGGCCGCGTGAAGCTGCACCCGCACGAGTTCTCGGGCGGCATGCGCCAGCGGGTGATGATCGCCATGGCGCTGCTGTGCCGGCCGGACCTTCTGATCGCGGACGAGCCCACCACCGCGCTCGACGTGACGGTGCAGGCGCAGATCATGGAATTGCTGGACGACCTGCAACGCGACTTCGGGATGGCGATGATCCTCATCACCCACGATCTTGGCGTCGTCGCCGGGTCGTGCGAGCGGGTGATGGTCATGTATGGCGGGCGCACGCTGGAACGCGCGCCGGTCGATCCGCTGTTCGCCGCGCCGACCCAGCCTTACACGCAGGGGCTTTTGTCGGCGATCCCGCGGGTGGACCAGAGGGGGTCGCGCCTGTCGGCCATCCCCGGCTCGCCCCCCAACATGACCCGGCCGCCGGCGGGCTGCCCCTTCACCCCGCGCTGCGCCTATGTGATGGACGTCTGCCATCAGGCGATGCCGCCCCTGGTGACGTTCGAGCCGGGCCGCTCGCGCGCGTGCTACGCCGAGATCGAGCGGGTGATGGCGGGTCCCCCGCCCGTGGTCGAGATGCCGGAACCCGCAGCGGCGGAACTGCTTGAGACGACGGCGCCGGATCTGACCAACGCGCTGCCCGATGCGGCCGTCGCGGGCGCGGGCAGCGCCGGCGTCACGCCCGAAGGACGCCGCCCGTGACTGCGCCTGTAACTGCGCCCGTGACAGCACCCGCGACTGCGCCGCGCCTTTTCGCCGGACCCTGCGCGCGGGTGGGCTGCCGCCCCGCCGCCGGGCCCGAACGCCCCCTGAACGGAGACCGTCACCCATGACCAACGGCACCTCTGCACCGCTTCTCGACGTGCGCGACCTGCGCGTGACCTTCGACATCCGCCGCGACGGCGACATGCCCTGGACGCCGCCGCGCCACCTGCGCGCGGTCAACGGCGTGGACTTCACGATCCGTCCCGGCGAAACGCTGGGGATCGTGGGCGAATCCGGCTGCGGCAAGTCAACCCTCGCGCGGGCGCTGATCGGCCTCGTCCCCGCCACCGGCAAGGCGATCTGGCAGGACGGAACCGACCTTCTGTCGCTCAGCGCGCGGCAGATGCTGCGCTACCGCAGCGACATCCAGATGGTGTTCCAGGACCCGCTCGCGTCCCTGAACCCGCGCATGACCGTGGGCCAGATCATCGCCGAGCCGCTGACGACCCACCGCAAGGGCCTGTCCCGCGACGAGGTGAAGCTGCGCGTCAAGCAGATGATGGACCGCGTGGGCCTGCTGCCGAACCAGATCAACCGCTATCCGCACGAGTTCTCGGGCGGGCAGTGCCAGCGGATCGGGATCGCCCGCGCCCTCATCGTCGAGCCCAAGCTCATCATCTGCGACGAGCCGGTGTCGGCGCTCGACGTGTCGATCCAGGCGCAGGTCATCAACCTTCTGGACGACCTGCAGCGCGACCTGGGTCTTGCGCTCGTGTTCATCGCCCACGACCTGTCGGTGGTGAAACACATCAGCGACCGGGTGATGGTCCTTTACCTAGGCAAGGTGATGGAACTGGAAGGCGCGGACGAGGTCTATGCCAACCCCCAGCACCCCTATACGCAGGCGCTCTTGTCGGCGGTGCCGGTGCCCGATCCCGCGCGCGAGCGCGCCAAGCGGATCATTCCGCTGGTGGGCGACCTGCCGTCGCCCCTGGCGCCGCCGTCGGGCTGCGTGTTCCGCACCCGCTGCCCGCGCGCGCAACCCCTGTGCGCGGCCGAGGTTCCGGCGCTGACGGGCGGGCGGCACGGCGCGCACGCGCACCGCTTCGCCTGCCACTTCCCCGGCCCGCTGACCGCAACCGAGATCGACGCCCACCGCGAGGCGGCCGCCTGAGCCTGTTTACCCGAACGCCAAATCGGAAAGGCCCCGTTCCTTGCCGGAACGGGGCCTTTTCCTTTGGCCGGCAGCTCGCGCCTATTCCAGTTCGACCAGCAGGTCCTTGGCATCGACCTGCGTGCCGGGCGCGACGTGCAGCGCCTTCACCGTCGCCGCGCGGTCGGCGTGCAGCCCGGTTTCCATCTTCATCGCCTCGATGGTCAGCAGCAGGTCGCCCGGCTTGACCTTCTGCCCCGCCTGCACGGAAACCGAGGCGATCGACCCCGGCATCGGCGCGCCCAGATGGGCGGGGTTGCCGTCGGCGGCCTTTGGGCGCGCCACGGTCTTGGCCCTTTCCAGCCGGTTCGGCACCCGGATCACGCGCGGCTGGCCATTGAGTTCGAAGAACACCCGCACGTCGCCCTCGTCCGAGGTTTCGCCGACCGCCTGCAACCGCAGTTCCAGCGTCTTGCCGGGATCGATCTCGATCGAGATCTCCTCGCCGGGCTCCATCCCGTAGAAGAAGGTGCGGGTGGGAAGCGTACGGACCGGCCCGTAGGCCGCATGGCGCTGCGCGTAGTCGGTAAAGACCTTGGGATACATGAGGTAGCCGTTCAGGTCCTCGTCATCGAGATCGGCGCCGGTCGCCTCGCGCGCGGTCGCCCGCACCGCCTCGATGTCCACGGGGGCCAGCCCCTTGCCGGGCCGCTCGGTCAGGGCAGGCTCGCCCTTCAGGACCTTGGCCTGGATCCCCTGGGGCCATCCGCCGGGCGGCTGGCCCAGATTGCCCTTCATCATGTCCACGACCGAGTCGGGGAAGGCCACGTCCACGCCCGGGTCCTCGACCTGCGCGCGGGTCAGCCCCTGCGACACCATCATCAGCGCCATGTCGCCCACGACCTTGGACGACGGCGTGACCTTGACGATGTCGCCGAACATCAGGTTCGCGTCGTGATAGGCCTGCGCGATCGCGGGCCAGCGTTCCTCCAGCCCGAGGCTGCGGGCCTGCGCCTTGAGGTTGGTGAACTGCCCGCCCGGCATCTCGTGCAGATAGACCTCGGACGCGGGCGCCTGGTTGCCGGACTCGAAGGCCGCGTATTGCTGGCGCACCTGTTCCCAGTATGTCGAAAGCGACCGGATTGTCGCCATGTCCAGTTCCGTGTCGCGCTCGGTGAAGCGCAGCGCCTCGACGATCGACCCCAGCGCGGGCTGCGAGGTGCCGCCGGCAAAGCTGTCCATCGCCGCGTCCACGGCATCCACGCCCGCCTCGGCGGCCGCCAGCAGCGTGGCCGCGCCCGCGCCCGAGGTGTCGTGGGTGTGGAAGTGGATCGGCAACCCGACCTCTTCCTTCAGCGCCTTGAAGAGGACGCGGGCGGCCGGGACCTTCAGCAGCCCCGCCATGTCCTTGAAGCCCAGTACATGCGCGCCCGAGGCCTCGAGCTCTTTCGCCATGCCGACGTAGTAGCGCAGGTCGTATTTCGCCCGGTCGGGGTCCAAGAGGTCGCCGGTATAGCAGATCGTGGCCTCGCAGACCTTGTCGGCCGCGATCACGGCGTCCATCGCGACGCGCATGTTCTCGACCCAGTTGAGGCTGTCGAAGACGCGGAACACGTCCACCCCAGACGCCGCCGCCTGCGCCACAAAGGACTGGACGACGTTGTCGGGATAGTTGGTGTAGCCGACGCCGTTCGACGCGCGCAGCAGCATCTGGGTCATGATGTTGGGCATGCCCTCGCGCAGGTCGCGCAGGCGCTGCCACGGGCATTCCTGCAAGAAGCGATAGGCCACGTCGAAGGTGGCACCCCCCCAGCATTCGACCGAAAAGAGCCCCGCCATGTCCGAGGCGTAGGTGGGCGCCACGCGGATCATGTCGATCGACCGCA
Source organism: Paracoccus marinus (assembly GCF_007018965.1). Taxonomy (GTDB): domain Bacteria; phylum Pseudomonadota; class Alphaproteobacteria; order Rhodobacterales; family Rhodobacteraceae; genus Paracoccus; species Paracoccus marinus. Next base: position 13,206 of record NZ_VJYZ01000007.1, read on the forward strand.
TCCGCGTCGCCAGCAGCGACTGGTGCCCGTCGCGCATGGTGGTGTCGGTGATCAGAAGGCGCTTCTGTTCCTTCATCCAGTCGGCCACGCCCTTGGGCCCGCGTTCCTCGAGCAGTTGCCGCGTGCCCGGCCGCATCTGCGCCTGCGGCGGCGGTGCCTTGGGCGTCCTGAGGTCGGCGGGCGGCTTGACCCGGCCCGCCGTTTCCGGGTGACCGTTCACGGTGATGTCGGCGACGTAGGTCAGGATCTTGGTCGCCCGGTCCTGCGGGCGTTCAAAGGCGAACAGCTCGGGCGTCGTGTCGATGAACTTGGTCGTGTAGGTGTTGTCGAGGAACGTCGGGTGCTTGAGCAGGTTGATCACGAACTCGATGTTCGTGGACACGCCGCGGATGCGGAACTCGCGCAGCGCCCGGTCCATCCGCGCGATCGCCTGCGCGGGCGTTGGCGCCCAGGCGGTGATCTTGACCAGCAGCGAATCGTAGTAGCGGGTCACGACCGACCCGGCATAGGCGGTGCCGCCGTCCAGCCGGATCCCCATGCCGGTCGCGGTGCGGTAGGCGGTGATGCGGCCGTAATCGGGGATGAAGTTGTTCTGCGGGTCCTCGGTCGTCACGCGGCACTGGACCGCGTGGCCGCGCAGGCCGATGTCGGCCTGCGACGCCATCCCGGTCGCCTCGGCCAGCGTCCGCCCCTCGGCGATCAGGATCTGCGCTTGCACGATGTCGATGCCGGTCACCTCCTCGGTGACGGTATGCTCGACCTGGACGCGGGGGTTCACCTCGATGAAGTAGAACCTGCCGCTGTCCATATCCATCAGGAACTCGACGGTGCCGGCGCATTCGTAGTTCACGTGGGCGCAGATGCGGCGGCCCATCTCGCACACTTCGGCGCGCTGCTCGGCGGAAAGGTAGGGTGCGGGGGCGCGCTCGACGACCTTCTGGTTGCGGCGCTGCACGGTGCAGTCCCGTTCGAACAGGTGGTAGATCTGGCCGTGCTTGTCGCCGAGGATCTGAACCTCGACGTGGCGCGCGCGCTGTATCATCTTTTCCAGGTAGCCCTCGCCATTGCCAAACGCGGCCTCGGCCTCGCGCCGGCCCTCGCGGACCTTCGATTCCAGTTCGTCGGCGTTCAGGATTGGCCGCATCCCCCGCCCGCCGCCGCCCCAGGACGCCTTGAGCATCAGCGGATAGCCCACCGCCTCGGCCTCGGCCCGGATCGCGTCGAAGTCCTCGCGCAGAACTTCGGTCGCGGGAATGACGGGAACGCCCGCCTTGACCGCCACGCGGCGGGCCGACGCCTTGTCGCCGAGCGCGCGCATGGTGTCCGCGCGGGGGCCGATGAAGGTGATTCCGGCGGCGTCGCAGGCATCCACGAAATCGGGGTTTTCCGACAGCAGGCCGTAGCCCGGATGGATCGCGTCGGCGCCCGACATCTTGGCGACGCGGATGATTTCCGGGATCGACAGATAGGCGCCCACCGGTGACAGCCCCTCGCCGATCCGGTACGCCTCGTCCGCCTTGAAGCGGTGAAGGCCCAGCTTGTCCTCTTCGGCGTAGACTGCGACGGTCTTCTTGCCCATCTCGTTGGCGGCGCGCATCACGCGGATGGCGATCTCGCCCCGGTTGGCGATGAGGATCTTGTCGAAGGTTTTCATGGTCGCGGGCTTTCGGGCAGACGGGGGCAGGGCGCCGCCCGTTCGGGGTGTCCAGTCGCTTGCCCGGATCCCGGTCGCGCCCGGGCGGCGCGGACGGGAACCCCGGTCTGCGCGGCATGTTCGCGATCCGCGCGGCGCATGCAACACCGGCATGCGCCGATGCGCGGCGAAGCGCTTCGCTTGCGCGACGTCAGCGGCGGCGGCTTACCACGGGAAATGGCCGATGGGGGTGCGCTTGGGGGTCTTGGGTGTGCGGACGGACTGCGGGATGTAGTCGGTCCACAGTTCCCTGGGCGGCACCGTGATCTTCGGCAGGCGGGCGAGGAAGCGCCCGGATGCGAGTTCGTCGAAGTCCGGGAAGGGGCCGAGGAAGAAGTCGTCAATGGGAACCGAGATGGCGTGGCTCTCTCCCCCGCTTCCAATCTCGTCGAAGGTGAGCGTCGGCAGGTCGCCGTTCACGTAGACGTCTGAGACGAAGAGGCTGTAGAACCGCAGTCCATCGTTTCCAGCAAGTGAATGATATTCGGTGAGCAGGAGGCCAGCCTGCCCAGTCATGGCAGGATTGGCGTTTACGAAGTAGGTGCAGGTTCTTTCAAGGTCTCGGAAGAAGTCGACCTTAATCATGCGTGTTCCGGGACGTCTCTCCTCGCTCACCGTAAAACTAAGAGCGGGATTCTCTGGATCGCCGAAGAGGATGACGTACTGCTCGCCGCGCAAATGGAGAGCGCGAGCTTTTGCTTCGGTCAAAACGTTGACGGGCTGTAGGCCAAACCTGAGCGAGTAGCGGATGGCGAAGGTCGGGATCATTGCTGGCCGATTACTTCAAGGGCTTCAGCAGTAAGCTGCATCTCTGACGTGTAAATACCGTTGGTCATTCGAGTGCCTCGTGACTGAAGTCGGCGCATTAAGAACAATCGACTCCTGAACGGTCATTCCCAAGCTTTCGGTCCAAGAAGATCGACTGCTCCGCGTGGCGAGGACAACGGAACACAACCGATGGGGTCGGCAGACCTTAAACGCATCCCTGCCGCCGGCACCGGCGACTGCCCCACAGCCGTTTTCGCTGTTGCTGTCGTCACCATCGCTATACCTGCTACGTGGTTCATGGATCGTGTCCATGCCATGACATCGCGCTCAAGCAGGCGAAAGCTTGCCCACCGACCCCGCCGCATCGAAAGGACGCCCATGACCGACAGCATCTACGCAAATCTCACGCAGCTGGGGCAGGCGACCGCGCTGCCCGCCTCGCCCGATGACGCGGTGCTCGAGCGGGTTGCCAATCCGCAGGCGGGCATCGCCTACAACGTCCGCTTCACCGTGCCGGAGTTCACGTCGCTCTGCCCGATGACCGGGCAGCCCGACTTCGCGCATCTCGTCATCGACTACGTTCCCGGCGACTGGCTGGTCGAGTCGAAGTCGCTCAAGCTCTATCTGGGCGCGTTCCGCAATCACGGCGCGTTTCACGAGGACTGCACGGTATCCATCGGCCGCCGGATCGCCGGGTTCCTGGAGGCGCGCTGGCTGCGGATCGGCGGCTACTGGTATCCGCGGGGCGGGATCCCGATCGACGTGTTCTGGCAGACCGGGGCGATGCCCGCCGACGTTTGGATCCCCGACCAGGGCGTGCCGCCCTATCGCGGGCGGGGCTGAGCGGGCGGTGACGCTTGCCGTCTATGCCGCCGCGGCGGTGGCCGAGATCGCGGGGTGCTTTGCCTTCTGGGCGTGGCTCAGGCTGGGGCGACACTGGGCGTGGACGCTGCCGGGCGCGGGATGCCTTATCGTCTTCGCGCTGCTGCTCACGCGGGTGGACGCTGGCGCTGCCGGGCGTGCCTTTGCGGCTTATGGCGGCATCTACATCTGCGCGTCGCTGGGCTGGATGTGGCTGGTCGAAGGCGCGCGGCCGGACCGCGCCGACGTTGCGGGGGCGGCGCTGTGTCTTGTCGGCGCGGGGGTGATCCTGCTTGGCCCGCGCGGCTGACGGGTGGCCGCCCGGATAGCCGCCGGTGTCAGCCCGCCGGGCCGGACGGGTCGTGCGGGATCCGCCCCTCGGCGCGGTCGCGGTGCAGCGCCGCGCGGCCCAGCACCATCAGCGTGACCGGCGTCGTCACCAGCATCATCAGCCCCAGGAACAGTTCGGGCACCACCAGCCGCGATCCAAGGGTCGAAAACATGATGACCGACCCCAGCAGGATGCCGCCCGCGCCCCAACTCGTCCCCAGCGTCGGCGCGTGCAGCCGGTCGTAGAAATTGCCCAGCCGGATCAGCCCCAGCGCGCCGATCAGCGTCAGCACCGACCCGACCGCCACCAGGACCGCGACGATGATCGCGACCGAAGGGGGAAGCTGTTCCAGGTGGGTCATTCGATCACCTCGCCGCGCATCAGGAACTTGGCCATCGCGGTCGTCGCGACGAAGCCCAGCGTCCCGATCACCAGCGCCGCCTCGAACAGGAAGTGGGTGCCTTGCCGCATGCCGGTCACGACCATCAGCAGCATCGCGCAGACATACATCGTATCCAGACCCGTCACGCGGTCCTGCGCGCGAGGGCCGCGGATCGCGCGCATCCCGGCCAGCACCAGCGCGCTGACAAGGCAGATCTGGGACGTGACGAGCACCCAGGACAGGACCGTTGCGGCCGTCATCGGAAAATCTCCATCAGCAGGGGTTCGTAGCGGGTCTTTATGACGCGGGACCAGTCCTGATCGTGCTTCAGGTCGAAGACGTGCAGCAGCAGCCCGTTGTCGTCGGGGTCAAGCTCGATCCAGGCGGTGCCGGGGGTCGAGGTGATGATGATCGCCAGCATCGCCAGCGCGTTGCGGTTGGTGAGGTCCAGGGTGATCCGCACGAAGCCGGACCTGCGACGACGGCCGCGCGCGTCGGTCAGGATCAGCCCGGCCACCTGATAATTCGACCGGATGATGTCGAGAAACACCCGCCCCACCAGCAGCAGCATCAGGCCGGGGCGGCGGACCCGCACCCGTTCGGCCGTGAGCTTGCCGAAGGCCGCGCCTGCGACAAGGCCCACCAGAACCGCAAGCACCATCTGCCCCGGCGTGACGCCGGTCAGGATCAGCCACAGCACCGCGATCACGAACGAGACGAGGGGGTGGGGAACCATGGTCATTCGTGACCTTCCCCCACCGGCAAGGCGTTCATCACCTTGCCGATATAGACCGAGTTCTGCGTCAGCGCCTCGGCGGTGCGGTCGAGATAGCGGATCGCGGGCTCTGCCTCGATCGTCAGCAGCGCCAGGGTCGCCACGACCGTCATCACCGCCAGGATCTCGACCGCGGGCAGCGGCGGCTCCTCGGCGTCGGCCCACAGGCTCTGGATGCCCCAGCGCACCATCGCGATCAGGGTGGCGAGGCCCGACAGGATCAGCAGCCCGACGAACAGCCAGTGTCCCCACATGAAGGGCTGCGTTCCGGCGGCCTCCACAGCGCCCGTCAGCATCGACAGCTTGCCCATGAAGCCGGGCAGGGGGGGCAGGCCCGCGACCACCATCACGCAGGCCACGAACGCGATCCCCAGCAGCGTCGTCGCGCCCGGGATGACCGGGCCCGCGTCGTTGGGCGCCATGTCGTCCTCGGGGTCGAGGCCGTAGGCCTCGGCGGTGACGGCCAGCAGGCCCGCGATCCCGCCTTCCTTGCGGCCGATCGGCTCGACCAGCAGGAACAGCCCCGACAGCGCGAGGGTGGACGCGAACATGTAGTAAAGCCCGCCCGACAGCATTGCCGCGCTGTCGTATTCGATGGCAAGGCCCACGACGCTCAGCAGCGTCCCCGACGAGACGAGGACGAGGTTGCCGGTCATCCGGCTGAGATCCTGCGAGGCGAGGACACCGACCATGCCGAAGGCGATGGTGGCAAGCCCGCCCGCGACCAGCACCTCGGCCCCGAAGCCCGCCGACGCGCCCGCCGACCCGCCAAACAGCAGAAGGCCGAGCCGGATCACCGTATAGACGCCGACCTTGGTCATGATTGAAAACACCGCCGCCACAGGCGGCGACGCCGCGCTGTAGGCATTGGGAAGCCAGAAGCACAGCGGCCACATCGCCGACTTTATCAGGAACGCGCCCGCCAGCAGCACCGCTGCGGCGTGTATGAGCGGCCGGTCCGCATCCGATAGAAGCGGCACCCGCCTTGCGAGGTCGGCCATGTTCAGCGTGCCGGTGACGCCGTAGATCAGCGAAACCCCCAGCAGGAACAGCATCGCCGCCAGCAGGTTGATCGCGATGTAGTGCAGCCCCGCGCCCACCCGCGCCCGCCCGGTCCCGTGCAGCAGCAGGCCGTAGGACGCGGCCAGCATCACCTCGAAAAAGACGAACAGGTTGAACAGGTCGCCGGTCAGGAACGCACCGTTCACGCCCATCAGCAGGCACTGGAACAGCGGCGCGAAATGCTGCCCGTTCCGGTGCCAGCGGTCGCCCGCGTAGATCAGCGCGGGCAGCGCCACCAGCGAGCCGAGCAGCAGCATCACGGCCGACAGCCGGTCCAGCACCAGGACGATCCCGTAGGGCGAGGGCCAGTCGCCCAGCAGATAGACCGAGACCGCCTCGGTCGAGTCCTTGGCGTGCAGGATCAGCGCCACCGCGACGATCAGCTGCAACCCGCAGGCTGCAAGGCCGATCCCCTGCTTCAGCTTCCGCCGCCGCTCGTCGTAGAGCAGCATGATCGCGGCCGCGACCAGCGGGATGAGGATCGGCGCGACGATCAGGTGCACCGGCAGTTGGCCGGTAAGGTGGGCGGGCAGGTTGCCCGCGATGTCGGCGGCCCCGTTCACGGCTTGCGCTCCGATCCATCGACATGGTCGGTGCCGGTCAGGCCCCGCGACGCCATGATGACGACCAGGAACAGCGCGGTCGTGGCGAAGCTGATGACAATTGCCGTCAGGACCAGCGCCTGCGGCACCGGGTCGGCAAAGACGTCGGGATCGACGAAGCCGCCCTTGGGCATGATCGGGGCCGCGCCTTCGACCAGGCGGCCCATGGCGAAGATGAACAGGTTGACGCCGTAGGACAGCAAGCACAGGCCGATGATGACCTGGAACGTGCGCGGGCGCAGGATCAGCCACACGCCCGAGGCGACGAGAACGCCCATGCTCACGGACAGGACGAGTTCCATCAGCGATCCTCCGTCGCAAGGGGCGCGTCCGCGGGTGAGGGCGCGGGCCGGTCCGGCGGCGTCGGCGCGACCGGCCTTTGACCCGCGACCGCCGCGGCGTCGGCTTCATCGCGCGCCCGCAGACGCGCCGAGCGCAGCGACTGGTGGGCGATGGCGATCAGGATCAGCACGGTCGCGCCCACCACCACCGCGAATACGCCCATGTCGAACAGAAGCGCGGTCGCGGCCGGCACCTCGCCGATCAGCGGAATCGCGACGTACTGCGCGTGCGCGGTCAGGAACGGATAGCCGAACAGGATCGAGCCAAGCCCCGTCGCCGCCGCGAACAGCAGCCCCGCGCCGATCCAGCGCACCGGCAGGATCGTGATCCGCCCCTCGATCCAGCGCACGTTCGTGGCGAGGTATTGCAGCAGCAGCGCCACCGCGAACGCGACGCCCGCGGCAAAGCCGCCGCCCGGCAGGTCGTGGCCGCGCAGGAACAGATAGGCCGACAGGGCGATGGTCACGGGGAACATCCACTGCATGATGACCGACGGGATCGCCATCATCACGTCGTGGCGGGTGGGTTGGTGTTCAGCCTCGCGCAGGGCGTCGGACGCCTCTTCGGCGGCGCTCATCGGCGGCAGTTCGACCTGCGTCTGCTGGTCGGGCACGGCCACGCTTTCGGGCGCCGGGCGGAAGCGGCGCAAGAGCGCGTAGCAGGTCAGCGCGACGATCCCAAGCACGGTAATCTCGCCCATCGTGTCGAAGGCGCGGAAATCCACCAGGATGACGTTGACGGCGTTGGTGCCCCCGCCCTCGGCATAGGCGTTGCGGCGGAACCAGTCGCCGATGGTCAGCCCCGGCGCGGCCGTCATCACCGAAAAGGCCAGCGCCGCGACCCCGGTGCCGCAGACCGCCGCGATGACGAGGTCCTGGGTCCGCCGGGCGCGGGCCTGCAGGCCAAGATCGCCCGGAATCTCCTGGCGGCGCTTGGGAAGCCAGCGCAGCCCCAGAAGCAGCAGGACGGTCGTCACCACCTCGACGAGCAACTGCGTCACCGCAAGGTCGGGGGCCGAGAACCAGGCGAAGGTCACGGCCGTCGCCAGCCCCGCCCCGCCCAGCAGCGCCAGCGCGGCGAAGCGGTGATACTTGGCCTGGATCGCCGCGCCCACCGCGCAGGCCGCGCCGCCGAACCACAGCAGCGCGAAGCTTGCGTCGAAGTTCTGCATCAGGTCGCGCGGGTTCAGCCGCGACGCGCCGACCAGCACGATCGCCGCCCCCGCCGCCACCAGCAGCACCGCCAGCCGCATCTGCACCTGAAGATGCCGCGTCCCGAACCGGCGATAAAGCCTGAGCGACCATTTCCGCGTCAGCAGCAGCATGACCCGGTCGAACATCGACTGCGCCGACAGCCGCGCCAGCAGCCCCGGCGCCTCGTTCGCGTTAAGGAGCTTGGGCGCCGCGATCAGATACAGGAACGTGCCGAGCGCCAGCGCCGTCAGGCTCATCTGCAGGGGCGTGTTGAAGCCGTGCCACAGGGCGAGGCTATAGTCCGGCACGTTGCCGCCAAGGACGGCGACCACGCCCGCATGCAGCACCGGACCGATCAGGGCCGCGGGCCACAGCCCGACCAGCAAGACAAAAAGGACCAGCAATTCGACCGGGCGCCGCATCCAGGTCGCGGGCTCGTGCGGTTCCTTGGGCAGGTCGGTCGCGGGCGGGCCGAAGAACACGGTCATGATGAAGCGCAGCGAATAGGCGATGGAAAAGACGCTGGCGAGCGTCGCCATGTAGGGCAGCGCGTTGTCGAGCCAGGTGCCGTTGTGCCAGTCGGCGGCCTCGGCGAAGAACATCTCTTTCGACAAAAAGCCGTTGAGCAGCGGCACGCCGCCCATCGCCGCCGCCGCCACGATCGCCAGCGCCGAGGTGCGCGGCATCGGCCGGCGCAGCCCGCTCAGCCTTCGCATGTCGCGGGTGCCGGTCTCGTGGTCGATGATGCCGGCGGCCATGAACAGCGACGCCTTGAAGATCGCGTGGTTGAGGATGTGGAAGATCGCGGCGACAATCGCCCCGCCGCTGCCGATCCCCGCAAGCGCGGTGATGAGGCCCAGATGGCTGATCGTGGAATAGGCCAGCAACCCCTTGAGGTCGTTGCGGTACAGCGCGATCAGCGCGCCGAACATCAGCGTGGCCATGCCGGTGCCCGCGACGATCCAGAACCAGGCGGGCGTGCCGCCGAGGACGGGCGAAAAGCGCACCAGCAGGAACACCCCCGCCTTTACCATCGTCGCCGAATGCAGGTAGGACGACACCGGCGTCGGCGCAGACATCGCGTTCGGCAGCCAGAAATGGAACGGCACCTGCGCGGATTTGGTGAACGCGCCCAACAGGAACAGCCCCAGGATCCACGGGTACCAGGCATGGGCGCGCACCACGGCGCCCGCCCGCAGCACGTCGTCCAGCTGGTAGCTGCCCACGACCTGCCCCAGCAGGATCATCGCCGCGAGCAGCGCCATCCCCCCGGTCCCGGTCACGATCAGCGCCGTCCGCGCCCCTTCGCGCGCGCCCGCGCTCTGGTGCCAGTAGCCGATCAGCAGGAAGGAAAAGATGCTGGTCAGTTCCCAGAACACGACCATCAGCAGGATGTTGCCCGACACGAGCAGCCCCACCATCGCGCCCGAGAACGCGAGCAGAAGCCCGTAGAATCGCGGCACCGGGTCGGCGGGCGACAGGTAGTAGCGGGCGTAGATCACGACCAGAAAGCCGATCCCGAACACCAGCAGCAGCATCAGCCACGCAAAGCCGTCCAGCCGCAGCGCCAGGTTCAGCCCCAACGACGGCACCCATTCGATCGTGCGGGTGACAACGCCGCCGTCCTGGACCTGCCCGAACAGCGCGGCAAGCCCGATCAGCCCCGCGAGCATCACCCCGCAGCCCAGCACGACCTCTCCGTTGCGGGCCGACACCGGCATGGTGATCGCCGCAAGCGCGCCCGCGAAGGGCAGGACGACCAGAAGGGTGATGAGGGTCTGGGCGAGCATGGGTCCGGCTTGCAGTCTTTCGGCGGGCGGTGCCGGCGGGACCGGCATCGGGGTTTCGGGCGGCGCGGGTGCCCCAGGGGGCGGTGCGGCCGGCATGCGGGCGGACGCAGGACCGCGCGGAACGCGCGCCGGCGGGGCGCCGGCGGGATACCTGCGGCCCAACCCCCCTGGCTGCGCGCCCGCCGTCGGCAAATGGCCGGACGCGCATCGGGGTGTTCGCGCGCGGCCTGCCCAAGGGGGCGATTCCGGAGCCGAACGGCCGCGTGACAGGGTTGCCACCTGCCCAAGGCGCTACACGTGCGAAGGCGGGCGCGTCAATCCGGACGGGACGAGAAAATGGCCGGCGCGGGTGGATCGGTGCAGGCCGTTCCGGTCAGCAGGCGCAGCGCCCGGCGCACGCGCGGCAAGGCGCGACGACCGCGTGACAATCGCGTGAGTCCTGCGGCCTGATCTGGCCGCGCGTGATGGGGAAGGTCCGACCCCCGACCGGCATCTTGGCGTTGCCTCCACGGGCCGCCCCGACCGTGCCTGCCTAATCGCGCGGCGTCGTCAGCCCGCCGCCGTCCAGCCGCCGCCGCGACAGGTCCAGCCGCGCCTCGGCCCCGGCGAGGTCGCGGATCGCGTCGCGCAGGAAGCCCAGATGCGCGTGCGCCGCCGCCCGCGCGTCGTCCGGGCGGCGGGTCAGGATCGCGTCCGCGATCGTCAGGTGCTGGTCGCGCAGCTTGTCGCGGATTGCGGGGATGGAAAACATCCGCGCCCGGTTCTGCAGCACGTCGCTGCGCAGAAGCGACGACAGCGCCTGCATGATCTGCAGCAGCACCAGGTTGTGGCTCGCCTCGTAGATCGCGGCGTGAAGGTCGGCGTCGGCCTCTGCCTCCTCCTGCGGGTCGGCGGTGACGTGGGCACGCTCGATCCGCTCGGCGCAGGCGCGGATGCGGTCCAGATCCACGTCGTTGGCGCGCATCGCCGCCATCGCCGAGGCCGCGCTTTCCACCGTGTCGCGGAACTCCAGATAATGATCGGCGACCTCGCCCCGTTCAGCCAGCAGCCGTATCAGCGGATCGGTGATCGAGGCTGTGGCAAGCTGCGCCACCCGCGCGCCGCGACCTTCCTTGCTGGTCAGGAGCCCGCGGCTTTCCAGGTCCTTCAGCGCCAGCCGCACCGTCGGGCGCGACACCCCCAGCCGCAGGGCCAACTCGCGCTCGGGCAGCAGCGGCTCGCCGGGTCGCAGCGATCCTTCAAGGATCAGCCGCTCGATCCGCGCGGTGACGGCGGCGGCGGCGGTGGGGGGCTTGGCCGCGTCCGGGCCGGGCAGCGCGTCGTTCATGCCGCCACGTTCGTGGCTGCGCGGGCGTTAGGCAAGGCCCCACAGACAAGGGCTTGACGATTTCGGTAAAAAAACTTTACCACAGGTGATCGGCTTGCCGCACCGCAGATTGGAACGCCCCGATGTCCACGATCGCCATGCCCGCGCCAGACCAGGACATCATCGCCCGCAAGGACGAGATCGTCGCCGCGCTTGCCGCCGTCCTGCCCGCCGACGCAGTGATCTTCGACCCCGAGGAAACCCGCGCCTACGAATGCGACGCGCTGACCGCCTATCGCTGTCCGCCGCTGGCCGTGGTGCTGCCGCGCTCGACCGCCGAGGTCGCGGCCGCGATGGGCGTCTGCCACCGCATGGGCGTCAAGGTCGTGCCGCGCGGGGCGGCAACCTCGCTCGCCGGGGGCGCGCTGCCCACCGCCGACAGCGCCATCATCGGCACGATGCGCCTGCGCGAGGTGCTGGAAATCGACACCGCCAACCGCTTCATCCGGGTGCAGTCGGGCGTGACGAACCTGTCCGTCAGCGCCGAGTTGGAGCCCGAGGGGTTCTTCTACGCCCCCGACCCGTCCTCGCAGCTGGCCTGTACCATCGCGGGCAACATCGGCATGAACTCGGGCGGGGCGCACTGCCTGAAATACGGCGTCACCACCAACAACCTGATGGGCGTGACGCTGGTGCTGGCGACGGGCGAGATCGTGGAACTCGGCGGGCCCGAGCCGGGCGCGGCGGGGCTGGACCTCGTCGGCCTGATCTGCGGGTCCGAGGGGCAGCTTGGCATAGTGACCGAAGCCACGCTGCGGATCCTGCCCCGGCCCGAGGGGGCGCGGCCCATGCTGATCGGGTTCGACAGCGCCGAGGTCGCGGGCGAATGCGTGGCGCGGATCATCCGCTCGGGCGTGCTGCCGGTCGCCATCGAATACATGGACGACGTCTGCCTGCGTGCCGTCGAGGCGTTCGTCCACGCGGGCTATCCCGACTGCACCGCCGTCCTGATCGTCGAGGTCGAGGGGTCCGAGGCCGAGATCGCCGACCAGACCGCCCGCATCCAGGCCATCGCCGCCGACCTGAACCCGGTCGAGTTCCGCCCCAGCCGGACCGAGGCGGAATCGCTCGCGATCTGGAAGGGGCGCAAGTCGGCATTCGGGGCGATGGGGCGGATCGGCGACTACCTGTGCCTCGACGGCACGGTGCCGGTGTCGCAGCTGCCCTTCACCCTGCGGCGGATCGGCGAGATGTCCAAGGAACACGGGCTCGAGGTCGCGAACGTCTTTCACGCGGGCGACGGCAACATGCACCCTCTGATCCTGTTCGACGCCAACACGCCCGGCGATCTGGAACGGGCCGAGGCGTTCGGGGCCGAGGTCCTGCGCCTCTGCGTCGAGGTGGGCGGCTGCCTGACCGGCGAGCATGGCGTGGGGATCGAGAAGCGCGACCTGATGAGGCGGCAGTATTCGCCCGACGACATGGCGATCCAGATGGAGGTCAAGACCGCCTTCGACCCCGGCTGGCTTCTGAACCCCGCCAAGGTGTTCCCGCTGGACGAAAGCCGCCTCTTCCGCGAGGGCGCCGCGCGATGGACGTGAGCCTGGCATCGGATGTCGCGCCGGGCGACGAGGCGGAACTCGCCGCCTTCGTCGCGGACAGCGCGGCCGGCCGCCGCGCGCTTCGGGTCATCGGCGGCGGCACGCGTCTGCCGTTCTCCGGCGACGGCGTCACGTTGACCACCCGCGCGCTCCGGGGGATCGTCACCTACGAACCGGGCGAGCTGACCCTGATCGCCCGCACCGGAACGCCGTTGGACGAGATCGAGGCGACGCTCGCGGCCCAGGGGCAGGCGCTCGCCTTCGAGCCGATGGACCACCGCGTGCTGCTTGGCGGCTCCGGCACGCCTACTATCGGCGGCGTCGTCGCGGCGAACGTCTGCGGCCCGCGGCGGGTGCAGGCGGGGGCGGCGCGCGACCACCTGCTGGGCGTGCGCTTCGTGGACGGGCAGGGGCGCGTCATCAAGAACGGCGGCCGGGTCATGAAGAACGTGACGGGGATGGACCTTGGCAAGTTGTTGGCGGGGTCGTTCGGGACGCTGGGCGTGCTGACGCAGGTGGCGCTGAAGACGCTGCCGGTCGCGGAATCGCGGCTGACGCTGGCGTTCCCCGACGTATCGGCCCGGCAGGCGGTCGAGATCTTCTGCGCCGCGCTGGGCACGCCCTGCGAAGTGTCGGGCGCCGCTTTCCTGAACGGCACCGCCTGGCTGCGGATCGAGGGGCTGGCGGGGCAGGTGGCCCATCGCCGCGACCGGCTTGCCGCGCTGCTCCGGGGCCGCCCGGTCGAGGTGCTGGACGATGCCGCCACGCGGGGGCTGTGGCGCGACCTGCGCGACGTGCGCTATTTCGCGGACGTCGCCGGTGCTGTGTGGCGCATCGTGGTCAAGCCGACCGACGCGCCCGCCGTGCTGGACGCGCTGGCGCCGTTGGGCGGTCGGTCGTCGCTCGACTGGGGCGGGGGGCTGATCTGGCATGTCGGGCCGGGCGGCGCGGATGCGGTCAGGCGCGCGGTCAGGCAGGCGGCCGCCGCCGGCCACGCGACGCTGGTTCGCGGCGATCCGGCCGCAGACGGCCCCGTCTTCCAGCCGCAGCCCGCCGGCGTCGCCGCGCTTTCCGCCGCCATGCGGCGCACCTTTGACCCTGCCGGGATCCTCAATCCCGGCCTGATGGCGGGCTGACATGCAAACGACCTTCACCGACGCGCAGCTTGCCGACCCGCTCACCCGCCGCTCGAACGAGATCCTGCGGTCCTGCGTCCATTGCGGCTTCTGCACCGCGACCTGCCCGACCTACAAGGTGCTGGGCGACGAGCTCGACAGTCCGCGCGGGCGCATTTACCTCATCAAGGACATGCTGGAAAACAGCCGCGTCCCCGATGCGCGGACGGTGCTGCACATCGACCGCTGCCTCAGCTGTCTCAGCTGCATGACGACCTGCCCGTCTGGCGTGAACTACATGCACCTGGTCGATCACGCCCGCGAATACATCAACGACAATTACCGCCGCCGTTGGGACGACCGCGCGCTGCGCTGGCTGCTGGCGCGGGTGCTGCCCTATCCGGGCCGGTTCCGGCTGGCGCTGGGGGCGGCGCGGATCGCCCGGCCGTTCCGGCGGATGGTTCCCGACGCGCGGCTGCGGGCGATGCTGGACATGGCGCCGCCGCGATTACCCGCGCGCAGCCCCAACGACCGCCCGCAGGTGTTCGCGGCGGACGGGCGGCACCGCCGCAGGGTGGCGCTGCTGACAGGTTGCGCGCAAAGGGCGCTCAACACCGACATCAACGACGCGACGATCCGCCTGCTGCGCCGCCACGGCTGCGAGGTCGTGATCCCCAGGGGCGTCGGCTGCTGCGGCGCGCTGACCCACCACATGGGCCGCGCGTCCGAAAGCCACGCCATGGCCGCCGCCAACATCCGCGCGCTGGCGGCCGAGATGGACGGCGAGGGGCTGGACGCGCTGGTCATCAACACCTCGGGCTGCGGCACGACTGTCAAGGATTACGGCCACATCTTCGCGGACGGGCCGCTGGCGGACGACGCCGCGCGGGTCGCGGCGAGCGCGCGGGACGTGACCGAGGTGATGGCGGACATCATGGCCGACGGTGGCCTGTCCGACCCGACCCGCGCCGAGCCGCTGCGGGTGGCCTATCACTCCGCCTGCTCGCTTCAGCACGGCCAGCAGGTGCGGGGCGCGCCCAAGGAACTGCTGAAGGCGGCCGGGTTCACCGTGGTCGAGCCGCGCGACGCTCATATCTGCTGCGGATCGGCCGGAACCTACAACCTGCTGCAACCGGCGATCTCGGCCGATCTCAAGGCCCGCAAGGTCGAGGCGATCACGGCGACCCGCCCGCAGGTCATCGCCGCCGGCAACATCGGCTGCATGATGCAGATCGGGTCGGGCACCGATGTCCCGGTCGTCCACACGGTCGAGTTGCTGGACTGGGCGACGGGCGGGCCGCGGCCGCCCAGCCTTGCGGGCCTTGCGGCGATCCGGTGAACACACGCGGCGTTCGCGTCAGCCGGAAAGCTTGGCCACCCGCCGCGTCTCGTTGACGATCGCAAGGGCGCACCCGCGCGCCGCCTCGTCGATGGTGGCGCGGGTCAGGCCGATGTCGCGCAGGGTCTCGTCCGGCAGCGACGAGAGATCGCGGCGCGCCGCGCGCTCGATCCGGCGGATCGCGGCGGCGTGGCGGCGGGCGCGGACCAAGTCGAGCATGCGCCGCAATAATGCGCCCGTGCGTGCATGGGTCAGGATGAGGCTCTGGGTGGTCATGAATGGGTTCCGAGTTTGCGATTGTAGGTATCGCGCTTCTCGCGGTCCCGCGTTGGCGCCGGCGTGGCAGCCATCGTCGTATCTGCGTGCCGCAGGCGTGGAAATGGCGCACCGTGCCCGTCCCCCTCAGCCCGGCTTCACGCCCCCCATCACCCCCGTCAGGTCGTCGGCAAGCCCCCGCACGCTTGCCCCCATCGCCGCCAGCCCCTCGACTGGCAGCCGTGCCGCCAGCGCCGAGATCGAGATCGCGCCGACCGGGTCGCCTGTGGGCGACCACACCACCGCCGCCACGCAGCGCATGCCCGGCGTGAACTCCTCGTCGTCCACGGCATAGCCCCGCCCGCGGGTCAGCGCGATTTCGGTCCGCACCGCGTCCATCGTCGTCAGGCTGTGCCGGGTCGCGGGGCGCAGCCCGTGGCGCGCTACCAGCGCGTCGATGGCGTGGTCCGGCCAGGTCGAGACGATCGCCTTGCCCATGCCGGAGTTCATGACTGGCGCCCGGCCGCCGGGCGGTGCGATCGCGCGGATGATCTCGCGGCTTTCGACCTGCGCAACGGTGATGACCTCGCCGTCCTCGAGAACGCCGAGGTTCGCGGTCTCGCGGCTCAGGTCGCGCAGGCGGCGCAGGAACGGCATCGCGGCGGCGATGAAGCTTTGCCAGCGGGTGAAGGCGACCCCCACGGCGAACGCCTTGCGGCCGATGTGCCAGCGGGTCGCGGCGGGGTCGAACTGCGCGAAGCCGCGTCGTTCCAGCGTGGCGAGCAGCCGGTGCGTGGTGGACGGCGCCAGCCCCGCCTCGCGCGCAAGCGCCGTCAGCCGCACGCCGTCCGCGTGCGCCGCCAGCGCCTCGAGCAATGACAGCGCGCGATCGACGGACTGGACGGTGCCGAGCTTTTCCACCCTCGCAGCATGTTCCACATCGTGGAAAACTTCCACCCCGCGCTGGCATGATCGGCCCGCAAGGCGCAGCGTGCGCGCCAATTCCGCAGCGGAAATGGAGTTTTCAGATGACCACCCACGTCGATCGCGCCGGCCTTCAGGTCGCCCCCGTCCTCGCCGCCTTTGTCGAGGACCGCCTGCTGCCCGGCCTGCCGGTCACGCCGGATGCGTTCTGGTCGGGCTACGCCGCGCTGCTGCGCGACCTCGCCCCGGAAAACCGCCGCCTGCTGCAGGTACGCGACGAGATGCAGGGCAAGATTGACGACTGGCTGGCGAACCGGCGCGAGAAGGACTGGGACAACGCCGCCTGGCAGGATTTCCTGCGCGAGATCGGCTACATCGTCCCGGAAGGGCCCGCGTTCAAGGTCGAGACGGGGCCGACCGATCCCGAGATGTCGCAGGTCGCGGGCCCGCAGCTCGTGGTGCCGGTGATGAACGCGCGCTTTGCGCTGAACGCCGCGAATGCGCGCTGGGGGTCGCTCTACGACGCGCTTTACGGCACCGACGCGCTGCCGGGCGCGCCCGAGGGCAAGGGCTATGACGAGAAGCGGGGTGCCGAGGCTGTGGCATGGGCCGCGCGCTTCCTTGACGACGCGCTGCCGCTGGACGGCGGACGCCACGCCGACGTGACCGCGTGGCGGGTCGAGGACGGCCGCGCCATCGCCACCATCGACGGACGCGATGTGGGGCTGGCGGACCCCGCCGCCTTTGTCGGCTACTCTGGCGACAAGGCTGCGGGCGCGCGCTCGATCCTGCTGCGCCACAACGGCCTGCATGTCGAACTGGTGTTCGACCCCTCGCACCCGGTCGGCGCGGCCAGCGCATCGGGCCTGCGCGACGTGGTGCTGGAATCGGCACTGACCGCAATCCAGGACCTTGAGGACTCGATCGCTGCCGTCGATGCCGACGACAAGGTTGCGGCCTACGCCAACTGGCTGGGCCTGATGCAGGGCGATCTGTCCGAGACGTTCGAGAAGGGCGGCCGCAGCCTGACCCGCCGCCTGAACCCCGACCGCGACTTCACCGCGCCCGACGGGTCCACCCTGACGCTGCCGGGACGGTCCGCGCTGCTGGCGCGGAACGTGGGCCACCTGATGACCACCGACGCGGTGCTGCTGGACGGGGCCGAGACGCCCGAGGGGATGATGGACGCCGTCGTCACCGTGGCGGCGGGGATGCACGACCTCGCCCGCACGGACGGGCCGCGCAACTCCCGCACCGGGTCGATCTACGTCGTGAAGCCCAAGATGCACGGCCCCGAGGAAGCGGCCTTCGCCGACCGCACCTATGCCCGCGTCGAGGAGATGCTGGGACTGGCGAACGGCACCGTGAAGCTGGGCCTGATGGATGAGGAGCGTCGCACCTCGGCCAACCTGCGCGAATGCATCCGCGCGCTCAAAGGGCGGATCGCGTTCATCAACACCGGCTTCCTCGACCGCACCGGGGACGAGATCCACACCGTCATGCAGGCCGGTCCCGTGCTGCCCAAGGGCGAGATCAAGGACGCGTCCTGGCTGTCGGCCTATGAGAACGGGAACGTGGACGCAGGACTTGCGACCGGGCTGAACGGCAAAGGCCAAATCGGCAAGGGCATGTGGGCCAAGCCCGACGACATGGCCGACATGCTGGCCGCCAAGGCGGGCCACCCGAAGGCGGGCGCCACCACCGCGTGGGTGCCGTCGCCGACCGCCGCCACGCTGCACGCCGTCCACTACCATCAGGTGGACGTGGCCGCGCGCCAGGCGGAGCTGGCCAGCCGCGAGCGCGCGAGCTTCGACGCGCTGATGACCCCGCCGCTGATGGGCAAGCGCAACCTGTCCGAAGCGCAGGTCGCGCGCGAGATCGACCTGAACACGCAGTCGATCCTCGGCTACGTCGTGCGCTGGGTTGACCAGGGCGTCGGCTGTTCCAAGGTGCCCGACATCGACGACGTGGCGCTGATGGAGGACCGGGCGACGCTGCGGATCTCGGCCCAGTTCCTTGCCAACTGGCTTCTGCACGGGATCATCACCGAGGCGCAGCTGGACGAAAGCCTGCGCCGCATGGCGCTTGAGGTGGACCGCCAGAACGCCGCCGATCCGCTGTACCGTCCGCTCGCGCCGGGCTACGACGGCCCCGCCTTCAATGCCGCGCGCGAGCTGATCGTCAAGGGCGGCACCGAGCCGTCCGGCTATACCGAACCGCTGCTGCACCACTGGCGCCGCGTAGCGAAAGCGTCCTGAGGAGAATGGAATGAAGACCCTGCAACGACTTGACCTTGACGACGCCCGCCTGCTGATCGCAGGCGCCACCGCCCGCGCGGGCGAAATCGGCGTGCCGATGTGCATCGCCGTCACCGACGAAAGCGGCCAGCTGATCGCGTTCGAGCGGATGGAGGGCGGCAAGGTCACCTCGACCACCATCGCGATCGACAAGGCCTTTACCGCCGCCGCCGCGAAGAAGGCGACGCACAACTACGGCACCTCCAGCCAGCCGGGCGCGCCGGCCTACGGCATCAACTCGGCCATCGGCGGTCGGCTGATGGTGGTTGGCGGCGGACTGCCGGTCGCCTGGCAGGGCGAGGTCGTCGGCGGCATCGGCGTGTCGTCGGGCACGCCGGCGCAGGATCAGGACGTGGCGCAAGCCGGAATCGACCACTGGAACGGCAGCCGGTAAGCGGTCCGGCCGCGCATTGCCGAGCGCCGTGGTGCCGCGAGGCGCCGCGGCGTTTTTCATGGCGAGAGCGGGCGAGCAGAGGACGCGGCCGGTCTCGGTAGCTTCGTGCGAGATTGGTGTGATGCGGCGGGCTTGCCGCAATGCGCTTCGCTCGGCTTGAGAAAAGGCGTGTGCACGGCGCCTTGCGGAAGCAGGTGCGTCACCGCACGAGATCATGGCTGTGACGGGTCAGGAGACCTTCGCCGAGATCAAGCACTATCCGCAGATAGGTGCGCGGGGCAGGTCTGGCGGACCGTGCAATGGAGAGGATCAGATGACGTATCCAGAGGGGGGTGCGTGGCTAAACTTTGGCTAACTGGCTAACTTTTCCCCGATATTAGCCAAAAAAACTGTCAGATTATCGCACAAAATCAATGATTTAAATGAAAATGATGGCAGCCCGTAGGGGAGTCGAACCCCTCTTTTCAGGTTGAAAACCTGACGTCCTAACCGATAGACGAACGGGCCATCCAAGTCGTCCGCGCGGCGCTGCCCCGCGACGTGGAGCGGTGTTTAGGTCAGGGCCGCGGGGGGCGCAAGCAGAAAAACGCACCCGCCGCGAAAGGTTTTTGCGTCACGCCTCTGCCGCGTCGTCCAAGCGCAGGCGCAGGCGCTGTCGGCCGCCCCAGACCGACAGTTCCAGCTTGCCGGCAAGGTGGAAGCGGCGGCCCTGCGCGCCCATCAGCGCGGGGCCGAGCGGGCCGGCCATGGCGCCCCACGCGACCGCGTCCACGGGCGCCGCGCCGGGGCTGCGGAAGCGCAGGCGCAGGTGGCCGTCGCCCATGGTCGAGACGCTGTCCACCAACTGGTCCGCGAACGCGAATCGCGGGGCAGGGGCGGCCGCGCCGAAGGGGCCAGCACGGTCCAGCATCTCCATCAGCTCGACAGTGGCACCGGCGGGATCGAGCAGGCCCGAGATCCGCAGGGCGTCCGTCGCCTCGGCCTCGCCCGCCTGCCGCGTCACCAGCTCTGACAGCCGCGCCATCGCGGCGGGGATGGCGTCCGCGGCGACGGTCAGGCCCGCGGCCATCGCGTGGCCGCCGCCCTTTTCGATCAGCCCCTCGGCCATCAGGCGCTGCATCGCGCGGCCGATGTCCACGCCGGGAACCGAGCGGGCCGAACCCTTGCCGACGCCGTCCTGCACCCCGATCACGACCGAGGGGCGGCGGGTCGCCTCTTTCACCCGCGCGGCGACGATGCCGACGACGCCCGGGTGCCAGCCTTCGCCCGCGGCCCAGGCGAGCGAGGGATCGCCCCGCGCCTCGACCTGCGCCAGCGCCTCGTCGCGTAGCCCCGCCTCGATCGCGCGGCGGTCGCGGTTGAAATCGTCGAGCCGGGCGGCCATCAGCGCGGCCTGATGCGGATCGTCGCAGGACAGGCAGCGCGCGCCCAGGTCGGCCTGCCCCACGCGCCCACCCGCATTTATGCGGGGGCCGAGAAGAAAGCCCAGATGGAACGCCGTCGGCAGCGTGTCGAGCCGGGCCACGTCCGACAGCGCCACCAGCCCCGGCCGCTGCCGCCGCGCCATGATCGCAAGACCCTGCCGCACGAAGGCGCGGTTGACGCCGACAAGCGGGGCGACGTCCGCCACCGTCGCCAGCGCCACGAGGTCCAGATGCGACAGCAGGTTCGGCTCGGGCCGCCCTGCGGCGCGCAGGACGCGGTTGCACTGCACGAGCGTCAGGAACACGACGCCCGCGGCGCACAGGTAGCCAAAGGCGCCGTCCTCGTCTGCCCGGTTGGGGTTCACGACGGCGAGCGCCGGGGGCAGCGTCTCTCCCCCTTGGTGGTGATCCAGCACGATCACGTCGGCGCGGCCTTGCGCCGCCGCCAGCGCCTCGTGGCTGAGCGTGCCGCAATCGACGCAGACGATGAGGTCGTGCGCGGCGGCAAGGGTCGCGACGGCCGGCGCGTTCGGGCCGTATCCCTCGTCGATGCGGTCGGGAACGTACAGGGTCGCGTCGCGCCCCAGCGACCGCAGCCAGCCGATCAGCAGCGCCGCCGAAGCGCCGCCGTCCACGTCGTAGTCGGCAAAGACCGCGATGCGCTGGCCGTCCAGCGCGGCCGCGACGATGCGCTCGGCCGCGGGCCCCATGTCGCGCAGGCGCAGCGGATCGGGCAGCAGGTCGCGCAGGCGCGGCTCGAGGTGGCCGGGCGCGGCGTCGTGGTCGATGCCGCGTTCGGCCAGCACGCGCGCGATCGGCAGGGGCAGGGCGGACAGCTGCGCCAGCCCTTCGGCCCGACGTTCGAGGTCGGGGGCGGGGCCGATCCAGCGGCGGCCGCCCAGCGAGCGCGCGACGTCGAGGAACGGCCGCGGCGAGGGATCATCGAAGGACATGGGGTTTCTTGCGGCAGCGGCGCGGCGCTTGCAAGTCCACGGTCGCCCGGCCTGGGGGCGAGAGGCGCCCGGCCGCCGCGAGGGACGGCCGGGCGGAAGGGTCAGGCCCGCTTGACCGGGTTGCGGTAGAACATCCGGCGGACCGAGCCGGTCTTCGAGCGCATCAGGATCGTTTCGGTCTCGATGAAGCCCGGCTCGCGGCGCAGGCCCTTCACGATCGAGCCGTTGGTGACGCCGGTGGCCGAGAAGATCACGTCGGCGGTCACCATCTCGTCGCGGGTGTAGATGCGGTTCAGGTCGGTGATGCCGGCCTTGGCGGCACGGCCGCGTTCGTCGTCGTTGCGGAACATCAGCCGGCCCCACATCTGCCCGCCCATGCATTTCAGCGCGGCGGCGGCCAGCACGCCTTCGGGTGCGCCGCCCGAGCCCATGTACATGTCGATGCCGGTGATCTCGGCCTCGGCCACGTGGATGACGCCCGCCACGTCGCCGTCGGTGATCAGGCGGATCGCCGCGCCGGTGGAACGGACCTCGGCGATCATCTCCTCGTGGCGGGGGCGTTCCAGGATGCAGACGGTGATGTCCTCGGGCGTGACGCCGCCGGCCTTGGCCAGCGCGCGCACGCGTTCGGCGGGCGACATCTCAAGGCTGACCACGTCCTTGGGGTAGCCCGGACCGACGGCCAGCTTGTCCATGTAGACGTCGGGCGCGTGCAGCAGCGTACCCCGCGGGGCCATCGCGATGACGGTCAGGGCGTTCGGCATGTCCTTGGCGGTCAGCGTCGTGCCTTCCAGCGGGTCCAGCGCGATGTCCACCTCGGGGCCGTTGCCGCTGCCCACTTCCTCGCCGATGAACAGCATCGGCGCCTCGTCCCGCTCACCCTCGCCGATCACGACGGTGCCCTTGATGTCGAGCATGTTCAGCTGGTCGCGCATCGCGTTGACGGCGGCCTGGTCGGCGGCCTTTTCGTCGCCGCGGCCGATCAGCTTGGCCGACGCGTGGGCCGCGGCCTCGCTGACGCGGGCAAGGCCGAGGGAAAGCATGCGGTCGTTGAAGTCGTTGGTCGGCGCCATGTCTGGGATCCTCGGCTGAGTGCGATTGCCCCGGCTTCTAGGGCCGGGTCGCCGGGGCGACAAGACTGGGGGCGCTAACGGCCGGGCACATCGGTCACTTGGCCGAAAGTTCCAGCGCCAGCGCGTGGATCCGGGGCACGATATCGCCCAGCGTCTGGTGGACAAGACGGTGCTGCGCGACGCGGCCCATCCCCTCGAACCGGGGCGAGGCCATGCGGACCCGGAAATGCGTCTGGCCGCCCTCGCGCCAGCCGCCGTGGCCGCGATGCTGTTCGCTTTCGTCCAAGACCTCGAGCCGGGTCGGACCCAGCGTGGCCAGACGTGTCGTCATCTCGTCGCCGATGTCGTGGGACAATCCGGTCGCTCCCCTTACAAAACCGCGCAAATGCCTTACACTCCCGGTCCCGAGTCGGATAGCAGGCCTCTACATGACCAACAACGACCCGTTCGGTTTCGACATCTCCGCCGCTTCGGACAAGAAGCGGCGCACCAAGGGCCGCCGGGGCATGTCCGGCGCGTTCGAAACCTCGACCCGCAGGTGCGACAAGGAAGGCTGTTCCGAACCGGGCCAGTACCGCGCGCCGAAAAGCCCGCGCGCGCTGGATGACTACTACTGGTTCTGCAAGGACCACGTGCGCGAATACAACCTCAACTGGAACTACTTCCAGGGCCAGTCCGAGGCGGAGTTCCAGCAGTTCCTGGACAACGCGACGGTTTGGGAACGCCCGACCAAACCGTTCGGCAAGGCGCAGGAACAGGCGTGGGCGCGCCACGGCGTCAGCGACCCGCTGGAAATCCTGGGCGCGAACGGCACCGCGCCCGAAGCGCGCGCCCGCATGGCCCGCAAGCTGCCGCCGACGGAACGCCGCGCGCTGGAGATCCTTGAGGCGCGGGATACCTGGACCAAGATCGAAATCCGCAAGCAATACAAGTCGCTGGTGAAGGATCTTCACCCCGACATGAACGGCGGCGACCGCTCGGACGAGGAGCGGTTGCAGCAGGTCGTCTGGGCCTGGGACCAGATCAAGGACAGCCGCAGCTTCCGCGACGAATGAATTGAAAACGCCGCGCCTTTCGGGCGCGGCGTTCCGGTTTTCGGGGGGCGTCGGATCAGACCGCCGCCTTCAGCTTGTCCACAAGATCGACGCGTTCCCAGCTGAAGCCGCCATCCGCTTCCGGAGCGCGGCCGAAATGGCCGTAGGCTGCGGTGCGGCGATAGATCGGGCGGCACAGGTCCAGATGCTGGCGGATGCCGAGCGGTCTCAGGTCCATGACCTCGGCCAGCGCGCGCTCGATCTCGGCCTCGGGGACGACGCCGGTGCCGAAGGTGTCGGCATAGATCGACAGCGGCTCGGCCACGCCGATCGCGTAGCTCAGCTGGATCACGCAGCGCCGCGCAAGGCCGGCGGCCACCACGTTCTTGGCGAGGTACCGCGCGACATAGGCGGCCGAGCGGTCCACCTTGGTCGGGTCCTTGCCGGAAAACGCGCCGCCGCCATGCGGGGCCGAGCCGCCATAGGTGTCCACGATGATCTTGCGCCCGGTCAGGCCCGCGTCGCCGTCGGGGCCGCCGATCACGAACTTGCCGGTCGGGTTGACGTGCCAGACGGTCTTGTCCGTCAGCCAGCCCTGCGGCAGCACCTCGCGGACATAGGGTTCGACGATGGCGCGGATGTCGTCGGAGGACTGCGCCTCGTCCTTGTGCTGGTGGCTGACGACGATCTGCGTGACCTCGACGGGCTTGCCGTCCTCGTAGCGGACCGACAGCTGCGACTTGGCGTCGGGGCCCAGCGTCGGCTCGGCCCCCGACTTCCGCGCATCGGCCAGGCGGCGCAGGATCGCGTGGGCGTACTGGATCGGGGCGGGCATCAGCTCGTCGGTTTCATCGACCGCGTAGCCGAACATGATCCCCTGGTCGCCGGCGCCGTCGCGATCGACGCCCTGCGCGATGTGGGCGGATTGCTCGTGCAGGAAGTTCAGGACGTGGCAGGTGTTCCAGTGAAACTTTTCCTGCTCGTAGCCGATGTCCTTGATGACGCCGCGGGCGATCTCGCCGATGCTGCCCATGTAATTGGCCAGCCGCGACTTGTCGGTCAGCCCGATCTCGCCGCCGATCACGACCATGCCGGTCGTGGCGAAGGTTTCGCAGGCGACGCGGGCACCCGCTTCCTCGGTCAGCAGGGTGTCGAGGATGGCGTCCGAAATCTGGTCGCACAGCTTGTCGGGATGCCCCTCGGACACGGATTCCGAGGTGAAGACGTAATTATCGCGGGACATGATTGCTCCATTGGTTCGACCCGCCACGCCAGGAAGCCGTTGTGGGGGCAGAAGGCCCGCTTAGGGCAGGCGCGATCCGGGGTCAACAGCGGCGCGGCGGCGGCGCAGGCCGATGAGGCCGAGCGCCGCGACGATGGCCGCGACCGCGGGCCAGTCGCCGAACCGCCACCACAACGTCGGCGGCAGCGCGCCGGGCAGCGCCACGTCAAGGAACCCCGCCTCGTTCAGCGCAAGCTGCTGGCGCACCGCGCCCCGCGCGTCGATGGCGGCGGAAACGCCGGTGTTGGCCGCGCGAAGCAGCGGCAGGCCGCTTTCGATCGCGCGCAGCCGCGCCTGCGCGAGGTGCTGGTAAGGCCCCGACCAGCTGCCGAACCAGGCGTCGTTCGTCACCTGCAAAAGCCACGCGGGCCGCGCATCCGCCTGCCGCAGGTGGCGCGAGAACACCGCCTCGTAGCAGATCAGCGGCATGACCGGCGGCAGGCCCGCCAGCGTCATGACCCGCGCCCCCGGTCCCGGCACATAGCCGAAGCCTTGCTGGGCCGCAAAGGCACCGATCCCGAAGCGCGACAGCGTCTCGCCCCACGGGACGTATTCGCCGAACGGGACCAGGTGGAACTTGTCGTAGACCTGCCCCACGCGGGCGTCGGGCGTGAACTCCACCAGGCTGTTGAACCACCGGCCGCCTTCGCCGCGCTGGATGCCGGCGAGGACGGGCGCGCGCGCCGCGCCGACGATCTCGGGCAGCAGGGGGCCGGCTTCGCCCAGCAGGAACGGGGCCGCCGTTTCGGGCCAGACGACCGCGTCCGCGGGCCGGGTGGCGGGGGCCGCCGACAGGGTGAGCAGGCGGTCATAAAAGACGGGCGCCCATTCCGGGTCCCACTTGCGGGTCTGGTCGGCGTTCGGCTGGACGAGGCGGATCACCGGGCCCGCGTCGGGCGGGGGCGGCGCGTCCAGCCGGGCCAGGCCCGCGAACCACGCCGCGCCGATCAGTGCGGCCGACAGCGGCAGCCCGCGCGCGATCGCGGTCGAGATGCGGCCGTCGCGCGCGGCCCAGGCGGGCAGGGCGGCGGCGGCCATCGTCAGCGCGGACAGTCCGACCGCCCCGACCCAGGCGGCGGCCTGGCCGGCGGGGGTGGCGATCCAGATATGTCCGGTCAGCGCCCAGGGCAGGCCGGTGAAAAGCCAGCCGCGAACCCAGTCCGACAGGGCCAGCGCGGCGGCCACGGCAAGCGCGCGGTCGCGGCCCGCGCCCGCCAGCCGCCACGCGGCCCACGACGGCACGGCCCAGAACAGCGCCCCGCCAAGCGCCATGAGAACAAGCGCGAACGGCGCCATCCAGCCGTAGATCTCGGGCTCGACAAGGAACGGATCGACGATCCAGAACATGGCGAGGGCGAAGTAGCCGGTGCCCGCGAAAAGCGCGCTGCGAGAGGCGCGGCGCGCGGTCGGCGCGCGGCCGGTCCGCCAGACGACGACCGCCAGCGCGACGATGGCGACCGGCCACAACCCCCACGGCGCCTGCCCAAGCGCGGCGGCGCACCCCGCGACGATGTCGAGCGCCCAGCCGCGCCGTCCAGGCCGCGCCAGCCACGCGGGGCGGTTGGCATCAACCGCAACGGCGCCGGTGCGGGATCGCGACAGGCGGGGGGTCAAGGGACCGCTCGTCAGCCTTGCGCGGGATCGTCGGCCGGGACCGGCGCGGACGCCCCGCGGTCCGAGAGGGCGGCTGCATCGGCTGCGTCGCCTGCCGGAACGTCCGTGTCCGCATCCTTCTTCTTGCGGGTGCGGGGGGCGCGCTTCGGCTTGGCGGGCGTGTCCGTGTCAGCCTCGGCGGGGCCCTCGGCCGCAGGCTCGGCGGTCTTGCGCGACCGGGTGCGGCGCTTGGGTGCGGGCGTCTCGGCCGCGTCGGCGGCGGGCGGGGCGTTCGCCTGCGCGGCGTCATCCGTCACGGCCGCTGCCTCGGCCGCGACCTCGGCGGACGCATCCGCCTTGCGGCTGCGCGCGCGGCGGGCGGGTTTCTTGCGCTCGGCCGGTGCCTCGGCGTCCGCCGGACCGGTCGCCTTCGCATCGTCGGGCGCGGGTTCCTGTGGCTGCGCCTGCACTGGCGGCTCCGCAGGCGTCGGGATGGCCGTCGGCCCGACCGCCGCCTCCACCTTGGGCTGGTTCGCGGGTTCGGCCGGTTGCTCGTCGCCGGGCGCGGTCACGAAGCTGCGGAAGCTCGTCAGCATGAAGTCGGGGACGTGCTCGCCCATGCCCAGCACCGACGGCCCACGATCGCGGTCGCGGTAGCGGTCGCGCCGCTCGTCGCGGCTGCCGCGCCCGTCGTTGCGTCCATCGCCGCGCCCATTGCCGTTGTTGCCGTCATGGCGCCCGTCGCCGCGGTTCTCGGATCGCCCGCCGCGCTGGTCGTCACGACGCTCGCCGCCACGATCCTCACGCCGATCTTCGCGCCGTTCGCCGCCACGATCTTCCCGACGATCATCCCGGCGGCGCTCGCCACGCGGTGCGCGGCTTTCGGGCAGGTCGACGCGGCCGCCCTCGGTCACCGTCTCGATGGCGGGGGGCAGCCCGTTCTCGTCGCCCGAGGCGTTCACGGCACGGCGCTCCTCGTGCCCGGTCTCGCGGCCGGCTTCGTCCCGGCGCGGCTCGCCGCGGCGCGATCGTGTGCGGCTGCGCGACGACCCGCCGCGCCCGCCTTCGCGGCTGCCTTCACGCCCCGCGTCGCGCATCTCGCGCGGGGCGCGCTGCGCGTCGTCCGACAGCGAAAAGCCTTCCGGCAGCTCGGCCCGGGGCAGGGACTGCTTCACCAGCGCCTCGATCGCGGACAGGTACTTGTCGTCGGACGGCGTCCCTATCGAGATCGCGGTGCCAAGCCGACCGGCGCGCCCCGTGCGGCCGATGCGGTGGACGTAATCCTCGGCATGGCTCGGCAGGTCGAAGTTGAAGACGTGGCTGACCGCCGGAATATCAAGGCCCCGCGCGGCCACGTCCGACGCGATCAGGAAGCGCAGCGTCCCGTCGCGGAAACCGTCAAGCGTCGCCATCCGCTGCCGCTGCTCGAGATCGCCGTGGATCGGCGCGGCGTCGTAGCCATGCGCCTTCAGCGACTTGGCGACGATGTCCACCTCGGTCTTGCGGTTGCAGAAGATGATCGCGTTCTTGAGGCTGTCGCCCTCGGCGTCGATCAGCGCGCGCAGCAGTTCCCGCTTCTGCTTGGCGGTCTGGTCCTTGCGGGTGGGCGCAAGCTCGACCAGCTTCTGGGTGATCGTTTCCGACGTGGTGGCCTGGCGCGCCACCTCGATCCGGACGGGCGTGTGCAGGAAGGTGTTGGTGATCCGCTCGATCTCGGGTGCCATGGTGGCCGAGAAGAACAGCGTCTGGCGCGAGAACGGCGTCAGCTGGAAGATCCGCTCGATATCGGGGATGAACCCCATGTCGAGCATGCGGTCGGCTTCGTCCACGACCATGATCTGGACGCCTTGCAGCAGCAGGTTGCCGCGTTCGAAATGGTCCAGCAGGCGGCCGGGCGTCGCGATCAGCACATCGACGCCGCGGTCGATCAGCTGTTCCTGGTCGCGCATCGACACGCCCCCGATCAGCAGCGCCTTGGTCAGGCGGGTGTGCTTGGCGTAGGTGTCGAAGTTCTCGGCCACCTGGGCCGCCAGTTCGCGCGTCGGGCACAGCACGAGGCTGCGCGGCATCCGCGCGCGGGCGCGCCCGCGGCCAAGCAGCGTGATCATCGGCAGGGTGAAGCTGGCGGTCTTGCCGGTGCCGGTCTGGGCGATGCCGAGAACGTCGCGGCCTTCAAGGGCAGGCGGGATCGCGCCGGCCTGGATCGGGGTGGGCGTGGTGTAGCCCGCCTCTTCGATGGCCTTGAGGACCTTGGGGTCAAGCTTGAGGTCGGTAAACTGGGTCATGCGGGGGCTTTCGTCATGGGGAGAAGCTTCGTCCGTGGACGCAGCCCGGGCGCTGCCCAGTCCGCGTTTCTTCGGGACGCTTCGTTCTCCACGCGCCCCTCGGCCGCCCGCCGGATGCGGGCAAAGGGGCTGCTATCCCAAAAGCGCCGCTTCGTCAATGTGGTCGCGCGCAGCCATAAAGCGCATGCGGCGGGCTTCAAATCGCGGCTGGCGCCGATGAAAACCTGCGAAGCCGCTGGGCGAGCGTCGATTTGTCGTGATGTTTCCTTGCGCTGTCTCATTCTGGGGCTGGAACCCACGCGCCGGCCGGGGCAGTTTGATGCGGCGCGGCAACCTCGTTCGGCAATCGCAGGTTGAATTACCGGCGCAAAGGCCGCTAAGGGCTGAAAACGACGCGGACAAGATTGCAGGGGTTCTGGCCGATGAAGTTTGCCACCCGCCAGGATTGCGAATTGCCGGCCGAGGACCTGTTCGCGGCCATCAGCGACTTTCCCTTGGCAGAGCGGATGCTGGTGAACCGCGGCGCGCAGGTCCGCAGGCTGGACCCCTCGCGCGAGCCGGGGGCGGGGATGGCGTGGCAGATCGGGTTCGACCTGCGCGGCAAGCGCCGCGACGTGCGGCTGTCGGTGGTGCGCTTCGACCGGCCCGAGAACATCGTGATGGAAGGGGTCAGCGACATGTTCGATCTGACCATCGAGATGACGGTGATCGCGCTGACCCGCGCCAAGTCGCGCCTGATCTTCGAGGTGGATGCGCGTCCGCGCAACATGCGCGCGCGGCTGCTTCTGCAGACGGCGAAGCTGGGAAAATCGCAGCTGGACCGGCAGTTCGCGTCGCGGATCGCCGACTACGTTGCGGGCATTTCCACCGCGCACCGGCCGCGGCAGGCGCGCTGAACGGACGCCGGCCGGGCGTCCCGCGCCCTGCGGCCAGCCACCGCGTCAGCCCTGCGTGGCGCGCAGCGGATCGGCCGAATAGACGCCCAGGATCTTCAGCGACGAGGTGAAGTAGCCCAACTCCTCCAGCGCGCGGGCCAGCGCCGGGTCGTCGGGGTGGCCCTCGACGTCGGCGTGGAACTGGGTCGCGGTGAACACCCCGTCCACCATGTAGCTTTCCAGTTTGGTCATGTTGATGCCGTTGGTCGCGAACCCGCCCATCGCCTTGTAAAGCGCGGCGGGAATGTTGCGGACGCGAAAGACGAAGCTGGTCATCATCGCCCCGGACCCCGCACGGTTCGGGCGGCGCGCGTAATCGGCGTGGCGCGACATGATGAGGAAGCGGGTGGTGTTGTTCTGGCGGTCCTCGATCCCTGAGGCCAGGTTGTCCAGCCCGTAGATCTCGCCCGCGAGGCTGCTGGCCAGCGCGGCGCGGCCCGGGTCGCCCGCCTCGGCCACCAACAGCGCGCTGCCGGCGGTATCGGGGCCGACCACGGCGCGAATGTCGTGGCGGCGCAGGAAGTCGCGGCATTGCCCCAGCAGCATCGTGTGGCTCATCGCCTCGCGCACGTCGGCCAGTTTCGCGCCGGGCACGCCCAACAGGCTGATCTGAACCCTCACAAAACACTCGTCCACGATGTGCAGGCCCGATTCCGGCAGCAGGTGGTGGATGTCGGCGACGCGCCCGTAGGTCGAGTTCTCGACCGGCAGCATGGCAAGGTCGGCGCGGTGCGAGCGGACGGCGTCGATCGCGTCCTCGAAGGTGCGGCAGGGCAGCGCCTCCATGCCCGGGCGGGCGGCGCGGCACGCCTCGTGGCTGTAGGCGCCGGGCTCGCCCTGGAACGCGATCCGGTTGGTGCGGGTGGCGTCGTTCGGGGCGTCATGCCGGGCAGGGGTGAGGTCGGCGTTCTGGCCGGCGAACGGGCGGGAAGCGGGGCGGTCGTCTGCGGCGGGCATCGGGCGGGTGATCCTTCAGGGGGCGGCATGGTGTCGCGCACCCCGCATGGCGCGGAGTTTGTCGGGAGCGGCGAAGAACTATACCTTGAACCGACAAAGCGAAAGCGGGTAGATACCCGCGGATTCCACGGCTCACCGGACAAGGGATAGCGGGCATGTTCAACACGATGACCATTACGAAAGCGGCAGGCGCACTGATCGGCTCGCTGCTGTTTTTGCTGCTGGTGTCGTGGGGGGCGTCGGGCCTCTATCACGTCGGTCCGGCCGAACACGCGGCCGAGGGCGAGGAGCATCCGCAAGCCTATTCCATCGCGGTCGAGGAAGCGGCCCCCGCCGAGGGCGAGGCCCCGGCCGAGGCGGTGGACATCAACGCGCTGCTCGCATCCGCCGATCCGGCCGCTGGCGAAAAGGTGTTCGGCCGCTGCAAGGCCTGCCACAAGCTTGACGGCAGCAACGGCACCGGCCCGCATCTTGACGGCGTCGTGGGCCGCGCCGTCGCCTCGACCGATTTCAGCTATTCCGACCCGATGAAGGCCCATGCCGCCGAGGCGCCGAACTGGACCCCCGAGGCGCTGCAGGAGTTCCTGCTGAACCCCAAGGGTGTCGTCCCGGGCACCAAGATGACCTTCGCGGGCCTGCCGAAGCCGCAGGAACGCGCCAACGTGATCGCCTATCTGCAGGCGCAGTGACGCGGCTTTCGCTGTCGTTTTCGGGATCAAGGGGCGCGGGTTTCCGCGCCCCTTCGCTTTTCCAGATGGCCGCCGCGCACCGTCGCCCGTTCGTCACATTCGCGGGACCGCGCTTGCGCCGACGCCGTCCGCCGCTCTAGCGTGGCGGGCAGGCCGGGCGACCGCACGAGCCGGATGGCACCAGATGGCAGTTGTCGGGGGTGGGATGAAGCAGCCGGGCGCAATCGGTATCGCCGCAAGGATCGTGATGGGCGCGGGGCTTGCCCTGACGGCGGGCCCGGCGCTGGCCCAGCAGCTGGCCCCGACACTCGCACAGGCCCAACAACCGGCCCCGGCCGCCGCCACGCAGACACCCTCGCAGGCCACGCCCGCTACCCCTGCCGCCAGCCCAGCCACCGCACCCGCCGAGGCGACGATCACCGCACACGGCATCTCGATCTTCGGCGACCCGAAGCTGCCGCCCGACTTCAAGCACCTGCCCTACGTCAACCCCGACGCGCCCAAGGGGGGCGAGATCAGCGAATGGGCGTCGGGCGGTTTCGACAGTTTCAACCCCTATACCATCAAGGGCCGGGGCGCGGCGCTGTCCACCGTGATGCTGGAAAACCTGCTCATCGGCACCGCGGACGAGGTCGGGGCGGCCTATTGCCTGCTGTGCGAGACGATCGAATACCCCGAAAGCCGCGACTGGGTGATCTTCCATTTGCGCCCCGAGGCGAAGTTCTCGGACGGGACCCCCGTCACCGCGCAGGACGTGCTGTTTTCCTATGAACAGCTGCGCGACAAGGGTCTGTCGTCGTTCCGCACCGTGTTCGCGCAGATGGTCGCGGGGGCCGAGGTGCTGGACGACCGCAGCATCCGCTTCACCTTCACCCCCGACTATCCGCGCCGCGACCTGATCCAGTCGGTCGGCGGCCTGCCGGTGTTTTCCCGCGCCGATTTCCAGGCGAACGCGCGCGAGCTGGGCGAAAGCTCGGCCAAGCCCTTCATCGGCTCGGGCCCCTACCTGTTCGACAGCGCCGACATGGGCCGGTCGGTGCGCTATGTCCGCGATCCCGACTACTGGGGCGCGAACCTGCCCATCAACATCGGCCGCAACAACTTCGACCGCATCCGGATCGAGTATTTCGGCGACTACGAGTCCGCGTTCGAGGCGTTCAAGGCCGGTGCCTACACCTTCAGGAACGAGGCGAGCAGCATCATTTGGGCCACCCGCTACAACTTCCCGGCCTTCACCGCGGGCCACGTCGTCAAGGACGAACTGCCGAACGGCAACGTGGCGAGCGGGCAGGCATGGGTGATGAACCTGCGCCGACCGCAGTTCCAGGACCCGCGCGTGCGCGAGGCGCTGGGGCTCGCCTTCAACTTCGAATGGTCGAACGCGACCCTGTTCTATGGCCTCTACGAGCGCGTGAACAGCTTTTGGGAAAACTCGCCGCTCGAGGCGACGGGCAAGCCCTCGCCGGGGGAACTCGCCGTCCTCGACCCGCTCAAGGCGGACCTGCCGCCCGGCGTTCTGACGGATGACGCGGTGACGGCGCCCACAAGCGGCGAACGCCAGCTCGACCGCGCCAACCTGCGCCGCGCCGGCGCGCTGCTGGACGAGGCGGGCTGGACGGTCGCGCAAGGGTCGCCCGACGGCCTGCGCCGCAATGCCGAAGGGCGGACGCTTCGGATCGAGGTGCTGAACGATTCCCAGACCTTCGACCGGGTCCTGAACCCCTTCGTCCAGAACCTGCGGACGCTGGGCGTGGATGCCGTCCACACCCGCGTGGACGAGGCGCAGATAGAATCGCGCCTGCGCCAGCACGATTTCGACATGACCATCCCCAGCCAGCCGCTGGGTCAGAACCTGATCCCCGGCGCGGACCTGCAGCAGTTCTTCGGCTCGAACTCGGTCGAGGACGTGTTCAACGCGATGGGCGTTGCCAACCCGGCGGTGGACAGGCTGATCTCGCTGGTCGAGAACGCGACCACGCAGGAAGAGCTGACGACCCGCGTCCACGCGCTCGACCGGACCCTGCGCGCGCTGCGCTTCTGGGTGCCGCAATGGTACAAGGGCACCCACACCGTCGCCTATTGGGACATGTACGCCCATCCCGACGCGTTGCCCCCCTTTGCCTTGGGCGAACTTGATTTCTGGTGGTACGACGCCGATAAGGCGGAAAAGCTGAGAAGCGCGGGGGCGCTGCGCTAGGGCGCGGCGTCGAACCCGGGACCAGCCGAGGGCGGGACTGACGATGGGCGCATATCTTCTGCGGCGGCTGCTGCTGATCGTCCCGACGCTGATCGGGATCATGCTCGTCAACTTCACCCTGACGCAATTCGTGCCCGGCGGCCCGATCGAACAGATCGCGGCCCGCCTTCAGGGCGAGGGCGATGTTTTCCGCAACATCGCGGGCGGCGGCGACGCGGGCCAGTCGGCGGCAGGGTCCGAACAGCAATACGGCGGCGCGCAAGGGCTGCCGCCCGAGTTCATCGCCGAGCTGGAAAAAGAGTTCGGCTTCGACAAGCCGCCGGCCGAGCGGTTCGTCACGATGATGGGCAACTACCTGCGCTTCGATTTCGGCGAAAGCTGGTTTAGGTCGATCAGCGTGGTGGATCTGGTGCTGGAAAAGATGCCCGTCTCGATCACGCTGGGGCTGTGGTCCACGCTGCTGGCCTATCTGATCTCGATCCCGCTGGGCATCCGCAAGGCGGTCAAGGACGGCACGCCCTTCGACAACTGGACCTCTAGCGCGATCATCGTGGGCTACGCGATCCCGGGGTTCCTGTTCGCCGTGCTGCTGATGGTCCTGTTCGCGGGCGGATCCTACTGGAAGATCTTTCCGCTGCGCGGCCTCACCAGCGACGACTTCGACCAGCTGACCCGCTGGGGGCAGGTCAAGGACTATCTGTGGCACATTACCCTGCCGGTGATCGCGGCCACGATATCCAGCTTCGCGACGCTGACCCTGCTGACGAAGAACAGCTTTCTGGACGAGATCAACAAGCAGTACGTCATGACCGCCCGCGCCAAGGGCCTGACCCAGCGGCGGGTGCTTTACGGGCACGTCTTCCGCAACGCGATGCTGATCGTGATCGCGGGCTTTCCGTCCCTGTTCCTCGGCGTCTTCTTCGGCTCGTCGATCCTGATCGAGACGATCTTCTCGCTCGACGGCCTGGGCCGGCTGGGGTTCGAGGCGGCGGTGCAGCGCGACTACCCGGTGATCTTCGGCACGCTTTACGTCTTTGGCCTGATGGGGCTGCTGGTCGGAATCCTGTCGGACCTGACCTACGTCCTCGTCGATCCCCGGATCGACTTCGAAAAGCGCGCGGGATGAGGCTGTCGCCCCTGAACCAGCGCCGCTGGCGCAACTTCCGCCGCAACCGCCGCGCCTTCTGGTCGCTGGTGATCTTTGCAGTCCTGTTCGTCCTGTCGCTGCTGGCCGAGGTGATCGCCAACGAGAAGCCAATCGTCGTGAGCTATCGGGGCGAACTCTACTTCCCCGCCTACCGCTTCTACCCGGAAACGATGTTCGGCGGCGATTTCGGGACCGAGGCGATCTACCGCGATCCGGCGGTCCAGTGCCTGATCGTGTCGGGCGGGCAGCAGGGCTGCTGGGACGCGCCCGAGGACCTCATGGCGCAGGTCAGGGCCGGCACCTCGGACGTTCCGGCGGCCGAGCGAGGGTGGATGGTCTGGCCGCCGATCCGCTATCACTACACGACGATCAACAACATCGGCACCGCCCCCAGCGCACCGGATCGCGACCACTGGCTTGGTACCGACGACACCACCCGCGACGTGGCCGCGCGCGTCATCTACGGCTTCCGGGTGTCGATGCTGTTCACGCTGATCGTGACCATCGTTTCCTCCGTCCTCGGGATCGCGGCGGGCGCGGTGCAGGGCTATTTCGGCGGCCGCACCGACCTTTTCTTCCAGCGCCTGCTGGAGATCTGGGGGTCCACCCCGTCGCTCTACGTCATCATCATCCTGTTCGCGATCCTGGGGCGCAGTTTCTGGCTTCTGGTGTTCGTGTCGATCCTGTTCGGCTGGCCCGCCCTCGTGGGCGTGGTCCGGGCCGAGTTCCTGCGCGCGCGCAACCTCGAATACGTCCGCGCCGCCCGTGCGCTCGGCGTGCGCGACCGCACCATCATGTTCCGCCATATCCTGCCGAACGCCATGGTGGCCACGCTGACCATGCTGCCGTTCGCCGTCACCGGCACGATCTCCAGCCTCGCGGCGCTCGACTATCTGGGCTACGGCCTGCCCGCGTCGGCGCCGTCGCTGGGGGAACTGGCGCTTCAGGCCAAGCAGAACCTGCAGGCGCCGTGGCTGGGCTTTTCGGCCTTCTTCACCTTCGCGATCATGCTGTCGCTCCTCGTTTTCGTGTTCGAAGGGGTCCGCGACGCTTTCGACCCCCGCAAGACCTTCCGATGACCGATCCCCGCGACCCCGCAGCGCCGCTGCATCCGCCCGCAGGCCTGACCCCCCCGGTGATCCGCGCCCCGGGGCAGGCCGCAGCCGTGCCGGCCGAGCCGCCGCGCGACGACCGCCTCGGGCGGGGCGCAAATATCCCGGGGTCCGGGGCAGCGCCCCGGTCCGGCGCCCCCGCCCGCGCCGTCCTCGACGTGCGCGACCTGCGGATCAGCTTTAAGCAGGACGGCAAGGTCACGCATGCCGTACGCGGCGTCAGCTTCGCCGTGAACCGGGGCGAGACGGTGGCGCTGGTCGGCGAATCCGGGTCGGGCAAGTCGGTGACCGCGCTGACCACGGTCCAGCTTCTGGGCGACGCCGCGACCGTCGCGGGCAGCATCCGCTATGACGGCGCCGAACTGGTCGGCGCGCCCGAGGCGAAGCTGCGCGCCGTCCGCGGCAACGACATCAGCTTCGTCTTCCAGGAGCCGATGACCTCGCTCAACCCGCTGCACACGATCGAGAAGCAGCTGGCCGAAAGCATGACGCTGCATCAGGGCCTGACCGGCGCCGCCGCCCGCGCCCGCACGGTCGAGCTTCTGACCCGCGTCGGCATCCGCGATCCCGAAAGCCGTTTGGCCGACTATCCGCACCAGCTTTCGGGCGGGCAGCGGCAGCGGGTGATGATCGCGATGGCGCTGGCGAACGGGCCCGAGCTGTTGATCGCGGACGAGCCGACCACCGCGCTCGACGTGACGATCCAGGCGCAGATCCTGGACCTTCTGGCCGAACTCAAGCGCGACGAAGGGCTGTCGATGCTGTTCATCAGCCACGACCTGGGCATCGTGCGCCGCATCGCCGACCGGGTCTGCGTGATGCAGGGCGGCGAGATCGTCGAGCAGGGCGCGGTCGACGACATCTTCCGCGACCCGCAGCACCCCTATACCCGCAAGCTGCTGGCGGCCGAGCCGACCGGGCGCGCGGGCCCCGTGCCCGCCGACGCGCCCGAGATCGTGGCGACCCGCGACCTGAAGGTCTGGTTCCCGATCAAGCGCGGCCTGCTGCGCCGCACGGTGGGTCACATCAAGGCCGTGGACGGCGCGACGCTGTCGGTGCGCGCGGGCGAGACGCTGGGGATCGTCGGCGAATCCGGATCGGGCAAGACGACGCTCGCGCTCGCCATCGTGCGGCTGATCGAAAGCCGGGGACCGATCCTGTTCATGGGCCAGGACGTCGCCCGGCGCACGGGTCGGCAGATGCGAGCGCTGCGCCGCGACATGCAGATCGTGTTCCAGGATCCCTATGGCAGCCTGTCTCCGCGGATGACGGTCGGCCAGATCATCGCCGAGGGGCTGGGCGTCCACGGCGTCGAAAAGGGCCGAAACCGGCGCGACATGGTCGCCGGGATCATGACCGAGGTCGGGCTGGATCCGGCCACGATGGACCGCTATCCGCACGAGTTTTCCGGCGGGCAGCGGCAGCGGATCGCGATCGCGCGGGCGATGATCCTGCGGCCGAAGGTCGTGGTGCTGGACGAGCCGACGAGCGCGCTCGACATGACGGTTCAGGTGCAGATCGTGGACCTGCTGCGCGGGCTGCAGGCGAAACACGGCCTCGCGTTCCTGTTCATCAGCCACGACCTGCGGGTGGTGCGCGCCATGTCGCATCAGATCATGGTCATGCGCGCGGGCGAGGTGGTCGAGCAGGGCACGACCGAGCAGGTGTTCGCCAACCCGTCCAGCGACTACACGCGGCAGTTGATGGCGGCGGCGTTCCCGATCTCGGACGAGCTGGCGGCGGCGCTCGACCCGACCGAGGAAGCCTCTTGAAGCTTCTGTTCGTGCATCAGAACTTTCCGGGCCAGTTTCCGCATCTGGCGCCGGCGATGGCCCGGCGCGGGCACGACGTGCTGGCGCTGACCGATCAGGCGAACGGCCGCCCCGCGCCGGTGAAGGTCGCGCGCTACGCCACGCCGGAAAAGCCCACGGTCAGCCATTCGCTGGGCCGCACCTACGCCGAGATGGCCGAGCGGGGGTGGCTTGCCGCGCGCGGCGCGCGGGCGCTGCGCGACCGGCACGGCTATGTTCCCGACGTGATCCTGGGTCACAGCGGTTGGGGCGAGACGCTGTTCTTGCGAGAGATATGGCCGTCGGCGAAGCTTCTCGTCTATGCCGAACTGATGTATCGCACGCGCGGCCACGACGTGGGTTTTGATGAGGAAATCAGCCCCGGCACCGACGAGGCGCGGGTGTCCACCGTGGCGCGGTCGGCCCATCTGATCCAGGCGATGCTTCAGGCCGACGCAGGGCTTTGCCCCACACGCTATCAGGCCGACAGCTTTCCACCCGAATTGCGCGGCAAGCTGACCGTGATCCACGACGGTATCGACACCGGGACGGTGCGACCCAACCCGGCGGCGACGCTCGCGCTGCCGAACGGCAGGGTGCTGAAGGCCGGGGACGAGGTGCTGAGCTACGTCTCGCGCTCGCTGGAACCCTATCGCGGCTTTCACGTCTTCATGCGCGCGCTGCCGCGGATCCTTGCCGAACGCCCCGAGGCGCAGGTGGTGGTGGTGGGCGGCGACGGGGTCAGCTACGGCTCGAAGCCCCGCGACGCCGACAGCTGGAAGGCGCGCGCGCTGGCCGAGCTGGGCGACCGCCTGCCGCTCGACCGGGTGCATTTCCTGGGCCGGGTGCCCTATGCCGATTACCTTTCGATCATGCAGCTGACGCGGGTCCATTGCTACCTGACCTATCCGTTCGTGCTGAGCTGGTCCCTGACCGAGGCGATGGCGGCCGGCGCGCTGGTCGTCGCGTCCGACACCGAGCCCGTGCGCGAGGTGGTGCGGGACGGCGTGAACGGGCGGCTGGTCCCGTTCTTCGACCGTGAGGCGTTGGAAACCGCGCTGATCCGCGCGCTCAACGGCGATCCCGATGCCGCGCGGCTGCGCGCCGCCGCGCGCGAGACCATCCTGCGCGACTACGACCTGCGATCCCAAAGCCTGCCCCGGCTGATCGCGTGGCTGGAGCGTTTCGGCGGCCCGCCGCCCGCGCAGGCCGACCCGGAGCGCGCGGCCGCAACCTGGCCCTGACCGCTTAAATCAAGTTGGTCGCGCCCGCTCTCAGGGACGTGCGTCGCCCTGTTCCGCCGCGCGCCAGATGTCCTGCCCGGACCAGCCGGTCATCGCGTCGCCCCGCGCCACGCCCCGCAGGTCGGGCGCGACCAGCATCGGCGCGGCGTAGGTGAAGATCGGGATCACCGGCAGCCTGTCGCGCAGGATTTCCGCCGCCCGGGTCTGAAGCGGGCCGGGATCGGCGCTGGTCGCGGCATCGGCGGTCAGGCGGTCGTAATCGGCGTCGGCGAACCGTCCTGGGTTCGCGCCGCCCTGGCGGAAGTAGCGCAGAAAGCCGCCCGCGTCGTTCACGTCGGCGCACCAGCCGATCCGCGCGATCTGGAACTCGCCCGATTTCAGCGTTTCGGCGTGGTCGGACCAGGGCGCGTTCGCCAGCCGCAGCTCGACCCCCAGCGGCTTCCACGCGGCGCGGATCTGCTGGCCGACCGCCTCAAGCTCCGGCGCGCTGTTGTAGTTGAGTGTCAGCCGCAGCGGCTTGTCGGCGGTGATGCCCGCGGCCGCCGCCAGCCGCTCCGCCTCGGCCAGCCGCGCCTCGGGCGTCAGGCCCGCGTCGGGGGCGTCGGGCGCGGTGAAGCCCGCGATCTGCGGCGGGACCCACCCCCAGGCGGGCGATTGCCCGCCCTTCAGCGCGGCCACGATCGCCTCGCGGTCGATCGCCAGCGACAGCGCGCGGCGAAGGTCGGGGTTCCGCAGCGCCTCGGGCGCCTTGTCGGACTGGTTCAGCACCAGCGCGTTGGTGCAGGCGCGGGGCGCGGCCAGGGCGGCGTCGGCGCGATCCTCGGTCCACGGGCCGAACAGGGGGCCGGGGACGGTCATCAGGTCGATCTCGCCCGCGTCGAAGCGCGCGAGGGCGGCGTCGGGGTCGCCGCCGGTCGCGATCTCAATCCCGCTCAGCCGCACGGCGGCCGCATCGTGCCAGCGTGCCGAAGGGGCGAAGGACGCGCCTTTCTCGGGGTCGCGGGAGGTGAGGACGAAGGGGCCGTTGCCGACCAGCCGGTCGGTGTCGGTCCAGTCCGCCCCGTCGGCGGCCGCCGCGCGCATCTGCGCGGACGGCACCGGAAAGGTCCAGGACCGCATCACCGCCTTGTCGAGCCACGGCGCGGGCGCGGTCAGCGTCACGCGCAGCGTGCGCTCGTCCACCGCAGCGACGCCCAGGTCCGACGTGGGCGCCGCGCCGCGCACGACCGCGTCGGCGTTGGCGATGCCCATGACCTGGGTGTACCAGTTGCCGGCCGACCCCAGCGCCGGATCGGCGAGCCTGCGGAACCCGGCCACGAAGTCGGCCGCCGTCACCGGCGCGCCGTCCGACCAGACCGCGCCCTCGCGCAGGTGAAAGGTCCAGGTCAGCCCGTCGGCGGACACCTCGTGCCCGGTCGCCGCGGCGGGCAGGGGCAGGCCGTCCGGGCCGGGGCGGTACAGCCCCTCGAACAGCAGGCGGACCGCCTGGTCCGACGCGGCGTCCGCCACGAGTTGCGGGTCGGGCGTGCGGACCGGGTCGCGCATCCAAACGGACAGCAATTGATCCTGCGCCAGTGCGTCGCCCGCGCCGGTGGTTGCGACCGGCACGGGGACCGGGGCCTGCGCCGCGGCCGCCGCAGGAGCTTGGGCGCCCGGCACCGCCTCCTGCGCCACCGATGCGGCGGGCAGCAGGCCAAGCGCCGCGCACAGCGTGGCCGAAAGCAGCGGAAGGGTCGGCCGGGTCGTCATGGGCATGCCTGCGCGCGATGGGATCGCGCCGCTTCTACACCGCCGCCGGGCAGGCCGCCAGAACCGCCCCGTCCCGCCGCTTCCACCATCCACGTCGCGCCAGGCGGTTCAAAGCTGTTGACCCGGCGCGGGGGATCGTCCTATCGCAAACTGTCAATCCGAAGGTCGGCAGCCGCCACGCGCCCCCCATTCCGGCGCCGCGGACAAGCCGTCCCGAAGACGAAAATGGGGGAGGGGGAGACATGGGCGGCCTTCTGGGCTTCTCGCGCACGGTCGATCGCATCAACACCGTCATCGGCCGGGGGGTCAGCTGGCTGATCCTCGTCGCGATCCTTGTCAGCGCGGGCAACGCGATCGTCCGCAAGGTGTGGTCGATCTCGTCGAACGCGTGGCTGGAACTGCAGTGGTACCTGTACGGCGCGGCGTTCCTGCTGGCGGCGGCCTATACGCTGCTGGAAAACGAACATATCCGCATCGACATCATCTATGGCGGGCGCAAGCGGCGCACCCAGCACTGGATCGACCTGCTGGGGCACCTGCTGTTCCTGATGCCGTTCGTCATCCTGATGATCTGGCTGATGGTGCCGTGGCTGGAACGCTCGATCGCATCGGGCGAGCGGTCGATGAACGCGGGCGGGCTGATCCTGTGGCCGGCCAAGGCGCTGCTTCTGGCGGGGTTCGTGCTGCTGTTCTTCCAGGGTTTGTCCGAGATCATCAAGAAGATCGCCATCATGCGCGGGCTGATCGCCGATCCCCACGCCGAAGGCGGGCCGCACGGCGCGGCCGAGGTCGTGATCGACCCCGAGCTGCTGGCCGAGGCGGGCTTTGCCAGCCCCGACCATCCGGTCACCGACGAGATGATCGACCACCCGCTTGACCACAACCGCAACGCCACCGATGCCGCCGCAGGCCGGACCGGCCGCGCCCCCGGAACCCGGCCGGACGGAGGGCCGCGCGAATGATCATGGAACTGATCGCGCAGAACATGGCGCCCATCATGTTCCTGTCGCTCGTCGTCTTTCTGCTGCTGGGCTATCCCGTCGCCTTCTCGCTGGCGGCGAACGGCCTGCTGTTCTTCATCATCGGGGTCGAGCTTGCGCCCCTGTCGGGCGGCACCATCAACCTGTCGTGGCCGCTGTTGCAGGCCATGCCGGACCGGCTGTGGGGATTGCTGTCGAACGAGGTGATGCTCGCCATCCCGTTCTTCACCTTCATGGGGATCGTGCTCGAGAAATCGGGCATGGCCGAGGACCTGCTGGACACCATCGGCCAGCTGTTCGGGCCGATCCGGGGCGGGCTTGCCTATGCGGTCATCATCGTGGGGGCGCTGCTTGCGGCCACCACCGGCGTCGTCGCCGCGTCGGTGATCGCGATGGGCCTGATCTCGCTGCCGATCATGCTGCGCTACGGCTACGACCGGCGCGTCGCGTCGGGCGTCATCGCGGCGTCGGGCACGCTTGCGCAGATCATTCCGCCAAGCCTCGTCCTGATCGTGCTGGCCGACCAGCTCGGCCGCTCGGTGGGCGA
This sequence comes from Paracoccus marinus, assembly GCF_007018965.1. Taxonomy (GTDB): domain Bacteria; phylum Pseudomonadota; class Alphaproteobacteria; order Rhodobacterales; family Rhodobacteraceae; genus Paracoccus; species Paracoccus marinus. The sequence goes on from NZ_VJYZ01000007.1 coordinate 55,227, forward strand.
CATGTACAAGGGCGCGATGGTCCCCGGCCTGATTCTCACCGTTCTCTACATGAGCTACGTGCTGGTCATGACGATCATCCGCCCCGCCTCGATGCCCGCGCTGCCGAAAGAGGCGCGGACGCTGGGATCGGGCGTCACCTCGCTTCTGGTGGCGCTCGCCGCGGCGGGCGGGATCGGATACGCCGTCTGGCACTGGCTGCATCCGAGCCAGGGCGCGAACGCCGACATCCTTGCGGGTGCCGTCGCGGTGATCGCGATCTACCTCGTGGCGCTGGCCGACCGGACCTTCGGCGTCAACATGATGAGCCGGCTCGCGCAGCAGGTCATCATCGTGCTGATCCCGCCGCTCGCGCTGATCTTTCTGGTGCTGGGCACGATCTTCCTCGGGATCGCCACCCCGACCGAGGGGGGCGCGATGGGTGCCGTGGGCGCGCTGGTGCTGGCCGGGATGAAGGGCCGCCTAGGCGGCAGCGTGATCCCGCAGGCGCTGGCGTCCACAACCCGGCTGTCCGCGTTCGTCATGTTCATCCTGATCGGGGCGCGGGTGTTCTCGCTGACCTTCTACGGGGTGAACGGGCATATCTGGGTCGAGCATCTGCTGACGAGCCTGCCGGGCGGGCAGCTGGGCTTCCTGATCGTGGTGTCGGTGCTGGTGTTCCTGCTGGCGTTCTTTCTCGACTTCTTCGAGCTGGCGTTCATCATCGTGCCGCTGCTCGCGCCGGCGGCGGACGCGCTGGGGATCGACCTGATCTGGTTCGGGGTGATCCTGGGCGTGAACATGCAGACGTCGTTCATGCACCCGCCCTTCGGCTTTTCGCTGTTCTTCCTGCGCTCGGTCGCGCCCAAGTTCCCCTACAAGGACAAGGTGACCGGGCTGATGATGGAGCCGGTGAGGACCGGGCAGATCTACTGGGGCGCGGTCCCGTTCGTGGTGATCCAGGTCGTGATGATCGGGATCGTGATCGCGTTCCCGGGGCTGGTAATGCACTACAAGGGCCCGGCGATCGACACGTCCAACGTGCAGGTCGAGATCCCGTCATCGGGCGGCCTGGGTGGGCTTGGCGGCATCGGGGGTCTGGGCGGCCTGAGCGGCAATCCCTTCGGCGCGCCTGCGGCACCGGGTTCGACGACCGGCTCTGGTGCGGGTGCGCCCGCGGGGGGCACGGGCGGGCTCGGGGGCCTGTCGGCCCCGCCCGACTTCGGCGGCCCGGCCGCGCCGGCGCCACAGGCACCCGCGTCCGCGCCTGCCGCACCGGCTGCGGGCGGCCTTGGCGGGCTTTCCAGCCCGCCCGACTTCGGCGCGGCCCCCGCGCCCGAGGCAGCAGCGCCTGCGCCCGCGGCGCCCGCATCGGACGCTCCGGCGACACCCGCGCCGGCCGGATCGGGTCTGTCCGGCCCGCCGCCGGGGCTGGCTGCGCCGACCAACTGAGCGTCCGATTCAGACTGACGGGAAAGGGGCGGTATCAAACCGCCCCTTTTTCTTCCGCAACGTCGATCCCCCGAAACGAAAACCGCCGCCCCTTGGGGCGGCGGTCTGGTCGGCGATCCGCCAGCGGACCCCGTGCGGCTCAGGTCTTCAGCTTGCCGTTGCGCTGCTGGATCATCATCATCGTGTCGAAGGTGTAGTCGGTGGTCTGGCTGTAGAGATACCAGTCCTCGATGAACGGCTTCATCGCGTCCCACTGCCGCTTGAACTCGGCGTTCTCGCCCGAGATCTGCTCGAACACCTCGCGCGAGGCGTCGAAGGACGCCATCATCACGTCCTCGGGGAAGGGGCGAAGCTGCGCGCCGCTTTGCGCCAGCCGCTTGAGCGCCGGCGGGTTCTTCCAGTCATAGTTCGCCAGCGTGTTCATGTCGGCCGCGCGGCAGCAGGTCCGCAGCAGCGACTTGTAGGTCTCGGGCAGCTCGTTGTACTTCGCCAGGTTGAAGAACATGCCGACCGTCGGCCCGCCTTCCCAGAAGCCCGGGTAGTAGTAGTAGGGCGCGACCTTCTGGAAGCCGAGCTTCTCGTCGTCATAGGGGCCGACCCATTCGGCCGCGTCGATCGTGCCGCGCTCCAGGGACGGGTAGATGTCGCCCCCCGCGATCTGCTGCGGGATCACGCCCAGCTTCTCGACCACGCGCCCGGCCAGGCCCGAGATGCGCATCTTGAGGCCCTGCATGTCGGCGACCGACTTGATTTCCTTGCGGTACCAGCCGCCCATCTGGGCGCCGGTGTTGCCGGCCGGGAACGAGATCAGGTTGTACTTGGCCAGGAACTGGTTGTAGCTGTCGATCCCGCCGCCGTGATAGTTGTAGGCGGCCTTGCCGCGCGCGTTCAGCGTGAACGGCAGGTCGGCGCCGCAGGAAAACGCCGCGTCCTTGCCCCAGCTGTAATAGCCGACCGAGTTCGACGCCTCGACCGTGCCGTCGGTGGTCGCGTCCATCGCCTGCAGGCCGGGGACGATCTCGCCCGCCGCGAAGACCTGAAGGTTGAACTTGCCGTCGGTCGCCTCGCGCAGGCGGTCAGCGACCTCGACGCCGCTGCCGTAGATGGTGTCGAGCGATTTCGGGAAGGACGACGCGACGCGCCAGTTGATGGTCGGGTTTTCCTGCGCGATGGCGGGCGCGGCCAGCGTGGCGCCGGCGGCCGCGACGGCACCGCCGAGCGACGCGGTGGTCAGGAACTTGCGGCGGTCCAGTGTGGTTTTCTCGGTCAAGTGCATCTCCTCCTCTGGTGCGGGCGACGGCATTGACCCACCGTTCGCCCGCCTGCGACGGCCAGATTGCAATGCCTCCGGGCCCCTGTCTACTCGCCGCATCGGCCCCGCGCCGCATTTCTGGCGGGGCGCCCGCAGGCACCCGCGCGTGGCCCTGCGCGCGGCCGTCCGTGCGGGCGTGCAGGCAGGGGCGCGTGCGGCCGCGCAACGCCCCTCGACCCGTCATCCGCGACCGCGCGAAAGCGGCTTTTCCTTTGCCTGCGGTTGTGGAATTCATGCGCCATATTCCGGCGAGGGCATGACACGGCATGGCGACAGGCAACGGCACAGAGACGGGGCAGGGACTTCGCCTGATCGCCCCGCCGCTGCTCTACGCGATCCTCCTGCTGGCGGTCCCGCTGCTGACGATCCTGGCCTATTCGTTCTTCAAAGACGGCTATCTGACGATCGTCCGCGAGTTCACGCTGGAAAACTACCTCGCGACGTGGGCCGACCCGATCTTCCGCACGATCCTGGTCCGGTCGCTGATGGTGGCGGCGATGGTTACGGCGGTGACCGTGCTGATGGCGTTCCCGGTCGCCTATTTCCTGTCGTTCGTGGTCGCGCCCGAGCGCAAGGCGCTGTGGATCTTTCTCATCACGATCCCGTTCTGGACCAGCTACCTCGTCCGCGTGTTCCTGTGGAAGGTGATCCTGGGCTTCAACGGGGTCATCAACTCGGGTCTCAAGGCGAACGGTCTTATCGACGAGCCGCTCAAGTTCCTTCTGTACAACACCGGCTCGATCGTCATGACGCTGAGCCATTCCTACGCGCCCTTCGCGATCCTGCCGATCTATGTCGCGCTGGAAAAGATCGACCGCTCGCTGCTCGAGGCGGGGCGCGACCTGGGTGAAAGCCGGCTGATGACGTTCTGGCGCGTGACGCTGCCGCTGGCGATGCCCGGCGTGGTCGCGGCCGTGCTGATCGTGTTCATCCCGACCATCGGCGACTACGTGACGCCCACGGTGATCGGCGGCGGCAAGATCCCGATGGTCGCGAACCTGATCCAGGCGCAGATGCTGGACATCGACAACAAGCCGCTGGGGTCCGCCGTGGCGATCAGCGCGATGGCGGTCGTGACGGCGCTGAGCCTGGCGTTCCTGTTCCTCAACCGCCGCTTCCTGAAGGTGCGCGCATGACCCGGCTGCGCGGATCGGGCCTTCGGGTCTATACGCTTCTCTACCTCGCGTTCCTTTACGCGCCGATCATCCTTTTGCCAATCTTCGCGTTCAACAACGCGACCGTCATCGCATTCCCGCTGCAGGGCTTCACGACCAACTGGTTCGTCCAGATGGCCGAGAACCCGACGCTGCGGCAGGCGCTGCTGAACTCGCTCTTGATCGCGGTCAGCGCGTCGGTGCTGGCGACCTGCCTTGGCATCTTCGCGGCCCGCGCCTCGACCCGGTTCGACTTTCGCGGCAAGGGGCCGGTGATGGGGCTCATCATGCTGCCGCTGGTCCTGCCCGAGATCATCGTGGCGGTGTCGCTGCTGGTGGTGCTGCTGGCGGCCGGGGTGGGGCTGTCGATCTTTACCGTGATCCTCGGCCACACGCTGATCTGCATGCCCTACGCGGTCGCGATCCTGTCCACCGCGTTCTCGAGCCTCGACAAGTCGCTTGAGGAAGCGGCCTACGATCTCGGCGAGACGAAGTGGAGCGCGTTCCGGCTGGTGATCCTTCCGCTGGTGATGCCCGGGATCGTGTCGGCGCTGCTGATGAGCTTCACCATCAGCCTGGACGAGTTCATCATCGCCTTCTTCCTTGCGGGCAACCAGCCGACGCTGCCGACCTATATCTTCAGCCAGCTGCGGTTCCCCAAGTCGATCCCGATGATCATGGCGCTCGGCACACTGCTGGTGCTGATGTCGATCCTGCTTCTGACCCTTGCCGAATACTTCCGCCGCCGCGGCGTCGCCCGCACCGGCCAGACCGATACCGGAGGCTTCATTTGACCGCCGCCCACACCCTTCAGCCCGTCGCGCTGGCCGCATCCGCGTCGCCGCGCGGCCCCGCGCGGCCTGCGCTCGACGATCGCAAGCCGATGATCGAATGCCGGGGCGTCCAGAAATACTACGGCGACTACCACGCGCTCCGCGGCATCGACCTGACGATCCGCGAGGGCGAGTTCTTCTCGCTTCTCGGGCCGTCGGGCTGCGGCAAGACGACGCTTTTGCGGACCATCGCCGGGTTCGAGGGGATCGACGGCGGCGTCGTGCTGGTGGACGGGCGCGACATGGCGAACGTGCCCGCGAACGTGCGGCCGACGAACATGGTGTTCCAGTCCTACGCGATCTTTCCGCACCTGACCGTGGCCGAGAACGTGGGCTTCGGCCTGCGCCGCGATCCGCGTTCGCGCGCCGAAAAGGCCGCGGCGGTGGACGACGCGCTCGACATGGTGGGGATGAAGGGCTTTGGCGGGCGCGCGGCGCACGCGCTGTCGGGCGGGCAGCGGCAGCGGGTGGCGCTGGCGCGGGCGCTGATCCTCAAGCCCAAGGTCCTGCTGCTGGACGAGCCGCTGTCGGCGCTGGACCGCAAGATGCGCGAGCAGATGCAGGTCGAGCTCATCAAGCTGCAGCGGCAGGTGGGCATCACCTTCGTTCTCGTGACCCACGACCAGGAAGAGGCGCTGGTCATGTCGGACCGGATCGCCGTCATGTTCGAGGGCGAGATCGCGCAGCTGGACGGCCCCGAGGCGCTGTATGCGCGCCCGGCCAGCCGCCGCGTCGCGGATTTCATCGGCGTGATGAACTTCATGCCCGCGCGGATCGTGGGCGAGGGGGCGGACCACGTCACCGTCGCGGTGCCGGGCTTCGGCACCGTGGACATCCCGGCGGCAAACGTCAGCCGCGCCGATCGCGGCGACGCGGGCCCCAGCATCGGCTTCCGCCCCGAGGCGGCGACGCTGCTGCCGATGGGCGCCGAAGCGCCGGGCCGCGTGACCGAAGGCGTGATCGACGAGGTCGTCTATTACGGCGACATGACCTATTACGACGTCATCATGGACGGCAGCGACGACTATGACGGCGTCCCGCACGAGGTCCGCATCTCGATGCGGAACGTGTTCGGCCGCGAGGTGCCGGACGTCGGCACCCGCGTCCGCGTCAGCTGGTCGCCGGGCTCGCTGGTGCTGTTTCGCTGAACCGCGCCGGCCGGTGTCTGGCCGCGTGGCATGGTGCGCGGTGCCATGACTGCGCCGCGCCGATGGCGCCTGCTTTGGCGCACCGCCGGTCTCGGCCATGCCTGATGATCGGAACGCGACCATGACCGATGCCGCTTCCCTCTCCGTCCTGATCGCGGAGGACGAGGTTCTGGTGTCGATGTTCCTTGCCGATGTGGTCGAGGACGCGGGACTGCGCGTGGCAGGCGTCGCCCGCACCGTCGAGGACGCGATCGCAAAGGCGCATGCCAATCCGCCCGACCTCGCGCTGCTCGACATGAACCTGAAAGGGGGCAGCGGGATCGAGGTGGCGCGCGCGCTGGCGGTCTACGGGACCGCGATCCTGTTCATCTCGGGCGATTCCGGGCTTGATCGCGACCCGGCGGTGCAGGCGATCGGGCCAGCCGCGGTGCTGGAAAAGCCCTGCATGCCCGACCGACTGATCGCAGTGCTGCAAAAGGTCGCGGCCGACGTGACCGCCGCCGGCGCATCCTGAGCCGAGCGGCCGCCGCGGAACACAGGACGTCGCGCACAATCGACATCCCCGACGACATGACGGTCATGGTGGCGAAGTCGCGCCGGGGGCACGCATGAACGGCAGCGGCCCGGATAGGCTCGACCGCGCGCCGCGCGCGATCCATGCGGCGATGCGGCGGGTCGCGACGCCACGCTGATGCCGCCGGAAGCGCGTCAGGTCGGCGGCAGGTCGGCCACGGTGCGGAAAATGCGCTCGATCGCGTCGATGATCCACGCCGTCGCCGGGCCGGGCGCGCTGCGCCGGCGGGTCACCAGCCACAGGTCGTAGCTGGTGGTCGGCGCCTCGGACAGGCTCATCCGCACAAGCCGGCCCTCGTCCAGATCCTTCTGAACCATGTGCAGCGGCATGTTGCCCCAGCCGATCCCCTGGATCAGCAGCGCGTGCTTGGCCGACAGGTCGGCGATGCGCCACGTCCGGGGCGAGCGGACCGAAAACTCCTGCCCTTCGGTCAGGGTCGAGCGGTCGGTCAGCACCAGTTGCAGGTAATCGCGCGCCTCGCCCAGGCGCAGGTCGTCGGCGGCCAGCGGATGGTCCGGCGCGCAGACCGGAACCAGCGTGATCGCGCCGAGATAGCGGTGGTCTGTGTTTTCGATCACAGGAGCGATGGGGCCGGTCACGGCCAAGTCGGCGCGGCCCGACAAGAGCCGTGCAAGGCCGCCCCCCAACGCCTCGACGTGCAGCTGCATCGGCACGGTCGGGAACGCAGCGGCGAAGTCGCGCAGCAGTTCGGCCGCCGCCGACATCGGCACCATGACGTCCAGCGCCAGCGCCACCTGCGGCTCGATCCCCCGGGTCAGCCCGGCCACGCGGGCCCGCAGCCGGTCCATGTCGTCGTCAACCCGCCGCACCTCGGTCAGAAGCGCCTGCCCCTTGGCGGTCAGCTTGGGCTTGCGCGACCCCTCGCGGTCGAAAAGCGACATGCCCAGTTCGGATTCGAGGTTCGACAGGGCGTAGCTGATGACGGACGTGGCGCGCCCCAGCTTGCGCGCGGCGGCCCCGAACCCGCCTTCGTCCACCACGGTAAGAAACACCCGCAACTGCTCGATCGTAGGGGATATTTCGTGCGATCCCGGGCCGTTTTCGCCGCCCCCATTTTCCGGTTTTCTGGCCACCGGATCAAAGCTCGATCGGAAGGGCTGTCGTCGCCTTCATCTGTTCCATCGACAAAAGCGCGGTCACGGACTGGACCCGCACCTCGGACGTCAGCGCCTGATAGAAGCGGTCGTAGGCGCGCGCGTTCCTCACCTGAACCTTGAGCAGGTAGTCGATGTCGCCGGCAAGCCGGTGCGCCTCGACCACCTCGGGGCGGGCGCGGACGGCGGCGATGAACTTGGCAGCCCAGGTCGGGTCGTGTTCGGCGGTGCGGATCAGGACGAAGAAGCACGCCTCAAGCCCCAGCGCCTCGGCATCCAGAAGCGCCACCTGCGCGCGGATCACGCCCTGGTCGCGCAGGCGGCGAATCCGGTTCCAGACCGGGGTGCGAGAGGCGCCCACCCGCGACGCGATCTCCTCCAGCGGCAGGGTCGCGTCCTGCTGCATGAGCGCCAGGATCTTGCGGTCGGTTGCGTCGAGCCGCGCAGGTCCGCCCCCGTCCTGAGGGTCGCGCCGGTCCCTTCGCCCCCCGGCTTTGGGGGCGTCGGAGGTCGTGCCCGTGCGAGCTGAGGGGGGGCGCGATTCGTCCGGCATGGGGGAAACACCTGCAGTTTGAGGGCTGCGGAGAAAACATTCCGGGAACAGAACAGACTGTTGGCGCGCAGGTTGCTGCACGCGGCGGCGCGCGTCAACGACAACAAATTATTACGACAGAACATCATCGGAACAGCGCGTTGTTCAGGAAAATGTTCTTTGTCAGGGGTGTGCGGGACTATGTTGATGCACCGAACAGGTGACCGACACCCGCGGTGACGGCCATCGCGAACACGCCCCAGCCCGCCACCCGAAGCGTCGCGGGCAGCATCGGGGCGCCGCCGGTCCGCGCGCCGAGCGCGCCCAGAAGCGCCAGCGCCGCGACCGTGACGATCAGGACCGTCGCCACGAGGGCGCCGGCGGGCGCGGCCACGGCAGCCAGCAGCGGCAGCGCGGCGGCGACCGAGAAGGTGACGCCCGACGCGAACGCCGCCTGCAGCGGGTTGGGGGAGTTCAGCTCGTGCAGGCCGAGTTCTTCCCGCACATGCGCGCCGAGCGCGTCGTGGGCCGTCACCTCGCGCGCCGCGGCGATCGCGGTCGCAGGTGTCATCCCGCGGCTCTCGAAGATCGCTGCAAGCTCGGCCAGCTCCTGTTCGGGCATGCGTTCCAGCGCGTCGCGTTCGCGTTCGATATCCGCGCGCTCGATGTCGGTCTGGGAATGGACCGACACGAACTCGCCGGCCGCCATCGACATCGCGCCCGCCGCCAGTCCTGCGATGCCCGCAAGCAGGATCGTCGGCCGGTCGCCGGTGGCGGTCGCCATCCCCACGATCAGCGAGCTGACCGAGACGATCCCGTCATTGGCCCCCATCACCGCCGCGCGAAGCCAGTTCGAGCGGTTGATGAGATGCGGCGCCTCGGGGTGGGCCGACGGGTCGTCGCTGTATTCGGTCACGTTCGGATCTCCGTGCCGCAACGGGCGGCCGGGCGATCCTAGGCACGCAAGCGCGGGTTGGCGAGCCGGTCAGTCGCCCATCGAGCGGGTCAGCTCGTTCGGCGTCAGCGTGTGGTCCACGGGCTTGTACCCTGTCTGGTCGGGCAGCGCCTCGGCGTCGCCGCTGACCGGATCGGTCTTCATTCGAAAGCCGCGGTCCACCTGGTCGGACGGCATCACCGGATAGTCGCCCGAGAAGCAGGCGTCGCAGTATTGCGGGCAGGCGTCGTTGCGCCCCTGCGCGTCGCCGGCCGCGCGGTAAAGCCCGTCAAGCGAGATGAAGGACAGGCTGTCCACGCCGATCCAGTCCTTCATCTCGGCCGGCGTCATCTGCGCGGCCAGCAGCTTGTCGCGGTCTGGCGTGTCCACGCCGTAAAAGCAGGGCCAGGCGGTCGGCGGGCTGGCGATGCGGAAGTGAACCTCGCTCGCGCCCGCGTCCAGGATCATGTCCTTGATCTTGCGGCTGGTGGTCCCGCGCACGACGCTGTCATCAACCAGCACCACGCGCTTGCCGCGCACCAGCGCCCGGTTGACGTTCAGCTTCAGCCGCACGCCCATGTTGCGGATCTGCTCGGTCGGCTCGATGAACGTCCGGCCCATGTACTGGTTGCGGATGATCCCCATGGCGTAGGGGATGCCGCTTTCCTGGCTGAACCCGATCGCCGCGGGCGTGCCGCTGTCGGGGACCGGGCAGACGAGGTCCGCCTCGGCCGGCGCCTCGCGCGCGAGTTCGACGCCGATCTGGCGGCGGGTCTCATAGACCGAGCGGCCGCCGATGATCGAATCGGGGCGGCTGAAATACACGTGCTCGAAGATGCAGAACCGGCCCGGATGGGTGCCGAAGGGGCGCGAGCTTTCGATGCGCCCCTTTGAGATCACGACCATCTCGCCCGGCTCCACGTCCCGCACATAGTCGGCGCCGATGATGTCCAGCGCGCAGGTCTCGGACGACAGGACGTAGCCTTCGTCGCCGATCTTTCCCAAGACCAGCGGGCGCACGCCTAGCACGTCGCGCACGCCGATCAGCTTGGTGCGGGTCATCGCGATGACCGAGAACGCCCCTTCGACCCGGCGCAGCGCGTCCTTCATCCGCTCGGGGATGTTGCGCTGGATCGAGCGCGCCATCAGGTGGATGATGCATTCGCTGTCGCTGCCGGACTGGAAGATCGAGCCGCGTTCGATCAGTTCGCGCCTGAGCGCGGTGGCGTTGGTCAGGTTGCCGTTATGGGCGATGGCGCAGCCGCCCATCGCGAATTCGCCGAAGAACGGCTGCACGTCGCGGATCGCGGCGGTCTTGGTGCCGCTGGTCGAATAGCGGACATGGCCGATGGCGAGGGGGCCCGGCAGCGTCTCCATCAGCGAGGACTTGGTGAAGTTGTCGCGGACGTAGCCGAAGCGGCGGGCGCTGTTGAACCCCTGTTCGGGGTCGTGGGCGACGATGCCGCCCGCTTCCTGGCCCCGGTGCTGCAGCGCATGCAGGCCAAGCGCCACGAAGTTCGCGGCATCGGTTACGCCGATGACGCCGAACACCCCGCATTCCTCGTGCAGGCTGTCGGAATCGAACGGGTCGGCGAGGAATGGCTGCATGGCACCACCTTGGGGTCGCGGCGTCGCGTCGGGGGAACGGCCCTATCTAGGGGCCGGCAACGGGAAAGTCACGCCCCCGGGCGCACGGGCCGGGAACGATTGCGAAGGGACGGGTCGCGGGATCAGTTTGTGGCAGGGGCCGGGGTGGTGGTCGTGGTCGTGGTGGTGGTCGCGGCCGGGGTTTGCGACGGCGACACGGCGGCGCCCGTCGGGCCGCAGGTCCGCACCAGCTGCTCGTAGCGACCGACGATCCAGCCGGGCGCATCGGCGGGGATCTGCTGGTCCATCTGGCCGCGCATCCGCTCGAACACGGCGCTGGAGCGCGAGTTCTCGACCATCGCGATCGGCTGCGTCGGCATCACCCGGTCGTAGACGATGAACGCGATCGCAACCAGAAGGATGCCGCGCGCGACCCCGAACAGGAACCCCATGCCCTGGTCCACGCCCCCCAGCGCCGAACGCTGGATCACCGACGAGAACAGCGGGCTGATGATCGAGAACACGACCAGCGCCACCGCGAACACCACCGCGAAGCCCGCGATCATCCCCAGTTCGCAGCTGTCGCCCAGGAAACGGTCCAGATAGGGGATCTGCGCGATCATCGGCCGCACGGTCGCCGCGAACAGGAACGCCAGCACCGCCGCGCCGATCCAGCCCAGAATCGACAGCGATTCGGCCACGAACCCCCGCGAATAGGCAAGGATCGCCGACAGGATGATCACCGCCGCAACGATGCCGTCGATAAGGGTAAATCCGTCCATCACATCGCCTTTGCTGCGGCTGTCCCGCCTCGCTTCATTCCGCCCGCGCGCCGTCACCCGGCGCCGAACGTCTCGCCCACGAAGCCGGTCAGGTCTGACGCCCGATCAAGCCGCATGCCGTCCGCGCCCTCGATCTTTTGACCGGCGGGCACGATCGCGTGTGAAAAACCAAGTTTCGTCGCCTCTTTCAACCTGTTTTCCGCCTGGGACACCGGGCGAAGCGCGCCGGAAAGGCTGATTTCGCCGAAGAACACGGCCTCGGCGGGCAGGGCATGATCCTCGCGCGCGCTCAGAAGGGCGGCGGCGATGGCAAGGTCGGCGGCCGGTTCGGCGACGCGCATGCCGCCCGCGACGTTCAGGAACACGTCGAGACCCGCGAACGGAACGGCGCAGCGCGCCTCCAGCACGGCAAGGATCGTGCTGACGCGGCCGCCGTCCAGACCCACGACCGTGCGGCGGGGCGCGGCCAGCGTCGAGGGGGCGACGAGCGCCTGGATTTCGGTCAGGACCGGGCGCGTGCCCTCGATGCCCGCAAAGACCGCGCTGCCCGCGACGGGCTGGCCGCGTTCCGAAAGGAACAGCGCCGAGGGGTTGGCGACCTCGGCAAGGCCGCCGCCCGTCATCTCGAACACGCCGATCTCGCCCGAGGGGCCGAAGCGGTTCTTGACCGCGCGCAGGATGCGGAACTGGTGGCCGCGCTCGCCTTCGAAATACAGCACCGTGTCGACCATGTGTTCGACGACGCGGGGGCCGGCGATCTGGCCTTCCTTGGTGACGTGGCCGACAAGGATCACGGCGACGCCGCTGCGCTTGGCGAACGTCACCAGCTCATGCACGGCGGCGCGGACCTGGCCCACGCTGCCGGGCGCCGCGTCAACCGTGTCGGACCACAGCGTCTGGATCGAATCGATGACCGCCACGTCGGGGCGTTCCGCGTCGAGCGTTGTCATGATGTCGCGCAGCGCCGTTTCCGTTCCCAGCCGCACCGGCGCATCGACCAGCCCCAGCCGCTGCGCCCGCAGCCGCAGCTGCGCGCCCGCTTCCTCGCCCGAGACATAGACCGCCTGCACACCCCGCCGCGCGAACGCGGCCGCCGCCTGCAAAAGCAGCGTGGACTTGCCGATCCCCGGATCGCCGCCGACCAGTATCGCGCTGCCGGGGACAAGACCGCCGCCCAGGACGCGGTCCAGTTCCTCCATGCCCGAGGGCGCGCGCGCGGGCGGCGCCTCGGTGATGTTCAGGCCGCTCAGCGGGATCGTCTTGCCCCGCTGCGCGCCCAGGCCCCGGCCCGGCCCCTGGCTCAGCGGCGCTTCCTCGACGATGGAGTTCCACTCGCCGCAGGCGTCGCAGCGGCCCGACCACTTGCGGTGGGCCGCGCCGCAGGCAGTGCAGGTGAAGACGATGACGGGCTTGGCCATGCGGGGGCTTGTGCCAGAACGCGGGGGCGGGCCGCAAGCGGCGCGAGCCTCACGGCAATGTCGGCTTGTCTTGTGGCGGGGCGCGGGGCAGGTTGCGCGCGCCTGACGAGAGGCCTGCCCCGAAAGCCACCCCATGCCGACCCCCCGCCCGTTTTCCCGCTACGAGTTCCTGATCGCCTGGCTCTACCTGCGCGCCCGCAAGACCGAGGGCGGGGTCAGCACGATGACCTGGATCAGCCTGATCGGGATCGCGCTCGGCGTCATGGCGCTTATCACGACGCTGGCGGTGCGGTCGGGCTTTCGGGCCGAGTTCGTGGACACGATCCTGGGCGCGAACGCCCACGTCACCGTCTACATGCCGCCGACGCAGGTCGAGAACGCGCTGACGGACGAAGTCTATACCGTATCCGGCCGGATCACCGACTACGACGCCGCCGCCGCCCGGATCGCCGCGCTGCCGGGCGTCGTCCGGGTGGACCCGGTCGTGAAGGGGCAGGTGATGGCCACGGCCTTCGACCGATCGAACGTGGCCGAGGTGATCGGGCTTTCCGCCGACGACCTGCGCGCGCTGCCCCGGATCGCGGACCCGGAAACGTCCTATGGCGACATCGGCGCCTTTGATCGCGGCATCGCGATCGGCTCGGGCATCGCCCGCGAACTGGGCGTGAACCCCGGCGACCGGGTGCAGCTGATCTCGCCCCAAGGCGCGCAGACGCCCTTCGGGACCACGCCGCGGGTCGTGTCCTACGAGGTTGTCTACGTCTTTTCCGCCGGCCGCTACGACATCGACCGCACGCGCATCTACATGCCGCTGCCCGCCGCGCAGGACTATTTCAACCGCGCGGGCGCCGCCGACGAAATGCAGGTCTATGTCGCCGACCCCGAACAGGTGGAACAGATCACCCCGGCGCTGATGCAGGCGCTGCCCGGCAGCATGGCCTGGACCTGGCGCGACGCGTCGGGGTCATTCCTGTCAGCGCTCGACATCGAGGACGACGTCATGTTCGTGATCCTGTCGGTGCTGGTGCTGATCGCGTCGATGAACATCACCTCGGGGTTGATCATGCTGGTCAAGAACAAGGGCCGTGACATCGGCATCCTGCGGACGATGGGGCTGGGCGAGGGGACGATCCTGCGGGTGTTCTTCCTGTGCGGCGCGTTCACCGGGGTGATCGGCACGCTTGCGGGCGTGATCCTTGGCGTGACGCTGTCGCTCAACGTCGATCACGTCATGTCGGCGGTGAACTGGGCGTCGGGCGGCGATGCGTGGGACCCGTCGGTGCGCGGCATCTACGAACTGCCCGCGCAGCTGCGCGCCTGGGACATCGGCCGCGCGATCGCGTTGTCGCTGGTTCTCAGCTTCGTCGTCACCATCTTCCCGGCCCGCCGCGCGGCCCGCATGAACCCGGTCGAGGCGCTGCGCTATGAATGACGTCCTGCGGCTGGAAGCGATATCCAAAAGCTACAACCCCGGCACGCCCGCCGCGGTGTCGGTGCTGTCGGACCTGAACCTGTCCGTCGCCCGGGCCGAGGTGGTGGCGCTGGTGGCCCCTTCGGGTGCCGGGAAATCGACCCTGCTGCACATCGCGGGCCTGCTGGACACGCCGGACGCGGGCCGGGTGGTGCTGGACGGGCGCGACATGACCGGGCTGCCCGACCGCGCCCGCACGGCGGCACGGCGCGAGCGGCTGGGCTTCGTCTATCAGTTCCACCACCTTCTGCCCGAGTTCACGGCGCTGGAAAACGTGGTGCTGCCCCAGCTTGCGAACGCCGTCCCCGAGGGACGCGCCCGCGACCGCGCCCGCGCCCTTTTGGACCGCGTCGGCCTGTCGGCGCGCGCAAGCCACCGTCCGGCGGAGATGTCGGGGGGCGAGCAGCAGCGCGTCGCCTTTTGCCGGGCGCTTGCAAACGGCCCGGCGCTGCTGCTTGCCGACGAGCCGACCGGGAACCTGGACCCGGCGACGTCGGACCACGTCTTCGCGGTGCTGATGGACCTTGTCCGCGCCACCGGCCTGTCGGCGCTGATCGCGACCCACAACCCGGACCTCGCGGCCCGGATGGACCGGGTGGTTCGCCTCCATGTGGGCGGGCGCGCCTAGCATGCGGTCGGGACGACGGGCAAGCGCGTGGATGAGGCGGGGTGGCGGCACCATCGCGGCGATCACCGCCGCATTCGTGACGGCGGCGACGCCGGTCCACGCCGATCCGTTCGAGGATTTCGGAACGGTGATGAAGTACGGGCTTCCGCTGGCCGCCGCTGTCTGCGCCGCCGAACAGGACCGGCTGGCCGACTTTGCCCTGCGCGGGGGGCTGCAGGTGGGCATCGTGCTGGGGCTGAAACGCAAGGTGGGCGCGCCCTTGGGGATCAGGCCGACCGGTCTGGACGAGGGGTTCCCAAGCGGCCATGCCGCATCCGCGGCGTTCGGCGCGGGCGATCTTGCCGCCCATTGCGTCGACGGAAACGAGGCCGCACAGGCGGGGCTGGTCGCCGCCGGCTTGCTGGCATCCGCCAGCCGGGTCCACGCGGGCGAGCATACGCCCGCCCAGGCCGCCGCCGGAACGGCGATCGGCGTGGTCCTCGGCGCGAGCGAGATCGGCTTCAGGATCGACGCGAAGTTCTGATGCCGCGCCTGCCTGGGATCACCGGTTCACGAACCTGAAGAACCGGCTTTCCTTCCCGTCCGCCGTTTCCTCCTGGTACAGGAAGGCGAGGCCGCGATCCTCGAAGGTGTCGAAGAACTCGTCCCACGAGATCTCCTCCAGCTTCTCGTCGCGCTCGGCGAAATCGACGCGCAGGATGCCCTCACCCTCGTCATCCTCGGTGCCCTTGACGACGGTCGGCACGCCGCCGCGATCCTCGATCCACTTGCGGATCGTGTCGTGGTCGGTGGTGGTTTCGCTGGTGGACATGGGTTTCTCCCGCAGGGTGTTCCGGGGATAACGTCGCGGGGCCGCGGCCGTTCCGGCGGCACACCGCCCCGCGTGGACTAAAGCCCCGCCGCCTTCCGCAGCAGCGCGTTGGCCCGCGTCTGCCACCCCTTGCCGTCGGCCTTGAGCCGTTCGAGCACGTCGCGGTCAAGATACATCGTTACCCGCTGCTTGCGCGCGTCCTCGGCCAGCGGCGGCCGGCCGCGACGGACCAGATCGGCGAGTTCGGGGATCTCGGACGAGGGTTTGGATCTGGCGAACCACTCTGCGTCGAGTTCCAGCGCGTCGCCGTTCTCGTCAATATAGCTCTTGCCCATAGAACTTTTCCTCACGCCGGTTCGCCTTTCGCAGGCTGATGACCCGCCTATGCCCATCGCGCCAGGTCCAGACGCAGACATGCAGACGGCGGTCGAGCGGCAGGATCGAGACGAAGCGCTCTTCTCCGTACGCGCCGCGGCTGTCGACGACCGTCCGCGCCGCCGACCAATCCAGCGCGCCCGCCGTCGCAAAATCCACGCCGTGTTTGGCAAGGTTCGCGGCGCGCTTCTCCTCATCCCACTCGAGCATTTAATATACGCACGTTAATCCCGAAAGCAAGGGCTCACACGTCCAGCCCCTCGTCCTCCACGAACCGGGCGTTCTCGCTGATGTACTGGAATCGCAGCTCCGGCTTCTTGCCCATCAGCCGCTCCACCAGGTCGCCGGTCTCGCCGCGTTCCTCCTCGTCGATAGACACCCGGATCAGCTTGCGCGACGCCGGGTTCATCGTCGTGTCCTTCAGGTCCTTGGCGTCCATCTCCCCCAGGCCCTTGAACCGCTGCACGTCGATCTTGCCCTTGCCGCCGAGGCCCTTCGCCAGCCAGACTTCCTTCTCGGCGTCGTCGGCGACGTAGATGCGTTCCGCCCCTTGCGTCAGGCGGTAGAGCGGCGGGCAGGCGAGGTACAGGTGCCCCTTGTCGATCAGCGGCCGCATCTGGGTGAAGAAGAACGTCATCAGAAGCGAGGCGATATGCGCGCCGTCCACGTCCGCGTCGGTCATGATGATGACCTTGTCGTAGCGCAGGTCGTCGATGTTGAAGCGCGAGCCAAGGCCCACGCCAAGCGCCTGCGACAGGTCAGCGATTTCCTGGTTCTGGCTCAGCTTCGACGACGCCGCGCCGAGCACGTTCAGGATCTTGCCGCGGATCGGCATGATCGCCTGCGTGGTCCGCTCGCGTGCGGACTTGGCGGACCCGCCCGCGCTGTCGCCTTCGACGATGAAAAGCTCCGTCCCTTCGCGCGCGCTGGCCGAGCAGTCCACCAGCTTGCCGGGCAGGCGCAGCTTCTTGGTCGCCGACTTCCGCGCGGTTTCCTTTTCCTGCCGCCGGCGCAGGCGTTCCTCGGCGCGAAGGACGAGGAAGTCCATGATCGCGCCCGCCGACTTCGCATCCGCCGCAAGCCAGTGGTCGAAATGGTCGCGGACCGCGCCCTCAACCAGCCGCGCCGCCTCGGTCGTGGCCAGGCGGTCCTTGGTCTGGCCCACGAACTCGGGTTCCGAGATGAAGCACGAGACCAGCGCGCAGCCGCCGGTCAGCAGGTCGTCGCGGGTGATGTTCTCGGCCTTGCGGTTCTTCGTCAGCTCGCCGTAGGCGCGCACGCCCTTGAGGATCGCGGTCCAGAAGCCCGCCTCGTGGGTGCCGCCTTCTGGCGTGGGGACCGTGTTGCAGTAGGACTGGATGAAGCCGTCGCGCGACGGGGTCCAGTTGATCGCCCAGTCCACCTTGCCGGGCACGCCGAAGCGTTCGCGGAAGCTGACCGATCCGGCGAACGGCCGGTCGGCATAGGTGGAGGCGCCGTGCAGCTGCTCGCCCAGGTAGTCGGCAAGGCCGCCGGGAAAGTGGAACGTCGCCTCGAGCGGGGTCTCGCCGTCGTCGATCTCGGACTTCCAGCGGATTTCCACGCCGGAATGCAGATAGGCTTTGGATTTCACCATCCGCATGATGCGGGCAGGCTTCATCCGGTTGTGGCCGAAGATGTCCTCGTCGGCGTGGAAGGTCGTCGTGGTGCCGCGCCGGTTCGGGGCGAGCCCGACCTTCTCGACGGGCCCAAGCGGGATACCGCGCGAGAAGGACTGCCGGAACAGTTCGCGGTTGCGCGCGACCTCGACCACCATGCTGTCGGACAGCGCATTCACGACCGACGCGCCGACCCCGTGAAGGCCGCCCGAGGTCTGGTAGGCGCCCTCGGTGAACTTTCCGCCCGCGTGCAGCGTGCACAGGATCACTTCGAGCGCGGACTTGCCGGGAAACTTCGGGTGCGGGTCGATCGGGATGCCGCGGCCGTTGTCGCGGATGGTGACGGACTGGTCGGCGCGCAGCTCGACCTCGATCCGGCTGGCGTGGCCCGCCACTGCCTCGTCCATCGAGTTGTCGAGAATTTCCGCGACGAGATGGTGCAGCGCCCGCTCGTCGGTGCCGCCGATATACATGCCGGGGCGCTTGCG
This sequence comes from Paracoccus marinus, assembly GCF_007018965.1. Taxonomy (GTDB): domain Bacteria; phylum Pseudomonadota; class Alphaproteobacteria; order Rhodobacterales; family Rhodobacteraceae; genus Paracoccus; species Paracoccus marinus. The sequence goes on from NZ_VJYZ01000007.1 coordinate 73,455, forward strand.
GACCGGCTCCAGCCCCTCCAGCACCTCGATGGATGCGGCGGAATAGCTGTCGGTGGCGCGGTCGGCGCCGGAAAGAAGATCGTCGGACATGGGGATTTTTCTGTTCCGGTAAGGTAGGTGCTTATTCCACGCGAGTTCGACTTCGCGCAAGCCGAACCCCGCCGGCGCCCCGACTGCCCGTGCCAGGACTGCCCGTGCCTGACGCGGCGCTTGGCAGAAGCCCCGCCGGCGGATTATGGATCGGCAGCAGCAAGCAGGGCGGGCCCGGATGGACCAGAACTATCGTGCCTATATCGGCCGGTCGCATTTCGGCGACCTCGACGGGCTGCGCTTTCTCTGCATCGCGCTGGTCCTGTGGCACCACGGCAACCCGATGCTGAACCGCGGCCCGCAGATCTTCGAGCGCGGCTTCATGGGCGTCGATTTCTTCTTCGTCCTCAGCGGCTTTCTGATCACCACGCTGCTTCTGCGCGAGACACGGCGCCACGGCAGCTTTTCGTTGCTCGATTTCTACCGCCGCCGGATCCTCAGGATCCTGCCGCCGTTCTACCTGCTGGTGACGGTGGTGAGCCTTTACTACGTCGTCATCAAGGGCCAGTCCGAGCTCGCGCGGCTGGTGCCCTATTACTACCTGTTCCTGTCGAACTTCCTGACCGAGGACATATCGGTTCTGGGCATCACCTGGTCACTGTCGGTCGAGGAACAGTATTACGCGGTCTGGCCATTGCTGCTGGCGCTGCTGCCACGCCGGGCGATCGTGCCGGTGCTGGTGATGCTGATCGCGGTCAACGTGCTGGTGGGGGCGGGCGTGATCGACGTGGATGCGATCCCCGCCGGGCCGCTGCTGATCCGGCTGCCAACGGCGACCTACGCGCCGATCCTGATGGGGTCGCTGGCCGCGTGGCTTCTGGACCGGGCGGGCGGCTACGCCGTGTTTCACCGCCTGACGGGATGGACGGGGGCGCCCGTGGTGTTCCTCGGGCTGGTGCTGGTCCTGTTCCAGATGACCCCGCGCGACGTGAACGGCTGGCCCAACCTCGCGATCCACGGCGCCATGACGCTGGCGCTGGTGTCGCTGGTGATCGGGCCCGCGAACGTGCTGTCGCCGCTGCTGCGCTGGGGCCCGGTCGCGCGGTTCGGGCAGGTGAGCTACGGGATCTACCTTTACCACCTGATCGCGCTGCATGTCGGGCACGCGGTGCTGGGCCGGATCGGGATCGACGATCCGTGGCTGGCGCTGCCGGTCTATTCGCTGCTGTCGTGGGGGATGGCCGAGGTCAGCTTCCGCTACTACGAAAGCCGCTTTCTCGCGCTGCGCCGCAAACCGCCCGAGGCTGTGCCGGCGCTCGTCCCGCGGGGCTGAAACGCCCGCAGCGTCCTCAGGCTGGCTCGGCCAGCCGCGCCTCGATCATCTTCTTGAAGGCGGGGCGGTTCTGGCAGGCCTTCATCCAGGCCTCGACCGCCGGGAACTGGGACATCAGCGGCGCGTAGTCCTGCGCGTAGCGCGCGACCTCGGCCATGTTCAGGTCCGCCACCGTGAAGCGGTCGCCGACGATGTGGCGGCGGCGCGACAGGTGCTTTTCGAGAACCGCCATGGGCCGCACCAGCCGCTCGCCGGCCGCCGCGACCAGCGCCGCGTCCTCGCCCGACTGGGCCTGTCCGCGCGCGTGCAGGAACAGCAGCGTCAGCGCGTCGGGTTCGACCGAGGTCGCGGCGAAGAACGACCACTGGGTCATCTTCGCGTCCTCGGCGTCGTCTGCGGGACCCAGGCCGCCGCGATCGTGCTTGCGCGCGAGATGGAGCGTGCAGGCCAGCGATTCCGTCAGCACCAACCCGTCATCCTCGATCACAGGGATCGCACCTGCGGGCGACAGCTTCAGGAACTCGGGCGAGCGGGTGTTGAGCGGCGCGTCGGCGGCGTCGGCATCTGCAAGCCGATAAGCCTGAATCACGGGGATCTGCAGGAATGGCACGTCGAGCTCGAAGCACAGCCAGATGATACGCGAGGCGCGCGACCGGGTGACGCCGTGAATGGTCAGCATGAAGGGCTCTCCTCGAGGGTCGCGGGCACCGTAGGGGCGGCCGGGCCGTGGGGGAAGGGGCTTCGTGCGGGTGACGGCACGGCGGCGGGCGGGCCTACTTGAAGGGCGCCATCCCGGCGCGGGCGAGTTCGTCCGCGCGCTCGTTCTCGGCGTGGCCCGCGTGTCCCTTGATCCAGGCCCAGGTCACGTCGTGGCGTGCCTGCGCGGCGTCGAGCCGCTGCCACAGGTCCACGTTCTTGACCGGCTTGCGGTCGGCGGTTTTCCAGCCGTTCCGCTTCCAGCCGTGAATCCAGCCGGTGACGCCGTTCTTCACATAGGCGCTGTCGGTGGTGATGGTGATCGCGGTGTCGCGGCTCAGCGTTTCCAGCGCCGCGATGGCGGCCATCAGCTCCATCCGGTTGTTGGTGGTCAGCTTCTCGCCGCCCTGCAACTCGCGTTCCTTGAGGATCGCCGTTCCGTCCATGGCGCGCATGAGAACGCCCCATCCGCCGGGGCCGGGATTGCCGCTGCACGCGCCGTCGGTCCAGGCGAAAAGTCGGGTCATGGGGTCATCCTTCCGGCGCGGTCTTACCCGCCCCGCAAGACCGGGCGCAAGCCGGTGGCGGTCAAGCCCGCGCCAGCGCGAGCTTGAGCCCCAGCGCCGCGAAGGACGCGGCGAAAGCCCGGCGCATCCACGCCATCGCGGTTTCGGACGCGAGCAGCGCGTTGCGCCCGCCGGCAGCGACGAAGGCATAGCCAAGGAAGGTGACGAAGGTCACGACCGAGAAGCCGAACCCCAGCTCCATCAGCGCCCGTGTGCCCGCGCCGGGTTCGAGGAACTGGGGCAGGAACGCCACGAAAAAGAGCGGCAGCTTGGGGTTCAGCAGGTTCAGCAGCGCGCCCCGCCAGACGATCCGCCGCGCGGATTGCGGCGCGGCCGGTCCGACCGACAACCCGCCCCGGTCGTTCAGCACCGCCCACGCCATCCAGAGAAGGTAAAGGACGCCGGCGAACTTGATGGCCTGGAACAGCACGGCGCTTGTGTGCAGCACCGCCGCCAGTCCGGCCATCGCCACGATCAGGTGGACGACCGACGCCACCGTGCAGCCGATGGCCGCCCAGAACCCTGCGCGCAGTCCCCCGCCCAGGGTCGATGACAGAGTGAATACCACGCCGATCCCCGGCGACACGCAAACGATGAAGGCGGTCAGAAGATAGTCCCAGGTCATGCGCGCAACCTCCCCGTCGCGATGTCGGGGGCGGCGCGCGCCGTCAGAGCGCGCGATACCCCGGCAGCGCCGCCACCCGCGCGATCCAGGCGCCGATGCCGGGAAAGCGCGTCATGTCGAAGCCACCGCGATCCTGCGCCGTGTGGGTGTATCCGTAAAGCGAAACATCGGCGAGGCTGGGCGCGTCGCCCACCAGCCAGTCGTCCGCGGACAGCCGATCCTCCATCACCTGCAGATGGGCGTGGCCGCGGTCGAGCAGGTCGGCCATCCGTTCGGGCGTGGCGAGATGGCGGCGCGAAGGATAGTGGTTCAGCGCGCCCCGCACCGCGACCGTTCCTTCGTGCTGGTTCTGTTCCCAGAACAGCCACGCCAACACCTGCGCGCGGGTGAACGAGTCGGCGGGCAGGAAGGCGGAGCCTTCGCCCAGCCAGCACAGGATCGCGTTCGATTCGGGTAGCAGCCGGCCGTCGTCCAGTTCAAGCACCGGGGCCTTGCCGAAAGGCAGCCGGGCGTCTGCCCTGGCACGCGCCAGTTCGGGCGACGCGTCCTCCACGTCCACGATCTCGCAGTCGCGGCCAAGAAGCGACAGCAGCAGCCGGACCTTGTAGCTGTTGCCCGACGACGGCATGGACCACAGCCTCATCGCAAGCACCCCTCAGGCCCGCAGCACGCGGGGAACCTTGAACTCCACCCGCTCCTGCGCGGTTTCGACGATCTCGACCGACACGTCGTAGCGGGCGCGGACGGCGTCGATCACCTCGTTGACCAGCACCTCGGGGGCGCTGGCGCCCGCGGTGACGCCGAGCGAGCGGATCCCTTCGAGCGCGCGCCAGTCGATGTCGGCCGCCTCGCGCACCAGCTGCGCATAAGCGCAACCGGCGGTGCGGCCAACCTCGACCAGGCGGCGCGAGTTGGAGCTGTTGGGCGCGCCCACCACCAGCAAGGCGTCGATCCGGGGCGCGATCGCCTTGACGGCCGCCTGACGGTTCGTGGTGGCGTAGCAGATGTCGTCCTTGGCCGGACCGACGATGGCCGGGAACCGCGCCCTCAGCGCGTCCACGATGTCGGCGGTGTCGTCCACCGACAAGGTGGTCTGGGTGATCCACGCCAGCCGGTCGGGATCGCGGGGCGCGACGTGGGCCACGTCCTCGACCGTCTCGACCAGGATCACCTCGCCCTGCGGCAGCTGGCCCATGGTGCCCAGCACCTCGGGGTGGCCGCGATGGCCGACCATGATCATCTGCAGCCCGTCCTGGTGGTGACGCTCGGCCTCGACATGGACCTTGCTCACCAGCGGGCAGGTGGCGTCCACATAGATCATCTGCCGCCGCTCGGCCTCGGCCGGGACGGCCTTGGGCACGCCGTGGGCGGAAAAGATCACCGGCCGGTCGGTCGGGCATTCGTCAAGTTCCTCGACGAACACCGCGCCCTTGGCGCGCAGGCCGTCGACGACGAACCTGTTGTGCACGATCTCGTGACGGACAAAGACGGGCGCGCCCCATTTCTCGATCGCCATCTCGACGATCTTCACGGCGCGGTCCACGCCCGCGCAGAAGCCGCGCGGCGCGGCGAGATAGACGGAAAGGGGAGGTTTCGCGGTCATCGCAAAAGACGTATCGCCTTGGCGGCGCGCCGTCCAGCATGCCCGCGCATCTGCGGGCCGCGCCATCCCGCCCGGGCGGGTGGCGGACCGCAGCCGGGCAGGGGACCGCCCGGCCGCAGATCGCAGGGCCGGCGGCTCAGCCGTCCGTGTCGGCGCTGCTCGGCTCGCGCCCTTCGCGCGGCGGGCGGCCGATGACCTCGCGCAGCGCGTCCAGCTCGATGAAGTTGTCGGCCTGCCGGCGCAGTTCGTCCGCGATCATGGGCGGCTGGCTGCGCATCGTGGACACGACCGACACCCGCACCGCCTGGCGTTGCAAAGCCTCGACCAGCGGGCGGAAGTCGCCGTCGCCCGAGAACAGGACCGCGTGATCCAGCCGCGGCGCAAGCTCCATCGCGTTGACGGTCAGGTCGATGTCCATGTTGCCCTTGATCTTGCGCCTGCCAAGGGGGTCGGTGAACTCCTTCGCCGGTTTCGTCACCAGCGTGAAGCCGTTGTAGTTCAGCCAGTCGATCAGCGGGCGGATCGGGGAATACTCCTCGTTGTCCAGCAGAGCGGTGTAGTAGTAGGCGCGGATCAGCTTGCCCCGACGCTCGAATTCCTGGCGCAACAGCTTGTAGTCGATGTCGAACCCGAGCGCCTTTGCAGCCGCGTGCAGGTTGGAGCCGTCGATGAACAGCGCCAGCCTGTCGTCCTTGTAGAACATTGGTGAAAACCCTTGAGCGGAAAGTGGAATGGCGTCGAGTTGTGGGAAGCTAGCCGTGATCGCCCTTGGTGCAAACCTGACCAGTTCGGCAGGTCCGCCGGAGGCCACGTTGCGTGCCGCGCTGTCAGTAATTGCTGGCGAAAACGCGGCTGAGGGCGCCCGCCCGGTCCGTATCGCCGCGGTCAGCCGGTTCTGGCGCACCCCGGCCTTTCCGCGGGGCAGCGGGCCGGACTATGTCAACGCCTGCGCGGCGCTTGCCACGACGCTGGACGCGCCCGCGCTGCTGGCGCTGCTGCACCGGGTGGAAGCGGCGATGGGTCGCACCCGCGACGGCGGCCGCTGGGCCGCGCGGGGGATCGACCTCGACCTGCTGGCGATGGGGGCCGAGGTGCGACCGGATGCCGCGGGGCAGGCGCGCTGGCGCACCCTTCCGCCCGACCGGCAGCGGGTCGAGACGCCGGGCGAACTGATCCTGCCGCACCCCCGGCTGCAGGACCGCGCCTTCGTACTGGCGCCGCTGGCCGACATCGCACCACGCTGGCGCCATCCGCTGACGGGCGCGCGGGTGCAGGAAATGCTGGAGGCCCTGCCGCCCGGCGCGCTGGCCGAGGTGGCGCCATTCGCTTGACTTCGGGTCAGCTTATGGTCACCTATGCCACTTCGCCACAAACGATTCGCAGCGAAAGGTGACTCATGGCCCGCGTGACCGTCGAAGATTGCGTCGACAAGGTTCCGAACCGGTTCGACCTGGTGATGCTGGCGGCCCACCGCTCGCGCGAGATCGCTTCGGGCAGCACCATCACCATCGACCGCGACAACGACAAGAACCCCGTCGTCGCCCTGCGCGAGATCGCGGACGAAACGCAGCCGGTCGATGACCTGCGCGAACGGATGATCGAATCCACCCAGACCCAGATCGAGGTGGACGAGCCCGAGGATGACGCCATGGCCCTGCTGCTGGGCGCCGAGGTCGATCGCCCGCGCCCCGTGAGCGAGGAAAACGAGGAACGCGTCCTTCGCATGATGCTGGAAGCGAACGAGCGCGGCTGACGCTGCGCGGTTCCACCCGGGGGCGAGGGGCACAGAAACAGGAAGGCGCGGGAACTGGGCGAGGAAAAACCGGCGGTCGCAAGGGCCATGCAGGCCGGGGCCGGACTTGAACGGATCGACTGCGAGGACCTGATCGCGCTGATCCGCAACTACAACCCGCGCACCAACGCCGACCTGATCGCGCAGGCCTGGTCCTATGCCAAGCGCATGCACGAAGGCCAGATGCGGCAGTCGGGCGAACCCTACTTCACCCACCCCGCCGCCGTCGCCGCGATCCTTACGGAAATGCGGCTGGACGACGCGACCATCATCACCGCGCTTCTTCACGACACGATCGAGGATACAAGGTCCACCTGGGCCGACATCGCGGGCCTGTTCGGGCGCGAGATCGCGGACCTCGTCGATGGCGTCACCAAGCTGACGAACCTTCAGCTGTCCGGGGCGCATTCCAAGCAGGCCGAGAACTTCCGCAAGCTTTTCATGGCCATGTCGCGCGATCTTCGCGTGATCTTGGTCAAGCTGGCCGACCGCCTGCACAACATGCGCACGATCAAGTCGATGCGGCCCGAAAAGCAGGTGCAGAAGGCGCGCGAGACGATGGACATCTATGCGCCCTTGGCCGGGCGCATGGGCATGCAGTGGATGCGCGAGGAACTCGAGGACCTCGCGTTCAAGGTCATCAACCCCGAGGGGCGCAGCTCGATCATCCGCCGCTTCGTGCGCCTGCAAAAGGAAAACGGGGACATCATCCCCAAGATCACGGCCGAGATCCGCTGCGAACTCGACAAGGCCGGGATCGACGCCGAGGTGTTCGGCCGCGCCAAGAAGCCGTTCAGCGTCTGGCGCAAGATGCAGGAAAAGCAGCTGTCGTTCAGCCGCCTGTCCGACATCTACGGCTTCCGCATCATCACCCGGTCCGAAGCGGACTGCTACCGCGCGCTCGGCACGATCCACCAGATCTGGCGTGTCGTGCCGGGCCGCTTCAAGGACTACATCAGCCACCCCAAGGCGAACGGCTACCGGTCGATCCACACCACCGTCGCGGGCCGCGACGGCACCCGGACCGAGGTGCAGATCCGCACCCGCCAGATGCACGAGGTGGCGGAAGCCGGCGTCGCCGCCCACTGGGCGTATCGCGACGGCGTCCGCACCCGGAACCCCTTTGCGGTCGATCCCGGCGAATGGATCTCCAGCCTGACCGAGCGGTTCGGGCGCGAGGATCACGACGAGTTCCTGGAACACGTCAAGCTGGAAATGTACTCGGACCAGGTGTTCGTGTTCTCGCCCAAGGGCGACGTGATCCAGCTGCCGAAAGGGGCGACGCCCATCGACTTCGCCTATGCGATCCACACGCGGCTGGGCAACGCCTGCGTCGGGGCCAAGGTGGACGGCATGCGGGTGCCGATGTGGACGCGGCTGAAGAACGGGCAGTCGGTGGAAATCATTGCCGCGTCAGGCCAGCGTCCGCAGGCCACCTGGCTCGACATCGTGGCGACCGGCCGCGCCAAGGCCGCGATCCGGCGCAGCTTGCGCGAACAGGACCGGTCGCGCTTCATCAGGCTGGGGTCGGAACTGACCCGCGTCGCGTTCGAGCATGTGGGCCGCAAGGTCACGGACAAGGCGCTCAGGACCGCGGCGCGGTCGCTGGCGCTGCCCGACGCGGACGAGTTGCTCGCCCGGATCGGCAGCGCGGAGCTGTCCGCGCAGCAGGTGATCGCGGCGCTTTACCCCAACCTCGCCGCCCCGGCCGAGGACGTGGACGCGAGCCGTGGCGTGACCGGGCTCGCCGCCGACCAGGAATTCAGCCGCGCGCCCTGCTGCAACGCGCTGCCAGGCGAACGCATCGTGGGCATCACCTATCGCGGCAAGGGTCTGGTGATCCACGCGATCGACTGCCCGATGCTCGCGGAATACGAGGATCAGCCCGAACGCTGGGTCGATCTCAACTGGCGCGAGGGGCGGCACCCGCCGGTCTATTCGACCCAGCTGTCGCTCACGATCCGCCACGACGCCGGCGTGCTGGGGCGCATCTGCACGCTGATCGGCCAACAAGGCGCGAACATCACCGACCTGGAATTCGTCGATCGAAAGTCGGATTTCTACCGCCTGCGGGTTGAAGTCGCGCTGCGCGACCGCGAACATCTGCACGCGTTGACGACCGCGATCGAGGCGGAAAGCGACGTGGCGCAAGTGGCCCGGATCAGGGATCGCGACCGGCTGGTCTGACCGGCGCGCGTGACCCGGGGTCGCTCGTCGGGGCTGGGGTCGAGCGATCGGAAAGGAATCCGAGCGGTGTTCAAGCGCAAGCCGCGCAGCTACGCGCAGATGGCGTCCGACATGGTGTGGCCGCGCGGCGGCTGGTCGCGGTCGGCGCAGTACGTCGTTCACCGGGTGCGCCGCCTGCCGGACGAGCCACACCGGGTCGCCCGCGGCTTCGGCATCGGCGTGTTCGTGAACTTCACGCCGCTGTTCGGCTTTCACCTGATGCTGGCGATGGGGATGGCGTGGATCATGCGCGCCAACATGCTGGCGGCCGTCCTGGGCACCTTTGTGGGCAATCCGCTGACCACGCCGCTGATCGCGGTCCTTTCCGTCAGCCTTGGCAGGCGGATGCTGGGCGTCCACGGCAGCGCCAGTCCCGGCGCGATCCTCAAGGAGTTCACGTCAGCCGGGCAGGAGCTGTGGCAGAACTTCCTCGCCATCTTCTCGGACGCGCCGACGCAATGGGACCGGCTGGGCACGTTCTTCGACAGCATCTTTCTGCCCTATCTGGTGGGCGGGCTGCTGCCGGGGATCGTGCTGGGCATCGTCGCCCACTACCTGACGGTGCCGGTCATCCGCGCCTATCACAAGCGCCGCGCGGCGAAGCTGCGCAAGCGCGCGGTGCAGCTGGGGCTGCAGGTGGACCGCCGCGACGGCGGGTTGCCCCGGGCCTGAGGCACCGGCGGCGGGTCAGATCCCCAGCCGGTCGCGCAGCCCGTACCACGACATGCCCGCCACCAGCAGCGGAAGCCGCAGCGCCGCGCCGCCGGGAAACGGCCGCTGCGGCAGCGCGGCCATGACGTCGAACCCGTCCGACTGCCCCTGCACCGCCTGCGCCATCAGCTTGCCGGCAAGGTTCGCAAGCGCGACCCCGTGCCCCGAATAGCCGCTGGCCGACAGGCAGTTCGGCGCGGGTCGCGCGAACACCGGCATCCGGTTCATCGTGATCGCCAGCGTCCCGCCCCAGGCGTGGGTGATCGCCACGTCCCTCAGCTGCGGATAGACCTGCAGCATCGCCCGCCGGACCTTGCCGGCAATGTCGCGCGGGAACCGGTAGCCCACGTTCTCGCCGCCGCCGAAGATCAGCCGCCCATCCGGCGACATGCGCCAGTAATTCACCACGAAGCGGGTGTCGTGAACGGCGATGTCGCGGGCCAGCACGTCGCGGGCGCGGTCGCCCAGGGGCTCGGTCGCGACGACGAAGTTGTTGATGGGCATGACGCGCGCGGCGACGTGGCGGTCGAGCCTGCCCAGATAGCCGTTCGCGGCCAGGATCACGTGGTCGCAGAGGACGCTGCCCGCATCGGTGTGAACCCGGCTTGTCGCGCCCGCGTGCGGGCCGTGGTCGATGCGGGTGACGTGGCTCAGTTCGTGGATGACGGCGCCCGCGGCCTCGGCCTGCCCGGCGATCCCCAGCGCCAGCGCCAGCGGGTCCAGATGCCCCGACCCGTGATCGATGTCGCCGCCGACATAGGCGTCCGACTTCACCAGCGCGCGCAGGCCCTCGCGGTCCAGCTTCTCGATCCGGTCATAGCCGTAGTCGCGCGCCAGCCGGTCGGCCATCCCGTGCGCATGCGCGACCTCGGCCGTGGTGCGCGCTGCATGCGCGATGCCGGGGTGAAAGGCGACGCCCGACGCGCGGGCGAGCGACAGGGTCAGCGCCTTCGCCTCCTCCGCCATGTCCCACAGGCGGCGGGCGGCGGCCGGTCCCGCCATCCGCTCCAGCTCATCGACCTCGAGCCGCTGCCCCGATCCGACCTGCCCGCCGTTGCGCCCCGACGCGCCGAAGCCCGCGCGATGCGCCTCGATCACGACCACGCGCCGGCCCGCGCGGGCAAGATGCAGCGCCGCCGAAAGGCCGGTATAGCCCGCGCCCACGACCGCCACGTCGGCCCGCACCTCGCCCCGAAGCGCGGGCCGGTCCGGCGCGCGGGCCACCTGATCGGCATAAAGGCTGGGCGGATAGGCCCCGCGGGTGTCGTTGGAAAACAGCAGGTCCATCGCGGGCGCCTGTTCTTCTTTGCGGAAAATATCCCGGGGGTCCGCGGGCCGGCCCCCGGTCCGTCAGACGTTCAGCAGCAGATGCTCGCGTTCCCACGGGCTGATGACCTGCAGGAACTCCTTGTACTCGTTGCGCTTCACCGCCTCGTAGATATCGACGAACTGCGTCCCCAGAACCTCGCGCATGGGGGCCGACGCCGCCATGTAGTCCAGCGCGGCGCCCAGATCGGTCGGCAGGTCGTCATGCGACATGTAGGCATCGCCGAGGCATTCGGGGCGCGGGTTGGCCTTGTCGATCAGCCCCAGGTACCCGGTCGCAAGCGACGCGGCGAGGCCCAGATAGGGGTTGCAGTCCATCCCGGCCAGCCGGTTTTCCAGCCGCCGCGCCTCGGGGTCCGAGATCGGGACCCGCAGCCCGGTGGTGCGGTTGTCGCGGCCCCATTCAAGGTTGATGGGCGCGGCGAAGTCCGGGACGTAGCGGCGGTAGCTGTTGACGTAGGGCGCGAGCAGGGCCACGGCAGCCGGCAGGTGGTTCTGCATCCCGGCGATGAAGTGCAGGAACTCCGGCGTCTCGCGGCCCTTGTCGTCCGAAAAGATGTTGCGCCCGGTGGTGGCGTCCACGACCGAGTGATGGATGTGCATGGCGCTGCCCGGCTCGCCCTCGATCGGCTTGGCCATGAAGGTGGCGAAGCAGTCGTGGCGCAGCGCCGCCTCGCGGATCAGGCGCTTGAAGTAGAAGATCTGGTCGGCCAGATGCACCGGGTCGCCGTGGGCCAAGTTGATCTCGACCTGGCCCGCGCCGCCTTCCTGCAGGATGCCGTCGATCTCGAACCCCTGCGCCTCGGCGAAGTCGTAGATGTCGTCGATGACCTTGCCGTATTCATCGACCGCCGACAGCGAATAGGCCTGCTTGGCGGCCGCACGGCGCCCCGATCGGCCCATCGGCGGCAGGATCGGCTGGTTGGGGTCGATGTTGCGCGCGACCAGGAAGAACTCCATCTCCGGCGCCACGATCGGGCGCCAGCCGCGGTCGGCGTACATCTTGACCACGCGTTTGAGGACGTTGCGCGGCGCGGTTGGGATCGGCTCGCCCTGCTGGTCCAGCACGTCGTGGATCACCTGCAGCGTCCAGTCGGCGGTCCAGGGGGCGGCGGCCGTCGTCTCGAAGTCGGGCACGCAGACCATGTCGGGCTCGGTAAAGGCGCCGTGCGGGTTGTCGGCCCATTCGCCGGTGATCGTCTGCAGGAAGATGCTGTTGGGAAGAAAGAAGCTCGTCTGCCGCGCGAACTTGGACGCGGGCATGGCCTTGCCGCGCGCGACGCCCGCGATGTCGGGGACGATGCATTCGACCTCGTCCAGCCTGCGGTCGGCGAGGTAGCGGCGCGCGGCCTCGGGTGTGTTGGTAAGCCAGTCTGCCATGGGGTCTTTCCGCCGGATCATGGTCCGGCCTGGTTTCGGTCTCAGGCGCGGGGGATGACCCCGGCCATCGGGTTCTGTCGCGCGGCCAGCCCGTCGATGACGCCCGCGCGGTCGGCGGCGGGGCGGTTCTGGCTGGCCTTCCATTTGCCCGCGATCGCCGTGACGGGAATCTCGACCCCGACGATCCCGCGCAGTTGCGATGCGATGAAGGCGTCGGGCGCGTCGCCCACGCCCCACGGCGCGGGCTCGGACGATTCCAGCCGGTCGGTCAGGTCGGCCACTTGCGCGCGCAGCCAGTCCGCGTCGTCGATCACGCGGGGAACGCCCCGCACCTGCACCGCAAGGTAGTTCCACGTCGGAACGACCTTGCCGGTTTCCGCCTTGGTCGCATACCAGGCGGGCGAGACGTAAGCCTGCGCGCCCTGAAAGAGGACAAGGACGGGCGCGCCCGCCTGTTCCATTGCCCGCAGATCGGCCAGCTGACCGTTCGCGCGGGCGAGATGGGCGCGCAGGACGGCCGGCGCGCCGTCGCCCGCCGGGAGATGGACGACCGGGATCAGGTTCGCGGTCAGGCCGTTCTCGCCGTGAGTCACAACGGTTGCCAGCGGATGGGCGGCCATCAGGGCCGTCAGCATCTCTGGCCGGTCCTCGGCAAAGGCGGGCGGCACGTACATCAGGCGGCCCCGGCGACGGAGCCTGCCGCGTCCGCAGGCGCGCCTGCGGTCCGCTGCGCGGCGGGGTCCTTGAAGAACGCAGCGATGCGGTTGGCGAGCGCGGCCGGTTTCGCCTGGCCGCGCCGGGTCCGCGCCTCGTCCAGCAGCGCGGGCGGGACCGCGCCGCCGCGGTGTTCCATCAGCCCGTCGATGAACGGGTCGGGAAACTCGGGGTGCGGCTGCACGGTGAAGGCGCGGTGGTCATAGACCAGCGCGGCGGCCTGGCAGAACTCGTTCGTGCCCGCGATCTCGGCCCCCGGCGGCAGGTCCACGACCTGATCCTGATGCCAGGCGTTCAGCACCATCGGCCGCCCGTCGATCACGTAGTCATGCGCGCCCACGCGCCAGCCCTCGGGGTGCTTCACGACCCGTCCGCCCATCGCCTGCGCGATGATCTGGTGGCCGAAGCAGACGCCGACCAGCGGCACGCCTTCGGCGAACGCCGCGCGTATGAAATCCTCGAGCGGGGCGATGAACGGGTGATCCTCATAGACGCCGTGGCGCGACCCGGTGATGAGCCAGCCGTCCGCGTCGTGAACGCCCGCCGGGAACTGCATCGCCTCGACGTGGTAGCTGGCGAAGGTGAAGCCGCGGCCCGCCAGAAGCCGTTCGAACATGTCGTCATAGTCGCCCATCTCGGCCCGCAGGACGTCGGGCGACTGGCCGCATTTCAGGATGCCGATCCGCATGTGATGCTCGTGTTGTTCGTGCCGGAAGGTAAGCCCGCGTCGTCCGGCCCGCAAGCCTGCTAGCCTGCGGAGGGTGTTGCCAGAGTCCGGCTTTTGGTTCCCCCTACGAACACCGCGCATCGGTCGGACGCGCGAAGCGCCCCCGGCTCACCGGGGGCGTTCGTTCACGCGGCAGCGTCAGACGGTGTCAAGATACAGCTCGACCGTTTCCTCGTCCGACAGCTCGGCCATGTAGTGCAGCTCCTGACGCTTGGTCATGACGTAGTTCTCGATGAGGTGGTCCGGGAAGATGCGCCGGATCTCGGGCGATTTCTCGAAGCAGTCGATCGCGTCGCCCCACGAGGTCGGCAGCTGCGCCAGCCCCTGGTCGTAGGCGTTGCCCCTGATCGGGGCAGGGGGCTCGACCCTGTCCTCGATCCCGTTCAGCGCCGCGCCAAGAACCGCCGCGACGGTCAGATAGGGGTTCACGTCGCCGCCCGGGGTCCGATGCTCGATCCGGCGCGCCTTGTTGCCGGATGACGGAATGCGGATCGCCGAGGTGCGGTTTTCGTAGGCCCAGCCGATGCCCGTGGGCGCGTGGGCGTTCGGGACCAGCCGGTCGTACGAGTTTTCGTGCGGCGCGAACAGCAGCGTCGATCCCGGCATCGCCGCAAGGCAGCCCTGCACGGCGTGGCGCAGAACGTCCGACCCTTCGTCGGTGCCGTCGTCAAAGACGTTCTCGCCGTCCTCGTCCAGCACCGAGAAGTGCATGTGCATGCCCGAACCGTTGAACAGCTCGTAGGGTTTGGCCATGAACGATCCCGCAAAGCCGTAGCGGCGCGCGACCCCCTTGACCAGCTGCTTGAAAAGCCAGGCGTCGTCCGCCGCCTTCAGCGGGTCGGGCTGGTGCATCAGGTTGATCTCGAACTGCCCCGGCGCCGCTTCCGAGATCGCGGTGTCGGCGGGCACGTCCATCGCCTCGCAGGCGTCGTAAAGGTCGGTGAAGAAGCTGTCGAAAGCGTCGAGCGCGCGCAGGCTCAGCGTCTCGGCCCCGGTGCGGCGCTTGCCCGAACGCGGGCTGGGCGGCACCTGCAGATGCTTGCCGGAATCGTCGATCAGGAAGAACTCGAGCTCGGTCGCCACGACCGGCGTCAGGCCCGCGGCCTTGTAGCGTTCCACGACGCGGGCAAGCGCGTGGCGGGGATCGCCCTCGTACGGGCGCCCGTCGGGATGGAACATCCACAGGGGCAGAAGGCCGGTCGGCGCCTGCAGCCACGGCATCGGCATGAAGCCGCGCTCGGTCGGCATCAGCACACCGTCGGGGTCGCCCGCCTTGAAGACGAGGGGGCTGTCCTCGATGTCCTCGCCCCAGATGTCCATGTTCAGCACCGAATAGGGGAACTTGGTCCCTTCGGTCAGCAGCTTCTCGGCGAAACGTGCGGGCATGCGTTTGCCGCGTGCGACGCCGTTCAGATCGGCAGCGGCCACGCGGATCGTTCTTACCTCGGGATGTTCCCTCAGCCAGTCCATGATTGTCACCTGATAAGGTTCGGCCGGTATCTCGGCCGTTGGGCGGCACCCGGCAGGTGCCGGTTGAGCCGCCGATTGAAGACCCCGAAGATACCGATCAGGCACAGGGTCAGGAGGATGAAATACACCGCCGCGATCGGATAGGCCACGAACGGGTTGAAGGTCTTGTCCACGATGTAGCTGGCATAATACAGCGCGTCGCCTTGCTGGCGGAACGCCGGGAAGCTGGAAAAGAACACCAGCGTTGTGGCGTGGAACAGGAAGATCGCTTCGTTCGTGTAGGCGGGCCAGGCGAGTCGCAGCGCGGTCGGCCAGACGATCCGGCGGAACCGCGCCCAGCCCGACAGGCCATAGGCGTCCGCCGCCTCGAGATCGCCACGGGGAACGTTCCGAAGCGCGCCGTAGAAGATTTCGGCGGAATAGGCGGCGGTATTGAGGATCAGGACGATCAGCGCCCCGGCCCAGGCGCGCGACAGCCACGCGGTGGGCAGGGTTGCGCCGAAGATCTCGATCCCTTCCCGTGGCAGCAGGACGAACGCCTGGTAGGCCACGAAGAACTGGATGAAGAGCGGGCTGCCCCGGAAGACGAAGATGAACGCCTCGGCCGGGACCCGCAGCCACCTGATGCCGCCCGCCTTGGCGAGCGCGAGCCCGGTGGCAAGGCAGAACCCGATCGCGAGCGACAGCGCCCCGAAATAGAGGTTCCAGATCATCCCCGACCCGATCAGGACGACCTGCCGGCACAGCGTCATGTCGCCGGCGGGCAGCTTGAACTGCCCCATCCCGACCGAGCGCAGCGCGAAGTCGGCGAAATCCTGGGCGCAGGCGCTCACGGCGTCACCTCGTGGCGGATCGCCTCGCCGGCCATGGTGGCCTGACCGCGCGAAAGCCTGCGCGCCACGCGGTCGATCAGCCGCTGCGAAACCCAGGTCATCAGCAGGTAGAAGACGAGCAGCCCAAGGAAATACCAGACCCGCCAGTCCGGGTGTGGATAGGCGAAGTTCGCGGGCTTGGTCGCGCCGAGGTCGCGGGCCCAGTAGACGATGTCCTCGATCCCCAGCAGGAACAGCAGCGGCGTGGCCTTTATGAGCACCATCCACAGGTTCGACAGCCCCGGCAGCGCATAGGTCCACATCTGCGGGATCAGGACGCGGCGGGTCAGCTGGCGTTCGGACATGCCGTACGCCTCGGCCGTTTCCAGCTGCGCGCGCGGGACGGCGTTCATCGCCCCGCTGAGGACGTTGGCCGCGAACGCGCCGAACACGATGGCAAAGGCGATCACCGCCAGCGTGAAGCCGTAGCTCTGGTGAACCCAGGGCGCGGCGGTGGACAGGGGAAGTTTCGCTGCCTGGCAGACGACGAACTCGTTGCCTTGCCGGACGGGCACCGAGGGGTCGCAGTAGACCCGGCTGCGCAGCCATTCGAACGACTGGTCAAGCGCAATGGGCACGAACAGGAAGAAGATGATGTCGGGCACGCCGCGCACCATCGCCGTGTAGATCCGCCCGAACCAGCGTAGCGGCGCGATCCGCGACCGCGACGCCACCGCGCCGCCGAACCCGAACAGAAGCGCCAGCGGCGCCGTCACGGCAAGCAGCAGCAACACGGTGCCGAACGACCCGTAGAACAGCAGGTGCTTGCCGGACGTCAGATAACACGCCAGCCAGGCCAGCCCGTTCAGGGCGGAGGGATCGGAGCAGGTTGCGAACATGGCGATCGGAGAGCGACCGCCGCACACCGGGCGCGGTGTGCGGCGGCGCGCGTTGGGTCAGTTCGTGGCGGGTGCGGCGGGCGCGGCGGGTGCGGCGGACGCCGGCGCGCCGGTCGCGGGGGCCGGCGCGGTCGCGGCGGCGCCGGTCGGCGGCACGGTTGCGGGCGCGGTGCCGGTGGTGGCGCCCATCGTGGTGCCAGTCGTGGCGCCGGCGGTGGCGCCAGCCTTCGATGCCTCGAAGCTTGCGAAGGTCTCGGTCTTGTCGCCCAGCCACTTGGTGATCAGCGCGTCCAGCGACCCGTCGGCCTTCATGTCGGTCAGTGCCTTGTCGAAGCGCGCCTTCAGCTCGGTGTCGGATTTCCGCATCCCGATGCCCAGCCCCTCGGCCAGAACCAGGTTGTCCTGCCCCGTGATCCAGGACAGCTCGCCGTTCGATGCCGTGACCAGCGGGGCCGCGAACTCGCGGTCGGCCAGCACCGCCTCGGCCTCGCCGTTGCGGACGGCGGCCACGGCCTCGTCGAAGGTGCCGAACTCGAGCAGGTCTGCGCCCGACGCCGCCACGTGGGAGGACTGGACCGTGCCGGTCTGCGCGGCGACGACGCCGTCGATGGGCGCGTCGGCGGACAGGCCGACATAGCCCGACGCGGGCGGCGGGGTGTAGGGGATCGAGAAGGCGATCGCCTGCTTGCGTTCCTCGTTGATGTTCATGCCGGCCATGATCGTGTCATAGTTCGACGACACGAGGTTCGGAATGATCGAGTCCCACTCGTTGCGGACCCAGGTGCATTCGGCCTCGATCCGCTTGCACAGCTCGTTGCCGAGTTCGATCTCGAACCCGTCGAGCTCACCCTTGTCGTTGATGAAGTTGTAGGGTGCGTAGGCGCCTTCGGTGCCCATGCGGATCGTGTCGGCGGCGGCCATGCCGGCGGTCAGGGCCAGCGCGGCGGTGGCGAGCAGAAGCTTCTTCATTCAGGCAGTCTCCCGTTGGTGGTGTGGCCCGGTTGGTCGGGCGCTGGTTATGGCGAGGTGCGGGCGCGCGCAGGGCGGCGGGTTTGGTCCGGGGGCGAGGTCACGACGGCATCGTCGCGCTGATGAACTGGCGCAGCCGGTCGGTGCGGGGGGTGCGGAAGATCTGTTCGGGCGGGCCTTCTTCCTCGATCCGGCCCTTGTGCAGGAACACGACGTGGTCGCTGACGTCGGCCGCCAGCCGCATGTCGTGGGTGACGAGGATCATCGTCCGATGCTCGTTCGCCAGGTCCTTGATGACCCGCACGACTTCCTGCTGCAGTTCGGGGTCGAGCGCGCTGGTCGGTTCGTCGAAAAGCAGGGCGCGCGGCTCCATGCACAGCGCGCGGGCGATCGCGGCGCGCTGCTGCTGGCCGCCCGAAAGCTGCGCGGGCCAGGCGTCGGCCTTGTCGCCGATGCCGACCTTGGCAAGCAGCATCCGCGCCCGCGCCTCGACCTGCGCCGGATTCTGGCGCAGCACGGTCACCGGCGCTTCCATCACGTTCTGCAGGATCGTCAGGTGCGCCCACAGGTTGAACTGCTGGAACACCATCGCAAGGTTGGTGCGGATGCGGCGCAGCTGGTCGCGGTCGGCGGGGCGGCGTTCGCGGGCGGGGCCCGTCCAGCGCACCGGCTCCCCCTCGAACAGGATGGTGCCGGCCTGGCTGCTTTCCAGAAGATTGCAGCAACGCAGCAGCGTGGATTTGCCCGACCCCGACGACCCGATCAGCGTCACGACATGCCCCCGGGGCGCGCTGAGGCTAACGCCCTTGATGACCTCGAGCGGGCCGTACGCCTTGTGCAGATCGCGCAGTTCAATGACAGGGCTCGCGCCCGGTGCCGCCGCCGCTGCCTGCGCCGACTTCTGGGCGGCAAAGGCGGGGTCTGCGGCGGGCTGGAAAGGGGTGGACGCTGTCATGGTGGGGCTATCTGGCGCGATATCGCGGCCGATTGCAACGGCTGTCTGCGCGGGTGTCCGTGCGGCCGGGGCGTGCGGCCGCGCGCCCGTCAGCCGAGGCTGCGCGCCTCGACGACCTCCTGCCGCGCGACGGCGGATTCGCGGTCGGTGACGCCCAGAAGCTTGGCGGTCAGGCGGATCACCGCGTCCTCGTCGGCGGTCCTGCGGCCGTCGGCATAGGCCACTTCCCACATGGCGGCGATCACGCCGATGCGGTGTTCCAGCGCGATCCGGTCCTTGATCATGCGGGTGAAGCGCACGGTGTCCGGCGCCTCTGCCTCGATCATCTCGGCGGCGGCGCGGTATTCGGCGGCCGTGTCGGGGTCGAGGTGCTGGCGCGAGATCAGGACGCGGTCGATGTTGCGCCGCTCGGCGTCCGAATAGCGGTCGTCGGCGCGCGCGAGCCGCACCAGCAGCGCCGCGACCGCCACGTCGGCATCGTTGCCCGACAGCGGTGAAGCCTCGGACTCATCGGCGAACAGACGTGAGAGGAGGCTGCGGAACATTGTTCCATGATATGGGAACCGCGCGCGACTTCAACACCAATAAGTAGTGGTGCCCGGAAAGGCGGAACCGGTCAGCCGTCCCAGCCCTCGACCAGCATCACGTCGCCGGTGCTACAGGCCGTGCGAAGCGCCTTGGCTGCCTGGTATTCGGGCGAGTTATAGCACGCCTTCGCCGTCTCCATGTCCTCGAACTCGATCACGACGCAGCGCGGGCGCGTCTCGCCCTCGACCACCTCGACACGGCCGCCGCGGGCAAGGAAGCGCGCGCCGTACTTCTGGAACGGGACGGCGGTCGCCTTGCGGTAGTCTTCGTAGGCGACGGGATCGTCGACGGTGACGTGGGCCACCCAGTATGCCTTGGTCATGGCTGCGTTCCTTCCCGATGTTTCAGGGGGCCAGCCTCAGTATTTCTCGGGAACATACAAGTCGCGCGGCAGCACGTCGCGTTCGTAGTCGGGATTGAAGACGCGGTCGGGCAGGGTGATTTCCTCGTGCGGGACGTCCGTGTAGGGGACGAGACCCAGAAGATGCGAGATGCAGTTCAGCCGCGCCCGGCGCTTGTCGTTGGCGGGCACGATGTACCACGGCGCCTCGGGGATGTTCGTGTGTTCGAACATGTCTTCCTTGGCCTTGGTATAGGCTTCCCAGCGGACCCGCGACTGAAGGTCCATGGGGCTGAGCTTCCACTGCTTCAGGGGATCGTGGATGCGCATCAGGAAGCGCATCTGCTGTTCCTCATCGGTGACCGAGAACCAGTACTTCACCAGCCGGATGCCCGAGCGGACCAGCATCCGCTCGAACTCGGGGACGTCCTGGAAGAACTGTTCGACCTGGTCCTCGCCGGCAAATCCCATCACCCGCTCGACGCCCGCGCGGTTGTACCAGCTGCGGTCGAACAGCACGATCTCGCCGCCCGCCGGCAGGTGGGGGACGTAGCGCTGGAAATACCACTGGGTCTTCTCGCGGTCCGATGGCGCGGGCAGCGCGACGGTGCGGACCACGCGCGGGTTCAGCCGCTGGTTGATGCGTTTGATGACGCCGCCCTTGCCGGCGCTGTCGCGCCCCTCGAAGATGACGACGACCTTTTCCTTGGTGTGCGCGACCCAGTCCTGCAGCTTGATGAGTTCGGACTGAAGCCGCAGCAGCTCGCGGAAGTAGATGCGGCGGTCAAGCTGGTTCGGTCGCGCCTCGTTGTAGACGCGGGCGATCGCCTTGGACAGCTCGGCATCCTCGAGTTCAAGCTCCATTTCCTCGTCGAGGGTGTCGTCCAGCTCGTGGCGCAGCCAGTCGGCCGCCCCGTCGGGGGTCAGGTCCGCATGGGTCGGCGGCACGCCATCAACGGTTCTGTCGGTCACGGGCGAAGCTCCTCGATAGGTGGCCTGTCGGGTGAAGCATAGTTTTGTGACGGGAGTGTGGAAGGGCCGCCGATCCCTGCCCGTGGGGATCGTCGCACGCGGTGGTGATGCGCGACACGGCGCGGTGGACAGCAAAAAGGCGGCCCGGAGGTGATCCGGGCCGCCTGTACGATGGTCAAGGCCGTGGCCGGCGCTACGCTCAGCCTGCGGTCAGCAACGGCGGCATTTCCTTCGTGATCCGGGGCGTTTCGGGGCCCGAGATGTCGAAGGCGGGCTTGTCGTTCTCGATCCGCACCCGGACCACGCCGCCCTTCGTCAGGCGGCCGAACAGCAGCTCTTCGGCCAGCGGCTTCTTGATGTGCTCCTGGATGACGCGGGCAAGCGGGCGCGCGCCCATCTTGTCGTCGTAGCCCTTTTCGGCCAGCCAGGCCCCGGCCTCCTCGGTCAGCTCGATATGCACGCCGCGGTCCATCAGTTGGGCTTCCAGTTGCAGGATGAACTTCTCGACCACCTGCACGATCACCTCGCGCGGCAGCGGCGCGAAGCTGATGACCGCGTCCAGCCGGTTGCGGAACTCGGGCGTGAAGGTGCGCTCGATCGCCTCGCGGTCCTCGCCCTCGCGGCGGTCGCGGCCAAAGCCGATCGCCGCGCGGGCCTGGTCGGCGGCGCCCGCGTTCGAGGTCATGATCAGGATCACGTTGCGGAAATCGACCTGCTTGCCGTTGTGGTCGGTGAGCTTGCCGTGGTCCATCACCTGCAGAAGGATGTTGAAGACGTCCGGGTGCGCCTTCTCGATCTCGTCGAGCAGCAGGACGCTGTGCGGATGCTGATCCACGCCGTCGGTCAGAAGGCCCCCTTGGTCGAAGCCGACATAGCCGGGCGGCGCGCCGATCAGGCGGCTGACCGCGTGCTTTTCCATGTATTCCGACATGTCGAAGCGCAGCATCTCGACGCCAAGCGTGCTTGCCAGCTGTTTCGCGACCTCGGTCTTGCCGACGCCGGTCGGGCCCGCGAACAGGTAGTTGCCGATCGGCTTTTCCGGCTCGCGCAGGCCCGCGCGCGCGAGCTTGATCGACGAGGCCAGCGCCTCGATCGCCTTGTCCTGCCCGAAAACCAGCCGCTTGAGCGTCTTTTCAAGGTCGCGCAGCACCTCGGCGTCGTCCTTGCTGACGCTTTTCGGCGGGATCCGGGCGATCTTGGCCACGACCGCCTCGATCTCCTTGGTGCCGATGGTCTTGCGGCGCTTGCTTTCCGACACGAGGTGCTGGGCCGCGCCCGCCTCGTCGATCACGTCGATCGCGCTGTCGGGCAGCTTGCGGTCGTTGATGTAGCGCGAGGCGAGTTCGACCGCCGAGCGGATCGCGTCCGAGGTGTAGCGCACGTCGTGGTGCTTTTCGAAGCTGGGCTTCAGCCCCACGAGGATCTTGATCGCGTCGGGCACGTTCGGTTCGTTCACGTCGATCTTCTGGAACCGGCGGCTGAGCGCGCGGTCCTTTTCGAAGTGCTGGCGGAACTCCTTGTATGTCGTGGACCCCATGCAGCGCAGCTTGCCGCCCGCGAGCGCGGGTTTAAGCAGGTTCGACGCGTCCATCGCGCCCCCGCTGGTCGCGCCTGCGCCGATGACGGTGTGGATCTCGTCGATGAAAAGGATTGCGTCGTCGTGATCCTCGAGCTCTTTCACGACGGCCTTCAGCCGCTCCTCGAAGTCGCCGCGGTAGCGGGTGCCCGCCAGCAGCGCGCCCATGTCGAGCGAATAGATCGTGGCGCCCGCTAGGATTTCGGGCGTCTCGCCCCGCGTGATCTTGAGCGCGAGTCCTTCGGCGATGGCGGTCTTGCCGACGCCCGGATCGCCCACCAGCAGCGGGTTGTTCTTGCGGCGGCGGCACAGCACCTGGATGCAGCGCTCGACCTCGTCGGCGCGGCCGATCAGCGGGTCCACGTCGCCCTTCTGCGCCTTTTCGTTCAGGTCCACGCAGTATTTCGCCAGCGCGGATTCGTCCTTGCCGGGCTTGGCGCCCGACGCTTCGGCCTGCGGTTCCTGGTCGGCGCCCTGGACGTGCCGGGGTTCCGAGAAGGACGGGTTCTTGGCCACGCCGTGGGCGATGAAGTTGACGGCGTCGTAGCGCGTCATCTCCAGTTCCTGCAGGAAGAAGGCGGCGTTGGATTCGCGTTCGGCGAAGATCGCGACCAGCACGTTCGCGCCCGTGACCTCGGCCCGGCCCGACGACTGGACGTGGATCGCCGCGCGCTGGATCACGCGCTGGAACGCGGCCGTGGGCACCGCTTCCGAGCCGTCCACGTCGGTCACCAGCGTCGACAGGTCGTCGTCGATATAGTCGGTCAGCATCCGCCGCAGTTCGTCCAGATCGACGTTGCACGCCTTCATGACGGTGACGGCGTCCGGTTCCTCGGTCAGCGCGAGAAGGAGATGTTCGAGAGTGGCCAGTTCATGGCGGTGCTGGTTTGCCAGCGACAGCGCGGCATGAATGGCCTGTTCCAGGGTAGAGGAGAAGGTGGGCACGGGCAGGCTCCTGTCAGTCGGCTGGCGGTTTGGGCCACGCAGGGGTGCGGTCCACCTGTCAGACTGTCATCGTACGGTTAAGAATCTGTGGATCGGGGCGCAGTTCAAGGGAAATCGGAACGGTCGTCCCGAAACCGCGCCGGGTTGAATGAGATGTGATATTCGCGCCGCCGTTTTTCAAGGAACGCAGGGGTAAGGCGGCGCGGGGCGGCGCGGGGCAGGGCGGCCCTCAGCCCCGGAACTCGTCCTTCATCTTGCGAAGCCGCGCGAACACCTCGGCGTCGGGCGCGCCGTCCATCCCCAGCGACGCGGCGAGGACCGGCGCGCGCAGGAACGGGTTGGTCTGCCGCTCGTCGTCCAGCGTCGAGGGCGCGCAGGGGCGCCTGCCCGCCGCGGTGTCGTCCAGCCGCTGACGAAGCGCGGCGTTGCCTGCGTCCACCGACATGGCGAAGGCGCCGTTGCCCTTGCAATAGTCGTGACCCGAGCAGACGACCGTCTCGCCCGGCAGGGCGTTCAGCGCCGAAAGGCTGGTCCACATCTGGTCGGCCGTGCCTTCCAGCAGGCGCCCGCAGCCGATCGCCATCAGGCTGTCGGCGGTAAAGACCAGCGCGGCCCCGGGCATGTGGAACGCCACATGGCCCACGGTATGGCCGGGCACGTCGATGACATGGACGTCCTCGCCGCAGGCGGTGAAGGTCTCGCCCGCGCGCACCTGCCGGTCGAGCGGGGGCAGGCGGTGCGCGTCGGCGGCGGCGCCGGTGACGCGGGCGCCGGTCGCCTCGACGATCTCGGCCAAGCCGTCGATGTGGTCGTCGTGATGGTGCGTCAGCAGGATCTCGTCCAGCGTCCAGCCACGGCGGTCCAGTTCGGCAAGGATCGGCGCGGCCTCGGGCGCGTCCACCAGGATCGTCTGCCCGCCGCCCTGCACGAGATAGGCGTAGTTGTCGCTGAGGCAGCGGATCGTCACCAGTTCGGCCATGGCCTGTCCTTTCGTCTGCGTGACTGAAAGCTAGGACGCCGGGTGGCCGGGTTCAAACCCCAACCGCGCGATCGCGCGCCCCGGCCCCAACCGCGCGATCGCGCGCCCCGGTCCCGCCTACGCGCCTGCTTGACGCTCCCGCCCGACGCACCCGCCCGACGCTCCCGCTTGACGCGCGCGCGGTAGCGGGGCGTTCTGCGGCCATGCACCACGACGTCATCGACCTGCGGCGATTCTATTACCAGCGCGCTCTGGGCCGGGTCGTGCAGCGGATCCTGCGCGACCGCATGACCAGCTTCTGGGCGCCCGCTGGCGTGACCGGCATGACCGTTGCGGGATACGGCTTCGCCGCGCCTCTGCTGCGGCCATACCTCGCGCCCGCGCGCCGGGTCACGGCGCTGATGCCGGGGCCGCAGGGGGTGATGGCCTGGCCCACCGGCGCGCCCAACCATTCGGTGCTGTGCGACGAGAACGCCTGGCCCCTGGACACGGGCAGCGTCGATCGTCTGGTGATGCTGCACGGGCTGGAAACCTCGGACCACCCGGCGGCGCTGCTGGCCGAGGCGCGGCGCGTGCTGGGCCCCGGCGGGCGGGCGCTCGTCATGGTCCCGAACCGGGCGGGCCTGTGGGCGCAGACGGACGCGACGCCCTTCGGGTTCGGTCGCAGCTATACCCGCGGCCAGCTCGATGCGCAGGCGCGCGGCGCCGGGCTGGTGATCGAGCGGGGGGTGGCGGCCCTGTACATCCCGCCGTCGAACCGGCGCTTCTGGCTGAAAAGCGCGCAGATGTGGGAACGCACCGGCAGCCGCATCGCGCAGGCGCTGGTGGCGGGCGTGCTGATCGTGGAGTTGTCAAAGCAGGTCCACGCGCCTACCGGACCCGAGACGCGGATCACCGTGCCGGGCCCGCTGGACGTGCTGGAGGGAATCGTGCGACCCGCCGCGCAGCCGCCGGTCGGGGCCGGGCGGCGGCGCGGCCGGGCCGGTGGGGGCGCCTGAGCGCGCGCGCGCCCAGCGGGGCAGGGCGGTCGCCGTGAAAGCCGCGGACGTGGCGTCATTCCGCGCTTTCGCGACCCGCGCGCCCCCGGTCCGCAACGGTGCCTCGCGCCGCCGCGGAAGTTTGCAACTTCTTCCGCGTTTTCACGTTCCTTGCGGTTGCGTCGGTACCGAAACTGCTGCTAGAGACGCCGCAGATTTCCGGGGGCCCGCCGCAAGGCGTCCCCACCGAACGCGCCCCGCGACTGACCGGCAGGAACGCCGGCCCGGCCCGCGGGGCTACGCGCACAGCAGATGTGCCGATACCAAAGGGGTGACCGTGGCCAATACCGCTTCGATTTCCGCAAACGTCGCCGGGCGGTACGCGCAGGCCGTCTTCGACATCGCCCGCGAACAGGGTGACATCGACGCGCTGGCGGGCCAGGTCGACGACCTTGGCCGCGCGCTGACCGAAAGCGAGGATCTTCGCACGCTGACCACCTCGCCGCTGTATTCGCGGGACGAGCAGGGGCGCGCGATCGGCGCGATCGCCGACCGCATGGGGCTGTCGCCGGTGCTGGGCAACACGCTGCGGATCATGGCCCGCAACAACCGCCTGTTCGCGCTGCCGCAGCTGGTGCAGGCGCTGAAGTCGCTGGTCGCCGAAGCGCGCGGCGAGGTCACGGCCGAGGTCGTGTCGGCCGCCCCCCTGACCACGGAACAGGAACGCCGGCTGACCGAGACGCTGGCGCAGAAATCGGGCAAGACGGTGAAGCTGGATGCCCGCGTCGATGACACCCTCATCGGCGGCATGATCGTCAAGCTGGGCTCGCAGATGATCGACAGCTCGATCCGCTCGAAGCTCGCTTCCCTTCAGAATGTGTTGAAAGAGGTCCGATAATGGCTATCCAGGCTGCCGAGATTTCGGCGATCCTCAAGGATCAGATCAAGAATTTCGGTCAGGACGCCGAAGTGGCCGAGGTCGGCCAGGTGCTGTCGGTCGGCGACGGGATCGCGCGCATCTACGGCCTGGACAAGGTGCAGGCCGGCGAGATGGTCGAGTTCCCGGGCGGCATCCGCGGCATGGTGCTGAACCTCGAAACCGACAACGTCGGCGTCGTGATCTTCGGTGACGACCGCTCGATCCGCGAAGGCGACACCGTCAAGCGCACCCGTTCCATCGTGGACGTGCCGGTCGGTCCCGCGCTTCTGGGCCGCGTCGTGGACGCGCTCGGCAACCCGATCGACGGCAAGGGCCCGATCGAGGCGACCGAGCGCCGCGTGGCCGACGTGAAGGCACCCGGCATCATGCCGCGCAAGTCGGTGCACGAGCCGATGGCGACCGGCCTGAAGTCCGTCGACGCCATGATCCCCGTCGGCCGCGGCCAGCGCGAGCTGATCATCGGCGACCGCCAGACCGGCAAGACCGCGATCGCGCTCGACACGATCCTGAACCAGAAGAACTACAACGGCCGCGAAGCCGACGGGATGAAGACGCTGCACTGCTTCTACGTCGCGATCGGGCAGAAGCGTTCGACCGTGGCGCAGCTGGTCAAGAAGCTCGAAGAAACCGGCGCGATGGCCTACACCACCATCATCGCCGCGACCGCGTCCGAACCCGCGCCGATGCAGTACCTCGCCCCCTACGCCGCGACCGCGATGGCCGAATACTACCGCGACAACGGCATGGACGCGCTCATCATCTATGACGACCTGTCCAAGCAGGCCGTGGCCTATCGCCAGATGTCGCTGCTGCTGCGCCGTCCGCCGGGGCGCGAAGCCTATCCGGGCGACGTGTTCTACCTGCACTCGCGCCTGCTCGAGCGTTCGGCCAAGCTGAACGAGGATCACGGCGCCGGCTCTCTGACCGCGCTGCCGATTATCGAGACGCAGGCGGGCGACGTGTCGGCCTATATCCCGACCAACGTGATCTCGATCACCGACGGCCAGATCTTCCTTGAAACCGACCTGTTCTTCCAGGGCGTCCGCCCGGCCGTGAACACCGGTCTTTCGGTCAGCCGCGTGGGTTCGTCCGCGCAGACCAACGCGATGAAGTCGGTCGCGGGCCCGGTCAAGCTGGAGCTGGCGCAGTACCGCGAGATGGCGGCCTTCGCGCAGTTCGGGTCGGACCTCGACGCGGCGACGCAGAAGCTGCTGAACCGCGGCGCGCGCCTGACCGAGCTGATGAAGCAGCCGCAGTATTCGCCGCTGACCAACGCGGAAATCGTGGCCGTCATCTATGCGGGCACCAAGGGTTACCTGGACAGCGTTCCGGTCAACCAGGTCGCGCGCTGGGAAGAAGGCCTGATCGGCTTCCTGCGCAACCAGCACTCGGACGTTCTGGACTGGCTGACCCGCGAGGATCCCAAGATCAAGGGCGAGGCTGAAAACCGGCTCAAGGCGGTGCTGGACGCGTACGCCAAGTCCTACGCCTGAGGGGGACGCTAGATGCCCAGCCTCAAGGACCTCAAGAACCGGATCGGAAGCGTCAAGAACACGCGGAAGATCACGAAGGCGATGCAGATGGTCGCCGCCGCGAAGCTGCGCCGCGCGCAGGACGCGGCGGAGGCCGCGCGCCCCTATGCCGACCGCATGTCGGCGGTGATGGGCAGCCTGACCTCGGCCGCCGCCGGCTCGCCCGGCGCGCCGCGCCTGCTGGCGGGCAGCGGCTCGGACCAGCGCCACCTGCTGGTGGTCATGACCTCGGAACGCGGCCTCGCGGGCGGGTTCAACAGCTCGATCGTCAAGCTGGCCCGCGTCCGCGCGGACGAGCTGCGCGCGCAGGGCAAGGACGTGGCGATGCTGACCGTGGGCAAGAAGGCCCGCGAGCAGCTGCGCCGCGACTATGGCAAGAGCTTCGTCCATCACGTGGACCTGTCCGAGGTCAAGCGCGTCGGCTACGAGAACGCGCGCGAGATCGCGGATGAGATCCTGAACCGCTTCGAGGCGGGCGACTTCGACGTGGCGACGCTGTTCTACAGCCGCTTCGAATCCGTCATCGCCCAGATCCCGACCGCACGCCAGATCATCCCGGCCCTGGTCGAGGAAAGCGCGGCCACGGGCGCGGACGCAGGCGGCGCCTCGGCGCTTTACGACTACGAACCCGGTGAGGACGCGATCCTGGCCGAGCTGCTGCCGCGGTCGATCTCGACCCAGGTGTTCGCGGCTCTGCTGGAAAACGCGGCCAGCGAACAGGGCGCGCGGATGACGGCCATGGACAACGCCACGCGCAACGCGGGCGACATGATCGACCGCCTGACCATGGAATACAACCGCTCGCGTCAGGCCGCGATCACCACCGAACTCATCGAAATCATTGCGGGCGCCGAGGCGCTCTGACCGTAACGCAGGGGTAGACACATGGCAGCCACGGGCAAGATCACTCAGGTCATCGGCGCCGTCGTCGACGTCAAGTTCGACGACCAACTGCCGGCGATTCTGAACGCGCTGGAAACCGAGAACAACGGCCGCAAGCTGGTGCTGGAAGTGGCGCAGCACCTGGGCGAGAACACCGTCCGCGCGATCGCGATGGACGCGACCGAGGGCCTGGTCCGCGGCGAGTCGGTGCGCGACACCGGCGGCCCGATCCAGGTGCCGGTGGGCGAGGCGACGCTGGGCCGCATCCTGAACGTCGTGGGCGAGCCCGTGGACGACCAGGGCCCGGTCGTGGCGCAGGAAACCCGCGCCATCCACCAGCCCGCGCCCGAGTTCGCGGCGCAGGCGACCAGCTCGGAAATCCTCGTCACCGGCATCAAGGTCATCGACCTGCTCGCGCCCTATTCCAAGGGCGGCAAGATCGGCCTGTTCGGCGGCGCCGGCGTGGGCAAGACGGTTCTGATCATGGAACTGATCAACAACATCGCCAAGGTGCACTCGGGCTATTCCGTGTTCGCCGGCGTGGGCGAGCGGACCCGTGAAGGCAACGACCTTTACCACGAGATGGTGGAATCGGGCGTCATCAAGCCCGACAACCTCGCGGAAAGCCAGGTGGCGCTGGTCTACGGCCAGATGAACGAGCCTCCGGGGGCGCGGATGCGCGTCGCCCTGACCGGCCTGACGCTGGCCGAGCAGTTCCGCGACGCTTCGGGCACGGACGTGCTGTTCTTCGTGGACAACATCTTCCGCTTCACGCAAGCCGGGTCGGAAGTGTCGGCGCTGCTGGGCCGGATCCCGTCCGCCGTGGGCTACCAGCCGACGCTGGCGACCGACATGGGCGCGATGCAGGAACGCATCACCTCGACCAAGAACGGCTCGATCACCTCGATTCAGGCCGTGTACGTTCCGGCCGATGACCTGACCGACCCGGCGCCCGCCACAACCTTCGCCCACCTCGATGCCACGACCAACCTGTCGCGCGCGATCTCGGAACTGGGGATCTACCCGGCCGTGGACCCGCTCGACTCGTCGTCGCGCCTGATGGACCCGCAGATCCTGGGCGAGGAACATTACGGCGTCGCGCGTTCGGTTCAGGGCATCCTGCAGAAGTACAAGTCGCTGCAGGACATCATCGCCATCCTCGGCATGGACGAGCTGTCCGAAGAGGACAAGCTGACCGTGGCCCGCGCCCGCAAGATCCAGCGCTTCCTGTCGCAACCGTTCGACGTGGCCAAGGTCTTTACCGGCTCGGACGGCGTGCAGGTTCCGCTGGAGGACACGATCTCGTCGTTCAAGGCGGTCGTCGCCGGTGAATACGACCACCTTCCCGAAGCGGCCTTCTACATGGTCGGCGGGATCGAGGAAGTGAAAGCCAAGGCGCAGCGCCTGGCCTCGGACGCGGCGTAAGGGGGCGACATGGCCGACACGATGCAGTTCGACCTCGTCTCGCCGGAACGGAGCCTCGTCTCCGTCGCCGCGCGCGAGGTTCGCCTGCCGGGGACGGACGGCGACCTGACGGCGATGCCCGGCCACGCGCCGACCATCGTCACGCTGCGGCCCGGCATGGTCACGGTGATCGACAACGGCGGCACCGCGACCGAGTTCGCGGTGACCGGCGGGTTCGCCGAGATCAACGGCGACAGCGTCAGCCTGCTGGCCGAGCGCGGGCATCCGCGCGACGAGGTCACGCAGGACGTCTTCAACGGCATGATGAAGGACGCGCACCGGGTCCGTAAGGCCGCCGAAGGCCGCGTCGACAACGAAGGCGCGGACATGGTGGCCAGCGCCGCCAAGCTGCTGGGCGACATGCAGGCGCTTGGGACGCATATCGGGCTCGACCCGAACCAGGCCACGGTCCCGGAATGAGCCTGCCATCGACCTGAACGATCCGACGGCCCCCTTTGCGGGGCCGTCTGCGTCTTGCAGCCGGGCGTCTCACGGGCCTTCCTCGACGCCCCGTGCGGATCGGGCTTGCGCTTGGGGGATTTGCATCGTCCGATTGCAGGATCGCAGTCGGGTCCGTCACGACGAAAGGTATTGCCTTGATCAGGTTCGGTGATGCAACCGTCGGCATCGCGCGCGGCGCAAAGCTGATGTTTTCCGCGTTCGAGGATGGCGGAGAGATGTGGACCGGGCAGGGCGCCCGCGAGGCGCGGACCCGCGTCGTGTTTCTTGAGCCGTTCCTGTCGCCGCCGGTGGTCCATGTGGGGATCGGCATGTGGGACATGGGCGGCGACACGAACCAGCGCGCCGACATTCAGGCCGACCGGATCACCGCCGAAGGGTTCGACCTGGTGTTCAGCACTTGGGGCGACACCCGCGTCGCGCGGATCAGGGCCGAATGGCTGGCGATCGGCCCGGCGCGTCATCTGGACGATTTCGACGATATCTGACGCGGGCTGGCGCTGACAGCGGCTCAGGCGCGTTCGAGGTTCGCGGCGATCAGCCCGGCGATCTCGGCCGGGTGGGTCAGCGGCGCCATGTGCCCCGCGCCCGGAACGACCGCGCGCCCAACGTCGGGCAGCCGCGCGGCCAGACCGTCGATGATGCCGGTGATCTCCGGCCGCGTGTCGGCACCGCGGACCAGCATGACCGGGGCGTCAATCGCCTCCAGCCCGCCGTCGCGCAGGATGCGCGCGGTGTCGTGCCAAAGCGTCGCGTTGCTGTCGAGAACCAGCTCGATCTGCCGCGCGAGCGCCGGGTGCATCGCCGACGGCATCGCGTCGAACCCGCCCGGACCGCCCCAGGCATCCAGGAACTGCCGGGCCGCCGTCAGGTTCTCGCCTGCACCCACCAGCCGGTCAAGGTCGGGCACGCCGGCGTCGCGGCCCTCGGTCCCGTCCGGCAGGGCCGCGAACAGCACCGGCTCGATCAGCGTGAGCGTGCGCACCGCCTCGGGCGCCGCGACCGCGATCCGCAGCGCGACGGTCGCGCCCATGGAATGGCCGATCAGGTCCAGCGGCCGGTCGATCATGGCGGCGGCGATCCGGGTGACGCCGGTGTGGAAGTCGATGCCGCCCCCCGGCACCCACGGCGCGCTGCGTCCGTGCCCCGGCATGTCGAAGGCGCGCAGATCGACGGCGCCGCCCAGCCGGTCGGCGATCGGCCCCCAATAGGATGCGCTGCCCATCATGCAGTGCAGCGCCAGCGCCGGCCGGCCGGGATTGCCCGGCCAGTGCCGCATGTTCACCGGCCGGATCGCGGCCGACCCCGCCCGCTCGTCCACGCCGGTCACAGGGTCGACAGATGGCGGTCGAGGAAGTCGAGCCGGTCCTGTCCCCAGAACTTCTGCCCGGTCTCGCGGACGACGTAGAAGGGCGCGCCGAACGCGCCCGCCTCGACCGCGCGGTCTAGGTTGCGGCCGTATTCCTCGGCGCCCACCAGCAGCCCCTTGTCGGCCAGCGCCGGATCGAACCCCGCTGCCGACAGCACGTCGCGGATCACCGCGTCGTCTGAGGTGTCGCGCCCGTCCGCGAACCGCGCCGACAGGAACCCGCGAACCAGCGCGCCCACGTCGCCGCCGCCCTGTTCCTGCGCCGCGATCACCGCATAGGACGACGGCGCCATGTTCACCATCGGCACGTCGGTCCGCAGGGGCACGCCCAGATGCTCGGACCACCGCGCGAGTTCCTGCGCGCGGTAATCCATCCGCGCAGGGTGGCGCGCGGGCGGGCGCACGCCGCCCGTGCGGTCGAACAGCTGCATGATGTCGAGCGGGCGATAGGTGACGCGCGCCCCGTGGCGGCCGGCGATCTTCTCGAGCCGGTCGCCCGCAAGATAGGCGTAGGGGCTGATCGTCGAAAGGTAATAGTCGATCTGCGTCATGGATAGCTCCGTTGGCAAGGTGCCGTTCTCGCGGTTTGCCGGGACGCTATCGCGGTGATAATGCGGGCGCAATCGGCCGATTCCCCGCCCTGAGGCCCCAACTTCCCGGAGACGCGAGATGCCCGCAATGACCGAACCCAAGCTCATCGCGGGCAACGCGAACCGTCCGCTGGCGCTGGCGATCGCGCGGCGCATGTCGATGCACCGGGGGATGAACGTGTCGCCGGTGGACGCGCGGGTCGAACGCTTCAACGACCAGGAAATCTTCGTCGAGGTGTACGAGAACGTGCGCGGCGAGGACATGTACATCGTCCAGCCGACCTCGAACCCGGCCAACGACAACCTGATGGAACTGCTCATCATCGCCGACGCGCTTCGCCGGTCGAGCGCGGACCGCATCACCGCCGTGATCCCGTATTTCGGCTATGCCCGCCAGGACCGCCGCGCCAAGGCCCGCACCCCGATCAGCGCGAAGCTGGTCGCGAACCTGCTGACGCAGGCGGGGATCGACCGGGTGCTGACGCTGGACCTGCACGCGACGCAGATCCAGGGGTTCTTCGACATCCCGGTGGACAACCTTTATGCCGCGCCGATCTTTTCGCTCGATATCCAGCACCACTTCAAGGGGCGCATGGACGACATCATGATCGTGTCGCCCGACGTGGGCGGCGTCGCCCGCGCGCGCGAGATCGCGGCCCGGATCAACGCGCCGATGGCGATCGTGGACAAGCGGCGCGAAAAGGCGGGCGAGATCGCCGACATGACCGTGATCGGCGACGTGTCGGGCAAGACCTGCATCATCGTAGACGACATCTGCGATACCGCGGGCACGCTGGTAAAGGCCGCGCAGCTGCTGGCCGACCACGGCGCGACCGAGGTTCACGCCTACATCACCCACGGCGTCCTGTCCGGCCCGGCGGTCGAGCGGATCGAGAACTCGATCATGAAGTCGCTTGTCATCACCGATTCGATCCATCAGCAGGACGCGGTGCGGTCGGCCCGCAACATCCGCGTGGTCCCCACCGCGCCGCTGTTCGCGCAGGCGATCATGTCGATCTGGAACGGCACGTCGGTGTCGTCGCTGTTCGAGCTGGAAACCCTGCAGCCGATCTACGAGGGGATGTATTCGCCGCTTTAAGCGGCGGGTGCCCCTGCCAGCGCGGCAAGGCGGCGGATCAGGGCGGGCATGCGGCCGTCCGCGAACGCCTCGGCCAGCGCGCCCTCGGTAAAGCGGTCGCCGCGGATGATCGCGGTGACCGTCCGCTGAACGTCGGCCAGCGGATAGGCGGCCATCGCGGCGGGGTCGGCGAACACCACGTCGCGGCCCCCGTCCGACATCCAGTCCGACCAGCCGAACGGCACCACGAGCCCGTGTTCGTAGGCGGCCGCGACGAAATCGTTGACCATCGCCGATGCGGCGAACCACGGCATCGAGATTGCGTCCTCGTCCAGCGTGTCGCCGCCCTTCCATTCCCCCACCGGCTCGTCCAGCCGGTCGGCGAATGCGGCCAGCGCCGCAAGCCCGGCAGGCGCGATATGTCCCAGCGTCGCGTCTGTCACAGCGCCCTCCACCCGATGTCGCGGCGGAAGAAGCCGTCCGGCCACTCCACCGCCTCGGCCAGAGCATAGGCGCGCTCGCGCGCATGGGCCAGCGTCGCGCCGCGGCCGGTTGCGGCAAGCACCCGCCCGCCGTTCGCGACGATCGCGCCGTCGCGTTCTGCGGTGCCCGCGTGAAACAGCATCTGCGACGAGGTTTCGGGCAGCCCGTCCAGCCCCGCGATCGCGCCGCCCCGGGCGTAGTCGCCGGGATAGCCCTTGGCCGCCAGCACCACCGTCATCGCGTGGTCGTCGGCCCAGGTGACCGACATGTCCGCCAGCCGCCCCTCGGCGCAGGCCTGTATCAGGTCCAGCGCCTGCGCCCCCAGCCGCATCATCAGCGCCTGACATTCCGGGTCGCCGAAGCGGACGTTGTATTCGACCAGCCGCGCCGCGCCGTTCTCGATCATCAGCCCGACAAACAGGACGCCGTGGAACGGCGTGCCCCGGCGCGCCATTTCCGCCATCGTCGGCGTGACGATGCGGTCCATGACCTGCGCCTGCACTGCGTCCGTCATCACCGGGGCGGGGGAATAGGCGCCCATGCCGCCGGTGTTGGGTCCGGTGTCGCCTTCGCCGGCGCGCTTGTGGTCCTGCGCGGTGCCGATGGGCAGGCAGGTGGTGCCGTCCACGAGGACGAAGAAGCTCGCCTCCTCGCCCTGCATGAACTCTTCGATCACGACCTCGGCCCCGGCATCCCCGAAAGCGCCGCCAAAGGCCGCGTCGATGGCGGCGCAAGCCTCGGCCTCGGTCATGGCGACCGTGACGCCCTTGCCGGCGGCGAGCCCGTCCGCCTTGACCACGATCGGCGCGCCGGTGCGGGCGACGTGGGCGCGGGCGGCGGCGGCGTCGGTAAAGCGCCCCCAGGCGGCGGTGGGCGCCCCCACCGCGTCGCAGATTTCCTTGGTGAACGCCTTTGACGCCTCGAGCATCGCGGCCGCGCGCGAGGGGCCGAAGACGAGGATCCCCGCCTCGCGCAGCGCATCGGCGACGCCCGCGGCCAGCGGAGCCTCGGGGCCGATGACCACCAGGTCGATCGCCTGTTCCTCGCAGAACGCCGCGACCGCCTGCCCGTCGAGGATCGCAAGATCGGCGCAGCGGGCGATGGCGGCGATGCCCGCATTGCCCGGCGCGACGATCAGCCGGTCGCATTTGGGGTTCTGCCGGATCGCCCAGGCCAGCGCATGTTCGCGCCCGCCGCCGCCGAGAATGAGGATGTTCATGCCGGTCCCGCCTTGCCGCCCGCTTTGGATGGGGCGGTTGATATGGCGGGCGCCGCCCGCTCACAAGGCTCGCCGCACTTGCAAACCGCCCGCCCGCCACGCCATCTAGGCGCATGGATCTGTTCGAAGACGCGGGCCCCGGCCCTGCCGCCGGCCCCGGCAACACCCCGCCCCTGACGGTGTCCGAAATCTCGGGCGCCGTGAAGCGCGTGATCGAGGGGGAGTTCGCCCGCGTCCGCGTGCGCGGCGAGGTCGGGCGCGTGTCGCGGCCGTCGTCGGGGCACCTGTATTTCGACCTCAAGGACGACCGCGCCTGCATCGCGTCGGTCTGCTGGAAAGGCACCGCCGGCCGCCTGTCCCATCGCCCCGAAGAGGGGATGGAGGTGATCGCCACCGGCCGCCTGACAACGTTCCCCGGCCAGTCAAAATACCAGCTGCTGGTCGAAGAGGTCGAGCCCGCGGGCCTTGGCGCGCTGATGGCAATGCTGGACCACCGCCGCCGCCAGTTCGAGGCCGAGGGGCTGTTCCGCGCCGACCGCAAGCGCAGGGTCCCGTATCTTCCGGGCGTGATCGCGGTCGTGACCTCGCCGTCCGGCGCGGTGATCCGCGACATCCTGCACCGCCTGCGCGACCGCTTCCCCAGCCGGGTCCTGATCTTTCCCGTGGCCGTCCAGGGTCGCGAATGCGCGCCGCAGGTGGCGGCCGCGATCCGGGGGCTGAACGGGATCGCGCCGGGCGGGCCGGTGCCGCGCCCCGATCTGATCATCGTCGCGCGCGGCGGCGGATCGGTCGAGGACCTGTGGGGCTTCAACGAGGAAATCGTCGTGCGCGCCGTGGCGCAGGGGACGATCCCGCTCATCTCGGCCGTGGGGCACGAGACGGACACGACGCTGATCGACCACGCGGCCGACCTGCGCGCGCCGACGCCGACGGCCGCCGCCGAGCTTGCGGTGCCGGTCCGGGCCGAGCTGGTGCTGCGGATGGCCGACGCGCGGGCGCGGATGCTGCGGGCGGCCACACGGTCGGGGACGCTGGCGCGGCAGCGGCTGGGCGATCTGGGCCGCGCGCTCGGCCGGCCGCAGGCGCTGACGGAAGGGGCGCGGCAACGGCTCGATTTCACCGGGCCGCGGCTGGAACCGGCGCTGCGGGGCTTTGTCCGCGACCGGGGTCGTGCGGTCGCGGCGCTGCCGATCCCGTCGCTTCGCGCCTATACCCGCGACAAGCGTGCGGGCTTCGCGCAGCTGGGCGCCCGGCTCGACCCGGCGGTCCGGCGTGACGGGGCGGCTAGGCGCCGCGCGCTGGACCAGGTGCCGCGCGGAAACCTGCGCCGGCCGGTGGCCGACGCGCGCCGGTCGCTTGCGGGTCTCGCGCCCCGGCTGGACGGCGCCGCCCGCCGGGTCCGGCGCGGCCAGGCCGAGCGGCTGGCGCGGCTGGCCCGCCAGCTTGACGGTGCGCGGGCGCGGGTGCTGGCCGAGGCGCGGCGCGGCGTCGAGGACCGGCGAAGGATGCTGGACGGGCTCGCGTCGCGGCTGGACCAGTCGGGCGCGCGGATCGCCCCCGACCGGGCGCAGGCGCTTGAGCGGCTGGACCGCCTGCGCCAGACGCTGGGCCATATGGAGACGCTGCGGCGCGGCTTTGCCGTGATCCGCGGTCCCGACGGGCAGGTCGTGACCTCGGCCGTGCCCGCCGCCAAGCTGGCGCAGGTGACGATCGAGTTCCACGACGGGCAGGTGCTGACGCGGCCCGAGCCGCCGGGCGAGGCGACGGCGCCGAGCGGACCTGCCAAGGGCAGGGGCAAGGGCGGCGGGTCCGCGCCCGGCGCGCAGGAGTCGCTGTTCTAGGGACTGACCTGCCCTTGCAGCGACGCGGCCGCCCGCGCTCGGCCGCCGATCGCGTCCCAGTCGCGGGCACGCTGGTCGGCCTCGGGCGCGATCCAGCTGCCGCCGACGCAGGTCACGTTCGCGAGGGCGAGATAGTCGGGGGCGGTCGCGGTGGTGATCCCGCCCGTGGGGCAGAAGCTCAGCTGCGGCAGTGGTCCGGCCAGTGCCTTCAGCAGCGCGCGCCCGCCGACCGCCTCGGCGGGAAACAGTTTCAGCATGTCGAAACCCATGTCGCGCGCGGCCATCGCCTCGGTCGCGGTGGCGACGCCGGGCAGCAGCGGCAGGTCCAGATCCTCGCAGGCGGCGGCGATCGCGTCGGTCAGGCCGGGCGACACGGCGAAGGTCGCGCCGTGATCCTTGGCGCGCCGCGCGTCGTCGGCGCTCAGCACCGTGCCCGCGCCCACGTGCCCGCCCGGCAGCGCCGCCATCGCCCGGATCGCGTCGAGCGCGGCGTCAGATCGCAGCGTGACCTCCAGCACCGGCAACCCGGCCCCGATCAGCGTCCGGCCCAGGTCCGCCGCCACGGCCGCGTCCGGGATGACCAGCACCGGGATCACCGGGGCGAGGCCGCAAAGATAGCGGGTGTGGTCGGAACGTGACGGGGTCAGGCTGGTCATGGGGTGTCCTTTCACGGTCCGTGGGTGGTTCAGCCGCCGACGCTGCGCGCGGCCCCGCCGCCGGTGCCGCTCACGCCGCGCGAGGTGGCCGAGCGGCCGAACCCGCCCCGCTGCGACACCTGCGTCGAGGTCATCGGCGCCTTGCCGATGGTCGAGGGCGCGCGGGTAAAGGTGTTCCCGGGCACCCGCGCCGAGCCGCGGTTCGAGGCGAAGGACTGGTTGCCGTTGGGCGTCGAATAGCCGTTGGGCGTGCGGATCATCGGCTGGCTGAAGATGCCGCCGCCGCGCGACAGCATCGACCCCATCATGTAGCCCACGAGCAGCGGCATGAAGCTGAAACCCCCGCCCTGGTTCTGCTGCGCGGCCGGATCGCCCCCGCAGGCGCCCGCGCCGTGTTCCTGTTCGCACAGCTCCTTGCTGGCGTAGCGGGGCGCGGTTTCCAGATGCTCTTTCTCGGCCGCGGCGAACTGGGTGCGGCAGTCGTCCTCGGTGAAAAACAGCCCGCCTTCCTTGGCGGCGGCAAGGCAGCTGTCGAGATCGGGAAAAGCCTGCGCATCGACCTTGTCGTCCTCGCACGCGGCGAGCGTCAGCATCGTGGCCCCGGCCAGCAGCAGCGCGACATGGCGCGACCGCTTGCGGGCCGGGCGCGCGGCGGGGGCGGAAATGCGGGGGGTCGGGGTCTGGATGGTCATGGCTTAGCCCTCGATGAAATGCGGCTTGAAGCGCGACAGGTTGTGGGTGATGCGGGTCCGGTCCTCGCGCACGCCAAGGCCCGCGCAGCGCAGGCCCAGGATCCACGCGCCCAAGACCGGGTGGAAGCCGTCGAAATCGGGCAGCGGCGCCAGCGCCTGCACGACCTGCGGATGGTGCGAATAGCTCTCGTCGGGGGCGCGCTCGGTCTCGTGCCCGTTCTCGGTAATGACGACGCCCGCGCCTTCGCGCGAGAACACGGGCTTGGTGACGTGCCCGCGCCTGAGCAGCGGCTCGGCCAGGGCGATGGCGTCGGCGAAGTCGCCGCGTTCGCCCCGCCGCGCGGCGTCGAGGTCGGCGGCGAAAAAGGCGGGCAGAAGGTTGGGGTGGTCGGGGAACATTTGCCACAGCAGCGGCAGGATGCCCTTGTTGGACAGCACCGCCTTCCACGGCGGCTCGATGAAGCGGGTCTGCGAGGGTTGCAGGTTCGCGGCAAAGTCGTCGCGCAGCATGTCTTCCCACGGATACAGCTTGAACAGCGTGCCGATCACCCGGTCCCTGTCGTCGGCGAACTGGCCGTCCTCGCTGAGCCCGATGTCGGCAAGCGCCGTGAAATGCGCGCCAAGCCCCGCCTCGCGCGCGGCCCAGGCCATCGCCTCGACCGTGGCGAAATCCTCGGGGTTGTCGCGGTCGGCGGCAAAATGGATGTCCTCGCCCTGCGCCGCGATCTCGGCCCAGCGTTCGACCAGCGCCTCGTGGATGGTGTTGAACTGGTCGGTGTTGGGGCCAAGCGTGCCCGCGTCGCGGCTTTCCTCGAACCACAGCCACTGGAACGCGGCGGATTCGTAAAGCGAGGTAGGCGTGTCGGCGTTGTATTCCAGAAGCTTCGCGGGGCCGCTGCCGTCATAGGCGAGGTCGAAGCGACCGTAGAGCTCCGGCTCACCGTTGGCCCAGCTGCGTTCGACGAAATCCCAGTGCGGGCGCGGGATTTCCAGCCGGGTCATCCATTCCTCGGACGTGACGGCGTGGGCCACCGCCTGCCGGCACATGTCGTGCAGTTCGGTCGAGGGGTCCTCGATGTCGTCTTCGATCTGGCGCAGGGTGAAGCGGTAGGCCGAGGTTTCGTCCCAGTAGGGCTCGCCGCCCATGTCGGCGAAGGTGAACCCCACCTCGGCGGCGCGATCGCGCCAGCCGGGCCGTTCGGCAACGGTGATCTTCTGCATCGCGGCTCCTGTTCCTGCCCTGTCCGATTTGGCCCGGCCGGATCGGCTTTGCAAGATTGAAGGGCTCGCTCATGCGGGCCGGTCAGGCGAAACGCTTCGCCCCCGAGACGCAGGCGACCACGACCGCGGCGGACGCGACCATGGTCCACCCGATCGGCTCACCCAGCAGGATGGCGGCCAGCAGGAACCCGAAGAACGGCTGCAGCAGTTGCAGCTGGCCCACGCGGGCGATGCCGCCGGTCGCAAGGCCGCGATACCAGAACACGAACCCCACCAGCATGCTGAACACCGACACGTAGGCAAGGCCGATCCACGCCGGGCGCCCGACCCGGCCCAGATCGTCGGGCCAGCTGGCAAGCGCGATCGCGGCCATGACCGGCAAGGACAGCAGCAGCGCCCACGAAATGACCTGCCACCCGCCCAGCCGGCGCGAAAGCGTCGCCCCCTCGGCATAGCCCAGCCCGCAGACGAGGATCGCCGCGATCATCAGCAGGTCGCCCCGCATCGTGCCGCCCTCGCTTCCATACCGCGCGAATCCGGCGACGGCGACCGCGCCGAGGATCGAGAAAAGCCAGAAGGCCGGCCGGGGCCGTTCGCCGCCGCGCAAGACCCCGAAGATCGCGGTGGCGAGCGGCAGGAAGCCGATGAAGACGATCGAATGCGCCGCCGTGATCCGCTGAAGCGCAAGCGCGGTCAGCAGCGGAAAGCCGATGACGCCGCCGATGGCGACCAGCGCCAGCGGACCGATGTCGGATCGCTGCGGACGGCGCTGGCGAAGCGCCAGCAACAACAGCGCGGCCAGCGCGGCGGCGATCACCGCCCGGACCGAGGTGAGGAACATGGGCGAGAAACCCGCCACCGCCACCCGCGTGGCGGGCAGCGAGCCGCTGAAGATGATTACCCCCAAAAGGCCGCTGCCCCATCCGCCGAGCCGAAGCGTCATCCGTCGTTCCTCCGCCTGTCAATCATTCTTGCCGCTCGGGGTCGGCGCGCCGCCCCGCTTTTGCTCACCCTGCCGCCAGCGTCTCGGCGACCTGCGGGGCGTAGTAGGTCAGGACCCCGTCGCAACCCGCGCGGAGAAAGCCGAGCAGGCTTTCGGCCACCGCGTCGCGGCTGAGCCATCCGGCGCGGATCGCCCCTTCCAGCATCGCGTATTCGCCGCTGACCTGATAGGCGAAGGTGGGCGCGCCGAACCGGTCCTTCACCTCGCGGCAGAGGTCGAGATAGGGCATCCCCGGCTTCACTATCACCATGTCCGCGCCCTCGGACAGGTCGCGCGCCACGCAGCGGATGGCCTCGCCCCGGTTCGCGGGGTTGATCTGATAGGTCTTCTTGTCGCCCACCAGCCGCCCCGAGGCGCCGACCGCGTCGCGGAACGGACCGTAGAAGCTGGACGCGAACTTTGCCGCATAGGACAGGATCGCCACGTCCTTGTGGCCAGCGGCTTCCAGCGCCGCCCGCAGCGCGCCGATGCGCCCGTCCATCATGTCGCTGGGACCAAGGATGTCCGCGCCCGCATCCGCCTGCGCCAGCCCCATCCGCACCAGCGCCTCGACCGTCTCGTCGTTGAGGATGATCCCGTCGCGGACCAGCCCGTCATGCCCGTTGATGTTGTAGGGATCGAGCGCGATGTCGGTCATCACCGCCAGGTCTGGCGCGACTTCCTTCACCGCGCGGATCGCCTGGTTGCCGATGTTGTCCGCATCCCAGGCGCGGGCGCAGGTCTCGTCCTTCAGGGCGGGATCGGAATGCGGGAAGATGCAGATCGCCGGAATGCCAAGGCGCGCGGCCCGTTCGGCCGCCCGCCGCGCGCCGTCCAGCGTCAGCCGTTCGACACCCGGCATCGACGCGATCTCGCCTTCGGCGCCCGGAACCTCGGTCACGAAGATCGGCCAGATCAGGTTGCTGACGGACAGCGCGTGTTCGGCCGTCAGCGCGCGGATCGCGGGGGTGCGGCGCAGGCGGCGCAGGCGGGTCGCGGGGTAGGGGGCGATGACGGGGGTCGCGGTCATGTGGCTTCCTTCGGCTGGCAAGTGCGGGCGGCGGCCATGCGGGGGGCGCGGTCAGGGCGGGCAGCGGGGCCGCCCGTCCGTGATACGGGGCATTGGCGGGGCGCCGCAACCGCTGGCGGTTTCGCGTTCCCTCGCGCGGGGCCAATCCCTAAGGTAAGGGTTCGGGCGGGTTTTTGTTCTCAGGACGTGGGACGTGGCGGGATACGAAGGGTTCATGAAGCTTCTGGACCTGCGGTCCTTCAGCTCGGTCTGGTACTGGCTGGCGCTTCTGTCCGCGTGGACGGTCGTCGGGCGCGGCATTCTGGGCGTGCCCGGCGAGGTGCTGCACCGCGCCCGCGCCGCGATGCGGCCCGACGGTGACACCGGGGCGGGCGATCCGGTCCCGGCCGTCGCCCCGGCCGAGGGGCTGCTGCTGCTCGACTGGCTGTCGCTGACGCTGCCGCGCTGGCACGTGCCGCCGCTGGACGGCGCGATCCTTGCCGGAACCGGCGCCTTCGTCATGACCAGCCTCGGCGTTCTGGGCTTCGGCTACGGGCTGGAACTGGCGCAGGCGGTGTTCCTGCTGGCGGCGCCGCTGGCGGTCCTGCTGCTGCTGCGGGTGCGGCTGGCGCATCGCCTGTTGCCGGTGCTGGCCGACGCCCATGCCGGGCGCGTCCCGCCCGCGACGGCGGCCCGGACCGCCGCCGCCGCCATGGTCCGCCACCGACTGCAGGGAATGGTGCTGTCGATGCTGGCGGTTGCCGCCGCCGCGACCTGGGGGACCTGGTGGGTCATCGTCCACCCCTACGGTTTCTGATCCGCCCCGCGCGAGACCCGGGCCCGCGCGGCTTGACTTCCCCGGCCCTCGGTTTACCTCAACCCCCATGTCCGAGAACCTGATCCTATCCGGCGCCCCCGAGGGCATGGACGCAGCCCTGCTGGCGCAGGAGGCGCAGGCGGCCGCCGGGCGCGGCGCCGCCGTGGTCCACGTCGCCCGCGATGACCGGCGAATGGCCGCGATGCGCGCCGCGCTGTCGTTCTTTGCCCCGCAGCTCGCGGTGCTGGAGTTTCCCGCCTGGGACACGACGCCCTACGACCGCGTGTCGCCGTCGGGCGAGATCATGGCGCAGCGGCTGCAGGTGCTGGCGGCGCTTGCTTCGGGCACGGGCGACGGCGGCGTCATCGGGCCGCCCTTCGTCCTGCTGACCACGCTCAACGCCGCCATGCAGCGCGTGCCCGCGCGCGATACGGTGCGCGGCACCAGCTTCGCCGCCGTCAAGGGCGAGCGGCTGGACGAGGCGCGGCTGCGCGCCTTCCTCGTCCGCATGGGATTTTCGCAGGCGCCGACCGTGACCGAACCCGGCGACTACGCGGTGCGCGGCGGCATCATCGACATCTTCCCGCCCGGCGGATCCGGCCCGGTCCGGCTGGACCTCTTCGGCGACGTGCTGGACGGCATCCGCCGGTTCGACCCGGAAACG
The DNA here is from genome assembly GCF_007018965.1 of Paracoccus marinus. Taxonomy (GTDB): domain Bacteria; phylum Pseudomonadota; class Alphaproteobacteria; order Rhodobacterales; family Rhodobacteraceae; genus Paracoccus; species Paracoccus marinus. The sequence goes on from NZ_VJYZ01000007.1 coordinate 116,564, forward strand.
CAGCGCAGTCTCGGCAGCCTCGACCGGGTCGAGATCGCGCCCATGTCCGAGGTCGTGCTGGACGACGCATCCATCACCCGCTTCCGCACCACCTACCGCGCCGAATACGGCGGCGGCGCGAACGATCCCCTGTACGAGGCGATCAGCGCCGGCCAGAAGGTCGCGGGGATGGAACACTGGCTGCCGTGGTTCCACGAGCGGCTGGACAGCCTGTTCGACTATCTGCCCAATGCGTCGGTGATGCTGGACGACCACCTGGAACAGGTGCGCGCGGGCCGCTGGCACACGGTCAGCGAACAGTACGACGCCCGGCGCGAGGCGATGGGCAAGCGCAGCGGCGACAGCGTCTATCGCCCCGTCGCGCCTTTGCTGCTGTTCGCGGACGAGGGGGAATGGTCCGCCTGGATGGCCGCGGGGCGCACGCTGCGGCTGTCGGTCCTGCACCAGCCGCCGGGGCCGGGCGTGCTGGACGCGGGCGGCCGCGCTGGCCGCAACTTCGCGCCCGAGCGGCAGGCCGAAAAGACCGACCTGTTCGGCGCGCTGGCCGGCCACATCCGCGACCTGCGAAAGACCCGCCGCGTCGTGGTCGCAACCTTTTCCGAAGGCGCGCGCGAACGCCTGACCGGGCTTCTGGCCGACGAGGGGCTGGTCGGCGCGGCCCCCATCGGCGCGCTGCGCGACCTTTCCGACCAGCAGGGATCGCTGGGTATCGCCGTCTGGCCGCTCGAGGAAGGCTTCGTCGCCGACGGCAAGGCGACCGGCGCGCTCGCCGTCATCTCGGAACAGGACGTGCTGGGCGACCGGCTGATCCGCGGCGCGAAGAAGCGGCGGCGGGCCGAGAATTTCCTCAAGGACACGACCACGCTCAGCCCCGGCGACCTGGTGGTCCACGTCGAACACGGGATCGGCCGTTACACGCGGCTTGAGACGATCAAGGCGCTTGGCGTCCCGCATGACTGCGTGGCGCTGGAATACGCGGGCGGGGACCGGCTGTACCTGCCGGTCGAAAACATCGAGCTGCTGACCCGCTACGGCCATGAACAGGGGCTGCTCGACAAGCTGGGCGGCGGCGCGTGGCAGGCGCGGAAGTCGCGGCTGAAGGACCGGATCCGCCAGATCGCCGACAAGCTGATGCGGATCGCGGCCGAGCGCGTGCTGCGCGCCGCGCCCGTCCTGGAACCCGAGCACCACGAGTGGGAGGCGTTCGCCGCCCGCTTTCCCTATACCGAGACCGACGACCAGATGGCCGCGATCGAGGACGTGTCCGAGGACCTGTCGGCCGGTCGGCCGATGGACCGGCTGGTGGTGGGCGACGTGGGCTTCGGCAAGACCGAGGTCGCGATGCGCGCGGCCTTTGTCGCGGCATCCCAGGGCAAGCAGGTCGCGGTGGTCGCGCCGACGACGCTGCTTGCGCGCCAGCACTTCCGCAGCTTCGCCGAACGCTTCCGCGGCACGGCGATCACCGTGCGGCCGCTGTCGCGGTTCGTCACCGCGCGCGACGCGGCCGAAACCCGCGCAGGACTTGCCGACGGCACCGTGGACATCGTCGTCGGCACCCATGCGGTGCTGGCCAAGCAGGTCCGGTTCAAGGACCTCGGCCTTCTCATCATCGACGAGGAACAGCACTTCGGCGTCGCCCACAAGGAACGGCTGAAGGAACTGCGGTCGGACATCCACGTCCTGACCCTGACCGCGACGCCGATCCCGCGCACGCTGCAACTGTCGCTCACCGGCGTGCGCGACCTGTCGGTGATCGGCACGCCGCCGGTGGACCGTCTCGCCATCCGCACCTACGTGTCCGAATTCGACAGCGTCACCATCCGCGAGGCGCTGCTGCGCGAGAAATACCGCGGCGGGCAGTCGTTCTTTGTCGTCCCGCGCCTCTCTGACCTGCCCGAGGTCGAGGACTGGCTGCGCGGGAACGTGCCCGAGGTCAGCTTCATCGTCGCCCACGGTCAGCTTGCGGCGGGCGACCTGGACGAGCGGATGAACGCTTTTTACGACGGCAGCCACGACGTGCTGCTGGCGACGACGATCGTGGAATCCGGCCTCGACATCCCGCGCGCGAACACGATGATCGTGTGGCGCGCCGACATGTTCGGCCTGTCCCAGCTTTACCAGATCCGCGGCCGCGTGGGCCGGTCCAAGACCCGCGCCTATGCCTATCTGACCACGAAGCCGCGCGTCCCGCTGACGCCGCAGGCGATCCGGCGGCTGAAGTTCCTGGGCTCGATCGACAGCCTTGGCGCGGGGTTCAACCTCGCCTCGCAGGACCTGGACCTGCGCGGGGCGGGCAACCTTCTGGGCGAGGAGCAGTCGGGCCACATCAAGGAGGTGGGGTTCGAACTGTACCAGCAGATGCTGGAGGAAACGATCGCCAAGCTGAAATCGGGCGAGCTTGAGGGCACGCCCGACGACGAATGGGCGCCGCAGCTGAACCTGGGCGTGCCGGTGACGATTCCCGAAAGCTTCATCCCCGATCTGGACGTGCGGCTGGACCTCTATCGCCGCCTGTCGCAGCTGACGACCAAGGTCGAACTGGAAGGCTTCGCGGCCGAGCTGATCGACCGCTTCGGCCCGCTGCCGCGCGAGGTGAACACGCTGCTGCTCGTCATCCGCATCAAGGCGATGGCCAAGCGCGCCAACATCGCCAAGCTGGATGCGGGCCCCAAGGGCGCGACGGTCCAGTTCCACATGGACCGCTTTCCGAACCCGGCCGGGCTGGTGGAGTTCCTGGACGAACAGAACGGGCGCGCGCGGATCGTGGACAACAAGATCGTCGTCGCGCGAGAGTGGAAAACCGACGCCGACCGGATCAAGGGCGCATTCGGTGTGGCCCGCGATCTGGCGGCCAAGGTAAAGGCGGGCGAGGGCCCGACTTCGGTCGGCGTGGATCGGGGGCCGAAGGCTGCGACCGCGAAAGCGGGCGCGCAGCCGGGCAGCGACGCGGTTCGGGGCAAGCCGGGGTCCGCCCAGGCCGGGCCGACGACCACGGTCGCTGCGGTGGCAAAGGCCGTGGCACCGACCGCGCGCAAGGACGGGACGCTGTCGGCGAAACCTGAATCGCGGCCGTTCAAGCCCGTCGTGAAAAGCACGGCACGGGGTGCGGCGGCGCGCGCGGTATTCGATCGCAAGGGGAAGCCTCGGCCGAGATAGGGACAGAGGCGCGCGGTGCCGTTCACGTCGGCCGGCGCAAACGGCGATGCTGCACGGACGGTGCGTCGCAGCCCATGCCTCGCCGACCGGTCCGTTGCGACAGATCAAAGCGGCATGCCCGGTCTCGGCTGGCCACTGCCCGTGGGGCCCAACCGCCCCGTTGTTCCCCTGCCGCTCAGGACGCCGTCTCGAACTGGCGCAGAAGCGAGATCATCGGCGCGATCCCGTCACGCACCCGCGTATGAAACTCTTGCATCTGCGCCATGACGGCCGACAGGCCCAGGTCCGCGCCGCGCAGGCGGCTGCTTTCGACCTCGCCGAGGATCCGCACCTGCTCCAACCCCTTCATCAGGCGGATCACCGCCTCGGCCTCGTGCCTGACCTTTCGGACACGCTGCTGCAGCTCGTCCGGCGACAGGGTCCCGGGCGGCGGGGGAAGGTCGCCATAGGCTTGCATCAGGGCGGCCACCTCTGCCCCGGTCACCAATCCGACCAGCTCGTTCCGCGTCACCTGCGATGCCGCGGCGCGCAGCAGGCGGGTTGCCGCGTCGTGGATCATCAGCTCGTCAAGTTGCGCGATCACGGGCCGGACCGATCCGGGCCGGGTTTCCCCGCCGCCCGCAAGCTGTCCCAGCAATTCGGCCGCATCGGCCTTGTAGCGTTGCGAGATCGCGCTGATCGGCCCGCCCGACGGCTCGAGCCGCGAGGCGATGATCCGCATGTTCGTGGGCAGCAGGCGCATCGTCATGATCGAATCCGACAGGCGCTCGCGCGCGTCCTGCAGCGCCGCAAGCCGGGCGCGCACACCGGTCATCCGCCCCCGCCAATCGCGTGCGTCGTCGGTGTCGGGCAGGTCCGCGACCTCGGTCTGCATCGCCTGTGCCATGAACGACCGGAAATCGGCGAAGCCCAGATCGGCAAGTTCGCCGTCCAGCCGCGCAAGCTGCGCGGCCAGTCCTTCCCCTTGGCGCTCGGCCGCGCGAAGCCGCCGATAAGCCTCCGCGACCTCGGCGAACAGCGGACCGCGCGGGGCGCGCCGCACGTTGACATGCCCGCCCGCGACCGGGACTACGACCGAGAACACCCAGAAGAACCGCCCGTCCCCGGCAAGGTTCTTGACGTAGGCCGCAGCCAGCCCGCCGTCGTGCAGCAGTTGCCACGTGCGCGCGAACACCGCGCGCGGCATGTCCGGGTGCCGCACGACCCGGTGGTGCGCGCCGACGATGGACGCGGGATCGTGGCCCGACAGGTCGGCGAACGACCGGTCGGCCGACTGGATCACCCCGCGCCGGTTCGACAGCGTATGCATGATCAGACCGGGATCGACCGGAACCTCGGCTGGTGAATGGCTGAACGATCTGGGCACGTGCAAGACCGCGTTCCCCGGACGCATCGCGCGGGCGGCCCGTCCGCCCCGCGCGTCTGGCATAGCGCAAGCCCCTTAAGGCCCGGTTAGCGCGCCTCTCAGTCGCGAAAGAATCGTTTCGCGCAGGTCATCGTCAGCCCGAAGGCGAACCCGCCGCCCGACGCGCCCGTGACCGTCCCGCACCATTCGCCCGCGTTCGACATCAGGCTTTTCGTGTGCCCGCCCGCTGGCTGGTAAGCGACGCGCCGCCCGCTCGCCGAAAACAGGTTCAGCGCCCCGCCCGCTCGGGTGGCGTAGCCCGCGTATTCCCCGTCGGTCGTGTAGATCGCGTTGACGCCGTCGGGCGCGTTCGCGGGATTTTCGGGGGCGTTCCGCGCCGATTTGGGCGAATTGGCCCAGTTCGCGGCCGAGTTGCCGGGCTGCGACGGCGCGTTGCGGATATTGGCGGGCGAGTTCGCCTTGGCCCCGGGGCTGAGGTCGAAGGGAAGCTGCGACTGGTCCAGCACGAACAGGACCGAGTCCGCCCGCGCGGGCAGGGCGAGCAGCAGGGTGGCGATCAGGACGGCAACGGGGCGCATGGGCCGCAGGTTAGGCGCCCGTCCCGCTTCCGTCCAGCGGGCGCGATGTTGACTCGCCCGCGCGCCGCCGCCATGCAGCGGACGGTCGCTGCAAAGGTTCGCCATGCTGAAAACCCGCATCATCCCCTGCCTCGACGTGGCCGACGGACGCGTGGTCAAGGGCGTCAACTTTGTCGATCTGGTGGACGCGGGCGACCCGGTCCAGGCGGCGCGCGCCTACGACGCGGCGGGCGCCGACGAGATCTGCTTTCTCGATATCCACGCCACCCATGAAAACCGCGGCACGATGTTCGACCTTGTGACACGGACGGCCGAGCAGTGCTTCGTGCCGCTGACGGTCGGCGGCGGCGTCCGGTCGCACCACGACGTGCGCGACCTGCTGCTGGCGGGCGCGGACAAGGTCAGCTTCAACTCGGCCGCGGTCGCGGACCCCGACGTGGTGGCCGAGGCGGCGGCGCGGTTCGGCAGCCAGTGCATCGTCTGCGCCATCGACGCCAAGACCGTGGCCCCGGGGCGGTGGGAGATCTTCACCCATGGCGGGCGACGGGCCACTGGCATCGACGCGGTGGCGTTCGCGCGCACCATCGCGGAGAGGGGCGCGGGCGAGATCCTGCTGACCAGCATGGACCGGGACGGGACTCGCACGGGCTTCAACCTGGGCCTGACCCGCGCCATCGCGGACGCGGTGCAGGTCCCGGTGATCGCGTCGGGCGGGGTCGGGACGCTGGACCACCTGGTCGAGGGCGTCACGCTGGGGCGCGCGAGCGCGGTGCTGGCGGCCTCGATCTTCCATTTCGGCACCCATACCGTGGCCGAGGCCAAGGCCCACATGGCCGCCGCCGGCATTCCGATGAGGCTGACATGACCGACCCGAGTGACCGCACCCACCCGATGGACCGCCTTGCCGCAACGATCGAGGCGCGGCGCGGCGCGGACCTGGCGTCCAGCTGGACCGCGCAGCTGCTGGCCAAGGGCCCGGCGAAATGCGCCGAGAAGTTCGGCGAGGAAGCGGTCGAGGCGATCATCGAGGCGGTGCGCGGCGACCGCGCGCGGCTGGCGGCGGAAGCGGCGGATGCGCTTTACCACCTGGCGGTGATGCTCGCCGCCTGCGACGTGCCGCTGTCGGATGTCTGGGCGGAACTGGAACGCCGCGAGGCGCAGTCGGGCGTCGCGGAAAAGGCCGCGCGCGGCTGAACCCCGGCCCGCCACGAAGAAAGCCGCCCCTTTCGGGACGGCTTTCGGAATGATGGTGGGTGATAACGGATTTGAACCGCTGACATCTTCGATGTGAACGAAGCGCTCTACCACTGAGCTAATCACCCGGTGACGCGCCTGATACCGGCTGGCGCGGCGCGCTGCAAGGGCGAAAAGCGGTTGAGCAGTCGCGGGGATTATGGACCGACCTTGGCGCGCCAAGCTGCGTCGTGTGGCCCAAGCCGCAAGACCCCGGCGCGCGCAAATGAAAACGGGCGGAGTTTCCTCCGCCCGTTCCCGTGTCCAAATGCGCGACCTCAGTGGGCGACGGCCACGCTTCCCGGATCGCGCATCGCGGCCAGCCGGGCGGCCTCGGCCGCGGCGGCTTCCTCGGCCGCCTCGTCCCATTCCAGCGCCTCGGGCATCCGCACCAGCGCATGGTGCAGCACCTCGCGGACGTTCGAGACGGGGATGATGTTCAGCCCCTCCTTCACGTTCGCCGGGATGTCGGCCAGGTCCTTCTCGTTCTCCTGCGGGATCAGCACCGTCGTGATGCCGCCGCGGAGCGCCGCGAGAAGCTTTTCCTTCAAGCCCCCGATCGCCAGCGCGTTGCCGCGAAGCGTCACCTCGCCCGTCATCGCCACGTCCTTGCGGACCGGGATGCCGGTCATGACCGACACGACCGAGGTCACCATCGCCAGACCGGCCGACGGGCCGTCCTTGGGCGTCGCGCCTTCGGGGACGTGAACGTGGATGTCGCGCTTTTCGAACTCCGGCGGACGGATGCCCAGTTCCGGCGCGACCGACCGCACGAAGCTCGACGCCGCGTCGATCGATTCCTTCATCACGTCGCCCAATTTCCCGGTCGTCTTCATGCGGCCCTTGCCGGGCAGGCGCAGCGCCTCGATCTGCAGCAGGTCGCCGCCGACCTGCGTCCACGCCAGACCCGTGACCACGCCGACCTGGTCGTCCTTTTCGGCCAGGCCGTAGCGGTGCCGGCGGACGCCCAGGTATTCCTCGACCTTCTCGGGCGTGACGTGCACGGACTTCGCGCCGCCCTTGAGGATCTCGGTCACGGCCTTGCGCGCCAGTTTCGCGATCTCGCGTTCCAGCGACCGGACCCCGGCTTCCCGCGTGTAGTAGCGGATCATGTGGGTCAGCGCCTCGTCCGAGACCGAGAACTCGCCCTTCTTCAGGCCGTTCGCCTTGATCTGCTTGTCCAGCAGGTGCTGGCGCGCGATCTCGCGCTTCTCGTCCTCGGTGTAGCCCGACAGCGGGATGATCTCCATCCGGTCCAGAAGCGGGCCCGGCATGTTGTAGCTGTTGGCCGTGGTCAGGAACATCACGTTCGACAGGTCGTATTCCACCTCGAGATAGTGGTCCACGAAGGTCGCGTTCTGTTCCGGGTCCAGCACCTCGAGCATCGCCGACGCCGGGTCGCCCCGGAAGTCCTGGCCCATCTTGTCGATTTCATCGAGCAGGATCAGCGGGTTGGTCGTCTTGGCCTTTTTCAGCGCCTGGATGATCTTGCCGGGCATGGAGCCGATATAGGTCCGGCGGTGGCCGCGGATCTCGCTTTCGTCACGCACGCCGCCCAGGCTGATGCGGATGAACTCGCGCCCCGTCGCCTTGGCAACCGACCGGCCAAGCGAGGTCTTGCCGACGCCCGGAGGGCCGACGAGGCACAGGATCGGACCTTTCAGCTTGTCTGACCGGGCCTGCACGGCCAGATACTCGACGATCCGCTCCTTGACCTTTTCCAGACCGTAGTGGTCGGCGTCCAGCACCTGTTCCGCGCGGCCGAGATCCTTCTTGGTGCGCGACTTCACGCCCCACGGTAGCGCCAGCAGCCAGTCGAGGTAGTTGCGGCTGACCGTCGCCTCGGCCGACATCGGCGACATCGACTTAAGCTTCTTCAGCTCGGATTCCGCCTTTTCGCGGGCTTCCTTGCTGAACTTGGTGGCCGCGATCTTCTCTTCCAGCTCGGCGATCTCGTTCTGGCCCTCGTCGCCATCCCCCAGCTCGCGCTGGATCGCCTTCATCTGCTCGTTGAGATAGTACTCGCGCTGCGTCTTTTCCATCTGGGTCTTGACGCGGGTCTTGATCTTCTTCTCGACCTGCAACACGGACATCTCGCCCTGCATCAGGCCATAGACCTTTTCCAGCCGCTGAGCGACGTCCAGCGTGTCCAGCAGGTCCTGCTTGCGGGCGATGTCGATGCCAAGATGGCCCGACACCAGGTCGGCCAGCACGGCCGGCTCGCGCGCTTCGCCGATGGCGGACACGGCTTCCTCGGGGATGTTCTTGCGGACCTTGACGTAGCGCTCGAACTCTTCGGACACGGTACGGACCAGCGCCGCCACGCTGTCGGCGTCGCCGGGCAGCTCGGTCAGCGGTTCTGCCGTCGCCTCGAAATGGGCGTCGTTCTTGACGAAGCCGGTGATGGTCACGCGCTCGCGCCCCTCGACCAGCACCTTGACGGTGCCGTCGGGCAGTTTCAGCAGCTGCAGGACGTTCGCCAGCACGCCGGTGCGGTGGATCCCGTCCTCGCCCGGCTCGTCGACCGAGGCGTCCTTCTGCGCGGCCAGCAGGATCGGCGCGTCGCCGTTCATCACCGCCTCGAGCGCGCGGACGGATTTCTCGCGTCCGACGAACAGCGGCACGACCATGTGGGGGAACACGACGATGTCACGCAGCGGAAGCACGGCATAGGTGTTCGGGGAAGATGCAGTGGTCATCCTGGTCCTTTCGTGCCCGGAAGTGGGGGCCCCGTCATGGCAGCCCGCCAAACCGGCTTGCGAGTAATCTAGGACCGCAGGTCCGCCGCTTCAATGCCCGCGACGTTCCCCCGATGTTCCCGCGTTGAAGGCGCAGGAAGGGACGAAGGGCTACTCGGCCGCGCCGATCGTCAGCTCGATCCCGGCCAGCCCGTCCACGCCGCCGCGCAGCACGTTGCCCGGCGCGACCGCGCCCACGCCGGCGGGGGTGCCGGTATAGATCACGTCGCCTGGCTGCAGGTGGTAATAGCGCGACAGGTCGGTCAGGATGTCAGGCACCGACCACACCATCTCGGACAGGGTGGACTGCTGGCGGACGGTGCCGTCCACCTCAAGCCAGATGCGCTGGCCGCCGATCTCGCCGAACTCAGCTGCCCGGGTGATCGGCGACAGCACGGCGCCGGTCTCGAAGTTCTTGCCGAAGTCCCAGGGGCGGCCCTGGTCCTTGGCCTTGTTCTGCAGGTCGCGCCGGGTCATGTCGAGCCCGGTCGCATAGCCCAGCACGGCCGCCATCGCCGCGTCGCGGCTGGCGCGGAACAGGGGCTTGCCGATCGCCACGACGAACTCGATCTCGTGGTGCAGGTTCTCGGTGCCGGGCGGGTAGGGGGCGGTCGCGCCGCTTTCCACCAGCGCGTAGGCGCCCTTGAGAAAGTAGAACGGCGCTTCGCGGTCCACCTCGGACCCCATTTCCTTCGCGTGGTCGGCGTAGTTGCGGCCGACGCAGAAGATGCGGTGAACGGGAAACAGCGCATCCTCGCCCACGACCGGAACGGCGGGGAAGTCGGGGCTGGGGAACAGACGCTGGGACATGGGGCCTCGGCTGGTGCTTGGGGGTTTGACGGGAGGTGAGGCGAGCCGAAACGATGACGGCGGCCGATCAGGGGCCGCCGTGGTCGCTCAATCCTCAGAACGGGATCTCGTCGTCGAACTCGGGCCGGTTGCCGCCCGCGCCGCCGCCCGATGAGCCCGAACCGCCGCGCCCGCCGGAGGAGCCGCCCGAACCCCCGCCGTAGTCACCGTAGCCCTGGTCGTAGCTGCCCTGGCCGCCGCCCGCGCCCCCACCCTGGCCACCGCCAGAACCGCCGCCGCGCGCGTCGAGCATCTGCAGTTCCGACCGGAACGGCCGCAGCGCGACCTCGGTCGAATAGCGGTCGGCGCCCGACTGGTCCTGCCACTTGCGGGTTTCAAGCTGGCCCTCGACGTAGATCTTCATGCCCTTCTTCAGGTACTGTTCGGCCACCCGCACCAGCGGCTCGGAATGGATCACGACCGTGTGCCATTCCGTGCGCTCGCGCCGCTCGCCGCTGTTCTTGTCCTTCCAGTTCTCGGACGTGGCGATGCGAAGGTTCGCGATCTTGCCGCCGTTCTGGAAGGTGCGGATTTCCGGGTCCTGGCCCAGATTGCCGACCAGGATGACCTTGTTGATGCTGCCTGCCATGGTGCGTCCCCCTTCTGCACGTCCGTATTGCCGGGTGGTGTAGACCGCGCGGCCGCCGCCCGGCAAGGGCCGTGGGGGGCCATGGGGAGCCGTGGGGGCCGGGGCGCAGGTAACCGGCCGCCCGGACCGGCACCGGCCCGGCACTGGCCCGGAACCGGCTCGGCGTGATCCTGCCGATCGTTTCTCGCGGCTGCGTGAGAAAACGTGGCGGATAGTCGCGATTTGCGTATAGTCGCCCCAAAACAAGAATACGGCGGATCAAGAGGGCGACCATGATGATCAGCAAGACGGCTGGGCGGATTCTGAGGGCCTGTGTCCTGGCGGTGGCCGCCACGGCGGTCGCGGTGCCAGCCTCGGCAGAAGGGCTCAGGCTTTCGGGGGCATCGTCGAAATCGCGGGCGAGCCAGTTCCAGCGCCAGACGCAGCTGATGGATTCGCGGCTGTCGGGCCAGTACCAGCGCTCGCAGAAACTGCGCCCGGACGCGGGGCGCGAGCGGCGCACGGTGAAGGTGATCGAGCTCGACCGCGGCGCGATCCCGGCCTATCGCGGCAACCAGCGCAGCAAGTACCTGCCGCACGCCCGCGCCGTCGCGCGCAAGCACGGCATCCCCGAGGATCTGTTCCTGCGCCTCGTCCAGCAGGAATCGGGCTGGAACCCGGCGGCGCGGTCCCACAAGGGCGCGCGCGGCCTCGCGCAGCTGATGCCCGCGACGGCCGCCAAGCTGGGCGTGAACCCGAACGATCCGCTGCAGAACCTGGAAGGCGGCGCGCGCTACCTGCGCCAGCAGTACAACACCTTTGGCAACTGGCAGCTGGCGCTTGCCGCCTACAACGCCGGTCCCGGCGCGGTGCAGAAATATCGCGGCATCCCGCCCTACCGCGAGACGAAGAACTACGTCCGCATCATCCACGGCGGCTGATCGCGCCGGTCCCTTGCGGGCGCAATAACCACCGAGACGACCGCCCGCGATCCGCGGGCGGTTCGCGTTTCAGGGGGGCGGCATGCGTGCGCGCGGGGGTTATCCCCGGAAAACATCCACCGTCATCAATGTTTTCCTTTACACCACTCCCGATTCGACCCGACGATATCTGGTAGAGGCGGCGCGGAAACCACCCGGTTGTTGTGTTCGCCACCACAGGTTGGGGTTAACCCGACCGAGCAGAGGCAGAGGGCAGACAGGCATGGCACAGACCGACAGCTTCATCCTCAGCGACGAGATCCATCCCATCGACATCGTCGAAAGCGTCGCCACCCACCACGAATGGGATTTCGACCGGCTCGCCGACGACCAGATCGCCATGGTGGTCGAGGGGCAGTGGCGCAGCTACTCGCTCACGCTCGCCTGGTCGGCCCGCGACGAGGTGCTGCGGCTGGTCTGCACCTTCGACATGGACCCGCCCGCCGACCGGATGACGACGCTGCACGAGCTGCTGAACCTTGCCAACGACCAGGTCTGGGACGGCGGCTTCACCTTCTGGGGCGAGCAGCGGCTGATGGTGTGGCGCTACGGACTGGTCCTGTCGGGCGAGGCGGTGGCCGGGCCCGAGCAGGTCGATCGGATGATCCGCGCCGCCATCGACGCCTCGGAACGGTTCTATCCGGCGTTCCAGATGGCCTGCTGGGGCAACGCCCCTGCGTCCGAGGCGCTCAACATCGCCATCGCCGGGGCCTACGGCCGCGCCTGAGCGCGCGTCATTCGCGCCCGTGCCATAGCCGGGAAGGCTGCGGCTGGACAGGCTGCGGCTGGACAGGGTGCGGCGGGCTGGCTACCCCTAGGGCGTTTTCGGAAAACAGGGGGCGCGCATGGACCTTGCGGAACTGAACGGGCGCGGGCTGGTGCTGGTCGGCTGCGGCCGGATGGGCGGCGCGCTGCTGAAAGGCTGGCTCGCGCGCGGGATCGAGCCGGGCGCGGTCGCGGTGATCGACCCCGATCCGCCCGCGTGGCTTTCGCAGGCCGGGGTCGCGGCGAACGGGGTCCTGCCGGACGATCCCGCCGTTCTGGTGATCGCGGTCAAGCCGCAGATGATGGGCGACGTGCTGCCGCGCCTGCAACCCGGGCGCGCGGGGCGCACGCTGGTCCTGTCGGTCGCGGCGGGCGTCACCCTTGCCGCCTTTGCGCGCGCGTTCCCGGGCGCGGCGGTGGTGCGGACCATGCCCAACACGCCGGCGGCGATCGGGCAGGGGATCACCGCCATCGTCGGGAACGACCGGGCCGATGCATCGGCGCTCGACCTCGCCCATTCGCTGATGGCGGCGGTCGGCAACGTCGTTCGGCTGGATGACGAGGCGCAGATGGATGCGGTCACGGCGCTGTCGGGATCGGGCCCGGCCTACGTGTTCCACCTGATCGAGGCGATGGCGGCGGCTGGCGAGGCGCAGGGACTGCCGCCCGCGCTGGCGCTCGATCTTGCCCGCGCGACGGTCGCGGGCGCGGGCGCGCTGGCCATGGCGGGCGATGAGGATCCGGCGGTGCTGCGGGCGAACGTGACCTCGCCCGGCGGGACCACGGCGGCTGGTCTGTCGGTCCTGATGGACGAGCGCGCGGGCCTGCCGCCGCTCATGGCGCAAACGGTGGCCGCCGCCGCCGCCCGCTCGCGGGAACTCGGCGCATGACCGACGCCAGCGCCGCACCGGACGCCGTCCTGGCCACAATCGACGACTTCGACCGCCTCGACCTCCGCGTGGGCACCATCACCCGCGCCGAACCCTTCCCCGAGGCGCGAAAGCCCGCGATCCGGCTGTGGATCGACTTCGGCCCCTTGGGCGAAAAGCGCAGCTCGGCCCAGATCACCCGGCATTACGACGCGGCGACGCTGCCCGGGCGGCAGGTGATCGCGGTCGTCAACTTTCCGCCCCGCCAGATCGGCAAGGTGCTGTCCGAGGTCCTGGTGCTGGGCCTGCCCGATGCGGATGGCGAGGTCGTGCTGATCCGCCCCGACCTCGACGTGCCCGACGGCGGAGCGATGTATTGATGCGCCTTCTCGTCACCCGCCGCATGACCGAGGCCGCCGAGCGCGCCATGACGGCGCGGTTCGACACCACCATCCGCCAGGATGCCGCGCCGCTTGCGGTCGCGGACGCCCGCGCGGCGCTGCGCGACTTCGACGCGATTATCCCTACGCTGGGGGACGCGTTCACCGCCGAGGCGTTCGCGGGCCGCGGGCTGCGGACGCGGCTGGTCGCGAACTTCGGCGCGGGCTTCAACCACATCGACGTGGACGCCGCGCGCGCCGCGGGGGTCGTCGTCACCAACACCCCCGGCGTCGTCACCGACGCCACCGCCGACATCGCGATGACGCTGATCCTCGCGACCGCGCGCCGCGCAGGCGAGGGGGAGCGGATCCTGCGCGCGGGCGGGTGGGAGGGCTGGCAGCCGACGCAGATGCTGGGCCGCCACGTCACCGGCGGGATCGTCGGCATCGTCGGCATGGGACGGATCGGCAAGGCGATCGCCGCGCGCTGCCATCTGGGCTTCGGGATGCGGGTCGTGTTCCACAACCGCTCGCGCGTGTCGGCGCTCGACATCCCGGCGATGCAGCTTGCCGACATCGACGCGCTGCTGGCGGTGGCCGACTTCGTCGTGCTGGCGGTGCCGGGCGGGGCGGGGACGCGGCACATGATCGGCGCCGCCGAACTGGCGCGGATGCGCCACGACGCCTTTCTCATCAACATCTCGCGCGGCGACGTGGTGGACGAGGCGGCGCTGGTGCGGGCGCTGGCCGCAGGACAGATCGCGGGCGCGGGCCTTGACGTCTATGAACACGAGCCCCGCATGCCCGAGGCGCTGCGGGCTATGGAAAACGTCACTCTGCTGCCGCATCTGGGCACCGCCACCGCCGAGACGCGCACCGCGATGGCGCTGCGGGCGATGGCCAACGTCGTGGCGCTGGACGAGGGACGCGAGCCGCCGGACCGGGTCGCCTGATCGCTCGGGCTTCAGGGCGTTCGGGTTATCGGGCGGTCACACGTCGTGCCTCGGCATCGCGCCAGACACGGCGCGGTGCGGGCGGTTCACATCGCGCAGGTCCACCGACAGGCACTCGCAATCGACCGCCAGCGCGCCGTCGCCCGCGAATGTCAGGACCAGCGTTCCGGTGCCGTCCGGCCCGGGGGTCCAGCCCAGTGACAGAAGCGACAGGACGGTGTCCTTGTCCTCGCGCCCGATCCCGTCGCTGCGGACCGCCGTCACGTCGCGGACGGCAAGGATCGCGCGCACCCGCTCATACGGGCGGTCGGCGTCCTCGGCCGAGGCCGCGCTTGCCAGCCCGAACGCCGGCGCCCGGTCGGCCAGATCCTCCCACCGGAAGCGGCTGGTCAGCAGCGCCAGCGTGCGGGCGGTCCCGTCATAGCGGATGTCGCCCACGGTCAGCACCGCGTCCTGGCAGAGCGCCGACAGGATCGGCAGCTCGTCGGGCGTTTCCGCCCGGATCGCCAGCGCGCCGCCCTGCGCGCCGTCCGTGTAGCTTGCGTCAGCCATGGCTCGCCGGCTCCTTGATGCGTTCGATGTCGGCGCCGACGCCGCGCAGCTTTCGCACGACCTTCTCGTAGCCGCGGTCGAGGTGATAGACGCGGCTGACGACGGTCTCGCCGTCCGCCGCGAGCCCGGCGAGGATCAGGCTGACCGAGGCACGCAGGTCGGTGGCCATCACCGGCGCGCCGCGCAGCTTCTCGACGCCCCGCACCTTGGCGGTGCCGCCGTGAACCTCGATCCGCGCGCCCATCCGCAGCAGTTCGGGGGCGTGCATGAAGCGGTTCTCGAAGATCGTCTCCTCCAGCGTGCTTTCGCCTTCGGCCGTGCAGAGCATCGCCATGATCTGCGCCTGCAGGTCGGTGGGGAAGCCGGGGAACGGCTCGGTCCGCACGTCCACGGCCCGGATCGCGCCGTTCTTGCGTGCGACGGTCAGGCCGCGCTCGGTCTGGGTGACCGACACGCCCGCCTCGTCCAGCTTCTCGCAGAACGACTGCACCAGCTCGATCCGGCCGCCAAGGCAGGTGACCTCGCCGCCGCAGATGGCGGGCGCGAGCATGTAGGTGCCCAGTTCGATCCGGTCGGTGACGACGGGGTGGGTGGCGCCGTGCAGCGCGTCCACGCCCTGGATCGTGATGGTGGACGTGCCCTCGCCGTCGATCTGCGCGCCCATCGCCCGCAGGCAGCGGGCGAGATCGACGATCTCGGGCTCGCGCGCGGCGTTGTTGAGGACGGTAGTGCCGCGCGCCAGGGTCGCGGCTAGCAGCGCGTTCTCGGTCGCGCCGACGGACACCAGCGGAAAGTCGATGACCGCGCCCTTCAGCCCGCCCGCCGGGGCCTTGGCGTGGACATAGCCGTCGCGAAGATCCAGCGACGCGCCCATCAGCTCTAGCGCCCGCAGGTGCAGGTCCACCGGACGCGCGCCGATGGCGCAGCCCCCCGGCAGCGACACGATCGCATGACCGTCGCGCGCCAGCATCGGGCCAAGGACCAGGATCGATGCGCGCATCTTGCGGACGATGTCGTAGTCGGCCGTGTGGTTGCCGATGTCGTCGCTCGACAACGCCAGCACCTGCCCGTCCTGCAGCGAGGCGACCTCGGCCCCCAGCGACTGCAGAAGCGCGGTCATGGTGCGGATGTCCGACAGCCGCGGCGCGTTCGTCAGCGTCAGCGGCTCGTCGGTCAGCAGCGTGGCGGGCATCAGCGCCAGGCAGGCGTTCTTGGCCCCGGCAATCGCGATGTCGCCGTTCAGCGGGCCGTTCCCGCGAACCAGAATCTGGTCCATCTATCCCTCGCTTTCGTCCGCCGGGTCCGGGCGCTCGATCCCCGCCGGCGGCTCGTTCTCGTTGTGGTCGCGGCCACCGTCCGCGCGGCTGCGGGCCTGTTCCTTGCGCCGCTGCAGGTTGGCGCGAAGCGCGGCCCCGCGGCGGGCAAGGCGGTCGGATGCCGAGGCACCGGGCGGATCGGGAAGACGTCTGGTCATCCCGCCCAATTACCCGCGCCGCCCGCCGAGGTCCATAAGGGACGGGTGATGGGCGCGTCGGAGTTGGCGGCAGCCGGGGCAGGACGCAGGTGTCCGACAGGACAGTTCCGCACGTCGCCGGGGTATCGCTGCAAGGGGGAAGATGGTGCTGTGAGAGAGGATTGAACTCTCGACCTCACCCTTACCAAGGGTGTGCTCTACCACTGAGCTACCACAGCATCGGCGGCCGTCTGGGCCGTGGGGCGCGATGTAGACAAAGCCTTGGGGCGGCGCAAGTGAGAAAAATCCGTGACGCGGCCGAATGTTGCGGCAAGGGGCGGCGAGCGTCCGAGCCGATGGGGCGGATGACGCGATCCGGCACTACGGCTTGCCAGCCCTCGCACCCGATGCCACAAAAAGGGTGGACAAGCGGGAACCCAGTGAATGAGTGATCTCTCGGCCAGTGAACGGCGGCTGATCGTCGCGCTTGACCGGCTCGACTATACGGTCGAGCAGGCGGGACGCGACCTGACCCGGCTGCGCGCGCGGCCCGCGACCGCGGTCGCGCCGGCAGTTGCCGCGCCGCCCGCCCCATCGCTGCAAGCCGAGAACCGGCAACTGTCGGACGATGTCGTGGCGCTGCACGACCGGCAGGCCGCGACGCTCGAGGCGATGCGCGAACGGCTTGAGGAAACGCTTGAGCGGCTGGCGGGCGCGGGCGAGCACATGGCGCGGCTTGCGGCGGCAAATGACGGGCTGTCGGCCGCGAACCGCGACCTGATCGCCGCGGCGGACGGCAAGGCGCCCTCAGGCGATGCGGCCCGCGACACCGTGCGCGCGGCGCTGGAGGCCGAGATCGAGTCGTTGCGGGCCGCCCGCGCCGCCGAGATCGCGCAGATGGGCGAGATCCTCGACGCGCTGGACCGGATGCTGGGAACGCCCGCGCCCGCGCCGCGCAAGCCGCTGGTGGGCAAGCCCGCATCGGCTGCGGATCACGGTTCCGACGCGTTCGCGGGCGACGTTCCCGATGCCGTTGCGGCAGCGCGCGATACCACCGCCACCTTCCTTCCTGCTGGCCTGCCCGCCGGCCTGCCCGCTGGCCTGCCCGTCAGCCCGCCCCAAGCCGTTGCGGAATCGGGCACCGACCTGACCGCCGGTGACACCGACGCAGGCGCCGGCGCGCAGGACGACGCCGACTTGGCCGCCGATCTCGACCTTGACCTTGACGGCGGCGGGCCCGCCGAACGCGAACTGACGGTCGAGCGCGAAGACCTGCCCGAGGACGAGCTGTCCCTTTTCGGCGGCGTCTACGACGACGAGGATGACGGGGAGGGCAGCGTCCCCGAGGACACCGAAGGAGACCGGCGCTGATGCCCAACGTGGAATTCAAGGTCGGTCACAAGGACTACACCCTGTCCTGCCAGGACGGCGAGGAAAAGCTGCTGCGCCGCGCGGCCGGCATGCTGGACGCCGAGGCGCGCCAGATCCTCGACCAGGCGGGCCGGATGCCCGAGCCGCGGCTGCTGCTGCTTGCCGGGCTGATGCTGGCCGACCGCACCTCGGCGCTTGAGGACCGGGCGGCGGCGGCCGAGCGTGAACTGGCGCGGCTGAAATCGAACCCGCCGCGCATCGAGGTCCCGGTGATCCCGGCCGAGATCGGCGAGGTCATGGCCGAACTCGCCGCCCGCGCCGAGGCTCTGGCCGAGAAGGCCGAGGAGATGCTGGGCGACGAGGAAGATCGGTCCGCGTAACGTCCGCCTGCGCCGCCACGCCGCGCGGTAAAATCACGGTCCTGCCGAAACTCGCGCGGGGCCGGCGCGTTCCGCCCCTGGAACAGGGGAACGACGATGGCCTCACGTGCGATCTGGAAGGGACAGTTGCGCCTGTCCCTCGTGGCGATACCGGTGGAAATCCACAGCGCGACCAAGACCGCGCGCAGGGTGAGCTTTCGCCAGATCCACGGCCCCAGCGGCAAGCCGATCCGCTATGAAAAGACGGTCGCCGGGATCGGTCCGGTGGACACCGACGACATCATGAAGGGCTATGCGCTCGGCGATAACGAATACCTGCTGATCGAACCTGACGAGATCGACGCGATCAAGCTTGAGACCAAGAAGACGTTCGAGTTGGTCCAGTTCGTCGGCATGGATGAGATTTCGCCGCTTTACTACGACCAGCCCTATTACATCGTGCCCACGGACGAGCTGGCCGAGGATGCGTATCGTGTGGTGCGCGACGCGCTGAGGAAATCGGGCAAGGTGGGTCTTGGGCAATTGACCGTGCACGGCAGCGAAAAGCTGTGCGCCGTGCGCCCCTGCGGCGACGGGCTGCTGATGGAGACGCTGTTCTACGCCGACGAGATCAAGGACGCCGACCCGCTGTTCTCGTCGATCGAGGACGAGGAGGCGGACGAGGACCTGCTGAACGTGGCCGAGGCGCTGATCGAGAAAAAGACCGCGCCGTTCGATGCGGCGGCGTTCACCGACCACTACGACAGGGCGCTGCGGGCCCTGATCGAGGACAAGCGCAAGGGCCGCGCGCCGCGCGTGACGACCGAAGGCGAAAGCCGCCCGTCGGGCGACAACGTCGTGGACCTGATGCAGGCACTGCGCGAAAGCCTGAAGGCGTCGGGCGGATCGGCGGGCAAGGCCGGGGCCAAGGCCGCCCCGAAAGCGGCCCCGAAGGCTGCGGTGAAGCCCGCGGCAAAGACGACGGCAAAGACCGCGGCCGCCACCAAGACTCGCGCGTCCCGCGCCAAGTCCACCGCTCGACCCGCCGACAACGCCGACGATGACGACGACGCGCCCGCCAAGCCCGCGAAAGCGCCCGCCCGGCGCGCGCCCGCCCGCAAGGCGGGTTGATTGGCCGACCGGCTCGACACTTACCGCGCCAAGCGCAACCCCGCCCGCACGGCCGAGCCGTTCGACGAGGGCGCGCCATCCTCGGGCGCGCTGCGCTATTCCATGCAGAACCACGACGCGACCCGGCTGCACTGGGACCTGCGTCTGGAATGGGGCGGCGTGCTGCTGAGCTGGGCGGTGACGCGCGGTCCCAGCTTCGATCCTAAGGAAAAGCGGCTTGCGGTGCGGACCGAGGATCACCCGATCCCGTACCTCACCTTCGAGGGCACGATCCCCAAGGGGGAATACGGCGGCGGCACGGTGATGCTGTGGGACATCGGGTCGTGGCGGCCCGACGGCGATGTGGACGACGGCCTGGGCAAGGGGCACCTGCGGTTCCAGATCTACGGGCGGCGGCTGACCGGGTCGTGGGACCTCGTGCGGATCAAGGGAAAACCCAGCGAAAAGCGCGAGAACTGGCTGCTCATCAAGCAGGATGACGACGCCGCCCACGCGCCCGATCCCGTTAAACGCTACCGCGCGAGCGTCGCCACCAACCGCGACTTCGCGGGGATCGCCGGGGACGCGCCCGTGGCGCCGTTCGGGCGCGCGGATCGTCTTGCTCGGCCCAAGCCGGTCGAGCCGATGCTGGCCAAGCTCGTGGATGACGCGCCCTCCGGCGAGGGCTGGCAGCACGAGATCAAGATCGACGGCTATCGCGGGCTGGTCGAGATCGGCAAGGGTGGCGCGCTGATCCGCACGCGCAACGGCCTCGACTGGTCTGACCGCTTCGCCCCCCTGCTGCCCGCGTTCGAGGAACTGCCCGCGCGTTCGGCGCTGATAGACGGCGAGATCGTGGCGGGCGCGGGGCAGCTGGGGTTCACGGCGCTGCAACAGGCGATCAAGGCGGGCGGGCCGTTCGCGTTCGTGGCTTTCGACCTGCTGCACCTCGATGGCAAGGACCTGAAGCGGGAACCGCTGAAGGCGCGTCAGGCGGCGCTGGCGGCGCTTCTGAAGGACGTGCCCGCGCTGGGGTTGATCGAGCAGTCGCTCGCGGTGGAAGGCAGCGGCGACGACGCGCTGGCCGCGATCTGCGCCGCGCGGGGCGAGGGCATCGTGTCGAAGCGGATCGATTCGACCTATCGCTCGGGACGCGGCGACAGCTGGCGCAAGGTGAAATGCGAACGCCGCGACGACTACCTGATCGTGGGCTGGGTGCCCTCGCAGGCGACCGGGCGCGCGTTCTCGTCGCTGCTGCTGGCGGACCGGGCTGAGGATGGCGAGTTGTTCTATCGCGGCAAGGTGGGCACCGGGTTCGACGGCGCGGCGCAAGACGCCGTCACGGCGGCGCTAAGGCCACATGCGCGCCCCAAGCCCGCGCTCGACGTGCCCCGGGCCGAGGCGCGGGGCGCGAAATGGGTCGAGCCGGTGATCGCCGCCGAGATCCGCTTTGCCGACATAACCGGCGACGGCCGCCTGCGCCACGCGAGTTTCCAGGGGCTGCGCGAGGACAAGATGCCCGAGCCGCCCGCCGCGCGGAAAGCCGCCAAGCCCGCGCGGCGGACGGCCGCAAAGCCCACCCCCGTCGTCCGGGTCGCATCGGGCCGGTCGGACGAAGGCGCGGTGGTCGCGGGCGTCCGCATTTCGAACCCAAAGCGCGTCGTCTATCCCGACGTGAAGGTCACGAAGGGCGAGATCGCCGCCTATTACGAGGCTGCGGCGGGGCTGATGCTGCCCCATACGGGCGACCGCCCCGTCTCGCTGGTGCGCCTGCCCGAAGGGTTGGGCGGCGAGTCGTTCTTTCAGAAGCACGCCGGCAAGGGGTTCCCCGCGCAGATCCGCGAGACGGAGATCGAGGGGGAGGACGAGCCGGCGCTGTATGTCCGCGACGCGGCGGGGCTGGTCGCGGGCGCGCAGATGGGCGTCATCGAATATCACATCCGGGGCGTTCACCGCGACCGGCCGGATCGGCCCGACCGGCTGGTGTTCGACCTTGACCCCGACGAGGGGCTGGGCTGGGGCGACGTGCGCCGCGCGGCGTTCGACCTGCGCGACCGGCTGCAGACGCTCGGCCTGCCGAGCTGGCCGATGGTGACCGGCGGCAAGGGCGTCCACATCGTCTGCGACATCAAGCGCACCGTCCCGTGGTCCACCGCGACGCTGTTCGCGCGCACGCTGACGACGGTGCTGGCCGACGAGGAGCCCGACCGTTTCGTCGCCGTGATGTCCAAGGCGAAGCGGACCGGGCGCATCTTCATCGACTGGCTCAGAAACCAGCCGCAAGCAACTGCTGTCGCTCCTTTTTCCCTGCGCGCCAGACCGGGCGCCACGGTCGCCGTGCCGGTGTCTTGGGACGTCCTGGAAACGCTGCCCGGCGCGAACGTCTTCACCATCCGCGACGCGCTGGACCGCGCACCGGGCGTCGCGCCCGACTATCCGGCCCCGGTTCCGCTGACTCCGGCGATCCGGGCGCTGACCACATGACGGATGAAGCCCGCGCCCTGACCGGCCGCCCGCTTCGCCTGCGCGTCTATCTAGACGACCGGCGCTGGCTGGGGCCCGGCAAGGCCGACCTGCTGGCATTGATCGGGGAAACCGGCTCGATCGCCGCCGCCGGGCGGCGCATGGGCATGAGCTACAAGCGCGCGTGGACGCTGGCCGAGGCGCTGAACGCCATGTTCGACGCGCCCCTGATCGAAAGCGCGCGCGGCGGCGTGCAAGGCGGCGGCGCCGCGCTGACACCCTTGGGGCACGAGGTGCTGGCGCGGTTCCGCGCCATCCAGGACGGTGCCGAGAAAGCGGCGGCCGCCGACATCGACGCGCTGCGGCGGCTTTCCGATATGTCCGGGCGGAAATAGCGCTTGCCGCCGGAACGCGGCTTTGCCTAACTGGCGGCGACGCAGCCCCCTTCGAACCCCAGCAAGCAAGGTCCCCAGCATGACCCGCATCCTCCGCCTCGCCGCCGCGACCCTGACCGCCGCCCTGATCGCCGTCCCGGCCCACGCCGAGGAGATCACGGTCTTCGCGGCCGCCAGTCTCAAGACCGCGCTTGACCGGGTCGTCGTTGACTGGGAAAGCCGCACCGGCGACACTGCGACCGTGTCCTACGCGGGCAGCCCCCAACTAGCGCGCCAGATCGAGGAAGGGGCGCCCGCCGACATCTTCATCTCGGCCGCCCCCGAATGGATGGACACGCTGGAAAAGGCCGGCCGCATCGACGCGGGCAGCCGGGTGGACCTGCTCGGCAACACGCTGGTCCTCGTGCGTTCGGGTGGCGAGACGCCGCGCGAGGTGCCGCAGATCGACGGCAAGCTTGATCTCAAGGGGCAGCTTGCGGGCGGGAAGCTGGCGATGGCGCTGGTTGATTCGGTTCCGGCCGGGGTCTACGGCAAGCAGGCGCTGACCGCGCTGGGGCTGTGGGACGGGGTTCAGGCCGACGTGGCGCAGGCCGACAACGTGCGCGCGGCGCTGGCGCTGGTCGCGTCGGGCGAGGCGGCGATGGGGATCGTCTATGCGACCGATGCGCATGCCGAGTCGGGCGTTAGCGTCGCGGGCGTGTTCCCTGCGGGCAGCCACGACCCGATCACCTATCCGGCGGCGCTGGTGACCGGGGCCGCGGCCAGGCCCGCCGCCGCCGGGTTCTTCGCGGAACTCAAGGGCGACGCCGCGCAGAAGATCTTCGCCGCCGAAGGCTTCAGCCAGCCGCCCGCCGCGAACTGATCGTGCTTGGCGGGGCGGCGGGCTGGCTGGGACCGGACGGGGCGGCGGCGCTTGCCTTGTCGCTCAAGGTCGCGCTGGTCGCCACGGCCGCAAGCCTGCCGCTGGGAATGATCTGCGCGCTGGCCCTGGCGCGGGGGCGGTTCTGGGGGCATGGGCTGCTGAACGGGCTCGTCCACCTGCCGCTGATCCTGCCGCCGGTGGTCACGGGCTACCTGCTGCTGGTGACGATGGGGCGGCGCGGGCCGATCGGCGCGTGGCTGGAACAGACGTTCGGCATCGTCTTCGCCTTTCGCTGGACGGGTGCTGCGCTGGCCGCCGCCGTCATGGCGTTCCCGCTGATGGTCCGCGCGATGCGGCTGGCGATCGAGGCGGTGGACCCCCGGCTCGAGGATGCGGCGGCGACGCTGGGCGCGTCGCGCGCGGCGGTCTTCGCGACCGTCACCCTGCCGCTGGTCCTGCCCGGCATTATCGCCGGGGCGGTGCTGGCGTTCGCCAAGTCGATGGGCGAGTTCGGGGCCACGATCACCTTCGTGTCGAACATCCCCGGCCAGACCCAGACCCTGCCGTCGGCGATCTACACCGCGCTGCAGGTTCCGGGGCAGGAAGGAGCGGTCGCGCGGCTGGCCGCCTTGTCCATCGCGGTCGCGATGGTGGCGCTGGTCGCGGCGGAGTGGCTGTCGCGCCGCGTCGCGGCCCGGATCGCCGGGCGCTGATGCTGGACGTCGCCCTGCGCCACCGCTTTCCGGGCTTCGCGCTCGATGCGTCCTTCGCGGCGCCCGCAGGCGTGACCGCGTTGTTCGGGCGCTCGGGCTCGGGCAAGACGACGATCGTGAACGCGGTCGCGGGGCTGATCGCGCCCGACCACGGCAGGGTGGTCGTGGACGGGCGGGTGCTGACCGACACCGCCGCGGGCATCGCGGTGCCGGTCCGCCGCCGCCGGATCGGCTACGTGTTCCAGGACGCGCGGCTGTTCCCTCACATGACGGTGCGCGGCAACCTCGGCTACGGCACGCGCTTTGCGCCGCCCGGGGCGGCGGGGCCGTCGCTGGAAGCGGTGGTGGCGATGCTGGGGATCGGCGCGCTTCTGGACCGCCGGCCCGCGCTTCTTTCGGGCGGGGAACGCGCCCGCGTCGCCATCGGCCGCGCGCTTCTGTCCCGCCCGCGCCTGCTGATCCTGGACGAGCCGCTGGCCGCGCTCGACGCCGCCCGCCGGGCCGAGATCCTGCCCTATCTCGAAAACCTCCGGGACCGGACCGAGGTGCCGATCCTCTACATCAGTCACGCCATCGCCGAGGTCGCGCGCCTCGCCACGACGCTCGTGCTGGTGGACGCGGGCCGCGTCGCGCGCGCGGGCGGGCTGGAACAAATGCTGGCCGACCCCACCACCGCCGCGCTTCTGGACCGGGATGAGGTCGGGGCGGTCCTGACGGGCAGGGTGGCCGGGATCGAGCCCGACCGGCTTGCCCGCATCGCCACGGCTGCGGGCGACCTGCTGGTGCCGGGGCTCGCGGCGGAACCCAGCACGGCGGTGCGGCTGCGGATCAGGGCGGCCGAGGTCATTCTGTCCCTGACCCCGCCCCGCGACAGTTCCGCCCTGAACGTCCTGCCCGCGACGGTCGCCGCCATCGTGCCCGAGGGGCCGACCGCGCTGATCCAACTGCGCCTGCCCGGCGGCGCGGCGCTGCTGGCCCGCATCACCGCCCGCTCGGTCGAGGCGCTGCGGCTGGAACCCGGCACGCCCTGCCACGCGACGGTGAAAAGCGCGGGGCTGGTGCAGGGCGGGGGGTGAGCGTCGGGCGGTCGGCTCAGGTCATCATTCGGCGACGAGCGTGATCCTCGCGGCGCGGATGATCTGAACCATGCGGCCGATTTCGGTCGAGGCGAGCGTCGTCGTCAGCGTATCCTGGATCTCCATCAGCATGGTCTTGAACTCGATCAGCTTGATGGGGTTGCCGCCCATCGCTTCGATGAACGCGGGGCGGGTTTCCCAATCCTGCGCTGCGCCTTTCAGCCGCGCGACGGCAGTCACATAGGTAAAGCTGCTCGACCCGGTTTCGCGCAGGACGGCGGCGCGGAAGGCTTCGGACCATTTGGGGCTCGTCAGCTCGCGGAACCGCTTGCTGGCGCTGCTGCCACCGATTTTTCCGCCGCTTTCGATGGCCTTGATGACAGACTTGGGATTGAACCCGCTTTGCCAGCTTTTGCAACTGACAGCCATGATGCGCTCCGGGCCCGTGATGGTCGGGTGGATGCCGATCACATCGATGTCGCTGTGGTTCGAGTCCTGGTTGGTGACGTAGTCGGCGTGACCCTTGTCCGGCAGGAACTTGACGTTGTGCCGGACAAAATAGCCGCGGTGGGACAGGTATTCCTCGACGATCTGTTCGAGAACGTCTTCCTTCACCTATCCACCCCCTCTGCCCGGACTACGCCCCAGCCTACGCCCGCGATGCCTGCACGATGTCCAGGATCTCGCGCGCGGCCACCGGGATGTTGGTGCCCGGGCCGAAGATCGCGGCAACGCCCGCCTGACGCAGAAAGTCGTAGTCCTGCTGCGGGATCACGCCGCCGCAGATCACGATGATCCCGTCGGCGCCCTTGTCCTTGAGCGCGCGGATCAATTGCGGCGCCAGCGTCTTGTGGCCCGCCGCCTGGCTCGAGATGCCGACCACGTGGACGTCGTTGTCCACCGCGTCCTGCGCCGCCTCGTCGGGGGTCTGGAACAGCGGTCCCACGTCCACGTCGAAGCCGATATCGGCGAAGGCGGTGGCGATCACCTTGGCCCCGCGGTCGTGGCCGTCCTGGCCCATTTTGACGACCAGCATCCGCGGGCGGCGGCCTTCTTCCTCGGCAAAGGCTTCCACGTCGCGCTGGATCTGGGCGAACCCCTCGTCGCCGTCATAGGCGGCACCGTAGACGCCGGCGAGCGTCCTCACCTCGGCGCGATGGCGGCCGAACACGTCCTCCATCGCCATGCTGATCTCGCCCACGGTGGCGCGGGCGCGGGCGGCCTCGACGGCCGCTTCCAGCAGGTTCCCGCCCTCGCGCGCGCGGCGCGTCATCTCGGCCAGCGCGGCGTCGCAGGCCGCCTTGTCGCGGGTGGCGCGGATGGTTTCCAGCCGGGCGATCTGGCTGGCGCGGACCTTCACGTTGTCGATGTCGAGGATGTCGATCGGGTCCTCGCGGTCCTTGCGGTAGCGGTTGACGCCGACGATGACTTCCTCGCCGCGGTCGATCATGGCCTGGCGGCGGGCGGCGGTCTCCTCGATCCGCAGCTTGGGCTGACCGGTGGCGACGGCCTTGGTCATGCCGCCCATCGCTTCCACTTCCTCGATGATCGCCCAGGCCTTGTCGGCCAGTTCGGCGGTCAGGCTTTCGATGTAATAGGACCCGGCCAGCGGATCGACGACATGGGTGATCCCGGTTTCCTCTTGCAGGATCAGCTGCGTGTTCCGCGCGATCCGGGCCGAGAAGTCGGTCGGCAGCGCGATCGCCTCGTCGAGCGCGTTGGTGTGCAGCGACTGGGTGCCGCCCAGGGCGGCGCTCATCGCCTCGTACGCGGTGCGGACGACGTTGTTGTAGGGGTCCTGTTCCTGCAACGACACGCCCGAGGTCTGGCAATGGGTGCGCAGCATCAGCGACGACTGCTTCTTCGCGCCGATGTCCGACATGATCCGATGCCACAGCAGCCGCGCGGCCCGCAGCTTGGCGATTTCCATGAAGAAGTTCATGCCGATGGCGAAAAAGAACGACAGGCGGCCCGCGAAGTCGTCCACGTCCATGCCGGCGGCCATCGCGGCGCGGACGTATTCGCGCCCGTCCGCCAGCGTGTAGGCCAGTTCCTGCACCAGGTTCGCGCCCGCTTCCTGCATGTGATAGCCGGAAATCGAGATCGAGTTGAACTTGGGCATTTCCGCCGAGGTGTAGCCGATGATGTCCGCGATGATCCGCATCGAGGGTTCGGGCGGATAGATGTAGGTGTTGCGGACCATGAACTCCTTGAGGATGTCGTTCTGGATCGTGCCCGACAGGACGGCGCGGGAATGGCCCTGTTCCTCGCCCGCCACGATGAAGTTCGCGAGGATCGGGATCACCGCGCCGTTCATGGTCATCGACACCGAAACCTTGTCGAGCGGGATACCGTCGAACAGGATCTTCATGTCCTCGACGCTGTCGATGGCGACGCCCGCCTTGCCCACGTCGCCTTCGACCCGCGGGTGGTCGCTGTCATAGCCCCGGTGCGTGGCCAGGTCGAACGCGACCGACACGCCCTGCTGCCCGGCGGCGAGATTGCGGCGGTAGAAGGCGTTCGATTCCTCCGCCGTCGAAAAGCCCGCGTATTGCCGGATCGTCCAGGGCCGGCCCGCATACATCGTCGCGCGAGGGCCGCGTGTGAACGGCTCGATCCCCGGCAGGCTGCCCATGTGCGGCAGGTCCTGCGTGTCGGCCGAGGTGTACAGCGGCTTGACGCGGATCCCTTCAAGCGTGTCCCAGTCCAGCGTCTCGGGTGCTGCGCCCTTGAGCTCTTTGCGGGCAAGGTCGTTCCACTGGTCGAGCGTTGGCTTGGGGTCGGTCATCACGTGGTCCTTTAAGGCGGCGGGCGCGTCACTATACTTGCGAAAACGAGGCGAGGCACAGATGCTATCGATGCGATGGACGGCAGGATTGGCGGCAATGATGGTGGCGGCAATGGGGGCAGGGACCCCGCCCGCGCCGGGACCCGCATCCACGCCCGCATCTGACGCAGCGTCAGGTCCGGCAGAGCGTCCTTCTGTGCGTCCGGCCGCGCCCGCCGCCGTCCAGGCCCCCGATCTGGCGCTGCACCAGGCATCCGGGGTCGCGCCCGAGGATTTCGTGTTCGCCTCGCGCCCCGTCGTCGTCTTTGCCGATACGCCCGACGACCCGGCCTTCCGGTCGCAGCTGGACCTCATCGCGCGCGACGCGGCGTATCTTGCGCAGCGCGACGTGGTGGTGGTGGTCGACACAGATCCGGCGCAGCAATCGGCGTGGCGGCGCAAGCTGCGGCCGGTCGGCTTCTCGCTCGTGATCCTCGACAAGCAGGGGGTGCTGGTCGATCGAAAGCCGTTCCCGTGGAGCGCGCGGGAAATCGGCCGGGCGATCGACAAGACGCCCGAAAGCCGGGCCGAAAATGCTCGGGCGCGCGCGGGGAATGCAGGGGCGGAATGACGCCAGAGGAAAGATTGGCCGACATTTGCCGCGCGCGATTGAAACCCCCGGCAATGGGCTATTGAATACGGGCGTTATCGTTCCTATTCTTTGCGAGCAGGAACAGGAGCCCGCGAATGAGCACCACATCCTACAACCCGCCGCCGATTACCGGCCGGACCGGTCCGAAGCCGGGCTACTGACCGCGCGTCCGCCGCGCGCGTTTGCGCCGGTTCCGCGCCCGTCGATGTTGCTGCGGATCGCCAGCAGCGCGGTCTGCCCCATCTCCACCGCCTCGACCTTCATCGCGATATAGTCGCGATACATCGACGCCGCCCGTTCCGGGCCGATCTTGGCCAGATCAATGCTCCTAAGATCGGCGATCATCGCCACGATGGCGTTGAGCTGGCTGTAGTAAAGGACGACCGGATCGACGGTGTCGCGCGGCAGCACGTGGATCTCGCCCACGATCGCGTTGAAGATGGCGTCGTTGCGTTCCGACGGGATCACCGGGAAATAGCCGGGCTCGTCCACGATCCGCGCCGCGATCCGCGCGCCGTAAACCGCGACATCGTCGCGTTCGAGAACGGCGAGATAGGCGCGGATTTCAGCGAACAGCGCGCGTTGCACGTCGCGCACCCGCTCGGCCCGCAGGCGGTCGTCGCGCCGGCGGTTCTGCCAACCCACGACCCACCAGCCGATCGCCAGGAACAGCCCCGCGATGACCGCCTGCTGGGCCTGCGGCGACAGAAGATCGTCAAGCGGCGCCATCAGGAACTGGCCCCGACGGGAACCCGGCCGGGTCCCGGCGCGTCAGTCCGCAACAGACCGGAAGGAACCGCCATCATGGAACGAGTCGTCACCATCCCGCTTAGCGAGGCCGACATGGACAAGCTGCACGGAAGAGCGCGCCCGCTCGTCATCGCCGCGCCGTCCAAGGGCGACGGCCGCGTGACCGAGCAGCTGCGCATCCTCGAGGCGGCGGCGCACGGGCTTGGCGAACGCGACATGCCGGTGCTGACCGATTTCGGCGGCGTGGACGGGTTCGAGCTGCGCCTGATCGGCAAGGACGGGACCGTCAAGCGCCGGTTCGAGACGCCGGTCGATGCCGAGACCTTGTTCGAAATCGTGGACGCGATGCCGATGCGGCAGGACGAGATGGAGCGCGACGGCGACCCGGGCTGAGACGCAGCCTGCGACCCGGCCCGAGACCCGGCCAGCGCCGGGCCGGCGGGCGGACGCTTTCGTCCCTGTGCCGCGCCGCCGGTCAACTCACTCGAACTCCATGATGACGTCGTCCACCTTCAGGCTTTCGCCCGCGCTGGCGGCGACCGACTTGACCACGCCCTTGCGCTCGGCCCGCAGGATGTTTTCCATCTTCATCGCCTCGACGGTGGCGAGCGGCTGGCCTTCCTGCACCTCGTCCCCGGTGGCGACGTTGATGCGGACGACAAGGCCCGGCATCGGGCACAGCAGGAACTTCGACGTATCGGGCGGCAGCTTTTCGGGCATCAGCCGCGAAAGCTCGGCCGCGCGGGGGCTGCGGACGTGGGTGCGCAGGTCCGCGCCGCGCGTGCGCAGGCGGTAGCCGGCGGGGATCCGTTCGACCTTCATGACCAGCGGCGCGCCGTCCACCATGATCTCGGCCAGGGCCATGCCGGGCTTCCACCCGCTTTCCAGGCGCAGGTCGCGCCCGCCCACGGTCACGGTCGAGCCCGCCTTGTCGGCCCGAACGCGCACCGGGAACTCGCGCCCGTTCAGGCCCACGACCCAGTCCTCGCCCACGCGGCGCTCGTGGTTGCCCAGCCGCCCGGTGATCTGGGTGCGGCGGATTTCGGCCACGCGGTGCATGGCGGCGGAGGCGGCGGCGATCCGTTCCAGCTCGGCGTCGGGCAGGGTCACGCCGGCGAAGCCTTCGGGGTATTCCTCGGCGATGAACGCGGTCGAGATGTCGCCCGACACGAAGCGCGGATGGTCCATGACCGCAGACAGGAACGGCAGGTTGTGCCCGATCCCCTCGACCTCGAAGCTGTCGAGAGCGCTGCGCATGGCGTCGATGGCGGCGGCGCGGTCGGGGGCCCAGGTGCAGAGCTTGGCGATCATCGGGTCATAGAACATGCTGATCTCGCCCCCTTCATAGACGCCGGTGTCGTTGCGGATGGCGGCGTCGCCCACGGCGGGCGCCGTGCCCGCGACCGACGGCACCCAGCGGTCGTTCGCGGCCAGCGGGCCGCCCGCGACCTCGGCGGGGGGCCGGTAACGGGTCAGGCGCCCGATCGAGGGCAGGAAGTTGCGATACGGGTCCTCGGCGTAAAGCCGGCTTTCGATCGCCCAACCGTCGATCGACAGGTCGGCCTGCGCGAAGGGCAGCGGCTCGCCCGCCGCGACGCGGATCATCTGCTCGACCAGGTCGATCCCGGTGATCAGCTCGGTCACCGGATGCTCGACCTGAAGTCGGGTATTCATTTCAAGGAAGTAGAAGTTCTTGTTCGCGTCGACGATGAACTCGACCGTGCCGGCGCTGGCGTAGCCCACGGCCTTGGCCAGCGCGACCGCCTGCTCGCCCATCGCCGCGCGGGTGGCGGGGTCGAGGAACGGCGAAGGGGCCTCTTCGATGACCTTCTGGTTGCGGCGCTGGATCGAACATTCGCGTTCATGCAGATAGACGCAGTTGCCGTGCGCGTCGGCCAGCACCTGGATTTCGATGTGGCGCGGTTCGGTCACGAACTTTTCGATGAAGATGCGGTCGTCGCCGAAGCTGCTGGCGGCTTCGCTTTGCGACGAGGCGAACCCCTCGCGCGCCTCGTCGTCGTTCCACGCGATCCGCATGCCCTTGCCGCCGCCGCCCGCGCTGGCCTTGATCATCACCGGATAGCCGACCTGGGCCGCGATCCGCGCCGCCTCGTCCGCGTCGCCGATCAGCCCCATGTAGCCCGGAACGGTCGAGACGCCGGCGTCCTGCGCGATCTTCTTCGACGTGATCTTGTCGCCCATCGCCTGGATCGCGGGCGAGGGCGGACCGATGAAAACCACACCCTCTTTCTCAAGGGCGGCCGCGAAGTTCATGTTCTCGCTAAGGAAGCCATAGCCGGGGTGAACGGCTTCGGCGCCGCTGCGGCGGACGGCGTCCATGATCTTGTCGATGACGATATAGGACTGGTTCGCGGGCGACGGGCCGATGTGGATCGCCTCGTCCGCCATCTTGACGTGCAGCGCGTTCCGGTCTGCATCCGAATAGACCGCCACCGTCGCGATGCCCATCTTCTTCGCGGTCTTGATGACGCGGCACGCGATTTCGCCGCGATTGGCAATCAGGATCTTCTGGAACATGCGGCGCGCCTTGAACTGGACATGGAAAGGCCGCCCGGAATGAAGCGTCCGGGCGGCCGGGATGGTGGTTCGGAACGGTCGCGTCGGGCGCGACCGTCCGCCGTCAGCTTACTGGCACAACCGGACGTCGTCGCACAGCGCGCCGCCGACCGCACCGATCGCGGCGCCGCCGGCGACCGATTTGCCCGACAGGTCGGCCACGACCGCGCCGGTGCCGGCGCCGATGATCGCGCGGTCCAGGTCGGTC
Source organism: Paracoccus marinus (assembly GCF_007018965.1). Lineage (GTDB taxonomy): Bacteria > Pseudomonadota > Alphaproteobacteria > Rhodobacterales > Rhodobacteraceae > Paracoccus > Paracoccus marinus. The sequence continues at coordinate 148,307 of NZ_VJYZ01000007.1, forward strand.
GGCTGGATGTTCTGGGTGCAGCCGGCAAGCAGGGCAGCGCCAAGGCCAGCGACGAGCAGCAGTTTCTTCGACATCTGGTGTCTTTCTTTTCTGTGGGCGCGGGCTCCGCGAGGGGCTGTCCGGCGGCCGTGATGGTCAGGTCGCGCGCCGCCCGGGGAAGGGCCGGCGCGCGGGTCGGATTACTGGCAGACGCCCACGTCGTCGCAAAGCGCGCCGCCGGCCGCACCGATGAGGGCGCCGGTCGAGGCTTTCTCGTCAAGCGCCTTGGCGATGACCGCACCGGCGACGGCGCCGCCCGCGGCGCGCTGCGCGTCGGCGGGGATGCCGGTCTGGTAGCCGTAGCCGGGGTAGCCGCCCTGTGCGCAGGCCGACAGGCCAGCGGCCAGAAGCGCGACAGCGGCGACGCGAGCGATGAACTTGGTTTGCATTTTCCCATGCCTGTATTGAGGGCCCTTTTCCGGGCCGATTGGATAACACACGGCGTAACTATGTCACGGAGGTTACATCCGTCAAACTGACAAGCCGGTGATGGATGCGGCATCGGCGCACTCATGCCAACGTCCCGTGCCTGCGGCCCTTTTCCGGCAAGTGCCGCACCGGTCCGGCCGGGCGGATTGCTGGCGGTCAGGGTCGGGGTCAGCGGCGGCGCGGCGCGGTGCGCGATCATGCGTCGGCTTCGTCCCCGGCATCGTCGTCATCGTCCCAGTCGTCGTCGTCCCAGCCGAAGTCGGGCGGACTTTCGACCGCGAACAGCTCGGGGAACGACGCCTCGGCCTTTTTCAGATCGACCTTCAGCAGCTGCTCGTAGCTGGTGGGGTCCAGCTTGCCGACGGCCACGACCTCGCGCCCCAGAAGCCAGGACAGGCGGCCCGCGTCGAGATTGCCGCGCTCGAACGGCTCGTCGCCGAACTGGCGGATCAGCGCGGCCATGAAGCCCGCGTCGGCGCGGCGGTCGGCGGGCTGGCGGTCGCGGTAGCGTTCGCGGGCGACGAGCTTGGTCGCGCCCTTCTTGTTGGCGCGACGCACCGTGAACTGGAAATCGGTCGAGGGAAGGCGGCCCGGAAAGCCGCGGTGCTTCAGCATGGCATGGCTTTCAGGCAGACGGCGGGCTGCGCCGGTTGCGGGCCGGCCAATTCGGCCGACCCGCGCACGGCAGGATCAGTTGCCATACTTGCCGGCGAACACCGGCTCGGGGGTGACGACCGGCTGCACGACCGGCGGGGGCGGCTGCTGGCAGCCTGCGACGACGCCGGCCAGAACCAGCACCAGTGCGATCTTCTTCGACATGTTCCCATGCTCCTGTTTCGCGGGGGTTTCGTGCCCCGACTGCTCGGTTGAAGGCCCGCTCGGCGCGGGCCGCCCCCGATCATACAGGCCGCCGCGCCGCCGTCACGGCCGGGCCCCCGCGCGCCGGCACCGCCGCCCGCGCCCTGTGGCGCGGCTGCATCATGGGCGCAAGGCGGCCGCGCGCCGCTCACCACGGTTCCCAGATGCAGGCGTCGCGGTCGGGCGGAATGCGGAACCCCTCGAACAGCTGGACCACCGCGGGGTCGAAGGTGCCGAACTCGCTTTCCGCCGAGGCGAGCGAGATCACGACCTGTGACGGGCGGTCGGCCATGTCCCTGACCTGCGGCAGGGCCACGTTCTCGCACAGCCAGACCACGTCGATATGGTTGGGATCCTGCATCAGGACGTCGGGCGCCGCGGGCAGGGGAATGTCGGCGTCGGCTGCGGCCTCGGCGCCCGCCTGAACGGGCGGGACGGGCAGGTCGAACGCCTCTTCCGGGATCATCTCGCCCGCCTGCGCTTCGATGGCGTCGACGGGGGAGGCGGGGGCTGCGCCGGGTGCGTCGCCCCCAGCCTGGTCGCCCCCGGTGTGGTCGCCCCCGGTGTGGTCGCCCCCGGTCTGATGGCCCTTGGTCAAGTCGGTCGCGGGGGTGTCGGGGGGCAGCACCTCGAACACGGGCCCGTCGTCCATTCCCGCGCCGCCGTCCACCGCCGCGTCCCCGGCCGGCGTTCCGCTGAGCGAGCCGTCGTTCAGCGCGGCCTCATCCTCGGCGCTGAGAGGCTCGTCGGTATAATCCTGGATCCCCTCGGCCCCGATCTCGGGCACCTGGGCGGCAAGCGCCGGCATGACGAAACGGAACCGCGACACCAGCCCCATGCCCGCGACCTGCTCGGTCAGCACCTCCTGCAGCCAGACCTCGGTCCCCGACGGCACGGCCAGCTGCGTGCCCGAGGCGGCACCCACGGCAAGCGCGGTCGTGAAAAGCAGGTCGAATTGGCTCATTGCAATGTCGTGGTGGCGGCAAAGGGCAGGGGGCGAGATGCAGGGGGCGAGGGGCAAGCGGCGTCAAAGCGGGATGTTGTCGTGCTTCTTCCAGGGGTTGCTCAGCTGCTTGCCGCGCAGGCTGGCCAGCGCGCGGGCGACCCGGCGGCGGGTCGAATGGGGCTGGATCACCTCGTCGATGAAGCCCTTTTCGGCCGCGACGAAGGGGTTGGCGAAGCGGTCCTCGTAGTCCTTCGTGCGCGCCGCGATCTTGTCGGCGTCGCCGAGTTCCGAGCGGTACAGGATCTCGACCGCGCCCTTGGCGCCCATCACCGCGATCTCGGCCGTGGGCCAGGCATAGTTGAAATCGCCGCGCAGGTGCTTTGACGACATCACGTCGTAGGCCCCGCCGTAAGCCTTGCGGGTGATGACCGTGACCTTGGGCACCGTCGCCTCGCCATAGGCGAACAGCAGCTTCGCCCCGTGCTTGATGACGCCGCCATATTCCTGCGACGTGCCAGGCAGGAAGCCGGGCACGTCGACCAGCGTCAGGATCGGGATGTTGAAGGCGTCGCAGAAGCGCACGAACCGCGCGGCCTTGCGGCTGCTGTCAATGTCCAGCACGCCCGCCAGCACCATCGGCTGGTTGGCGACAACGCCGACCGTCTGCCCCTCGATCCGGACGAAGCCGGTCAGTGTGTTGCCCGCGAAGTCGCGCTGGATCTCGTAGAAGTCGCCCTCGTCGGCGATCTTCGCGATCAGCTCCTTCATGTCGTAGGGCTGGTTCGGGTTGTCGGGAATCAGCGTGTCCAGCGACGCCTCGACCCGCGCGGGATCGTCGAAGAACGGCCGGGTGGGCGCGCGGTCGCGGTTCGACAGCGGCAGGAAGTCGAACAGGCGGCGGATTTCGGTCAGCATCTCGACATCGTTGTCGAACGCGCCGTCCGCGACGGAAGATTTCTTGGTGTGGGTCGAGGCGCCGCCGAGCTGTTCGGCCGTCACGACCTCGTTCGTCACGGTTTTCACGACGTCCGGGCCGGTCACGAACATGTAGGACGTGTCGCGCACCATGAAGATGAAGTCGGTCATGGCGGGCGAATAGACCGCGCCGCCCGCGCAGGGCCCCATGATGAGCGAGATCTGCGGCACCACGCCCGATGCCAGAACGTTGCGCTGGAACACGTCGGCATAGCCCGCAAGGCTCGCCACCCCTTCCTGGATGCGGGCCCCGCCGGAATCGTTGATGCCGATCACGGGCGCGCCGTTCTGCATCGCCATGTCCATGATCTTGCAGATCTTCTGCGCGTGGGTTTCCGACAGCGAGCCGCCGAACACGGTGAAGTCCTGCGAAAAGACATAGACCATGCGGCCGTTGATCGTGCCCCAGCCGGTCACGACGCCGTCGCCGTAGGGGCGGTCCGCCTCGATCCCGAAGTCGGTCGAGCGGTGGCGCACGAACATGTCGAACTCCTCGAAGCTGTCCTCGTCCAGCAGCAGCTCGATCCGTTCGCGGGCGGTCAGCTTGCCGCGGGCGTGCTGGGCATCGATTCGGCGCTGCCCGCCGCCCAGCCGTGCTTCGGCGCGGCGCTGGTCGAGCTGTTCCAGGATGTCCTTCATGCGGTCTCCGTTCGTTTCGTCGCGGTCCGGCCTAGGGGTGGCGTCCGTCGGGTCGTGAAAGGGACACTACTTGCGGCCGCGGCGGTGGCAAACATCTAATCCGTGCGCTTGCGCGCGGCGGGACGCAGCGAAAAGCGACGAAGCGGGTCGGTTGCGGCGCGATCGGCGGCCTTGACGGAGGCGGGGCCGCGCGACAATCAGTCGGCATGGGATTGAACGTCAGCCTTGATGCGATCGCGGCCAACTGGCGCAGCCTTGCGGCGCGCGCGCCTGCCGCGCGAACCGCCGCGGTGCTGAAGGCGGACGCTTATGGCACCGGCGCGGCACGGGTCGCGCCCGCGCTTTATGCGGCCGGCGCGCGCGATTTCTTCGTGGCGCTGCCGCACGAGGGGCGGGCGATCCGCCCGCTGCTGGCGCCCGACGCGCGTATCTTCGTGCTGTCGGGCCCGCTTGCGGGTGACGCCGATCTGGATGGGCTGATCCCGGTCCTGAACAGCGCCGAGCAGTTCTTCCGCGACCGGGTCACGCGGAAGAAGGGGGCGTTCGCCATCCAGCTTGATACCGGCATGAACCGGCTGGGGATGGAGCGGGCGGAATGGGCGGCCGTGCGGGCCGAGGCGCTGGAAGCCGTAACCGATCACGGCACCGGCCCGGCGCTCGTCATGTCGCACCTGGCCAACGCCGACGAGCCCGACCATCCGTCGAACCCGGCCCAGTTGGCCGAGTTCCGGGCAATGACCGACGGCATCGCCGCGCCGCGCAGCCTTGCGGCGACGGGCGGCGTCCTGCTGGGGCCGGATTACCACTTCGACCTGACCCGGCCGGGGATCGGCCTCTATGGCGGGCTGCCATTCAGGGGTGCGCGTCCGGTCGTGTCGCTGGACCTGCCGGTGATCCAGACGCGGCCCGTCCGCGCGGGCGAATGCGTGGGCTACGGCCATGCCTGGACGGCCCCGCGCGACGGCCGCATCGCCACGGTCGCGGCGGGCTACGCGGACGGCATCCCGCGCGCGCTGTCGGGCGCGGGGCTGCGCCTGTGGGCCGGGGACCGCGCCTGCCCGGTGGTCGGGCGGGTGTCGATGGACCTGATCACGGTGGACGTGACCGGACTGGACCGCGTGCCGCCGGTCCTGTCGCTTCTGAGCGAACGGCAGACGGTGGACGAGGTGGCGTCACTTGCCGGGACCATCGGGTATGAGATCCTGACCTCGCTCGGGTCGCGCTATCCGCGCAGCTGGACGGGCGATCAGGAGCCGGCAGCGTCGCCGCCGCCGCAGATGCCCCGACCCTGAGGCGCGGATCGCGCGCGCGCACGGCGCCTTCCAGCCGCCGCCCCCCAGCTTGCCCTTGCGCTGGACCGCCCGGCTTGCGACCATGACCCCACGCTCGCCACCCTCTCTTTCGCCCGCCAACCCCTTCGACGAGGATCGCTCTTGGGTCTTGCCCCGACCATTTCGGCAGCCGCCGAAACGCAGATCGAATTTCCCGACAACCGGCTGCTGATCGACCTTTGCGGCCCCCACGACCGGCACCTCGCCAGGATCGAACAGGCGCTTGGCGTCCACATCCTGCGCCGGGGCAACCTGCTTGCGGTAGTCGGCCCGGCCGACGCGCAGGGCGACGCGGCCGGAGTCCTGCGCGGGCTTTACGCGCGCCTCGAACAGGGCCGCCCGGTCGAGCCGGGCGACATCGACGCGGCGTTGCGGATGACCCTGGACAACGGCACCCGTGGCCCGACGCCGGCCGAACAGCTGGAAATGTTCGCGCACGGTCCGGTCGAGCTGCGGACCCGCAAGAAGGTGGTCGAGCCGCGCACCGACGCGCAAAAGGACTATGTGCGCTCGCTGTTCGCCAACGAACTCGCCTTCGGGATCGGGCCTGCGGGCACCGGCAAGACCTATCTCGCCGTCGCGGTCGGCGTTACGATGCTGATCGGGGGCCAGGTGGACCGGATCGTCCTGTCGCGCCCCGCGGTCGAGGCGGGCGAGCGGCTGGGCTTCCTGCCCGGCGACATGAAGGAGAAGGTCGATCCCTACATGCAGCCGCTCTACGACGCGCTGAACGACTTTCTGCCGCAAAAGCAGATGCAGAAGCTCATGGAGGAAAAGCGGATCGAGATCGCGCCGCTGGCGTTCATGCGCGGGCGCACGCTTGCCTCCAGCTTCGTGGTGCTGGACGAGGCGCAGAACGCGACCTCGATGCAGATGAAGATGTTCCTGACCCGCCTTGGCGAAGGGTCGCGCATGGTCATCACCGGCGACCGCACCCAGGTGGACCTGCCGCGCGGCGTGCAGTCGGGGCTGTCGGACGCCGAGCGCATCCTGAAGGGCGTGCCGGGGATCAGCTTCAGCTACTTCACCGCGCAGGACGTGGTGCGCCACCCGCTGGTCGCCCGCGTGATCCAGGCCTACGACGCCGCCGACGAGAACGCGCAGGCACGGGTGGCAGGCGCCGAAATGCGCGGCGAGTATCCGTCGCGCAAGAACCCGTTCGCGGGCGGGACGCGCGCGGCTGCGGGGCTGGATGCGGGGCATGACGCGGGGCCGGGGTCCGGGGCTGCCGGCGATGCGGGCGCGGGCACAGGTGCTGGAACGGGTGAGGGGCAGGGCGCATGAGCGTGCAGGCGAACGCCCCCGACCGGGTCCCGCCGGTCGATATCGTCATCGAGGACGAGCGCTGGATCGACGCGGGCCTTGAAGACCTGTCGAGCCGCGCGGTGGCGGCGACGGCGCAGTATCTCGGCCTCGGCCCGGTCGAGGTGGTGGTGCTGGGCTGCAACGACGAGCGGATCGCGGGGCTGAACGATCATTTCCGGGGCAAGTCCAGGCCCACGAACGTCCTCAGCTGGCCCGTCAACGACCCCGAGCCGCGCGACCCCGGGGCACGGCCCGCGCTTCCATCCGGCCACGGCCGCCACGCGGGCGACATGATCGAACTGGGCGACATCGCCATCAGCTACGACACCTGCCTGCGCGAGGCGGATGAGCAAGGCAAGCCGCTGGCCGACCACGTGGTCCACTTGGTCGTCCACGCCACGTTGCATCTGATCGGCTACGATCACGAAATCGACGCCGACGCCGAAACCATGGAGGGGTGCGAGCGTTCGGTGCTTGGCCTGCTGGGCATCCCCGACCCCTATGCGGACAGCCTCGCGGCGTCCGCCGGCGGCGCGGACGACCGGCGCCCGGCCACGCACGAAGCTTCGCACCAAGACACTGAGCAAGGCGCCTGATCCGATGAACGACCCCCGAAGTCCCGACACCTCCGGTTCCGACGCCGAGGGCGGCTGGCCCGACAGCGACGGGAGCGGGGGACGGGAACCGCCGGAACCGCGCGGCTTCCTGGGCCGGATTTTGGGGCGGCTTGGCGGCGCGGGCGCGGACAGTGATGACGTCCCCGCCTCGATGATGGAGGCGGCGGTCGCGGGGACCGCGCCAAGCATCCTCAATCTGCGGCGCAAGTCGGTGGACGACGTGGCGGTCACGCGCGCCGATATCGTGGCCGTGCCGGTGGACGTGACGCTGCCCGACCTGGTCGAGGTGTTCCGCGAACACGGCTATTCGCGGGTGCCGGTGTTCCGCGGCAACCTGGACCAGCCGCTGGGGCTGATCCACCTGAAAGATTTGGCGATGAAGCACGGCTTCGGCGCGCGGACGCCGATCCGCTTTGCCGTCCGGCCGATGCTGCGGCCGCTGCTTTACGTCCCCGGCAGCATGCCGATCGGCGCGCTCTTGCAGCAGATGCAGCAGAAGCGCATCCACATGGCGCTGGTGATCGACGAATACGGCGGGGTGGACGGTCTCGTCACCATCGAGGACCTGATCGAGCAGGTGATCGGCCAGATCGACGACGAGCACGACGACAGCGAGGATGCGATCTGGGTGGCCGAGCGGCCGGGCCAGTGGATGATCCTTGCCCGCGCGCCGATGGAGGAAGTCGAGCGGCAGACCGGCCTGCGCCTCGCGTCGGCCGGCGACGACGACGAGGTCGATACGCTGGGCGGTCTGATCTTCATGCTGGCCGGGCGGGTCCCCGCGCGGGGCGAGGTCATCACCCACGAAAGCGGCGCCGAGTTCGAGGTGGTGGACGCCGACGCCCGCCGCATCAAGCGGGTCCGGCTGCGCCTGCCCGACATGCCGGCCACCGGTTCGACCCTGTAACCCCTTAGCCGAGCGCGGAAAACGCGGGCGCGTAGGCGATGCGCGCGTGGTCGGGCACGTGCGGGCCGGTGGCTTGCAGGAACGGGCCCGCATAGGGGCAGTCCCAGCCCACCGGACGAAAGCCGAAGCGGCTGTAGAAGCGGGGCTCGCCCAGCACCACGACGGTGTGGCCGGGCCGCGCGGCCAGCGCCGCCCTGACCAGCGCCGAACCGATCCCCCGACCCTGATGCCGCGGCTCGACGGCGACCGGCGCGAGCGCCAGCGCCGGGAACGGCGCGGCAAGCGGCGACAGCGCCACATGCCCGACGATGCCGCCGTCGTCATTGACCGCCACCAGCGACAGGTCGAGGTCGCCATCGCGGCGCAGTTGGTCCACCAAAGCGGCCTCGGCGCCCGGTTCGCCCCCGTTTGCAAAGGCGGCGTTCAGAACGGCGGCGATGGCACCGGCGTCGACGGCGCGCTCGGGCCGCAGGCCGGTCACGCCTGCGTCCGCTCGATCAGCGCCATCGCGGCGGCGGGGTTGGCGGCCTTGTGGCCCGAGATGACGAACAGGAACACGTCGCGCGCACCGGACCTTGCAGGCGCGGCGATCCCCGGCAGGTCGTCGGGCTGCTGCCCCCCGGCCAGCGCCCGGGCGCGGTCCGCCCAGGTGTCGAGCGCGGCGGGCGGGTAGCCCTTGGGGTGCCCCTCGGTCGTGCCCGTGATCCGCAGGTAGCTGAAGTCAACGGTCTGGTCCGCGATCAGCGGGTAGTCGCTGTCGCCCGCCAGCACGATCGCCACGTTGCGGTCGCGGCAGGCGTCCACCGCGGCCGCATCGGCGAATGACGGGTGGCGCAGCTCGACCGCGTGGCGCAGGGCCACGTCGCCCGCGCGCCCGGGCAGCAGGTCCAGAAAGGCGCGGAAATCGTCGGGCTCGAACTTCTTGGTGGGCGGCAGCTGCCACAGCAGCGGCCCCAGCTTCGCGCCCAGCCTGTCGAGCCCGCTTTCGACGAAGCGGCCGATCGATTCGCCGCCCTCGGCCAGCACCTTGCGGTTGACGGCGTAGCGGGGCGCCTTGACGGCAAAGACGAAATCCTCGGGCACGGCGTCGTGCCACGCCTGGAACGTCTCGGGCTTCTGGGTGCGGTAGAAGGTGCCGTTGACCTCGATCGCGGACAGCTGCATCGCGGACCACGACAGCTGGTCCTTCTTCCTGAGATCGGCGGGGTAGAAGCTGTCGTCCCACGGCTCGAAGGTCCAGCCGCCGACGCCGATGCGGATGCTGCCCGCGCTGCCCTTGCCCGTCATGATCGTTCCCCCCCGCATGGATGTGGGCGCACCATCGGCCGATGCGCGGGCGGGGACAACCCGTCCCGCGGCAAGGAAGCCGCTGCCCGTGACGGTCAGGCCGCGTCGATGCGGTGGATGTCCCGGGCGATCCCCGCCGTCGCCGCCGCCCATGCGCTCGCCATCGTGCGCGCCTTGTGCGCCTTGAGCGCGGCGTCACCCGTGAACAGCTCCTCGACCTGCCAGACGAGCGGGTCGTCGGTCTGGGCGATGTCGAAATGCAGACAGCCCGCCTCGGCCCGGCTGGCCGCCACGTGATCGGGCAGATGCGTCAGCACCGCCATCAGCTGCGCGGCGTCGGCACAGCGCAGCTGGCCCGACAGGGCGATCTGGTCGCCAATGGGCGCTGGACGGCCGTGCCCGGCGGAGGGCCCGTGGTGACGGCCGCAGGCGCAGGTCATGGCCGGGCCTTCGGGCAGCGGCGCGCAGCCGGGTTCACACACGCCCTCACGCCGCCGGCGGCGACGCTCGAATCGCCTGGCTGAAATCTCATCGCGCTTCGTCCTTTCCTGCCGCCCGGCCGTTCGTCATACCGCGTCGCCGCGCTGAAGCATGATGCCCAGCTCCTCGACGTCAAGGTCGCGTTCCAGTTCGTGCAGGACCTCGTCCTCGATCAGCCCGGCGCGGTGCAGGCGGATCAGCTCGTCCCGACCGGCGGCCATCGCGTCCAGCTTGATGCCCCAGTGGGGCTGCAACTTTTCCATCGCCACCTCGGCGTTCGCGGCATAGCGGTCGGTCAGTTCGACCCGGCGGCGGTGTTCCTTGAGCAGCTGGGGGTGCAGCAGGGTGCCGTCGTCGCCGTAGACGAGTTCCTCGACGCGGGCGAGGCGCGCGCGCGTCATCGCGGCCTCGGCGGCAGGCAGGCGCACGGGCGCGGGCGGATCGAGGTCCTGCGGGTTGACCAGCCGGATCACCCAGCCCAGCGTCGATCCCTGCAGGATCACGGTGACAAAGATCGCGGCGAATGCCGCGAGCAGCATCAGGTCGCGCCCCGGCATCTCGGCCGGCAGCGCCAGCGGCACAGCCAGCGTCACGACGCCCCGCATGCCCGCCCATCCCAGCACGGTCGCCTGCCGCCACCCCATCGGCCGCGCCCGGCGCCAGCCCGCCCGGACGGCGGCGCGCAAGATCGCCTCGGACCCGAAGACATAGGCGAAGCGGGCCGCGATGATCGTCACGACGACCGCCACGACGGCCTGGATCATCGCCGGCGGCATCGCGCCCGCGCCGCCCACCCGGTCGATCGCGCCGCGCAGCGAAAAGCCGATCAGGATGAACACCAGCGCCTCGAGCACGAAGGAGAATATCTGCCAGAACGAGGTGCCGAGGATCCGCTCGGCCGCCGTCCAGACGGTGTGCTGGTACCAGCCCAGCACCAGCCCCGCGGCCACCACGGCGATGACGCCCGACACCTCGACCGCCTCGGCGGCGATATAGGCGGTCCAGCTGAGAAGCACGGTCACGATGACCATCAGCACGCGGTCGTCCAGGCGCCGAGCGATGAACACCCAAAGATAACCGCAGGCAAGTCCCACCGCCGCGCCGCCCACGGCCACGACCGCGAAGCCGCCAAGCGCTTGGCCCGCGTCGAACGTGCCGCTGAGGGTCGCGGCCACGGCAAAGCGCAGCAGCACCAGCCCGGTCGCGTCGTTGAGCAGGCTTTCCCCCTCCAGCAGCGTCGTCACCCGGCGCGGCAGCGGCACGTTCTTGAGAACCGCGCGCGCCGACACCGCGTCGGGCGGCGACACGATCGCGCCGAGCGCGAAGCACGCGGCCCAGGGCAGGGACGGCACGATGATGTGGACGACGACACCGACCGCCAGCGTGGTGAAGACGACCGCCCCGACCGCAAGCGACAGGATCCCCGGCAGGAGCCTGCGGAACCGCCCCAGCGCCGTGTAGAACGCCCCGTCGATCAGCAGCGGCGGCAGGAACAGGACCAGCACCAGTTCCGGGTCGAGCGAGATTTCCGGCAGGCCCGGGATGAAGGCAAGCGCCCCGCCGCCGACCAGCAGCGCGGTGGCGGGCGGCACGTGCAGCCGCGACGCCAACCAGTAAAGCGCGACCACGACGCCAAGAAGGGCAAGGACAAGTTCGAACGCTTCGACAGCAGGCATGATGGCTTCCTCTCGGTCCTGCCCCGGCGCGGGTCTGACGGTGGCGTGCGATCCGGCGGACCCATCGGCGCAGGACCGCTCGAGCCTGCGGTGCAACGGCCCGGGCTTCAAGGTGGCGCGTCAAGACCAAGGGCGCTTGCCGCCGGGTTAGGTCCATGTTAACAGCGTTACCATGATCGACGAGACCGACCCGGACAGCGCCCCGAAGCGGGGATATCACCACGGCGACCTGCGAAGCGCGCTGGTCTGCGAAGGGCTGCGCCTGCTTGCAGCCCAGGATGCCGATACCCTGTCGCTGCGCGAGGTCGCGCGGGCGGCGGGGGTAAGTGCCACCTCGGTCTACCGGCATTTTCCCGACAAGACGGCGTTGCTGACCGCGCTTGCGGCGCAGGGGCTGGCGCAGCTCGGCGCCGAACAGACCGCCGCGGCGGAGGCCGCGGGAGGGGGCGAGGCGGGGTTCCTTGCGACCGGCCGCGCCTATGTGCGGTTCGCCCGCGCGAACCCGGCACTGTTCCGCCTGATCTTCGCCACGCCCATCCTCAGCGCCGCGCAGGACATGGACCCGGCGGAGTCCGACGCCAACAGGATCCTTCAGGCGAACGCCGTCGATGCCGCCGCCCGCGACGGCACCGAGGCGCGCGTCCATGCGCTCCGTAGCTGGGGCCTGGTCCACGGGATCGCGATGCTCGCGCTCGACGGACAGATCGAGATCGACGACGCGATGATCGACGCGGTGATCGCGTGACCGGTGTGTGCGGCGCCCCCGCCCGCGTCCTTTCGCGCGCGGCGCGGCGCGGACGCCGCTGAACCCGAAACTTCCCCACGACAAGAAAGCAAAGCCGATGCTCACCCATCCTGCCGATCCGCTACGTCGCGGACGTCGCCGCCACCACCGCCTTTTACGAAGGGCTGGGCCTGCGCCACGACCGCGCGGCCAGCTTCGCCCCCGTCTATCAGCACCTGCAGGTCGGGGCGGGGGCGCTGGGGATCCACGATGCGGGCGCATCGAAGGGCCGGCCGATCGGCACGGTGGAGCTGAACTTCATGACCGACGAGCCGCTGGACGACGTGGCCGCGCGGCTGGCGGAAGCAGGCTATGCCTTCACGCTTCACGACGAGGATTTCGGGCGCAGCCTGCGCGTCGTCGATCCCGACGGCATCATGGTCCAGATCCAGCGCATCGACCCGGACGTGTCGCGCCGTTCGGCCGGCGAACTTGCCGGCGCGGCGGACTGACGGACGCGGATCGGGGTCAGGTCATGGATGATTTGCTGATCGTGGTGCTGTGCCTCGCGCCCCTGGCGGTTGGCGGGCTGATCCGGGGCCGGACGCCTGCGGAACGGCGCCGGCTGGCGGCACTGGGGATGGGGCTTGCCTTCTGCTTCTTCGCGCTGGGTCATGTGGCCATTCACGACCGGATGGTGCGGATGCTGCCGGAATGGTTGCCCGGCCGCAGCCCGCTGGTCCATGCGACCGGCGCGCTCGAGGTGCTGATCGCCGCGGGGCTGATGTCGCCCCGGTGGCAGCGGGTCGCGGCGCGCGCGGCGATGGTGGTGCTGGTCCTGTTCTTTCCGGCCAACGTCTATGCGGCTTTCGCGGGCACGTGGGACGTGCCGGGGCAAGAGGGTCCGGGCTACCTGTGGATCAGGGCCCCGTTGCAGCTGTTCCTGCTGGCCTGGGCCGCCTGGCCTGCCTTTGGCGGGCGGGATTCCGAAGGCACGGCGGGGCGACCCGTCCGCGACGATCGAACCAACAACGAAACTGCAGCATGACGGAGGACAGGATGACGCAGAAAGATGGACACGACTCGCAGCGGGATGCGGGGCAGGGCAGTGCCCGCAAGGTCGCGGTCTATGGCGCGACGGGCCACACGGGGCGCCTCGTCGTCGGGGAACTGCTGCGGCGCGGGTTTAACCCGATCGCGGTCGCCCGCGATCAGGCGACCCTGTCCGCCGCCGATTTTCAGGGCGGCGACGTGACCCGGCGGGTGGCGGCGGTGGACGACGCGGCGTCGCTCGATCGCGCGCTCGAGGGGGCGCTTGCGGTCGTCAACTGCGCCGAGGCGTTCCTTGACACGGCCGACGCCGTCGCCGGGGCGGCGGTACGGGCGGGGATCCATTATCTCGACGTGACCGCCGAGCAGCCGAGCGCGGCCGCCACGCTCGAGGATTTCGACGCGCCCGCGATCGAGGCCGGGGTGGTCGTGATCCCCGCGATGGGTTTCTACGGCGGGTTCGCGGACCTGCTTGCCACGGTCGCGACCGATGGCTGGGACAGCGTGGACAGCATCGACGTGATGATCGGCCTGGACAGCTGGCAGCCGACGCGCGGGACGCGACTGACGGGCGCGCGCAACACCGCCCGCCGCATGGTGATCGAGGGCGGCGCGCTGGTCCCGGTCGACCTGCCGGCCCGCGAACGGGGCTGGCAATTCGCCGCCCCCATCGGCCCGCAGCCGATGCTGGAGGTCCCGTTTTCCGAGGTGGTGCTGATCGCCCGGCACCTCGCGCCCACGACGCTGCACACCTATCTCAGCGCCAACGCGCTCGGCGATATCCGCAACGAGGCGACGCCTGCGCCCACCCTGGACGAAACGGGGCGGTCGCCCCAGCATTTCGCGGTCGAGGTGGTGGCGACGGCCGGGGACAAACACCGGCGGGTGAAGGCCGCGGGCCGCGACATTTACGCGTTCTCGGCGCCGCTGGTCTGCGAGGTGGTCGAGCGCATCCTTTCCCCCGGCTTCGACCATCGCGGCGCGTTCGCCCCGGGCGAAATCCTCGACGCGGGGGACGTTCTGCGGTCGCTGAGCGAGGGCCACATCACGCTGGCGGTAGAGGCCGGTTAAGGGCGAGGTCAGTCAAGGCCGGACGGCGGCGCGATGCTGCCGTCCGGTCACTCCCACTCGATCGTGCCGGGCGGCTTCGACGTGATGTCGTAGGTCACGCGGTTGATGCCCTTGACCTCGTTGATGATGCGGGTCGCGGTTTCGCCCAGGAACTCGTGCGTGAAGGGGTAGTAGTCGGCGGTCATGCCGTCCACCGATGTCACCGCGCGCAGCGCGCAGGCGAAATCGTAGGTGCGGCCGTCGCCCATGACGCCGACCGTGCGGACGGGAAGGATGGCGACAAAGGCCTGCCAGATTTCGTCGTAAAGGCCGTGGCGACGGATCTGGTCGATGTAGACGGCGTCGGCGCGGCGCAGGATCTCCAGCTTCTCGCGCGTGATCTCGCCGGGGCAGCGGATCGCGAGGCCGGGGCCGGGGAAGGGGTGGCGGCCGATGAAGCGGTCGGGCAGGCCCAGCTCGCGGCCAAGCGCGCGGACCTCGTCCTTGAAAAGTTCGCGCAGCGGCTCGACCAGCTTCAGGCCCATCTTTTCGGGCAGGCCGCCCACGTTGTGGTGCGACTTGATCGTGACCGACGGCCCGCCTGAAAAGCTGACAGACTCGATCACGTCGGGGTAAAGCGTGCCCTGGGCCAGGAACTTCGCCCCGCCGACCTCGGCCGCGTGTTTCTGGAACACGTCGATGAACAGGCGGCCTATGGTCTTGCGCTTGACCTCGGGGTCGCTGACGCCTTCCAGCTCGCCCAGGAACAGGTTGGACTCGTCGGCGTGGATCAGCGGGATGTTGTAGTGGTGGCGGAACATGGTCAGGACCTCGTCCGCCTCGCCCTGCCGCAGCAGGCCGTGGTCCACGAAAACGCAGGTTAGCTGGTCGCCGATCGCCTCGTGGATCAGGACCGCCGCGACGGACGAATCGACGCCGCCCGACAGGCCGCAGATGACCTTGGCGTCGCCCACCTGCTCGCGGATGCGGCGCACGGCCTCGGCCCGGTAGCCGGCCATCGTCCAGTCGCCGGTGAACCCGGCAAGGCGGACGAAGTTCTCCAGCATGACGCGGCCGTTGCGGGTGTGATGCACCTCGGGGTGGAACTGGACGGCGTAGAAGCGGCGCGACTCGTCCGCGATCATGGCGAGGGGGGCGCCCGGCGAGGTGCCGATCACCTGGAACCCCGGCGCAATCGCGGTCACGCGGTCGCCGTGGCTCATCCACACCTCCTCGCGCCCGTCGGAGAATAGGCCCGCGAAGATGCCGTCGCCGGCGTGGCCCGGCGCGGGCGTCACAAAGGCGCGGCCGTATTCGGCGTGGTGGCCCGCCTCGACCCGGCCGCCGAGCTGTTCCATCATCGTCTGCTGGCCGTAGCAGATGCCGAACACCGGGACGCCCAGCTCGAACACCGCCTGCGGGGCGCGGGGGCTGCCGGGCCGGGTCACGCTGTCGGGGCCGCCCGACAGGATCACCGCCTGCGGCGGGTCGGCGCGCAGGTCGGCGTCGCTGATCGACTGGTAGGGGCGGATCTCGCAGAAGATGCCGAGTTCACGCAGGCGGCGCGCGATGAGCTGCGTCACCTGGCTGCCGAAATCGATGATGAGAAGGCGCTGATGCTGGGTCATGGCCAGCGATTAAGCCAGCCGCGTCCGCCCGGCAAGCGGGGTCAGGCGCGCCAGAGCCGCGAGAGCGCGGCGACGGGGTCATCGGCCGACCAGATCTCGGGGCCGATGGCGACGAAGTCGGCGACTGGCCACAGCTTTTCGACCAGGTCGGGGTCGAGCGCGCCTTCGGCGACGACCGGAACCTCGATCATCTCGGACCACCACTGGAAGAGGTCGATCGGCGCGGGTTCCGCGTTGCCCAGCAGCGTCGCGCCGCAGGGGCCGAACGCCACATAGTCGGCCCCGGCCTCGCCCGCGCTCATCCCCTCGTGCCGCGACGTGCCGCAGAACGCGCCGACGATGGCATCGGACCCCAGTTCCTTGCGGGCATAGCGCACGGTGCGCGCGCCGTCGGTCAGGTGGACCCCGTCAAGCCCGTGCGCGCGGGCGATCGCCACGTGGTTTTCGATCACCACCGCCACGTCGCGGGCATGGGCGATGTCGCGGACGAGATCGGCAAGGCGGCCCAGCGCGCCCTCGTCCCCCGTTCCGGGCAGGCGCAGGCAGGCGACGGGATGGGCGCCCAGCACCGCGGCCAGCCGGTCCGACAGCTCGGTTTCGGCGACCAGCGACGGCGCGATCAGGTAAAGCTGCGGCGCGTCCGGGACGGTCAGGTCGGTCATGGCGTGTTCCCCGTTGATCGGCCGCAGATACATGAGCGCGCGCCGCGTTGGAAGGCCGGTCCGTCGCGGCCTGTTGCGGTGCGGGCCGTTGCGCCGCGCGCAAGGTTAAGGGGCGGTTAACGCCCTGTTGCGACCTTGCGCGCGATGACTGCGCCCATGCCCGGCCCGACACGGCCTGGCCCCGCGCGCCGCTTTGGGGAGATCACGGATGAACATCGCCATCACCGCCGGCCTGCAGCTGAACCCGCCCGGCTTCGGGGCGGGGCTCGGCGCCTGGTCCCGCGAGAACGGTCTGTCGGGCGAGCCGACCTGGGCCGGCGTCCCGAACGCCGCCATCGTGCCCGGCGACCAGGACTTCGGCACCTGCATGGAGATCGTGAAGCAGGCGGACGTGACGCGCCTGCGCTTTGTCGGCGAAACGCCGATCCTGCCCGGCACCTACCTGCGCGTCTCGGCGAGGGTGAAGGCGATCGCGGGCAACCTGCCGCAGGTCCGCATCGGGGCCTGGGCGGGCACCGCGGGCCGCGTCCATGTCGATGGCGTGGCCGAGGCGGGGGCCGCGACCGCGCTGCGCGGTTACGGCGAGATCGTCGAGGTGTCGGCGATCGTGGGCGTGGGACGGCGTCCCGGCGTCACCATGTCGTGGGGCCGGACCGCGCAGATCGGGCATTTCGGGATCGACCTTGTCGGCGTCAACGGCGGCGCGGTCCGCATCGAAAGCATCCGCATCGAGGATGTGACGGCGGCGTTCCTGCCCGCGGGCCTCGACTGGGTGGACGTGCGCGACTTCGGCGCCGTGGGCGACGGCATCGCCAACGACCGCGACGCGTTCATCGCCGCCGACGCGGCCGCGAACGGGGGCGAGATCCTCGTGCCGGACGGGGTCTATTTCCTTGCCGCCGACACCGCGATCAAGGCGCCGGTGCGCTTCAAGGGCCGCATCACCATGCCGCGCGCCGCGCGCCTGTCGCTGCAGGGCCGGTTCGACTTTCCGACCTACGCCGACGCCTTCGGGGACGAGACCGAGGGGCTGAAGCGCGCGTTGCAGGCGCTGTTCGGGTTCACCGACCACACCGCGCTCGACCTCTGCGGCCGCCGCGTGGACCTGACCGAGCCGCTGGACGTAGCGGCCGCCTGCCCGGGTCTTGCCTCGTTTTCGAACCGCCGCGTGATCTGCAACGGCCAGATCGCGACGGTGTCGGGGACGGCGTGGAGGACGACGGCCGTCACGTCGAACGGCACCTACGACCCGGCGCGACCCGAGGAAATCCGCGCCGTGCCGCAGGTCGCGCAGATCGCGATCGGATCGCGCGTCAGCGGTGCGGGTGTGGGACGCGAGGTCTATGTCCGCGACCGCAACGTGGCCACCGGCACGCTGACGCTGTCGCAGCCGCTTTACGGCGGGGCGGGGACGCGCAGCTATACCTTCACCCGCGAAAGCTATGCGCTCGACTTCGCTGCCTTGGGCAACATCGACCGCCTGACCTTCGCCGATATCGAGTTCCTGATGGACGGGACTGGCAACGGCGTCATGCTGCCGCCCGCGGGCCAGCTCTGGACCTTCCGCGACTGTTTCTTCACCCGGCCGCAAAGCCGCGCGATCACCTCGATCGGGCGGGCCTGCCAGGATCTGGTCGTCGAACAGTGCCAGTTTTTGTCCGACGAGATGGGCGAGCTGGCGCAGAACCGCCGTTCCATCGCGATCAACGTGAACGGCAACGACACCAAGATCCGCAACAGCCGCTTCGTGCGCTTCGGCCATTTCATGGTCGCGAACGGCAACGGCCACATGATTTCCGGCAACCACTGGTTCCAGGGCGACAGCGCCACCTCGGGCGTGCGGTTCGCGGGGCTGGTCCTGACCTCGTGCAACCTGCAGGTCAACGTGACCGGCAACTACGTCGACAACGCCACCATCGAGTGGACGAACGAACACAGCGCCTATCCCAACTACAACCCGCAGTTCTACAGCTTCGGCGGGCTTACCATCACCGGGAACACCTTCCTCTGCTCGAACGTGGTGCCCGGATTCTCGTGGCTGGTCATCAAGCCCTATGGCACCGGGCAGTTCCTGCAGGGGCTGACGGTGATGGGGAACGTGTTCAAGTGCAGCGTGGGGCGCGTGACCCGGATCGACCGCGTGGATGCGACGATCGCCGGGCTGAACCACGCCTCGGCCCGCAACGTGGTCTTTTCGGGCAACAGCTTCACCGGGGTCGATACCTTCGTGGCGAACCCGGTCACGATCACCCACGCCCAGAACACCGCCGCCGCCAAGTGGGTCGTGGACACGGCGACCTCGCTTCCGTTCGGGGCCTTCGCGCTCAAGGTCGATTCGGTGATCGCCGAAACCCCGGTCCGGGGCGCGGGCGGGAACATCCTGTCGGAAATGCCGTTCGTATCAGTACGTGAGGGAACGTCGCAGGCCAATGTCGGCCTGAACTGGTCCGCGCCTGCGTCGGGCCGGATGGCAGTGCGGATCAGGATGGACAATCCGAGCTGAACTGCCGCGCGCGGTCCGCGCGGAAGCGATCATGCAAGCCTCGCCGGTTGGTCCGGCGGGGCCCTTTTTCCGTCAACGAGCTTGATTGCGACGGATGTTGGTCCTTGCTTGATGCGCGGAGCTTGGGGATGGTGCGGGCCGGACCATTGCGCCTGTCTTGTTTTCGCAAGCCCCCCGACCGGCCCGCCTGCGTGCCGCCAGCATCCATGATCGGTTCCGCGATGAAGATCGTTCTCGCCGCCCTCGCTTCGCTGACGCTCGCCTCGGACGCCGCCGCGCAGGACATGCCGCCGAACGTCACTGAAATCGTCTGCGGCATGGTCAGGGACCTGGCGTTCATCGCCGAAGGCATGCACCAGGCGGGCTATCCCGCGCGCGACACCGGCGCCTATATCGGCGAGCTGATCGGCAAGGCCCTGTCGAACCAGGGAGATGCGACGGACATCGGCATGCGACAGGTCTTCGCGGACGCGCTGGCCGCCGAATCGAAGGAGATCATCGCGATGGCCTACGCGCTGCCGCTGCACTTCGATGAGCGCGATCGTGAACTGTCCGCGCGGGTTCTATCGGACGTGGCCTACCAAAGCTGCTTCGTCAATCTGGCGGGCTCCTGATCCGAGGCCCCGGTGCCCGGTCCGTCCTGCGCCCGGCCGAACGCGCGATCGGCGGTTCCGCCTTTACCCGCGCGTTCTTGTGTCCATACTGTCGTGAAATCGGCCACTTGCGCCGCGCGGAGAGGCGCGTGCGCCGGATGACCGGACCGAAGGGGGACGCACAGATGACCGAAGCAGCGACGCTGCATCCCGTGCCGCCGGGCTGGGAAAACGCCCGCATCACGCCGGAGCTTTACACGCAGATGTATGCGGAATCGGTCGCGGACCCGGACGGGTTCTGGGGCCGCATCGGCCAGCGGCTGGACTGGATCACGCCCTATACGCGGGTCAAGAACACCGACTTCACGCTGGGGCAGGTGTCGATCCGCTGGTTCGAGGACGGCACCCTCAACGCCTGCGTCAACTGCGTGGACCGCCACCTGCCCGAACGCGCCGACCAGACCGCGATCATCTGGGAACCGGACGACCCCGCGCAGCCCGCGCGCCACATCACCTATGCGGAACTGTCCGACAAGGTGAACCGGATGGCCAACGTGTTCCTGAGCCAGGGGGTGATGCGCGGCGACCGGATCGTCATCTACATGCCGATGATCCCCGAGGCGGCCTTTGCGATGCTGGCCTGCGCCCGGATCGGGGCAATCCACTCGGTGGTGTTCGCGGGCTTCTCGCCCGACGCGCTTGCCAACCGCGTGAACGACTGCGGCGCCAAGCTGGTCATCACCGCCGACACCGCGCCGCGCGGCGGCAAGCGCACCGCGCTCAAGTCCAACACCGACGCGGCGATGCTGCATTGTTCGGACCGGGTGCGCGTCCTTGTCGTCAAGCACACCGGCGACCAGACGACCTGGATCCAGGGCCGCGACGTGGACGTGCTGGCGATGATGGAGCAGGTCGGCCCCGACTGCCCGCCGCGCCCGATGAACGCCGAGGATCCGCTGTTCATCCTGTACACCTCGGGCTCGACCGGAAAGCCCAAGGGGGTGATGCACACCACCGGCGGCTACCTGACCTATGCCGCCTTCACCCACGAATGCACCTTCGATTACCGCGACGGCGACATCTTCTGGTGCACCGCCGACGTGGGTTGGGTGACGGGGCACACCTATATCGTCTACGGTCCGCTTGCGAACGGCGCGACCACGGTGATGTTCGAGGGGATCCCGACCTGGCCCGATTTCGGCCGCTTCTGGGCCACCGTGGAAAGGCACCGGGTGACGCAGTTCTATGCCGCGCCCACCGCGCTGCGCACGCTGATGGGGCAGGGACCGGAATGGGTGGACAAGCACGACTTGTCCAGCCTGCGCCTGCTCGGCACGGTGGGCGAGCCGATCAACCCCGAGGCGTGGGTCTGGTACGACACCCATGTCGGCAAGCACCGCTGCCCCATCGTGGACACCTGGTGGCAGACCGAGACCGGCGGCCAGATGATCACCCCGCAGCCGGGCGCGACCCCGACCAAGCCCGGCTCGGCCACGGTTCCGTTCTTCGGGGTGAAGCCCGTGGTTCTGGACGCCGCGACCGGCACCCCGATCGAAGGGAACGGGGTCGAGGGCGTGCTTGCCATCGCCGACAGCTGGCCCGGGCAGATGCGGACGCTGTGGGGCGACCACGAACGGTTCGAATCGGCCTATTTCCAGCAGTATCCCGGCTACTACTTCACCGGCGACGGCTGCCGGCGCGACGAGGACGGGTATTACTGGATCACGGGGCGGGTCGATGACGTCATCAACGTCTCGGGCCACCGCATGGGCACGGCGGAGATCGAAAGCGCGCTCGTCGCCCACGCCAAGGTGGCCGAGGCGGCGGTCGTGGGCTTTCCGCACGACGTGAAGGGGCAGGGCATCTACGCCTATGTCACCGTGATGAACGACGCGACGCCGTCCGACGACCTGCGGCGCGAGCTGGAGGCGTGGGTGCGCGGCGAGATCGGACCCTTCGCCAAGCCCGACGTGATCCAGTGGGCGCCCGCGCTGCCCAAGACCCGGTCGGGCAAGATCATGCGCCGCATCCTTCGGAAGATCGCGGAAAACGACTTCGGCAGCCTGGGCGACACCTCGACGCTGGCCGATCCCGGGGTGGTGGACGAGCTGATCGAGAACCGGGTGGTCCGGGAATGACGCAGGCTTTCAAACCAACGCTGCGCGACGTCGCCGGCAACGCGGCAAGAGGGTCGGGAACGAAATGACGCGTGCCGGGACGGGGGCGGCCGAGCTGTCGCGACCGATGACGGGCGAGGAGAGGAAGGTTATCCTCGCCTCGTCGCTCGGCACGATCTTCGAATGGTACGACTTCTTCCTTTACGGCTCGCTGGCCGCGATCATCGGCGCGCAGTTCTTCAGCGGTTTCCCTGAAAGCACCCGCAACATCTTCGCGCTGCTGGCGTTTTCCGCCGGGTTCATCGTGCGGCCGCTGGGTGCGCTGGTGTTCGGCAGCGTCGGCGACAAGGTCGGGCGCAAATACACATTCCTCGTGACCATCGTCATCATGGGCCTGTCCACCTTCCTCGTGGGCCTGCTGCCGGGATACGAGGCGTGGGGCGTCGCCTCGCCCGTCATCCTGATCGCGCTGCGCATGTTGCAGGGGCTGGCGCTGGGGGGTGAGTTCGGGGGTGCCGCCACCTATGTCGCCGAACATGCGCCGCGCGGGCGGCGGGGCTATTACACCAGCTTCATCCAGACCACGACCTCGCTGGGGCTGCTGTTGTCGCTGATCGTGATCCTGGTTGCGCAAGGCTGGGTCAACGCGACCTTCGCGCCCGTGCCGCAAGTTGCGGGCGGGGTGCCGGTCCTTGGCCCCGACGGGCAGCAGGTGATGCTGGATCCGTTCCGGGTGTGGGGCTGGCGGATTCCGTTCCTGGGGTCCAGCGTGCTGCTGGCGATCTCGCTTTACATTCGGCTCAGGATGCAGGAATCGCCCGCCTTCCGGGCGATGAAGCGGCAGGGGGCCGGGTCGCGCGCGCCGCTGCGCGAGGCGTTCGGCCGCTGGAGGAACGCGCGCATCGCGCTGATCGCGCTGTTCGGGCTGGTCGCGGGGCAGGCGGTCGTGTCCTATTCAAGCCAGTTCTACGCCCTGTTCTTCATCGGCAACGTGGTCAAGCTGGACAGCTTCACGACCAACGTGCTGGTCGCCTGGTCGCTGATCCTGAGCACCGCGTTCTACGTGTTCTGGGGGGCGCTGTCGGACCGGGTGGGGCGCAAGCCGATCGTCATCGCCGGGCTGGTGCTGGCGGCGCTGTCGCTGTTTCCGGTGTTCGGCGCGATGACGCGGGTCGGCAACCCCGCGCTCGCCGCCGCGCAGGCCGGATCGGCGGTGACGGTGACGGCCGATCCCGCGACCTGCTCGTTCCAGTTCAACCCGACGGGAAGATCGTCGGCGTTCACCAGTTCCTGCGACATCGCCAAGGCGCTGCTGGCGAAGTCCTCGGTCAACTACGCGACCAGGGACGCGGCGGCCGGAACGCCCGCAAGCGTCACCGTGGGCGCGACCGTTATCCCCGCCTATGAAGGGACGCTGGCGGCGGGCGACCTTGCGGCCGCAAAGGCCGGGTTCGAGGGGGCGGTGCGCGACGCGCTGACCGCCGCAGGCTATCCGCAGGCGGGGTCGGGCAACGAGGACGTGGCCAAGGCCCGCCATTTCTTCGACATCTTCGGGCGCCAGAACCTGACGCTGGTCGCGCTGCTGACCTATCTCAACCTGCTCGTGACCATGGTCTGCGGCCCCACGGCGGCGGCGCTGGTCGAGCTGTTCCCGACCCGGATCCGCTATTCCGGCATGTCGCTGCCCTATCACATCGGCAACGGCTGGTTCGGGGGGCTGCTGCCCGCCACCGCCTTCGCGATCTCGGCGCAGGCGGGAAACATCTATGCAGGGCTCTGGTATGCGGTCATCGTGGCGTCAGCAACCGCGGTGATCGGCTTTCTTCTGGTGCCGTGGAACGGACACAGGCGCAGCCTGTTCGACGACGACATGCCCGGGCCCGTGCACGCGCCGCACCGCGCGGGCGACGCGCTGAACGCCGGATGACCCGGCGCTGAACGACGACCCGGCCGCCCGAGGAGGGGCGGTCCGGCGCGGCCGCGGCAGATTTCGCCGGGGGTCCGCGGAAAAGCAGGGCGGCCGGACCCAACCGGCCCCGTCAACTCATGGAGGGGAGGACAAGTTTCCATGGCAACCGCAGAACTACACCCCGTCGACCGCTCGCGGCCGATGACCGGCGAGGAAAAGAAGGTCATCCTGGCCTCGTCGCTCGGCACCGTCTTCGAATGGTACGACTTTTATCTTTACGGCTCGCTCGCCGCGATCATCGGCGCGCAGTTCTTCACCAGCTTCCCGGAAGCCACGCGCAACATCTTTGCGCTGCTGGCCTTTGCCGCAGGCTTCATCGTGCGGCCGTTCGGCGCGCTGGTGTTCGGGTCGCTCGGCGATCTGGTCGGGCGCAAGTACACCTTCCTCGTGACGATCGTCATCATGGGGCTGTCCACGTTCATCGTCGGCCTGCTGCCGGGATACGAGGCGTGGGGCGTGATCTCGCCCGTCATCCTGATCCTGCTGCGGATGCTGCAGGGCCTGGCGCTTGGCGGCGAATACGGCGGGGCCGCGACCTATGTCGCCGAACACGCGCCGCGCAATCGGCGCGGCTATTACACCAGCTGGATCCAGACCACGGCCACGATGGGCCTGCTGCTGTCGCTGATCGTGATCCTGATCGTGCAGAGCTACGTGAACGCCAACTACGCGCCGGTGCCGCAGTTCTCGGGCGGCGAGCCGCTGCTGGGCCCCGACGGGCAGCAGGTCCTGCTGGAACCGTTCAAGGCCTGGGGCTGGCGGATCCCGTTTCTGGGGTCGATCGTCCTTCTGGCAATCTCGCTCTACATCCGCCTGCAGATGGAGGAGAGCCCGGCGTTCCGCGCCATGAAGGCGGAAGGGGCGCAGTCCAAGGCGCCGCTGCGCGAGGCGTTCGGCCAGTGGCGGAACGCCAAGATCGCGCTGATCGCGCTGTTCGGCCTGACGGCGGGGCAGGCGGTGGTCTGGTATTCGGGCCAGTTCTACGCGCTGTTCTTCATCAACAACGTGGTCAAGGTGGACACCTTCACCTCGAACGTGCTGGTCGCGTGGTCGCTCATCATCGGGACGGCCGGGTTCGTGTTCTGGGGCTCGCTGTCGGACCGGGTGGGGCGCAAGCCGATCATCCTAGCGGGCTGCCTGCTGGCGGCGCTGACCTATTTCCCGGTGTTCAAGGCGATCACGCACACCGCGAACCCCGCGCTCGCGGCGGCGCAGGACAACACCACCGTCACCGTCAGCGCCGACCCCGACACCTGTTCGTTCCAGTTCAACCCGACCGGAACGGCCAAGTTCACCAGCTCGTGCGACATCGCCAAGGCGCTCCTGGCAAAGTCGTCGGTCAACTACACGACCGTGGACACCGCGCCCGGCACGCCCGCCAGCGTGACGGTGGGCGACACGGCGATCCCGGCCTATGAAGGGACGCTGGCGGGTGCGGACCTGACCGCGGCCAAGGCCGGGTTCGAGTCCGCCGTGAACGGCGCCCTGACTGCGGCGGGCTATCCGCTGGTCGCGGCCGAGAACACCACCATCGCCAAGGCCGACCACTTCTTCGACATCTTCAACGCCCAGAACTTCAAGCTGGTGCTGCTGCTGACCTATCTCATCATCCTGGTGACGATGGTCTACGGCCCGGTCGCAGCGGCGCTGGTCGAGCTGTTCCCGACCCGGATCCGGTATTCCGGCATGTCGCTGCCCTATCACATCGGCAACGGCTGGTTCGGGGGGCTGCTGCCTGCAACCGCCTTCGCCATCTCGGCGCAGGCGGGCAACATCTACGCGGGGCTATGGTACGCGATCATCGTGGCCGGGATGACGGTGATCGTGGGTCTGCTGCTGGTGCCGT
Source organism: Paracoccus marinus (assembly GCF_007018965.1). Classification (GTDB taxonomy): domain Bacteria; phylum Pseudomonadota; class Alphaproteobacteria; order Rhodobacterales; family Rhodobacteraceae; genus Paracoccus; species Paracoccus marinus. Next base: position 173,938 of record NZ_VJYZ01000007.1, read on the forward strand.
GGAACGGGCACAAGCGCAGCCTGTTCGCCGACGGCACGGCGGCGCCGGGTGCGCCCGACGACCTGACCACGCCCGGATATCGCCGGACCTGATCGGTCGCCTGCACGCGAACCTGCACTTGAAAAGGGCCGGGGAAACCCGGCCCTTCTTCGTTCCGGCTACAGCGTGACGCGGGGCGCGGGGCCGGTCGGCACGGCGGGTGTGGCGGGGTCGGGGACGGCGGGCGCGGGGAACAGGGGCGCGGGCGCGGGCGCGGGGAACAGGGGCGCGGGCGCGACCGGCGCGGGCACCGCGGGGGACGGGACCGCCGGGGCGGGTACGGCCGGGGCGACCCCGGGCACCGCATCGCCGCCGGGCACCAGACGCTCCAGCCGGTCGGTGGGCGGCGGGGGCGGCGCGTCGGCGCGGCGGCGCAGGATGATGTCGCCGTTGGGCAGCCGCTCGGGGCGCTGATAGTTCTCGATGTCGTCCACCAGCCCGCCGAGTTCGCGCAGCGCGGGCGAGATTTCCTGCAACGTCCCCTCCATCGCGCCGGCGAGCCCTTCGAGATGCGGCTGCGCCTCGGTCAGCAGGTTGTCGAGGATCGACCCGATCGACCCGTCGTCGATCCCGGGCGCGGCCGCCGGTGGCGTCGTCCCCGGGGGGATGGCGGGCTGGTCGGCGCCGGGCATCTGGAAGCCCTGGGCCATCGCGCCGGTGGCAAGCGGCGCGACGGCGGCCAGCGACAGGGCGCAGGTGAGTGCGAGACGGTGAAGCATGTGACGGGTACCTTTGCGGGCGCGCGGTCTGTCGCGCTGAACGGTCGGGCGGAAAACGACCCGCGACGCGGCGGGGTTCCCGTGACGTCCTGCCCGCGCCCGTGGGGTACCGCGCCCCGCGCCCTTCCGGGTTAGGTTGCGGCGCGGGCGATCTCGGCCGCGCTGACGCCGTGCGCCTGCGCGATCCGGGCGCGGGCCGACAGCAGGCGGGGATCGTCGGGGCGCAGGCCCAGGGTGCGGATGAACTCGGCCCGCGACTTCGCCTTCAGCGCGTCCCGCGAGATCGCCGTGCCCAGCGCCCGGTCGATCACCTCGCCGCCCGGCGAGACGTGGAACCAGCGGGTGAAGTCGCGGAAATGGTGCTGGTTGTGCATCGTCGTGACGTGCTGTTCCAGCCGGCTGCGGCGCACGGGCAGATGCGCGGTCATGTGGAACCATTCATAGACGAGGAAGGTGCCGACGCCGCCCGTCAGCGTCACCGCCGCCGCGACCCGCCAGCCCATGCCGGGCAGCAGCAGCTCGCCCACCAACGCGGCGGCCAGCACATGCAGCGCCAGCATCGGCAGCGCGACGAAGGCCGGCACGAAGAACAGCGACGGGCAGGTCGGAAAGTCGTGGTGGCCGTAATGCGCGCGGTAGAGCAGGTCGAACTTCCACTGCTCGCGCGGCGGCGGCAGGTGGAAGAGGAAGCGGTGCATCGCGTATTCGTTCAGCATCTGCAGGCCGACGCCCACCGGCACCAGCGCCCACAGCCAGACCGGCCCTGTCAGGGTGGCGGCCAGTCCCAGCACGAATGCGGCGGCCAGAATGGCTACGGCGCGGTGCGACAGCATCAGGCGGATGCGTTCCATCGACCCCTCCCCAAAAGCGACGGTATCGTGACGAGCCTGCGGCCGACAGCGCGGCCGGTCAACCGGCGTCCGCGCGCGGGGGCGCGCCACGTCGCGTCAGATGGTGGCCGGGTCAGCCGCGATACTGGCTGCGATAGGTCTGCCACGCCTCGTTGATCGCCCGGGTCCGCGCCTCGGCCAGGCGGATCGCCTCGCGCGGAAGGCCGTGGGCCTGCGCGCGGTCGGGATGGTTCTCGCGCACGAGGTCGCGCCAGCGCGCGCGCGCCTCGTCCAAAGGCGTGCCGGGGGGGATGCCCAGCACGTCGCAGGGCGGGCAGCCCTGTTCGGGGTCGTGGCGGGCGCGCATGGCGGCGACGGTGCCGGGATCGACGCCGAAGATGCGCGCCACCTCGTCAAGGAACACGACCTCGCCCGGGGTCAGGCTGTGGTCGGCCATCGCGATCAGGTGCAGCCCTTCGAGCACGTCCACCAGCACCGGGTCGGCGGGCGGGAACATCGCGGCCATCCGCCCGGCCCACAGGTCGAAGCCCGCCACGTCGCGGCGGGCAAGGTCGAACACCTGCGCCGCGTGCCGTTCCTCGGTCCGGGGGATCTTGAAGATGCGGCGGAAGGCCGCGACCTCTTCCCGCGCGACGCGGCCGTCGGCCTTGGCGATCTTGGCGCCCAGCGCGATCACGGCGATGGTAAAGGCGACCGACCGTTCCGGCGGAACCGCGGCGCGGCCACCCACCAGCGCGGCCATGCGGTCGAGGATGCGCTGCCAGAAGCCACGCGGCTGCGGCAGGCGCGGCGCCGCGGCGCGCGTCGGGTGCGAAACATCGTCCATGCCGGTCAGGGTAGCGGTAACAGGGGGCGCAGGAAAGACGCGATCACGGAACGGGCGCGCCGTTTTCGCCCAGGTCCTTTCCCATCAGGACAAGATCGTGGAAGCGCCCGAACTTCCAGCCCGCCGCAGGAATCCGTCCCCATTCGGCAAAGCCCAGCTGCGCGTGAAACTGCACGCTCGCGCGGTTCCCGGCGGTGATCGCCCCGATCAGCACCCGCGCCCCGGCGGCGCTCGCATGCGCCTGAACCGCCGCCATCAAGGCGCGGCCGGTCCCCTTGCCGCGCTGCCCTTCCGCGACGTGGACCGTGTGTTCCAGCGTCCGCGCATAACCCGCGCCGCCCCGGAACTGCGAGGTCGAGGCAAAGCCCGTCACCCGGGCCCCGTCGATCGCGACCAGGAACGCGAAGCCGTCCCGCCGCCGCTCGGCGATCATGGCGGCGATGTCCGCCTGCGACCGCTCGGTCGGCCAGAAGGTGATGACGGTGTCGCGGATGATCGGGTTCCAGATGGCGGCGATGGCGTCCGCGTCGGCGGCGGTGGCGGGGCGGATCTGCATGGCGGACCTTTCGGCGGCGGTGGCGGGGCGGATCTGCATGGCGGACCTTTCGGCGGCGCGGAACGGCGGGCGGCGCGTGAGCCTACGCAACCGCGGACGCAAGCGAAAGCGCCCGGGCCGCCACGGACGCCCGCGCCGCCTAACGGCTGGACAGTCGGCCCGCCAAAACGCATGATCCGCAGCTATCCAGCGAGAAGATCCCAAGATCCGATGACGATCCGATGACCCAGGCCGATTTCCTGCAAGCCCCTTTCCCGCCCGCCCGCGTGCTGCCGGAAGGCCCACCCGAAGGCCCCGCCCGCTTCTTCAATCGCGAGCTGAGCTGGCTCAGCTTCAACTGGCGGGTGCTGGACGAGGCGCGGAACCTGCGGGTGCCCTTGCTGGAACGGCTGCGCTTCCTGTCGATCTCGGCCGCGAACCTCGACGAGTTCTTCACGGTCCGCGTCGCCGGCCTGCGCGAGCTGGTGCGCGAGGGGAATGCGACCGTGTCCGACGACGGGCTCAGCCCGGCCGAGCAGTTGGGGCTCATCAACGCCGACGCGCGGCGTCTGATGGCGGCGCAGCAGTCGGTCTGGAACACCCTGCGGCGCGAGATGGAAGCGGCCGGGATCGTCATCGTGACCCGCCAGACCGTCACCTCGGAAGAGGTCGAGTGGCTCGACCGCTACTTCCTCGACCAGGTGTTTCCGGTCGTGTCGCCGCTGGCGATCGACCCCGCGCATCCGTTCCCCTTCATCCCCAATCTCGGCTTTTCGCTGGCGGTGGAACTCGCCCGCGTCAGCGACGGCCGCCGGCTGGAGGCGCTGCTTCCGATTCCGGGGCAGCTTGCGCGCTTCGTGGCGCTGCCCGGCGGGGCGCGGTTCCTGCGGCTGGAGGACCTGCTGCTGATGAACCTCGACCGGCTGTTTCCGGGCTACAGCGACGCCGGCCACTGCGCCTTCCGCGTGCTGCGCGACAGCGATCTTGAGGTCGAGGACGAAGCCGAGGACCTGGTGCGCGAGTTCGAGCACGCGCTGAAGCGCCGCCGCCGGGGCGAGGTCGTGCGGCTGAAGCTGACCGCGGGCGCAACCGAACGCCTGCGCCGCCTCATCATGTCCGAACTCCACGTCACGCCCGAGGAGGTGGTCGAGGTCGATGGCCTGGTCGGCATGGCCGACCTGTCCGAACTGGTTCTGGACAGCCGCCGCGATCTTCTGTGGCCGTCCTTCGTCCCGCGCGTGCCCGAGCGGGTGCAGGACCACGACGGCGACATGTTCGCGGCGATCCGGCAAAAGGACATGCTGCTGCACCACCCGTATGAGACGTTCGACATGGTGATCCGCTTTCTCGCGCAGGCGGCGGTCGATCCGAACGTGCTGGCGATCAAGCAGACGCTCTACCGCACCAGCCGCGACAGCCCGATCGTGGACGCGCTGTGCGAGGCGGCGGAATCGGGCAAGTCCGTGACCGCGCTGGTGGAGCTGAAGGCGCGCTTCGACGAGGCCGCGAACATTCGCCAGTCGCGCCGGCTGGAACGGGCGGGCGCGCATGTCGTCTACGGCTTCATGAACTACAAGACCCACGCCAAGATCAGCAGCGTCGTGCGGCGCGAGGGCGACCGGCTGGTGACCTATACCCATTACGGCACCGGCAACTACCACCCCATCACCGCCCGCATCTACACCGACCTGTCGCTGTTCACCTGCGACCCGGCGCTGGGGCGGGACGCGACCAAGGTCTTCAACTACCTGTCGGGCTACGTGCAGCCGGACGGGCTGGAGAACCTCTCGATCTCGCCCTTTGCGCTGAAGGACAAGCTGGTCGAGCTGATCGGCCGCGAGGCGGAGCTTGCGCGGCAGGGCCGCCGCGCCGCGATCTGGGCCAAGATGAACAGCCTGACCGAGCGCGAGGTGATCGAGGCGCTTTATGCCGCGTCGCAGGCGGGGGTGAAGATCAACCTGGTCATCCGCGGCATCTGCGGCCTCAGGCCCGGAATCGACGGTCTGTCCGCGAACATCCGCGTCAAGTCGATCGTCGGCCGGTTCCTGGAACACAGCCGGATCGTCTGCTTCGGCAACGGCCACGGCCTGCCGTCGCGCAAGGCGCGGGTGTTCATCAGCTCGGCCGACTGGATGGACCGCAACCTGAACCGGCGGGTGGAAACACTGGTCGAATGCATGAACGACACCGTCAAGGCGCAGATCACCAGCCAGGTCATGGCCGCCAACATGGCGGACGAGGCGCAAAGCTGGATCCTGCAGCCCGACGGGCGCTATCTGCGCCACCTGCCGGCGGGGCGCGACGACCTGTTCAACTGCCACCGCTTCTTCATGGAAAACCCGTCGCTCTCCGGGCGGGGAACCGCCGGTGCGCGGGACGTTCCGGCATTGACCCACTCGCTGGATTGAACCACACAACCGCCGAGCCGTTGATCCGCGCAACCGCGACACCTGCCCGGGAGAGTTTCCGATGTCCGTCAAGACCGTCTCGGGGCGCAGCTTTGCGCCGTTCGGCAAGGACCGCGGCGTCCTGTCGGCGCGCGAGTTGCAGCGGGTGGGCGTCGTCGATGTCGGCTCGAACTCGATCCGCATGGTTGTCTTTGACGGCGCGGCCCGCAGCCCCGCCTATTTCTACAACGAAAAGGTCATGGCCGGACTGGGGCAGGGGCTCGCCACCACCGGCAAGCTGAACCCCGAGGGCGCGGTCCGCGGCATGGCCGCGCTGCGCCGCTTCAGCGAGCTGGCCGAGGGGATGGGCATCCACCCGCTGACCTGCGTGGCGACCGCCGCCGTGCGCGAGGCCGAGGACGGCCCCGCCTTCCAGCGCCAGGTCGAAGAGGAAACCGGCCTGAAGCTGTGGGTCATCGACGGCAAGGAAGAGGCGCGGCTGTCGGCGCAGGGCGTGCTGCTGGGCTGGCCCGACGCCCGCGGCCTTGTCTGCGACATCGGCGGCAACTCGATGGAGCTGGCCAAGGTCGCGGACGGCGAGGTGGGCGACCGCGTCACATCTGCCCTCGGGCCGTTCCGGTTGCAGCAGGTCGAGGGCAAGGGACTTCGCAAGCATATCGAAAAGATCATGTCCGGCCTTGCGGGCGAGATGGGGACCGATCACGAGCGGATCTATCTGGTCGGCGGATCGTGGCGGGCGATCGCCCGGCTCGACATGGAACGGCGCGGCTACCCGATGACGGTGCTGCACGAATACCGCATGACGCCCGACGACGTGATGGCCACGGTCAAATGGGCCGGCGACCAGTCGCTGGACGAGCTGCGCGCGCAGACCGGCATCTCGCAGGGGCGGATGGAGCTGGTGCCGCTGGCGATGCAGGTCCTGCGCGAGCTGGTGCAGTCGTTCGACCCGCCCGAGATCGCCGTCAGCGCCTATGGCATCCGCGAGGGGCTGCTCTACGAGCAGATGCCCGACACGATCCGCAGGCGCGACCCGCTGATCGAGGCGGCGCGGTTTACCGAACGGCAGATGGCGCGGATGCCGGGGTTCGGCAAGAAGCTTTACCAGTTCCTGTCGCCGCTGTTTCAGGACATCTCGTCCGACCACGATCGGCTGGTCCGCGCCGCCTGCCTGCTGCACGACACAAGCTGGCGCGCGCACCCCGACTATCGCGCCGAATCCTGTTTCGACAACGTGACGCGCGCGAACCTTGCCGCGCTGTCGCATCCGCAGCGGGTGTTCCTGGGGCTGGCGCTGCTGCACCGCTACAAGAACAGCCGAGCCGGATCGGTGATGGAGCCGCTGCTGACGCTGCTGACCGACGACCAGATCGACAAGGCCGAGATCCTGGGCAAGGCGATGCGTTTCGGGGCCATGTTCTCGGTCCGCGATCCGGCCGAGGCGGGGGAGCTGACGCTTGACCGAGGCGCGGACACGCTGACGCTGACGCTGACCCGGATGGGCCGCGCGCTGATGGGCGAGGTCGCGGAGGCGCGGTTCAAGTCGCTGTGCGCGGCGATGAAGGTGGAGCCGGTCGTCGTCTGACCGGGGCGCTTCACGCGGCGGGGTCGCGCGGGGTCAGGCCCGGTTGTCCACCTGCCGCAGCAGCGTCGCGAGCAGGTCGCGGCTTTCGTCCAGTTTCCGGCGCTGCCCGTCCACCTGCGCGATCTGCTTGCGCAGCAGCGCGGCAAGCTCGTCGCAGGGCTCGAACTCTGACCGCCCGGCCAGCGCGCAGGGCAGAAAGTGGCTGATCTCGGGCAGGGTCATCCCGGCCGCGCCAAGCGACCTGATCCGCCCGACCGTCGCCACGTCCTCGGCCCCGTAGTCACGATAGCCGTTGCCGTTCCGCGCGGGATCGAGAAGGCCCCGCGCCTCGTAATACCGCAGCATGCGGACGCTGACTCCGGTGCGGTCCGCAAGCTCGCCGATCTTCATGCACGTCCCCCTTGACCCTGACAGCGCTGTCATCGTCTAGACCACCCGCTCACCCATGCGAACCCCATGAGGAGCATCCATGTCCACGTCCGATCACGCCACCCTGCTCAACGGCCGCGCGGCCACCGCCGCCGACCTCGCGCCGCTGGCATTCGCCGGCTTCGCCCACTTCACCGCCATGCAACTGCGCGGCGGCCGGGTGCGGGGGCTCGACCTTCACCTTGACCGGCTTCGCCATGCGTCGCGGCGGATGTTCGGCGCGGCCCTTGCCGACGACGTCGTGCGCGATCGTCTCCGCGAGGCGGCTGAGGCGGCTGAGGCGGCGGCAGGCGCCGGCCCCGACCACTCGCTGACCGCCACGATGTTTTCCCGTGTGGGAGAGTTCACCCCCGCCGGCGCGGACGACGACCCGGCCATCCTAGTGCGGACCGCGCCGCCGTCGGACGGCCCTTCCGGTCCGCTGCGCCTTGACGCGGTGCGCCACACCCGCCCGCTCGCGGACATCAAGCAGGTCGGCGAATCCACCAAGACGATTTATCTGCGCCAGGCCGTCGCCCGGGGTTTCGACGACGCCGCCTATGTCGATGCGGACGGACGGCTGAGCGAGGCGACGATCTGGAACCTCGTGTTCTGGGACGGCCGGGCCGTCGTCTGGCCGCGGGCCGAGATGCTGGACGGGATCACGCAGCAGATCGTCCGGCGCCAGCTGCAACGGTCCGGCGTGCCGCAGCGGACGGCGGAGTTGAGGCCCGACGACGCGGCCCGGATGGCGGGGGCGGCGGTGATGAACTCGTGGACGCCCGGCGTTCCGGTCGGCGCGATCGGCGATGCGGCGATCCCCGTCGCGGGGGACTTCATGCAGCTTCTGCACGGGGCCTATCAGGAGGAGCCGGCGGTCGATGTCTGAAGCGCCGCTTCGGGCAGAACGGGCGGGACGGCGAGCCGCTGGCCGCCTCAGTCCCGCCACAGCGGAAAACGCAACCGGCAGTAGCTGGCGATCGCCATCGACACCGACACCGACCCGTCCTGCGGGCCGGACCCGAACTCGGACACGCCCGCGTTCTCGGCCCGTTTGTCGGGATCGACGGTAAAGACGATGCCCTGACCCTTGCGGCGAGGTTCGGGGGTGGCGCGCCACAGGCGGGTCTTGCCGGGCAGGCCCATGACCTGTTCGGCAAGGTCGCCCGCCGCGCACCAGTAGCTGGTGTCCGAACGCCCGGAATCGAACGGGACCGCGATCTCGGTCGGGCTGACCTGCTGGGCGACCATGCCGTTACGCGCGGTAAAGGCCGACGCGGGCAGCGGCGCCAGCGCGAGGGCGGCGGCGAGGATCGGGATCAGGCGCATGGCGGTCACTCCGAATGGGGCAGGCGGCAAGCAAGGGCGGGTCGCGCGGGACCGGAGACGAATGATGCGCCCGCCCGGCCCGCCGGCACAATCACGTTTGGCTGAACGGGTACGGCGAGCGGGCGAGATGCGGGCCGAACGCGCCGCCCCGTGCATGGAAAAGGGCGCCACGCGGGCGCCCTTTCCGTTGCTCGACCGAAGCGGTCGGGCGGGGACATTACATCATGTCCATCCCGCCCATGCCGCCCATGCCGCCGCCCATGCCAGCGCCCGCGGCGCCTTTGGGTTCGGGCTTTTCAGCGATCATGGCTTCGGTGGTGATCAGCAGGCCCGCGATCGAGGCCGCGTCTTCCAGCGCGGTGCGGACGACCTTGGCCGGGTCGATCACGCCGAACTTGAACATGTCGCCATATTCTTCGGTCTGGGCGTTGAAGCCGAACGACTTGTCGTCCGATTCGCGCACCTTGCCGGCCACGACGGCGCCGTCGACGCCCGCGTTCTCGGCGATCTGGCGCATCGGCGCTTCCAGCGCACGGCGGACGATGGCGATGCCGGCGTTCTGGTCGGCGTTGCCGCCTTCCATGCCTTCCAGCGCCTTGCCGCCCTGGACGAGCGCGACACCGCCGCCCACGACGACGCCTTCCTGCACCGCTGCGCGGGTCGCGTTCAGCGCGTCATCGACGCGGTCCTTGCGCTCCTTCACCTCGACTTCGGTCATGCCGCCGACGCGGATGACGGCGACGCCGCCAGCCAGCTTGGCCACGCGTTCCTGCAGCTTTTCCTTGTCGTAGTCCGAGGTGGTTTCCTCGATCTGCTGACGGATCTGGCTGACGCGGGCCTCGATCTCGGCCTTTTCACCCGAACCATCGACGATGGTGGTGTTGTCCTTGTTGATCGAGATCTTCTTGGCGCGGCCCAGCATGTCGATGCTGACGTTTTCCAGCTTCATGCCAAGATCGTCCGAGATCACCTGGCCGCCGGTCAGGATCGCGATGTCCTGCAGCATGGCCTTGCGGCGATCGCCGAAGCCCGGAGCCTTGACGGCCGCGACCTTCAGGCCGCCGCGCAGGCGGTTGACGACCAGCGTGGCCAGCGCCTCGCCCTCGACATCCTCGGCGACGATCAGCAGCGGCTTGCCGGTCTGGATCACGCTTTCCAGCAGCGGGACCATCGGCTGCAGCGACGACAGCTTCTTCTCGTGCAGCAGGATGTAGGCATCCTCGAGCTCGGCGATCATCTTCTCGGGGTTGGTCACGAAGTAGGACGACAGGTAGCCGCGGTCGAACTGCATGCCCTCGACGACTTCGACTTCCGTCTCCATCCCCTTGTTTTCTTCGACGGTGATGACACCCTCGTTGCCGACCTTCTGCATCGCCTCGGCGATCTGCTGGCCGATGAAGGCTTCGCCGTTGGCCGAGATGGTGCCGACCTGGGCGACTTCGGCGGTGTCGTTGACCGGGCGCGAGGCCGACTTGATCGACTCCACCACGCGGGCGGTCGCAAGGTCGATGCCGCGCTTGAGGTCCATCGGGTTCATGCCGGCGGCGACCGCCTTCATGCCTTCCTTGACGATGGCTTGCGCCAGCACCGTCGCGGTGGTGGTGCCGTCGCCGGCCTCGTCATTGGTGCGCGACGCGACTTCGCGGACCATCTGCGCGCCCATGTTCTCGAACTTGTCGGTCAGCTCGATTTCCTTGGCGACCGAGACGCCGTCCTTGGTGATGCGCGGGGCGCCGAACGACTTGTCGATGACCACGTTGCGGCCCTTCGGGCCCAGCGTCACCTTGACCGCGTCGGCCAGGATGTTGACGCCTTTCAGCATGCGGTCGCGGGCGTCAGTGCTGAACTTGACTTCCTTGCCAGCCATTTACCTAATCCTTCTGAAACAGTTTGAAGCGATGTCCGTCAGGGTTCGCCGGCTCAGCCGATGATCCCGAGAATGTCGCTTTCCTTCATGATGAGCAGCTCTTCGCCGTCCAGCGTCACTTCGGTGCCCGACCATTTGCCGAACAGGATCTTGTCGCCGGCCTTGACCGAGGGGGCGATCAGCTCGCCCGAGTCCTTGCGCGCGCCCTCGCCGACCGAGACGATCTCGCCCTCGGCGGGTTTTTCCTTGGCGGTGTCGGGGATGATCAGCCCGCCCTTGGTCTTTTCGTCCGACTGGACGCGGCGGACCAGAACGCGGTCGTGCAGCGGTTTGAATGCCATCGTGGTACACTCCGATGTTTCAGGTTGCAGGTGTTGGCACTCTGCTTTGATGAGTGCCAATCGGGGGCTGATCTAGGCGCGGGGCAGGGCCAAGTCAACAGCCCGGGTCAACTGCCCGTGACGCGGTCTTGGTTGCGCCGCGCGGGCGTGGCAGGGTCTGGCGGACGCGTCCCCGGTCCGGTCGCAGGAACATCCGGCAAACCCTTGCGCCGGCGACGGAAAGGAAACGGAAATGAAGCGGTTGATCCTTGCGGCGACGCTGTGGGCCATGACGGGGGTGTCCGCGAATGCGGGCGCGCAGGCGGCCTGCACGGGGCGCAACCTGTTCGACGACCTGACCCCCGCGATGCGGGCCGAGGTGGCGGCGGCGGCGTCGCGGGTCCCGCACTCGGAAGGAACGGTGTGGGAGGCGCGCAAGGGCGATGCGCGGATGCTGATTCTTGGCACCTACCACTTCACCGATCCGCGCCATGCCGACGCGGTCGCGGCCCTGAAGCCTCGGATCGAGAACGCCGCGACGCTGATGGTCGAGGTGTCGCCCGAAGACCAGGAAAAGCTCAAGGCGCGGCTTCTGTCCGAGCCCGACCTGCTGATGGACCCCGTCGGGCCCAGCCTGCCCGAACGGATGGGCAAGGAACAATGGGCGGCCCTGTCCGAAGCGGCGGCCGAACGCGGCGTGCCCGCGATCCTCGCCAGCCGGATGCGGCCCTGGTACGCGGCGATGACCCTGTCGATGTCGCCCTGCATGATGGCCGAGATGCGCGCCCCCGGCGGGGCGCCCGCCGGCATGGACATGATGCTGATGGACACGGCCGAAAAGGCGGGTGTCCCGGTGCGCTCGCTTGAACCCTACGACACCGTGCTGGGCATGTTCGACGACCTGTCGCCCGAGGACGAGATCGACATGGTCCTGTGGTCGCTGCCCGGCGCCGAACACGCCGACGACTTCACGACCACCACCGCCGCCGCCTTCTTCGCCGGAAAGGTGTGGGAGCTGTGGGAGTTCTCGCGCCTCGATTCCTACATCAATTCGGGCCTGAGCCGGGCCGAGGTGGACCGGCAGGTGGCGCTGGCGCAGGAGCGGCTGATGGACCGGCGGAACCGCGCGTGGATCGCGCCGTTGACCGCTGCTGCAGAGGCGGCGGTAAGGCCTGAGGCAGGGGACACGCCCGCCGGGCGCGAGGTCGTGGCGGCGGTGGGCGCGCTGCACCTGCCGGGCGAGCAGGGCGTGCTGCGGCTGCTGGAACGGGACGGATGGACGGTGGAGAGGGTGGCGCGATGAGCATGACCGAGGAACGCTGGGCGGACGAAGAGGCGTGGTGGACCATGGGCGCGGCCGAGGCGCGGCGGCGCACCCACCCCGCCGCAGTGATGGCGTTCGGTTTCGGACTCCTGCAGGGCGAGGAGATCTTCGCGGCGCTCGACAACGGCCCCGGCTGGGACAGCGTCGGCATGAGCGACCGCCGCATGGTGGAAAACGAAGATTGCGTGGTGCTGGGCTATGCCGCCACGGCCCGGCGGCCCGACGGGTCGGACTACGCCGCGTTCTGCACCTCGACCTGGGTCCGGCAGGGCGACGACTGGCAGATCGTGCAGCACCAGCAGACGGTGCGCGCGCCTTCGTGACATGCGGCGGGCAGCGCGCGGCGCGAGGCTGGCGGGGTCGATAGACAAGCGCTGGGGCCGATCCTATAAGCCGCGCGAAACCGCTTTCCCGAAAGGTCCCCCATGATCCAGGTGTTCGGCCACAAGGCCCCCGATACCGATTCCACCGGCTCGCCGCTCATCTGGGCGTGGTACCTGACCGAGGTCCGCAAGACCCCGGCCAAGGCCGTGCTGCAGGGGTCGCCCAACACCGAGGCCGTGTGGATGCTGGGCCGCTGGGGCGTGGACATGCCCGAGTTCATCACCGACGTGGCGCCGGGCGATCAGTGCGTGATCGTGGACACCAACAACCTGGCCGAGCTGCCCGCCTCGATCAACGAGGCCGAGGTGATGGAGGTGATCGACCATCACCTGCTGGCCGGCGGGCTGAAGACCCGGCTGCCGATCAACATCACGATCCGCCCGCTCGCCTGCACCGCGACGATCATGCACGACCTGATCGGCGCAGACGACATGGCCCGCGCGCCCGAATGGGTGAAGGGCATGATGCTGACCTGCATCCTGTCGGACACCCTGCAGTTCCGCAGCCCCACCACGACCCCGCACGACCGCTTCGTGGCCGAGAACCTGGCCCGCGACCTGGGCATCGACATCCCGGATTACGCGACCGAGATGTTCACCGCCAAATCCGACGTCTCGGCCTTTGATGACGCCTCGCTGCTGCGGATGGACAGCAAGGAATACGAACTCGACGGGCGGCTGCTGCGCGTGTCGGTGCTGGAAACCACCGCGCCGCAGGTCCTTCTGGACCGCAAGGCCGCGCTGATGGCCGCGATCCCGGCCGTCGCCGCCGAGGACGGCGCGCACGAGGTCCTGATGTTCATCGTGGACATCCTGAACGAGCAGGCGACGCTGCTGATCCCCAACGACTACGTCCGCCGGGTGGCCGAGCGGTCGTTCGGCGTGACGGTCACGGGCGACAGCGTGGTCCTGCCGGGCGTCGTCAGCCGCAAGAAGCAGATCATCCCCGTCCTGCAGGCCTGATCCGCCGCGCCGAAAGCCTGGGGGCGTTCCGCCCCCTTGGGCCTTCCGGCCCCTGCCTCGCTGAGAACGGTCCACCGGACCGTTTTCCGGGCGCTCGCCAGCCCCGAGGATATTTCTTCCCGCCCGAACGACGAAGGTTCTCCCGTGACGCACATCATCAACGCGCTGACCGAAGTCTCGGGCGACTACGACGTCCTGTTCTGCGACCTGTGGGGCTGCGTCCACAACGGGCGCGTGGCTTACCCGGCGGCGATCGCGGCCTTGCAGGACTTCCGTCGTCAGGGCGGGCGCGTGGCGCTGATGACCAACGCGCCGCGACCGCGGCGTTTCGTGGCCGAGCAGATCGCACGGCTCAACGTCCCGCGTGACGCTTGGGACGACATCGTGACCTCGGGCGACGCGGCGCAGGACGCGATGTGGGCGGGCGAGGTGGGGCGCCGCGTCTGGCATATCGGGACCGAGAAGGACCTTGGCTTCTTCGCCGGGCCCGACGATCCCCGCGCGAGCGGCATCGAGCGCGTCGCCTTCGAGGATGCCGAGGGGATCGTGGCGACTGGCCCCTTCGACGAGACAAACGAGACGCCCGAGGATTACCGCGAGGTGCTGGAACAGGCGGCCGCGCGCGGGCTGAAGATGCTGTGCGCCAATCCCGACATCGTGGTGGACGTGGGCGAGACGCGGATCTATTGCGCGGGCGCGCTGGCAGAGCTTTACGAGCAGATCGGCGGCACGGCGCTGTACTTCGGCAAGCCCCATGCGCCGATCTACGACCTTGCGCGGCGGCATCTGGGCATCGATGCCGGGGTCCGCATCCTGTGCATCGGCGACGGGATCTCGACCGACGTCGACGGCGGGCGGCGGCAGGGGCTGGATACGCTGTTCATCACCGGCGGGCTTGCCGCCGAGCATCTTGGACCCGATGTCGAAAACCCCGAAGACGCGCTGCTGACCGCGTGGCTGGCGGGGCAGGGGCAGGCACCGGCCTATGCAATGGGGCGGCTGCGCTGATCTCTGCGCGGCTGGCGCGGGGTTGCGGCGCGGTTTATGCTGCGCTGCGGCGACAACTGGCGGTGCATTGATGAGTCTTGCGATGACGACTGCTGAGGCTGTTTTGCCGGGCGTTGACGACCTTCAGGATGTGTCCGGTGCGTCTGGCGACGGCGCGCTGCGCGGCACGATCTTCGTCGAGGATCTGGCGGTCGGCATGACGCGGCACCTGCTCAAGCAGATCACCGACGACGACATCGCGCTGTTCGCCCGCGCTTCGTCCGACCGCAATCCGGTCCACCTGGACGACGAATATGCGCAGGGGACGATGTTCAAGGGCCGGATCGCGCACGGGATGCTGACCGCGGGCCTCGTGTCCGCCGTCATTGGCGAGCAGCTGCCCGGGCACGGGACCGTCTATCTCAGCCAGACGCTGCGGTTCCTGGGTCCGGTGCGGCCCGGCGACAGCGTCCGGGCCGAGGTCCGGGTCGAGGCGATCGACCTTGCGCGCCGCCGCGTGACACTTGCCACCAGCGCATCGGTCGGCAATACGGTCGTGCTGAAAGGCGAGGCGCTGGTGCTGGCGCCAAGCCGCGTGCCCGCCTGATTGCTTGGCTGACCGCCCGCCCGAACCGGCTGGCCGCGACTTCGACGAACCAACACGACCGGACCGACCGCCGATGCAGAACCCGCCGATGCACATCCACCGCGCCTGGACCGGCCTGCCCGCGTCGGCGCGGGGGGCGACGGTCGCGATGGGCAACTTCGACGGCATCCACCGCGGCCACCGGGCGGTCCTTGACGCGGCCCGCGCCGCCCGCCCCGACGCGCCCCTGGGCGTCGTCACGTTCGAGCCGCATCCGCGCCAGGTCTTTGCCCCCGACAGCCCGCCCTTCCGCCTGATGGACGCGACCGCGCGCGCCAACCGCCTTTCGCGGCTGGGCGTGTCGCAGCTGTTCGAACTGCCCTTCGGGCCCGTGCTGGCCGGGCTCACGCCCGAGGCGTTCGCGCGCGACGTGCTGGCCCACGGCCTGGGCGTCGTTCACGTCTCGATCGGGGCCGACTTCCGCTTCGGCCACAAGCGCGCGGGCGACGCGGCCGTGCTGGCCGACCTTGGCCGCCAACTCGGCTTCGGCGTCACCGCCGTGCCGCTGAGCGGCCTTGCCGGGGACGAGCCCGCCAGCTCGACCGCGATCCGCGAGGCGCTGGCCGAGGGTCGGCCCCGCGACGCCGAGCGGATGCTGGGCCACTGGCACCGGATCGAGGGGCCGGTCCTGCACGGCGAAAAGCGCGGCCGTGAACTCGGCTATCCGACCGCCAACATGTCGGTGGCGGACCGGCTGCTGCCGAAACTCGGCGTCTATGCGGTGCTGGTCGAGGTGCTGGGCGGCCCCCATCGGGGCAGCTATCGCGGTGTCGCGAGCCTGGGGGTGCGGCCGATGTTCGGGGACAACGCGCCCAACCTGGAAACCTATATCTTCGACTTCTCGGGCGATCTTTACGGGGCCGAGCTTTCAGTCGCGCTGGTCGAATACCTGCGCCCCGAACAGAAGTTCGACAGCCTCGATGCGCTGATCGCGCAGATGCGCGAGGACGAGGCGCGGGCGCGCAAGGTTCTTGGCTGATGCGGCCTCAGTTCTGGGACCTGCCGCTGGCCGAGCTGTCGGCGGCCGAGTGGGAGGCGCTGTGCGACGGCTGCGGCAAGTGCTGCCTGAACAAGATCGAGTACGAGGATGACGGCAGCGTCGATTTCACCTGCGTCGCCTGCCGCCTGCTCGACGGACAGAGCTGCCAGTGTTCCAGCTATCCCAACCGCCACGACTTCGTGCCCGACTGCATCGTGCTGACGCCCGGCAAGCTGGACGAGATTTCCTGGTGGCTGCCCGCGACCTGCGCCTATCGCCTGCGGGCCGAGGGGAAGCCGCTTTATCCCTGGCACCACCTGATCTCGGGCGATCGCGATGCGATCCACCGGGCGGGCATGTCGGTGCAGGGCCGCACGGTCAGCGAGCTGGACGTGGACGAGGACGACTGGGACCGCTACGCGATCGAGGATCTGTCGTGAACTTCGGATCGGATAACGCCTCGGGCGTCCACCCCCGGATCATGGCCGCGATGGCCGACGCGAACGTCGGACATGCGGCGTCGTATGGCCGCGACGACCTGACCGCCCGGGCGCAAGACCGGGTGCGCGAGGTGTTCGACGCGCCCGACGCGCAGGTGTTCCTGCTGGGCACCGGCACCGGGGCCAATGCGCTGGCGCTGGCGCAGCTGTGCCCGCCCTGGGGCCGCATCTTTTGCCACCGCACCGCCCATATCGAGACAAGCGAGTCCGGCGCGCCCGCCTTCATGGCGGGCGGCGCGCAGATGGCGCTGATCGACGGGGCGGACGGCCGCATCGCGCCCCATGCGCTGAGCGCGCGGCTGTTCGACTATCCGCAGGTGGATGAACATGACGGGATGAACGCCGTCCTGTCGGTGACGAACGCGACCGAGTGGGGCACCGTCTATTCCGCCGCGCAGGTCGCGGATCTGGCGCGGATCGTGCGCGGCGCGGGCATGGCGCTGCACGTGGACGGGGCGCGGTTCGCGAACGCGGTCGCGGCCACCGGATCGGCCCCAGCCGCCCTGACCCACCGCGCGGGCGCGGACGCCATGTCGCTGGGCGGGACCAAGAACGGCTGCATGGCGCTTGAGGCGGTGGTGTTCTTCGACCCAGGCCGCACGGGCGTGCGCGCCGCCGACTTCGCGTTCCGGCGGATGCGGGCAGGGCATCTGTGGTCCAAGCACCGCTTCCTCGCCGCGCAGATGATCGCGTGGCTCGACGGCGGGCTGTGGCTGGATCTCGCGGCCCGCGCGAACGCCGCCGCCGCCGACCTCGGCCGGATCGCGGACGCGGCGGGGCTGGAGCGATTGCAGCCGGTCGAAGTGAACGAGCTGTTCGTGCGCGCGCCGCGCGGGCTGATCGCGCATCTGCGCGCGCGGGGCCTGCGCGCCGCCGACTGGCCCGATGCGGGCGACGATGCCGATCGCGGCACGATCCGACTGGTCACCAGCTGGGCCACCACCGACGACGAGCTGCGCGGGTTCGAGGACGCGGTTCAGTCCTTCGCGGGCTGAAGCGCCGCCAGCAGCAGCGCCAGCGCGTGCGCGGTCGCGGCGGCGCGGACCTGCGCGCGGCCGATGGCGCCGAACTCGACCGTTTCAGTGCGGACCCCGCCCGCATCGGCGATGCCGAAGCAGACCCGCCCCTCGGGCTTGGTCGCGGACCCGCCCGGCCCGGCGATGCCGGTGACCGATACCGCCACCCCCGCGCGCGACCGGACCAGCGCGCCCGCCGCCATCTCGGCCGCCGTGTCCTCGCTGACCGCGCCGTGGGTAGCAAGCGTGTCCGGGCGCACGCCCAGCATCTCGACCTTGGCGGCGTTCGAGTAGGTGACGAAGCCGCGGTCCACCACGTCCGACGATCCCGCGATTTCGGTCAGCGCGGCGGCGATCATACCGCCGGTGCAGCTTTCGGCGGTGGCGATCATGACACCCGCCTTCCGCGCGGCGGCCAGCACCGCCGCTGCGCCAGTCATATCAACACCGCTCACATCAGCACCGCGTGGTAGAACCCGGCCGCCGCGATCGAGGCCACGGCCGCGAACACCCCCGCCCACACATCGTCCAGCATGACGCCCGCCGCGTCGGTGCGGCGGTCGGCGCGGCCCACCAGCCACGGCTTCCAGATGTCGAACAGGCGGAAGAACAGGAATGGCGCGACGAGGCCCGGCCACGGAAACGCCTCGCGCGGCAAGCCGGCCGACCAGAACCCGGCCGAGGTCGCGCACAGCGCGATCAGCTGCCCGGCCATCTCGTCCACGACGATCTCGGGCCGGTCGCGGTCGGTCATGGCGGCGGTGTAGCGGACGACGGCCCGCCAGCCGACCGCCAGCACCAGCAGCGTGCCGGCGGCCACCAGCGGGAAATGCCCGATCCGGTGCAGGCCCCAGCCGACCGCCAGCGTCACGAGCGAGGCCCAGGTGCCGGGGCCCGGACGCAGGTGGCCGATCCCGAACAGCGTGGCGATCTGCCTGTCCATGCCGTCAGCCCCCGATCAGCGTCGCGGTGGCAAGCGCGGCGATGCCTTCGCGGCGCCCGGTGAAGCCCAGCCGTTCCGAGGTGGTGGCCTTGACGCTCACCCGGTCCGCATCGACGCCCATGATCGCGGCCAGGCGGTCCTGCATGGCGGCCGCGTGCGGGCCGACCTTGGGCATCTCGCAGACCAGCGTCACGTCGGCGTTGCCGATGCGAAAGCCCTTTTCGCGGGCAAGATCGGCCGCGTGGCGCAGGAAGATCTCGCTCGCCGCGCCCTTCCACTGCGGGTCGCTGGGCGGAAAGTGGCGGCCGATGTCGCCCTGCGCCAGCGCGCCGTAGATCGCGTCGGTCAGCGCGTGCATGCCCACGTCGGCGTCGGAATGGCCGACCAGCCCCGCGTCGTGCGCGACCTTGATCCCGCACAGCCAGACATGATCGCCCGGCCCGAAGGCGTGGACGTCGTAGCCGTTCCCCAGCCGCACATCCGTCATCGTCCCCTCCGTTCCGCCCCGCGCGCGCAGGATCGCGTCGGCCCGCGCGAAGTCGCCGGGCCATGTCAGCTTGATGTTGTCGTCCGCGCCCGCGGTGATGGCGACGGGGATGCCGGCGCGGTGGGCAATCTCCACGTCGTCGGCGGCGCTTTCGGGTGCTGCGCGATGCGCGGCAAGGATCGGGGCCAGCCGGAATCCCTGCGGCGTCTGGGCGCGGAACAGCCCGTCACGCGGGCGCATTCCGGTCACGCGGCCGTCGGCCCCGGTCCACAGCGCGTCGGTGACGGGCAGGGCAGGGGCAGCGGCATCCGCGCCCGCCCGCAGCGCGTCAAGGACGCCCGCGATCACGGCGGGCGACACCAGCGGCCGCGCGCCGTCATGGATCAGGACGTGGGTCACGCCCGATCCTTCCAGCAGGTCGAGCCCAGCGCGGACGCTTTCCGACCGCGTCTCGCCGCCCTCGACAAGCGTCACCCGGCCGCCGAGTGCGGCGATCGCGCGGGTCATGTCGTCGGGGTGGACCACCACGACCACGCGGCCCACGGGCGCCAGCGCATCGACGGCGCGGGCCAGCACCGACCGTCCGCCGACGAGGCGCCACTGCTTGGGCTCGCCCCCGCCCGCGCGGGTGCCGCGCCCGGCGGCGGTGACGAGGGCGACGGGCACGAAAGGGGACGGTGCTTCGGTCATCGGGCGATGGTTATGCCATGGGAACCTGCTCCGCAATCGGGGCGCTTGCCGGGGAGCTGCCGGGGCGCACGGCGCGAAGAGCGGGAGCTGACCACAGGCCCTGCGGCCCGGCGGCCCGTCCCCCACCACCCGGCGACGGGGCGGCAAAGCGGGCGCTTCCTCTCGAACCCGGCGGCAACTTAGCCTATATGTCGCGCGAACGATCCCGCAGCCGGAGCCGCGCCATGCCCGACAACCCCGCATCAGACCTCAGCCCCTCGGACATGGCCAAGGACGCGGCCGCGCGGGCGGCGGTGGCGCTGGTCGAGGACGGGATGCGCCTTGGCCTCGGCACCGGATCGACGGCGGTGTTCATGGTCCAGCGCCTCGCGCAGCGGGTGCGGGCCGAAGGGCTGCGCCTGCGCTGCGCCGCCACCTCGCGCGCAACCTGCGAACTGGCCGAGCATCTGGGGATGAAGATCGAGGAACTGGACGAGATCGGCTGGCTCGACCTGACGCTGGACGGCGCGGACGAGATCGACCCCGACCTCAATCTCATCAAGGGGGGCGGGGGCGCGCATCTGCGCGAAAAGATCGTCGCCGCCGCGTCCGACCGGATGGTCGTGATCGCCGATCCGCAGAAGGTCGTCGAGACGCTGGGCGCCTTTCACCTGCCGGTCGAGGTGGTCCCGTTCGGGCTGGAAACGACCCGCGTCCACATCCAGCGCCTGCTGGACGGCCAGGACCTGAGCCAGCGCCCGATGCTGCTGCGCCAGCGCGACGGCGCGGTGATGCGCACCGACGAGGGCAACGTCATCCTGGACCTGTCGCTGGACCTGATCCACGACCCCGCAACCTTGGCCGCGGGGCTTGCCGCGATCCCGGGCGTCGTCGAACACGGGCTGTTTCTCGGCCTGTGCGACACGGCCCTGATCGGCAGCCCCGACGGCTCAGTCATCGAACTTGCCCGAGAGGACGCCGCATGACCTTCGACTACGACCTTTTCGTCATCGGCGGCGGCTCTGGCGGTGTGCGCGCCGCGCGGATCGCGGCCAGCCAGCACGGCGCCCGCGTGGGACTGGCCGAGGAAAGCCGCCTTGGCGGGACCTGCGTCATCCGCGGCTGCGTGCCCAAGAAGCTGATGATCTATGCTTGCGAAGCGCCGCACGCGGCCGAGGAGGCGCGCGCCTTTGGCTGGGACGCGCAGGCGGGCCGCTTCGACTGGCCGACCTTCCGCGCCAAGCTGCATGACGAGCTGTCGCGGCTGGAAGGGATCTACCAGGGCGGGCTGGAAACGGCGGGCGTCGATATCCACCACCAGCGCGCGCGCATCCGCGACCCGCATTCGGTCGAGCTGGCGGACGGCACGGTCAAGACCGCCGCCCACATCCTTGTGGCCGCCGGCGGCCGCCCGACCCTGCCGGGCATCCCGGGCGACGATCTGGCGATGATCTCGGACGACCTGTTCGTGATGGACCGGCTGCCCGGCAAGGTGCTGGTCGTGGGCGGCGGCTTCATCGCCTGCGAATTCGCAACCATCCTCAACGGTCTCGGCTGCGACACCACGCTGACCCACCGCGGCGATCTGGTGCTGCGCGGGTTCGACCACCAGGGCCGCGAGATGGTGACGCACCAGCTGGAACATGCCGGGATCACCCTCAGGATGGAGGTGCAGCTGCAGCGGCTGGACCGCGATGGCGACGGCGAAGGCGGCGAAGGCGGCGGCGTGCGCGCGACCTTCGGCGACGGCACGACCGACCGCTACGACGCGGTGATGCTGGCCACCGGCCGCCATCCCTACACCGCCGCGCTGGGGCTGGAGGACGCGGGCGTCACGCTGGGCAAGCGCGGCGAGATCGTCGTGGACAAGTGGTCGCAGACGAACGTGCCGTCGATCTTTGCCGTGGGCGACGTCACCGACCGCGTGAACCTGACCCCCGTCGCGATCCGCGAGGGGCACGCCTTCGCCGACACGATCTTCGGCAACCATCCCCGTCACGTCGATCACACCCTGGTCGCAAGCGCGGTCTATACCCGCCCGCACGAGCTGGCGAGCGTCGGCCTGACCGAAGAGGAAGCGGCCGAGCGCGGCGACATCGAGGTCTATGCCGCGACGTTCCGCCCCATGCGGTCGCTGTTCGCCGGGTCGCAGCTTCAGGCGCTGACCAAGCTGATCGTCTGCGAAAGCACCCGCAAAGTGCTGGGCTGCCACATTTTCGCCCCCGAAGCGGGCGAGATGATCCAGCTGGCCGCCGTCGCCATCGGCATGGGCGCCACGAAGGAGGATTTCGACCTGACCGTCGCGGTCCACCCGACCCTTGCCGAGGAACTGGTGACGATGCGCCTGCCGGTGCGCCGGGCGGGGCCTAGCCACAAGGCCCGCGACGCAAGCGCGGCCTGAGGTCGCAGGCGGTCCGCGAAACGCTTGAAATCAGGCCGCGCGGCACCAGTTACGAACCGGATCGAACGATAATCTTCAAAGGCAGGACAAGGCGGTAGGGATGGCAAGTCAGGGACCCTGGGGCGGCGGCAGCGGAGGCGACAAGGACAGGGATCCAGAAGGGCCCGGCAACGGCGACGGGAACGGAAACGCCAACGACGGCGCGAACAAGGGTGCGAACGGCGGCGGCAGCGGCAACAATGCCGGGCAGGGCGGCGGCGACCGTGACCGGCCCCGGACCGCGCCCCCGCGCACGCCGCCTTCGCAGCAACCGCCCCAGACCCCGCCCCGTCCCTGGGGCCAGTCGGGCCAGCAGCCCCCGCAGGGCGGCAACCGGCCCCCGGCGGGGGGCGGAAACTCGGACATCGACAACCTCGTCCGCAAGGGACAGGAACGCCTGCGCGTCCTGATGGGCGGCAAGGACGGCGGCGGCAACCAGAATGGCGGGCAGAACGGCGGTCCCCGTCGGCCGATGCTGCCCAACCGCGCGCTCAACCGCTCGACCTGGGGGATCTTCGCCCTTGGCGCGGCGGTGCTGTGGGTGCTTGGCAGCTTCTACACCGTCGCGCCCGAGGAACGGTCGGTCGAGCTTCTGTTCGGCAGCCCCTACCAGGTTGGCGAGCCGGGCCTGAACTTCGCGCCCTGGCCCTTCGTCACCCATCAGGTCGTGCCGGTGACGCGCGAACGCTCGACCGAGATCGGCACCCGCGAGGACGAGACCGACACCGGCCTGATGCTGACCCGCGACCAGAACATCATCTACATGCAGTACCAGGTCGTCTGGAACGTGGCCGACCCCGAAAAATACCTGTTCAACCTGGCCGACCCCGAGGGCACGGTCCGCGCGGTCGCGGAATCGGCGATGCGCGACATCGTCGCCCGCAACGAGCTTTCGCCGCTGCTGAGCCGCAACCGCGGCGCGACCGCGACCGACGCGGCGCTGCAGATCCAGCAGACGCTCGACATCTACCAGTCGGGCATCGACGTGCTGCGGGTGAACCTTGGCCAGGTCGACCCACCCGAGGACGTGATCGACAGCTTCCGCGACGTGCAGGCCGCGCAGCAGGAACGCGACCGCCTGACCAAGGAAGCGGACGCCTATGCCAACCGCGTCCTCGCCGAGGCGCGGGGCCAGTCCGCGGCGCTGGCCGAACAGGCCGAAGCCTATCGCGCCGAGGCGGTCAACAACGCGCAGGGCGAGGCGGCGCGTTTCAACTCGATCTACGAGGAATACGTCAAGGCGCCGGACGTGACGCGCAAGCGCATGTACCTGGAAACCATGGAACGCGTGCTTGGCCGCGTGGACAAGGTGATCCTTGACGAAAACGGCGACGGCAGCGGGCAGGGCGTCGTGCCCTACCTGCCGCTGGACCAGCTGCGCCGGTCGGGCTCCGCGCCCGCAGCGCAGCCCGCGCCGAACCTGACGGGCCGCCCGACGGCCACCACGCCTGCGACCGGGGGTAACTGATGAGCCGCATCCTTTCCATGATCGCGCTTCCGCTGGTCATCGTCGTGGCGGTGCTTGCCATGACCTCGGTCTATATCGTCGATGTCCGCGAAAAGGCGCTGGTCACCCGCTTTGGCGAGGTCATCCACGTCCGCGAGGAACCGGGCCTCGGCCTCAAGCTGCCGCTGGTCGATACCGTCGTGACCTACGACGCCCGCATCCTTGGGCTGCAGACCGACCCGATGGAGGTGACGCCGCTGGACGACCGCCGCCTGGTGGTCGACGCGTTCGCCCGCTGGCAGATCGTCGAGGTGGCGCAGTTCCGCCGCGCCGTCGGCTCGGGCGGGATCGAGCAGGCGCAAAGCCGGATCGAGGGGATCCTGACGAACGCGATCCGCGCCGTCCTGGGCTCGGTCCCCTCGACCACGGTCCTGTCCGAGGACCGGACGCCGCTGATGAACCAGATCCGCGACCTGGCCCGGCAAGAGGCGCAGTCGCTGGGCGTCAGCATCATCGACGTGCGCCTGACCCGCACCGACCTGCCCGAGCAGAACCTGACCGCGACATATGCGCGGATGCGGGCCGAGCGCGAGCGGGAAGCGGCGGACGAGCGCGCGCGGGGCGGCGAGGCCGCGCAGCGGATCCGCGCGGCCGCCGACCGGACGGTGGTCGAACTGACCTCGCAGGCGCGCGCCCAGGCCGAGGTCGTGCGCGGCGAGGCCGACGCGCAGCGCAACGCCATCTATGCCGACGCATTCGGGCGCGATTCCGAGTTCTTCTCGTTCACGCGGTCGATGCAGGCCTATGACCGGGCGCTGCAATCGACGAACAGCTCGATCGTGCTGCGCCCGGACGGGGAGTTCTTCAGCTACCTGAACGACGCCGCACCCGAGGGCGCATCTGCAGGTGCGGCCGCTGGTGCATCCGTTGGCGGGGCAGCGACCGGAACCGGCGCGGCAACCACAGCGACGACGCCGGAACCTGCCGGGGCCGCCTCCGCAACGGGTGCCGCAGTGCAGACGCCCGCGACCACGACGGCGCCGGGTTCGACGACGCCGATCCCTGCGCCGGTGGCGGGGGCCGCTTCGACCCCGGCCGCGCCCGCGAACTGAACCTTCACCGGCCCCACCGCACGGGGCCGGTCGCCCGCCGGGATGCGACAAGGGGGCCGTTCGGTCCCTTTTTCGTTACCCAAGAGCCTTTGACCCGGCGATCCATTCACAAGGTTGCGCGTCCGCTGGTCAAGCGGCCGTGGCGGGCTATCTTCACGCAAGACGGGCGTCATGCCGCATCGACGCGGCACCTGTCATGGAGAACCGAATGAAAAGCCCACTCGATAGCTTCCGGCTGACGGCTTCGGCGCTTGCAATCACCCTCGCGCTCAGCCCCATGGCCATGGCCCAGCAGCCCGCGCCCGGCCCCGCGAACCCCGCCCCGCCGCGCGCCGAAACCGGCCAGCCCGTCACGCCGCCCGAGACCACGGTCGTCCCCGACGCCCCCCAGACGGGCGAGATCCCCGAGGCCGCGAACGACAACCAGCCGCTGAACGCGCCGGCCGCCAACGTGCCCGCAGGCGTGATGCCGCAAAGCTTCGCCGACCTCGTGGCGCAGGTCAGCCCGGCGGTCGTCAACATCACCACCAGCGCCGTCGTGTCGCGCCCGACCCAGCAGGGCCCGGCCTTTCCCGAAGGCAGCCCGTTCGGCGACATGTTCCGCGACTTCGGCTTTCCGGGCGCACCGCCCGGCCAGCAGCCCTTCGGCGCGCCGACGGAACAGCGCTCGACCGCGCTCGGTTCGGGCTTCGTGGTGTCGGCGGACGGGCTGATCGTCACCAACAACCACGTGATCGAAGGCGCCGACGAGATCGAGGTCGAGTTCTATTCCGGCGGCCGCCTGGCCGCGAAGGTGATCGGCACCGACGAGAACACCGACATCGCCGTTCTCAAGGTCGAGGCGCCGAACCCGCTGCCGTTCGTGGCGTTCGGCAACAGCGACGATGCCCGCGTCGGCGACTGGGTGCTGGCGCTCGGCAACCCGCTAGGGCAGGGCTTTTCGGCCACCACGGGGATCGTCTCGGCGAAGAGCCGGGCGCTGACCGGGGCCTATGACGACTTCATCCAGACCGACGCGGCGATCAACCGGGGCAACTCGGGCGGGCCGCTGTTCAACCTGAAGGGCGAAGTCATCGGGGTGAACACCGCGATCCTGTCGCCGACCGGCGGGTCGATCGGGATCGGCTTCTCGATGGCGTCGAACGTCGTGAGCGACGTCGTGGACCAGCTTGAGGAGTTCGGCGAGACGCGGCGCGGCTGGCTGGGCGTGATGATCCAGGACCTCAGCCCGGAAATCGCCGATTCGCTCGGGCGCGACAACGAGACCGGCGCGCTTGTGACCGACGTGCCCGATGGTCCGGCCCAGGATGGCGGGATCGAACCGGGCGACGTGATCGTGCGCTTCGAGGGGCAGGAGGTCGCGGATTCGCGCGACCTGACCCGCCGCGTGGCGAACGCGCCGGTGGGCGAGGCCGTGACGCTGACCGTCATCCGCGACGGCCGGGAACGCGATCTCGACGTGACGCTTGGCCGCCGCGAGGACGCCGAGGCCGATGCCGCCGGGACCGACCGCCCGGGCGGGGGCGCCGAGACGTCGCCCGAGAACGTGCTGGGGCTCAGCGTGACGCCGCTCACGCCCGAGCTTGCCCAGAGCCTCGACGCGCCCGAAGGCATGAAGGGCCTGGTGATCGAGGCCGTCGATCCCGCCAGCGTCGCGTCCGAGCGCGGCCTGAACGCGGGCGACATCATCACCGAGGCGGGCCAGCAGCCGGTCGAGACGCTGCGCGACCTGAGCGCGCGGATCGACGAGGCGAAGGAGGCGGGGCGCAACTCGGTCCTGCTGCTGATCCGCCGCGGCGGCGATCCCCGGTTCGTGGCGCTGCCGATCGACGAGGCCGCCGACTGAGCGCGGCGTTCGTCCCGAAACCGGAAAGGGGGGCGCGCGGCCCCCTTTACTAATTCCCGATCGGTGGCGCGGCGCGGGCACGGGCGCATGAAAAAAGGGGCCAGAGCGGCCCCTTTCTCGTTCGCGTGAAAACCGCTCAGTTCGTCGGTGCCGCCGGTGCAGCGGGTGCCGCCGCGCCGGGCGTCGCTGCGGGGGCCGCGGCCTGTGCCGCCGTCACCGCGTCGAACCCGGCGGTGAAGCCTTTCAGCGACATGTTGACCCGCACCGCGTCCTTCTCGGCCTCGGACCCGAACGGGACGAGGTTCACGGTCGCCTGCGAGCCGCGCTTCAACCCGTCAAGCTCGGCCTGGCTGATCCCGATCCGCGAGATGCAGCCGATCGGCGCGCAGACCATGAACGGGTATTTCGCGGCCTTGGCGCTGTCCACCTGCAGGCCCAGCCCGGCGCCGAGGTCGGTTTCCAGCGGCGCCACGAAGTTCAGGATCGCGGCCGCCTCGCCCTTGTAGGGGATGACCGAGATTTCGGCGACGGCGGACCCCTGCTCGTCCTTCATCAGCTGGTAGAGCTCGCACGGATCGTTGCCGTCCTGCGTCTTCATGCAGCGCAGCGTCCAGTCGGTGTGCGTGGACTTGGTGTAGAACGTGCCCGCCGGCGGCTCGCCGGGAGGGGCGGTGGTGGTCGCCGCGGTGTCGGGAATGCCCGCCGGGGCAGGGGCGGCGGGATCGGTGGCCGCAGGGGCGGCCGTGGCGTCGGTTGCGGGCGCGTCCGTTGCAGGTGCGTCCGTTGCAGGTGCCGGCGTCGCAGGGGCGGCGGGTTCGGCCGGGGTCGTCGCGGCGGGGGCGGCGTCAGGGGTCGCAGAGGTCGGGGCAGGCGTGGCCGCAGACGCGGTCGCCGGATCGGGCGTGGTCTGCGCCAGCGCGGAACCGGCCGGAACCCCGGCAAGAAGTGCCGCGGCAAGCGCGACGGACATCCGATAAGCCATGTCGTATCCTTCTGACTAGATATGTCTCGGCAGGGTTGCTAGCACGCGCTTGCCGGCTTGTCAGTCTCGGCCCGGCGGCGGCGCTTCACCTTTGCGTTCGCGGTCAGCGGCGGGCTGTCCGGTGCCGTGCGGCGCAAACGGAGAAGGACCGCGAACGCCGCGATCCTTTCCGTTTTCCATCCCTGCCGGACTGGCCGGTCATCATTGTGTCGCACTTTAGGCGCGGCGTCCCGTTGCGTCAATTGAGACGTTTGCAGGCGCGGCCGTCGGAAATCCGCGCTGCCCGCCGCGGCGCGATCGGGCTGGAACCGTATCCGCTTGCCTGTAAGCTGGCCCGCGACGCGAACCCGCCCGAAATCGTGCCCGCAATCCCGAGGACCGCCATGCCTGCCGATCTGCCGCCCGACCAGCCGCCCGCCGTTCCGCCGCCTTTGCCCACCCGCGCCTCGCCCGAGGCACCTGCGGCCGCGCCGCCTGCGGCAACCCCGGCCACCGTTTCGCGGATCGTGGACCTGGAAGGCGGCACCATCCATGTCGGCGGCTGCGGCGAAGGGCATGCTAACCCTGAGCGGATGCTGCTGAAATACGCCAACCGCCACGGTCTGATCGCGGGCGCGACCGGCACCGGCAAGACGGTCACGCTGCAAACGCTCGCCGAATCGCTGTCGCTGGCCGGGGTGCCGGTGTTCCTGTCCGACGTGAAGGGCGACCTTGCCGGCATGGCGCTGAAGGGCGGGGCCGATCCCAAGTTGGTCCAGCCCTTCGCCGACCGGGCGGCGACGATCGGCGTGACGCTCGACTACCAGTCGTTCCCCGTCACCTTCTGGGACGTATTCGGCGAAAAAGGGCACCCGGTCCGCAGCACGCCCGCCGAAATGGGGCCGCTGCTGCTGTCGCGGCTGCTGGACCTCACCCCCGCGCAGGAGGGGGTGATGAACATCGCCTTCCACGTCGCCGACGAACAGGGGCTGGCGGTTCTGGACCTGGCCGACCTTCAGGCGATGCTGGTCTGGGTGGGCGAGAACGCGTCCGACCTGCGGCTGCGCTACGGCAATGTCTCGGCGGCGTCGATCGGGGCGATCCAGCGCGCGCTTCTGGTGCTGGAAACGCAGGGCGGGGCGCGGCTGTTCGGTGAACCCGCGCTGGAACTTTCGGACCTGATGCGGGTCGATGCGTCGGGCAAGGGCGTGGTCAACATCCTGGCCGCGGACCGGCTGATGCAGTCGCCGCGCCTGTATTCCACGTTCCTTCTGTGGCTGCTGTCGGAACTGTTCGAGCAGCTGCCCGAGGTGGGCGACCCCGAAAAGCCGCGGATCGCGTTCTTCTTCGACGAGGCGCATCTGCTGTTCGACGGCGCGCCCGACGCGCTGGTGGACAAGGTCGAGCAGGTCGCGCGGCTGATCCGGTCCAAGGGGGTGAGCGTCTGGTTCATCTCGCAGAACCCGGCCGACATCCCCGAGACGGTGCTGGGCCAGGTCGGCAACCGGGTCCAGCACGCGCTGCGGGCATTCACGGCCAAGGACCAGAAGGCGCTGCGGATGGCCGCCGAGAACTATCGCCCCAACCCCGACTTCGACACCGCCGAGGCGATCCAGAACGTCGGCACGGGCGAGGCCGTGACCTCGTTCCTGCAACCGAAGGGGGTGCCCGGGATCGTGCAGCGCACGCTGGTGCGTCCGCCGCTGTCGCAATTGGGGGCGATTGCGGATGCCGAGCGCGCGCGGATCGTCGGCGCCTCGGCGCTGGGACTGAAATACGACAAGGCGCTGGACCGCGAGTCGGCGCGCGAGATGCTGGTCGCGCGGGCGACCGAGGCGGCGGACGCTGGCGCGGCCGGGCACGCGCGGGGGAGCGACGCGCGGCGGGGTGGCGACGGGCGCGCAACCGATGGTCGCGGCGAGGACGACCTGTTCCGGATGGACGAGGGCAGGGGGCGCAGGGATCGCGGCGGCTTCGACGACGACGATCGCGCCGACGATGGTCCCGACCGGGGCGAGCCGGAACGGCACACGCGCGGCCGCCGCTACCGGGCGGACGAGGAGGACGGCTATGCCACCCCCCGCACCCGGCGCGGCGCGGCGCCCGCGCGCCGGTCGCAAAGCGATTCGATCGCGACCGCGTTCGGCAAGAGCCTTGCCCGCCAGATCGGCACCAAGGCGGGGCAGGCGCTCGTGCGCGGCGTCCTTGGTTCCTGGTCGCGCGGCCGGTAGGGCGACAGGCCGCGCGGGCTTAGGACGGTCACACCGCCAGTCCGAGGCGCGGCTTGGCGACGGGTGCCGCGGCAAGTCGTGCCTCGGCCAGTATCGCGATCAGCAGGCCCAAGTGGCGCTGAAGGTCATAGTCGGCGGCCCCCTGGACCCGGGCGTCGTTCAGCGCCTGTTCAAGGCCGCGCAACAGGTCGAGCGACTTGCCCGGGCCGGGAACCATTTCGCTTTTCAAAAGCTTGGGCAGATCGCGGCCACGCCGCCAATGCGGCAGGCCCAGCCGCGCGGCCCGGATCAGAAGCGCCGGGCGGCGCAGGGGGCCAAGCGGCACGGCGGGGTCCCGGTCGGCGGGGGTCACGGGAAAGGCGATGATGTTGTCGCAGGTCATGGCGGCAAGCTCCGGTATGCGGGCGGGGTGTCGATGACGGCAGATTGCTGCACCGAGGCGCCCGTTGCGTTACCACCCGATGCGCCGCACGGCGGGGCAACGAAACTTTAGGATTTGTTAGCAAATAACCACGCATCTGGACTGCGGCCTGTCCTTATCGACAGGTCGAGGGTCACTACCCGACTGCCGCCTGCAACCTGGGGTGCAGCGGCATCAAGCGATGCGAGGGAAGACAACCATGACGATCCTGTCGGCCGACTTCAGCGTCTGCGCGCCGATCCCCACCTTGCCCGATTTCACCGGGACCGGGATCGACGCCACCGGGGCGGCCAGCCAATCCAGAAAGCCTGTCCAGCTGCCGGTGACCGGGGGCGCTGCCACGCCCCAGGGCCTGAACGCCGTCAACCCCGCGGACCCGGCCGCCTGCCCGCCGGGGCACATGGCCGCCGGGCACGGGGCGATCTTCTCGGGGAGCCTTGGCGGCGCCATGACGGCGACGCTCGGGACCGCCGTCATGGCGCGGCCCGCCGCGAACTCGACCATGCTGCCCGTCGGCCTGCCAGCCGACGCGCGGCTTTACCTGCGCCATGTCGAGGGCGGCGAATCCATCCGGGCGATCGCGCGCGAGACGGGCTGCCACGCCTCGACCATCCTGCGCCGCATCCGCCGGTTCGAGCAGCGGCGCGACGATCCCCTGCTGGACGGGGCGATGGACCGCAGCCGCGGACCCGACCCCTGCGCGGGCGCTGGCGGTGACCGCGCCGGCAACGCGCGGCCGCAGCCGGGCGACTGGACGCGCAACGAACTGGACCAGGCCCGCCGGATCCTGCGCCGTCTGGCCGAGCCGCGCGCCGTCATGGCGGTCGCGGCGGGGATGGAAAAGGCGATCGTGATGCGGGACGACATCCGCCTTGCGGTGCTGGACCGGGGCCTGGCCGAGCGGCTGGCGCTGATGGGCTGGGTCGCGCTGTCGCAGGGGGGCCGCATCACCCGCCACGCCATCACGCCGGCGGGCCGCGCGGCGCTCAAGACCCTCATCGCGGGTCGCGGGCGCACGCTGCCGGGGCATCACGACTTTGCGGATGCCCAGCCCGTGCAGCCCGTGCAGGCCGATCCGGCCGACCGGGCCGCAGGTGCCGGGTTTGCCGAAGGGGCGGCGCGGTTCGGGCATGCGCGCCCTGCTGACGCAGTCGGGCAGGCACCGGACGACTCAAACCCCCACGCCGACCAACACCGCGTCTGGGCCGAGCGCGAGATCGAGGATCCCGAGACCGGCGAGCGGCGGCGCACGCGGGTGAACCTTGCGGAAAGCCCGCTGCTGGTGCTGGCGCGGCGGCGCGGGGCCGACGGCAAGCCGTTCCTCGACGCGGGCCTCGTCGGCGCGGGCGAGCGGCTGCGCGAGGATTTTGAGCTGGCGCAGATGGGCGCGCGCGTGACCCAGAACTGGGACCGCTTCATGACCGCCGGGATCGACAGCTCGCCCCACGCGGGCGGCCGTCACGGCGGCGGGTCCGAAGGTGCGCGGGACCGCGTCGCCGTGGCGCTGCGCGACCTTGGGCCCGGCATGGGCGATCTGGTGCTGCGGGTCTGCTGCTTTCTCGAAGGGATCGAGATGACCGAGCGTCGGCTGGGCTGGTCCGCGCGGTCGGGCAAGATCGTGCTGCGGCTCGCCCTGATGCGGCTGGAACGGCACTACGTCGAACGCTACGGCAGCGGCTCGCCCCTGATCGGCTGACGCGGTTCGCAACTCGACCATGGGCAAACGCCTGCAATAAAAAAGGGCGCCCGTCCGGGGCGCCCCTTCGCAACCTCGTGCCAGCGGCCGTCAGGCCGCCTGGCTGCGTTCGCGCAGGTAGTTCAGCACGTTTTCGGGCGAGCTTTCGCCATACGGGTCCTCGGGGTGGTCGTCGCAGCGGCCCGGCTCCTCGAACACCGCCTCGACCACGCCGTCGTCGATGATCGCGGCATAGCGCCACGAGCGCGGCCCGAACCCCAGGTTGTCCTTGCGGACCATCATGCCGACCGCGTCGGTGAATGCGCCCGACCCGTCGGGGATCACCTTGACCGCTTCCAGCTTCTGCGACTTGGCCCACTGGTTCATCACGAAGCTGTCGTTGACCGACAGGCAGTAGATGTCGTCCACGCCGAGATCGGCCATTTCCGACGCCGACTTCTCGAACCCCGGCAGCTGGAAGGTCGAGCAGGTGGGCGTGAACGCGCCCGGCAGCGAGAACAGCACTACGCGCTTGCCCTTGAAGAAGTCGCTCGTGGTCAGCTTTTCCCAGCGGTAGGGGTTCGGGCCGCCGACGGCCTCGTCCCGGACGCGGGTCTGGAAGTTCACCTCGGGAAGCTTGTCACCGATCTTCATGTCTGGTCCTTTCCGGTTGGCGCCGCGGCCGGATTGCCGCAGCCGGATTGCTGCAGCGGAATTGCCGCAATGCAGCATCGCGCCTGTCATGCCCCGCCTACCCGCCGTTGATCAAGCCCCGCAAAACCATTACGTCAGGGCTCAGATGCCGGAACGTCCGGGAAGGACCGTTGTCGATGACCGACCAGCCTGTGATCCAAGACGCCGCCGACGCGAGCCCCGTGCCGGTCCTGCGCCGCCATCCCGAAAAGGCGCACCGCCCCGACCAGAGCCAGCCGAAGAAGCCCGAATGGATCCGCGTGAAGGCGCCGGTGAGCCAGGGTTACAAGGACACCCGCGACATCCTGCGCAAGAACCGCCTGTCCACGGTGTGCGAGGAAGCCGGCTGCCCCAACGTCGGCGAATGCTGGAGCCAGGGCCACGCGACCATGATGATCATGGGCGAGATCTGCACCCGCGGCTGTTCGTTCTGCAACGTGGCCACCGGCCGCCCCGACGCGCTGGACGTGTTCGAGCCGGGCAGGGTGGCCCACGCCGTCCAGACGCTGGGGCTGAAGCACGTCGTCATCACCAGCGTCGATCGCGACGACCTGGACGACGGCGGCGCCGATCATTTCGCCCAGACCATCCGCGCGATCCGCCACCGCGCGCCGGATGCCACGATCGAGGTGCTGACGCCCGACTTCCTGAAGTCCGTGCCGGGCAGCCTGGAAAAGGTCGTGGCCGCGCGGCCCGACGTGTTCAACCACAACCTGGAAACCGTGCCCGGCCTTTACCCCACAGTGCGGCCGGGGGCGCGCTATTTCCACTCGCTGCGGCTGCTGCAGCGGGTGAAGGAGCTTGATCCCACCATGTTCACCAAGTCGGGCATCATGGTGGGCCTGGGCGAGGATCGGCAGGGCGTCCTGCAGGTCATGGACGACATGCGCGCGGCCGACATCGACTTCATCACCATCGGCCAGTACCTGCAGCCGTCGCCCAAGCATCACCGCGTGGACCGCTTCGTGACCCCGCAGGAGTTCGCGGGCTACGAGAAATCGGCCTTTGGCAAGGGCTTCCTGATGGTGTCGGCGACCCCGCTCACGCGGTCGTCGTATCATGCGGGGGACGACTTCGCCCGGCTTCGCGCCGCCCGGCTGGCGCGGCTTGCAGGCGCGTAACGCTCCCGCGCTCAGCCGGTCCTGAGGACGGCCGCCTCGGGGCGCCAGCCTTCAGCTTCCCACTTCTGCGCGATCTGCCCGAGTATGTTCATCGCGCCGTGCAGTTCCTGCCCGCGCGGGGTCAGCGAATAGGTGACCTGCGGCGGGATCGTGGCCGCTTGATGGCGGTCCACCAGCCCCGCGCGTTCAAGCATCCGCAGCCGTTCCGTCAGCACCTTGGTCGAGATCCGGGGCAGGTGGCGCTGGAACGCGCCGAATCGCTGCGGCCCGTCAGTCGCCAGAATCCAGATCAGATAGGTGGTCCACTGTCCGCCCACGACCGAAAACATGCGGTCCACGGGGCATGCGCCCGGCGTCCCGTCGCAACCATCGTCCATATCTTTTCACCCGGTAAGTCACTTCCTTTATAGTGCCTACTTTCTTTCCGAAAGCAAGTAGCCATTCTTATGCCGTGAGGCGCGCCGGAACGGTCCGGCGTCAAAGCGGAGCATTCCATGACCAGCATCGCCATCCTCTACTTCAGCGGCTACGGCCACACCGTGAAACAGGCCGAGGCCCTTGCCACGGGCGTCCGGCTTGCGGGCGCGGTCCCACACGTGATCCGTATCCCCGAGACCGGCGACCTGACCGACGCCGACTGGACCGCCCTCGATGACGCGCAGGCGATCGTCTATGGCAGCCCCACCTACATGGGCGCGCCCGCCTGGCAGTTCAAAAAGGTCGCGGACGCAAGCTCTGCGCGCTGGATGGGGCAGGCGTGGCGCGACAAGGTGGCGGGGGGCTTTACCACCTCGGCCTCGACCGTGGGCGACAAGGGCGAGACGATCGCCGCGTTCATGACGCTGTCCCAGCAGCACGGGCAGGTCTGGGTGGGGCCGGCCGTGATGCCGTCGAACGCGCTTCAGAACGGGCCCGCCGACCTGAACTGGTCGGGCGGCAGCGCAGGCGCGCTGGCGATCGCACGCGCCGACGCCTCGCCCGATCAAGGCTATGAGGGCGACATGGAAACCGCGCGGCTTTACGGCCAGCGGCTCGCCACGATCGCGGCGACGCTGGCCCCGACCCGCGCCGCGGCCTGACGCTTGCGCGGCCCGGCGGCAGACGCTATCGCTGGGCCGCGCCCCGTCACGCACGACGGCGCCCGAGTGGCGGAATGGTAGACGCAGCGGATTCAAAATCCGCCGCCGCAAGGCATGTCGGTTCGAGTCCGACCTCGGGTACCAGCGCGCGATCTGTGCCTCGCGCAGGGCACCTGTGCCGGCCACCGCCGCCAACCTGCATGAAAACGCGGCAATCTTCCTGCGCTCCGGGAACAATCGGCACAAAGCGGTGTTGGTCTGCACAATTTGCAACATCCCGACCGAAAGGAACATCGCGATGGCCAACAACTACACCGCCACGGATGCCAAGAACGACCTCAAGGACACGGCGAAGGACGCCAAGAAGGACATCAGCGAAGGCGCTGAAAAGCTGGCCGGCGACGCCAAGGACGCCTGGAACAAGGCGACGGATTCGACGACCGCCGACAACCTGAAGAAGACCGCGACTGACGCCGTCGACCAGGCCAAGGCCAAGGGTCAGGAATACCTGGACACCGCGCGCGAGCGTGGCGCCGAGTACGCCGACCGCGCCCGCAGCGAGGCTGACCGCCTGTACCGCGCCGGCGAGAAGAAAGCCGGTGAAGTCGCGCACTACGCCGAAGACTATTACGACGAAGTTTCGGACATGATCCGTCGCAAGCCCGCGCAGGCGCTGGGTATCGCGGCGGGCGTCGGCTTCCTCGTCGGCCTGATCCTGGCGCGTCGCTGATCCGATGTTCGATTACGCGAGGAACATGCAGCTTGCCCTGACGGACGTTGCCCGCCGCACCGCCATGAAAGTGGCGGGCGGGGTGGTCATCCTCCTGGGGGCGGGCTTCCTGCTCGCCGCGCTGTGGACGTTCCTGGCGGATACCCTTGGTTGGGGTCCGCTTTGGGCGTCGCTGGCGATCGGGGTGCTGTTCGTCGTCATCGGGCTGGTCGTCATGAGCCGGGGCGGGCAGGTCAAGCACCCTGTCCCCACAACCGACGACCTGAAGGCCGAGGTCGAGACCCGCGTCAGCCTTGCCGCCGACGCGGCGCTGGAGAAGGCGCGGGTCAAGGCGACCGAGGTGGTCGATACCGTCGAGGACCGGGTGAACACCCTCGTCGGCGGCGTGACCGCCAAGGCGCAGGAGTTCGCGGACCAGGCAGAGGCCAAGGTTCACGGCTTCACCCGCACCGCCGCCAGCAACGCGGCCTCGCGCGTCGGCCTGACCCCGCGCTTCTTCACCGAGGCGCAGGAAACGCTCGACTCGGTCAAGTCGAGCAACGCGGCGACGATCACGCCGCTGCTGGCCGTCTTTGCGGCCGGTGTGGCGATCGCTTCCCGCGTGCAGTCGTGGCGTCATCAGGACGACTACGACTACGACGACTACGAGGACGATGATTTCGACCGCCGGGACCTGTCCAACGACGGGTACGACGACGATTACGACAGCGACGATTACTACTGACGGATCATATCCGAACGACAGCAAAAGGGCCGCGTAACGCGGCCCTTTCTCGTGTCAGCGTGATGGCACGGGGTCAGCCGTTGGCCTGACGGATCCGTTCGGCCGCTTCCTTGTCGTAGGTCACGCCCGACTTGTCGAAAAGCTGGTCGAGTTCGCCCGACAGCGTCATCTCGGTCACGATGTCGGCGCCGCCGACGAACTCGCCCTTGACGTAAAGCTGCGGGATCGTCGGCCAGTCCGAGAAATCCTTGATCCCCTGGCGGATCTGTTCGTCAGACAGCACGTTCACATCCTGGAAGGCGACGCCCATGTAGTTGAGGACGCTGGCGACGCGGCTTGAAAAGCCGCATTGCGGAACGTCCTTCGTGCCTTTCATGAACAGCACGACCTCGTTGCAGTCGATGATTTCCTGGATCTGCGTGCGCGACTCGTCGCTCATGATACGTCCTTTCGGGGAAGGGGGGTCAGTCGGGCGCCTTGGTGGTCAGCGCCAGCGCGTGAAGCGCACCGGCGGGCCCGTCCATCTGGCCCCTGAGCGCGGCATAGACCGCGCGCTGCTGCTGGACGCGGTTCTGGCCGCGGAAACTTTCGTCGATGACTTCGGCGGCGTAGTGATTACCGTCTCCGGCAAGGTCGGTGATGGTGATCGTGGCCGCGGGGAACGCGGCGCGGATCATCCCCTCGATATCCTGTGCTTCCATCGGCATGGCGGTCGGTCCTTCGTCATCGGCCTGAGGTGATGTAAGCAGGCGCGCGAGGGGTCACAAGGGGATGCGGCGTGCGCGGCGCGGCATCCGGGTCGCGAGGCGGATCGTGGATCGGTAATGTTGATAATCAGTATTATGTAATGCTCGGATGCGATCCGCGGCGTGCCTTTACCCGCGAGATGTGGCAAGCGTGGGCAAGCACTCGAACGACGGAGCCATGATGCCTGCACCGCAAAATCGCCTTCCCGTCATCTTCGATCTGGACGGCACGCTCGTCGATAGCGCACCCGACATTCATGCCTCCGTCAACGCCACGCTGCGCGAGGCTCGCTTGCGGACGCTGCCGCTGGACCGCGTCCGCAGCTTCATCGGCGGGGGCGTCGAGATGCTGTGGGCGCAGATCGCGGCCGAACTGGGGATCGATCCGGCCGAACGGTCGCGGCTGCTGGCGGCGTTCATGTCGCGCTATCATCACGCGACGCAGCTGACGCGGTTGTTCGACGGCGTCGCCGACGCGCTGTCGGTGCTGGCCGGACGCGGCCATCCGCTGGGCATCTGCACGAACAAGCCGGCGATCGCGACGCGCGCGGTTCTGGATCATTTCGACCTGACGCGGCTGTTCGGCGCGGTGATCAGCGGTGACAGCCTGGCGGTGAAGAAACCCGATCCCGCACCGCTGCTGGCCGCGATCGAGGCGCTTGGCGGCGACCCGCGCGACCCCCGCGCGGTCTTTGTCGGGGACAGCGCGTTCGACGCGAACTGCGCCCGGAACGCGGGCGTGCCGCTGCTGCTGTTCACCGGCGGCTACCGCCACGGCCCGACGAACTTGCTGCCGCACCACGCCGGGTTCGACGACTTCTCGACGCTTCCCGCGCTGATCGCAGAGACAGCGGCGCTTGATCCCATCGCCTTCGCGGGCGATCCTGTGGCCGACCGATAGGAGATTTCATGGACCTGCGCCAACTCACGCCCGCACTTTCCGTCTCGCCGCAGATCCACCCGTCCGATGTCCAGGAACTGGCCCGCGCGGGGTTCCGCGTCCTCATCAACAACCGCCCCGACGACGAGGTCGGCGCGGACGAGGATTCCGAAGCCATGCGGCAGGCGGCGACGGACGCGGGCATGGCCTATCACCACATTCCGTTCCATCCGGGCCGGGTGACGGCGGACATGGTCCGCGACTTCAAGGCGGCGGCGGCCGAAGGGCCGGCAATGGCCTATTGCCGCAGCGGCAATCGCTCGACGGTGCTTTGGGCCCTGTCGCAGTCCGGCGAGCGGCCGGCCCAAGAAATCATCGGGACTGCCGCGGCCGCCGGTTACGACGTGTCGGGCATTGCGTCGATGCTTGCCAGATAATGTTCAAGATCAAGCTGATGCCGCGCCAATCTGATACTGGTTATCCGCTTTGGCAAAGGCCCGTTCAGTTGCCCTGCACCCGCGCCGCCAGGTAATGCCGCACCGCGCCGATCACGTGGCGGAAGCGGTCGCCGCCCAGGTGCTTGCCGCCATACCAGCGCGTGACGACGATCAGATGGCCGTCCAGCCCCTCGCTTTCCAGCATTCGCAGGATGATCGCGCCCGCGCCCGCCTCACCGTCGTCGTTTTTCATGCTCTCGCTAGCGATCCGCGCGGCCCAGCTGTTGTGGGTCGCGCGGGCGAAGCGTTTGACCCGCCGCAATTCGGCAAGCGCCGCGTCGATGTCGGCGGCCGATCCGACCGGCCCGCCAGAGACCGCGTAAGTTGACCCCCGGTCCGCGATGATCCTGTCGAACGTCGTCAGCGCCACGCCGGCCCCTTTTTGCCTGCCTATCCGCGTCTTGTGCTTCCACGCGATCAGGGGCAATACCCGCCGCTGTCCGCAGCCGAAAGATCACCCGCGATGCTGGCCTTCCTCGACGCCCGACTGGTCCTATTGTCGGTCCCCAAGACCGGCACGACCGCGCTGGAAACGGCGCTGCGGCCGCACGCGCAGGCAGTGCTGACCGGGCATCCCGGCCTCAAGCATATCGAGCTGCGCGCGTTCCAGCGGTTCCTGGCCCCGGTGCTGGACCGCGCGGGCGCGCCCCGCTTCGAGACGGTGGCGGTGCTGCGCGAGCCTGTTGACAGGCTGCGCAGCTGGTACCGCTACAACGCCCGCGACGAGGTGATCGGCCGCGCCGACAGCACCGCGCGCGTGACCTTCGGGCAGTTCATCGAAGGCTATCTTGCGCCGGACCAGCCCGCCTACGCCCGGATCGGGCGGCAGTCCTGGTTCGTGGATCCCCTGCCCGGCCGCGAGCCGGTCGATCACCTGTTCCGCTACGAAGGGATGGACGCCTGCCTTGCCTTCCTGTCCGGACGGCTGGGGCGCAGGATCGCGCCACCGCGGATGAACGTCTCGCCCGAGGCAGACACCTCGCTTGATCCCGCGCTGGAACGTCGCCTGCGCGAGGCGCTGGCGGACGAGACGGCCTTGTGGGAGGGCGCGCGGCACTGACGGGGGCTTGCTAGCGGCCCCCCTGCCCGTAAAGCTTCGCCGCCCGGTCCTCGAACGCGCGCACGACGCGGTGCATCGCCTCGGTAAAGACGACCCCGATCACCCGGCCGAGGATCGGGTTGCGGAACTCGAAATCCACGAAGAACGCAACGCTGCAGCCGCCCTCGGCCCGGTCGGCAAAGGTCCAGCCGCTGTGCAGATGCCGGAACGGGCCGTCGAGATAGTCGGTGTCGATCCGCTTTTGGGCCGGATACAGGGTCACGCGGCTGCCGAAGCGTTCCCGAAAGACCTTGAAGCTGATGACAAGGTCGGCCTCGATCACCTCGGCGCCCTCGGCGCCCTGGGCACCCTCCGCACCGCCCGGCAGCGGCTGGCGCGACCGGATCCGGGCGGCGCTGTTCCACGGCAGGAACTCGGGATAGCGTTCGACATCGGCCACCAGATCGTACATCTGCTGGGCGGTGTAGGGCAGGTTCCGGGTTTCGGCGTGATGGGGCAAAGGGCTGTTTCCTGGGGCGTTCGGCGGCACGGGCTGCCGCGGAATCTATCAGCGGGATGAAGGGCTTCACAACATGAACTGGTTGGTGCGCGCGGCGCGCTGGGTCCGCAACCCGCCGTCCGAGGGCCGGGTGAAGCTGGTGGTCGCGGTGATCGTGCTGGCGATCGCGATCGCGACGGCCGAGCATTTCGGCTGGTGGCCCGACTGGGCCACGCAGGAACGCGTCCGCCCGCAGCGCCCGATGCGCTGACCCGCGACGGCACCGCGCGCGCCCGGCCAAGACTGTCGACGACTGGCCGGACGCGCGGGCTGATCCCGCCTTACAGGCTCAAAGCCCCGTGCCCGCGAAGGTGTCGCATTGGGACAGCTGGCCGCTTTCCATCCCGCGCGTCAGCCATTCGCTGCGTTCGGCGGCCGAGCCGTGGGTGAAGCTGTCGGGCATCGGCGTCCGGCCCGCGCCCTTCTGCAGCATGTCGTCGCCGACCGCGCGGGCGGCGTTCACCGCCTCGTCGATGTCGCCCGGCTCGATGCTGCCGAAACGGTCCTGCGCCTGCCGCGCCCAGATCCCGGCGAAGCAGTCGGCCTGCAGCTCGGTCATGACCGAGATCCGGTTCGAGTCGACCTCGCTCGCCCGCGAGCGGAGCTGGTTGACCTTGGGCAGGATGCCCAGCTGGTTCTGGACGTGGTGGCCCACCTCGTGCGCGATGACGTAGGCGGCGGCGAAGTCACCGCCCGCGCCCATCTGCTGATCCATCATGTCGAAGAAGGTCGTGTCCACGTACAGGCGCTGGTCGTTGGGGCAGTAGAACGGCCCCATCGCGGCCGACGCGCTGCCGCAGGCGGACTGGACCGCGCCCGAGAACATCACCAGCGTCGGGTTCTGGTACTGGGTATTGCCCTGCGCGGGCAGCACCTCGGCCCACACTTCCTCGGTGTCGGCCAGCACCACCGACACGAACTGGCCGATTTCCTGTTCGGCGTGGCTCAGCTCGCGCTCCTCGCCGGGCTGCATGCTTTGCGTCTGCTGGACCACCGGGGTGATATCCACGCCGAAGAAATAGCCGACTGCCAGGACGACGATGGTGCCGACGACGCCCAGGCCCCCTGCCCCGCCGACGCCCATGCCGCGCCTGTCCTCGATGTTGCTGCTACCGCGACGTCCGCGCCATTCCATGCTGCCGTTCCTTCGATCTGCCGTGCGATGGTCCCGGCGCGCCCGTGCAAGCGGGGCGCGCGCGGGTCAACCCTGTCGCCGCAAAGGCTACGTGGGGTTGACGCGCCCCGCAAGGCGGTCGATCCACGCAGGCGGGGACCGCGCCGCGCCGTGGTCCGGCTGACGCGAGGGGATGGCGCATGTTCGACTGGGTCCTGTCGGTGATCGAGGGCTGGGGCTATCCCGGCATCTTCGCGCTGATGCTGCTGGAAAACGTGTTACCGCCGATCCCGTCCGAGGTGATCATGCCGCTTGCGGGCTATCTGTGCGGGACAGGCGCGCTGTCCTTCGTGCCGGCGCTGATCGCGGGCACGCTGGGGTCGATGGCGGGCACCACGCTGTGGTTCTGGCTGGGGCGATCGCTGGGGTCCGAGCGGCTGAAGCGGTGGGCCGGGCGGCACGGGCGCTGGCTCACGGTCTCGCCGTCCGACATCGACACCGCGCAGGGCTGGTTCGCGCGCCACGGCGGCGCGGCCGTGTTCTTCGGCCGGATGGTGCCGGCGGTGCGGACCCTGATCTCGGTTCCCGCGGGCATCGCGCGCATGCCGCTGGGGCGCTTTCTCGCCTTTTCGGCGGCGGGCAGCTTTCTGTGGACGCTGCTTCTGGCCGGGGCGGGGCTGCTTTTGGAAAGCCAGTACAGCCGTGTCGCCGATGTGATCGACCCGGTGTCGAAGGTCGTGGTGGTCGCGATCGTCGCGTATTACCTGTACCGCGTCGTGACGTGGAAGCCGGAATAGGAACGGGTCGATGCTGGAACGCCTGACCGCGCGGAGGCTGGCGCTTGTCGCGAGCCTTGGATCGGCGCTGCTGCTGGCGGGTGCGTTTGCGTTCCAAGCGGCGGGCTATGCGCCGTGCGAGCTGTGCATCCTGCAGCGCTGGCCGCATCTGGCGGCCGCCGTCGTGGGTGTCGCGGTGCTGGCGTTCGGCTGGCGAAAGGCGCTGTCCGCAGTGGGCCTGCTGGCGGCGCTGGCGGCAACTGCGTTCGCAATCTTCCACGTCGGCGTCGAGTGGCAGTGGTGGGAAGGCCCCATGGCCTGCACCGGCGGCATGGGCGACATCGCCACCATGTCCACCGCCGAGCTGATGACGCGGCTGAGCGAGGCGCAGGTCGTGCGCTGCGACCAGCCGTCCTTCGTGTTCCTGGGTCTGTCGATGGCGGGCTGGAACGCCGTCTGCTCGGCCGCGCTGTCGGTCCTGTGGGCCCTGTCTCTTCGGCGGCCGCGACTGGCGGCAAGCCGCTGAATTCGTTGCGCGGGCGATCGCCCGGAAGGCCGTTCCTGTTGAACCCATCTCCGGTGGGTGATAGACCATGCGCCAACAAGATATAGAGGCGCAGCCCCTTGGCCGATCCCACCGACACCCCTGACGACATGCCCGAAGACGATACCCCCGACAGCCCCGCCGCTGCCGGGTCGGGCGAGCCTGCGAGCCGCAGCGTGATGCCCCATGACGGGCCGGTGATCGACATCGCGGCCGAGATGAAGACCGCCTATCTCGACTACGCGATGTCGGTGATCGTCAGCCGCGCAATCCCGGACCTGCGCGACGGGCTGAAGCCGGTTCACCGCCGGATCCTGTTCGCGATGAACGAAACCGGGAACACCTTCGACAAGTCCTATCGCAAGTCCGCGCGCCCGGTCGGCGACGTGATGGGGAAATACCACCCGCACGGCGACGCCTCGATCTACGACGCGCTGGTGCGGATGGCGCAGGACTTTTCCATGTCGCTGCCGCTCCTTGACGGGCAGGGCAACTTCGGCTCGATGGACGGCGATCCGCCCGCGGCCATGCGCTATACTGAAGCGCGGATGGCCAAGGCCGCGAACTGGATGCTGGCCGACATCGACAAGGACACGGTCGAGTTCCAGGACAACTACGACGGCAAGGACCGCGAGCCGACCGTGCTGCCGGCGCGGTTCCCCAACATGCTCGTCAACGGCGCGGGCGGCATCGCCGTCGGCATGGCCACGAACATCCCGCCCCACAACCTGGGCGAGGTCATCGACGCCACGCTGGAACTGATCGCCGACCCGGACCTGTCGACCGAGCGGCTGCTCGAGATCATTCCCGGCCCCGACTTCCCGACCGGCGGCATCATCCTTGGCCGTTCGGGCGCGCGGAAAGCCTATCTCGAAGGGCGGGGGTCGATCATCGTGCGCGCCCGCACCCGGGTCGAGGATATCCGCAACAACCGCCAGGCCATCGTGCTGGACGACGTCCCCTACCAGGTCAACAAGGCGACGCTGGTCGAGCGGATCGCGGAACTGGCCAAGGAAAAGAAGATCGAGGGGATCAGCCACGTCCAGGACGAATCCAACCGCCACGGCGTGCGGCTGGTGATCGAACTGCGCCGCGACGCCACGCCCGACGTGGTACTGAACCAGCTTTACCGCTTCACGCCCATGCAGACGAGCTTCGGCGCCAACATGCTGGCGCTGAACGGCGGCCGCCCCGAACAGCTGACCCTGCGCGGGTTCCTGACGAACTTCATCACCTTCCGCGAAGAAGTCGTCGCCCGGCGCACCGCGTTCGAGCTGCGCCGCGCGCGCGAGCGCAGCCACATCCTGTGCGGCCTTGCCGTGGCCGTGACCAACGTGGACGAGGTCGTGGCCACGATCCGCGCCTCGGCCGATCCGGCGGACGCGCGCGAACGGCTGATGGAACGGCGCTGGCCCGCGGCCCAGATCCTCGAATACCTCAAGCTGATCGACGATCCCCAGCACCCGGTGAACGACGACGGCACCTACAACCTGTCCGAGGCGCAGGCGCGCGCGATCCTGGAACTGCGCCTGCAGCGCCTGACCGCGCTTGGCGTGCAGGAAGTCACGGACGAGCTGCGCGCGCTTGCCGACGCGATCCGCGACTACCTCGCCATCCTCGCCTCGCGCGAGCGGATCATGGGCATCATCGCGGACGAGCTGCGCGAGGTGAAACAGCTTTTCGCCGTCCCGCGCCGCACCGAGATCACCGAGTGGTCCGGCGACATGGACGACGAGGACCTGATCGAGCGCGAGGACATGGTGGTGACCATCACCTCGGGCGGCTACATCAAGCGCACCCCGCTGGTCGAGTTCCGCAGCCAGCGCCGGGGCGGCAAGGGCCTGTCGTCGATGGCAACCAAGGACGACGACGT
This sequence comes from Paracoccus marinus, assembly GCF_007018965.1. Taxonomy (GTDB): domain Bacteria; phylum Pseudomonadota; class Alphaproteobacteria; order Rhodobacterales; family Rhodobacteraceae; genus Paracoccus; species Paracoccus marinus. The sequence continues at coordinate 218,230 of NZ_VJYZ01000007.1, forward strand.
GGTGACGACCCTGTTCGTCGCCAACACCCATACAGAACTGCTGTTCTTCACCACCGACGGCATGGTCTATCGGCTCAAGACCTGGCGGCTGCCCCTGGGCGGGCGCACCGCCAAGGGCAAGGCGCTGGTCAACATCCTGCCGATCGACGGCGGCACCTCAATCGCCGCGCTGATGCCGGTGGACGTGCCCGAGGACGAATGGGACAGCCTGCAGATCGTGTTCGCGACCTCGGACGGGGACGTGCGGCGGAACGCGCTGTCGGATTTCACCAACGTGAAGTCGAACGGCAAGATCGCCATGAAGCTGCCCGACGGGGTGAGCCTGGTCGACGCCCGCATCGCGGACGAGGATGACGACGTGATGCTGGTCACCGCGATGGGCCGGGCGATCCGCTTCCCGACCACGCATGTCCGCATCTTCAAGGGCCGCGATTCGACCGGGGTGCGCGGCATCCGCCTGGCCAAAGGCGACCACGTGGTCAGCATGTCGGTCATCCGCCACTTCGAGGCGTCGCCGGGCGAACGGGCGGCCTATATCAAGATGCGCCGCGCCGTCGAAGGGGCGCTGGACGACGGGGCCGAGCCCGACGAGGACGAAGACGTGGCCGAGGCCGCGCTGTCGCAGGACCGCTATGCCGAGATGAGCGCGCACGAGGACCTGATCCTGACCGTGACCGAACGCGGCGCGGGCAAGCTGTCGTCGGCGCACGACTATCCGGTGCGCGGGCGCGGCGGGCTTGGCGTGATGGCGATGGACCGGGCCATGCGCGGCGGCCAGCTGGTCGCATCCTTCGCGGTGACGCTGGACGACCAGATCATGCTCGCGACCTCGACCGGGCAGTCGATCCGGGTGCCGGTCGACGGGATCAGCTTCCGCTCGCGCACGGCGGGCGGGGTGCGGGTGTTCAACACCGGGCGCGACGAGGTGGTCGTGTCGGTTGCGCGAGTGGCCGAAGGTGCCGCGGACAACGGCGTGCTGGTGGAAGACCAGGCTTTGCCGCCGGAAGGCGACGCACCGGCGGGGGAGTAAGGCGCCTTCCCCGCGCCGACATGGTGAAGCAATCGACGCCGGGCCGCATCGTGCGCCCGGCGTCTTGCGTCCGGTCGGGCGTCAGCCCGGCACGCGCACCGTCAGTTCAAGCTCGACCTGAAAGGCCGGCCCGGCCAGCGCGGCGACCCCGACGCCGGTGAGCGACGGCTGCGCGCCGTCGAAGAAGTCATGCAGATGCGGCATCAGCACCTCCAGCCGTTCGGGCGTGAGGTCGGTGACGAAGCAGCGGACGATCGCGATGTCGTGCGGCGTGGCCCCCAGCGCGTCGAGCGACGCCCGCGCGTTCCGCACCACCACGCGCATCTGCCCGTCGAGGTCACCGGGAACGGGCGATCCGTCGGCGCTTTGCGCGACCTGGCCCGAGACATAGGCCATCCGGCCCGGGTCGACGACCGTGATCTGCGAATATCCGACCGCCCCGACGTCGGGCAGGGTGGACGGGTTCAGGCGGGTGATGCCGTCGGCCATGATGCGTCCTGACAGGTTTGTTCGCCGGATACTCGACGCGCGCGCTGCCCGGCGCAACCCCTGCCCGGTCGGTTGATGCGCCGCCTCGGTCCCTCAGCCCCGGCCGCCGTCCCCGTCCCCGTCACCGTCACCGTCGCCATCGCCGGGCGCATCCTCAAGCCCGCTCGACGATGCCCGCGCGATCCGGGGGTCGAGCGTGTCAGGATCCTCGCCCCGGTCCACCGGAAGCGCGCCGGTCGCGGCCGGTGCCGCGTTCGGCCGGGCAGCGCCCTGCGCCGGGCCGCGCGACGCGGCCAGCGGATCGGCAAGCTTCGTCAGTTCCTCGACGTTGCGGATGGTGACGTCGCGGTGGGTGTAGGGGATCACGATCTCGTCGCGCTCGAAGCGGTCGATGATCTGGTGGCGGATTTCGGTCTGGACGCCCAAGCCCTGGTTCACGTCCGAGATGATCGCCCTGATCTCGAAGTTCAGCCCGTCCGCACCGAAGCCCGTGAAGAATACCGATGGCGGCGGGTTGATCAGCACGATCGGCTGGTCCTCGGCGATCTCGGTCAGGATCTGCGTCACCTTCCGCGTATCGCTGCCATAGGCGACCGTCACCGGCACGATGACGCGGCCCTGCAGGCTGCCGCGGGTCCAGTTCGTCACCGGCTGCGAGATCAGGTCCGAGTTCGGGACGATGATGTTGGTGCGGTCAAAGGTCTGGATCTGGGTCGAGCGGACCGAGATGCGGCGCACGTAGCCCTCGGCGGTGCCGACGCGGATCCAGTCGCCAAGTGCGATCGGCCGTTCGATCAGCAGGATGATCCCGCTGACGAAGTTCGACACGATGTTCTGCATCCCGAAGCCGATGCCCACCGACAGCGCACCGGCGACGATGGCGAGGTTCGACAGGTCGATCCCCGCTGCCGTGATCGCCAGCACCGACGCCAGCATCACGCCGATGTAGCCCAGGCCCGACACGATCGCGTTCTGCCCGCCCGCGTCGATCCGCGTGCGTGGCAGGATGGACGTGCGGAACGCGCCCTGAATGAACCGGGTGATCCCGTAGCCCACGACGAACACCGCAAGGAAGGTGACGATGGCGCCGGGCGACAGCCGCACGCCGCCGAGCGAAACCCCCTGCCTGAGCCGCGTCCAGCCTTCGGCCAGGTCCGACACCCGCGCCCCCCAGATCAGCGCGAAGACCGGGATCGAGGCGATCACCAGCGCGAACCCGATCAGGACCGGGGCCAGCGCCTGCTGCCCCTTGCGCTGGTCGCGGGCCAGCATCGCATACAGGTCGACAATGAACTCCTGCAACACGATCAGCAGGCCAAGCAGCGCGAGGCTGTAGATCATCGGCCACAGGATGCCGTTGGCCATGCTGTTGTAGCCGATGAGCGCCAGCAGCACGACCATCACCGCCGCGGGTCGCACCACGTTGCCCGCGATCGACACCATCCGCACGCGGTACGCGGGCTGGTCGCTGCCGTCGTAGCGCAGCGCCTTTCTCAGCGTGTATCCCAGCCGGAACAGCAGCAGCGCCGCCAGCACGATCAGGGGCGCGTGCCAGACGCCCGCGCTCGCGGGCGCGAACTCCATCGGGACGCTGGTTCCAGCCGTGGGCGGCCCCCACGGGCGAACCGGCACCAGCGCGCGGAACACGATCAGGTGGATCGCCACGACACCGACCAGCAGGTCGGCGTTCAGGCGGGCGCGGGCGCGCGCCTCGTCCGGCATCTGGATCGGCCCATGCGCCTGCGGCGCGAAGAACAGCCCCGACAGCCAGCGCCCGCCGAAAAATGCGAAGGCCGCGGCGGGCAGCGCCATCAGGATCGGCCGCCCCCAGTCGCCGAAAAGCCCCGTCAGGTCGGCCGCGCGCACCGCAAGCCAGACGCCCAGGGTGGGCACCGCGATCTGGCCCAGCGAGGCGAGGAACATGACCGCGTCGCGCGAATAGTCGCCCGCGCTCGCCGACAGCCGCGACGGTAAATGAGAAATCCAGCGCCAGCCATAGATCAGCAGCAGAAGCGCCGCGATGACGTAGCCCGCGACGCCCGGCGCGCGGTCGCGCCAGTCGGCGGCGGTGGCGGCCTCCAGCCGGTCCGACATCTCGCCGCCGAGGCCCCTCGCCAACGTCACCGTGTCGCGGGTCGCGGCGGCCCAGCTGCCCGGCAGCAGGGGCGACGGCGACAGCTGCATCAGCGCCGATGTCTGGCGTTCCCGCTGAAGCGTGTCGATCGACTGGATGATGCCGTTCGCGCGGCTCGCCGCCTCGACCGCCTGCAACCCCGGGGCCTGCAATTCCGACAGCGCGGCGTTCAGCTCGGCCCGCCTGCTGGCAAGGTCCGGCGCCTCGGTCTCGCCCTCGGCCGGGACCGGGCCCAGGGCCGCGATCTGGTCGCGGACGGTGTTGATGCGGGGCTCGTTGACGTTCTGGACCGACAGGAACCGCTCGCGCCAGTCCACCACCTGCTGGCGCAGCGAGTCGAGTTGCTGGCCGTTGGCGTTGCCCGCGCCGACCAGCTCCTCGATCTGGCTCGCCTGCCGGTCCCACAGCGCGTAATCGGGGGCATCTGCCGGCGCTTCCTGGGCCAACGCGGCACCGATGGGCGCGATCGGAGCCCCGACCTGCATGAAAAGGATGGCCAGGCACGCGACCAGCGCGGCCCGCAGGGTGGTCAGGGTCATGGGTTCAGCCTTCGGTAACGTCCGGGATGCGGGCCGACATGTCGGCCTGCGCGGGGTCGAGCCAGCGCGGAACGGGCAGGTTCCGCTCGCGCAGGAACTCGGGATTCCACAGCTTTGTCTGGTAGCGGGTGCCATAGTCGCACAGCACGGTGACGATGGTGTGCCCCGGCCCCATGTGCCGCGCGAGCCGGATCGCACCGGCCACGTTCACGCCCGACGAGCCGCCAAGGCACAGCCCCTCGTGTTCCAGCAGGTCATAAAGCACCGGCAGCGCCTCGCTGTCCGGGATGCGGCAGCTGAAATCGGGGGTGACACCTTCCAGGTTCGCGGTGATCCGCCCCTGCCCGATGCCCTCGGTGATCGAGTTTCCCGACGACGCGAGCGCGCCGTCGGCATAGAAGCTGTGCAGCGCCGATCCGTCCGGGTCGGCCAGCCCGACCTTCACCCCGCGCGGTTGCAGCGCCATCGCGCAGCCCGCGAACGTGCCGCCGGTGCCGACCGAGCAGATAAACCCGTCCAGATTGCCGCCGGTTTGTTCCCAGATCTCGACCGCGGTGCCTTCGATATGTGCCTGCCGGTTCGCGGTGTTGTCGAACTGGTTGGCCCAGATCGCGCCGCCGTCCTCGGTCGCGGCCAGCTTTTCGGCCAGGCGGCCCGAATAGCGGATGTAGTTGTTGGGGTCCTTGTAGGGTGCCGCCGCGACCTGCACGAGCTCCGCCCCGGCAAGGCGCAGCATGTCCTTCTTTTCCTGGCTCTGGGTTTCCGGGATCACGATCACCGACCGGAACCCCATCGAGTTGCCGACGAGCGCCAGCCCGATCCCGGTATTGCCCGCCGTCCCCTCGACGATTAGGCCGCCGGGCTTCAGCTCGCCCCGCGCGACCGCGTCGCGGATGATGTAGAGCGCCGCGCGGTCCTTGACCGACTGGCCGGGGTTCATGAACTCGGCCTTGCCCAGGATCTCGCACCCCGTCAGCTCGGACGCGCGGCGAAGCCGGATCAGCGGCGTATGGCCGACGGCGGCGGCAAGATCTGAGCAGATACGCATGGTCGGCCCTTTCGCGGTCTCGTGTCCTCAACGGTTTAGCAACGCGAAGGGTCCGGCCACAACCGCGTGCGCGGGTCCCTGCCCCGCTGCGTCCGCGTTGCGCACGGTTCACGCGCCGATCGGATCACCGGTCATGCGGTGGACATGTTCGGCGCGCAGGTCCGTCGCGCCCCGGTCGAGCCACAGTGCGAGGATCAGAAGCGGTCCGTTCACGATCCGGCCCGACAGCGCCGCCCGCGTCAGCTCGGCCCGATCCATCAGGATGCCGCGGATATCCTCGCCTTCCTCGGCCAGCCCGCCGATGCCCGCGCAGCCGTCGGGCAGGTCGGCGATGCCCACATAGGCATAGATGTATTCGGCGGCGATGCCCGGCGTCGGATAGTGGTGCGGCGCGGGAATGAGCGTGTCGATGGTGATCCCCGCCTCCTCGACCGCCTCGCGCAGCATCGTCTCCTCCGGCCCCTCGCCCGCGTCGATGCGGCCGGCGATGGGTTCAAGGACGAACGGATCGGGGTCGAGGCGCGCGGCGGGGCCGGCGCGGAACTGCTCGACCACCAGCACCCGGTCGCGCACCGGGTCCCACGGCAGCACCACCGCCGCGTCGCCCGAGACGAAGACGCCGCGGTGGACCGGCGCGGCCCAGCCGCCCTCGTGCCGGCAGGGCTGGAAATCATGTTCCTCCATCGCGAACCACGCAGCGTAGGGTTCGTTCACGGCAAGGCTGCGATAATCCATGCCGTCGACGCGCGCCGGCATCAAGCGCCCGCGCAGGCGCGACGCGCACCAGCCCGCGATCATCGGCAGCCTTGCCGCGATCTCCCCGGCCATGCGGTGGGCGGGCCGGGACGCGACGTGGCGCGCGATTTCCACGGCCAGCTCGGCCTGCCAGCCGTCGCGCCAGTCATCTGGAACGTCGTCGCGCGGCCCGGCGTCATCCGTGACACCTAGCACCGTTTCCCCATGCCACGAAACGGCCGACAGCCCCATTACCGCCGCGTAGCGTCGCAGTATGGCGGAGTCCTCGACCCGCACCCCGTCCAGTCGCCCCTCACCCGGCGCAAGCCGCGGCCATCCGCCTGCGCGGATCCCCGACCACCGCCCGCCCGTGAGCATCCCCGCGACGATGACGCGCTGCCCGTGGCTCAACCCCAGCGCGTCGCGCAGCCGCGGGTCGGCCAGGGGGCCGATCAGGATGATGGACGCCATGCCCTACAGGCTCACGTCGCGAAGCGCGAGGGCCAGCTTGCCGCCCATCTCGTACATGATCGTCTGCATCGCCGCGCTGTAGCTTTGCTGCAGCATTGCGTCCAGCCGCCGCGAGGCGGGTGTTCCGGCCTGCCGGATCAGCGTTTCCATCTCGGCATCGGACAGGGGCGCGAGGGCCAGGAACATCAGGGCCTCGGTCGTCCCCGTCTGTCCCGCCCGCACCGACGATTCCTGCCCCGCGATCTTGTCGATCCGGTCGGCTTCCGGGTCGACGCTGCCCGGAACCGCGCTGTCCATGCCGGCCATCAGCGCCAGCGTGTTGTTCATCGCATAGGCGACGGCGGCGTCCACCGCGCCCTGCGCCTCGACCAGCCGCCGCACCGCATCGACCCGCGGGTCCGCGCGCGAGGCGGCCGCGTCAAAGGACGCCAGCGCGGCATCGATCCCCCCCTGCTTCGCCATGACCGCGCGCGCCGCAAGCGACCGCGCGGCGACCCGCTGCCCCAGATCGGATGCGTGGAACGCAATCGCAGGCGCGATCGCGGCCGGATCAAGGGGTTCCATCTGCGCGCCAAGATCGCGCGCGACCAGCGCCCCGATCCGCTCGGCCGACAGACTGCCCTCGGCCGCCTTCAACAGCTGCTCGTCGTAGGTTCGCCCCGTCGGATCGGCTTCGGCATCGGCCCGCACCTCCGCCTCGATCTCGACGACGATCAGCGCGTCGAGCCGGTCGAGATGCAGGACCTGCCGCACCAGGTCCGCGCTCATGGTGCCGTCCTGAAGCGCCTGCGTGCCCGGCTCAGGCGCACCCTGGGCAAGAGCCGCCATGGGCAGCGCGGCAAAGACCACGATCAGCCCGATCCGCGCCATCCTCAGCCCGGACCAGCCCCGTCGCGCACCGGGCAAGCCCCCCGCCATCCCGGCCGCGCCAGCGATCGTTCGCGGTCGATCCGCCCGTCCTGTCATCGCCGCGCCTTCCGCTGATCCCGAACCAGATTCTCGTTCATCCCCTCTTGCGCTTCAACCCCCACCTCTCTAAACCCCCCGCTCACCACACCAAAGCGCGGAGAGGTGCCGGAGTGGTCGAACGGGGCGGTCTCGAAAACCGTTGAGCCTTCACGGGTTCCGTGGGTTCGAATCCCACCCTCTCCGCCACTTTCATCCATCGCCGCTGACGGTTTGATCACCGCATAAAGCGCCCGGTGATGTGGTTCCGTTGGGTCTACATCCAAGCCAAAGTTGACGTTGACACCGTGGGGTACTCGCCCGCCTGTCCCCCCGCTCACCGCGACCGCCGGGTCAGCCCTTCGATCGTCGGGCGCGGGACGGGCTGGGTGACAAGCTCGGGCCGGCGTCGCTCGTAAAAGGCATTGCCGCCGGTGGTCAGGACGTAGTGCATGTTGTCGTAGCGTGCCCGGTAACTGGCGGCGTGGAAGAACTGGGCGTTGCCGATCAGCGGATGACGCTCGCCGCGCAGGACGGCGACCGCCGCCTCGCGGACCATCGGGGCAGAGCGCGCGTCCATCCGGCGCGTCATCACCCCCGGCGCGAACTGGTTCTTTTGCGACACCACGCCGCAGACCGTGCGCGGGTACCGGCCCGAGGCCGCCCGGTTCATCACCACGCTGCCGACCGCGACCATGCCGTCCCGGCTGGAGCGGTTGGATTCGAAGTACATGGCGCGTTCCATGCAGTCGAGCTCGGTGTGCCGCCTGAAGACACCGCAGCCGGACAAGGCGGCCACCGTGGCTGCAAGGAGGGCAAGCGTCCGTGTGGTCCGGGCAAGGCGAGTTCGCATGAATGGCTCGTCGGTTGGTACGCGTGGCACCTTGGCGGGCGCGGCCCGGATCGGCAAGGCGTCGAGGAACGCGCGCGCTCGGGGATCGCGGATGCCGGCCGCCAGCTGACCCTGGCGCTGGTGGATCGACGGTGTTCGCCCGGTCCACCGGCCCTCTGGCGGGAACCCGCCGGCACATCGACCATACGCCCTCACTGTCGTCTTTCCGTTACAAACCCCTCCTACCCCTCGAAGAGAAGCATTTCAGCAGCCATTCTTTTCAGGACCGAACTCGATGATTGCACCGTCCAAGGCCGATTCCGGGGCTACCAGCCGCGCCGCACAGGATGCCAGCCAGCGCATGGCGGCGGCGAACGCAGCCCCCGTGCCGAAACAGCAGGCGCCCGAGCCTGCGCGGACCCCGGCAGCCCCGCAGACCGAGCCGCCCGCCAACGCCGCGGCCGCACCGGTCGAGCCGCCGCCCGCCCGCGCCTCGGCGGTCGGCACGCAGCTCACGGCGGATCGCAAGGCGCAGATCGACGGGTTCATCAAGGACAATGCCTTAAAGCCGCGGCACAGCATCTGGGCGCCGGGCGGGGGTCGCAGCGTCGGGCGGGCGCTGGGTGGCGAAAGCGAGCTGGGCAAGCTCGATGCCGGGGAACGCGACTATCTTGCCCGGCAGTCGGTTGCTGCGTGGCTCGGGTCGGACCCGTTCACCAGCGCGAAGCAGGCCGAGGATGCGCTGGCCCAGCTGGGTGAGAACCCTTCTGCGCGCCGGGAACTCGTGCGTGCGCTCGCGGCACCGCCGTTGCAGGATGCGGGACCCGCAGGGCATGGAGAGCCCTCCCTGCATGCCAAGGCATACACTGACGCGACCGACCGGATGCTCGACACCGCGCTCGAGGCGGATGCCAGGACGGTGCTGCAAAGCGCCGAGGGGAACGAAGCGCGGATCGCCGGCCGGACCCAGCACATGCCGATCGCCGTTCGGGCAAAGGTCTGGGCCACGCTCGCCGAGCCCGGCGCCGTTCCTGCCGCGACCCAGGAACGGCTGACCACGTTGATGCTGGTGATGGAGGACGGGCGTTTCGCCGCGCGCGACCAGCTGCGGCAGTCGATGGCCGACGCGGTCGCGCATGCGCGCCGTCCGGGCAACAGTCTTCAGGACGACGCGGCCCGCGGCCTGATCGCGGGCAACATCGACGCGGCCCTTCGGGACAGCGGCACCCGCGCAATGCTGTTCGACCAGAACATCCCGCAAGAGCAGCGGATCTGGGCGATGAACCAGGTCGCCGAAGGGAACGCCCGCGGCCTCGCCTGCAATCGGTTCGCCGATGGCTGGGAAAGCGAGGCGATCTCGCAGGCCTACGCCCGGGCCGCAAACCAGCCGTATCTGGCCCGCGGCACCGAACCCCGGACGCTCGGCGGCGAGGCCCTGCGCTCGACCGTCGCCCTGGCGATGGGACGCCAGCCGGACCTGCTGCCCGAAAACCCCGGCCCCGAGTTCCTCGCCAAAGGGCTCGACCAGCCGCTTTTTTCCGCGGGCGGCGACAACAAGCCGATCGACGTGGTCGCATCCAGCATCCGCGATCTCGGCGGCGATCAGGCGCAGGTGACGATCGTCCCGATCACCATCACCAGCGACAAGGAAGGCGCGGTGACCGTGCCGCTTTTCCGGGTCGAGACGGCGGACGGGCCGAAATTCGTCGATCACAACGGCGACCAGTACCGCAGCGTCCGGCACTGGGAGGAAACCAACAAGCTGCCGAAGGGCAAGATGACCTATGCCGAGGGGCTGGACCTCGGCAACGCCACCCTCAAGACGACGAACACCCCCGGTGTCGTCGACAGCTTCGCCGAGGCTTTCGGCCAAACGCTGGATTATGCCGCGCTGGCTGTGTTGGGGGTGGGCGTGGTGGTCGCGGTCGTGGGGTCGGGGGGCAGCGCCGCCCCGCTCATCGCGCCCGCAATGAGCGCCGCGGGTGGCTGGGGGGCGGCGCGAGCCGCACAATCGGCTTACGACCTCGCGACCCACGGGCACGATCTTGGCGACATGTCCGACCCGCAGGTGCGCAGCGCCATGCTGAACCTCGCCGCAAGCACGCTGTCGGTCGGGGCGGCCGCCAGGGCGGGCATGGCCATGAAGGGGGTGGCGGGTCAGGCGCCCGGGGCCGCCCGCGCGACCGCCGGTCTGCAGGTGGCCGCGACCGCGGCCGACGGCGCGGCCGTGGCGGATGCCGGTGTGCAGACGTGGCAGAACTGGGACAGGATGTCCGGCCGCGAAAGGGCTGGCGCACTGGTGGGCATCGCCTTCTGGGGCGGGATGACGGTGGGCACGAGCCGCGTGGGCGGCCATGCCGCGACCGACATCGGCGATATGGCGACGATGGCGCGCCGCCTCGAGACGGGCACCGGCTATCCGATGACGCCGAACCCCGGGATGCTGCCCGGCGAGGTCGCCGTGCGCTACGGCGTCGGCCCGGACGGGCGGACGACGGACGTGCGGATCGAGTACGGGGGCACCGTGCCCCCCGACCGGCCCACCGCGGCCCGCCACGACATCGCCGCGCAAAAGATCTCTGCGGCGGGCGGGCTGACCGACCGGCTGTCGCGCCTTCTGTCGGGGAACAGGCCGCCGGTCGGGTCCGAGGCCTGGGAAGCGGGCATCGAGATCGCCAAGATCCAGCGCGAGGCGGCCGACGTCAGCGCCGCGCTCGGCCGGCGCAACCTGTCCCCGCAGGAACGCATCCCGCTGGAACTGCGCCAGCACGAGATCGACAGTGCGCTTGAGGGGCAGCAGGCCCGCCTTGCCTCGTGGGAAACCACGGGCAGCGGCGCGATCGCGGACGCCGCCCGCGGCAAGAACCAGGCCGCGCAACTGGGCTGGCCGGAGGCGCCGAACGGCTACACCTGGGTCGCGGGCGGAGACAAGCCGCACCTGCGCCGGCTGGACGCGGACAAGGCGAAACTGACCTACGATCCCGCCACGGCGCATTTTACGGAGCGGCTGGAGGGGAATGCGAGCGGAACGCGCACCGGTCACGGGCAGACCGAGGTGGAGTTCGTGCTGGACGATCGAGGTGATCTATCCGTGGTGAGCGCCACGATCCGAGAGTACTGGACCGGCGTGGACCGGTCTGCGGCAGAGAAAAGTCTACAACGGGAGGCGGCCGCAAGAGGCAACGACGGCGATCAGGGCGGTCATTACCTCGCGCGACGGTTCAGCGATGCCGGGGGGCTGCGCAATCTGTTTCCGCAGAACGCAAACTTGAACATGGGTGCTTACCGCAACTTCGAGGACGAATTAGCCAAGTGGGTTTCGCACGGATTTGACGTGCGGCTAAGCGTCGCCCCAAAGCTTCAAAATGAAAATGGTCGACCAGCTTCACTGTTTGTCAGCCTCGAGGTACGCCCTCCTCTGGATACCGATGCAGATAGCATACTCATGCGCACACTCCATTTTGAAAACGAGGGCGGCGCGCGCTAGGGCGTGTTGACAAAAGGGGTTCACCGGGCGCGGTGATCGTGATTCAAGCTGGTATCTGCAATGGAGACCAGC
>NZ_VJYZ01000008.1 GCF_007018965.1 Paracoccus marinus
GCGGGGTAGAGCAGCCCGGTAGCTCGTCAGGCTCATAACCTGAAGGCCGCAGGTTCAAATCCTGCCCCCGCAACCAAAATCCTGAAAGATATCATATGCTTAGAACCCGACGTAAACCGTCGGGTTTTTGCTTTTGAAATTCTTGTCAACACCTGGTCAACGTTTTGCGAGGCCCCCTTCGAAGCTGCGGATAATCGTCGTCGGTGCCATCCGTCACTTCGGAAGATCCTCCCGAAACCGGTCCATCTGGTGCATTCGCTCGTGCAGGATCGGCACGATTCCGACGTCCCCGTTCGACAGACGCCTCCAGTACACGAAATGATGCGCGTGCCGGAAGTAGAAGCCCTCGACCCCGAACTCGGCCGGGATGGGCCGTGATGCGACGCCATGGCTTTCAATCTGGCCGAACGCCGCGAAGAGGTCGGTGATTTACCGATCCGCCTGCTCGATGCCCGAACGGTCGCCTGTGTTGGGGTAGAACTCGTTAAGCCGCATCGATGAGGCCTCCAGGACGCGAATGGCCTCGTCGTCAGCCTCGGTTCCGGGCTATGACCTCGGCTGCCGTCAACGGAAGATAGCTTTCCTCAGGCGCTGCGAAGGCGTGGGTCAACTCAGCCTTCAGGCGATCAAACGATTCCCGCTCCGCCCGCCCTGTGTCGCGCGGGATTGAGTCCCGATCGTACATCGCTAATGCTCTCATGGGCACCGTTCTCCTCCACATTGAACGTTAGCAAATCATTCTGGGCATCGCTAATCCATACCGTCACCATCGTGGCCTAAGTGGCAAAGTCATGGTCCAAGCGGCAAGGCTCGCTCCGGATCAAGCGAAGTGTTCCCGCAGTGGAATGGTCGAATTCGACGTTTGCGGCTAGTCTGGCGCCTTCTGGGCCCGCTCTCTCACATATGCCTTATAACCTTCGATAGCGACTGCCTTGGTCAAAGGGTCTGCCTGTGGATCCATCATGACGCCGATCATTCCGTCCACCAGAGGATTCGGCGGAGACACTTCGACACCAGCCTTGGCAACTCCAAAGCGCCAAAGCTTGCACTTTCCAACGAGCTGGCCACCTTTCGCTGATAGCGGCCTTACGACATCGCCATACCACCGAATATGGTCATTGTAGTCGTCAAAGTGCGGGTGGACGATGATGTATTGCTGTGACTGATCGGGGAATGCCTTCCGATTAGGATTGACGCGGACTTCATCTTCGCCCTTAGCAATATTGCAGTCCTTGCATGAGGCCGCCAGATTACGTGGTTCAAACATGAAGTGCGGCGCAAGACTCTTGGCTATGATGTGTTCACCATCCCAGACCGCCTTGTTGTTCGTCGGATACTCGCGGTTGCAATAGCAGCACCGCCGGTTCTGTTCCGCGATGTAGTGGTCCTTGATCTCCGCACGGACTAAGTCGACGCTAGGATCGTTCCAGTACTTGTGGTCCTTTTGCTCCGGTTCACGTGCATTGAACGAATCGACCAATGCCTGGCACGGAGCGCCGTACTGAACGGGATTCATGACTTCGCCTCAGTCCCTGCGTCCCGCGCAGCTTCTTCAACGTTTCTGATCAGCTCAGCTGCAGGATCACTTGGCTCCAGCTCGGTCGCGAATTTGCGTAGGTCAGCAAGCGCTTCTCCAAACGCCTTAGAATTCACATCCCCATTTGCGATCATGCGTAGCGCAGTGACGATGCGGTCCCTGACGTAGAGGTTGTTTGTTGTCGGCGCCCCGAACACTTCGGCGAGGAGATAGTCGGCCGACTGTCCTTGCAGTTCTTTGGTGGATGGAAGCTTTTCCTGATCGAGCGAGATCACTTCGGCGTGCACAGGCAACTCGGAGATCACCATCGGCGAGTGAGTAGCGACCACGAAATGACAGCCATTGTAGCGGGCGAAAGTGCGCAGCAGCAGATCAATGTACTTCACCTGCCACTCCGGATGCAGGCTAAGTTCTGGCTCGTCGATGAGCACGAGACTGCCGTTCTCGATGACCGACGCGAGCGCGATAAGCGCAGAGACCATGCTTAACTGACCGGAGCTTGCCTGAAGCAGGTCTGTCGGGCCGCCATCTTTTAGCTCAACGCCAACGCCAGATACACTCAGGAAACCTGCGCGGCGCAGCGGCTGCAACTCAAGAAACAGCGGGTCTTGAAACCCCGATTCTAGGTCTGCACGCGTTTCGATCCGGTTCAGGTCAGCCTTGTCGAACGCGAGCTTTGCTAGCCCTCGAAGGGTTTCTGCAGGGATCTCGCTTCGAACGATGTTTTCGGGAAGACGCCTCTGCGTATAGGACGTCGCATCAGGGTTGTAGGGGTCGAGCCCGCCCGCGATCTCTAGGAGTAGCGATCTTTCCCTGAAGCGGTAGATGACGTTTATCATCGGTCGCATGCCGAGGAATTCGAACACAGCACCGATGTTGCTCCGCCGGAGGGCGCTATTGTCTGTCGTATCAAACAGGCTGCTTAAGGAGCGGAACAGGAGTGTCCGGATCGAAGCTTTCCCGAAATTGTCACGCAATCCGAGATAGTGATACATCGATGATGTGGCATCAACCTGCACCACGGATCGCGGGATCGTGCGGGGCAGCGGGAACTTGTCGAACGGGCTGATGGTGAGCGCGACGATGCGTTTGGGCAAAGGAAGGTCTTCAGGACCAACTTCGCGATCGTTGACTCGGATACTGATAGAACGATGCCCCCTCTGTTTGATCGTGCAATCATGCCCGTCCACACGATAGACCAGCAGGTCCAATGGAAGACCGCCTTTAATCTCTTTTCGCGTGCCCTGCTGCAGTTCCTGGAGGCGCAGGAAAGTCTGAACGATGGCGCTCAGGAGATGGGATTTGCCGGTACCGTTCTTGCCAATGACGGCCGTAAGATGTTCGTGTTGTTCGCCATCGGCGTGGGGTATTCGGCTGAATACGGCATGGGGATTGATATAGGGGCGGTCCTTGCGTCGCCATGGAATCTCAACACGGACATCGGCAGTGCGGGCTTCCAGCAACTGAAAGTCATTCTCGGCATACATAACCCCTTCCCCCATCATGCTTTTTGGTAACTATTCAGAGTTTTGTGTGCGGTGTCGAGTGTGATCACCGACAGATGGCTTTCCATCCCTACCGGCATGCCCGCGCCTGATCACGCAATACAGCATAGTCACTGAGCATCTTGGCGATGACAGCCCCTTCCGGCAATGCTTCGACCTCGTCGGCGGCCTGCGCCTGATCGGCTGTCGTGTAATCGACCACAGGTGGGCAAAGGGCGCGAAGGTCAGAACCGCCCATCGCGCAAGCGCTCAGCCAGAGCACCGCGATCATGAGGGCGGCGGGCGGCGGCGTCGAGCATCTGGCGGTGGATGGCATCGTTTCTCTCTCTGGCATCAAGCCGTTCGGCGGCGCGCCCAGCGCGTTCACCGGCGCGGCGCAGGTTCAGCAGGAACAGCAGGATCGCTGCGGCGGTGAGGATCAGGCCCAGCGCTTTTCGCGCCGGGCCATGGGTCAGAAGCCAGCTGATCACCGCTGGCCTCGCTTCCAGTCGTCGAGTCGGGCGTGGATCGTGACGGCGATGCCGATCAGCGCGATGGCAATCAGCACCCAGCGCAGGGTGTCGAGGTAGGGGACCAGCGGCTGGATCGTGGTCTGCGTTTCGGCAAGAACGTCCTGCAGCACTTCGAGCCCAGCCGCACCGACAGTTGCAGCGCCCGCCGCGCCGCCACCGCGCAGGGTGCGGCTTTCAGACAGCACTTCGCGCGCAGGCGTCAGTTCCGGCGCGAAGGGCACAAGACGGGCCGGAAAGGGATCGCCCCAGGACCGGGCAGGCCCGAGGTCGATGTGCATGAAGCCGGAGCGCGGATAGTATCCGAACCCCAGGAAGCCCACCGCCCTCGCGGCCGCCTCGAAGGCTGCTGGGTCGTGGTTCGACATGGCGATGTCGAAGGCGGTACCCTGCATGTGTTTCGAGGCCGGGGCCCCGCCGACGGCGCGGTTGTGTTCCGGGCTGCGATAGGCCGAGCGGATGATCAGCGGCTTGCCCAGCCGGTCGCGCAGGGCCTGCAGCTTGTCCATTGCTTCGGTGTTGATCTTGATCGCGCCGGTGCCGCGGCAGGCGATCTCGGCGGCCGAGAAGTTCGGCCAGCGCCAGGCAGTAGCTGGCACATCGCGCCAGTGGGGGTAGGTCAGGGTCGGCATGGTGGATCCTCCAGATGAAAAAACCCGCCTCATGGGCGGGGGATGTGGTCGTCGTGGTGTGGTCGCCAGGCGGTCAGTCGGATCGGCCGCGCTGGAAGGCGTCGAAGAGCATGTCGCGCATCGAGCGGATGTCGGTCTCGATCCGGTCGAGGCGGTCGCCATCGACCTTGCGATCTTCGCTGCGCTGCTTGTCAGTCCGGTCGCGTTCGGTGATGAGTTCCCGGTCGAGGCGGTCCAGCAGGGCCTCATTGGTGAAGGCCTTGCGCGTGATCGCCGCGATCAAGGCCATGGTGCCACCGATCAGGGCGGTCAGCGCGGCGGTGATCCCGTGGTCCCGAAAGGCCCGCGCAACCTCTCCGGCGAGAGTGGTCTGTTCGTTTATGGTGGTCCTTTCATTGCCGCGAGCTGCGGTCGGTCAGAAATCGGTTTCGAGGTAGACACCGGCGCAGTCGTAGACGACGGCAGCGGCGGTTGCGCCGGTGTTCAGGAACAGCCTCGGCGACAGGAATTGCGTGGCCGCTGGCAGGTCGGCGGTGATCTCCTGTTCGAAGACCGCGCCCGACATTTCGTCGACCGCCCGCACCCAGACCGAGCTGCCATTCGGCGGGGCGGCGATGAAGAGCGTCAGCACGCCACCAGTGGCGATACCGAAGGACGCGCCCATGTCGGTCAGGGTCGGTGCGCCGGTCCCGTCGTTCGCGACCAGTTGCCAGCGGGTGTGCGTCCCGCGCTGGAAGCCGATGCCGATGCAGTTGATGGCTGCGGCCAGCGTCAGGGTGGTGGCCAGTGCGGCGGTAGAGCCGTAGAGGCCGAAGAAGCCCATCCCGGTCGCCTGCAGCGTCGTCAGCGAAATCCGCGTGACGAAGGTCCAGCCGCCGAGGCCCGCCGCGTTCCCACGCCAGCAGGCCCAACCTGCGGAACGCTGATCGGCCACCGAGTCCACGACGGCCGCCGAGGTCAAACGCCAGCGCCGCATCGAGGCGGCGAGGTTCGTCGTGGCCAGCGTCGGGTGTGAAACGGTGCCGACCGAGGTGATCGGCAAGCCTTCGGTCGTGATCGTGGTGCTGACGGAGGGAGACCAGTTGGCGATGCGGTTCACCCCGAAGTGGGGCTGGAGGGGGAAATCTCGGCCGGAGGGGCGCATGACGTCGATCCACGGCGCCCCGGCACGGCTGCGCGCATAGAGGGCGGCCTTCCCTGTGGGCGGCGGGGTCGGCGCGGCGCTGAGGCCGGGCAGGACGGTCGGCTGCGGCAGTTCCACCTGGCCGTTCGTGCGGTCAATTCTGATCGCGTCGAAGAAGGCCGAGCCATCCGGGCTGACCTTGAAGCTGAAATCGTCATTGCCAAGGAGGCCGATCAGGGCCCGCGCCGAAAACCCGGTCTTGAACGCGAAGGCCGCGTCATTCCCGGCCGCAGCCTTGTTGACGGTCGTCTCGATGCCCGCGCCTGCATTGTTCAGCAGCACCGCAGGCGTGTTGACCGACAGCCGGTTGTAACTGTCGGCCGTGGCCCCGCCGAGACCGAGCAACTGCGCGGTCAGGTTGGCCTGCGGCATGCCGACCTGCGTGACGGCATTGGCGAAGGTGACCGTGGGCGTGTTCACCACCGTCGCCCCGCCCGCGCCAGCCGTCGCAGAGCCGATGTTCACGACCGTCGTCGACCCGGACACGCCGCCAGTGCCGAGGTTCACGGTCTTGGTCACGCCGGTGGTCGTGGCGCCGATGCCCATGCCATAGGTGGCGGTCGTCGTGGCCGTGCCGATGCTTGCCGAGGCCGCCGAGACGGTGACTGTGCCCGAGGCGGTCAGCGTACCCGAGAAGGTCTTGTTGCCGGTGAAGGTCTGCGTTCCGGCGAGGATCGCCAGTTCGGACGAGGTGTTCGGCAGTGTGAAGCTGCGCGTGGTGCCTGCGCTGATCCCCGCCAGCGAGAAGGTGGCCTTCTTCGTCGGATCAGCGTCGTTCACCAGGCTGAACACCGCATCCGACACGTCGCGTGGCTCGCCCACCACTTCCCAGGCGCTGCCGGTCCAGACGAGGAACAGGCTCTCGGCTGCGACCCAGACCAGCCAGCCGGTACGCGGCACGAGGCGGATCCATGCGCCGTCGACCCAGAAGGCGATGTTCAGGTCCCACCCCGCCCAAAGGCCGGTCGCGCCCGAGGCCACGAGCTGCCGGTTGCCGTCGGCCGGGCTGGCCGGGGGCGCGGTGCGAGTGCGGTCGAGGACCGAAAGTTGCACCATGGCGTCGAGGAGGCGCAGCGCCTCGTTGTGGGTGACATGCTTCTGGGCTTGGGCGGCCAGTAGGTAAGGCAGGCCCAGATGGGTTGTGGTGTCGGACATGGGAAATCCCGTCAGAACTGGAGGGTCACGGACGCGGGCGTGCCGCGGCCAAGGCGGTTCGAAAGCTGGAAGATGCGGATCGCCAGCGTCTGGCCGGGCCCGAGCGGCGCACCCCAATCGGCGTTCTGCTGAGCAGCGGTGTAGAGGACGGAGGGCGTACTGCTGGTCAGCGTCCGCTTTATCGCAGCGCCGTCGAGGATCTGGAGGTCGTAGGACTCAACGTCTTCGGCCAGCGGCACCTCGACCTGCTCCCAGGCATCGGCGACCAGCGCGCGGGACCGCCGTGTCCAGCGGATGGTCAGATCGCCCGTGTTCCGGGCCGTTCGCCACGGCTGTTCGACATGGACCGGGGCGAAAGGCACGAGGCCCCGCCCGGTCGGGGTGAACCCTAGCGCGGCAAAGCGGTCATCGCTCACCGCCCTTGCGGCCGGGCCCACACGCCAGTTCCACGGCAAGCCAAGGTCTGCCTCGGCAATGGGCAGCGACGCCAGCGTTGTGTCCAGCACCACGACCCGCGCCCCGGCCGGGGCGGGATTGCCCATGGAATATTCTGACCCGCGCTGCCCGCGGAGGAGGCGGGTGAGCCGATAACGACCGGTGGCGACCAGTTCAGCCGCGCCAGCCTGGACGATCTCCCAAAGGCCCGCCGCTGTCTCGACGGCTACCGCATTGGCCCCGCCGAACAGCGCGACGTCGGTCACGCTTTCCAGCGTTCCCGACAGCAGATCGACCACCAGCGCGTTGCCGAGATCGAAGCGTGAGGTGGGGCCCGGAAAGAAGTCGAAGGCCAGTGTCCCGATCCGGGCCCGACTGCCGAAGGTCGTCAGCAGATTGAAGCCATCCGTCGAGGCGCTGCGGAACACGGCGATCTCGCCAAGCCATGGGCTGGCATGGGCGGCGATCAGGGGCCGATGTGCGGGCTGGTCTTCGCTGATCTGCGGCAAGTCCAGCATGACCACTTCCGGCATGCCGAAGACGACGGGGCTCGAAAGCGAAGCCGGGCGGGGATCGCCGGGCGGCATGTCATACGCGACGCGGTCCTGCCGCATCGCCTCGATCCCGCGTGCTTCGGCATCGGCGACCGAGACGAGGCGGAATTCCACCTCACGGCCGTCGTGTGCCAGCCGGATCACGTCGGCCGGATCGAGGGCAAGACGCGAGGGCGGCAGGCGGAAGGTGGCGCTTTCCCGGCCGATCCAGGCTTCCATCAGCGCGCGGCGGCAGCGGCGTTCCGCCTCCTCGGGTGGGATCGCCATGGGGAAGGACTCGGAAGCGATGCGCGTCGTGTCGACAGTGATTCGCCGCGCCTCGACGAGCGCCGCATCGTAATCTTCGTCGGCGCGTGCGACCTGCCACTTCAGCGCCTGCGGCAGTTCAGTCTCCTGGCCACGGGTCAGCTCAAAAGCCTCGCCCTCGCGGCTGGAGACCAGATCATCCACCGTCAAGGTGAGGCTCGATGCCCGGCCGCGCATCACGAAGCGGATCACGCCTTCGGTCTCGATGGCATCGAAGCCGAAGTGGCGGGCCAAGGTGGAAATCGACGCGCGCGGGCTTTCCAGCGCGCCGATCACATAGCCCTCCACCGCGCCCCAGAGGCCGGTGACGTCGATCAACGCCTCATCGAGCCCAGCGCGCAAGCAGAGGTGGCGCACAAGGGCCGCCAGCGACACCGCGCCCAGCCGCCCGGTCAGCCAGTGGCCAAGCCGCCAGTTCGGCCCGTCCGTCCAGATGCCGGTCAGTTCCGGAAAGAACGGATAGGGCCGCGCATCCCAGGTCCATGCGGCGCATTCCGGCACATGCACCATCCGGCCGCCGTAGACGGAAGACGTCGGGTTGTTCGCACCTTGGCCCCACCAGAGATAACTGGCCTCGAGATAGGCACGCTGGATCGCGTCGTCGCGCCAGCCGCGCGAGAAATACGGGGTGAAGCTCTCCGACGACTTCGGGTCGAAGAAGACATTCGGCTGGTTCGTGCCCCGGTCGATGGCGGGGCATCCAAGCTCAGTGAACCAGACGGGCTTTGATTGCGGCACCCATGCGGTGGGCGTTCCGCTTTCTACCCCGCCCGGGCGGTTGAAATGCAGGTTCGACCACCAGGCGCGCAGATCCTTGTAACGGAACACCCACGGTTTGCCCGCAGCGCCATCCGTGATCGGCGTCCGGATCTGGGCCGACCGGTCTGTGGCGCTGGCATAGAACCAGTCAAAGCCCTCGCCCCCGGCAATGTTGGCCTGCAGGTAGGCCCGGTCATGGATGCCGGGCCAGCCCTCGAGGGCGTCGGCATGGTCGAAACCGTCGCGCCAGTCGGAGAGCGGCATGTAGTTGTCGATGCCGATGAAATCGATGTTGGCATCAGACCAGAGCGGGTCGAGGTGGAAATAGACGTCGCCGCTGCCGTCCCCCGGCTGATGGCCATAATACTCCGACCAGTCGGAAGCATAGCCCACCTTGGTGCCCGCACCGAGGATTGCCTTCACATCCGCCGCCAGCGCCTTGAAGGCGGTGACGGCAGGATAGGCGCTGGCGCTGGAGCGGATCGTGGTCAGCCCGCGCATCTCGGTCCCGATCAGGAAGGCATCGACGCCGCCCGCCACCGCGCAGAGATGGGCGTAGTGCAGGATCATCCGGCGCAGGCCCCAGTCGCCGGAGGGACCGGTCCAGCTGACCGTGTCGCCCGCAACGGCGAATTGCGCCGGGGTCGCCGCGCCGAAGAAGCTGGAGACCTGCGTCGCCGCAGCGGCGGTCTTGTCCGCGGTCCCCGCAAAGCCTGCCGCCGGGGAACAGGTGATCCGACCGCGCCAGGGGAAGCCGGGCTGGCCCGGTGTGGCGGCATTCGCGCTGTAGGGGTTCGGCAGCGTGTTGCCGGGAGGGACGTCCATCAGCAGGAAAGGATAGAAGGTGACGCGCAGCCCGCGCGCCTTCATCTCTTGGACCGCCTGCACCACCGCGAAGTCGGCAGGTGTCCCGCCATAGACCGGGCGGTCCTCGGCATCTCGGCTGACGAGATGCGCGTTCGCCCGTGCCACGCCATTGACCGTCCAGACCTTGGGGCTGGTGACCTTGGTCGCCACCTCGACGCCGGGCTTGATGGTGCAGTTGCCCGCCCGCAGGTCGTTGCCGAACCAGGCGACGACGAGACTGACACTCTCGACGGCCGGGGCCATGGCCTGAAGCCGATCGAGGGCCACGACGATATCGGCCTCATCGGGCAGCGCGTTCAGGTTCTCGGCCGAGGTCGTTCCACCTGTGGTCTGGCCGAACACCGTGGTGGATGCCCCGACCGTCTTGCAGACAGCCTCCGTCGCATAAGTGAACTCGCCCGAGGCGGGGATCATCGTCACGGCCATGACCAGCCCTTCGGCGGTGTCGGGGTCGGCCAAGGGTCGGAACACCTCGAACGACAGCTGCGGCAGGCGGTTGCCGTAGGTCGAGAGCGCCAGTTCCTCGAAGACAACATAGGCGGTGCCGCGGTAGGCGGGGGTGTTGGCCGTTCCCATCTTCGCCGCGATGAACGGGTCGGCCCCCTGGGTATCGTCGCCTCGATACCAGCGCCAGGTAATGCCCGTCATGTCGAGCGGCTTGCCATCAGCCCAGATGCGGCCGATGCCGGTGATCGGGCCTTCGCAGAGCGCCACGGCGAAGCTGGCATAGTAGAGGTATTCGGTCGTCTGGACCCGGCCGCCGCCGCCACCCTTTCCACCACCCTGCGTCGTGGTCTTGGTCTCCTCGCGGAAATCGGTCGCCCAGATGATGTTGCCGCCGATGCGCATGCGGCCATAGAGGCGCGGGATGATCGCGCCTTCCGTGGCCGAGGTGATCCGCAAGCTGTCGAGGCGCTGGCCCTCGATCTTCTGCGCCGGGGCCAGCGAGGACACGATCCAGCTGTCGACCACCGAACCGATGGTCGATCCGATGAAGCCGCCGATGGCCGCCCCGGAAAAGCCGAGGATCGCGCCGCCAAAAGCCCCGCCGATGGCGGAACCGACAGCGCCAAGGACGAGCGTGGCCATTGCGGAAACTCAGGGTTCGAAGGGTTATGGAGTCAGCGTGCCGGGAACAGGAAGGCGAAGGCGAAGCGCCGCCGCCAAGTTGGGGTCAGCGGCTCCTCGATCACGCCGAGGCGTTCATAGGCGTGAAGGAGGGTGTCGGGGCCGGTGAGGATGCCTACATGCTTGGCGATGGCGCGGGGCGTCATCCGGAACAGGACCAGCGCGCCGGGTGGCGCACTGGCGGGTGCGATCTCCGGCATCATGCGGCGTGCGCCCTCGGCCAGCACCTCGCGCGGCCCCGTTTCACCCCAGTCGCGGCTGTAGGGAGGGATCGGGAACGGTTCAGGCCCGACCACCGCGCGCCAGACACCCCGTGCCAAGCCAAGACAGTCGCAGCCGACTCCGCGCAGGCTGGCTTGGTTGTGATAGGGCGTGCCGAGCCAGGATCGGGCAGCGGCGATGACAAGGGCGGGATCGGCAACGGTCACAGCACCGCCCCCTCGTGCCCGCCGTCCTTGGTGGCGTAGCGAAGGACTGCGTCCTGGCCCGGGATGTGTGGGAAGCCCCGGAAGTTCGCGACATTGGCGAACTTCGCGCCGCAGGTCGCCATCCGCTTGTCGCAGCCCGCCCGTACCACGAAGGCATCCGCCGCCGTGATCGGGCGCACCGGCGCTTCCAGCAGGGTCAGGATCGCCACGCCATCGACGATGTCATGCGAAAGCACTTCGACCCGCCGCCCCGCGTTCGCGCCGCTGGTCCACTCGACCAGCCCGAAGGAAAACCAGCCCGCCGCGAAGGGGCCGAGGCCGGAAGCGGTGAAGGCGCGGTCCCGCAGCACATCGATCACCGCGCCGTTCCCCTTGAAGGCCGGGGCCTCGAGGTTCACACCGCAGCGCGCATCGCCCAGCGCGGCATCGCAGCTGGCCTGAAACGTCCGCCCCACCGTCTGACCGAGGACATGGGCAAGGCTCCGCACCTCCGCCACGAAGGCCAACCGCCCGCGCCGGATCTGGCCGATGGCACCGCGGCGCAAGAGCACGCGCTGCGCAGACGCCGCCCAGTTCACCCGCCAGACCTCGACAACTGCGGCGTCCCAGCGGCCGTCGAGGATGTCCGTCTCCGTAATCCGGTCCGACGACAGCACGCCTTGCGCGTCCTGCGCGTCCACCGACAGATCGGATCCCGACCGGACCTCGGAGGCGGTCAGCCCACTTTCCGGTTCGAACTCGGTCCCGTCGAACGACAGCGTCCGGTCGTGGTCGGTGAAACCGAAGGTCACGCCATCGGCGCGGGTGATGCGCCAGCACCAAGCAAGCGTCGTGGTGCCGTCGTCGAGATGCGCCTGCAGCGCAGGGTTCAGGGCTTTCATGTGCGGATTTCCACGAGGGGGATCGAGGTGATCGACCCGAGGCGTTCGAGGTCGAGGGTGACGTCGAGGACATCGGTGTCGAAGCGAACGGGGACGTCGAATTCGAAGCCTGCGGTGATGGCCACGCCCGCGGCCGGGGCGGTGGTGAAGGTGATGAGGCCGGTGGTCGTGGAAACCGACCAGCCAGAGGCTTGTGGCGTGCCGTTCAGGGCGATGGCCACGGTTCCGGCGACGGGCTTGGTGATGGCCCGCGTCCAGGACTGCGCGCCGGAGGTGTAGCGTTTGGCCAACTGAAAGGTGTTCGTACTGCCGTTGCCGGCGCCGATGGGTTGATCGGTTGACACGGGGGTCTGCGACGGCAGGCAGGACTTGAAATCGGCCCAGTCCTTGAAGCGGAAGCCATGGAGGCGGCCATTGCGGGCCTCGAAGAAGGCAACCACCGCCGCCAGATCGTCGGCGCGGCGGATGCCGTAGGCCACGTCGTAGCGGCGTCGCGAGTTGGCCCAGCTGGCGTTGCGCTCCTCGGCCCCGCTTGCCAGTTCGACGATCTGCGTGCGGCGTTCAGGGCCACCGCGTGCCCCGCGGCTGATGCTGTCCGGAAACCGGACCTCGTGAAATGCCATTACATCCCCCTCCGGCCCAGAGAGACTGCCCGGGCGATGTCGCTGGCGACCTGCGTCCGGGACTGGCGGAAGCTCTCGGCGTCACGAGCGTTGATCGTGACGTTGACAGTCGGGGCGCTGGCCTGGCCGTAGCCTGCCGCTTCCCGTCGCGAGAGCACCCGCTCCCCGCGCTGAAGGATCGCTGGCACCTCGTCAGGTCGCAGCCCGGCCCAGCCGCCGTTGTGCATGCGCGGGGCACCCGCAAAGGCCAGCGCCGGGACCATGCGTCCGGGACCAGGGGCACCGACCATCCCGCCCGCATGCAGGATGTTCGCGAAAATCCCACCCGCCCCGCCCAGCGCGCCGGAAAGGGCATTGGCGATGGGGCCGAGGATGAAGCGGCGGGCGGCGAGCTTCGCGAGATCGCCGATCATCGAGGTGACCAGATCGCGGAAGTCGAGCTTGCCAGTCTTCACAAAGTCGCCGATGGCGTTCTCGGCGCTCTGGAAGGCCCCGACCAGCGCGCTGCCGATATCGCCGCCAAGGTCGCGCGCCTTGGCGGCATAGTCGGCGAGCGCTGCCGTGACAGCCTGCCAGCCGGTCAGGGCAGTCTCCGCGCCCTCGGCTGCAGCGGCCCCCGCGTCGCGTGCAGCGCCGCCTGCGCCATCAGCGGCGGTGGCGGTGTTGTTCAGGCCGGCCGTGAGGGCACTGGCCGAGGCGGCCGCCTCGGCGAGTGCGGTCTCGGCCTCAGTGCCTGTGCCGGTCACGGCATCCTTCAGCGCCTGCCAGCTGGCGAGCGGCCGACCTGCGGCGTCAGCCAGCATCCCAGCCGCCTCGCGATAGACGTCGGCCCGGGCGCGGGCATCGTCGGCCATGGCACCGAGGCCAAGATCGGGCGGTTCCAGATAGGTGCGTGACAGCGCAGCCGAGAAGGCATCCGCGGCGGCGGCACCGGCTGCGGTCGCAGCGCCTTCGAAGGGGTTGCCGATGCGGCCGAGTTCCACCGGATCAAGGATGCCGATCCGTACCCCGCCCTCGCCGGTGGCCCATTCCGGTAGTAGCGCAAGGGCCGCGTTCAGGGTCCCGATGAAGCTGTTGATACGCGTGACGACGCCGTTCAGCATCGCCTCGACGCCGGAGATCAGTCCGTTAGCCGCCTGAAAGGCGAAGTCGCCGATGGCGCCGGGCAGACTGCCCCAGATCGCCACGGCCGCATCATAGGCCCCCTGAAAGATCGCGGCCGTCCGGTCGCCGAAGCTGACGACGCCTGCGATGGTGCCCTCGAGGGCCGAGAGACCGGCCGCCTTCAGCCCCTCCCATCCAGCCGCCATTCGCGCGAGGGCCGAGTCGAGCGACAGCCCGATGCGCGACCACACCTCGCGGGTTAGATCGCCGAGGAGGCGAAACGCCTCGCCCACCCCGCCGACCCGGGCCACCAGCTGCGAGAACTGGTAGACCAACTCGCCCGCACCGACGATCAGCGCGCCGATGCCGGTGCGGATCAGGGCGCCGCGGAGGAACACCAAGGCGGTGGACAAGCCGCGCACGGATAGCGCGGCGGCGGCAAGCCCGGTCACCCAGCGCCCGGCCATGACAGCGGCGAAGGTCGCGGCATAGGAAGCGAGTCGCCCGAGATTGCTGATCAGCCCGTCGATGGCCGAACGGAGGATGCCGCCATCGGAGGCCAGGGCAACGAAGGCATTGGCGAGCGCCTCGATGGTTGGAGCGACAGCCACGGCGATGCGGTTCCGGAGACCATCGAACACGAGGGATACGGTACCCAGCGCCATTTGCGTGCGGCGCAAGGCTTCCAGCGCATCGCTGTCCAGAATCGCCCCGAGGTCCGAGACTTGGTTACCCAGACGGGCCATCTCGGCCCCGCCGTTCCGCAGGAGGGGGATCAAGCGCGTGGCGTCCGAGGCCATCGCCTCGAGATAGAAGGTCATCTCCTGCTGGCTGAGACCGGCGCGTTCCAGCGTATCGACGTAGAGCTGCAGCGCCTCCGGCCCCGAAAGGCGGGCGAACTGGTCGGCTGTCACGCCCACGCGGGGCGCGACATTCTCGAAGAAATCCGCCATCGGCCCGCCACCGGTCTGCAGGAAGTCCCCGACCCGGTCGTTCACGTCCTTCAGGATATCGGCGAGCTTCTCCTGCTCGATGCCAACCGTCCGCGCGCCAGCCGACCAGCGCTGCAGGGCCTCGGGTGTGGCATTGGCAACCTGCGCGAACTGACGGATCTGGGCGGCGCTCTCGGCTGTAGAGCGGACGATCAGCCCGAGCGAGGCGGTGGCCGCCGCGGCTGCGGCCCCGAGGGCGAGGCCAGTGCGTCGCGCGAAGGCGGCCAGACGAGTGTTCGCCAGTTCCATTTCGCGCGACAGGCGGCCAAAGCCACGGGCCCTGACCTGCCCCCCACGCGATCCCTCAGTCTGATGTAGAGTCTGCCCCACCTGAAGGAGCAGACGAATGAGGAAAAGC